>CAJYPK010000011.1 GCA_913776615.1 uncultured Hymenobacter sp.
GGGTATAAGGTACCCATTCTCAACTCTTACCCTCCTACCCTCACACCCTTTTAACGACTGGCTCCCCCTCTCCTTTTCGGAGAGGGGCCGGGGGGTGAGGCGCTCACGCCTGAGCAGCGGTAGACTATACACCGACTACGAACTATGCTAAACCGGCTCGCTAGGCACGTGGGCGGCAACGGGCAGGCGAGTGGCCATTACTTAAAAGCCGGCTGATAACGAAGCGGCTTGGGCAGGGGGCCGCGGTTGTTATCCGCCCGAAAATTCCTTCTACTGCTGACTGGTTGGCGGCGTAAGGCTACTAGCTACTACGCCAATAGCTTATAGCCCACGCCGCGCACGTTCACAATTTGCACCTGGGGGTCGTGGCGCAGGTAGCGGCGCAGGCGCGTAATAAATACGTCGAGACTGCGGCCGTTGAAAAAGCTGTCATCGCCCCACAGCAGGCGCAGTACGTCGGTGCGGGTCAATACCTGGTTGCGCTGGTCGAGCAGGCACTTGAGTAATTCGGCTTCGCGGTGGGTGAGCGTAGCTTCGGGCTGGCTGCCATCGGCCAGGCGCAGGCGCTGCTGAATGTGGTCGAAGCGGTAGCGGCCGATGGCCAGCGGCCCTACCACGGGCGGCGGGGCCGCCACGGGCGGGCGGCCCAGGAGCGCCCGCACGCGCACCACCAGCTCATCCATGCTAAAGGGCTTTTTGAGGTAGTCGTTGCCCCCCAGCTCGAAGCCCCGCACCACGTCGGCCGGCTGCGAGCGGGCGGTGAGAAAGAGAATGGGCACTACCGCGTTTACTTGTCGAATCTGGGTGGCGAGGGCAAAGCCATCGCGTACGGGCATCATCACGTCGGCCACCACCACATCGGGGGCCAGGGCCTGAAACAGCTGCCAGCCCTGCGCCCCGTCGGCCGCGTGGTGCACGGTAAAGCCCCGGGTTTCGAGGCTGTCCTGCACGATTCGGGCCAGGGAAAGCTCATCTTCGACGAGGAGTAGCGTGGGCATTTTTGAAGGAGGAGAAAGCACCGCGTGCGCTGGTCGTTACAAGAAAAATAGAATTAAGCCACGATAACCGATTTGGGTAGCCACACGACGAACTCGCTGCCCTGCCCCAGCGTGCTACGCACGCTCACCCGGCCGCCGTGGCTTTCCACTACCTGGCGCACGTAGTACAATCCCAGGCCAAAGCCCTTGACCGGATGCAAGTTGCCGGTCGGCACGCGGAAGAATTGCTCGAAAACGGCGTCTTGGTAGCCGGGCGCAATGCCGGGGCCATCATCAGCGACGGCGAGCTGCCAGCCGTCGGCTACCGGCTGGCCCGTGATGCGAATGGCCACGCGCTCGGTGGAGTACTTAATGGCATTGTCGAACAAGTTGTGCAACGCGCCGGCCAGGTGCAGGCGGTCGAGCAGCAGGGTAGCGGCCGGGTCGATGCGCACGTCGAACTGTACCGGCTTCGGGGCGGGCAGCTCGTGGCGGCTGACCAGCTCGGCCACCAGCTCGGCGGGGCGCACGGGCTCGGCGTGCAGGGCCAGCGCGTGGCCGGGGCGCGCTTCCACCGCAATGCGGAGCACCTGCTCGACCAGGTCGGAAAGCCGGCGCGTTTCCTGCCGGGCCATGCTGAGGTAGGTATCGGTCTTGCGCGGGTCGGCGAGCGCCCCGAAGTCCTGCAAGGCTTCCAGGGCGGCCGACACCGTGGCGAGCGGCGTCTTCAGCTCGTGGGTCATGTTGTTGATGAAGTCGTTCTTGACTTCGGCCAGTTTTTTCTGCCGCAGAATGGTGCTCAGCATCAGCGCAAAACAGCCGGTGGTGAGGCCCAGTAGCGCCACCGAGCCGGCCAGGCTGCCCGTGAGGCGGCGCAGCACGTAGGCCCGGGGAGACTTAAACGCCGCCGCCACGGTCAGCCCCCGCACCGGGTTGAGCGGCACGGGCGACGTGCGCACGGGATAGGCCGCGCTGTCGGGCCGCCGGCGAGTAGCCGCCGGGCGTTGGGCAGCGGGTAGGCTCACGGGATAGGCCGGGTTGGTATTGCTGGCCGTATCCAGCTTGAAATCAGTGGTCAGTCCGCGCTGTTGCAGCTCGCTGCGGTAGGCGCGGGCTAGCTGCGGAATGTTGGCGTCCCGGCTGCTTTTCCAGTTACTGACCACCAGGCGCGATAACTTATTGGCCAGCGAATCGGGCCGCACGGGGTGCCGCCGGTCGCTTTGCACGAATACCGATTGCACGAGCTTCGGGCCGGCCAGCTCGAGGCGCAGCTGTTTGCCCGGCTGGTGGGGTAAGGGGCGAATAACCATGACGGCGCGGGGCAGCCGGGCGCCCAGACTATCAGGCTGCGGCTGGCCCCGGCCCTCCGGGCTGCTTGGGTGGAGGTCGTTGCGCTGCCCCGCCCCCGACGAGCCAGGGGCGGCGGGTGCGGCGCGGTTTCCGGGGCGCAGCAACTGCCTCAGCGTGGCGGGGTGGCCGGGCGGCAGGCTGTCTTTCGGCACCCGGCGCAGCCGCAAGAAGCTATCGACGCCCCCGGCGCGGCTGGCCCGCGTGCGGAGGGCCGGCCCCTGGCGGTCGTCGATCACGAAGCGGAAAACCTGCTTGGTACGGGCCAGCTGCTGCTGCTGCACCACGGCTTCGAGGGCCTCCTGGGCCGTGCGCGCAAACTGGGCCGTGGCCAGCTGGTAGCTGCCGTAGAGCCAGTAGGCCTGGAAGCCATAGCTGCCGAGCAGGCACAGGGCGAGCAACCCAAAAATGAGGCGGAGACGGTGGTGCATACGAGGCGTAAGGCTGCCCGAAAATACGGGCGCGCCGGGGCGCAAGCAGGGCCATTAACATTCATTAACAAAGAATAACTGTGCTTTACACAGGCCACTTCTTCCTTTGCGACGTTCCTTTTTACGCCCCCTTACCATGAAAAAAACCTATTCCCTGGCCCTTGCCGGGGCCTTGGCTATCAGCCTGCTAGGCTTCCGTGCCGCTGCTCAAGCCACCCCGCCCGCTGCCGGCCGGCTGCACTACGAGGGCATGCGCCGCGTAGACCGCGACAAGGTCAAAGTCACGTCGATTACGGTGAACGGCCAACCCCTGCGGCCGGAAGACCTGGACAACACGTTGCAGCTGCCCCACTCGGTGAGCAGCGACAAAAATCTCCTGTTCAACGGCAGCTACGCCAAGGAAGAACGCGACCTCAAGGCCCTGGGTGGCATGGTCATGTTCGGCACCGCGAAAGCGGGCCAGGCCGGGGCCTCCACCCCGCTGCCCAAGGGCGCGCTGCTGCCCTTTCTCGAAACGAAGTACTTGAACCTCAACGCCCGCACCGTTACCAGCGTCACCACCATCACTAGTACCAACACCGCCTACGTGACGCCGGCCCAGCCCATACCCGCGCCGCCAGCGGGCTGGCAGGATTTGCCCCAGACCAAGAAGATAGCCGGCTACCTCTGCCATAAGGTGACGGTACCTTTCAAGAAAGAAACCTACACGCTGTGGGTCACGACCGAGCTGCCCTTTGCCTATTCACCGGTGCGGGAGCTCACGCCCACCCAGGGAGTAGTGCTGGCCCTGAGCAGCGAGCAGGAAGAATACACCGCCACCAAGCTCGCCGCCGAGCCCGTGGCCGAAGCCGACATGCGCCCCAGCCCCCAGGCCCAGCCCGTGACCGAAGCCGAGCTGAAAGAAGTGCGCGCCAAGGCCAATGCCGACCAGCACCAGCGCGTGCTGGAGCAGCTGGCAAACCAGCCGAAGCCCTAGGTGATGCGGCTAGTCGGTATCTTCTTCCTGCTCTTGCTCGCGGGGGCGGGCCGGGCCAGCTACGCGCAGTCGCCACCCCGCGCCGGCCTCGGGGTGGTGCAGGGCCAGGTGCTCGACTCGGTGGCCGGGCAGCCCCTGCGCGAGGCCTCCGTGACCTTGCTGCAAGCCCGCGATTCGAGCTACGTTACGTTTTCGCTCACGGATGGCAACGGACGCTACGCGCTGCGGGGCGTGCGCCCGGGGCAGTACGTGGTGCTGGTAAACGCCTTGGGATACAAGATCGTGCAGCAGCCGGTAGTGGTAACGGCCGCCCACCCGACGGTGGAGCTGCCGCCCCTGCGCCCGCGGGCCGAGGCGCAGCAGCTGGGCGAGGTAGTAGTGACTCACCAGGCCCCGGTGAGCGTCAGCGGCGACACGGTGGCGTTCAGCGCCAAGGCTTTCAAAACCCAGCCCAACGCGGCCGTGGAGCAACTACTGAAAAAACTGCCAGGGCTGGAGGTGGAGCGCGACGGCACTATTCGCGCGCAGGGCCAGAAGGTGAGCAAGGTGCTGGTCGATGGCAAGCCGTTTTTTGGCGATGACCCCAAAATGGCAACCCGCAATCTACCGGCCGACATCATTGACCGGGTGCAGCTGTACGACCAGCAGAATGACCAGGCCACTTTTTCGGGCATCGACAGTGGCGAGCGCCAGCGCACCCTCAACCTCGTGACGCGCCGCGACAAGCGCAAAGGCTACTTCGGTACCGAGCAGGCGGGCCTGGGCACGGACGGCCGCTACCAAACTAAGTTGGGTATCAACCGCTTCACTACCGGGCGTCAGCTCTCGGTCCTGGCCCAGGCCGACAACGTGAATCACCAGGGCTTTTCGGACGATGGTAGCCCGAGCCCGGGCACCACGGATGGGGGCGGTGTCGGCAGCCTGGGGGGCGAGAGCGGGGGCTTCGTGCTCGGGGCGCCCGGCGGAGCGCGCAACGTGGGCAGCATCTCGGGTAGCGGGGCCCAGGTGGGCGTCACGGAGTCGGCCTCGGGCGGGCTGAACTACCGCGCTGACTGGGGTGCCCGCCTTGGGGTGGCCGGCAGCTACCTCGCCGCCCGCGCCACTACCCTCAACGACCAGCAGGCCCAGCGCCAAAACCTGACCGGCGCGACCGGCGACGCGCTGCCCCTTACCGACCGCCGCGCCGCCAGCCGCGCCCGCCTCACCAGCCAGCGCGCCAACCTGCGCCTCGACTACCGCCTCGATTCGCTCACCAGCCTGCGCCTCACCCCCAACCTGAGCTGGCAAACCACCGACCAGTTGCGTACCACCGACCAGCAGACCCGCCAGGCCGGCAGCCTGCTCAACCAAAGCAGCAGCCGCTACGATGCCCAGGCCCGCAACCTCACGGGCGGCGGCAACGCGCTGCTCATGCGCAAGTTCAAGCGGGTGGGGCGCACGTTTTCGGTCAATGCCAGCCTGGGGCTGGACCAGCAGAATGGGTTGGCACTCAACCAGTCGCGCAATACTTTTTTGACCGCGGGAGCCAGCCAGGCGCAGGTGCTCGACCAGCAGCTCGACCAGCGCACTCCGCGCCAGCAGGCGGCGGCTACCGTTTCGTACACCGAGCCGTTTACGCTGCGGCACCAGCTGGAGGCGCACTACAGCTACACCACCGTGCCCAGCCAGGCGCGCCGCCTCACCGCCGACTACAACCCCGCTACCGACGCGTACGACCAGTACAATGCACTGCTTAGCAACGACTTCGCGAGCCGCTACGCCGCCCAGCGCGCCGGCCTCATCTGGCAAACGCGCCGCCTGCGCTACACCTACAACCTGGGCCTCGACGCCCAGCAAGCCACGCTCAGCCTCACCAACCAGACTGCCGACCGGAGCTTGCGCCGCTCCTACCCAACCTTGCTGCCGCAGGCCAACTTTACGTACAGCGGGGCCCGCAGCCGCTCGCTGCGCCTTGGCTACCGCACCACGCTCACGGCCCCGACGGCCAGCCAGCTTCAGCCGGTGCCCGACAATAGCAACCCGCTCAGCATTCGGCTCGGCAACCCCGATTTGCGGCCCGAGTACGGCCACAGCTTCACGGCGAGCTATGGGCAGTCGGACCTGGCGCGCGGCCGCAGCATTTCGGGGCTGCTGGCCGGGCAGGCGGTGCAACACCGCGTGGTGTCGGCCACCACGTTCGACGCGGCGGGGGTGCGTACCACTCAGCCCGTTAACGCCGATGGCTACTTTATGCTGCACGGCTACCTCGCCCTGGGGCAGCGGCTGCCGCACCACCAGCTCAACCTGAACGCCAATACCAGTGCCAATCTGAGCCGCAGCCACAGCTTCATCAACGGCCAGCCCAACGTCGCCCGCACCTGGCTGCTGGGCCAAACGCTCAGCGCCAACTCGGCCTACAACGAGCGCCTGGAGTTGAGCCTGAACGCCAATTTCACCTACCAGCAGGCCGACTACTCGCTGTCGCCCGCCGCCAATGCGGCGTACTTCACCCAGACTATCAGCGGCGAGGTGTACTGGCGCCTGCCCGGTCGCTGGGTGCTTAGCTCCGATGGCTACTTCACCTCAACGACCGGCCTGGCCGCGGGCTACAACCAGCGCCAGATGCTTTGGAACGCGGGCCTGTCCTACCAGCTGTTTGCCAGCAAGCAGGGCGAGCTCAAGCTCTATGCCTTCGACCTGCTCAACCAAAACCGGAGCGTCCAGCGTAGCGCCACCGACACGTACGTGGAAGATGTGCGCAGCCGCGTGCTCACCCGCTACTGGCTGCTGAGCTTCAGCTATCGCCTGCAAAGCTTCGGAAAGTAGCGCTGGCCGCCCATCGCCCGGACTACTGCTAGTACTTAGGCAAGCCACTGACTCGCCTAAGTACTAGCATACAGTACAAAAAAGCACTCCATACTAATCAGCCTTTGTACTAATTTAAACTATTGATTTATAAGCCGTATTGCCCAAATGACGAATAAAAAGTTAAGCGGGAAAAGTCAACTAGCCTTGTACTTGTCGCGGGCAGCTACCAGCGCGCCGGTGGCTTAGCGGGGCGCGGTGGCTACTTCCAGGGCTTTTTCCAAAAACTCGTCGCGACCGGCGCGCACGCCCGCGAGGGTTTTCTCCACGTACACGTCGGGCAGTATTCCCACGCCGTGGTGGGGCTGCCCACTGAGGCGACGCACTTCCATGCCGGTCCAGCGCACGGTATAGCGGCCAGGTAGCACAAACGGATTGATATTACCATTGGTACCGGCCGTGGGCTGCCCTACAATAGTGGCTAACTGATAACCTTTTACCAATCCCATTACGCTTTCGGCGTAGCTCACGGCGCGTCCGTCGGTGATGAAAACGACGCGGGCCGCCAGGTGAGGGGTTTTCGGCTTCATTTCCCATCCCATGTACTGATATCCCGCGATCTGCTTCTGATCGGGATAAATGTAGCGCGGCACCCGCATCCAGTGGGTAGCGGTGTCGGGGCGGGTCAGCAAGTAGCTGAGTAGCTCGTGGTTGCCGCGTGGGTAGCCGCGCAAGTCGCAGATGATGGCTCGGGCCTGGGCCAGCTCGGCGAGGTGCGGCGTGATTTCCTTCATCAGCAACTGGTCGAGATTGAGGTAAAATACGCCGGGGGCCAATTGGCGGTAAGGCTCCTGCTCCGCCCCCTCGTCGTAATAGGGATTGAGGCTCAAGCTATGGTGCAGCACCACCGAGCGGGTAGCGCCGGTGGCATCCTGCACCTGCACGGGCAGGCCCGCGTTGGCGGGGCCTACCGTTGCTTCAAAATTGGACAAAAAGCGCAGGTAGCCCGGCGTAGCCGCCGAAATAAACGGCTCGGCCCGCCGGCAGTAGGCCTCGGGCGACTGGCCCGCGATAGCCGTTATGATGTCGCCCCGCCGTACCGGTACCGAGTCACCCAGGACTTTGGTTATCACTAGTTTTTGCTGCACCCAATCCCACTGCAACGGTAGCTGCTGCAGGCGCGGGCCAGGGTCGGCGTAGCTGACGTAGCCGTGCCCGTCGTGCAAGCGGGCCACGAGGCGACGCAGCACCTGGGCAAAGTCGGGGGCCGACTGCTCAGGGTACGCCGCTCGCAGGAATTCGGGCAGGGCGGCCGGCCAATCGGCCTGAGCTACGGTGAAATAAGGGTAGAAATGCTGGAAGACGTTCCAGGTAATAACCACGTCGGCTAGCCGCACGGCCCGGTTGGCTCCGGTTTGCTCGGTGCGGGCCACCTGCGCCAGCGCCTGCCGTAGCTGCCGCCCGGCACTGGTATCGGCGGCGGGATAAGTAGCCGTGGGGGTGCCGTACAGCGCCAGGGGTATTATGCAGCGCAGGTTGCTGCCGATATCTTCCTGTACCGCCTCGCCAACGGCCGCCTGCCGGGCGTACAGCCCCCGGTTGTCGGGCGGGCGGGGGGCCGGGGCGGCAGCTGCTTGCCGGCTTTCGATTACTACGTATTTAGCGCCCTCGGCGGCCTTCCCCTCCCGCACCAGGTACGAAAAGCCATTGGCGGTGGCCGCGCCCCCGGGCCGGGTAGCAATACTGCGCGGGTAGCGGCCGGTCGAATCATCTTCAAAGCCGGTAGCAAACAGCGTTTTCCAGCTACCGTTTTCCTGCACTTCTACCCGCAGCTTGTCTACTTGCAGCTCGCCGTCGCCGAGTAGCATCGTACCGAAGAAAAAATCCCGGGCCTGCTGGTCGATACGCCCGCTGATTGCGTACTCCGTCCACTCGCCGCGTCGGATGGGCCGGTCGCTCATATTGTCGAAAAAGCCCGTGCCCTGCTTTTCCAGATCTACCCGCGCCCAGAGTGCCCCGGGGGCCTGGCTGGGCTGTGCGTTGCGCACGGTCGCCACGTAGCGAAACGCACAGCCCCGGTAAGGTTTAATATCCAGCCCCTTGGTGAGGGACCCGAACCGCGGGCCGCCCGCCGGACTGGTGGGGGCCGGAACCGGGCGGTGCGTGCGCTGGCTGCGGTAGGGGCCGGTCGCCCCGCTCTGGCCGTAGCCCTGGTGCTGCCAGCTTATTACTTGGTAGCCTGCCAAGCTGGGGGGCGTAAGGCTTGCTTTGTCAACTACGTAGGTTTTGCCGGCGGGCACCAGCCGCAGCGTGGGAGCCAGGGGCTGAAACAGCGCCAGCAGCGTGGCCTGCAGCTCGGCATCGGTACGGGCGGCAGCTACCCGCTCGCTGCCCAGCTCGGCCAGGCTGTTCCAATCGGTAGCCGCCGCCTCGTCGCTGGGGTGGAAATAGCGCACGTAGCCGTAGAGCCGGGCAAACGTTTCGAGATTGTGCACGGCCCGCGGCGAGGGCGTTTGGGCCTGGAGCTGCCCCAAGCTACCGCACAGGCTGCCGAGCAGCAGAAATAGTCGCATTGTCTTCATAGAACGCCTTAAAGCTACTAATTAGCTCTGCTCACGAGTAGTAGTGAGCAGCTTTCGGTTGCAAGGACGGGTCGCCCATTTGCAAGGCGCAGGTGCTGGCCAGCCCCGGCCACCAGTGGTATCGATACCCTACTGACGGCGATAGCCAAGGCAGCTACCAGTACCGCGGCGCCAGCCAGGGCAGCTCGTGCGTGAATGCGCAAGCACGTTGCTGCCAGCCTCCGGCCGGGCAGTTTGTCCCAAAACTGGCCCCCCTGCCGAAAATACCTCCCCGCCCCGCCGAAAATATCCTGCCTGGCAGCGGGTAGCAGCCGGTAGCTTTGCGTGGCTACGTGTAAGCTACCCATTTTTGGCGGCGGCTGGGGCACTTTACCATCCTCGCTGATCTGCCTCACCGGGTTTGTCCTGCTACCCTGCCTCCACCCGATTGCCCGAAGACCGCTGCGGGTAGTACCGAACGCGACCAACGCTTTTTTCCTCGTCATTTCTATGCTTCTTTCCACGATATACCACTTCGCCGGTTCCTCGCTGCCGGGGCGCAGGCGGCTCCTGAGCCTGGCGAGCCTGCTCGGCTGGGCCGGCGCGGCGCTGGGGCAACCCGCCCAGCTAACCCAGCCACGCGATTATCCCATTCAGCCGGTGGCCTTTACGCAGGTCCACGTCCACGATAAGTTCTGGGCACCCCGGATGGCGACCAACGCCGACGTAACCATCCCGCACACCCTGCAACAGTGCCGCCAGGATGGGCACCTCGACAATTTCCGGCGGGCGGCGGGCGAGCTGCCCGGCGACAAGCTCACCCAGTTTCCCTTCGACGATTCCGACATCTACAAAGTGATTGAGGGCGCGTCGTACGCCCTGCAAGTCAAGCCGCAGCCCAAGCTGGCCGCCTACGTCGATTCGCTGATCGCACTCATCGGCAAGGCCCAGGAGCCCGATGGCTACCTCTATACCTTCCGCACGGTACGGGCCGCCAAGCCCCACGAGTGGATCGGCAGCAAGCGCTGGGAAAAGGAAGAAGACCTCAGCCACGAGCTCTACAACGCGGGCCACCTCTACGAGGCAGCTGTGGCGCACTACCAGGCTACGGGCAAGAAAACCTTGCTCACTATTGCCACCAAAAACGCCGACCTGCTGGTGCGCGATTTTGGCCCGGGCAAGGTGACGGCCTATCCCGGCCACCAGGTGGTCGAAATCGGCTTGGCCAAGCTGTACCGCGTCACGGGCCGGCCGCAGTACTTGGAGCTGGCCAAATTTTTCCTGGACGTGCGCGGCCCCAAGGGCGACGTCTACAACCAGGCCCACAAGCGGGTAGTCGACCAGGACGAGGCCGTGGGCCACGCCGTGCGGGCTACCTACATGTACTCGGCCATGGCCGACGTGGCCGCCCTCACCGGCGACCAGCGCTACCTGGCCGCCATCGACGCCATCTGGAACGACGTGGTGAGTAAGAAGCTCTACATCACGGGCGGTATCGGGGCCACCGGCAACGGCGAGGCCTTCGGCCAGCCCTTCGAGCTACCCAACATGAGCGCCTACGCCGAAACCTGCGCCGCCATCGCCAACGTGTACTGGAACCAGCGCATGTTCCTGCTGCACGGCGACGCCAAGTACGTGGACGTGCTGGAGCGCACGCTCTACAACGGCCTGCTGGCGGGCGTTTCGCTCAGCGGCGACCATTTCTTTTATCCTAATCCGCTGGCGTCGATGGGGCAGCACCAGCGCGGCGCGTGGTTTGCCTGCGCCTGCTGCATTTCCAACGTGACGCGCTTCATGGCCTCGGTACCGGGCTACGTGTATGCGCAGAACGCCAATAATTTGTACGTCAATTTATTCATGACCAGCACCAGCGAGGTGCAGCTGCCCGCGGGCAAGGTCAGCATCGAGCAGCAAACCAATTACCCCTGGGATGGCCAGGTCGACCTGGCCGTGAACCCCGCCAAGCGGCAGGCGTTTACGCTGCGCGTCCGCATTCCGGGCTGGGCCCAGCAGCAGCCCACGCCCGGCGGCCTGTATCGCTTCGTAGACGCCACGCCGCAGCCCATCGCGCTGCGCCTCAACGGCCGGCCGGTCGCCTACACCCTCGACCACGGCTACGCCGTGCTGAACCGCCGCTGGCAACGGGGCGACCACGTGACGCTGACTCTGCCGATGGCCGCGGAGCAAGTGGTGGCCCGGGCCGAGGTGCGGGACGACCGGGGCAAATTTGCCTGGCAGCGCGGCCCCCTGGTGTACTGCCTCGAAGGCCCCGACAACGCCAACGGCTTGGTGCAGAACATCACCGTTGACCAAAATGCCCCCGTGGAAGTAGTGTACCAGGACGGCCTGCTCAACGGCCTCGACGTGCTGAAAGCCAGCGGCGTAGGCACCCGCCGTCAGCTCGGTTCCACCCAATTGCTGACCACGCCGCAGGCCGTGCAGGCCATCCCGTACTACGCCTGGGCCAACCGCGGCCCCAGCGACATGACCGTGTGGGTGCCCTACGAGGCGACGGCGGCCCGGCCCCAGCCCGCCCCCACGGTAGCCTCGCGCAGCACGGCCAGCTCGTCCTTGAAAAGTACCCGCACCCTCAAGGCGCTCGCCGACCAGTACGACCCCGCCAACTCGCAGGACGCCAGCTACCCCTACCTGCACTGGTGGCCTAAGAAAAATACCACCGAGTTTGTGCAGTACGACTTCGCCGAGCCTGCCACCGTCTCGGAATCGCGGGTGTACTGGTTTGATGATGGCCCCTGGGGCGGCTGCCGCATCCCGGCCAGCTACAAGGTGTATTATCAGCAAGATGGCCAGTGGCTGCCCGTCAAAAACACGACGCCCTATACCATCACGAAGGACGCTTACAACACCGTGACCTTCGAGCCGGTACGAACGACGGCCCTGAAACTCGAAGTGCAATTACCGGTGGACAATGCCGCGGGCATTCACGAGTGGGCGGTGAAGTAGAATCAGCAACAGTAAAAAATACCTCTGCCTTTCCCCGACATGCCTTTTTCCGCGCTATTCCGCCCCACCTGCCTCGCGGCGCTACCCGTGGCCGCGCTGGCCATTCCCGGCTACGGCCAGGGCGGGCAGCTGGCCGACTACCAGCGCAGCGCTGCCCTGCATAAGCAGCTCTACCACACTGCCTACCGCATTCCGAACCAGGTGAGCTGGCAGGCCGATGGCCAGGCGGCGTACTACGCCATCTACACGCCCAAGGGCCAGGAATACTGGCAGACCGACGGCACGCAGCCGCCCCGCCCCGCTTTTGACCCCGCCCCGCTGGCCGCCAAGCTCAGCGCCGCGCTCAAGCAACCCGTCGCGGCGTACCAGCTGCCGCTGGGCAATCCCAAATTCGATACCGGCGCGGCGGGGTTGCTGCTGACGTTTACCGCCGGCGGGGCCGAGTGGGAGTACGCCCCCGCCACCACCGCCCTGCGCCAGGTGCGCAAGCAGGCTGAAGGCCGGTACTGGAATCAGCGCGACGACCAGGACGAAAGCGGCCGCCTGGTGTATTCGCCCGACAGCGCCTGGGTGGCCTTTACCAAGAACTACAACGTGTACGTGCGGCCCGCCAAGGGCAAGGAGGAAACGCCGCTGAGCTTCGACGGCGCGGCCAACGACTACTACGCCAACAACTTGCAGTGGTCGCCCGATTCGAAAAAGCTGGTGGGCATCCGCATTCGGCGCAACGCGCCGCACACGCTGTACCTGCTGCGCTCCTCGCCGCCCGACCAGCTCCAGCCCAAGCTCGAATCGCGGCCCTACCCCAAGCCCGGCGACGTGCTGCCCCAGCAGCAGCCCAGCCTGTTTTTGGTGGCGGAGAAAAAGCAGATCCCGCTGGCCATGAACTTATTTGCGCAGCAGTTCAACCTGTCGCGGCCCGAGTGGCGGCGGGACAGCCGCGCCTTCACCTTCGAGTACAACGAGCGCGGCCACCAGGTGTACCGCGTGCTGGAGGCCGACGCCACTACCGGCCGCGTGCGCCCGCTGATCGAGGAGCGTAGCCCCACTTTCATCACCTACAGCAGCAAATTATTTCGCCACGACGTGGCCGATGGACAGGAAATCATCTGGCTGTCGGAGCGCGACGGCTGGAACCACCTCTACCGCTACGACGGGCGCACGGGCCAGGTGAAAAACCAGATTACCAAGGGCCCGTGGGTGGTGCGCCAGGTGCTGCACGTGGATGATAACGCCCGCACTATTCTGTTCGCGGCCAGCGGGCGCGATGCCGGGCAAGACCCCTATCTGCTGCACTACTACCGCGTGAATTTCGACGGCTCGCACCTTACCGCCCTCACGCCCGAAAACGCCAACCACGCCGCCACGTTCTCGCCCGACTACCGCCGCTTCGTCGACGTGTATTCGCGCGTTGACCTGCCGCCCGTGGCCGTGCTGCGCGACGCCACTACCGGCGCGGTGCTGCAAACCGTGGAGCAGGCCGACGTGGCGGCCTGGCAGCAGGCCGGCTGGCGGGCTCCCGAGGTATTCAGCGCCAAGGGCCGCGACGGCCAGACCGACATCTGGGGCATTATCGTGCGGCCCACCAATTTTGACCCCGCCCGCCGCTACCCGGTAATCGAGAACATCTACGCCGGCCCGCACGATTCCTTTGTACCTAAGTCGTTTATGAGCAACAACCTGGCGATGCACGAGCTGGCCGAGCTGGGCTTCGTCGTGGTGCAGATCGACGGTATGGGTACTTCCAATCGCTCGAAGGCTTTTCACGACGTGTGCTGGAAAGATCTGAAAGACGCCGGTTTTCCCGACCGCATCAAGTGGCTCGAAGCTGCCGCCCGGCACGACCCCGCGCTCGACGTGAGCCGGGTGGGCATCTACGGTACCTCGGCGGGCGGGCAGAGCGCGGCCGGCGGCGTGCTGCTGCACCCCGAATTCTACAAAGCAGCCGTGGCCTCGTGCGGCTGCCACGACAACCGGATCGATAAAATGTGGTGGAACGAGCAGTGGATGGGCTACCCCATCGGCCCGCACTACGCCGCCTGCGCCAACGTCACCTACGCCAGCCAGCTGCGCGGCAACCTTCTGCTGATGGTCGGCGAAATGGACGACAACGTGGACCCCGCCTCCACCTACCAGCTCGCCGACGCCCTCATCAAAGCCAGCAAGGACTTCGACCTCGTGGTGCTGCCCAACCAGGGCCACACCAGCGGCGGGGAGTTTGGTGAGCGCAAGCGCCGCGATTTTTTCGTGCGCCACCTGCTCAAGCAAACCCCGCCCGCCTGGAGCGAGCTACCGGCGCAGTAGCGGTTTCAGCGGTTTCTAAGTAAGGGTTACAAAGGGGGACCTCATACCCTATCACCTTCTTACCCTCCTACCCCAACGATCGGCTCCCCCTCTCCTTTTCGGAGAGGGGGCCGGGGGGTGAGGCAACCACGCCTGGCCAGCAAAAAATACACAATTTATTAGAAAATTCTATAATTAGTTTGTCCTTACAAGCTCCGCGAAGCAATCGCACCTAAGCGACGCGGCTGAACAGGTATGATTGCCTCGCGGCGCTAGCAAGGCCAAGCAAGCGCTGTTTTTCAGACCACCGCCCAGTTGGGCCACGCTTTTTCTGTCGTCTTTTCCTCATGTCTTTTCCCCCCAAGTACGCTTGGCTGCTGCCCGCCCTCTTGCCGGTCCTCGGCCGTCCGGCCCAGGCGCAAACCTACCTGCCGACCCGGCACGACGCCCGCATGAAAGTGCAGCCCCGGGTGCCGGTGCGGGCCTACGCCTTTCCGCTGGCCCAGGTGCGGCTACTCGACGGCCCTTTCAAAGTAGCCGAGCAGGCCGATGCCCGCTACCTGCTGAAAATCGAGCCCGACCGGCTGCTGGCCGATTTTCGGACGCACAGCGGCCTGCCCGCCAAGGGCGCCCGCTACGGTGGCTGGGAATCGACCGGGCTGGCCGGGCACACGCTGGGGCATTACCTCTCGGCCTGTGCCCTGGCGTATGCCGCCACCGGCAACCCCGAGTTTAAGCAGCGGGTAGACTACCTCGTGGCGCAGCTCGCCGAGTGCCAGCGGGCGCGCAAAACCGGCTACGTGGGGGCCATTCCGAAGGAAGACCAGCTGTGGGCCGAGGTAGCCAGCGGTACCATCCGCTCGCACGGCTTCGACCTGAACGGGGCGTGGTCGCCGTGGTACACGGTGCATAAAATCATGGCCGGCCTGCTCGACGCGTACCTGTACACCGGCAGCCAACCGGCGCTGGCCGTGAACCGGGGCCTGGCCGACTGGACGGGCAACACCGTCAAAAACCTCGACGACAGCAAGATGCAGGACATGCTGGTGTGCGAGTACGGCGGCATGGCCGAAACCCTGGCCAACACCTACGCCCTGAGCGGCGACAAAAAGTACCTCGACCTCTCGTACCGCTTCTACGACAAGCGCATCCTCGACCCGCTGGCGGCGGGCACCGACATTCTGCCCGGCAAGCACTCCAATACCCAGATTCCGAAGATTATCGCCAGCGCCCGCCGCTACGAGCTGACCGGCGACCCGAAAGATGCCGCCATTGCCCGCTTTTTCTGGCAGACCGTGACCGACAATCACTCCTACGCCACCGGCGGCAACAGCAACTACGAGTACCTGGGGGCCCCGCGCCAGCTCAACGACAAGCTCAGCGAGAACACCACCGAAACCTGCAACACCTACAACATGCTGAAGCTCACGCAGCATTTGTTTGCCCAGCAGCCTTCGGCCCGGTTGATGGACTACTACGAGAAGGGTCTTTACAACCACATCCTGGCGTCGCAGAACCACGCCACGGGCATGACGACCTACTTCGTACCGCTGCGCATGGGGGGGCACAAAACCTACAGCGACGAATTTGACACGTTTACCTGCTGCGTGGGCTCGGGCATGGAAAACCACGTGAAGTACGCCGAGAACATCTACTTCCAGGGAGCCGATGGGAGCTTGTACGTCAACCTGTTCCTTCCGTCGGAGCTCAACTGGCAAGCGCAGGGCGTGACGGTGCGCCAGGCCAGCCAGCTGCCCGCCAGCAACCAGGTAGTATTTACGCTGACCACGACCCGGCCCCGGGCCTTCAAGCTGCGCCTGCGCCAGCCTAACTGGACCAGCAACCCGCAGGTGCGCGTGAACGGGCAGCTCGTGCCAGCCACGCCCGACGCCGAGGGCTACCTCGTGCTCGATCGCAAGTGGCACAACAACGACCGGCTGGAGCTGACGCTGCCCGCCGATTTTCATACCGAAGCCCTGCCCGACAACCCCGACCGCCGCGCCCTGTTCTACGGCCCCACGCTGCTGGCCGGCGTACTCGGCACCACCGAGCCGGAGCCCGTGACCGGCGTACCCGTGCTCGTAACTACTACCAACGACCCCAACCGCTGGGTAAAGCCCGTTGATGCGCAGCAATTACGCTTCCAGACCGCTGGCCTCGG
The DNA here is from genome assembly GCA_913776615.1 of uncultured Hymenobacter sp. Taxonomy (GTDB): domain Bacteria; phylum Bacteroidota; class Bacteroidia; order Cytophagales; family Hymenobacteraceae; genus Hymenobacter. The sequence continues at coordinate 16,485 of CAJYPK010000011.1, forward strand.
CACGCCCCACGACGTACCACTGATTCCCTTCAACCAAACCGGCAACGAATACTACACCGTGTACTGGGACGTATTCACGCCCGAAAAGTGGGCCAGCCAGCAGCAAGTGTACGAGGCCGAGCGCCACAAGCAGCAGGAGCTGGAAGCCCGCACGGTAGACATTCTGCGCGTGGGCGAGATGCAGCCCGAGCGCGACCACGAGTTTACCGTGTCGGAGAAAACCGAAACCGGCGAAGACCACGGCCGCAAGTGGCGCATGGTCAACGAGGGCGGCACGATGGCCTTTACCCTGAAAGTAGCTCCGGACAAAGCGAACTCCTTGCTGCTCACCTACTGGGGCATGGACAACCGCGGCCGGACCTTCGACGTGCTGGTTGACGGCCAAAAGATTGCCACCGAAGACCTTAACAAGTACAAGGAGAGCCGCTTCTACGACATCTCCTACCCCATCCCGCCCGCCCTGACCCAGGGCAAGCAGCAGGTAAAAGTGACCTTCCAGGCCAGGCCCAGCAACAGCGCCGGCCCGGTGTACGGCATCCGCAACGTGCGGCAGTAGCGTCTATGGTCGTTTTCAGCTTTCTCAACAGAGCGTAGGAATTAAAAATTATAAATTAAAAATTTTAGTACTGATTGGCTAATTATTTTTAATTTATAATTTTTAATTCCTACGCTCTGTTGAGAAAGCTGAAAACGGCTCTGGCACCGCCTTAAGTAAGGCCTGACGACCCGGGCTACCGCATTCATTCATTGAGATATTACGCGTTCTTTGCATGAAGTCTCTTCGTCTACCCTGCGCTGCCTTGCTGCTGGCGGTGGGCACCCTGGCCGCTTTTCGGATGGCCCCGCCCGAGGAGGGCGACGTACTGACGCGCATTGCGCAGCAGGTAGCGGCTTACTACGCTGCCACGCTGCCCGAAAAGGCTTATTTGCACCTCGACAAGCCGGTGTACGGTACCGGCGAAATTATCTGGTTCAGCGCCTACGTGGTCGATGCGCAGCGCCACCAGCCCGACTCGCTAAGCCAGGTGCTGCACGTGGAATTGCTCTCGCCCCAGCGCCAGGTGGTGGCGCGGCGCACGCTGGCCCTGCGCGGTGGGTTCAGCTACGGCGACGTGGCGCTGGCCGATACGCTACCGGCGGGCACCTACCTGCTGCGGGCCTACACCAACTGGATGCGCAACGCGGGCACGAACTTTATCTACAGCCGCCGCCTCCACGTGTGGCCCGCCTCCCCCATTGGTGCGCCCGACGACAAGGGCGGGCCGGGCGGCACCACTCCGGCTCCCACTGCCCCGCCCGTGGCCGTCGCGCCGCCCGACCTCCAGTTTTTACCCGAGGGCGGGGCGCTGGTCGAAACGCTACCCGCCGTGGTCGCCTGCAAAGCCACCGACGTGAGCGGCCGGGGCCTCGATGTGAGCGGCGATATTTTGGATTCCCGCGACCAAGTAGTGGCCAGCTTTCGCACCACCCACCTGGGCATGGGCCGCTTTGCCCTGCTGCCCGCCCCGGGGCAGCGTTACCACGCCCGGGTGCAGCTGCCGGGGGGCCGCCGGGCCGACTATCCCCTGCCCGCTGCCCAGCGCACCGGCTACACGCTGCACGTGGTAGAAACGGAGAAATTCTTCGTCGCCGAGGTACGCTACCACGGCGCGGCTGGGGAGCCGCTGCCCGGCCCCGTGCAATTGCTGGCCGAAGTGCGGGGCTTTTTGGTGCGCCCGGCGGCGCAGCCCATCACCGATACCGCGCCCGTCTATTGGCGCATTTTGAAGGACAAGCTGCCCGCGGGCATCCTGCACGCGACGCTATTCGACGCGCTGGGAACGCCCCAGGCCGAGCGCCTGGCCTTCGTGGCCCCCGGTGCGGCGGGGCTGCGCGTGGCGCTCGTGCCCGACCAGGCCCAGTACGGCCCGCACCGCCCCGTGCGGCTGGCGGTGCGCGTAACCGATGCCGCGGGCCAGCCCGTAGCCGCCCGGCTTTCGGTGGCCGTTACGGACGCCGGGGTGGCCGACCTCGATCCCGCGGCCGAAACCATCGCCTCCAACCTGCTGCTTACTTCCGACCTGGCGGGGTACGTCGAAAACCCCGGCTATTATTTCCGGCAGCCCTCGCCGGCCACTGCCCTGGCGCTCGATAACCTACTGCTGACCCAGGGGTGGCGGCGCTTTGTGTGGAAGGACGTGCGCGCCGGCCAGCTCCCCGTTCCGACTTTCCGGCCCGAGCAATCTATCGAACTGCACGGGCAGGTGGTAAGCGAGCGCAGCTACCGCCCCGTTGCCAACAGCCAGCTGGTGGCGTCGGTAGGACCGCCCACCCCGCAGTTTTTTTCGGGCAGCACCGGGGCCGATGGCCGCTTCCAGTTCCTGGGCTTCAGCCCGACCGATACGACTACCCTCACGCTGCAAGCCAAGCGCAAGACCGGCGATACCAACCTGCTCATTCGCCCCGACCAGGGGCTGCCCACGGCGGGCCCACCCCTGCCCAACCTCCCGCCCGTAGCCCCGGCCCCGGTGGCCGACTACCTGGCCCGCAGCCGCCAGCAGCGCGAAGCCGAGCTGGCGCTGCACCCGGAAGAGCACCTGCGCAACATCCGCCTCGGCGCGGTGACCGTCACCGCCCAGCGCGCCAGCGTACGCCCCGACGACCCGCGCCGGCTCTTTGGCACGGCCAACGCCACCGTGATCGATTTTGCCAAAGACCCGTTGCTTCAGAGCGGGACGCCGGTTTTGCAGCTGCTGGATGGCCGGGTGCCGGGCCTTAGCATCTCCCTCAACCCGCTCAGTGCCACGATCCGCCAGAGCGGTACCCCGGTATTCATCCTCGACGGCGTGCAGAGTACCATCGAGCAAGTAGCCTACATTCAAGCGGCCGATGTGGAAGCGGTCGAGGTTTTTCGCGGCACGGAAGGGGCGGCCTTCGGCGGCCGAGGGGGCGCGATTGCCATTTACACCAAACAGGGCGATACCAACTACCAGGGCCCCCGGCGGTCGGTAGCCAACGTGCTGAAAATACGGGTGCCGGGCTTCTACCGCGCCCGGCAGTTTTTCGTGCCGCGCTACGACCTCTCGCCCCCGGCCGCGCCCGACCCGCGCCGCACCACGCTCTACTGGAACCCCGCCGTCCAAACCGATGCCAGGGGCGAAGCCCAGCTTCGGTTTTTCACCGCCGACGGGGGAGGCAGCTTTCACGCCAGGGCCGAGGGTCTTACGCCGGCCGGCCAGCTAGTGCAGGGCGAAGGCACTTTGCTGGTGCAGGGGCGGTAGCTCACCAACCGACGGGGGCTATTGTTGACGCTTCACTGCTCAAAAACAGGTATAACTACGCGCTGATAATGCCCGGCTTTGCCGCTTCCTTTGCCCCACAACTGCTTCTCTGGGGATGGCTTAGGGCCATGCCCTACTACGCTTGAAAACATGGCAACGGATGCTACCCCCTCGGCGCGTTGGTCACGCGCCTACCTGTCCGACATCCCCCGCGAGCCGGGTATTCACCACCTTTTCGGGGTAGCCGGCACCGACGAAATTCCGCCGCTCGCCGGGACTGCCTACCCGGAAAATGGCGTGAGTGCGGGCTGGCCCAGCTCGGGCTCGATCCGCTGAGCTAGCCCCCCTTTCCCACCACTGACTTCCCCTGCTTAACCTGCTCCTTGCTTACCATCCCGATGACCCCGCGCAAGCTCTTCACCCTCCTCCCCAGCGTCGAACCCGCTAACTTCCCCGAGGCCATGCAGCAGGCCATTGCCGTGGAGCTGGCGACGATTCCGACGTACCTGTCTACTTACTACTCCATCATTCGGGCGCAGGACCAGGACGATCTGTACGCCAAGCTGCTAACCCAGTTGGCGGTGGTGCCCGGCCTTTCCGAGGCGGACGTTGCCGAGCGGGCGCAGGAGCTGAAAGTGGATATCCTGGTGTACGCCAATCAGGCGGCGGCCCTCATCATGAGCGTGGTAATCGAGGAAATGCTGCACCTGGCCCTGGCTTCCAACATCAAGCAAGCCATTGTCGGCCCCCCGGACTTACTCAGCATCAATAAGGTGCTGATTTTCCCGACGCAGCTGGACGGCCACGAGCCGGAGTTTCCCATCAACGCAGCCAAGCTGAGCCTGGCCCAGCTCTCGACCTTCCTGCAAATCGAAAGCCCCAAGCCCTTCGTGGATCCGGCCGATGCGGCGGAAACGGTGCAAGCCGTTAAGTATCGGACCATCGGGCAGCTGTACTGCGACATCGAACAGTGCATCAGGGATAATTTTCCCGGCCCGTATTCCACTCGTCCGCAGCTGATTGCCAGCGGGAAGTCGTCGGGGCACCACCGGCCGTACTACTCGCAAAACTCCATCAATACGGTCTACTACGACCGGGGGCACAACCCCCACTTCGGGAGCAGCAGCGACAGCGGCGAGTTGATTGGGGTATTCAATGCGCATTCGGCCATCAGGGCGATCGAGGAAATAAAGCACCAGGGCGAGGGCAACGAAAAGAAAAACCAGAGCGAGCTGCGCTTCGGGCCCGACCACATGCCCATTCCCCTGCCGGTCGTCGATGGCAAGGTGCAGTTTCAGCCCGGTGACTACGACGACGCCAGCGGCGGCGAGCTGTCGCACTTCGCTAAATTTCTGGAGATCTACAGCCTGGGGGTGCACTACCAGGAAAAATTTACGAGCATCGGCGGGCTGGCCGATTTTTTCAGCTATTTTGTTCACGATCAAGATTCTAATCCTAAGCAAGCCGACTACGAAGTGACCGGCACGCCCGCCGGCCTGACGCTTGCCTCCCGGCTGGGCAACGCCATTTTCACCTACATCCTGCTGATGATTGAGGCGTGCTACCACGCCGATGAGCACACCCAGTTCCGGCTGTTTATGTACGGGGTGCACAAGTCCATGATCTGGCTGCTGAGCGGCGTCGGCAATAGCATCCGGGGGTATACGTACCTCAAGGGCTCGCAGAAGTACGCCGGGGCGCTCACGTTTGAGTACTACGATTTTCACAACTACGCCGACAACGCGCTCCTGACGCCCAAGCAGCAGATTCTCATCCTCACCGAGCAGCTGGCCCAGGCCGACCCCACCAACTGGAGCTGGCTGACCCAGCCGGAAAACTCGGCCTACTGGCCCTCCCTGCCCGACGTGCGCCTCGACCACCGCGTGGCGCCCTACGTGCCCGCGATACCGGCTTAGTTCGCTTTTCTTCCCGCCTGAGTAGCAGTAAAGCGTACCCTGCCCTGAGAAGCATGCTAACGCCTCCCCGGGTTACCCGTCATGTAAATTACCCCTTTCGCTAACTCTTATCAAGTTATTCGTTTTATGGAAGATATCCTGCCGCCCGCCGAGCTGCACGTGTGCATGGGGCTCAATTCCTGCCAAGGCCTGGGGTACTCGGGCAAGAACGCCTGCGCGGGCATGGGCGACTGCGCCACCGTTTCGCACCCCTGCCACACCCTCAACGAGTGCAAGGGCCAAGGGGGCTGCGGCCTGTTCGGCACCACCGAAGAGTTTTGCTTCCCCTCTCAAAACGACTGCCGCTACCAGGGCAGCTGCGGAGCCCCCATCCTGGATTCCCGCTTCATCACCCAGGGGCCAAACCGCGGCACCAGCGTGTGGCAATTGGCCCGCCAGCGCTTCGAGGAGAAGCGGGCCGCAGCCAACCAGCCCGTGGGGCCGCCCCCGGCCGGCCCCTACGGCCCCAGCAATGCCTACGTGAACCAGCTGAAAGGGCGCACCGATCCTACGTACGATAACTCCTCGTGCGGGCAAAGCGGCAACCGCGCGTGCTCTTACGCGGCCGACCCCACCATCCGGGCCGCCGCCGCCCAGGCACGGGTGCGCGCCATGGCCGAAGCGAGCGCCCGCCACATGCCCACCACCCTAGCCGTCTGCCCCCGCGTTGAGCACTAGCACCTTTCCCAATCTGGGCCTGGGGCTGGGCCTGCGCAGCCAGCACTTCAACCACATTCTGGCCCAGCAACCGGCCGTGGCGTGGTTTGAGGTGATTTCGGAAAATTTCATGGACTCGTACGGGCGCCCCCGGCACGTACTCCGGCAAATTGCCGAACGCTACCCGGTGGTTATGCACGGCGTATCGCTCTCCATCGGCAGTACCGACCCGCTGAACGCCTCGTACCTCAAAAGCCTCAAAACCCTGGCCGCCGAGGTGCAGCCCGCCTGGATCAGCGACCATTTGTGCTGGACGGGCGTGCTGGGCGTCAATTCGCACGATTTACTTCCGCTGCCGCTGCACGAAGAATCGCTCCGGCACGTGTGCGCCCGCATCCGGCAGGTGCAGGACTACTTGGAGCGGCCGCTGGTGATTGAGAACCCGAGCACGTACGCCACCTTCCGCGACTCGACCATGCCGGAGTGGGAATTCTTGCGCCACATGACGGAGGAAACGGGCTGCCGCTTGCTGCTCGACGTCAACAACGTGTACGTATCGGCGTTCAACAATGACTTCGACCCCGAGGAATACCTGCGCGCCCTGCCGCCCGATAAGATCGTGCAAATGCACCTGGCCGGGCACCAGCACTGCGGCAACTACATCATCGACACGCACGACCAGCAGGTGAGCAGCGCGGTGTGGCAGCTGTTTCAGCTAGCGTATAACCTGACGGGCGGTACTGCGGTGCTGCTGGAGTGGGACGGCAACATTCCGCCCTTCGAGGTGTACCACGCCGAGCTGCTGAAAGCGCACGACTACATGGCGGCTACCTTTCCGGCGGCGGAGGCCCCGGCCGCGCCCCCGGTCAGCACCCAGTTGTCCAACCCGCTGCACGTCATGGTGCCGGAACTGCTTTTGTAACCTACTGCGCCCTTGGAGGAAAATCCCTTGCTACCGCTACACGCCTTTCAACGCTGGATGCAGCAGGCGTTGCTCAACCCGCACGATCCGGGGTCGGAAAATCCGGCGGCCCCCGGCGCGGGCCTCGCGGTCGACGCCGTGCTGCACCACTCGTCCCGGCTCACCGCGCAGCAGCACCTTCTCCTCTACCAGCGCAGCTACGTTGCCCGGCTGCGCAGCTGCATGGCCCAGCAGTTCAGCGCGCTGGAGTACGCCTTGGGCAAAGAGCTGTTTCAGGCTTTCGCCGACGATTACCTGGCCGCCCGGCCGTCTACCCACTACAACCTGGCCGAGCTGGGCCGGCTGTTCCCGGCTTATCTCCAGGCCAACCGGCCCGACGCGCAGAGCGCGCAGAAGGAAGACTGGATCGATTTCGTAATCGAGCTGGCCGCGTTTGAGTACGCTATCAGTGAGCTTTTCGACCGGCAAGTTGACGAAAACTACCGCCTGGCGGAAGTGCGGGATGCGGACGACCACATTGGTCTGGTGCCGGCCTGCCTACCCTTCCGGTTTCAATTTCCCATCAACACCTTTTATACGCAGTTCAAGAAGGGCGAAAATCCCGAGCTGCCTTTCGCGGCGGCCAGCCAGTGCGTGGTTGTGCGCGACAAGTACAAGCTAGCGATATACGGCGTGCAGCCGGAGCACTACGAGGTCTTGGCGCTGCTGGCGCAGGGCATGACGGCCACCGCCGCGACGAGCGTATTTGTGCACCGGCGGGCGCTGGACACCGACGCTTTTGCGCAGCTGTGGCCAATCTGGAAGCAGAACTGGATGGCCCATAATCTATTGAGGGTAATTAGCTGACGCGGCGCTGGCAGGGAGCCCGCGCCGCCATTTTAGAGCAAATCTCAAGTCAGTGTACAGGTTGTTGCTCTCCAGGCGCGGCTGCCTCACCCCCCGGCCCCCTCTCCGAAAAGGAGAGGGGGAGCCGACCGCTTACTCACGTAAGGCAATCGGTCGGTAGTCGTTTGGCTCCCCCTCTCCTTTTCGGAGAGGGGGCCGGGGGGTGAGGCGCTCACGATAGAACTGCGACTGACCGTACACGAACCTGAGATTTGCTCTAGCTGGCCGCCTGGAAGCAGCGTAAAAAGACGTGTTTTGAATAACAGGTAGTTATACTCAGTAATACCTGTAAGGGGGCTCGTAGCATTGTGTGCACTTTTTCACCAAGAGAATCTATGACCGCCCCCTCGTTCACCATTGCGCAGCAAGTCGCTGCTTTTACCGTTTCCGTCGATTCTGCTGCCGGGCTGACGTTCGCTAGCCTTGCGGACATGCAGGATTTCGTGACGAAGCTATCGGCCACCAATTTGGCCGATCCCATTCTGCAAGGCTTTATCGGATCCGACTGGACGCCGGTCTGGGGGCCGACCGTTTGGGTTAACCCGGCGCAGCACGGTGATCAGCTACTGGTCGATAATACCCTGGCGTGCTACTACAGCCCCTCGCAAAAGCTGTTCGTGATCGCGATTGCCGGCACCGACCCCTCCTCGATGTACGATTGGGGGCAGGAGGATTTCGACGTCACCACCACCGTTTCGTGGAATACGATCTCCGCCGGCTCCGGCGCTGGCAGCGGTAAAATTTCTACCGGAACGTACAACGGCATCAACGTCCTGCTGAACGACATGCAGTCTAACGGCACCTCCCTGGTGAGCGCGCTGGCCACCTACATCAGCACGAATAACATCACCGGGGCGACGATTGCAGTGGGTGGGCACAGCCTCGGCGGCGCACTCGCGCCCTGCCTGGGCCTGTACCTGTACGACAACCTCAGCGCCCTCAAGCTGACGGGCCAGAACATTGCCGTTTACGCCTACGCCGGCCCGACGCCGGGTGACCAAAATTTTGCCAACTACTACAACAGCCGCATCAAGGGCGCAGCCTTTACTTATTTCAGCCTGTACAACACCATCGACGTTGTGCCGCAGGCGTGGGTGCTGAGCAGCTTGGCAACAATTCCGACGATCTACGGCACCAACATCAACTTCAAAGACACGCCGAGCAACACCTTCGTCGGCGTGCTGACGACCGGCATGCAGCTGGCGAGCCTCAAGGCCAGTATGGCGACCGGCGGCTCACCCTACACGCAGGTAGCCAGCGGGCGTACGCCTTTCACGGCAACTTTCAACTCGGATGTGGATAAATGCTCGACCAAGGTCGCAGAGCTCTTGGCGCTTTCGGCGTTCAAGGGCGTGTCATCGACCTACATGGCCGAACTCGGCGCGGTGGTGCATTTCCTGTACCAGGCGGCGGCGCAACACACCCCGGCGTACTTCGGCGGCACCATCTCGCTGGCGCAGCCGACTTTTTCCGATCCGCAGCACATCTGGACGTCCCCGCCCATCAACGGGCAGCTGGGCATTGACAGCTACACGCTGGAGTATCAAAAGAACCGCGCGGCTAACATTCCCACCACCGCCACGCTCGTCGGCGACGCCACACTGGCGATCAAAAAGCTCACCGGCCTCGACCTGCACGACACGGGCGCGCTGAGCAAAGCGCTGGCGGCGCAGCATACCGAAGAGCCCGCCGCGGTCGCGTAACGCGGCGCCTAGGCAGTAGAGCGAAGGGACCGGCCTGTTGCCGGTCCCTTTTGCGTTCCCGGCCTGCGCGCAATGGGGCATTGCCAAGCCGACGCGGCGGGGCCAGGCGCTTGCGTAACGTATTGACGAACCGGGCATGTCAGGAGTATTTTGCATGACGAAGCGTGCCCTGGGCTGGCAGTACCACGTAGCCGTCCCCCAATTGCTACGTGCGGCTTTATGCCAGTGGTCAAGCGCTGGGTTGTGGAGCCCACACAGCAGGCCACGGTAGGATAAATAGTAGGTGGGCGTATCGGCCTTCCTCCAAGCCAGCCCAGCGCGCGCTGTTTTTAGCAGGAGTATATACCCAGTATCTTAGCGCCGCAGTGGCGTTGGTTTCTACTGTTAGCACACACAGCTAGTTCTTTGTTTTACAGCTGCTTATATGAGCCTGCCTTGCTATCGATTACGCCAGCTAAGCTGGGTTATTATACTGCTTGGCTTGTTGACCAGCTGGTCGGCCGCGGCGCAGGCAGAATACAATCAGTGGCATTTCGGCTTCCACACCGCCTTGCAATTTCCGGGGGGCACCGCCGCGCCTACCTTTTTGCCGGGCAGCCAGATGAACTCCGGCGAAGCCTGTGCCGCGATTGCCGATAGCCGGGGCCAGCTACTCTTCTACACGAATGGTATCCAAGCGTGGAATGCCCTGCACCAACCCTTAGCCAATGGCCTGGCCTTAGGCGGCTACGCGGGGGGCTCGGGCGTGCCGCCGAACTCTGCCACGCAGGGGGCGGCCATTGTTGCCAAGCCGGGCAGCCGCAGCGAGTATTATATTTTTACCGTGGATGCGGCTGAAAATGATTTGCGGGCCGGCCTGCACTATTCGCTCGTCGACATGAGCCGGCAGGGTGGCTTAGGCGAAGTCGTAGCCAAGGCCGTTCACGTCCCGCTGGCCATCGGCGATGGGCGGCTTACCGAAAAGCTAGCCATCGTGCGCCATGCCAACCAGCGCGACATCTGGGTGCTGGTGCACGGGTGGAATAATAATCTTTTCTGTGCATTTCTCGTCACCGCAGCGGGTATTAGCGCGACGCCGGTCGTTTCCGCTGGGGGCCTAGCGCACCAAGGAGGTACCGGCGCTCCTGCCAATTGGAATTGCATTGGAGCGATGAAGGTCTCGCCCGATGGCCGCCGCTTAGCCCTCGTGCAGTTCCAGACGGCCGCTGTAGAGCTCTTTGACTTCAATGCCGGCACGGGCATCGTCTCCAATCCCCGGCAGTTGCCTGTTGGCTACACCTACTCGAATTATGGCGTAGAGTTTTCGCCTAATAGCCAGCTGCTCTACATGACCCATGCGCAGGGAATCCGTCAATGTAATCTGCTTACGGGGCAGACCACCAGCCTGAGCAACAGTACCAGTTTTGGCGCTTTGCAGCTGGGGCCAGATGGCAAGATTTATCAGGTAGAGTCAAGCCAATACCACAGAATTAACGTCGTGCAGGAGCCAGACCAGCCCGGCCTGGCTTGTGCCTACCGGGTGGCCCAACTGACTATTCCTGCGGGGCAAAATGCCTACCTCGGCCTGCCCACGGTACTCGTCACGCCCCCGGTAAGCCCCACCCCGTTGGTAAGTTTTGGGGTGGTTAACACGCAGGTCTGTGTGGGCGAAGTCAGCGCCTTCACGGCCGGTATCTACCCCGCGATGCCCGCAGCCACCATTAGCTGGGAGTTCGGCGAACCTGCGGCGGGCGCAGCCAACACGGCCGTTGGCACCAGCGTCCAGCACCAGTACGCCACTGCCGGGACGTACCAGGTGCTGATGCGGGTAACGAATGCGGGCGGGCAGGTCTACACCTATACGCAACCGGTCGTTATCTCGGCGCACGCAGCCACCCGCTTGCTGGCTTCGGAGCCAGCTTGTGAAGGAGACGACGTTACGCTCTCCGTCAAGCCAATACCCCCCGCTGGCACGTGGTACATTTGGCAAGATGGTCTCCGTACCCCTTCGTCGGTACGGGTGGTGAAGACGAGCGGCCTGTACTGGGTCGACATTATCGCTCCGCAACTCTGCCCCCAACGCGATTCGCTCCGCCTCACGCTGGCCCCTACTCCCCGCGTAACCTTGGGGCCAGACCGCCCCCTCGGGTGCGACGAACTACTCACCCTCGATGCGACTACTGCTATTGCGGGAAGCCGCTACCGCTGGCAAGACGGCAGTACGCAAGCCCAGTATCTCGCGCGGTCCCCCGGCCGCTACAGTGTGAGTATTACGACCCCCGCCGGGTGTACTACGCAGGCGGCGGTCACCCTAGGGGCCGCGACCAACTGCGCCGTGGTGCTGCCCACTATCATCACCCCGAACGGGGATCGGCTCAACGACAAGCTCGTCGTACGCGGATTAACCGCCGGCACATTTGCCCTGGCCGTTTACAACCGGTGGGGGCGGCTGGTGTATGAGCAGGCCAATTACGCTAACAACTGGGAGGCGGCCGACCAGGCGGATGGAATCTATTACTATCTAGTGACTACCCAGTTGGGAACACGCTATAAGAGCTGGGTCGAAGTAATCCACTAAGCTAGAAGCAGGTAGCTGCTGACCCACCTTGATTTCAAACCTGTTTCTTGACCTGCTACACTACCACTTTTAAGGCTCCAGGGGCGGGAGGAAGATGTTTAAGGTCTGCTGTAGCCAACACACGCAAGGGAGGTGATCCAACTCATCTCCGAGCTGCGGAATCCAACACCGCGCCAACCAAGCCACCTTGTTTTGCATTCGGCCTTGAGCCCGCGATGCTTTTAGGCAATACCCCGTACTTTTTCTTAAAAGCCGAAGTAAAATGCGAGGCATGCCGGTAGCCGACCAGTTCGGCTACCTCGGCCACCGTCAGGTCGCCTTGCAGCAGGCAGGCGCGCGCTTTTTCCAGTTTGCAGTGCAGCAGGCAGCCGTAGACGGTATCGCCGAATAGCTGCCGGAATCCTTGTTTGAGTTTGCACTCGTTCAGGCCGGCCAGCGCGGCCAACTGAGGCAAAGTGGGGGCCTGGCTAACGTCCTGGAGCAGCAGGGCGCGGGCCGCGTGCAGCTTGTCGATGTCGGCGGCGCGCAGGCGCAGCTTCGGCGGCGGCGCCGGCTCGGCGGGCACCAGGAGTAGTGCCAGCAGCTCCAGTACCTTGGCTTCGAGCCAGAACCGGCGGGCCGGGCCCTGGAGCGGGCAGTCGATTAGCTGCTGCATCAGCTGGCGCATGGCCGGGCTGATGGGCCGGTGCTGCGGGTGCAGCAGCGCCCAGGTGCCCCCCGCCCAACCCTGGGCCAACGGCCCGGCGCTGGCCTGCACCACGCGCTGGAGGTAAGCCCCGCTCAGGTGCACCTCAAACTCGCGGCACGTTTGCCCGGCCGCCACCTCGTGCCGGCCGCTGGCCGGCCCGGGCAGGAACAGCAGGTTGCTTTCGCCCCCCCGAAACGCCAGGGCGGGCCCCGGGCCGTCGAGTTGCGACACGCAGGCCCCTTCGAGCAGGAAATGCATTTCCAGCGTGGGGGCGCTGAGCTGGCTGCGCAGGCGCAGGGGGCGGCTGGGCCGGAGGTCACCGTAGCCGATGTGCAGGTCGGGCAGGTAGATGTCGTGGTAAGAGCCCTGGCCCAGGGCATTGGCAAACCGGATTGTTTCTTCCCGGATACCGCTGGCTACCAAGCTTGTGCGGGCTGGCGAACCACCAATGTCGGCGAGGTCTGCCGTAGCAATGTCGTATAGTTTCATCCCGATTGGGTTGTTTTTACTCCCGCTGGCGCTACCAGCGGGTGAAAGGGCAGGAATAGTTTTGCAAACTTAATTATTTAGACCAAGTCTAAATAAAACATCCTCTCTCCATGACTTCCTTTTCCACCTCTCCGCCCGCTTCCTCCGGGCTGGAACTAGCTGAGCAGCTGACGATAACTGCTTTGCTCAACACGTATCTGCGGGAATTTGGGCCGGCTGTTTTTTTGCGCGAAGTGCCGCGCCACGACACGCAGCTCGCCACGCTGATGCTGGCCCACGGCCCGGCCACCTGGCTGCGCATCGAGTGGGAGCACCAGGATGTCTGCCTGTATGCTCCGATGGCTTACTGCTCCCCCACGGGGCAGCACGCCTACACCTTCCCAATTTTTAGCCGCGCCCTGGCCAGCGTGGGGCCGCTTCGCCCGCTGCCGCTGGCAGCGCTGGCCGCCCTCGTGAGCCAGGCCGCCGGTAGCCGCCGCCCGGCCGTATTCGCGGCCCGCCTGCGCGCCAGCGCCTACAATCTGCGCCTGATGCTGACCACCGCGCCCGCACCCGGCGCGGGGCTGCCGCCCTTCCTGCAATCGGAGCAGGCGCTGCGCCTGGGCCACGCCATGCACCCGCTCAGCAAAGACCGCAGCGGCTTCAACGAGGCCGATCTGCTGGCTTACTCGCCGGAGTTTGGGCGGGCCTTCCGGCTGGTTTACTTTCTGGCTCACCCGGCGGTGGTGCAGGCGCAGGAGGTCGGCCCGCCCACGGTGCAGGCCGCGCTGCGGGCGGCCCTGCTGGCAGAGGCCAACTTACCCGCTACCACCCGCACGACCCTGCGGGCTCACCCCGACTGGCACCTGCTGCCCGTGCACCCCTGGGAAGCCCGGCGGCTCCCGGGCCAGCCGGCCGTGGCAGACCTGCTGGCGACGCGGCAGCTCCTGCCGCTGGGGGCGGCCGGGCCGGCGTTTTACGCTACTTCGTCGGTGCGCACGGTGTACGCGCCGGGGCTGCCGTTTATGCTCAAGCTCTCGCTCAGCGCCAAGCTGACCAACTCGGTACGCCTCAACCACGCTTGGGAATTGCCGCTGGGCGTGCAGGTGATGGCGCTCCTGCATTCAAGCTGGGGCATGGCCGTGGGGCGCGACTTTCCGACGGTGGAGTTTATCCCCGACCCGGCCTACCTGGCCCTGCGCAGCGGCGCGGAGCTGGTGCCGGCGTTCAGCACCATTGTGCGGCACAATCCATTTCCGGCCGGCGATACCCGCCGGGTAGTACTGCTGGCCACCTGGGCCGAGGCGCTGCCCGGCGTAGTCTCCGACCTGGCCCGGGCGCTGCGGGCCGGGGCCGCTACTACCGGCGAGCCACTGCGGGCCGTGGGCGGGCGCTGGTTCGATGCCTACCTGCGGGTACTGCTGGAGCCGCTGCTGGGCATCTACTCGCGCTACGGGCTGGCGTTGGAGGCCCATCAGCAGAATATTTTGCTGGAACTGGATGAGGCGGGCTGGCCGGTGAAAGTGTTTTTCCGCGACAACCAAGGCTATTTTTTCCGCGAGGGCAAGGCGGCCGAGCTGCGGCGTCACGTGCCCGGCTTCGGCACTGGCTGCTACCTGGTGCACACCGAAGAGCACATCAACCCCAAGTACGCCTACTATTTACTGCTTAATAACTTACTGGGCCTGATCGCCAGCATGGGCCGCCAGGGCCTGGCCACCGAAGCCGACCTGCTGGCCCGTACCGCCGCCTGCCTCGAAGCCCAGCGCCCCACCGACGAAACCGGCCTGGTCGCCTACCTGCTCGACGCCCCTTTTTGGGAAGCCAAGGGCAACCTGCGCATGAGCCTCACCGACATGAACGAGGCCACCCAGCCCGTCGAGGCCCCCGCCATCTACCTGCCGTATCCCAATCCGCTCAGCCGGGCGCGGCACCACGCGGCGGCGCTGCTGGCTCCCGTGCCCGGCGGGCCGGTGGTAGCCAGCCGCCGCGTGGCCGAGTACGACGGGGCCACGCTGGCGCTGCGGCCCTTCGACGCCGCTACCGACCTGCTGCCTTACCACCGCTGGATGAACGAGCCCTACGCCCGGCCCTTCTGGCAGCTCCACGGCCCGCTCGAAAATCTGGAAACCCACTACCTCAGCCTGCAAGCCGCCCCCGACGCGGCCGTGTACACCGGCTTGCTCGACGGGGAGCCCGTCTTCACGCTGGAAATCTACTGGGCCCCCGGCGACCTGGTGGGTCGCTACTACGACGCCCAGCCCGGCGATTACGGCCTGCACTTGCTGCTGGCCCCGGCCACCCAGCGGCGGCCCCGCTTTTCGCGCCACGTGCTGCGGCTGTGCCTCGAATTGCTATTTACCGACCCGCGCGTGACGCGCGTCATCTGCGAGGCCGACCGGCACAACGCAGGCATGGCGCGGCTGCTGGCCCGCAGCCACTTCCAGTTTCAGCGCTACGTGCAGCTGCCCGACAAGGAAGCCAGCCTCACCACCTGCACCCGCGCCGACCTGGCCCGCCTGGTCGCCGACCTGCGGCAGCCGGCGGCGGCGCTGGCCTAGGCGGCGCGGGCGCTCGGCGCTCATCGCGGCAGCTTGCCAGTGCGTGCTCACTGGCAAGCTATCCTATTCAACTCTTTGCTAACTATATGAATCCACCCTCCCCCAATCAGCTTTACGATATCCTGGGCATCGGCATTGGGCCGTTCAACTTGGGCCTGGCCGCGCTAAGCGAGCCCATTACCAGCCTGACTACCATCTTTTTCGAGCAGGGCTCCGAATTCAATTGGCACCCCGGCATGATGCTCAAGGGCGCCAAGCTCCAGGTGCCTTACCTGGCCGACCTCGTGACGCTGGTCGACCCGTGCAGCCGGTTTTCGTTCGTGAACTACCTCAAGCAAATCGGGCGGCTGTTTCACTTCTGCATCAAGGAAGACCTGTTCATCTCGCGGCACGAGTACAACCAGTACTGCCGCTGGGTGGCGGCCCAGCTGCCGGCCTGCCAGTTTGGGCACCGCGTTGAGCGCGTCGAGCACGACGCCGACCTGGGCCTGTACGCCGTGACGGTGCGGACGCTGGCAACCGGCCAGGCCACTATCTACCACGCCCGCCACGTGGTGCTGGGCGTGGGCAGCCGGCCCGCGCTGCCCGCCTTTTGCGCCGGCCTGCCGCCCGAGCGGGTGCTGCACTCGGCCGACTACCTGCGCCGCAAGGCCAGCCTACCGGCGGGGGCGACCATCAGCCTCATCGGCTCGGGGCAGAGCGCGGCCGAGGTCTTTTACGACTTGCTCACCAACCCCGCCGCGCCGGGCTACTCGCTGGCCTGGTTTAGCCGGGCCGACCGCTTTTACCCGATGGAGTATTCCAAGCTGACCCTGGAATTCACCTCGCCCGACTACGTAGATTATTTCTACGACCTGCCGCCCGCCCGCAAGGCGCGGGTGCTGGCCGGCCAGGACAGCTTTTACAAAGGCATTAATTTTGAATTGATTAACGCCATCTACGACGAGCTCTACGACCGCTCGGCGCAGGGCGAGCCGCTGGCCGTGCACATTCAGCCCGCCTGCGAGCTGACGGCCGTGGCCACCACCCCGCAGGGCCTGGAGCTGACGCTGCACCAGCACCAGCAGGGCCGCACCTTTCACCACGCTACCGACGTGGTCATCCTGGCCACCGGCTACCAGAGCACCCCGCCCGCCTTCCTGGAGCCCGTGCGCGAGCACATCTGCTGGGATGCGCAGGGGCGCTTCGCGGTGGCCCGCAACTACGCCATCGACCACTCGGGCCGGGGCATCTTCGTGCAGAACGCCGAGCTGCACACCCACGGCTTCGTAGCTCCCGACCTGGGCATGGGACCCTACCGCAACGCCTGGATTCTCAACGAGATTCTGGGTACCGAGCACTACGTACTCGACCGCCGCATTGCCTTTCAAACCTTCGGCGCGCCCGCCCCGGCCACCGCGCCCCAGCCCCTCGCCCATGCCTACGACCCGCGCTGACCTCCGCATCCGGCGCTGGCTGCTGGGCATCGCCGTGCTTTCCTACCTGGCCGACTCCATGCTGGTGCCGTTTTACCCGCAGTATTTTCAGCGGGTGTACGGCCTGGCCTGGCCGCTGGCCACCGGGCTCTACGTGGCCGTGTGCCGGCTGGGAGTGCTGGGCTCGTTTCAGCTCTGGGCCAGGCTGGCGCAGCGCGTGCCGGTGCTGCGGCTGCTCACCTACACCCAGGGGGCGGCCGGGGTGCTGTGCCTGGCCTGCGCCGCCGCGCCCAACGTGGCCTCGTTCGTGGTGCTGTCGGTACTGGCCGACCTCTGCAAGAGCAGCTACCTGCTGCTCTACCCGCACCTGATTCGGGTGGCGGGCCGCGAGCAGGAAGCCAGCATCATCGCCAGCATGGGCTTTATTGTGAACCTGGGCATCGTGCTGGCCGCGCTGGCCGGCGGGGCCTTGTTCGATGGGTTGAACCCGCGCTACATCGTCGTGGGCGTGGGCCTGCTCGACTTTGCCCAGCTCTTCATCAGTCGGCACGTGCTGCGCATCCCCCATCCATCCAATGAGGTGCCAGCGCCGGCCGAGGCCCCCGCGCCCGCCGCTGGCAACGGCCGCCGGCTGGTGGGCGTGGCCGCCCTCATGTTTTTGTTCTATTTCACGTTCATGCTGCTGCGGCCTTTTTACACCCGCTACCTGGCGGGTGCATTTCCGGGCATTAGCCTGAAGGCAAGCGGCTTGCTCTTCGTAATTCCGAGCCTTATGGCGGTGGGCATTGCCCCTTTCACCCGCCGGCTCACCGCCGACCACACCATTCGCAGCCTGCTGCTGGGGGCCGCGCTGGTGCTGGGGCTGACCACCTTGGGCCAGCTGGTCAGCCCCAGCCTGGGCTGGCTGGTAGCGGCCCGGGTGGGCTACGGCGCGGCGCTCTTTCTGCTCGAAATCGGCATTGATTACCTGCTCTTCCGCTGGTCGGCCGCCCACGACATGCTGGGCAACTACCGCGTCATCAACCTGATGCAAAACCTGGCCATCATCCTGGCTCCCCTGCTGGCCAGCTACGCCGTGGATACGGCCTCGCTCACCACGCCCTTCTTGCTGGCCACGGCCGGGGCGCTGGCCCTGGTGCCCGTTACCCTTTTCTGTTTCCGTTCCGCTTTTCGCCCCGCATTGTATGCTGCCTGACGTTCTCCTTTCCCCCACCCCCGCCGCGCTGGCCGGGCCGACCATCCTGCCCACCCACTGGCGCACCGCCACCCGCGCCTTTCTCGCCAAGGCCCTCGCCGAGTTGCTGCACGAGCGCCTGCTTACGCCCACGCCGCTGGTCGAAATTGGGGAGGAAACTGAGTTTGAATTAGCAACCGACTCGCCGGGCGTGACCTACCGCTTCCGGGCCGCCGCCCGGGCCCTGGACTACTGGCGCGTGGCCCCGGCCTCCATTCGTCGGCTGGCCCCGGGCGGCGAAACGCCGCTCGATGCGCTCCGGTTTTTCCGCGAGTTGCAGCACCAGCTGGGCACCTCAACGTTCACCCTGGCGCACTACCTGGAGGAAGTCAACCACACCGTGTACGCCGACGCCTTTATTCAAGCCAAGGGCCGGCCCGCCGCCGCCGAGCTAGCCACGGCTGATTACCAAACCATTGAGCACGCGATGGAAGGCCACCCCTGGCTACTCATCAATAAGGGCCGCCTGGGCTTCTCGGTGCGCGACCACCACCGCTATGCCCCCGAGGCCGACCCGAGCCTGCGCCTGTTCTGGCTGGCCGTGCACCACGAGCGCGCCACCTTCGTGAGCTTGCCGGGCCTCGACTATGCCACTCACATCGCCGCCGAGCTGCCCGCCGCCGAGCTGGCGGGCTTCCTAGAACAGCTGGCCGAGCTAGGCCTGAATCCCGCCACCTACTACCTGCTGCCCGTGCACGAGTGGCAGTGGCAGCACAAGCTGGCCGTGCTGCTGGCCGCCGACCAGACCGACAACTTCGTGGTGCCCCTGGGCTACGGGCAAGAAGAATACCGGCCCCAGCAGTCCATTCGCACGCTCTACAACGCGGCCCGGCCCGGGGCGTGCTACGTCAAAACGGCGCTTTCCATCCTCAACACCGGCCTCATTCGGGGGTTAAATCCCGACCGCCTGGCCGTGACGCCGCCCATCACCCACTGGCTGCTAACCCTGCTGGCCCCCGATACCTACCTGCGCCGCTGCGGCTTCGGGCTGCTGGGCGAGGTAGCCACGCTGGCTTACCGCCACCCGCAGTTCAACCAGCTTAGCGGCGCGCCCTACCAGTACCACGAGTTTCTGGGGGCCATCTGGCGGCAGTCGGCGGTCCCGCTGCTGGCTCCCGGCGAGCAGCTCTGCACGATGGCCGCCCTGCTCTACGTCGACGACGCGGGCGAGTCGTTCGTAGGTGCCTGCGTGGCCCGCTCGGGTCTTACGCCCCGCGCCTGGCTGGCTACCTACCTCGACGCCTATTTCCGGCCCCTGCTGCACTGCTTCTACGCCCACGAGCTGTTCTTCGTGCCCCACGGCGAAAATACCCTGCTCGTACTCACCGAGGGCGTACCGCACCGCGTCATTCTCAAGGACTTTGCCGAGGAAGTGCAGGTAACGCCCGCCCACTACCACCGCCTGCCGACTGCCCTCCGCGAGGCGCTGCTGGAACTGCCCGAGGAAGACGTGACCCTGTTCATCTTCACCGATATTTTCGACGGAGTATTCCGCTATTTGTCCGACATCGCGCACACGTTCCTGGGCGTACCCGAATCGGAATTCTGGGCGCTGGTGGCCGCCGTCATTCGCGACTACCAAGCCGAGTTTCCGGCGTTGGCCGACCGCTTCGCGCGCTACGATCTGTTCGCGCCCCGCTTTGCCCGCTTCTGCCTCAATCGGCTGCGGCTGCTCACCTACGGCTACGCCGAGCTGGCCACCCCGCCCGCCGTGCCTGCCCTGCACGGCGAGCTCCTCAATCCCGTCGCCCCCCACCGCCCGTGAGCGCTACCCTGACGCCTCCAGTCCCGGCCACCGCGCGCCCCGCCGTAGCCCGCCCCCGCTTACCCGAAATCGACGCCCTCCGGGGCCTGAGCGTGGGGATGATGATCGTGGTCCACACGCTGTTGTACTTCGCCACGGCCGAAACCCAGCGCCGCGGGCTGGGGCACGTCATCCTGGTGCTGGGCAAGGCCACGGCCACCTTCGTGGTGTGCCTGGGCATATCGTTCCCGCTGTCGCGACGGCGGGCCACGGGGGCAGCTCTGCGCCGCGGCCTGCGCCTGCTGGCCTACGGCTACGCCCTCAACTTTGCCAAGTTTATCGTGCCCCTGTACGTGTTCCGCACCCTGCCCGCCGCCTTGCTGATCGAGCTGGGCCTGCGCCCCGGCGATCCGGCCAACCTCCCGTTTTTGCTGTTGCTGGGCGATATTCTGCACCTGGCCGGGTTGAGCACCATCGTGCTGGCTGGGTTGCGCTACCTGCGGGGCGGGCGGCTGGCGGCCCTCGGGCTGGCGGCCGCGGTGGCACTGGCCGCGCCCCTGCTGTGGGGCCTGCGCCCCGCCGACCCGGCCGCCGCGTATTGCAGCGACTTGCTGTGGGGCGCTACCTATACCGTGTTTTTTCCGCTGTTTCCGTGGCTGGCCTACGCCTTGGTCGGCTACGCGCTGGGCGCGGCCTACCAGCGGTGGGGCAGCCAGCCCCGCACTTTCTACGCCTGGGTGGGCGGGGGCGGCCTGCTGGCGTTAGGGCTGGGCCTGCTGCTGGGGCGGGCCTACCCGACGGCTTGGCAGGGCGTCGATTTTTACCGCACCGGCCCGGCCGGTGTTCTCGCCCTGAGCGGACTCACGAGCTTGTTGGTCGCAGTTTTCCGGATGGTGGCGCGGCACTGGCCGGCCGGGCTATTGCGCGGCCTCACGTTCCTGAGTCGCCACGTCACTTCACTATACGCCCTGTCGTGGGTCGCTATTTACTGGAATCTCGGCTGGCTGGGCTTTTTGCGCTACGCGCAGGGCTGGCAACTGACGCTGCTGGTGGCGTACATCTTCGGCCTTACCTTGCTGGCCCACTGGCTGTATCGGCGGCTGGCCGCCCGGCTGAGCGAAGCGGGGTGAGCAGGCTAACCGTACGGGCGCGCCAGTTGCGTGCCTGTCCGCACAAGCTCCGCGGACTATGCCGCCAGCGCGGTCCGCAGCTGCTGCGGCTTTCGGCAACTATCGCCGGCTGTTGCAGCAGCGTTCACTGCCCTGTGCAAGGCAGCAACCAGCTCAGTTACCGCCCGTTGCTGGCTCAAAATGACCCCGCGGGGCCGCCTGCTCAGCGGCCAGCGGGCGAATTGACTGCGTATTACTGGGCGTGGCCTGGGTCAGGGCCGCGGCCATGCCGCACAGCAGGCCCACGATGCCCAAAACGGGCCACAGCTGCCGCGTAGGCGGCGAAAAGTCGGAGGCGGGAAAGGGAGATACCGTGAAGAAAACCATGGCAAACGCAACTGAGTGGTGATGTTGGCTTCGACCGGGTCCCTACCCGGCTGTGTGACTATAAAATCATCGCAACGTTATTCCTAAATCAAGGAAATTCCAAATAAATTATGCTGAATGCCGGGCGGGCGCCTTATCGCTGCGGCCAAGCTGGCCAACGGAACGGTAGAGCGACTGCCCGGCATTCAGCATAACGCGCTTTGTGACGGCAAGTATACTTCGGGAGTTGGTTAATTCCTAACTCCTTGCTTCGCGATATTTCGCGACCGTGGGCTCCCGGCCGGGAGCCTAGGAGTAGCGGTCGGGCGAGAAGGCGTCGGTGAGCACCGAGGCCTCTTTCTGGCGGAGTTGCTCGGCGAGCAGCAGCCCCGTGGCCGGGGCCAGGCTGATGCCCATCATGCCGTGGCCGGTACCAAAGTGCACATTTTGCCACCGGGCGGTGGGGCCGATGTAAGGCATCCCGTCGGGCGAGCAGGGGCGCAGGCCGCTCCAGATAGTCTCGGGCGCGGGCGGCGTGGGCGTGAAGCCGGCGTAGTAGCGCGAAATCGCCTCGTAAATACCCTGCACCCGCTTGGCATTGACGCGGTGGTCGGTATCCGTGATTTCCATGGTGCCGCCGAAGCGAACCTGCGCGCCGAAGGGCGTCACGGCGACTTTCTGCTCGGTGAGAATGGCCGGCGTGCGGATGGCCGGCTGGTTGCTTTGCATAAAGCTGTAGCCCTTGCCCGAGAGCATGGGCAGCTTCAGGCCCAGCAGGCGGGCTACCTTGCCCGACCACGCCCCGGCGCACACCACCAGTTGGTCGCAGGCAAACTCGCCCTGATTGGTGACGACGTGGGTAATGCGGCCGTTGCTGTGGGCAAAGCGCTGCACCTCGGCCTGCCCCACCAGGCGCACGCCGCGGGCCAGCAGGTGCCGCTTTAAAAAGTCGTGCAGCTTGGCCGGGTCGAGGTGGGCGTCGCCGGTGAAGTGCACGGCCCCGCGCACGTCGAGGTCGGCATCGGGCTCCAGCTCGCGTACTTCGTTGCGCGACAGCACATTGGCTGCAATGCCGTTGGCGTTGGACAGCGCGGCCATTTCCACTTCCTCGTGCTCGACGGCGGCGGTTTTGTAGAGCATCAGCAGGCCTTTTTCTTCGAGGCCGATGCCCGCTTCGGGGTACTGGCGGGCGAAGTCGAAGTACAGGCTTTTGCTGAGCAGGCTCAGGTTCTTGAGGTAGGGCAGGCTGCGGTCGACGTGCTTTTTATTGGCCGAGCGGTAAAACAGCAGGCACCACTCCACGAGGCGGCGGTCGAGGCGCGGATGAATGTAAAACGGGCTCTTGGCCGAAAACATCCACTTCACGCCCTTGCCAATCATACCCGGCGAAGCCAGTGGCACGAAGTGGCTGGGCACGATCATGCCCGCATTGCCGATCGAGCAGCCCTGCGTCAGGTCGCCCTGGTCGATGACGGTTACTTCAATGCCCGCCTCGGCCAGGTAGTAGGCGGTAAACAGCCCGACGGTTCCCCCGCCGATAATCGTTGCCTTGCTCATAACTCACTAAGCCTAAAGAACCTGGAACCCGTGAACGTAGGGATCCTCGTCGTCGAAGAAAATAGTATTGTGCCCCGTAATGATGGCCCAGCCCTCAATACCGGGCCGGATGGCGGGCCGGCCCGCCACTGTCGTTTCTTCCTCAATGGTCCCCGTAAACACGGAGCCGATAATACTCTCGTGCACAAACTTATCGCCGGGCTTGAGACGGCCCTGGGCGTACCACTGGGCCATGCGGGCCGAGGTGCCGGTGCCGCAGGGCGAGCGGTCGATGGCCTTGTCGCCGTAGAACACGGCATTGCGCGCCGTGGAGGTCGGGGCCAGGGTGTCGCCGGCCCACAGGATGTGCGAAAGTCCCTGAATGGTTGGGTTTTCGGGGTGCACGAACGTGTACTGCTCGTTGAGGCGCTGGCGCAGCACCCGGCTCCAGGCAATGAGCTGGTCGGCGGGGTAGGCTTGCAGCCCCTTGAAATTGGGCTGCGGGTCGACGATGGCGTAGAAGTTACCGCCGTAGGCCACGTCCACGCGCAGCGTCCCCAGGTCGGGGCACTCCACGGCCAGCCCCTCCGAGTCGAGGTAGGCGGGCACGTTGACGAGCTTCACCGACTTCACCTTATTGCCCTCCTGCCGGTAGCTCACCAGTACGAGGCCGGCGGGCGTTTCGAGGCGCAGCTGGCCCGGTACCTTGGGCGTAATCAGGCCTTCTTCGAGGGCGATGGTCACGGTGCCGATGGTGCCGTGGCCGCACATGGGCAGGCAGCCGCTGGTTTCGATGTAAAGCACGGCCACGTCGTTGGCCGGGTCGTGCGGGGGATACAGGATGCTACCCGACATCATGTCGTGGCCCCGCGGCTCAAACATGAGGCCCTTGCGAATCCAGTCGTATTCCCGCAGGAAATGCTGGCGCTTTTCGCTCATGTTGGCCCCGTGCAGCACGGGGCCGCCGCCCGCTACCAGGCGCACCGGGTTGCCGCAGGTGTGCGCGTCGATGCAGAAAAAAGATTTGTGGGGCATAGGTGGGAATTTACGTTTGTCATTGCGAGCGCAGCGAAGCAATCGCATCAGAATGAGCCGGACAAGTGCGCCCTAGGTGCGATTGCTTCGCTGCGCTCGCAATGACAGACAATAAGTATAGACTAGTTGAAAAAAGCAGCTACCCCGAAAGCACGTTAGCTAGGTGTAAGGCTACGCTGGGTAAGCTCCGAATTGACCACTCGCCACAGACCGGTCGGGTTTTCGTCGCGCAGGGCCGGGGGCAGCAGGGCCGCCGGGGCGTCCTGGAAGGTAACGGGCCGGGCGAAGCGCTTGATGGCGTAGGTGCCCACCGAAGTGCTGCGGGGGTCGGTAGTGGCCGGGAAAGGTCCGCCGTGCGTCATAGCCGGGCTTACTTCCACGCCCGTGGGCACGCCCCCGAACAGCAATCGACCGCATTTTTCGCGCAGAGCTTCGGCCAGCGGGGCGGCGTGCGCCAGCTCGGCGGCCGTGCCCCACAGCGTGCAGGTGAGCTGCCCGTGCAGCGCCTCGACGGCGGCTTGCAGCTCGGCGGCACTTTGATAAGTGACGACCAGGGTAAACGGCCCGAATACCTCTTGTTGCAGGGCCGCATCTTGCAGCCACTCGGCGGCGGTGGTGCGGGCCAGGCCCGGGCCGCCTTCCAACTCGTGCGGGGCGGGCTGCACCAGCGGCTGCACGGCCGAATGATTGACCACGCCCGCGAGGTGCTGGTAGTAGTTACCGGCCAGGCCGGCGTTCAGCATGGCAGCGGGGGCGGCAGCCCGGAGGGCCGCTTCCAGCTCGGTGATGAACGTGGTAGCCGCCTCGCCTTCGGGCACAAACAACAGGCCCGGATTGGTACAAAACTGCCCCACCCCTAGCAACACCGACTGGGCCGCCTGCCGGGCCAGCGCGGCGGACTCGGCCGCCAGCCGCTCGGGCAGAATGACAATGGGATTAACACTACCCATCTCGGCGTACACCGGAATGGGCACCGGCCGCCGGGCGGCCAGGTCGAACAACGCCTTGCCACCGCCAAACGAGCCAGTGAACGCCACCGCCCGCGCCGCTGGGTGCTGCACCAGCTCGGCGCCCACCGCCGGCCCGCCTTCCACGTGCTGAAACACGCCGGCTGGCAGGCCGCATTGCGCCGCCGCCTGGGCAATGGCTCCGGCTACCAGCGCCGAGGTGCGCGGGTGGCCGGGGTGCGCCTTGTACACCACCGGGCAGCCGGCGGCCAGCGCCGCGGCCGTGTCGCCGCCCGCCGTTGAAAAGGCCAGCGGGAAATTGCTGGCCCCGAACACCACCACCGGCCCGATGGGCAGCAGCAGCCGGCGCAAATCGGGCCGGGGCAGGGGCTGACGCTCGGGCAGGGCCGTGTCGATGGTCGCCTCGGCCCAGTAGCCATCGGCTACCAGGTCGGCAAACAGGCGCAGCTGGCCCACCGTGCGCCCACGCTCGCCGGTGAGGCGGGCCAGGGGCAGGTGGCTTTCGGCGCTGGCCGTTTGCAGCAGCTCGTCGCCCAGGGCCTCGATGGCCGTGGCGATGGCCCGGAGGAAACCAGCCCGGACGTCGCCCGGGCTGGTTTTGTAAGTTGCAAAGGCTGCCGTGGCCGCCGCAAAAACGTCGTTACTCGGCATGGGCAACGGCCTGCGCGGGCTCGGTAGCAAACGTGGGCAGCGTGGGCCGGGTGGCGATGCCGTGCTCGATGAGGGCCGTGACGCGCTCGCGCTCCTCGCCTACCAAGGTCAGGCGCGGGGCCCGCACGTACTCGGTACCGATGCCCGCCAGCTGCTCGGCCAGCTTGATGTACTGCACCAGTTTGGGGTGAATATCCAGCTCCAGCAGGGGCAGGAACCAGCGGTAGATGGCGCGGGCCTCCTCAATACGGCCTTCCTTCACCAGGTGGAAGATGGCTACCGTTTCGCGCGGGAAGGCGCACACCAGGCCGGCTACCCAGCCGTGCGCACCCATTACCAGGGCTTCGAGGGCCAGGGTATCGACGCCGCCCAGGATGTGCAGGCGGTCGCCGTAGCGGGTCGCCATGCGCGTCACGTTGGAGATGTCGCGGGTCGATTCTTTCACTGCCTGAATGTTGGGGCAGGTATCGAGCAGCTCATCAAACATCTCCAACGTTACCAGGGTCTTGTAATCAACCGGGTTGTTGTAGATCATGATGGGCAGCGGCGTGCTCTGCGCGACGGCCGTGAAGTAGGCCACCGTTTCGCGGTGGTCGGTGGGGTAGCGCATGGCCGGCAGCAACATGAGGCCCGCCGCACCAATTTCCTGGGCTTCGCGGGCGCGCTGCACGGCTTCGTGGGTCGAGCCCTCGGCAATGTTGAGCACCACGGGCACGCGGCCCGCTACGTACTCGATGGTGCGGCGCGTGAGGTCCTGCTTCTCAGCCGTGCTCAGCACGCTCGATTCCCCCAGGGTGCCACCCAGGATGATGCCATCGACGCCGGCCGCCAGCTGGGCATCCACGTTCAGGAAGAAGGTGTCGAAATCCAGGCTGCCATCCTGGTGAAATTTGGTCGTGAGGGCAGGAAATACGCCGTTCCAGTTAATCATGAGTGAGACTGCTTTTAGGACAAAAGTATTGGGCCTCGCCGGCGATTTCTCATACCGAATTAGTGAGAAATGATACTAAATTGACGGATATTTCGTCCCCAGCCCCATCCCGGGCCGGCTTTTAGTATCGTTATGAAAGTAATTCCTTTCAAAGTCCCCAAAGCCAGCCAGGATTTTATCCGCTACCAGGTTGACGACCAGCCGTATTTCTACGACAAGCTGCACCAGCACCCGGAGCTACAGCTTTCGCTGGTGCTGGAGGGCGAGGGCCGGCTCATCGGGGGCGACTACATCGGGCGCTTTGCCCCCGGCGACGTGTTTTTGCTGGGGCACGACGTACCGCACGTTTTTCGCAGCGACGAGCAGTCCTACGCCCCGGGCCAAACGGCCCGCAGCCACGCCATTTTCGTATTCATGGACCTGAAGGCGCTGAGCGGCGGGCTCTATAACATTACCGAGCTGCAGGAAGCGAAGCGGTTTTGCGAGCAGCTCACGGGCTGCTACCGGGTGCAAGGGCCAGCCCGCGAGGAGATTACCCGGCTGGTGCAGGCGTTACAGCCCGAAGCCGGGCTGGGGCGGCTGCTGGGCGTGCTGCGCATTATCGAGCAGCTGATGCTGCCCGAGGCGCTGCACTGCCTGAGCGTGGCCGACCAGATGCGCAACCTCAGCGAGCGCGAGGTGAAGCGCCTGGAGCGCGTGCTCAATTTTATGATGACGCACAGCCACCGGGCCATTGCGCTGGAGGAAGTAGCGGCCGTGGCCAACATGAGCCGCGAGGCGTTCTGCCGCTTCTTTAAGGAGCGGACGCGCAAGACGTACGTGCGCTACCTCCAGGAACTACGGATGACCAACGCCTGCCAACTGCTGCTGCACACCGACCAAACCGTAGCCAGCGTGGCCTACGCCAGCGGCTTTGCCAATTTGTCGCACTTCAACCGGGTGTTTTCCAAGCTCATGGGCAAAACCCCGCGCGAGTACCAGCGCGGGTGAGCAAAACGTACTAGCCCCCGCAAGCCCGGTAGCCTGGCAGTTGCCTGCCCGCTACCGAGCGCACGGGGGCTAGATGGCCCGCGGGCTGGGCGCAATGCGCTAGCTGCGCTCCAACAGGATTTCCGTCCCCAGCACGACCAGATCTACCCGTCCCCGCAGGGTCTGGTTGATGAAGGGAGTGTTCTGGGACTTGGATTTCATGAATTCCCGCGTGAAGGTTGTTTCGGCCTCGGTATCAAACAGCACAAACTCGGCTACCTGGCCGACTTCAATGCTGGGCACCGGCAGGTCCATCAGGCGGCGGGGCTCGGCCGAGTAGCGCTTCACGACCAGGTCCCAGCCAAATTTTCCGGGCTGCACGAAGAAGTGATGGAGCGACACCAGGGCCGTATCCAGGCCGGTAATGCCATTGGGCGCGTTGATGAAATCCTGGGCCTTCTCAAACGGGGTATGCGGGGCGTGGTCGGTGGCGATGATGTCGAATACGCCGTCGACGAGCCCGGCCAGGAGCGCGTCGCAATCGGCCTGGGTCCGCAGCGGCGGGTTCATTTTGTAATTCGTGTCGTAGTCGCCGATGTGCTCGTCGGTAAACAACAAGTGGTGCGGGGCCACCTCCGCCGTCACCTTCACGTCGCCGCGCGATTTCCACCAGCGGATGGTTTCCATCCCGAGCTTGGTCGATACGTGCTGAATGTGAATGTGCGCGCCCGACGCGTGGGCCAGGCGAATGTCGCGGTCGATAATGATTTCTTCCGCGCAGGCCGGCGAGCCCTTGATGCCGAGGCGGTAGCTCATTACCCCCTCGTTGAGGGCGCGCGGCCCGGCCAGCTCCGGCACCTCGCAATGGCTGGCGAAAAACATCCCGAATTCGGTGGCGTACTGCATCGCCCGCAGCAGCACGGCGGGGTCGCCAGTGGTGTCCCCGTCGTCGGTCAGCATTTTCACCCCGAGCTCGCGCATCCCGTCGATTTCCGCCAGCTCTTTGCCTTCGCGGTTTTTGGTGACGCAGCCGGAGGTATAAATCGGAATGCGCGAGCGGAGCTTGGCGTTGTCGAGCACGGCCGCCACGACCATGGCCGAGTCGATGGCCGGGCGGGTGTTGGGCATCATCACCACGCCGGTCACGCCGCCGTTGATGGCCGCCTCGCTGCCCGTCGTAATGGTTTCCTTGGCCTCGAAGCCGGGAGCGCGAAAATGGACGTGGGCATCGAACATGCCCGGCATGAGCACCCGCCCGCGCGCGTCGATGACGCGCGCACCCTCGGGCACGGCCAGGTGACTACCAATGTCCTGAATTTTTCCTTCGACAATCAGGACGTCGCCCTCGCGCAGCACGGGTGAGTTTTCGGCGGCGATGCGGGCGTTTTGCAGGAGAAGCATAACTAGATAATTGCGGTAAACCGGCAAGGGCGGGGAAAAAGCTTGCCGCTGAAAGATGTAGATGACGAAGCGGCATTGGCCGCCGGGCTGGCCGCTAGGCCGTCAGGTGCGGAAAAGTAGGCAAGGCGCGCTCGTACGTCGGCGCCGACTTGGGGGCCTCCCCGCCCGGCGTGAGCCAGTCGAGCACGGCCATGCGAATGGCAATCCCGTTTTCAACCTGGTTGTTGATCAGGCTGCGCTCGTAGTCCATCACGGCGTCGCAGAGCTCAACTCCCCGGTTCACGGGGCCGGGGTGCATGATGTACAGCCCCCGCTGGCGAATTTCTTCCAGGCGGGTATTGGTAATGCCGTAGATGCGGTGGTATTCCCGCAGGCTGGGGAAGAACTGCACGTCCTGGCGCTCCATTTGCACGCGGAGCAGGTACACGAAATCGGGCTCCCAGGCCATGGCGGCCTGGTAATCGGTAAAGCGGCGAATGGTGGCCGGCCCGTACTTGGGCACCAGCGAGCCCGGCCCCAGGTACGCGACTTCGATTCCCAGCTTTTGCAGCAAGGTGCTGGTGGAGCGGGCGACGCGGGAATGGAGGATGTCGCCGATGATGAGCACTTTCTTACCCCGGGGATCGGGAAACTTCTCCTTGATGGTGAAGGCATCCAGCAGGGCCTGGGTGGGGTGCTCGTGCGCGCCGTCGCCCGCGTTGATGACCGACGCCGTGGTTTGGCGGGCAATCATGCCGGGCAGGCCCGACCGACTGTGCCGCACCACGATGTAGTCGGTGCGCATGGCCTGGAGCGTCTCAATCGTCTCGCGCACCGATTCGCCCTTGGTGATGGAGGATTGGGCAACGTTGAAATTCGTTACTTCTGCGGAAAGGCGCTTGGCCGCGACCTCGAAGGAAGTGTGCGTCCGGGTGCTGGGCTCGTAAAAAAGCATGAGCACGGACTTCCCCGCGAGGGCGGGGACTTTCTTCACCGACTGGGTGAACAGTTCTTTAAAGGACGTGGACTGGTCGAGTAGGAATTCGATTTCCTCCCGGTGCAGGGAGGCAATGTCGAGCAGGTCTTTGCGGGCCATATCGGGGTTAAGAATAAAGGAGACTGATTAGCTAAAGCGGCCGGGCTGAAGGCTGGCGTTCCGTTGTCCACGGCGCGGGGAAGCCAGCTGGCGAAGTAGGGCTGGGTGGCCGGGCGGCCGGTGCGAGTTGACAAGCCCGGTCGGGTGGGGTGCGCCGCTTCGCCCGGACATAAAAAAACCGCTTCGGAATCCGAAACGGTAGCGGGGCAATTCTCAGAAAGTACAACGGAAATGCCAAAGGCAAAATCGGAAAAACCGGTGAAGGAGAAGACCTTACGGTCCATTCGCGGTTCCTTGTCAAGGAGGATTACGCGCTTCATCAACAAGCTTTTCGGTTGAAGCATTATGCAAAGCTACGGCATTGTTACGCATTCAGTGCGCCCGGCAAACAAGAATTTTAGTGGTGGCAAACGCCCATTGGCCGCTCCCCTAGCTAAGTAGCGGTGAGGTCGCACCTTAGAAGCTGTTTACGTTAGCTAAACCAACGGTCATTGCGAGCGCAGCGAAGCAATCGCATCTGCTCAGCCTAGCCATTCGGGTGTGATTGCTTCGCTGCGCTCGCAATGACAAACAGCTTGTAGATGGGTAGCAAGAACTTAAACAGCTTCTTAGCGCTACCTCTTACCGTCAGTATGTTGAGAGTGGCCGCGGAACTGGTAGCCCCGCGAAAAAGGTGCAGCCGGCAATCAGACTGAGCAGCAGTTTGCAAATTTTCAAATAAGTATTTATCGAAAATTGATTCGAAAATCATCCTGACTGCTAGTGCCACTAGCTTTTCTAGCAGTTATAGCACCACTAGAAAAAACAGTATTTCTAGCACTACTAGAAGCACTAGCAAGGATCTGTTAGCTGCCCAGCGCAGTGCAGCTTCTACTCAGCACACTGCTACCTCTCTGGTCAAATAAATACTTGTTAGTCAAAATTTTAATTAATTCACAATATTTTCGCTAGTAATGCTAGCAAAACTAGCTCTGCTAGCATTACTAGCGAAAAGTTGTTTTCTAGCAGTACTAGTGCTGCTAGAATCGCCAGCGTTCTAGCAGCACTAGCGTATCTTGCGGCACTATTGATTCTACCACGCTAGCAGTGCTAGCACTTAAAGCAGTCCTAGCATGTCAAGCTCAACTGTCGTTACTCCCCGGGTTATTGCCGTGGCCAACAACAAGGGAGGAGTCGGAAAAACCGCCTCTACCGCGGCCATTGCCGGTGAGCTGGCGCACCAGGGCCACGCGGTACTGGCGCTGGATCTGGACCCGCAGGCCGGCAATCTGACGGCCGTGCTGCACCAGCGCGGCTACCGCGGCGCCACCTTACTATCCGTGTTGCTGGGCGAGGCCACGCTCGAAGAAGTTATCGTAGAAACCAAGGACCCCAACCTGGACCTGTTGCCGGCTTCCCTGCAGCTGCTGAGTCAGGAATCGCGGTTGCAGCGCATCCCCGGCTACCACGGCCTGCTGCGCAAAATCCTGCCGCAGCTCAGCGGCTACGCCTACGTCGTCATCGACTGCCCGCCCTCCCTGGGCGACTTAACGAGCCTGGCGCTGACGGCGGCAAACGTCTACGTCATTCCCTGCCAGGCCGAGCAGCTGGCCTTCGACGGGCTGCACGACATGGTGCGGGCGGCCGGCGTGGTGCGCGAAAACCTGAACGAGCGCCTGGCGCTGGCCGGCATCTTCTTTACCGCCTATCACCCCAATCAGCGCGGGGCGCTCAATCACGGCACCGTGGAAGCCACCCGCCGCCTCTACGGCGAGCAGGCCATCCTGCCCAATATTCGCAAGGACATGGCCGTGCCCATGTCGCAGGCCACCCAGCAAACCGTGCGGGCCTACGACGCCGGCAGCCGCGCCGCCCAAGACTACGAGTCGCTCACCCACGCTATTCTTGCTACCCTATGAGAAAGCCTACCCAGAGCATGGCCGACATGCTCATGCAATCCGTAGCGGCTCCGCCCGCCGCCCCGGCAACTACCACGCCCGCCCCGGCCGCCCCGGCGGATGCGCCGCCCGCCGCGCCCCCGGCCGGCGAGCAGCTGGTGGCATTCGGGCAGCGTATCACGGCCACCCACAAGGAGCAGCTTACCCGGCTGGCCTTCTGGAGCCGGCGCAACGAACGGGTCTTGCTCGAGCGCGCCCTCAGCGAGTTTTTTGCCCGGCAAGACCCGGAAATGCTGCGCCCCATTCCCGAGCAGTAGGCGGTGGGAGAGGGGCCAGCCACGGGCGGGGCGGGGCCGGCGCTTACTTGGACCGCAGCACGAGCACCGGCTGCCCCTCCCGGGTTTCGGCCACGAAGCCCTGGCTCAGGTAGACCTGCTGCACGTGCTCGTCGAACGTAGCCGCCCGGCCGCCGCGGCGGGCAAAGGGCCCCGGGTTATCGTACATGGCCCGCACCTCGGCCAGCGGGTATACCACCTCGGCCGCCGCGGCGGGCACGGCCTTCTTAGCGGCGGCTTTGCGACCGGGCGCGGGGGCAGCCGGTGCGGGAGCTGCTTCCAGGCTGCGCCGAAATTCGTCGAGCAGCAGCTTGTTGGTGATGCAGCGGTAGAGGTAGTCGGCGGGCTTGCGAATTTTCACCTTGCGCGGCCGCGCCAGCACGCCCGCCACGTAGTCGAGGTAGGCAAGGGGGTACTGCCCCTCGGCCAGGTGCCGCCGGATAACCTCGCAGCCCGCCTCGCTCACGCCCAGCCGCAGCAAGTCGGCGGCCCAGGGCTCAGCGGCGGGCTCGACCGGCACCGTCAACGGCAATTTGGTAGCAGCTACCGGCCCCGGCTCCAAAAGCAGGGGCGAAGCCTTGAAGCTAAAGCGAATCTGCCGCACTGTCTTGGCCTCGCGCAGCAGCTCCAGCTCGAAGCGCAGGTCGGTGTCGGCCAGCTCCTCCTGCGCCTTGTCCAACACTTTGGCCTTGAAGTTATTGAAGCGGCCCTGGTATTCGTCGGGCCTGATACCTAGTCGGAAGCGCAGCTCTTCCACCGTAAAGGTGCGCGTACCAAAGGCCCGGTACTCCGACAGCAGCCAGTAGAGCTTGAAGGAATAATTGCTGCTCAGGTGCCGAAACTCCGCCGTGAGGCTCTTGGTGAAGTTGCCCCGCTGGGTAAGTTGCAGCAAATAAGGCATGAAGTCGGGGTTGACTTTCAAGAACAGCCCCCCGCGCTGCCGCAAATAGCGGGCTTTGGTGATGAACGACACGTACTCGTAATCGGGCTGGCTGACCCGCTCCCCGTTGGGCCCCAGCAGCTCGACGTATAGCAGGCAGTTGAGCAGCCGCTTAGCCAGGCCCTTAACCTGCGCGTAGGCGCTACCGCCGGTATCTTCTCCGACCAGCTCGGCGGCCGGGATGAAATACTCCTTGAATTCTTCGTCTTGCGGGTGAATGCGGGCCAGCACGGCCGTAAAGGCCCGCCACTCCAGGGTGTTCAGCGAAAATGAGCTGTTAATCAACGCATTGTGCTGACGCACTTCCGGCCGGGGGGCGCTGGGGGCCAAAACACTTAGCTGGGTACTCACGAAACGGCAATTTGGTAGCAGGTGGGCGGCTCTGGTAGTCCAAGGTACGCTTTCCGAACGGAATTTGCTCAAACGGCAATTTGGTAGCAGATGGTGTGGATAACTCAAATCGGCCCGCTAGCGCAAACGGCAATTTGGTAGCAGATGACCGCTGGAAACGGCAATTTGGTAGCAGATAGGAGCATTTTTGACGGCAATTTGGTAGCAGATAAACGGCAATTTGGTAGCAGATAGAAAGCCCCAAACGGCAATTTGGTAGCAGATAAACGGCAATTTGGTAGCAGATAGAAGCCCACAAACGGCAATTTGGTAGCAGATAAACGGCAATTTGGTAGCAGATAGCTCTTTGGAGGCGTTGTAAATCAAGTAGTTATGCCACCCGTAATTAGTAATAAGAGCAAATAATTTTAAATAAACTAGCTAGCTAGTCTTTTTTTTTTTTTGATTTTTTCCGGGGGGCCTTTTCCCGACGGGCTTCCGAGCGGGAAGTTTGGCTCCGCGCACCAGGGGGGCCGCTGCACCTACCGGCCAGGCAGTACCCCGGGATGGGTATCGGCCGAGCCCGGGTAGCCGGGGCGACACGCTTGGCCCGGGCAAGCGCTGGAGGCTGCCGCTGGGCAAAACGGGGCGCGAAAACGTACCGCGCTCTCCTCCGGGCTGCGGGTAGGTTGATAGGAGCCTGCTGGAGGCACTGGCACCAGCTTCAGCACTGCTCTCCTCGCGAGCTTGCGCCAAGGGGCGTGAGTAGGGCTGAAAATGCCAAATAAGGTGGCGCTGGAACAGCGCCAGGTGTTACCGAGGGGAAATCCGCGCCACTCGCAGCTTGATGGCCGCCACGGACCCGTAAGAGGGGGTATTAGCCTGGGCGACTACGAGGACGCTGGTCCCGGGCGGTGCCTGCTTCCGGCTACCCGATTACTTTGGCAAAATCGCTTAGCGCAGCCGCCTTTCCCCAGCACTAGCTCGCGCTAGTACTGCTAGCACTGCTAGTACCGCTATCAATACTAGCAGTACTAGCAGTACTAGCGTTCAATCCCTGGCTGAGCACTAGAAATTATTCAGGCCAGCACCTGCTCAAGCGAATCGCGTTGAGGGCTGGAAATCCACACTGGCCGCGGCTAGCCGTTTTCTTTCATACCGTACTGCTGAAGTACGTCGGCGGGGACGCCGGCCCAGCGGTTGGGAGAATTGCCGACGTAGCCGATATCAGCCATGCCCATTTTGCTGGTGAAAAAGCCGGTGGCCGTCAGGTCGCGCATGCGGTTGAAGAAGGCTACTCCCGGTAGCATATCGCGGGTCGCCCGCCGTGGGTAGGCAATTTTGGTTACCATCTCCAGCTGCTGCGGCGGGGTGCACGCCGCAAAGGGCTGACCGTAGCGCGTAGCGCACTGCACATCGAGCCAGCGCAGGCCCCCGCGCAGCGGCAGCTGGTGCTCGGGAATATCCTTGGCAATGAATTCAATAAACTCGGGCACCTTGGCGTCGGAGGCGCTGCCCGATTTCTCGTCGCGGGGGATGATGATGTCGGCCAGCACCGTTATCGTCGCCATTTCGTGGGGCGTGAAAAACGTGGTGGCGTGCAGCTCTTTATCCCGGACTATTTCGTGCGCCTGCCGCCCGGTTTCACTGGCCGCCCCGGGCGGCGCGGCGGTTGGGGGCGCCTGCGGGGCCTTGGGCTGATTACAACCATCGAGCAGCAAGCCGGTGGAAAGGGTAGCCAGGCTAATCGCCTTTAGTGATTCGCGTCTTTTCATGGAAAATCAGAGGGTAAGGGCTAGGAGAGAATCAGCCGCTTGCGCTGGTCGAGGATGTACTCGCTAGTGCGCATGGCCAGGGCCAGGATAGTCCAGGTCGCGTTTTTATCGCCCTGCTGCACGAAGGGCGCGGCATCGACCACGAACAGATTGCGGCAGTCGTGGGCCTGGCACCACTTGTTAAGGGCCGACTTTTTGGGGTCGTCGCCCATGCGTACCGTGCCCACCTCGTGGATAATGCGGCCGGGGGCCTCCAGGCCGTAGTTGGTGTCGGCCCCCGGAATTTTGGAGGTGATAATAGCGCCCATGCCGTGCATAATGGCCTGAAAGGTTTCCTGCATGTGCTTGGCCTGCTTGATTTCGGCATCGGTCCATTTGTAGTGGAAGCGCAGCACCGGAATGCCGTACTTATCCACCACGCCCGGGTCGATTTCGCAGTAGTTGCTTTCGCGGGCAATGGCCGTGCCCCGGCCGGCCATACCCACCTGGGTGCCGTAGAAGCGGCGGTAATCGTCCTTGAGCGAAGCGCCGAAGCCGCCGGCCTCCTTCATGTTGCCGTCCCGGCCGGGCACCAGGCCGTTCAGGTTGTGCATCCCCATGCCAAAGCCGTAGGCTGGCATGTGCATGCCGCCGCCGTACTCGATGTGGTAGCCGCGCGGAAAATCCAGCTTCTTGTTATCCAGCCACCACGGGGTGTAGATGTGCACGCTGCCCACCCCGTCCTCGTTGTAGCGCTTGCGGTCCAGGAGCTGGGGCAGGAAGCCGCTCAGGCTGGCCCCGGTCGAGTCGTGCAGGTACTTGCCCACCACCCCGCTGCTGTTGGCCAGGCCGTCGGGGTGGCTGCTGGACTTAGAGTTGAGCAGCAGCCGGGCCGACTCGCCCGCGCTCGCCCCCAGAATCACGATTTTCGCCTTCACCTCGTACTCCTGCAAGTCGTTCTTGTCCACGTACGATACGCCGGTGGCGAGCCCGTTGGCCCCGGTGAGCACTTCGCGCACCATCGCGTTGGGAATCACCTTCAGATTGCCGGTTTTAAGCGCCGGAATGACCAAGCACGACGAGGCCGAAAAGTCGCCGTACACCTTGCAGCTGCGCCCGCACTGCCCGCAGAAAAAGCACACGCCCCGGTCCTTGTTGCCGGGCAGGGCCTCCGTCAGCACTGAGCCCCGGCCGGGAATTACTTTCACGCCCGCCTTGGCGGCCCCTTGCTTGATAAACAGCTCGTTGAGCCGGGGCTTGGGCGGGGTCAGGAAAATGCCGTCGGGCTCGTTTTCCAGCCCCTCCACCGTACCGTAAATCCCAATCAGGCGGTCAACCTTGTCGTAGAACGGCTTCACCTCATCGTAGGTAATCGGCCAGTCATCCGTCAGGCCGTCAAGGTGATGGCTTTTGAAGTCGAGCGGCCCCATCCGCAGCGAAATGCGGCCCCAGTGGTTGGTGCGGCCGCCCAGCATCCGGGCCCGAAACCAATTGAACTCCGTTTTGTCCTTGGTGGTGTACGGCTCCCCGTCCAGCTGCCAGCCACCGTAGGCGGCGTCGAAGTCGCCGAAGGGCCGGGTCGTCGAGGCGCCCCGGCGCGGCGACTCGTACGAGAATTTCAACTGCTGGGCATCTTTCAGCGGGTCGAAAAACGGCCCGGCTTCCAGCATCAGCACCTTCAGGCCGGCGTGCGCCAGCACGTAGCCCGCCATGCCGCCCCCGGCCCCCGAGCCCACAACGATGGCGTCGTAAACGGTGCCCGATTTCTTGATGTGAAAATCGCTCATGGTACCGGGGTCGTTACAGCTGCTCGATGGTGATAGCGCGGAAAGCTACCCGGTGGCCGTGGTCTTGCAGGGCAATGTGGCCCTTGGGATAGGCGGCAAAGTTTTTCCAGGTTTTGAACTTGCTGTTTGCCAGCAAGGTCTGCCACTCGGGGCTGCCCATCTGCACATCCACTACCTTGGCGTTGTTGAGCCAGAAGGTGAGGTGGCCCCGTTGCTTGCGCAGCTTCACCCGGTTCCACTCGCCGGCCGGCTTGGCCACGTCCTGGGCCGGGGCCTGCATGTCGTAGAGCGAGCCCGCCAGGTGCGAGGCTTTCTTGTTGTCTTCGGCGCCCTTGTTGTCGAGCACCTGCATTTCGATACCCGTGTCGTAGGTGGCGCGGAAGGCCGGGTCTTCGTGCACGCCGAAGATGATGCCGCTGTTGCCGCCGGGCGAGATGTTCCACTCCAGGCTCAGCTCAAAGTTCTCGTACTCGCCGTCCGTTACCAAGTCACCCTGGCCGGGAGCCTGCGGGTCGAGCTGCAACGCCCCGTCGACTACCCGCCAGGCGGGCTCAGCCGTGGGCTTGAGGTAGGTGTGCCAGCCCTGGGTGGTTTTGCCGTCGAATAAGGCTCGGGGCTGGGCCTTGGCGGGCCGCTTGGCGGTGAGCACCGGCTGGGCCGCGCCGGCCAGGGCCAAAAGGGAAACGAAAAAGAGGTTCATGCTTGTGGGGTGGGAATGGATGAAGTGGCAAATGAAATGACTAGCGCGCAATGTGACGGCTTTCGGTAGTGCCTCAGCACCAATAAAAAAGCGTCGATTTTCCGGGTAGCCCCGGCTCCGTAGCCCGCGCCGGGGGCGGGGCCGAACTCTACTCTCCTCGTCCTGGCGGGCTGCGGTAGTCGCCGGCTCTTCCGACGAGCCAGCTACGCTGGCTGATTTCGGCTGGCACCTGCCAGCCCGCTGCCACCGGCAAATGTGGGCCGAAAAATAAGTACTTGGTAAAAGGTTTAAGCACAGGTTGATGAAATTTTGCTGAGTTTCTTGAAATTCCACCTATATTTCGCCCCGAAGCCTACTCAATTTTCCTGTTGCTACCTCCCGCAGCTGTTGTTGGCTGCCGGAAGGTCTACTACTCGGCCCGCTGCGTTGCAGGGGCACCTGCGTAGTTCTGTACTGAGCGCCGCTACGGCCGTTGGAAAGCACCTTCCTGCGATGGCAGGCTAAGGACGCCCCCGGGCTAGCCAGCCACTGCGCCTGACGAGGCGGATTGGGATTACCCTTGCTATTGTGCCGCCCCCTCTGCATGCGTGAGGATCGAGGGGCTTTTCGATTTTGCTAAAACGTTTAAACGTCCGGGAAACCCAAGCTGGCTGGCCTGCTTTGGCGCTGCTGGTTCCGGCGGCTTTCCCTACACTCTTCTTTTCCCATCCAACCCCTTTTCCCCAATGAGTACTTCTTTATCAATTCGAAGCTGGTGCGGCGCGCTGCTGCTCAGCCCCGCGGTGGCCCTGGCGCCGGTGCCGGCGGCGGCCGCTGGTGCCCCCACGGCTACGCTGCGCCCGGTCGAGGTGACGGTGCAAGGTATCGTAACCGACGAACAAGGCAACCCGCTGCCCGGGGCCACCATCGTGCTCAAGGGCAGCGCGGGTGTGGGCGTGAGCTCGGGGGCCGACGGCAAATTTGCACTCACGGTGCCGACCGGCACCGAAACGCTGGTGATTTCGTCCATCGGCTACGTTGCGCAGGAGCTGAGCCTAAACGGGCGCACGAGCCTCACGATTCAGCTCGTGACCGACAACAAGGCCCTCGACGAAGTCGTGGTGGTGGGCTACGGCACCCAGAAGCGCTCGGACCTGACCGGCGCGGTAGGTAGCGTAAAGGCCGCCGAGCTCGTGGAGCGCCCCGTCGTGAACGTCGCGCAGGGCCTGCAAGGCAAAGTGCCCGGCGTGGACGTGTCGCTGAATTCGGGGCAGCCGGGCGCCGCGCCCGTTATCCGGGTGCGGGGCTACTCGTCGATCAATGCCGGCAATACCCCGCTCTACGTGGTGGACGGCGTATTCTGGGAGCAGGGCATTACGACGCTCAACCCCAATGACATTGAGAGCCTGGAAGTGCTCAAAGACGCGTCGGCCACGGCTATTTACGGGGCGCGCGGCAGCAGCGGGGTGATCATTATCACGACCAAGCGCGGGCGCAAGGGCAGCCAGGTGGCGTACGATAATTACGTGAGCATTAGCAAAATGGCGCGTAAGCTCGACCTGCTCAACGCCCGCGACTTCCTGGCCCTCGAAGACCTGGGCTACCAGAACGTGCAAAAGTTTGACCCCGCCGGCTGGGCGGCGGGCAAGTACGTCAACAAAGACCCCCGCCTCAAGCGCCGCGCCCTGGCTAATGCCAACAGCGCCACGCGCCTGTTCGACGACAACCTGAACCCGCTCTACGACGTGGACTGGCAGGATGAGGTGACGCAAACCGCCGTGGCCCAGAGCCACAACCTGGCCTTTTCGGGGGGCAGCGACCAGACTACGTTTGGCTTGTTTCTGAACTACACCAACGCGCAGGGCATCATCCGCGAAACTTATCAAAAGCGCTACTCGGGCCGCCTGACGGTTGATAACCAAGTGAAAACCTGGCTGAAAGTGGGCGCCACGCTCAACTACAGCAACATCGAGGATAAGATCGGCAACAACTTCGTGGGGGGGAATAACATCCCGC
Source organism: uncultured Hymenobacter sp. (assembly GCA_913776615.1). Classification (GTDB taxonomy): domain Bacteria; phylum Bacteroidota; class Bacteroidia; order Cytophagales; family Hymenobacteraceae; genus Hymenobacter. The sequence goes on from CAJYPK010000011.1 coordinate 56,293, forward strand.
GTATGATGATCGAGATGATTCCCATCGTCCCGATTCAGTATCCCAACGGTACCTACGGCAAGCGCCAGGACTACCCCGACATGGAAGGCGGCGACAACCCCGTGGCCCTGACGCGCGAAGACGTAAACCTGACGCGCAACCAAGTGTTTGCGGGCAACATCTACGCCAACCTCATCTTCTCGCCGAGCCTGAATTTTCGCTCGGTGTTCGGCGCCAACATCAGCTCGCAGTTCAACCCGAGCTACGAGAGCAACCTGGTGCAGCTGCGCGCCGGCACCCAAAACCTGGCCGGCATCGGTGCCTACGACGGCAAAAGCCTGCAATGGCAAAACTACCTGACTTTTAACAAGGTAATCGCCCAAGACCACGTCCTGAACGTGGTGGCTGGGGTAGATATGCAACGGTTTCAAAGCAACGGGTTCTACTCCGAAACCCAGGGGCTTTCCGATAATGCCTACCTGTTCTACAACCTCGGGGCGGGCGCGACGCCCCAGGTGCCGGGGACGTTCAACGGGGCAGCTAACCAGTTTGACGCCAATCAGTTTCTGTCGGTCTTCGGGCGGGTCAACTACACCTACAAAGACCGCTACATCCTGACGGGTACGGCGCGGGCCGACGGCTCCTCGCGCTTTGGGACGTCCAATCAGTACGGCTTCTTTCCGTCGGGGGCCGTGGCCTGGCGCATCTCGCAGGAAGATTTCCTGAAGGATAACTCCCTGATTTCGGACATGAAGCTGCGCTTTGGCTACGGCCAAACCGGCAACAGCAACTTCGCCAACTATCAGTCGCAGGCTCGCCTGGGAACCAACAGCTACATTTTCAACGGCGTGCGGGTCGGGGGCACCACCATCAACACGCTGGGCAATCCCGAGCTGCGCTGGGAGCGGGCCAGCCAGTACGACCTCGGCTTCAACCTGGGCCTGCTGCAAAACCGCATCACCTTCGAGGCCGATTTGTACTCGCGCACCACTTCCGACCTGCTGCTGGCCCGCCCGGTGCCCCGGACCAGCGGCTACGGCAGCATCTTCAGCAACGTGGGCCGCGTGCGCAACCAGGGCCTGGAGCTGGCGCTGACTACGGTGAACATTCAGGGTAAGGATTTTACGTGGTCAACCAACTTCAACATCTCCTTCCTTAAAAACCGGGTGCTGGCCCTGGGACCGGCCGGCGACGATATCTACCCCGGCCCCAACTTCCTCAACGAAACCAACGTGCTGCGCATTGGCCAGCCGGTGGGCTCGCTGTTTGGCTTGGTGCGCGAGGGCACCTGGGGCACCGCCGAGGCCGACCAGGCCCTGCGCTACAACCGCCTGCCCGGCGACCTCAAGTTTCAGGACCAGAACAACGACGGGCAGATCAACGACCTCGACCGGGTCATTCTCGGCAAGACCATTCCGACGGGCTTCGGCACGCTCAGCAACACCTTCCGCTACAAGGGCTTCGACCTGCTGGTGGACGTGCAGTTCACCTACGGCAACGACGTAATGAACCTCACTCACCACTCGGCCCTCGACCGCACCGACCAGGCCAACAGCTACTCCCGCGCCTACACCGACGCCTGGACGCCCGACAACCAGAACACCATGATTGCCCAGGTGCGCCCCTCGTACGTGTACTACGACTCGCGCATCGACTCCTACAAGGTGGAGGACGGCTCGTTTATCCGCGGGCGCAACGCGGTGCTGGGCTACAACTTTTCGAGCGGGGTGCTGGAGCGCCTCAAGCTGGCCCGCCTGCGGGTGTACGTGTCGGCCCAGAATTTCTTCCTGCTGACCAAGTACCGGGGCTACGACCCCGAAACCTCGACCTACGGCAACGCCTTCGCGCAGGGCATTCAGTTTTTCGACTACCCGAAGGCGCGCGTGTTCACGGCGGGCCTCAACGTAACGCTTTAACTCTTCCCACCCAGCTCTTTATGTTATCATTTATCCATTCCCGTGCCCGGGCCGGGGCCTTGTGCGCGGGCCTGCTGCTCGCCACTACCGGCTGCAAGGACTTCCTAAAAGAAGACAACCGCTCCTCGCTGACCCAGGACAACTACTTCGCCAACGCCACCCAGGCGCAGTCGGCCGTCGATGGCCTCTACAATCGCCTGCGGATTATGAATACCGACGTGGGCTACGGCGAGTCCATCTGGGTCGGGCTGGAGCTGATGGCGCTGCACGCCTCTACGCTGGGGCAGAGCTTCAACAATAATCAGCTGATCAACCAGAGCATCGACCCGGCCAATCCCTACTTCTCCAACATGTGGAACCTGGCCTACAATGGCATTGGGGCCGCCAACCTGGTGCTGACCCGCGTGCCGGCCATCAACATGGACGAAACGCAGAAAAAGGCGCTGCTCGGCCAGGCGTACTTCGTGCGGGCCTTTTTGTATTACCACCTCGTGCGCCTCTACGGCGATGTGCCCCTGATTCTGACGCCCATCGACGGCACCAGCCCCGACCTCTACCCCGGCCGGACGCCGCAGGCCGAGGTGTACACTCGCATCATTGCCGACTTGCAGGCGGCCGAGCAGGCGGGCCTGCCGGCCGTAGACCGCACCGGGCGCATCTCGCAGGGCGCGGTGAAAGCGCTGCTGGCCAGCGTGTACCTCACGTCGGCGGGCTTCCCGCTCCAGCTTACGGCCAACTACCAGAAGGCCGCCGACAAGGCCGCCGAGCTGATTGACGCCAACCAGTACCCGCTGTTTACGAGCTACGCCTCGCTGCACAATACCACCGACAAGAACCAGGGCGAGCTTATTTTACAGGCGCAGTTTGCCTTCGGCATTGCCACCAACGCCATCAGCGCGCTGGTTATTCCCTACTTCGCGGGGGTTTCTAAATACAACGACGAGTTTGGGGCCGTGGTGCCGACGCCGGGCTTCTACGCCACCTACGAAGCAGGCGACCTGCGCGCCCAGGAGCAGCAGTTTTACTTCTCGAAGTACCCGTCCATCAAGGACCCCAGCGTGACGGTTGATTTTAAGACGCAGGCGCTCTACAAGTACTTTCAGGTGGAAAGCGCCCGGGGCAATGGCGTGGGCGACGAAAACTGGACGCTGCTGCGGATGCCCGAGGTGATGCTCATCTACGCCGAGGCCAGCAACGAGGTCGGCGGGCCGACTCCCAAGGCCTACGCTCAGCTCAATGCCATCCGCAGCCGGGCCAAGCTGCCCGCCCTGGCCGGCCTCAGCCAGGATGATTTTCGCAACGCGGTGTGGAAGGAGCGCTACCACGAGTTGGCCTACGAGAACAAGGCGTATTTCGACATCCAGCGCACCCGCAAAACCTACGACGTGGCCGGCAACAAGTTTGTGAATGTGGTGGGCTTCAAGGGGGAAATCGGGCCGGCCTTCCAAGCCAAATACCTGCTGTGGGGCATTCCCTCGGCCGAAATCAACAACAACAAGCAGCTGACCCAGAACCCCGGCTGGTAGCTACGCACCAAGTAAGTACGGTGAGCCCCGTTGCGGCTGGCCTCGCGCCAGGTCCCCGCAACGGGGCTCTTTTGCGTAGCGATCAGCGCTTGGCCGCATCGCATAATGGCTCTGGGGTGCTGGCTCGCTAAGCGCGATCGCCCCGCCTGCGCTGGTAGCCCAATGCTGGCCATACCAGTTTTGAGCGTACTGAAGGGGGAGGGTAGGAAGATCCCTTTCGGCTTCATCGGCAGCTTGCTACCGCGGGTGAGTGGGTACACAGTCGGCGGGCTGCTTGGCTAAGCTAGGGGCGGCCCCGCTGCTTCACGCTGTGCAATTTTAAGGAAACATGAAGCTTTGATGATAACTAATTATTGTGCAAATAATTATCGGTCGTGCGTGGCCGCGTAGCCGTTTACTGTTGGTGTCGCTTCTCCAGATGAAGCTCAGCGCCAGTGGCAGCCCACCAGCCGCTTCAGCCGTGGTCACCTGCGCCCGCTAGCCCGGCGCAGCTACGCATCCCTCCTGGCTTACTTGATTTGCGATATGCTGACCTGAAAAATGCTCTAAGACCATATTTTGTAAAAATATTTTTACTACTTCTTTTAAAAAAACGCTAAGTAGTTTGTTTTACCACTTTTTTTGTTGGTAATTCGCACAACTCTCTCTCTTTCACCAGCAAGATTCGTCTTGCCTGAGGCTACGTTCCCTACCAGGATTACGTAGCAGCCTGCCACTAGCCAAGCGCTGAAGCGTAGCCAAACGGCTGCGGTTTGCCTCAGTGCTATCCGCTAGCTTCCGCCCCAGAACTTAGTTGCGTGCCGCCCACCAGGCGAGCAATTGAATAAGTATTCTTTCCGCTTTTACTTCAATCGACCACTCCGCTTTACCTGTCGCAGCGCGCTTAGAGGAACGTATCAGCTAAGCTCGACAGTGGGAGTGCCAGCAACGGCACAGCTAGAATGAGCGGCGGCATAGAATGGTAGAGTGCAATTTTTTTAGTTGGTCTCTACCTGAAAAAAAGACTGTTGTCCTGCCTGTTTTCCGCACTGTTGGTACCAGGCCGTACCGATACGCTCTACCCTGCCTCAAGCATCTTCTTTTCCTTTTCCCTTTTCCACTTTTTCAGTCAACCAAACCATGAAACACGTGCACAGATTAGTTGTGCTGGGCGGCTTCGCGTCGCTGGGACTAACCAATTGCTCTAAGCAAGAAGAGATTAGCCCGCAGTCACCGGGCTCGGCTTCGACCCAGGTGATTGCGGCTAATAACGACGTTACCAACAGCTATTTGCAAACGCTGGCCGTTGCCCTGGCCCGTATCGTGAATGCCAATCCCGCGGCCAAGCACGTGCTCCACGGGTTGGCCGACCAGCAATTTGACGGGGATTACGACATCGCCTACAGTACGCTACTGCGGGCCTCGGTCGATGGCGTTACGTTTGAAGAGCTGCTTGCCAATGAAGGCGTTAAGACCGATCCCTTCGCCGCGGGCCTGGCCGAAGCGGCGGCGCGCCGCATCGTCGTTTCCCTGCCCGTGCTGAGCGAGCAAGCCGAAACGGTTAAATCGCTGCCCGCCACCTTCATCCCGGAGGGGATAGCCGATGCCGAACTCTCGGCCATCACCGTCTACGACGGGGCGGGTAACACGGCAACGTTTACGCCCAACCTGGCCCCGATTAGCCTCTCGGCCCAATTTGCCAGACCGGCTTCGCTGGAGGCGGGCGAAACCAGCCACCCCGAATTTCCCCTGATTGTTGTCAGCCTGGGTGAGCGCCTGGATGACAACGGCAACGTGCGGACGGAGTTTACTCCGGAATATCAAACGATTCAACTTGCGCAGGCTCAGAAGAATCAATCAGCCAACCGGGGTGGGGGACGGACCGAATATCTGCGTCGTATTCAGTGCAACGACCTGGGCGCTTTCGAGCCGTGGATTCGCGGGCAGCCCGAGTTCCGCTTATACGCCGCCACTTCGTACAACAACTCTTTCTCAACGGGTTCTCCCGTCGTCGTACCTTACAAAATTCAGGATGCGGTGCTGTTTACCGGCCGCCGCAGCTTGTTTTCCGATGGGTACGACCCTAATTATCGGTTGTTTACCTGGTCGTCCAGCTTCTCCGATTTTTACACCATGCGCTGGCTTGAGGAAGATGGCGGGGCAACGATTTCGTTTACGCTGGGCGCGACATTCAAAAAGCCATCCATCAATATCGGGGCAACTATCAATTTTGCCAAGTGGGAAGATGACGACAACGTGGGAGAAGTTCCCATCAACATAACTGACCCTAACTGGAATGATTACCCCTACGGGCAATCTAACGGGCAGAGTCTGTTTATGGTAACGCTGGAGTCTCGGCAATAAGTCATCGCCATCCCGGGGCCAGGCCCTGGCCTACCCCGGGATGGTCAGCTGCTGATTCTATCTCGCCTCCTTTATTTCCACAACATGCCATCTTTTTACCGCTGCTTTCAAAAGCTAGCTACCATTCTGCTGCTTTCGGGCCTGAGCTTATTTTCGGCCGTCGCCCAAAAAAATAGCGACTCCGAAACCCTCATCATTGGGGGCCAAACCGTGCCCATCAGCCAGGTTCCGTGGCAGGTGGCGCTTAAATCTACCCAGTCCACCGGTACTGGCTCAGACCACATTGGGGGCGGCTCCATCATTGCGCCCGCCTGGGTTCTGACCTCGGCCAGTGCACTCGTTAACGAAACGGCGGCCACCCTGCGCATCCGGGCGGGTTCGGCCGACCAAACTACTGGTGGGCAACTGGTGCAGGTAAGTCAAATCATTCGCCACCCCAGCTACAACCCCGCCACCCTCGACAATGATATTGCCCTGGTGCAGCTGGCCAGCCCGCTCACGTTTAACGCGAACGTGCAAGCTATTGCGTACGCCACGAGCAGCAACTTACCCGCCACTGCCCTGCAGCCCGGTAATTCCGCCCAGCTGACGGGGTGGGGGGCAACGACGGCCGGCTCCTATGCCATCACGACGCAGCTCAACCGGGTGACGATGGCTTTGATTACCAATCAGGATGCTAATCAGCGTAATGCGGTAAATCCTCCCTTCCCGGGGCCGAGCATTCCGCCAGTTACCGCGAATATGTTTGCCGTCTACGAAGCCGGCAAGGGTACGGGCAGCTTCGATGGTGGGGGGCCGGTGGTCGTCTTCCCGCAGGGAGTACCCGTGCTGGCGGGCTGCTCTAGCTGGAGCCGCACGCCGCAAGATCAGTACCCCAGTATTTGCACGCGGGTGCAGAACTACCAGCAGTGGATCAGCAGCTACCTGCCCGGTCCGCTTACCGTTTCGATGGATGCTCGCGTCACCCCGCAGCTCGACGATGCCTACGCGGTCACCTTCACGGCTACCGTTACGGGAGGCAGCGGCACCTATTCCTACGCGTGGGAAGTAGATCGCAACAATGGCCTGGGCTACCAGCCCATCAACAATAATGCGAGTACGTACCGGGTGACTATCATGACGGGGCAGAGCATTTGCGTCCGGGTAACGGCCTCAACGAGCACGCAAACGGGCAACTCCATCGCGTGCGCTACGCCCGACGGCGGCGGCCCACTTTCGCGTTCGGCCGCGCCCGAGTCAGCCCCCGCTAAGGCCGAGTCGGAAGCGCTCACCAGCGCCGCTTATCCCAATCCCGCGTCGGCTTATCTGGACGTGCGCCTGTTGTACCCCCAGCCAGTGGGTAAGGGAGCGGCCCAGCCGCCGCTCGCCGCCCCGGCTCGCCTAAGTTTATACAATGCGCAGGGTGGGCTAGTATATGCTGCCACAACCAGCGACGAGCACCACCGGGTAGATACCAGCCAGCTGCCCACCGGAATCTATTACCTGCGACTTACGCAAAACGACAAAGTGACCACCGAGCGCGTGGTCATCGAGCGCTAGTGCGCAGCCGGCCGCAGGTAGTCTGGCTGTTGGACGGCGAGCGCCGGGGCCACCTGGCCGGGGTAAATTCTTGCCCCAGCCAGGTGGCCCTTGCGTTGTTTCTTAGAAGTTAGTTTCAAGTAGAAAAATCAGTCTTGGATACTTAGGTAAAAAATTGATTTAAAGGTATTTAGTAAGTTATTTGCGTTAACTGCCTCATCTGTCATTGCGAGCGCAGCGAAGCAATCGCACCTGTTCAGCTTAGTCAGTGGGGTGCGATTGCTTCGCTGCGCTCGCAATGACAGGCAGCTTTCAAGGGTTGGCAATAACTTAATTAAACAGCTTCTAAGAGTAGCAGCGGCTGGCACTACGGCGCATCGCCAGCCAGCCCGGCCATGTAAGTCGCCATCTCGCGGGCGTTTTGGTCGGGGCTACCAGCCAAGAACTCCCGAATACGCTGCTGCTCGCCAGCCGTCTTATTCTGGCTGAGTTTCTGCTGGCCCTGCAACTCGGTGATAGTTAGCTCAAACGCCACAATGCCCTGTAGCAGCCCAGCCTGATAGGGAGCGGGCAATCGGTCCCACTGCGATTGGTAGCCTGCTTCATAGTGGGCGATAGTTGCCGCCATGATTTCCAGCACGCGGGCTGGCTCCGTTACGAGCCGGGCGCGGCCGGTGGCGTGCACGGCCAGGTAGTTCCAGGTAGGCACGCTACGCTCCTGCTCGTAGTGGGTGGGCGAGATGTAGGCATGCGGCCCGCTGAACACCGCGAGCACGGGCTGCGCTTCCAGGTCGGGCCATTGCGGGTTGGCGCGGGCCAGGTGCCCCACCAGGCGTAGCTCATCGCCGTGGGTGGTGACCAGCAGGGGCAGGTGAGTGGCTACCGGCACCCGGCCCGCAGCCGTAATCAGGGTGGCAAAGCTGTAGCGTTGCATAAAAGCTACTAGCTCAGCTTGGTCGGTGAGGCGGAAAATAGCGCGGGTATACATGGCAGGTTACTTGGTACGCTTGAGAAGAAAGCCATTATTCACCGCCGTCATGCCCACCGTGGGGTAATAGGCCAGCGCGGTGGGCACGGAGAGCAGCAGCAACATGCTTTCTTCCCCCACGGCCTCCTTGGTCAGGGTTAGCAAGCGCCGCCCGATACCCTGGCGTTGGTATTCCGCCCGCACGGCCAGGTCGGAGAGGTAGGCGCAGTAGCAGAAGTCGGTGAGGGTACGGGCCAGCCCCACCAGCAGCTCCCCATCCCAGGCCGTGATGAGCAGGTTTGCACCCCGAAGCATGTTGGTCAGGCGGGGAAGGTCATCGACGGGCCGCGCCAGGGCGGCGCTGCGATAAAGCGCCGCCACTTGCGTCGGGGTCGGCTGGCGGTCGCGGGAGTAAACAAGATGGTTCATACGTGAAGGCTGGTGGGGGTTGGAATGAGCCAAAACTAGCCCGCAGCTGGTCGGTTAGTATGAGCCAGTTTTGCGAAAACCACCCGGCCAGTTATGCTCCCCTACCAAACGCTGCTGCGGTTCGACCGGCAGCTACCTATTCCCCTTGCCCAGCAACTGAGCGCCGCGCTCATGGGCCTTATCAAGCAGGGGCTGGTGCCAGCCGGTACCAAGCTGCCCGGCACCCGCACGCTGGCCGGGCTCCTGCACGTGCACCGCGAAACAGTTGCCTGCGCTTTCGAAGAATTGGCCGCTCAGGGCTGGCTGACTGTGCAGCCGGCCCGGGCGGCAGTGGTCAGCCGCCACCTGCCCGAAGTCAAGGCCCAGCCACTGGTGCCCCTACCGGTTGGCATCGCGGCGCAGGCGGGCTTCACCTTCGAGCGTGGGAACCCCGTGCCGGTAAGTACCCCCGCCCCGGCGCTGACGCTCGACGAGGGCTCCCCCGACGGCCGGCTCGCCCCGTTGGCGGCGCTGGCCCGCAACTACCGCCGCGCCAGCCAGCACCTGGCCACGCCCGTCGCCCGGCTGGGCTACGGCGACCCGAACGGCACCCCGCGGCTACGGCAGCAACTAGCGCGCTACCTGCGCGCCACGCGGGGGGTACCGGCGGAGCCGGAACACATTTTCACGACGCGCGGCAGCATCATGGGCCTACACCTGCTGGCGCAGCTGGTGCTGGCTCCCGGCGACGCGGTGGTGGTGGCCGAGCGCAGCTACCGGGCCGCCGAGGACATTTTCCAGCAAGCCGGCGCCCGGCTGCACCGCGTGGGGCTCGATTCTCAGGGCCTGGTCGTGGACGAGGTAGCCACCCTGTGCCAGCGGCAGCGCGTGCGCCTGCTCTACCTCACCCCACACCACCATTTTCCGACTACGGTTACGCTCTCGGCCGCGCGCCGGATGCAGCTGCTCGCCCTGGCCGAAGCCCACGATTTTATCATTGTGGAGGATGACTACGATTTTGACTATCACTACGATGGTAGCCCCATTCTGCCCCTGGCCAGCGCCGACCGCCGCGGGCGGGTGCTCTACCTGGGCTCGCTGAGCAAGGCGCTGGCACCGGCCATCCGCCTGGGTTATATAGTGGCCCCGCCCGACGTCATCGCGGCCCTGGCTCCGCTGCGGCGGCTGGTCGACCGCCAGGGCGACGTGCTGCTGGAAGAGGCCGTGGCGGAGCTGCTGGCGGAAGGCGAGTTTACGCGCCACCTCAAACGGGCGCGGCGCCATTACCACCAGCGGCGCAACCTGGCCTGCCAGGTCTTGCGCGCGGAAGTAGCGGAGTGGTTCACCTTCACCGTGCCGGCCGGCGGCCTGGCGATTTGGGGGCAGTTTCAGCCGATGGTCGACTTGCCGCAACTCGCGGCCCACTGCCGCCAGCTGGGCCTGGGGATGAGCGACGGAACCAGGTACAACGTGGAAGGCGTGGGCGATGGCAGCGTGCGCCTAGGATTTGCCTCCCTCACGCCGGAAGAGTGGACCCGCAGTATCTCCTTACTTAAGCAGGCCCTGCAAAAACTGTACGCCGGGTAGGAATGCTGTTGGCAAACAGCCGCATACTACCTTTTATTGAAAAAAATGACGACAGGTGTGTAACCTTCCCGAAAAAGCGCGGTGTCCACCATCGATTACGTTACCTACCCCCTGGACCTTGTTTGGACGCGCTATCGGATACTGCTTTAATGCTCCGGGTAAAAGCGGGCGACGTGAGCCGGATGGGCCTGCTCTTTGAGCGGTACCACCGCCCGTTGTTCCGCTTCCTCTACCACATGCTGGGGCGCGCTGACGTCAGCGAAGACCTCGTGCAAACGGTGTTTTACCGCATGCTAAAATACCGCCACACCTACACGGGCGACGGCGAGTTTCGCACCTGGATGTACCACCTGGCTCGCAACGTGCTGGCTGACGAAGCCAAAAAGAACCGCTACGCTGCTCGCCATACTGACGTGGCCGACCTGGCCGACCAGCTCGACGGTGGCCGCGTGGCCGACGCCGACCTGGAACAGGCCCAGGAGGTGGCCCAGCTGCACCGCGCCTTGGCTTGCCTGAGCCCCGACAACCGCGAAATACTGCTACTGAGCCGGTTTCAGGAGTTGAAATACGCTGAGATAGCCCAGATTTTACATACGACCGAAGGCGCGGTAAAAGTGCGCGTGCACCGGGCGCTGGGCGAATTGAAAACTGCTTATCTGCGCCTCGAACGCTAGCCACCTTACCGATGAACTGCGACTTTGCTCACGAACACCTCGCGGCCTACCTGGCGCGCGAACTGCCTGCGGCTGAGCACGCTGGGCTGGAGGCGCACGTAGCGGCCTGCCCCGCCTGCCAGGCCGAACTACTGGCTGCGCAACGCGTGTGGCACGCCCTGGGCCAGTTGCCCGCGCCCGAGCCCAGCGCCCGGCTGCGCCCCGAGTTTTACGCCATGCTGGCCACTTTCGAAGTGGCTCCGACGCCAACGTCCTCGCTGGCTGGCCTCTGGCAGTGGCTGCGCGCTTTTCCCTTGCCGCGCCCGGTAGTGCGTATCGCCTACAGCCTCAGCTTGCTAAGCCTGGGAATAGGGGCCGGCTACTGGCTGCATACGCCCCCCCCGCCGGAAAAGGCCAGCCAGCCCCAGGTAGCGGCGCTGGCAGCCCAGGTAGGACAGCTACGCCAGGTGCTGCTGCTCACGCTACTGGAGAACCCATCGGCTACCGAGCGGTTGCGGGCGGTGAGCTACACCAAGGAACTGCCGACGCCGAATACCCGCGTGGTCAGCGCTTTACTAAGTACGCTCAATCAAGACCCCAACGTGAACGTGCGCCTGGCGACGCTCGAAGCCCTGGCTCCCTTAGCGCACGACCCGGCGGTGCGCCTGGGCCTGGTGCGCGCCTTGCCCCAGCAAACGTCGCCGCTGGTGCAGGTGGCCCTGGCCGACCTGATGGCCCAGCTCCAGGAGCGTCGCTCGGTGCCCCCGCTCCGCAAGCTACTGCAACGAGCTGACCTTGACGCCACGGTGAAAAACAAGCTGGAGCAGACAATTCAACTCATTTCCACCGACCGGCCCGCCGCGCCTTCTCTTCCCTCTCCCCATGCGCAAGCCCCCCCTTCTTCGCAGCCTGAGCCCGCTGCTCCTGTTGCTAGCTAACATCGCGGCCCCGGCCCAGTCCAGCGCCGGTCGGGAAGCGACTGAGTACCTCAGGCACACGTTCACGCTACCCACCGCGGCCGACCAGAGTACCTTGGCCATTTACAACATCAACGGCTCGGTAACCGTGCAAGGCTACGCCGGCCACGAAGTGCTCATCGAAGCTACCAAGACCATTCGCGCCGATGACCCCGCCACGCTGGCCACCGGGCTGCGGGAGGCGCAGCCCGGTTTTGCCCAGCACGGGGATAGCGTACTAGTGTACCTGGCGGCTCCGTTCGACTCGCGGCCGCACCACCAGCCCGCCGAGCAGCGCCCGGCACCCTACCGCTACGCGTTTGATTTCGTGGTAAAAGTGCCCTATCAACTCCACTTGCACATCGCGACCATCAACGACGGGAATGTGCGCGTACTGGACGTAGCCGGCCCGCTGGCTGTCAGCAACGTCAACGGGGGTATTACCCTGACTAATGTGCAGGGTACCACGCACGCGCAAACCTGCAACGGAGCGATAGACGCTACCTACACCGCAACGCCTGCCGGCACGTCGTCTTACCAAACCATCAACGGGCAGATTCGCGTGCACTATCCAGCCAGCCTGAAAGCGGACGCCACCTTCACCAGCCTGCGCGGCGAGTTCTACACCGACTTTGCGACCACCAAGGTGCTTGCCAGGCAAGTGCCGGCGGCCAAGGAAAGTCCCTACCTGCTGCGCAAAGAAACGGCCGTGCGCTTTGGCGCCGGGGGGGCCGCCCTGCGCTTTGAAACCCTTACCGGCAACGTGACCATCAGTCGCCGCTAGCTGGTCAGCTTTTGCTTTGCTTCTATGACTTATTCCTGTTTTCCAAGCCCGGCGCGTTGCCTGCTGCTAGCCCTGACGCTGGGCAGCGCGACGCACCAGGCGGCCGCCCAAACTGCGCCACCCAAAGAGCAACTCACGGTCGAATTGACCGCGCCGGCCAAGCCAGGCTTGCTGGAAGTAAAGCTGGTAAGCGGTTCCTTGCACGTGAGCGGCTACAGCGGCAAGCGCGTCGTCGTCGAAGCCGTGGGGCGGCCGCGCCCGGCTGGCAAGCCCGCGGTGGAGAAAGCCACCCCGCCCGGCATGAAGCGCCTCGCCACCACGAGCCCCTTGGGACTGACGGCGGCGGAAAAAAACAACCACGTTGAACTGTCGGCTGACTCCTTTCGGCAGTCTGTCGACCTGACTATCAAGGTGCCGCTGAGCTTTTCCTTAAAGCTGGGGACCATGGATAGTGGGGATGTCGTCGTAGAAAACGTGCAGGGCGAGTTGGAAATATCCAACGTCAACGGGGCCATCGTGCTCAATCAAGTAAGCGGCTCGGCGCTGGCCAACACCGTGAATGGCAATCTGACGGTGACGTTCCGAAAAGTGACGGCGGGCGCTCCCATGGCGTTTTCGTCGCTCACGGGCAAAGTAGACGTGACGTTGCCGGTTAACACCCCCGCGACGCTCAAGGTGAAATCAACCTACGGCCAGGTATACAGTGACTTCGACGTAGCCCTCGAAAAGCGCCCCGTTCCCGCCACCCGCACGGTGCAGCGAGGGCGGTCCCGCCTCAGCGCCGATACCTGGACCTACGGTACCCTGAATGGCGGGGGAGCCGAAATCACGCTGCAAACGATGAGTGGCGACATCCTGCTGCACAAAGCCAAGTAGCAGAAACCATAGCGGTTTTTAAGTCGGTGTACAGGCTGTTGCTACTCAGATGGAGCGCCTCACCCCCCGGCCCCCTCTCCGAAAAGGAGAGGGGGAGCCTGCCGACTACCTACCGATTGCCTTGCGTGAGTAAGCGGTGGGCTCCCCCTCTCCTTTTCGGAGAGGGGGCCGGGGGGTGAGGCGCTCCGTCTGAGTAGCAACTTGAAATTTGCTCTAATTGAGTTGCGAAGTGCGCGAACACCGTGGCCAAACCGGCTGCTAGTGGCCACCAGCGGGCACCCGTGCCCCGTGCCCTAGCGGAGCAGCCGGGCTGGAAGCCGCTGCCCGCCCCCTGCTTTGCGCACTTCCCTAGCCTGACGGGAACCCACTGCCCACCGACTTTCTGTCGGCCAGGCATTTGCCGTGCCTTTTCGTTTTTTATTCATCAAGTGATATACCTACATAATTTTTTGATCTGAAAAAAATCTTCTCATGCGCAGCGCCACCCTACCCTATGCAGCGACTACCAGCCACCAGCGGCTGCTTTCTACTTGTGGGCCAGTGTTGAAAGGGCGGCAAGCTCGCAACCACTGTTGGCTCCTGTTGCTGTTGCTGCTGGCGGGCGGGGCGGTGCGCGCCCAGGGGGGAGGCAGCGTTACGGGAACGCTGCGGGATGCTCGCACTGGCGAGCCGCTGCCTTTTGCGAATGTTTTACTGCTGCACGCGCCAGACTCTACCCTGCTAGTAGCCGGGCAAACAGCTGAGGGCGGAACATTTACCTTTGACAAGGTCTTGCCCGGTACCTACTGGGTACGCGTAGCGGCGCTGGGTTACCAGCCGGCCCGCCAGCGGATAGCGCTTACTGCCGCCCGGCCGAATGCGCCGCTGGGCGACTGGCGGGTGGCCCCCGCCGCCGTGCAGTTGGGTGGCGTGCAGGTGCGGGGTGAAAAAGCGGCGTTAGACGATGACCTGGATAAGAAGGTCATCAACGTCGCGCAGGATCTGAACGGCGCGGGCGGTACGGCCGCCGACCTTCTGCAAAAGGTACCCGCCGTCACGATAGACCAGGAGGGCCGAGCCAGCCTGCGGGGCAACGCCAACGTCACTATTTACCTCGATGGCAAGCCGGCGCCCAGCACGTTGCGCCTCGATCAGCTGCCGGCGAGCCGATTAGCGACGATTGAAGTGCTGACCAATCCGGGCGCTAAGTACACAGCAGAGGGTACGGGTGGGATTATCAACCTAGTGCAGAAAAAGCAAAGCGAGGCCGGCTGGAACGGCCTCGCCCAGCTAACGCTCGGCACCCGGGCCAAGTACAGCGGCTCACTCAGCCTCAACCGCAAAGTGGGGCGGCTCAACGTATTTGGCAGCTATGATGGGTTGGCCTACCATTTCCGAGGCAGTTCGGCCCTCCAGCAGGTAGCCACGGCCGGGGGCTTCACAACCCGTACCGACCAGACCGGCAGCAGCCGGCGAGCCCCTGCTAACCAGGGCTTTCGCCTGGGGGCGGAATATGCGCTTTCGCCTACCCAGCGCCTGACGCTGACCGGCTTACTCAATACGACAAAGCTGCGCGCCACCGAAGACTTTGCCACCCTGCTGACGCGCGATGCCCGTACTTCTCTCGCGCTGCAAAACCAGAATTTCTTTAATCAGGACCTGCAAGACACGCACGCGACCCTCGACTATCACCAAACCTGGGCTGCCCACCCCGGCCGGGAGCTGACGGCTAGCGCCACCTACATCGACGACCGGGGCCCGACGCAGACCGGTCAGCGGGTGGTGGATGGCCCGCCCGGCTACCCCCGCCAGGAGCGCCGCCAGGCGCTCACGGCGACGAGCGCCATCACCGTAGCCCAGCTTGACTATGTCCACCCGCTCGGCGAGAAAGGGCGGTGGAGCACGGGAATCAAACTCAACGCCTTGACTACCAACGGGGGCGTAGACTACCAGGTGCAGGCCGGTAGTAGCCCGGAATTCACGCGCCTCGACAGCCTGTCGAATACCTATCGCTACCAGCAGGTGGTGCCGGCGGGGTACGCCACTTTTCAGCAGACCCAGGGAAGCTGGAGTTATCAGGGCGGTCTTCGGGCCGAGCACACCACCGTGCGGGCCGACCTGGTGCCCGCCGGCACCGTGCGCCAGCAATACCTCAATTTCTTTCCCTCCGCTACGCTGACTCGCACGTTGCCGGGCGAGCAGCGCCTGCGCCTGAGCTACTCGCGACGGCTCAACCGGCCCGGTTTCCTGCAAGTCATGCCCCTGGCCTTTTACTCGGATGCCCGCAACTACCGCGTGGGTAACCCCGCGCTACGGCCCGAATACGTACAGGTAGCCGAGCTAGGCCACCAGGTGAGCTGGCAGGCCACCAGCCTGACAACGACGCTGTTTGGGCGTTTTACCACGCAGGCCATCCAGGGTCTGCGGGCAATCGATACGGTCGCCACGCGGCTGAGCGGTCAACCCGATTTTATTACCCGTACCAGTTACCTGAATCTGGGTCGCACGGCCAGCTATGGGCTGGAGACCTCGCTCAATTTGCCCATTACCGCGTGGTGGAAATTGCTGGCTACCGGCTCTTTTTATCGGAACGAAGTCACCAGCTATACCGGCGAGGGTACCCGGGCTGCCTTCAATGGCGCGGCCTACTTGTTAAACACTTTTACCCCCACCAAGACGCTGGATGCCCAGCTCAGCGGGAATTTTCGCGGCCCCCAACTCGTGCCGCAGGGGCGGATCGGGGCGGTATACGGAGTGGATATGGCGCTGCGCCAACGTCTCTGGCAGGAGCGTGCTACCCTCACCTTCCGCGTCACCGACGTGTTCAATACCCGCCGCCAGCGGGTGCAACTCGACGCGGACGGCCTGGCGGCTGCTTACCAAACCAAGTATGAGACGAGGGTTGGTTATCTGACTTTCACGTGGTTTCTGGGGTCGAAAAAGCCAGCCGGTAAAATAGAAGATGCTCCCCGTGGTGATGGCTAAAGGGTAGCCTCGTGACTCATAACGAAAACAACGACAGTAGTATAAATAGAGAATGTTTGAGTAGGTCTACTCTATTTATCGAGTGACCACCCACCGTAATCGTGTGCAGAAACCAGTACGAGAGCATCGGCAGGCCATGCATTACGTTCTATTAGCTTTAGTGGCCTTCAGACTGCTCGCTAGCTTGCCAGCCCAAGGGCAGGCGGTACCAAACGCTCCCGTCGTGAGTAACGCGGCCTGGCTGGATAGTGTCCAGCGCCTGCCGCTGGCCCAGCAAGTAGCTGCCGTGCAGCAACGGGCGCGGCGGGATACACTGCTAGCTCCCTACCAGACTCCCATCTGTTACATGTACAAGGGCGCCTCCCCGGCTACCCGTAGCGCACCGGTCGCGGCGGCGGTGCCGGTCAGTAGCAAGCCCCGCGTCTACCCCCTAATTTACGTGGTAGATGGGCAAGTATTCAGCCAGAACGATGCGGCGACCATTCGTCGGTTCCAGCAGGCCCTGCTCAGCCGACCGATCAAGCAAGTGACGCTGCTATATGGAATGGGGGCCGTCATATATGGTACGCGGGGAGCTAATGGGGTCGTTATCCTGTCCAGTCGCAAGCGGCGGCGGTGAATGATACTGCCAGTGGTAGCCAGGTGCCATCAGGCTCAGTGCCTGGGTCGCCTTACTCAGTAGAAAAGCATTCCCCAGGGCTTGCAGACTAGCCGTATCGGTAGCCGCCACCGTGTCGAGCAGGGGCTCCTTTTGTCCGCTTGCTGCCGGGTACGCAGTTTCCTTATCCCAGCCGTTTCCCGCGGAGTTTAGCCCGTTCCTTTGCGCCGCGGGAGCTCGGCCGGGGTAGCGCCAAGGAGGGGCGCTGCCGGAAAATTGCGCTGAAAATTTTCGCGAACCAGTCCTGGCCGGTGGGCGCAGCGCAATGGCAGCTAGTCGTTTCTACCTTTGGCCTAGCCCGGGCCTTACCTTAGCCGGGCGGCCTTGCCCGTGCCCTTTTCCTGGCTTGCCCCTGGCCGTTATCTCGCGCAGCAATGGCGCCGCTCGCCGCGTGCGTGGCTTTGCACCGGCGGTTTGTTGAGCAGTGCCGTAGCGTCCCCGGCGCCTCCCGCCCCCCTGTCGTTGCAAGCAGAACGCGACCAATTCTACGCCTGGCTGGCGGATGCGGTGGTGTACCAGGATTGGCAGCCAACCAGCCAGCCAGATTCCAGCCGCGGCTTCAACATTGGCTCGGTCCTGGTCAACCCGGATGGATACGTGGTGCAGTGGGGGCGCAATTCCGTCAACGCAACCCGTAATCTTACGCAGCACGGGGAGGTACGCCTCGTGCAAGCCTATTTGCAGCGCACCCGCCAGGTTGCCCTTCGGGGCTATACTGTATACACCACGCTTGAGCCCTGCGCCATGTGCGCAGGTATGCTGACGCTCACGCAGGTAGCCCGGGTGGTGTACGGCCAGCGCGATCCGGCGTACGGCGACGCGCTCCAGCGCTTGCAGCTCGACTCCCGCGCCTGCGGCCGGGGCTACGCGCCCTACCCACGCACCGTTGCCGTCGCGCAAGCGCCGGACGAGGTATCGCGCCAGTTGGACGACGCGTATCGTTCGCGGACGGCGCTCCCCATCGTCCGCTTTCTCGCTACTCCCACGGCGCGCCGGCTGTACGCGCAGGCCGCCCGCCAACTGGCCCAGTACCAGGCCCGCTATCCGGCCAATCAAGTGCGCCTCGACAGTGCCCGCCGCTACCTGGCGCGCCTCCCAAAGCAGGCGGCGGATTACTGAGACGGGTTCGGCGCAGCAGCGCGACAGCGCGGGCGCGGAGGCCAGGCGCGTTGGCAGACGTTCGAGGCGCGAACGGAAAGTTCGCGCTAGTGCTAAGCCGCCACCTGCTGCTGCCAACCTTTCGGGAGCCGGAAAGTGTCGATGGATAGATGGCCGTAACGCAGGTAGATGGCCGTCAATACTGGCTTGCTGCTAGAAACCTACATTAGGGAGCCTTGGTCGGTAAGGAAGTTTGTAAAAGATCATTGCTATTCACTAGCTACCGACCATCTTTGTAGCTTTTACGCGCTAATTGGTATTGCATGAGGCTATTATTACTTGTTTATTGTGCCGTTTGCTGCCTTAGCAGCCTGTCGAGCTATGGTCAGCATGCTCCCTCGACTTCAACTCCGGCCCAGACGCTCTTACCGCAACGCGTACCGCCGACCCCGACTACGGCCGCGCTGGAACGCTATGCCCTGATGCCCGTCAACGAGCCGGCGGGCACGCCCACGATTTCCGTTCCGCTCTACGAAGTGCATTGTGGGCAGCTAACCCTGCCCATTACCGTCAGCTACCACGCGGCCGGCATTCGGGTGGCCGATGCGGCCTCGTGGGTCGGCTTGGGCTGGTCGCTTAATGCGGGAGGCGTTATTACCCACATTGTCAATGGCCTGCCCGACGAGGTGACCGAGGGCTTTCGCGAGCACCCCGGCCAGATACCCTTCGGGGATACGCTCCAGGTGCCGGCTCACTACCTGCGCAATCTCGGGTTCCTCGAGCGCGTCAGCAATCACCAGCTCGACTACCTACCCGACCTCTACACCTTTAGCCTAGGCAGCCAGGCGGGCACCTTTATGCAAGGCAACGACGGGCGCTACCAGCTGCTGCCCCGCCAGCCGGTACATATTGCGACCACGGACACGGCCTTTCAGCTCACCGACGCCCACGGGGTGCAGTATTTCTTCAACAGCAAGGAGTACATCACCCTGCTGCCCCGCGCCTCCGACGACCGCCACTACACTTCAGCCTGGTACCTTGACCGCATCGTGTCCGCCGACCGCGCCGATACGATTCGGCTGGAGTATGCGCCCTATAGAGCCGAGACCACTGCTGTTCAGCAGCAGCAAACCTTTCCCCTCGACGCGAGTGATCCTGCGCATGTTGAGGAACAAGCGCCTGGCTTGTTAGCGGGTCATTTTACGCAGACTACCACCCGCACGGTGCATTTGGGGCTGCGCCTGCGGCGCATCGTATTTCGCACGGGGATGGTGGAGTTGGCGACTACCCAGGACCGCCGCGACACGCCCTGGGAAAGTCGTCTGCGCACGCTGACCGTGCTTTCGCGAGACCGCCGTGACACCCTCAAGCAAGTACGCTTCTACCAGTCCTATTTTCCCCGGACAGGGCCTGACATGCCCCAGCAAGGGCCGGCTGACACGACGCGCTACGCCCACTACGCTCTGCGGCTCGATTCGCTGCAAACCAGCACGACTGGCCAACTAGTGCCCCCATATCGCTTTGCATATAATACCAGCATTCCATTGACGACGGCCGTTGGCGGTTCGCGCGACCACTGGGGGTACCATAATGGGGCCCCTCCTGTATATGCGTTTTACAATAATCAGTCGACACCTAACCTCATCCCCGCCGCCACGGTACCTAACTTTCCGCGTAGCCCCGTCTCTTATCCAGGGGCCGACCGACGGCCTAATCCCACCTTTGTACAGGCGGGCATCCTGATAGGTATGCGTTATCCCACTGGGGGCGGGCAGCGGTTTGTCTACGAGCCCAACACCATCCCCGGCACCTGCACCATCCCTAATCCGCGCACAACGGTTACGCTGGCAGCTAGCGCACCTGATACTTTGGGTCCATTTATAGTCAAACGGCGAGTTTTTTCACTGCTGGGACCCGTGCAGGTAAATTATTGCCGTATTATCATCAATAGCCCCAGAGTTGGCACTGGTAAAGGCACGGGCTCGATTAGTTTATGGGACATCACCAGCAGTGACTCAACTGCCATCGGCCAGTGGAACGGGCCCAATTTACAGGATAGTCCGTCGGTGGTACTAGCGGCGGGGCACACGTACCGGATTACGATAAGGGTGCGCGAAGCTTCCAGCGCTGTTTTTGAATTGCAGTACGAGTCGGCTATTAAGGTGACCCAACCTTGCCTAGTCTTAACCGGAGGCTTGCGCCTGCGCGAAGAGCAGCTCCAAGCCAACGCGCAAGCGCCCATTACTTATCGACGCTACTATTATACCAATCCGGCTACCCAGACTAGCAGCGGCTATTTAATTAGAAATGCAGCACCGCTGTACAATAGGGTACAAACGGCAGTTTATAGAGAACAGCCCTGTCGTAGTGAAAAAAATCCAAATTGTAATGTTGCGTCACAAATACAGCAGACCGTTGATTACCTAGCACTTAGTAGTAGTCCCATTTGGGATGTGGCCGGGGGAGACCGGATCGTGGGCTATACCTGCGTCAGCGTAGTAGATAGTACCGCTACTGGCCAGACGGTAGGCCGTACCGTGAGCTATTATGCGGGGGCAAGCGATGTGCTACCGCAATGGGCCCCTCCGATACGCCGTAACGGCAGCTATAATACAGGGGCAAACGACGTGCTACCACAATGGACCCCTCCAATACCAAGCAGCAGTAATGCTTGGCGCCGCGATCAGCTGCTGACCCAACTCGTCTATGCGCAGTCTACTGCAACCGGGGGTGTTGGCACTACCCGGGCCACTGATATCCTACGCGCACGGCTAGACAACACATACGCGGAACGAGACACGCTAGCTATCCGCGGCTTTAACGCAGTTTCAGATGTCAATATGAGTAGGGGGGAGCCCAGCCAGGCTTTGCTACAGTTGAATCTGCGGGCTTACACGTGGGCCGACTTCCGCCAATACAGTGGCTGGAAGTATCTGACCCGCACCCGGCACTACCTCTACCCCCCCTCCGGCGACACGACGTCTTATCACCTTACCACCACTACGTATCGCTACGACAATCCTGCCCACCAGCAGCCCACGCTGGTCGAAACGACGCTGAGCGGTGGGCAGCGCCAGCAAGTACGCTCCCGCTACGTGGGCGACTACGACCCGATTCCGGCCGGCAGCGCCAGTCCCGCCGCCCAGGCCCTGGGCGAGCTGGCCCGCCTGCACGCCGTGGCCGACGTAGTCGAGCAAACGACCACGCGCACCACCGCAACCGACACGCTGGTGACGGCCAGCAGCATCACCCTCTCGCGGGTGCTGGCCCCGGGCGTGGTCGTGCCCGCCCGCCAGCTCGGCCTGCGCCTGGCCCAGCCGCTGCCCTGGCGCACGTTTCAAGCGGCGCAACTGCGCGCCGGGCAGCTGCTCACCGACGCGCACTACGAGCCGCGCGTGGAGTTTGACGCCTACACTGCCCAGCGCCAGCTCGCCCAGGCCCACCTGCCCAGCGGTACGCGCCTGAGCTACCTCTGGGACGCCATCACCGGCCAGCCCCTGGCCAAGGCCACCAACGCCGCCCGCTCCCAGCTCGCTGTCACCAGCTTTGAGCCTAGTGCCGCGGGCCGCTGGGGCTACGACGCGGACCAGCACCTGGTCGCCGACCAGGGCTACACCGGCCGCTGGGCCTACCGCCTCGACCGGGACGGGACCCTGAGCCGGGACTCGCTGCCGGCCGGCGACTACGACTTGTCGTTTTGGTACCAGGGCAGCGTCGCGCCGGTGGTGCGGGATCGCGCCGGCCGACTCGCCTCCCCGGCCCCCGTGCTGGGAGCGACCGTCGGGGCGTGGCACTCGGCCCAGCTGCGCCTGCACGTGACCAGCGACGGCTACCTGCGCCTGGAAGTCCCGGCCGCGGCCGCGACCATTCTGCTGGACGAGGTGCGCCTGCGGCCGGTGGGGTCCCAGCTGAGCACCTACACCTACGATGCCCTGCGCGGCATGACTTCGCAGACGGGCCCCGACGGGCGGACCCTGTTCTACGAGTACGACGGGCTGGGGCGGCTGGTGCGCACCCGCGACGAGCAGGGACGCATCCTCTCCCAGCAACAGTACCACTACGCCGGCGGCCAGTAGGCCGCAGGACCCGCTTTCTCTCTTCTGCTTTTTTTGCCTGCTGCGTATGCGCCGGACGCTACTCTCTACCCGTCTTCCTTTCTTGCTGACCTGGCTGCTGAGCTGGGGACTAGTGCTGTCCGCCGCCCGGGGGCAGAGCCTGCCCCCCAGCCAGGGGCAGGTGGCCGACTCGACCGAGCTGCGGGCGCTGCGCCAGCTCTACCAGGCCACGGGCGGGGCGCAGTGGACGACCAGCACCCACTGGCTGCAGGGCACCACCCTGGCCGAGGCCGCCACCTGGGCCGGGGTGGGGGTCGAGCAGGGCGACGTGCAGACCCTCTCGCTGGCGGGCAACCAGCTGCGCGACTCGCTGCCCGCCAGCCTGGGCCTGCTGCGCGGCCTACGCTACCTCGACCTGCACGCCAACCAGCTCACCGGCCGCCTGCCCGCCAGCCTGGGCCAGCTCACCCAGCTGCGTGGCCTCGACGTCTCGACCAACCGGCTGCGCGGCCCGCTGCCCCCCGAGCTGGGCAACCTGACCCAGCTGCAGGGCTTCGCCGCCGAGCGCAACCAGCTCACCGGGACCCTGCCGGCCAGCTTCGGCAACTGGCGGCTCATGAGCTGGCTCACGCTCCACGACAACCAGCTCACGGGCCCGTTGCCCCCCACCTGGGGCCGGATGCGGGTGCTGAGCGGGCTGTTTCTGCAGAACAACCGGCTCGACGGCCCGCTGCCCGACTCGCTGGCCAGCTGCGGCCAGCTCGGCACGCTCTGGCTCAGCAACAACCGCTTTACCGGCAGCCTGCCCCCCAGCTGGGGCCGGCTCACCCAGCTGCACTACCTGGAGCTGAGCACCAACCAGCTCAGCGGCCCTTTGCCCGAGGAGCTCACCCAGCTCACGGGCCTGGGCACGCTCAACCTGGCCGGCAACCAGCTCACCGGTCCGCTGCCCCAGCACTGGGAGCGCCTCGTCGCCCTGGCCGGGCTGGGCCTGAGCGACAACCCGCTGGCCTGCCCCCTGCCCCCGGCCTTCGGCCAGCTGCCCTCGCTGAGCTACTGCACCCTGCAGCGCTGCCAGCTCACCGGGGCCCTGCCGGCCCCGCGCGCCGGGGGCTGGCGCCGCCTCACCCACCTGGACGTGAGTGAGAACGCGCTCACCGACACCCTGCCCGACTCGCTGGGCCGCTGCCCGGCCCTGACCTACCTCAACCTGGGCCACAACCAGCTCGGCGGGCCCCTGCCCGCCAGCCTGGGCCAGCTCACCCAGCTCGAGCAGCTGCTGGCCCCGGCCAACGCCCTGACCGGCCCGCTGCCCGCCCGCCTGGGCCAGCTCGGGCGCCTGTGGCTGCTGAACCTGACCGACAACCAGCTCAGCGGGCCCCTGCCCGGGGCCTGGGGCCAGCTGGCCGGCCTGCGCCACCTCTACCTGTCCAACAACCAGCTCGCCGGGCCGCTGCCCGACTCGCTGGGGCAGCTCACGGGCCTGGGCTACCTGGCCCTGAACCACAACCAGTTCACCGGCCCGCTGCCCGCCGCCTGGCGGGGGCTGAGCGGGCTACAGGTGCTGCACCTGGAGGACAACCAGCTCGGCGGCACGCTGCCCGACGTGCTGCCCGGCGTCGAGCTCTACCTCGACCGCAACCACTTCGGCGGCACGCTGCCGGCCAGCTACGCCACCTCGGCCAGCCTGCGCCGGCTCTCGCTCGAAGGCAACGAGCTCACCCAGCTGCCCGACTTCAACCTCTCGCCCATCCTGGCCCAGTTCTGGCCCTTCATCACCGACAACTGGCTCGAGTTCGACTCCTACGAGCGCAACCAGCCCACGGCCGACCCCGCCCGCTGGTACTGGTGGAACTACCGCCGCACCCAGCGCCAGCCCCCGGCCACGACCCAGCAGGTGCTGCCCGGGGCGGCCGCGCAGCTCGACGGGCAGCTGGGCGGGGCGCACAACCACTACCAGTGGCAGCGCTGGGTGGGCGGGCAGTGGCGCGATCTGCCGGGGCAGACGTCGCCCACGCTGGGCTGGGCGCGGGTGAGCGCGGCCGAGTCGGGGCGCTACCGCACGCGGGTGAGCAACGACTGGGTGGCAGGCATCACGCTCTACTCGCGCACCCGGGAGCTGGACGTGGTGCCCTACCAGCCCCTGGCCCAGAACCGGCCCGACGACACGAACCAGGGCCTGGCGGTGCAGGCCCTGACGGCGGCCGACTCGGCGGCCTGGCACTCGGCGGCGGCCCCGGCCGACGTGAACTACGTGCGCAGCTGGAGCCCCCGAGTGGCCCTGACCCAGGCGAGCCGCGTGGCCCAGGCCCCGGTCGACTCGGTGGCGCAGAGCACGCAGTATCTGGACGGGCTGGGGCGGCCGGTGCAGACGGTGCTGAAGCAGGCCTCGCCCCAGCGGCGGGACCTGGTGCAGCCCCAGGCCTACGACGGGCTGGGGCGCGAGCCCCGCGCCTACCTGCCCTACCCCGGGCAAGCGCAGGGCGCGGGGGGCTACTACCCCCAGGCCCTGCGCCAGCAGGACGCCTTCTACCGCCCCAGCACGGCGCCCAACCCGCTCGCCGCCGATGACCCCACCCGCGGGGTGGCGCGCACGGGGGCGGCCTTTGCCGAAACCCAGTTCGAGGCCTCGCCCCTGGGCCGGGTCACGGCCCAGGGCGCGGCGGGCGAGGCTTGGCAGCTCACCGCCGGCCACGCCGTCGAGCGCCAGGAGCGGCCCAACACGGCCGCCGACTCGGTCTTGTGGTTTGTACCCACCTATGATCCTACCAGCCTGGACCCGGGCTACCGGGGCTTCTACGCCCCGGGCGAGCTCTGGGGCACGGACGTGGCCGACAGCCACGGCCCGAGCGAGCCCGGTGCCCAGGGCTTCCGCACGATCGAGTGGAAGGACAAGGACGGCCGCGTGGTGCTCAAGCAGGTCGAGGCCGCGCGCACGGGCTCGACCAGCGCGGGGCTGGCTAGCCGCTGGCTGCGCACGGCCTACGTCTACGACGACTTCGGCCGGCTGCGCTTCGTGCTCCAGCCCGAGGGCGTGCGCCGCCTGCTGGCCGGCGCCCCCCGCCTGCCCACCGAGGCGGCCCTGGCCCAGGGCCTGCGCCTGTACCTGCCCTGCGACCAGGCTAGCGGCCAGACCCTCGTCGACCAGGCCGGGCGCACGGACCCGGCCCAGCTGCTGGCGGGCGCGGCCTGGGTGGCCAGCCCCGACGGCCCCCACGCCCAGGCCCTGAGCCTGGAGGGGGCGGCCCAGCTCAGCATCCCGCTGGCCTGGCAGCCGACGGCCTTCACGGTGGCCTGTTGGGTCAAGCCCAGCCAGCTCAGCGACTTTTCCTGCCTGCTGAGCGCCACCCCCGGCGGGGCGCCCGACGACCCCTGGGGCAGCTTCGCTTTCCACGCCAGCACGGACGGGCACGTGTCGGTGGGCTTCAACTAC
>CAJYPK010000012.1 GCA_913776615.1 uncultured Hymenobacter sp.
AGGCGCCCACGTTAGGACAACAAAAAATATACACTGACCCGGAAACCGCTCTAACTGTCAGTTGCTAAATATTAAATAATATTTGTTATATGTTATTTGTGCAGCTTTCGCGCCCGCAGGTAGGCCAGCAACTCGGTGGGGCGGTCGGTCTGGATGATGGTCGCCCCGTGGGCGACCAGCCAGCCCCAGCCGTCGGCAGGTTGGTTTTCCTCCACGCTGCGCTCGTCGTCGTGGCCGGCGTTTTGATTGGCCCAGAGGCTGTTGAACCAGATCTTGGAGCCCGTTTTCGGGATGGTCTGGTAAACGGAGTTGGTGAGCGCGGTATCGGTGGCGAAGTTTAGCTCGTAGGCCACGGGCTTGAGCTGCTGCTCGTACTCGCGGATGGAGGCGTTGGCCCCCGGCTTGCCCAGGCCGATGATGGGCATGTACAGGAGCTTGCTATCCAAGAGCTTGCCGTTCTTGGCCCGCACCGTGGCGTAGGGCTCGTAAGACTTGATAACGGCGTGGTCTACGGTACCGGTTTTTTCGAGCACGTCGTAGGCTTCCTGGTAGTAATCGTAGCCCTTATCCACGTTCACCATCACCTTGCCCTTCGCGGCCAGCATGCACTGCTCGAAGGTAGGAATGCGCAGGCGGGTAGGGCCGCCGTGCTCGTTTTTGAGGGTCAGCTGTTGCAGCTCAGCCCAGGTGTAGTCGGCGGGCTTACCGTGGCCGGTCGTGGTGCGGTCTAGGGTTTCGTCGTGCATGAGAATCAGCACGCCGTCCTTCGACTTCTTCAAGTCGATTTCCACCATGTCCACGCCCATTTTGATGGCCGACTCAATGCCGACGATGGAGTTTTCGGGTTCGCGGCGCCAGTCGGCGCGGTGCGCCACCACGATAACCTGCTTGGTAGTCGGGTCTTTGAAAGTGCGGATAATGGTTTGCACGGGCTGCTGGGCCAGGGCCGGAGCGGCGAGAAGTAGGGCGGTGGCGAGGGAGAGGAGGGATTTCATGACAACTAGAATTGCTTAAAGCGTCTGTCATGCTGAGCTTGCCGAAGCATCTCTGCCGCACCGTTGTGACGGCATTGATTACTAATGAGGTAGAGATGCTTCGGCAAGCTCAGCATGACGGACGGTCGGAATGATGTGTGGATTAGTACCCTGGGTTCTGTTTGATGGCCGGGTCGGTATTCACCTGCGCCTGGGGCACGGGCATCAGCAGGTTGTGGCTGTCGATGGTGGTGAGGATGTTATTAGCCGAGAAGTAGCTGTTCATCACCGAAATGGCCGTGCCGGTGCGCAGCAGGTCAAACCAGCGCTGGCCTTCGCCCACCAGCTCCAGGCGGCGTTCCAGGGCGATGGCGGCGCGCAGGTCGGCCTGGGTGGTGGCGGGGGTGCCCGCCAGGCCGGCGCGGCTGCGCACGAGGTTGAGAGCAGTGGCGGCGTCGGTGGGGTTGCCCAACTCGTTTTGCACCTCGGCCAGCATCAGCAGCACGTCGGCGTAGCGCAGTACCACCTGGTTGCTGCCGCCGTCGGTGATGACGGTAGTGGGCAGTACGAGCTTCTTGGTAAAGGGCGTGCCCGAACTGGTAACGCCCACGTACACGTCTTTGCGGCGGTCGTTGCTGCCGTAGAGCGCGTAGAGGCTCTTGGTGGGCAGGTTGTGGCCCTTGGCCCCCGATACCGTGCCCGAGGGGCTAAACTGCTGGTAAGCAATGCTTCCTTCGGTGTTGCCATTCACGCCCGAGGCAAACTGCACCGCGAAAATGACTTCCGAGTTGTTCTTGTTCGTCAGGCTGAAGATGTCGGCCGGGTTGCTGAGCAGCGCGTGGCGGCCGCTGGTCACGATGCTTTGCAGCTGCTGTAGGGCGGCGCTGTAATTCTGCTGGGTCAGGTATACCTTGGCCAGCAGGGCCTGGGCGGCGGTCTGCCGCACGCGGCCGGCCTGGCTCACGGTGGCCGGCAGCACCGGGATGGCCTCGGTCAGGTCCTTGATAATCTGGGTGTACACCTGGGCTTTATCCGTCCGGCCCTGGCCGAAGTAGGCGTTGGGGTCGGTGGTTTCCTGGGTTACCAGCGGCACGTCGCCGTAGAGGCGCACGAGGTTGAAATACAGCAGCGCCCGGATGAATTTCATCTCGCCCACGCGGGCGTCGCGGGTGCTGCTGGAGGCGTAGCTCACGTTGCCGATGCGGCTGAGCACCACGTTGGCCCGCTGAATGCCCTGGTACGAGGCCTGCCACACGCCCGTCACGATGGCGTTGGCCGGGATGGTGGTAAACTGGTCGAGCTGCCCGTAGATGCCGTCGTCGTTGGCCGGTACCTCGTCGTAGGTATTATCCGACGGAATTTCGGTGATGGCCGGCAGGTACAGGCCGTACAGGCCCTGGGCTTGTAGGGTGCCGTACACGGCGTTCACGTATTCTTCCACCTCGGTCTCGTTGCGCAAAAAGGCGCCGAGCGTTTTCGAGGTCTGGGGGTCTTGCAGCAAGCTGTTGGAGCAGGCGCTGGTACCGAGCAGCAAACCCAGCGCGGCGCAAAAAAGCAGGGATTTTTTCATGGCTGGGGAAGCTTAGAACGTGAGGTTGAAGCCAGCCAGGAACGACTTGGCGATGGGGTAGTTGGCCTGCGAAAAGCCGTTTTGCAACACGTTGTCGATGCTGGTGGCGTCGGGGTTGCGGCCCAGGAATTGGGTGATGGTAAAGAGGTTGTTGGCCGAGATGTAGATTCGGGCCCCGCTCAGGTGCGCTTTGCCGGCCCACTCGGCGGGCAGGTTGTAAGCCAGTTGCAGGGTGCGCAGGCGCAGGTAGTCGGCGTTTTTGTAGAAGATGCTCGACGAGCGAATCTGGCGGCGGGCGCTGGAGAAGTTACCCAGGTTGGGCTGGGCCAGCGTGCCGTTGGGGTTGTCGATGGGGTGGTAGCGATTCTCGAAATAATACTGGTTCGGTACCCCGAAGCCCTCGCCCGATTCTTCCTGGTTGGCCAGCTCCTGGTCGAAGATTTTGCGGCCCTTGATGCCCAGCAGGCTGAAGCTCAGCTCGAAATTCTGGAAGTTGAAATTGCTCGAAAAGCCGTAGGTAAACTTCGGATTATAAGTGCCGAAGCCCTTGCGGTCGTTGAGATCAATTACGCCGTCGCCGTTGAGGTCCTCCACCTTGTAGTCGCCCACCAGCGTGCCCGCCAGGTGCGGCGTGTTGTCGATGTCGGCCTGCGACTTGTACACGCCCAGGATGTTGTAGCCGTACAATTCGGCGATGGGGCCGCCCACCTGCGTGCGCCAGGTGCCGGCCGAGCCGGTGATAATTTGCGTCTGGCCGGGGGCCAGCGCCAGCACTTCGTTTTTATTGGTCGCCAGATTGCCCGAGAAGCCCCATTTCACCGGCCCCAGGTTGATGTCGTTGCCCCCCAGCTCAATCTCAAAGCCGCTGTTGCGAATCTTGCCGATGTTCTGAATCGAGGACGTGAAGCCCGATTGTTCCGGCACGGGTACGTTGAGCAGCAGATCTTTGGTAGTCGAGTTGTAGTAATCGGCGGCCACGGTCAGCTTTTGGCCGATGCCCAGGTTCAGGCCCACATTGGTCGAGGCCTTGGTTTCCCAGCTCAGGTTGGGGTTGGCCACGGTGGTGGCCGCGAAGCCGGGGGCCAGCGTGCCGCCGTACACGTAGTTGTTGGCGTTCACGAGGGCCTGCGAGCTGTAGTTACCGATCTGGTTGTTGCCCGAGAGGCCGTAGCTGGCCCGGATTTTGGCGAAGGTCAGTGCCTTGGTTTGCGGGAAAAACTTCTCGTTGCTGAGAATCCAGCCGCCCGTCACCGATGGAAAATTGCCCCACTTGCGGTCGGTACCGAAGCGCGACGAGCCGTCGCGGCGGGCCGTTACGGTGAATAAGTACTTGTTGGCAAACGAGTACTGTACGCGGCCCAGGTACGAGATCAGGGCCCAGGTGTAGCGGGTGGGCACCGCCACGAAGGCGCTGGCCCCGCCGATGTTGGGCAGGTTGTCGTCGGCAATGTTGGAGCCGGTGACGAAGGTGCTCGCGCCGCTTTCCTGTTGGTAGGTGTAGCCCGCCAGCACGTCGAGCGAGTGCTCGCCCCACTGCGCGGCGTAGTTGGCCGTATTCTCGCTCAGGTAGCTGGTGATGAAATCACGGTTTTCGGTCGCCACGGCGGGCTTGGGCGCGGCCGTGCGGTAGGCCCCGATGGCGCCGGGATTGTAGAAATCGAAGTAGTTGCTGTTGACGTCGCCGCCCAGCAAGGTCTTGAGCGTGAGGCCTGGTAGCGGCTGGTAGCTGAGGTAGGTGTTGCCGAAAGTGCGGAAAAACGTGCGGTTGTTGGTGATGCGCGTCGCGATGGCCAGCGCGTTTTCACCCAGCGCCCCGTCCTCGGGCGTGTTGGCCGCGATTTGCTGGCTGATGGCCAGCGAGCCATCGGCGTTGCGCGGGCTGAAGAACGGGTACATGATGTACAGGTTCGAGATCGGGTCGGTCGAGAAGTCGGCGTTGTTGTTGAAATACTGCTGCCGGTTGTACGACGGGTTGAGGCTGGCCCCGATGGTGAACTTGTCCGAAGGCCGCACGTCGAGCTTGAGCGTGCCGCTGTAGCGCTTCAGCCCATTGTTCACCACAATGCCCTGCTGGTCGAAGTAGTTGGCCGACAAATAGTAGTTGGTCTTGGCCGAGCCACCCGAAAACGCGATATTGTAGCTGCTGATGAGGCCCTTGCGAAATAGCTCCTTCTGCCAGTCGGTATCGGTGAGGCCGGGCGTGCCGTCGAGGTAGGGCTGCAAGTAATTGAGGCGCAGCTGGCGCAGGCTGGCCCCCTTGCTCAGGCGGGTAGCCCGGTCGTCGCTGATGCTGCGGTTGCTGGGGTTGGCCGAGACGTAGCCATAGTCGCGGGCCTCGGTGAAGAACAGCGCGGCCTGGGCGGCGTTCACGTACTTCACCCGGTCGGAGCGCTCCTGCCAGCCGGTGTACACGTCGAGCGCCACGGTCATCTTGTCGGCCTTGCCCTTCTTGGTCGTGATGAGTACCACGCCGTTGGCCGCCCGCGAGCCGTAGATGGCCGCCGACGAGGGGTCTTTCAGAATGTCCAGCTTCTCAATATCCTGCGGGTTGATCGAGTTCAGCGACGAGCCTTCGCTCAGCGGGAAGCCATCGACCACGATGAGCGGATTGCGCCCCGCCGTGAGCGTGCCGATGCCCCGAATCACGATTTGGGGGTCGGTGCCGGGCTGGCCCGAGGCGTCGTTCACGACCACGCCGGCCGCCTTGCCCGCCAGCTGCTGCCCAAAGCTGCTGCCAGCGTAGCGGTTCAGGGCCGCGCCCTTCACCTCCGAAATCACGCCCGTTACCTTGGCCTTCGACTGCGAGCCGTAGCCAATTACCACCACGTCGGACAACGCCTTGTTTTCCGCTTTCAGGCGCACCATCAGGCTGTTATTGTCGCCGGCATTCACCAGGAAGTCGTTGATTTTCTGACTTTCGTAGCCCACGTAGCTCACCGCGAGCGCGTAGCGCACACCAGCTTTCAGGTTGTCGAAAGTGAACACGCCGCTGGCATCGGTAGTGCTGCCGCGCGGGTTGCTGCTGCTGCCGGCTTCGTTCAGCAAGACCGTCACGCCGATGAGCGGCTCGCCTTTGTCGTCGAGCACGGTGCCCTTCACGCGGGCCGTGGCTTGGGCGGCTGGGCGGGTGCCGGGCTGGGCCGCGGCCGGGCTAGCCAGCAGCAGGCCGCAGGCCACGAGGCCCGCTGGCCAGTTTTGCATAAATCGTAGGCGCTGTTTCATAAAACAACTGATAAAATGGGGGAGTGAAAAGGCATGGCGGTGCCGCTCGCCCGAGGAAGGGCGCTTCAAAGCAGCTTAAACCGTGGTTAGGGGCGGGGGAGACCTAGGGCGACTTGCGAATAGTAACCTGGCTAGGAGTTTGGATAAAAGTTAGATTATTGGCCGCGCACACGGCGCGCAGTACCACGGGTAGGGCATCGGTAGCGGCAAATTCACCGGTGAAGGAGAGCCCGCGCACGGCGGCCGTATCGTAGGCCACGCGCACGTGGTAGCGCGCGCCTACCTGGGCGAATACGGTGGCGAGGTCGTCTTTTTCGAAAGAAAGCCCGGTCGGAATTTCCACCGCCAGGGGCTGGGTGGGCCGGGGCGCGGAGCCGAAGTTGCGCAGGCGGACCTGCCGGGTGCGGGTGTTGATGGTCAGCTCCTGGCCGGGCGTCAGGAACTGCTCGCGCATGCTGAGGTGGCTGGCCGCCGTGGCCCGCACCACCACCTTGCCTTCGAGCAGCCGCACGGCTACTTCCTGGCTCGTAGCCGCCTGCACCCGAAACTTGGTGCCCAGCGCCGTGGTCGTAAAGCCATTGGCCAGGACGGTAAAAGGATGGGCCGCGTCCTTGGCCACCGTAAACAGCGCCGTACCGCGCAAGCTGATGTCGCGCCGCCCCTGCGCAAAAGGTGGGTAGTAGGCCACTGCGCTACCCGGTTGCAAGGTCACCACCGAGCCATCGGGCAGGGGTAGGCGCAGCGGGGCGCGGCCGGTGTTGGTGCGCCGCACTAGTTCCGTAGTCGGTGCCACCGGGCGCGCGGCCTGGGCCAGCGGTGCCGGCCCGGCGGGCCGGTAGGCGAGGCGCAGTACCGCCAGGCCCACGGCCAGCAGCACGGCGGCCGCTACGGCCCAGCGCAGCCAGCCCCGACGGGCGGGCGCTGCCGTTTCTTCGGCGGCCAGGTGCCAGCGCAGGCGTGCCCACACCCGGGCCGACTGTTCCTCGCTGAGCGGGCCGGTCGCGTTGGCCGGGAAGGCGGCAAACTCGCGCTCCAGCCGCTCGTGCCAGGCGTCCTCGTCGGGGCCGAAGAGCGCGGCGAGCTGCTGTTTGTCGGCCGCCGTGGCGGTGCCGGCCCAAAACTTCTGAATAAGGTGCTGCGCGTCCGGTGTCATCACCCCTAAATACTCGGCCCCCTACGAAAAGGGGATACCGTTTGGCGTTGCTAAATCGTTAGAATGCGCGGCTTTGGGTAATGATTTGGTAATGGGTCGTCCGGGCCTGCGGCTGACCTTACCAACACGCCTGTCATGCTGAGCTTGCCGAAGCATCTTGCTCGCTTCATCCGGACTATTCAACGAGGCGAACAAGATGCTTCGGCAAGCTCAGCATGACAGGCGTCTTAAATGTTGAGCGCGGTCGTAACGTTGTGCCAGTGGAGCGGTACTCTTTCTAGCTGCCGGATATTAAACTCTTCGCCATGTGTAGTCGCCTCTCCCTAATCGCCTTACTGGCCGCCCTCAGTCTCCAAGCATCGGCCCAGCCGCCGCGCCCTCGCGTTGCCGCCGATAGCCTGCGAATAGTATGGACCGACGTAACCCATTTCTGGCAGGCCTACGACCGCCTGGCTACCGCGCGCACGACGGCCGATAGCCTGGCAATAATCGACGCGCACTACCTGGCGCTGGCCTCGCCGGGCCTGCGGAAATATGCCGAGGCGGCCCAGGCCACGGCCCCCGATTGGCTGCGGGCCATTCGGACGCACCGCCGCTATCTGGCGGCAATTCGGCCCGCCATGCAGGCGGTCGGGCGGCAGCAAGCGGCCATCCGGCGGGCGGCCCGGCAGTTGCGAGCCATCTACCCGGCGGCGAAGTTTCCTACGCTGTACTTCGCGGTGGGGAAATTCGAGGTTGGGGGTACGGCCTTTGGCGATGCGCTTTATATCGGGGCCGAGCTGAAATGCGCCTCCTCCCAGCCTCCGCTGGCCGAAATCCGCCCCGAGCTGCGTAGCAGCGTATCCGCCGTCAGTGCCGTTAGTACGGCTTGCATTCACGAGATTATTCACGGCCAGCAGCAGCTGTTAGATTGCCGTACCAATTTAGAGGGAGCCTTGAAGGAAGGCGCCGCCGAATACTTGGCCTTCCGGCTGACTGGCCGGCTGGGTGCCCCGGCGGCCTTTGCCTACGCCAAGCAACACGAGGCCGCCGTGCGGCGGCGGTTTGCCGAGCAGGCCGACCAGCCCATCGCGGCCCGGTGGTTCGTAGCGGCGCCGGACGCGGCCACCGGGGAGCCGGGCGCGTTGGGCTACGTCGTCGGTTTTCGCATTTGCGAAGCCTATTACGCCCAGGCTGCGGATAAAAAGCAAGCGCTCCGGCAGTTAGTAGCCCTTGATAATGTAGGTCCGCTCCTAGCCGCCGGTCGGCGCTACCTCGCGTTGCCGTAGGCTTGGACGTACAAGCAGTAGGCTACCAAGCACTGGCAAGCACGGAGCCCAGGTAGGGTAGGCTAGCTCAACTCCCACAAAATCAACAGTCCTGCTACGGCCAATGCCTGCGTCGGCGCGTGTCCTAGCTGAATGTACTCCCGGATAAAGCGCGTTGATTGCTTGAGATAATCGCGTACCGAAGCCACCGAAATACCGGTGGCCGCCGCTACTTCCTCCGCCGACTTGCCCTCAAAGCGGCACAGCCGAAAGACGGCCTGCTTGCGAGCCGGTAGGTGGGCTACGGCCTCTTCTACCAGGGCCAGCTGGGCGGTGTACAGTTCCTCGTCGCCCAGCTCGTCGGCCACGGCCAGCTCGGCCAGGTCAGTTTCGGGCTCCAGAATAGCGGCCTCGCGCAACTTCTTTTTGAGGAAGGAGGCAGCCTTGTTGTAGCTCACCACAAACAGCCAGCCACCCGCGCCCTTAATAGGGTCGAGAGTGGTCCGGTGTTCCCAAAGGGCAATAAAAGTTTCCTGCAACAAGTCCTCGGCCGCGTCGGGGTCGGGTACCATCTTGCGGATGTTGGCGTACACCGGCTGCTTGTAGCGGTGGTACAGCGCCTCGAAAGCCGCCCGCTCGCCCTGGCTAAGGGCGGCTAACTGCGCGGTTTCGGAATCAAGGACGGCCATAAATTGCTGCGGGGCAAAGGTCCGGCCGCCGGCTAAGGCAGACCATTCAAAGCCGGTAACGCATTCACCGAAAACAGGTTGCTACCGGCCCCCAAAGGTACGAAACCCGCTCGGGACGGGCGGGTTTCGAAATTGTGACGCGAGTAGTTGCGCGGACTTTGCAGTCCGCGTTTTTTTCAGTTGCTCGGTAACGCACGCGGACTGCAAAGTCCGCGCAACTGCTTACACCAGCAAGCTCAAAAAGTCCTGCTGCCCGTTCAGGTACTCAAAGCCGAAGCCCTCGGCCGCCATGCGGGCCATGATGCCGGCTTCGTCGCCGCGCTGCCGCACCTCCACGCCGATGAAAACGGGGCCTTTCTCCTTGTTATTCTTCTTGATGTACTGAAACTGAATGATGTCCTCGCCCTCGGCCAGTACGTTGTTTACGAAGCGGCGCAGCGCCCCCGGCGCCTGGTTGAAGCGCACCATGAAGTAGTGCTTGAGGCCCTGGTGGCGCTGGGCGCGCTCCTTGATATCCTCCATGCGGGTGATGTCGTTGTTGGAGCCGCTCACGATGCACACCACCGTTTTACCCTTGATTTGGTCGGCGTAGGCGTGCAGGGCCGAGATGGCGAGCGTGCCCGCTGGCTCCAGCACCATGCCCTCCTCGTTGTACATCTTGAGCAGGTCTTCGCACACCTGGCCCTCGGGTACGAGGTGAATCTCGTCGAGCAGCGCCTGGCAAATCTCGAAGGTGAGCTCGCCGGGGCACTTTACGGC
Organism: uncultured Hymenobacter sp.; assembly: GCA_913776615.1. Lineage (GTDB taxonomy): Bacteria > Bacteroidota > Bacteroidia > Cytophagales > Hymenobacteraceae > Hymenobacter. The sequence continues at coordinate 9,615 of CAJYPK010000012.1, forward strand.
CGCGCCATCCACGAAGGTATCGAGGCTGGGTAGGGCTTGCCGCTGGCCGGCCCGCAGGGCGTCGTGCATGCTCGGCGCGCCCAGCGGCTGCACCCCAATCAGCTTGGTCTGGGGGCTCAACTGCCGAAACACGCTGGCCAGCCCCGAGGCCAGCCCGCCGCCCCCGATGGGCATAAAGCAAAAGTCTATCAGCGTGCCGTGGCTGGCCTTCAGAATTTCCAGCCCCACCGTAGCCTGCCCCTCCACAATGGCCAAATCATCGAACGGATGCACGAAGGTGCTGCCTTGCTCGTCGCAAAAGGCCTGCGCCGCGTGGTAGCAGTCGTCGAACGTGCGGCCCGTGAGGTGCACCGTCACCATATCCTTGCCGAAGAGCCGCACCTTGTCCACCTTCTGGGCCGGCGTTTGGGCGGGCATGAAAATATCGCCCCGCAGGCCCAGCAATTGGCAGGCGTAGGCCACGCCCTGGGCGTGGTTGCCGGCGCTGGCGCACACGATGCGCCGGGGTGTCTCAGTGGCGGGCAGCGTGGCAATCTTGTTGTAAGCCCCCCGAATCTTGTACGAGCGCACCACCTGCAAATCTTCGCGCTTGAGCAAAATAGTCGCGTCGTAGCTGCGCGAGAGCCCCAGGTTTTGCATGAGGGGCGTTTTGGCGATAACGCCCTTGAGGCGGCGGGCCGCGGCCTCGACGTTTTCCAGGGTGACGGCCGTGGCCGCCGGGGCTTCTAAGTCAGGCATGGGGGAGGGGGGAGTATTTAGACATGAGACGTTAGACATGAGACATGAGAACTACCCTATCGAGTTTTCTCATGTCTCATGTCTAACGTCTCATGTCTTACTATCTTAACTGATTATGCTTCAACATTCTCGCTCGTACGCGAGCGCAGCTCGCGCACGGTCGCGCCGGTCTGCCACAATTCCGAGTCGCGCACTTCTTTCAGCTCAGCTTCCAGCTCCTGGCGGTAGTTGGGCGTGCTGCCGCGCTCGATGGTACGACGGGCTTCCTCGCCGCTGGCCACGCTGTCGTAGAGCTCGTTGAGTACGGGCAGGGTAGCCTCGCGGAATTTGCCTTTCCAGTCGAGCGCACCGCGCTGGGCCGTTACCGAGCAGTTGCCGAACATCCAGTCCATGCCATTCTCGCCCACCAGCGGTACGAGGCTCTGGGTCAATTCCTCAACCGTTTCGTTGAAGGCTTCCGAGGGCGAGTGGCCGCGCTGGCGCAGCACTTGGTACTGGGCCTCGATGATGCCAGCCAGGGCACCCATCAGCACGCCGCGCTCGCCGGTGAGGTCGGAGTACACTTCTTTTTTGAAATCCGTCTCGAACAGGTAGCCCGAGCCCACGCCGATGCCCATGGCAATGGCTTTCTCCCAGGCCTTGCCGCTGGCATCCTGGTACACGGCAAACGACGAGTTCAGGCCGCCGCCGGCCACAAACAGGCGGCGCAGGCTGGTGCCGCTGCCCTTGGGGGCCACGAGGATTACGTCGATGTCTTGCGAGGGCACGATGCCCGTCTGGTCGTTGAACGTGATGCCGAAGCCGTGCGAGAAGTACAGCGTCTTGCCGGGGGTGAGGTACTGCTTCAGGGTGGGCCACAGGGCAATCTGGCCGGCGTCGCTCAGCAGGTTGCAGATGATGGTGCCCTTGTCGGCCGCTTCCTCAATGCCGAACAGCGTTTCGCCGGGAACCCAGCCATCCTTGAGGGCGCGCTCCCACGAGGGCGTGCCCTCGCGCTGGCCCACGATTACGCGGAAGCCGTTGTCGCGCATGTTCAGCGCCTGGCCGGGGCCTTGCACGCCGTAGCCGATTACGGCGATGGTCTCGTCTTTCAGAAACTCAAGCGCCTTGTCGAGCGGAAATTCGTCGCGGGTGATAACGGTCTCGGGTACGCCGCCGAAGTTGATGGTAGCCATAAGGGGGTGAAGGTTGCGCGGACTTTGTAGCCCGCGAATGGTTGGAAAAAAGGTGTTTCTTTTAAAACGCGGGCTACGAAGTCCGCGCAACTTATTACATCGTGAAAACCTGCTCGCGGTCGTTCAAAAACTCGTTTTCGGCCACGTCCTCGCCCGGCTCGCGGCGCTCAAACTCTTGCAGCTTTCGGTGAAAGCCCTCGCTGGCCTTGATGATGGCGATGCGCGCCGAGCGCACAAACTCAATCAGGCCGTAGGGTTGCAAGGCCTTGATGAGGCTGTCAGTTTCCTCGCGGTGGCCGGTGGTTTCAAACACCGTATAATCCTTGCGAATTACCACGGCCCGCGCCCCGTTTTCACGCAGCAGGCGCTCCACGAGTACTTTCTCGGCAATCACGTCGGTGGGCACTTTGTAGAGCGCCATCTCCTGCCAGATCACGTCGGCGTTGGTGTTGTAGTACACTTTCAGCACCTCCACCTGCTTCTCGATTTGCTTGGCGAGCTTCTCCACCACTTCCTCCGTTTCCACAATCACGATGTTGAAGCGGTGGATGCCCTCAATCTCGGAAGGCGACACGTTGAGGCTTTCGATGTTGATTTTGCGCCGCGAAAAGATGATGGCAATGCGGTTGAGCAAGCCCACCTGGTTTTCGGTGTACGCGGTGATGTTGTATTCCTGGCGTTCCATCTTTTTAGTTATGAATTATGAGTTATGAATTATGAGTTGAGACTTCAGAATTTCAGGCTGCTGGCACTCGGTTTAAGACCGGGGTGACAGTAGGAGCAATTCATAATTCATAACTCATAATTCATAATTAGCGCAGCCTGATTTCGGCCACGCTGCACCCCTGCGGCACCATCGGGAAGATGTTGTTCTCCTTGGTTACCATTACTTCGAGCAGGAAGGAGCCGGGGTGCGCCAGCATTTTTTCCAGGGCCGGGCGCAGGTCGGCGCGGGTAGCTACCCGCTGGCCGGCGATGCGGTAGCCGGCTGCTACGGCCACGTAGTCGGGGCTTTGAATGTCCACGAACGAGTAGCGCCGCTGGTGAAACAACTCCTGCCACTGCCGTACCATGCCCAGGAATTCATTGTTGAGGATGAGGATTTTCACGTCCACGCCCGTCTGCATGATGGTGCCGAGTTCCTGGATGGTCATCTGCACGCCGCCGTCGCCAATCACGGCTACCACCGGTCGGTGCGGGGCACCAAACTTGGCCCCGATGGCGGCCGGCAGCGCGAAGCCCATCGTGCCCAGCCCGCCGCTCGTAACGTGGCTGCGCGACTGGTTCTGGCGGGCGTAGCGGCAGGCTATCATCTGGTGCTGCCCCACGTCGGACACGATAACGGCCTCGCCGCCCGTGATTTCGTTGAGCTGCTGCATCACCTCGCCCATCGTCAGCTCCTCCGAGGTCGGGAACAGCTCTTCCCGAATCACGGCGTCCACCTCCTGGGCATTGTAGTCGTTGAAGCGGGCCAGCCACTCGGGGTGCTCGCGGCGCTCGACCAAGGCCGTGAGCAGGGGCAGGGTTTCCTTGCAGTCGCCCCACACCGGTACGGTGGTTTTCACGTTCTTATCAATCTCCGTGGGGTCGATGTCGAGGTGAATTACCTGTGCCTGCTTGGCGTATTTGTCGAGGCGGCCGGTCACGCGGTCGTCGAAGCGCATGCCGATGGCAATCAGCACGTCGCACTCGTTGGTGAGTACGTTGGGGCCGTAGTTGCCGTGCATGCCCAGCATGCCCACGTTCAGCGGGTGGTCGGTGGCCAGTGCCCCCACGCCCAGGATGGTCCAGGCGGCCGGAATGCCCGACTTCTCCACGAATTCCTTGAACTCCTGCTCGGCCTGGCCCAGTACCACACCCTGCCCCCAGAGGATAAACGGCCGCTTGGCGCTATTGATCAGCGCCGCCGCCTGCTCGATGTACTCCTTGCGCACCACCGGCGCGGGCCGGTAGCTGCGGATGTGCGTGCAGGGCTCGTAAGCCGGCGCATCGAACGTCTGCATCTGCGCGTTCTTAGTAATATCCACCAGCACCGGCCCGGGCCGGCCGCTGCGCGCGATGTAGAACGCCTTGGCCAGCGCCTCGGGGATTTCCTCGGCCCGCGTTACCTGGTAGTTCCACTTCGTAACGGGCGTCGTGATGTTGATGATGTCCGTCTCCTGAAAGGCATCGGTCCCGAGCAAGTGCGCAAATACCTGCCCCGTGATGCACACCAGCGGGGTGCTGTCAATCATGGCATCGGCCAGCCCGGTCACGAGGTTGGTCGCGCCCGGCCCGCTCGTGGCCAGGGCCACGCCTACCCGGCCCGAGCTGCGCGCGTAGCCCTGCGCCGCGTGGATGCCGCCCTGCTCGTGGCGCACCAGCACGTGGTTGAGCGAGTCGGCGAAGTCGTAGAGCGCGTCGTAAATCGGGATAATGGCCCCGCCGGGGTAGCCAAAAATCGTGTCTACGCCTTCGGCCACCAGGGCTTGCAGCGTGGCTACCGCGCCGGTCATCGGCGTGGTGGCAGGGGCGGCGGCCGGGCTAGCGGCGGGCTGGGCTAAGGTCTGCGTTGACATAGGTTTTAAATGTGCGGGATGCGATAATGTGGATAATGTAGAAATAGGTAAGATGTCGAATAGCCCAGAAGCTTATACTTCCTGCATTTTCACATTTCTCACATTTGGCACATTCTCTACATCTTCAACTAAATCAGTGATACAGCCGTGACTGGCGTCGCTTACGGTGCGGATGTACTTGAGCAGTACGCCCTGCTTGGCGGGCAGGGGCGGGCGCTGCCAGGCGGCGCGGCGGGCTTGCAATTCTTCCTCGGAAAGCCGCACGTCAATGGTGTTGGTGGTGGCATCTAGGATTATCCAGTCGCCATCCTGCACCAGCGCGATGCCGCCGCCGTCGAAGGCCTCGGGGCAGACGTGCCCAATCACGAAGCCGTGGGTGCCGCCCGAAAAGCGGCCGTCGGTGATCAGCGCCACCTTGTCGCCGAGGCCCGCGCCCATGATGGCCGAGGTCGGCTTGAGCATTTCGGGCATCCCCGGCCCGCCCTTCGGCCCCACGTAGCGAATCACCACCACCTGGCCGGGTTGAATCTTGTGCTCGGTAATACCTTGGTTTAGTTCTTCTTCCGAGTTGAATACAATGGCTGGCCCTTCAAACCGCAGCCCTTCCTTGCCGCTGATTTTGGCCACGCTGCCCTTGGTGGCGAGGTTGCCGTAGAGCATCTGGATGTGCCCGTCGGCCTTGATGGGCTGGTCGAGCGGGCGCAGCAAATCCTGCTCGGGGCCGAGCGGCTTGACGTCGGCGAGGTTTTCGGCCAGGGTGCGGCCGGTTACGGTCATCAGGTCGCCGTTGAGCAGGCCGTAGTCGAGCAGGGTGCGCTGCACGGCGGGTACGCCGCCGATTTTCGACAAGTCCTCCATCAGATACTTGCCGCTGGGCTTCAGGTCGGCGAGCACCGGTACGCGGTTGCTCACGGCCTGGAAGTCTTCCATCGTGAGGGGTACGCCGGCCGCGTGGGCAATGGCGATGAGGTGCAGCACGGCGTTGGTCGAGCCGCCGAGCACCGTGATAACCACCATCGCATTCTCGAACGCCGCGCGGGTCAGGATGTCGCGGGGCTTCAAGTCCAATTCCAGCAGGCGGCGCAGGTAAGCGCCGGTGTCGAGGCACTCCTGCACCTTGGCGCTGCTTTCGGCGGGCAGCGACGACGAGGCGGGCACCGTCATGCCCAGGGTTTCGATGGCGGCGGCCATCGTATTGGCAGTGTACATGCCACCGCAGGCCCCCGGCCCGGGGCAGGCGTTGTGGATGATACCCTGGTAGTCCTCGTCCGAAATCTGGCCGTTGACCTTTTTGCCGTAGGCCTCAAAGCACGATACGATATTGAGCTTCTGACCTTTGAACTCCCCGCCCCGGATGGTGCCGCCGTACACCATCAGCGAGGGCCGGTTGAGCCGCGCCATGGCGATGAGCGCGCCGGGCATGTTCTTGTCGCAGCCCACTACCGTGGCAATGGCGTCGTAGTAGTGCGCGCCCGCCATCGCCTCAATCGAGTCGGCGATAATCTCCCGCGACACCAGCGAGAAGCGCATCCCCGCGTTGCCGTTCGTGATGCCGTCGCTCACGCCGATGGTGTTGAAGCGCAGCCCCACCAGCCCCTGGGCGGCCACGCCGCGCTTTACCTCGTCGGCCAGGCCGTCGAGGTGCATGTTGCAGGTATTGCCCTCGAAGCCGGTCGAGCAGATGCCGACGAAGGGCTTGCGCAAATCCGCATCCGACAGGCCCGCGCCGATGAGCATGGCTTGCGAGGCCGGCAGGCTGTCGTCTTGGGTATAGATGCGGCTGAATTTGTTGAGTGACATGAGGTTATTGCTTGGTGCGTAGCGCCCGGTAGCTGGGCAATAGCGGTGGTTTGGCCCTAAAAAAACCCTCCTGGCCGCGGGCTAGGAAGGTTTTCTTTGGCGTAAGAAGTCCTGACTAGCCCGCGAGGGTAGTAATAATGACCACGGAAATAAGGGGTAGCAGCCGGGGGGGCATGGCGGGTAGCAGGGAAAAAGCGGGCATAAAAAAAGCCATCCTGGGGTGAGGATGGCCGGCGGCGGTTGGGTGGTTACCCTAGCTGCATAGCATCCTCACTCCCCGTGAAATAATCACGGCGATGACGCTAATAATGACGAACAGCTGGGCTTGCATGGCGCAAACGTACAGCCGGCGGCGCGCTTTTTCACTGGGATAGGGGATTTTTATTGAGAAATGTTGCGCGGACTTTGTAGTCCGCGTTTCAAATACCGAGCAATCGTCGCGGACTACAAAGTCCGCGCAACGCTTAAATAATCGTGCTCACACCCACCGCGATGTTGTGGGCATTCCACTGCTGCTCGTTCGAATCGGCGATCCAGAAGGCCACGTAGCTGCCTACCTGCTCGGTGGTATAGGGCGCGGTAGGATTAAGCTCAGGAGTCAAAATCTTGTTGGTCAGGGCTTCGTCTACTGCTTCACGCACCAGCTCGGCCTCGGCCGCGAGGCCCAGGTGGTCGAGCAGCATGGCGGCCGACAGGATGGCGGCCAGCGGGTTGGCGATGCCTTTGCCCTTGGCTTGCGGGTAGGAGCCGTGAATGGGCTCAAATACCGCCACTGCCGCGCCCACCGAGGCCGAGGGCAGCAAGCCCATCGAGCCGGCAATTACCGAGGCTTCGTCCGAGAGAATGTCGCCGAACATGTTCTCGGTCAGCATCACGTCGAATTGCTTGGGATTGGTGATGAGCTGCATCGCGGCGTTGTCCACGAACAGATAATCAACCGCCACGTCGGGGTATTGCCCAGCAATTTCGCGGACCACCTCGCGCCACAAGCGCGAAGTTTCCAGTACGTTAGCCTTATCGACCAGCGTCAGGTGCTTGCGGCGGGTATTGGCCGACTGAAACGCTAGGTGCGCGATGCGCTCAATCTCGGGGCGCGAGTACACGCAGTTGTCGTAGGCGGCCCCGTCCTCGGTCCGGCCTTTTTCCCCGAAATAGATGCCGCCCGTCAGCTCCCGGAAAATTACCAGGTCGGTGCCTTCGATGCGGTCGGCTTTCAGCGGCGAGTGCTTTAGCAGCGCCTTGTAGGCCGTGACGGGGCGGATGTTGGCGAACAAGCCCAATTCCTTGCGCATGCGCAGCAGGCCCTGCTCGGGGCGCACCTTGGCGCTGGGATCGTTGTCGTACTTGGGGTCGCCGATGGCGCCGAAGAGCACCGCGTCCGAGGCGCGGCAGGCAGCCAGCGTTTCGTCGGGTAGCGGGTTGCCGGTGGCGTCGATGGCGCAGGCGCCCACCAGGTGCGACGTAAACTCAAAGCGGTGACCGAAGCGCTCGGCTACGGCGTCGAGCACTTTCACGGCCTGCCGACAAACTTCCGGCCCGATGCCATCACCAGGCAGTAAAGCTATTTTCTTGGTTACCATGTCCATGCGCGTTGTTGTTCGTAGGCCTCAATGGCCGATTTTTGATTCACTAAAAAGTCGATGTCGTCGTAGCCGTTGAGCAGGCACTCCTTTTTGTAGGGGTCGATGGCGAAGCTGAACGTCTCGCCCCAGGCTGGGATGGCTAGCGTCTGGGCGGGTAGGTCCACCACCAGCTCCAACTGCGGGTCGGCCTCGATGGCGGCCAGCAGGCGGGCCAGTACTTCGTCGCTCACCTGCAAGGGCAGCAGGCCAGTATTCAAGGCATTACCCCGAAAAATGTCGGCGAAGTAGCTCGAAATCACCGTCCGAAAACCGGCATCGTATAGTGCCCAGGCGGCGTGCTCGCGGCTGGAGCCGCAACCGAAGTTTTTGCCGGCTACCAGAATCTGCCCGCCGTAGCGTGGGTCGTTGAGGACAAAGTCGGCCTTGGGCGAGCCGTCGGCATTGTAGCGCCAGTCGCGAAACAGGTTTTCGCCGAAGCCCTCGCGGGTAGTCGCTTTCAGAAACCGCGCCGGAATAATCTGGTCGGTATCAATATTCTCCAGCGGCAGCGGCCGGCCGGTAGTGTGCAGGGTTTGAAATTTTTCCATTTCAACTAGCTGTTAGCTGCTAGCCATTAGCTGTTAGCTTTTTCACCATTAGCTCCCTCCGTTGCCGGTAGCAGCTAACAGCTAATAGCTAGCAGCTAACAGCTCAATTCAAGTACTGCGTAATGTCAACGATGCGGCCTTGCACGGCCGTGATGGCGGCTACCAGCGGGCTGGCCAGCAGCGTGCGCGAGCCGGGGCCCTGGCGGCCTTCGAAATTGCGGTTGGAGGTCGCCACGCAGTACTTACCCGCCGGGATTTTATCCTCGTTCATGGCCAGGCAGGCGCTGCAACCGGGTTCGCGCAGCTCGAAGCCGGCTTCAGCCAGAATCTTGTCGATGCCCTCGGCAATGGCTTGTTGCTCAACTTGCTTGGAGCCGGGGACGATGATAGCTTCTACGTGCTGGGCTTTCTGCTTGCCAGCCACGTAGGCGGCCACGGTGCGCAAGTCTTCGATGCGCGAGTTAGTGCAGCTGCCGATGAACACGTAGTCAATCTGCTTGCCCAGCAGCGACTCGCCCCGTTCGAAACCCATGTATTTCAACGATTTGTCGAAGCTTTCGGCCTCGGCCTCGGCCACCTGGCTGGGGATTTGCCCGGTGAGTGCGATGCCCATGCCGGGGTTGGTGCCGTAGGTAATCATGGGCGTGATGTCGGCCGCGTCGTACACGAACTCCGCGTCGAACACCGCATCTTCGTCCGAGTACAGCGTTTGCCAGTAGGCCACGGCATCGTCCCAGGCCTGGCCTTTGGGAGCGAAGGGCCGGCCCTCCACGTAGGCAAACGTGGTGGCATCGGGCGCGATGAGGCCGCCGCGGGCACCCATCTCGATGCTCATGTTGCAGACCGTCATGCGGCCTTCCATGCTCAGGCCGCGCACCGCGCTGCCTGCGTATTCTACGAAATAGCCGGTGGCACCGCCCGTGCCGAGCTGGGCGATAATGTAGAGAATTAAGTCCTTGGCCGTAACGCCGGGCCGCAGCTCGCCTTCTACCGCTACGCGCATTCGCTTGGGGCGCGTAAGCAGCAGGCACTGCGAGGCCATCACCTGCGCCACCTGGCTGGTGCCGATGCCGAAGGCCACCGCGCCAAATGCGCCGTGGGTGCTGGTGTGGCTATCGCCGCATACCATCGTGAGGCCCGGCTGGGTGAGGCCCAGCTCCGGCCCGATAACGTGCACAATGCCTTGGCGCTGATGGCCCAGGCCGTAGAGCTCAATGCCGTATTTCTGGCAATTCTCGGTCAGCTTGTCTACCTGCGAGCGCGAAAGCGGCTCCGCGATGGGCAGGTGCTGGTTGAGGGTCGGCACGTTGTGGTCGGCCGTGGCGATAATCTGGCTGGGGCGAAACAGCGCCAGGCCGCGGGCGGCGATTTCATCAAACGCCTGGGGGCTGGTTACTTCGTGAATCAGGTGGCGGTCGATGTACACCACATCCTGCCCGCTCGCGATGGAGCGAACAACGTGGGCATCCCATATTTTATCGACTAAGGTGCGAGCCATTACTGTAGATATAATCGTTATTTCACGATTGTCATACTGAGCTTGCCGAAGCATCTCTATCGCTTCATCCAAGCCGTTCTAACGGTGCGGTAGAGATGCTTCGGCAAGCTCGACATGACGGACGTTTTTTAGACAAATAATTAAATAATAAGCCAAGGAAACGAAGTAACAGGGGGAAGTTTTGGTCGAATCAACGAGTGTGAAAGAACGGCGTTATTGGGTTGTTAACCCGACCCCCTGACTTCCCTGCTCCCACCCACTGGCAGCGCCTGCCACCTCGTTTCCTTAGCCCGATTAGCCGACAGCTACTAGTTTTTCTTGTTCGATAAGAATGTGTAAATCCGTGTCAATCACCTCGCGTTGGCGGTCGGCGAGCTGCAGGAAGCTGGCGTAGGCTGCGTTGAGAGCGGGGCGCTCCAGGTGGTAGCCCAGCTTCTGGAGGCGGTAGGCCAGCGCGGCGCGGCCCGAGCGGGCGGTGAGCACGATGGTCGAATCGACGGCCCCGACTTCTTTGGGGTCGATGATTTCGTAGGTTTCGCGGCACTTGATGACGCCATCCTGGTGGATGCCGCTGCTGTGCGCGAAGGCGTTGGCGCCCACGATGGCTTTGTTGGCTTGCACGGGCATGCTCATGAGGTGCGACACGAGGGCCGAGGTCTCGGTGAGCAGGCGGGTGTTGATGTCGGTGTACAGATTTAGCGTGGGGTGCTGGCGCATGATCATCACCACCTCTTCGAGCGAGGTGTTGCCGGCGCGCTCGCCCACGCCGTTGATGGTGCACTCAATCTGCCGGGCGCCGTTGCTCACGCCCGCGATGGAGTTGGCGGTGGCCAGCCCGAGGTCGTTGTGGCAGTGCGTGGAGAGAATGGCCCGGTCAATCCCCTTAACGTTCTCGTACAAGTACTTAATCTTGGCCCCGTACTCGTGGGGCAGGCAGTAGCCGGTGGTGTCGGGGATGTTGAGGACGGTGGCCCCGGCGGCAATTACAGCTTCGCAGACCTTAGCCAGAAACTCGTTGTCGGTGCGGCCGGCGTCTTCGGCGTAAAACTCCACGTCTTCCACGAAGCTCTTGGCGAGCTTCACAGCGGCCACGGCGCGCTCGATTACATCTTCGCGGGTGGTGCGCAGCTTTTGCTGCACGTGCAGGTCGGAGGTGCCGATGCCGGTGTGGATGCGCGGGCGGCGGGCGCTGCGCAGCGCATCGGCGGCCACGCGAATGTCGTTTTCGACGGCGCGGGTGAGGCCGCACACGGTAGCTTCCTTGGTTTGGGCGGCGATGGCGGCCACGGCGGCGAAGTCGCCGGGGCTCGACACTGGGAAGCCCGCTTCGATAACATCGACGCCGAGGGCTTCGAGCTGCCGGGCAATAACTAGTTTCTCCTGTTGGTTTAGCTTGCAGCCCGGCACCTGTTCGCCGTCGCGGAGGGTAGTGTCGAAAATCTGGATTTTTTGCGTTGCCATAGGGAGAAAAAACCCGCCGGGACGGGTGCAGCTTTGTTATTGCGCTGCAAGTACCACGTGGTTTTAGGCTGGCAAAAACAAAATTTATAAGCTTTTACTATTTCCAAGTGAGTAGTTTTTTTTAATAATTTATTATTTATCAAATAGTTAGCGGATAACAATCTACAATGCCTAATAGAGCCAGCGACCCGGTTTTTCAGCTAATAAAATCCCTTACGCAGTCCGAAAAGCGCCATTTTCGCCTGTTTACTAACCGCCAGGGCTCAACCGAAGGGCTGAAGTTCTTGCAGCTTTTCGACGCTTTCGACGCCCAGGAGACCCTCGACGAAGAGCGCGTGCTTGCCCAGGTGCCCACGCTCAAGCGCGCCCAGCTCGCCAACCTCAAGGCCAACCTGTACCGGCAGCTGCTGGCCAGCCTGCGGCTCTACCATGCCGGCCAAAACCTCGACATCCAGCTGCACGAGCAGCTCGACTACGCCCGCGTACTGTATAATAAGGGCTTCTACCAGCAAGCCCTGCGAATGCTGGCCAAGGTGAAGCTGGCCGCCCAGCAGGCCGAGCTGCCGCACGTGGCGCTGCTGGCCATTGATTTTGAGAAGCTTATTGAGTCGCAATACATCACGCGCAGCTTGCAGGGCCGGGCCGAGTCGCTGGCCGCCGAGGCCACGGCCACGGCCGCGCACCTGAGTCAGCAGCACGCCTTGTCGAATGCCTCGCTGCGGCTTTACGGGCTATATCTGCAAGCTGGGCACGCTCGCAATCAGGCAGACCACGAGCGATTTACGGCGTATTTCCGGGCGCACGTACCGGCGGCGCTGGGGCGGGCCAGCGGCTTTTGGGAGAAGCTTTATTTCTACCAGGCGCAGGTGTGGTACCATACGATCAACCAGGATTTTCGGGCCTGCTACCGCTACGCGCAGAAGTGGGTCGATTTGTTTGAGCAGCAGCCGGCGCTTCAGGAAAGTCAGACGATGCTCTACATCAAGGGGCTGCACAACTTGCTGGCGGCGCTGTTTAATATGCAGTACTACAGCAAATTCATGGAAGTACTACGCAAGCTGGAAGACTTTTCGGCCAGCCAGACGCGCCGCGCCACGCCCAATACCGAGGCCCTGCTGTTTCAGTACATCTGGACGAACCGCATCAACGCCTGTTTCTTGGAAGCACGCTTCACCGAGGGTGTAGAAATGGTGCCCGAGTTACTGGAGCAATTGGGCGAGTATAAGTCGCAGCTCGACTTACACCGCACGCTGGTGTTCTACTACAAAATTGCCTGCCTCTACTTCGGGAGTGGGCAGTATAAGCAAGCCATCAAGTACTTAACCCGCATCATCGACCACAAGGATTTAAGCCTGCGCGAAGACTTGCAGTGCTTTGCCCGCATTCTCAACCTGGTGGCGCACTACGAGGCCGGCGAGGATGCCGAGCTGGAAAACCAGGTGCGCTCGGTGTACCAGTTCTTAGCGAAGATGAACGACCAGCAGCCCATGCAGGTGGAGGTGTTCCGGTTTTTGCGTCGGGTGGGGCACCTGGCGCCTAGCCAGCTACGCGAGGCGTTTAAATCCTTAAAAGACAAGCTGGAGGAAATTGCCGCTCGGCCCTTCGACCGCCGGCCGTTTCTGTATTTCGACATCATTTCGTGGCTCGATAGCAAGATTACGGGCCGCTCGGTGCAGGAGGTGATGCAGCAGAAGTTTCTGACGATGAAGTGATGTAGCGTAAGCTTTAGCTTGCGGGCGAGCGCAGCGAGCAGGGGCGTTGGAGGGCGTTCGCTTACGTGGCTGCTCGCTGCGCTCGCCCACCAGTTAAAGCTCACGCTACAAGCTGATTTATTTCGTTTGCATCCAGGCGAAGAAATCACGAGCTACGCGGTCCCAGTGCCACTTGTCGTAGTCTACCTGTCCGTTGGTGAAACCCGCAAAGTTGTGCTCTAGGCCGGGGTAGGCGCGAAAAGTAAGATTAGTCTTGCCGGCGCGGACGGCTTCCAGCCGCAAGTAGTCGTTTTGCCCCACTGCATCGTCGCGGGTGCCGTAGCCAACGAACACCGGGATGCGGGAATGCAGCAGGTCTTGCAACGGGTTTTGTTTTTCTGAAAAAGAGGCGAGGTTAAGGTTAGAATCGGTGGGAATAGTGCAGTCGCAGGTGCGCGGGTTGGCTACTACCTGCCGCCAGTGCAGTAGCTCGTTTTCCGCAATAGCCGAATCGGCGTCCGACCTGCGCAGGCCAGCCATAATGATAGGCAGGCGTCCAAGCGGGCTGCCGTTGAGGTAAATGATGCGACGCAACGAGCCGGGGTGGCGCGCCATGCGGGCTACGATTTCGGTTCCTTCCGAGTGCCCGACGGCCGAAATGTCGTGGGCATCGACCCAGGGCTGGCGGGCCAAGTAGCGCAGTACAGTCTGGTTGCGAGCTACGTAGTATTCGAGGTAGTTGCGCTGGCAATAGGCCACGGGTGGCAGGCCGGTGCGCGGGTCGTTGTAGGTGAAATTGGGTTGCAGTGCTTTTGTATTCACTACTACCGGTACGCCAGGCTTGCCCGCGATGGCCAAATGGTAATTGTCTAAGTACTGGCTGGTAGGGCGGGCGAATACGAACACCGGATACGGGCCCTTCTCCCCGAGGAGCAGCAAAGGCACGGGCAAAGATCCTTGCGCAAAGAAGAGCAGCGGCTTGCGCTTCAGCTCCTCGCCCTTTTTAGAAAGTATTAGAACATTGACCGTGTCGCCCTGGTAGCGCATGCGCAGGTGGCGGTAGCCAAAATCGGCGGGCGTTTTGGGCTGCGCCCGGCCCGGCAGGCCAGCGCAACAGAGCAGTACGAATAACAGGTAGTTTTTAAGATTCATACCGAGCGGATTAGCCGGGGCGGTGGGGGCGAGGAGTGAAGTGGGGCCAGCTGGCAGGCCAGGGACTACCGTATCCGTGCTTAAGTTGCGTTTGTGCCTATTCTGCCTATGTTATTTGCTCTTTGCCGGGCGCGGCGCTACGCGGCGCTGCTGCCGCTGGCCCTGCTCTCGCTCACCACTGCCTGCGGGCAGAACGCTACCACGCCGCCGGCCCCGCCGGCCGTAGTGACCGACTCGGTTACCGGCAAAACCGACATGCCCTGGCTGCGCCAGCAGCTCGACAGCAGTACCACGCTGCGCCGCCAGCAGATCGGCGTGGCCCTGGCCGACGCGGCGACCGGCGCGCCGCTGTTCGGCTACAATGAGGCCCGGTACTTTACCCCAGCCAGCACCATGAAGCTGCTGAGCCTCTACGCCGGCCTCACGCTGCTGCCCGACTCGCTGCCCAGCCTGCGTTACTTCTCGCGGGGCGATACGCTGTTTTTCCAAGGTACCGGCGACCCGACTTTCTTGCACGGCGACGTGCCCTCGCGGCGGGCCTACGCCTTCCTGGCAACCCGCTCCGAAAAGGTGCTGGCTTACTGCGACATCGCTACCGTGCCCACCTACGGGCCGGGCTGGACCTGGGACGACTTCGGCTACTATTTCCAGCCCGAGCGCACGGCGTTTCCGGTGTACGGCAACACGGTGCGCTTCTACGCCGCCGCGCCGCAGGTGGTGCGCCCCCGGCCGGGCGCGGCCGCCGTGGCGCTGCCGCAGCGGGTGCGGGTGTTTCCGCGCCAGTTTGCGCCGCTCACCGAGCGGGCGGGGGAGGGCTTTCGGCTGTCGCCCGACCAGGACGATGAGATGCACGTGTACCGCGCCCAGCTCGACAACCGCTTTACTTACCGTCCCAGCGCCAAGAAGTGGATTGACGAGGTGCCCTACCGCACCAGTCGCCCCCTACTGCTGCGCCTGCTTGGTGATACGCTCCGGCGCGCCATCGTGGGCTCGCCCTGGCACCCGCGCCCCAGCCAAGACAGCATCCGCACGCTGCGCGGGCTGCGGGCCGACTCGCTCTACCGCCGGATGCTGCGCGTGAGCGACAATTTTCTGGCCGAGCAGCTGCTGCTGATGACCAGCACGCAGGTGGGCTACCGCGATTCGCTGAGCAGCGCCCGCGTTATCCGGTATATGCTCAAGAACAACTTGAAGACCCTGCCCGACCGCCCCGACTGGGTCGATGGCTCGGGCTTATCCCGCCTCAACCTGCTTACGCCGCGCAGCCTCACGGCGCTGCTGTGCCGCCTGCACCAGCAAGTACCCGAGCCGCGCCTGCTGAGCCTGCTGGCGGCGGGCGGCGGGCAGGGAACCTTGCGTAAACGCTATTTCGAACCCGGGCCGCCCCGAGTGACGTGGTTTTGGGGCAAGACCGGTACGCTCACGCACACTTGCAACCTGGCGGGGTACGTGCGCTGCAAGAGCGGTCGGCTCGTGGCGGTTACGTTTTTCAACAATAGTATTCCCGGAGATGACCAAGCCACTCGCAACGCCATGCAGCGCCTGCTAGGTGAGGTACGGGCACGCCTGTAAAGTGCAAAATGAAGCGGAAATGTAGCACGAAAGCGATAAAAAGTAGAATTTTGGCGTTAGGCGGCATTGTGCCGACGTTCGCACACGTTTTGCGTGAGTTGGGCGAGTCAGCCCGGTACTGACGAGGTTGAGCCAGGAATTTTGCAGCGTCATCCTTCCTCTGCAATTTCTTCAGTGGCTCTCTATGTCGCTTTCTACCAGCCTTCTTTTCCGCAAACTGTCGGGCCAACTCTTCGCTGCTGCTGCCTGCGCCCTGCCACTGACCAGCGCCGCGCAAACCATCCTCGGCTTCAGCCCCAGCACGGGTAATCCCGGTACGGTCATCACCATTACGGGTACGGGCCTCAGCGGTACCAAGTCGGTGTTGCTCAACGGGCAGTCGCTGAAAATCAACTCTAATTCGGCCCTCTCGCTCAGCGTGACGGTGCCCGTAGCCGCGAGCACTGGCAAATTGGTGGTGACGACGGCCTTCGGGTCTACCGTATCGGCCAGCCAGTTTGGCGTGACGCGCGTTACCTCGGGCGTCACGTTTCCGCAGCAGACGATCAAGGGCAACAGCTTCAACGGCATTAAGGTAGCTGCGGCTTCTAATTCGGCGGTGACGAACACCTACGGGGCCGTCTATTATTCAACGCCCACTATTGCCGACCTCACCGGCACCGGCCGCACCGATCTGCTGATTGGCAACGCCAATGGCAACGTGGAGTATTGGCCGCAGGCCTCCGTAGGCAGCACTTCGTTCAGCAAAAACAGCAACCTTAAGCTGGCCAACGGCACCGACATTCGCGTAGCGAATTTTGCTAAGCCGACCGTAGTGGACCTCGATGGCAACGGCTTACTCGATTTGCTGGTGGGCACTGGCGACAACCAGCGCATCGCTCGCTTCGAGCAGACGGCCGCCGGTGCCCTCACGTTCAACTCCATCGGCAACTTGCAAGTACCCAGCGGCAGCGGTACTACGGACTTGGTAACGGGAGCGCGCTATCCCCGTCCCTCCGTGGCCGACCTCGATGGCGATGGCCGCCTGGAGCTGCTCATTGGCGATTATTCGGGCCTGCTCCGCCGCTACGAAGCCAACGGGGTAAACTCGGCCGTCTTCGTGGCCGATGCGGGCAACATCCAGGCCGATGGGGCCAACATCAAGGCCGATGGTACCGCCAGCAACGGCACGGCCAAGCCGCTGGTATTCGACATGGACGGTAACGGCTTGCTCGACATGGTAATGGGCAGCCAGTTGGGGGCCGTTACCCGCTACGAGCAGAGCGCCCGCTACGCTACGACGTTTGTCAGCAAAGGCAACCTTACCATCGATGGCACCAACGCCATCAACATGGGCAGCAGCGGTAATGCGGAAGGCGGCTTTGCCGCGCCCATCATCACCGACATCAACAACGACGGCCGGCTCGACATGCTCATCGGCGACCAGAACGGCACCATCTACCTCTACACGCAGAAGCAGCAAACGGCGCTGAATAACTCGCCGCTGCCCGTGCAGCTGTCGGCCTTCAGTGGCCAGGCCGCTGGCCTTGGCAACCAACTCAATTGGGCTACGGCCAGCGAGCTCAACAGCGCCCGCTTCGAAGTCGAGCGCTCGGCCGACGGCACCAGCTATACGACGCTGGCCAGCCTCACCGCCGCCGGTACCAGCACCACCGCCCGCAGCTACCAGTATTTCGATGCCGCCGCTTCGGCTGGCACCAGCTACTACCGCCTGCGCCAGGTAGACCAGGATGGCACCAGCGCCTACTCGCCGGTGGTGGTACTTACCCGCACTGCCAGCCCCGGGGTAGCCGCCCAACCCCAAGCGTTCCCCACTGTTTTCTCCGAGTCGCTGAGCGTGGTGTTGCCCGGGGCCGCGACTGCGCAAGCTGCCACGGTGGCCCTCTTCACCGCCGATGGGCGCCAGGTGTGCAGCAGCAGCGTGCAGCTGAGCGCTACGCCGCAGACCATCAGCGGCCTGCCGATACTGGCCCCCGGCCTCTACGTGCTGCGGACGACGACGGCCGCTGGCACTACCAGCCAGCGCGTGAGCCACGAGTAGACTGGGTAGCGATTAACGGCGTGCTGGTTTTTTTCTCAACTGTCTTGATTTCTCTGCACTAGGGTAAGACGGTTGCCGCTAACACGTTCCCCCTTCGTCCGTCCTGCTGAGCTTGCGAAGCATCTTATTCCGCCCGGCCCGGCCGTTCAAGTGCGGTAAGATGCTTCGCAAGCTCAGCAGGACGGACGAAGGGGGAACGACTAGTGATATAAGATAAAGGAAGCGGCTAGTTGGCTAGTAAAAGGAAAAACGGAGGAAATAGAAAGGCCAGGCTACAGGTCCGTTGCCAGCGCTACTTGCTCCAGCGTGGCGGCGACCTGATAAGTCACCCCCAGCGGCTCGAACACAGCGAAGTGCTCGGTGCCGCATTTTATTTTGAGGGCTTCGCGGCTGCGCAAGGTTTGCTGGTCGACGGGCGTGAGCTGGCCGGCGCTGCCTTTGGTTTCGACCACGAAATACACGCGCTGCTCGCCGCGTAGCACGATAGCCCAGTCGGGGCGGTAGTGGCCCAGCGGCGTTGGAATAAGAAACCCCCGGGGCAGCTTGAAATAAAACTCGACTTCTTCGGCCGCGTCGCAGCTGGCGGCGAAGCTGCGCTCGGTAGCGCTGTCGACGGGCACGTAGTTGTAGAGCGTGCGGCCCGGGCGCTGCACTTCGTAGAGGTTGTGCACGTACTGGGCTACTTCCTCGTCCTCAAACAGTCGCATCTCGTACGCTTGCCCACCCAACTGCTCGTAGGTGATGCCCTGTACTTGTAGCTGGTGCAGCGTGCGCCGGATGGCCCCCACCACATTATCCAGAAATACCTGCGGGTTGATGAGCAGCTCGTCGTAGCGGCCCGAGCGCTGTAAAATCTGAAAAATAGTAGCCCGCGTGAGGTCTACGCGGCTCTGGATGTAGCCGTACACGTCGGGCACGGCAAAGTGCGCCACCCGCAGCGGGGTACGGGCCTCGCTGGCCAGCTGGCCCACGAGGCCGGCTTCGGTGTAGCTGAGGCGAGCCTTGTGGGCGCGCAGCTGCGGCGGGCGGGTCGGCGGGGTTTTGAGCGGGTCGCGCAGCTCGGCCACGGCACCGCTGATGAGGTCTTCGGTGCGGAAGGCCACGCGGTAGCGCGTGCGGTGCCGAATGCGCTCCCAAATGGCGAAGAAGGCGGGGTAGTTGTCGGGCGTCAGCTCCTTGCCGAGGCGCGGGGTGCGCCGGGTCGCCGCGTCGCGGGTACGGCCGGTAAAGTCCACGCCCGTTTCAGTTTGAATTTCGCGCTGCAAGGCGGCCGAAAAATCCTGGTAGCTCTCGTTGGCGATGACGGTGAGTACGTTGAGGGCCTTGTCGTGCACGCGCTGGCCGTGGGCATCGACGGGCAGGCGCAGGCCGCGGCCGATTTCCTGGCGCTTCTTCACGTCGCTCAGCGTTTCGTTGAGCGTGCAGATCTGGAATACGTTGGGGTTGTCCCAGCCCTCGCGCAGCGCGGAGTGCGAGAAAATGAATTGCAGCGGCTCGTCCGGGCTCAGCAGGCGCTCCTTGTCGCGCATGATGAGGGCGTAGGTGTCGCGGTCGAGCGCCGAGTCGCCGCGCGTATCCTTGCCCGCCGGGCTATTCTTATCCTGCGAAAAATACCCGTCGTGCACCTCGCCGGGGGTGAAGGGCAGCAGGCCCGCGTACTCCGGCCGGGCCGCGTACTCGGCGTAGATTTCCTCAAACCACCGGGCAAACTGGCCCGGCTGGCGCTGCTTGGTGTCGGCATCGTAGCGCCGGTAGCTGGCCACGCGGTCTACAAAAATCAACGACAATACTTTGATGCCGCGGGGCTTGAGCTGCTTCACTTTTTCGAAGTGCCATTTCACGGTGCGCGTGAGCTGGTAGCGCAGCACGGCTTCGCTGAGGCCGCCTACCTCCTGGCCGGCCGTCACGCGCAGGCCCGAGGCAAACGTAACGCTGCCCGCTTCGGGGTCCAGCTCGTTCACGATGAAGCCCTCGCGGTAGAGGTCGCGCCCCTTGCTGAGCGTGTAGAGGTCGCTGCCCAGGCGTACGGTTACGGCTTTCTGCCGCACGCCACCCGGCTCGTTGCAGTAAATGCTGAGCTTGGCCTGGAGCACCTTTTTGCCGGGTACCACGGCCAGCACCCGCACGAAGGCCGCGTTGTAATTGCCATCGGCCGTAATGCCGTCTACCTCAATCTGCTTGACCAGGCCCAGGTCGTAGGCCTGCACCGGACTGAGGGAGTATACGAGGTTGTAAAAGTGCTTGTGGGTAGCCGAATAGCGCAGCGTGGCCAGCGGATGCAGCTCGGCCAGCGCGGCCTTGCGGGCGTCGGTTTCCAGGTTTTGGGGCTCATCGACTAGTACAATGGGCCGGGTGGCTTGCAGGTACTCGATGGGCCGCACGCCCGTTTCGTGGGGACGGTTAATGAGGTTGCTGTCCTTGGCGAAGGCGTCGATGTTGATGACCAGAATCTGCAGCGCGTCGCTCACGGCAAAGTTGCGCAGTACCGCCGGCCGGC
This sequence comes from uncultured Hymenobacter sp., assembly GCA_913776615.1. Taxonomy (GTDB): domain Bacteria; phylum Bacteroidota; class Bacteroidia; order Cytophagales; family Hymenobacteraceae; genus Hymenobacter. The sequence goes on from CAJYPK010000012.1 coordinate 29,968, forward strand.
CGCTGTCGTACACGTCGTACTGCACCGGCGGGTAGCCGAAGTGTGCCTGAAAGTGCGCGTGCGTGATGGCCAGCGACTTGCACACGCCCTCGCGGATGGCCACGCTGGGCACCACAATCATGAACTTGCGGAAGCCGTAGGTGCGATGCAGCTCGTAAATGGTGCGCAGGTACACGTACGTTTTACCGGTGCCGGTTTCCATCTCCACCGTCAGGTTGAGGGGCAGGCTATCGGAGTCGGTTTCACCCTGCGCGTTTTGAAAAGTGCAGGGCACCAGCTCGGTAGAAAGGGGCAGCCCCCGCGCCGCCTGGCCCCGGCGGATGTTGGCCAGCAGTTGCTCCCGGGCCAGGATGAGGCGATTGGCGATGCCGGTTTCGGAATAGGCCAGGGACCCGGCGGACTGGCCCAGGCCCACTTCCAGCGGCGCCGGGCCGAGCGGCTGGCCCTCAAACGCCTCCACCACGGCCTGCACGGCCGCCTGCTGGTAGGCTTGCTCGGCGTCGAATTGAAGAACCATCACGCGACTAAATCACTTGTAAAACCACGCCCGCATCGGCCAGCTGCAAGCGGGCGTTGCTTACCTGCTCATCCGGGTTGGGCCCGCTGAAAGCCTGCCCCAGTACCACCAGGCGCTGGGGGCGGGCGGCCACGGCCGCGGCAACCAGCTCGGCGTTGAGACCGGCCAGGGCCAGCCACAACTGCCCGTCGGCCGTCGCGTGCACGGGGAGGCCGCCCAGCTCGTGCGCTACCACGGCCATCGACAGCGGCCGGAGGCCGGGGCCGCCCGAGAGCTTGAGCAGCAACTCGGTCAGCAGCGCCGCCTCGGAGCCAGCGTGGTGCAACGGCTCCTGAAACAGCTCCAGCTGGGCCAGGAGGTCGGGGGCGGTGGCAACCTCGGGCCGCCACGCCCGGAAATTGGACTCGGCGAGTCGGTAGGCGCGAAAGCCCGTGTCGAGCGGTGGCGCGCCGGCGGGCTGGGCGGCCTGGAGCCGCGCCCCGGCCAGCCGCAGGCGGGCGCGGGTAATGTCGGCAATGGTGCGGTAGCCGGCCTGGTAGGCTTCCGATTTTTCGGCCACGGGCTCGGGCAGCTGCACCAGCAGGTAGCGGCGCTGGCCGCCATCCTGGGCGTTGAGGTCCAGTACGGCGTGGCCGGTGCTGCCGCTGCCGGCGAAAAAATCGATAATCAGGTCGTCGCCCTGCGTAAGAAAAGCCAGCAGGCCAGCCAGTAGCTTTTCATCCTTGGGAAACCGGAAGATGTCGCGGCCCAGCAAGTTGTTCAGGCGCTTGGAGGCCGCCCGGCCGTCGTTGTAGATGAGGCTACGCAGCTGGTCCTTGGCGTTGGCGAGGCGCTTTTTGGGCTTGATGATGGTCGTTTCGTCGTCGCCGAATACAATGTCACCGGCCGCGACCAGCTGCTGCATGGTGGCTTCGGGGAAGCGGTAGCCCTTGTCGGGCACCTTGCAGGGGCGGCCGGTGCGCGGGTGCGGCACGGCGTAGTGGTAGCCGCCAAACTTGGGGTTGGCCACGTCGGCATCGTGAAAAACGCCCCGTTCGTCCACGTTGTCGTAGTGCTCCACGCCGCGCAGGTCGGCGCGGTTTTCTTTAAGCCAGCTGCGCAGCTGAGTTTGAATGGCGGCCGGGTCGGGGCCGAGCTGCCGGCGCAGCTTTTGGTAGTGCTTCTCAATAAGCTGCGCCTTTTTCGACGCGATGGCCCAATCGCCCTGCCGCTCTTTGTTTTTGGCGTACACCAGCAGGTACTCGTGTTCGCGGGCCACCTGGCCGGGGTTGTTGTCGGTAGCCGTTTCGAGAATAATCTGGGCGATAAAATTCTCCTCGCCAAATATTTCGTTCAGCAGCAGGCGCAGGTTGTGCACCTCGTGGTCGTCGATGGCCACGAGCAGCACGCCGTCTTCGCGCAACAGGTTGCGGCCCAGATAAAGGCGGGGCCAGAGCATGCTCAGCCAGGCCGAGTGGTACTGGCCATTCTCGCGGGTGTTCTGGCGCCAGAGGTCTTGCTTGTTGAGCAGGCCATCGGCGGTGCGCTGGCCGGTGCGCTGCTCGTAGGCGGTGCGGCGCTCCGCGTAGTCGTCGGGATACACGAAGGAATCGGAGCCGGTATTGTAGGGTGGGTCGAGGTAGATGACCTTGGCCTGCCCGAAGTAGCCGCGCTGAAGCACGCGCAGCACTTCCAGGTTTTCGCCCTCAATAAAGACGTGGCCGGTGGTATTCCAGGCGACCGCCGCCGTGGGGTCGGGCAGCAGGGTGGCGCTGGTGGGGCGCTGCACCTCGCGCCGCGCCTGGGCCTTACCAGCCCAGCGCAGCTCGTAGGGCTCGGGGGCGGGTGGAGCGAGCGCGTCCGCTGCTTCGAGCAGGAACCGCAGGCGGGCGAAATCCACTTTACCCTCGCTCACCGCTTCGGGAAAGAGCTGACGCAGACCGGCCGTAGCCGTGGCGAGGAGGTCGGGACTGTAGCCAGTCATAGGCATGAAACAGGGGAGTAGAATTTTTTACAAATATGATTCAAATAGGCGAAAAATTGAATCAAAAATGTAAAAAAATCTGGTCAAAATTCATAACCCCCACCACCCAATTTTGCTTCTTATCCTTCGCGTTTAGAATTGCAATGCAGCACCGAGGTGAAATAGTGGCGGCTGTTGTGGCCAAGAGCGGCATGAAGCTGAGCCAGCTCCACCGGGCGCTGGAGATTAGCCGGCCCACGCTCTACCGTCGCTTCGAGGACCCAAATTTGGATTTTGACTTTATCAAGCGCGTCGGGCAGCTGATTTACCACGACTTCGCCCAGGAGTTTCGCGAGCTGGCGGCGCCCGGGCTGGCCCTGGCTACCGAGGCGACCGCCGGCTACCGGCTCGAATCGCTCGACGATTGCAAGGATAAGCTGCTGCACGTATATTCGCTCTACACCGAGTTGCAGGAGAAATACAACGCCCTGCTCAACGAGCGGTCGCGCTGAGCGCCGTTGCGGGCTAGCCAGCCCAGCGACGCGGGCGCTACCTTTACGTACTTTCTGCCACCTACCCGAGCTTCTATGGGCCTGCCCCGTCTGCGCCAGCTGCGCCGCGATAAATTACTTTTTACCCTGGCCCTGAATACCGTGCGGCTGCACCTGGAAGAGGCGGAGCGCATTGCGCAGGCCCCGCACCTGCGCGACGCGCCCGATGAGGACCTGCAACTTATCCAGTATCACCTCTTCCGGTGGGTAGATCTGTCGACGACGCACATCCGGCACAAGTACCGCTGCCCGCTGCCGGTGGCGCTGGAGCTGCTGGGCGAGCTGCAAAACGACCTCAAGCGTAATATTCCGGTCGCCGAGCTGTGGCAGGTGCCGTTGCAGGGAGTGCCGCAGCTGGTACCGGTGTGGGAGCCCGAATCGGCACCAAACGAAGTAACCCCGCCGGCCGAAAGCGCACAGCCCGATGAGCCGGCGCATTAGGGTAGCGGACGCTGTGCGAAACACTGCCTTATTTTATTGTTGGTTATAAAAAAGGCTCCATTGCTTGGTGTCCTATTGACTGCCTTAGCCGGGGCTTGCCAATTGCCCGATAAGTCAGTGGCTAAGGCCGGGACGACTTGGCTGGTGCCAGCGGCCGACTCCGCGCCACTATTCAAGCCAGCAGTGGCGCTGTACCTCATTGGGTGGGATGATACGCATATCGACGCCGACGATGACGTTGAGCGCGGAGTAAATGCCCCGCGCAACTTCGGCCGGGTGCGGTTCGAGCAATACGCTGGGGCGCAACGAGTTTAGCCACCTAACTGCGTCAGCGCAGCGGCGGGCGTCAATGTCGGAAGCGTACCACTGGCAAAGCCTTTGGGATCGCGGGTGACGATGGCCTCAATGGCTGGCATGGTGCGGGCAGCGCAGTATTGTAGGCCATCCTCAAAATCGGCGAAGCCGAGGTTAAGAGCAGCTTCGATTACGGTGCGGTCTACAGGAACAATGGCAAGCATACTGGCCAAGCGGGCCATTTTATACAACCGCTCGGGGGCTGCTATCGTCTTGCGTAAGATATAGTCTATATGGCTAAATGATAGTGCCGAGATGTATAATGTTACTTCTCGATTCACCGCCATGTCTAGTAGTTGAGCTGCAAGGGCTCCGAAAGGTTCCCGTTTCCCTAACAGATCGAGCAGCACGTTTGTATCAACGAAAAAATGTTTCATCGCCCATATTTCTCCTGAATAGCTTCCTCAATGGCCGTTTTATAGTCAAAGTCAGCGGGAAGCTTCACCAACCCGTACAGCTCCTGTACCAGTGGTGATAATGGCCGCGCCGACTTTGCCGGCGACGGAGCTACTGAAGGCTGCACGGCAGCCTTCAGTAGCTCTGCCACTAGGGTTTCCAGTTCTTGCCCCTGTTGCTGGGCGTAGTGCTGAGCAGCTTGCAGCAAATCGTCGTCGAGGGTGAGGGTGAGCTGGGACATGGCAAAAGCAGGTTTTTTTGAGAAGAACGGCCGGCGCGGCGCGGGAGTTTAATACAGCACCCGGAACTTGATGGTGTGCTCCACGGCACGCAGGGCCTGAATCACCTCCTGGTCGTACTCGCGGTTGATGTCGGTAATCACGTAGCCAATCAACTCGTTGGTCTTCAAGTACTGACCCAGGATGTTGACATGGTGCTGGGCCAGCACGTTGTTGATGTTGGCCAGCACGCCGGGCACGTTGGCGTGGATGTGAATGAGGCGGTGCGCCTGCTGGGTGGGCAGCTGGATATTGGGGAAGTTGACGCTCTGCTGGGTGTTGCCGGTGTTGATGTACTCCATGATGCGCTCGGGCACAAACTCGGCGATGTTGCGCTGGGCCTCGGCCGTGCTGCCGCCGATGTGGGGCGTGAGCAGCACGTTGGGCAGGCCCCGCAGCTCGCTCTCGAAGGCCTCGCTGTTGGTCTTGGGCTCGTAGGGGAACACGTCGATGGCCGCGCCGCTGAGCTGACCGCTACGCAGGGCGGCGGCCAGGGCGGGCACGTCGACCACGTGGCCCCGGGCGTTGTTGATGAACAGCGCGCCCGGCTTCATCAGCGCAAATTCCTTGGCCCCGAAGAAGTCCTGGTTTTCGGGCCGGCCGTCGATGTGCAGTGTCACGATGTCGGCCTGGGGAAGCAGCTCTTCGAGACTCTTGGCCTTCACGGCGTTGCCGAGCTGGAGCTTCTCGGCCATGTCGTAGTAAATAACCTTCAGACCCACGGCCTCGGCCACCACCGACAGCTGCGCCCCGATGTTGCCGTAGCCGATGATGCCCAGCGTTTTGCCCCGAATCTCAAACGAGCCGCTGGCCGACTTGTCCCACTCACCCTGGTGCATCTTGGGGTTTTTCTCGGGGATGCGGCGGGCTAGTATAATCAATTCGGCCAGGGTCAATTCTACCACCGAGCGGGTATTGGAGAAGGGCGCGTTGAATACGGCCACGCCCCGGCGCATGGCCTCCGTGAGATCAATCTGGTTGGTGCCGATGCAGAACGCCCCGATGGCGATGAGGCGGTTGGCAGCGGCTAATACCTTGGCCGTCACCTGCGTTTTCGACCGGATGCCCAGGATGCTCACGCCCTCGATACGGGCAATCAGCTCGTCTTCGTCCAGGGCGCCCTTCACCTGCTCTACCTGGTAGCCTTCCTGGCGGAACAGCTCGGCGGCGCGGGCGTCGGGGTTTTCGAGCAGCAGTACTTTGATGCGGTTTTTCGGATAGCTCAGGGTCATGGGCAATTTCAATTGATAGAGAAACTCGTCGAAGGTGGGTAGCACCTCGTCGGCGTGGGCCACTACGCTGGGGCGGCTCACGTTTTCGGTATAGGCGTAGAAGCGGTGGGCCAGCCCCGCCTCGCGAATCTGGTAGTCGGTGTAGCCGTCGCCGAGCACGTACACCGGCCCGTCGAGGTCGAGCAGCACGAGCTGCCGGATTTTGCCCCCGTCGCGGCTCAGTACGTTGGCCGGGTCGCAGCCGGTGATATTGCCCTCGTCGTCGAACGTAAACGTGTTGGCCAGCACGTGGCTGGGGCCGATGCCAAACTCGGCCACCACCGGCTCGATAAACTCGCGGAAGCCGCTGCTCACCACGTAGATGCGGTCGGCAAAACGTCGGAAAAACTCGGCGTTGCGCCGAATGCTGGCGCTGACCTTGGTTTGGAGGTGCGCCACCAGCGGGGCCAGGTGGCGGCGGTTGGCTCCCAGCAGCGCCAGCCGCTGGCTCAGCGACTCCTGAAAGCCAATTTCGCCGGCCATGCCACGGTCGGTAAGCGCCTTGATCTGGGCCACGCGCTCGGCGCGGTCGGGCTGGCCAGCCAGGGCAATAGCAGCTAGTTCATCGAGGCCCTCGACCTGCGTGAACGTGGAGTCGAAGTCGAAAACGAGGTAGAGGAGGAGCGGGGCGGCGTCGGGCATGGGCGCAAAGATGGGGCGGGCAGTACCTTGCTAGGACACGCTAGCGCCGATTATTCAGAACTTTATCGGGCCGGCAAAGAGTCGGCTTCGCGGTGCTGGCGCGAGTTTAGCGCAGCGTAACTCGTGCCAGTGCGGGCCCAAAGCTGGAGTCGGGATTAATATTTCTTCATAGCTGATAATGCAATGTCAATAAGCATTTTAATGATAATAATAGGGCTATTGGGCGTTGCTGCGCCAACAAAGGCACCCACCATGCGCGTTAAGTTCAGCCCGCTGACCAAGGTAGCTTATCTTGTAGCCCGTAGAAATATTATTGAAGTCAGGCCCAGCGTTGCATTTCCGCTTAAAAAGCAGCACGGGCGGATTGTAATTTCAACTGCGAAGGGACGTCGTGTATTTCAGGATGGGTGGATTGAAAAGGAGCGTGACGAGGAGGCGCGCTACTCTTACTTAGGCTATTGGCCCAGCTTGCATTGGCATCTGGTAGAAGGGTATAATTATGGGGAGGTGTACTATTTGAATGTGCTGACTCAAGGTGGCCAGCGGCTGAAGCTACAGGGTTCGCCCGTTTTTGCACCTGATACGAGTCAGTTTGTAGTAGCCTCGGGTGCTTTAGATGGGTTAGGCGCACCAATTATTCAACTTTTTCGACTTCAGAACGGCGCTTGGCGGGAAAAGTGGAAAATAGAGCCGTCTACTTGGCAGGTAGAACAATTGGATTGGCTAACGGCGAATACTTTACTGCTTCAGGAGAGGCATTGGAATCAAGACTTTTCAAAAAGCTGGTTTACTTACGCCCGGCTCACTATTCAATAAGTTATGCCTACCCCCGAAACCTCCACTTTCTGCCCCGCGAGCCGGCAGCACTGGCGCGAGTGGCTGCTGGCCAATCACGCCCAGCAGCAGGCCGTGTGGCTGGTATACCACAAGAAGCACACTGGTACGCCCAGCCTGAGTTGGAGCGAAGCCGTGTCCGAGGCGCTGTGCTTTGGGTGGATAGACAGCCAGGCCCAGCCCATCGACGGGGATACCTACCGGCAGCTATTCAGCCAGCGCAAGCCGCGCAGCGGCTGGTCGCGGGTGAATAAGGAGAAAATTCAGCAACTAGTAGCCGAGGGCCTGATGATGCCGGCGGGCCTGGCTGCCATCGCAACGGCGCAGCAAAATGGCTCCTGGGCGCTGCTTGACGAGGTAGAGGCGCTGGTAGTACCGCCCGACCTGGCCCAAGCCCTGCAAGCCAGCCCGCTGGCCACCGGCTACTTCGCGGGCCTCAGCCGCACCGACCGGCGCAATATGTTGCAGTGGCTGGCGCTGGCCCGCCGGCCCGAAACCCGCCAGCGTCGCGTAGTCGAAATCGCGACGCGGGCCGCGCAGCAATCGAAACCCGTGCAGTTTAGTGGAAGAAAAGCTAAACCGTAGTTGACCGGTTGCGGTTGCTGACCGAGGGGCGCAGGCTCGCCAATAAAATTTTACGGCGAACAAAACAATGTTGGTACATGAAATGTATGTACATTTGAAGCGCCGCTCACGTTGCGTACCACGTTGTTTTCACCGGCTTCGGCCACCAGCCCTTTTTTCAGTGAACATTCTGCACATCATTTCGAGCCCGCGCAAAGGGGCTTCGGCCAGCATTCAGCTCGCCAACGGCATCATCGACAAGCTGCAAGCCGCTCACCCCGGCAGCAGCGTAACGGTGCACGACCTGGCTACCAATCCCTTCCCGCACTTGGAAGAAGCCAAGCTGCAATCGTTCTTCACGCCGGCGGAGAGCCGCACGCCCGAGCAAGCCGCGGCTGCCAAGCACTCGGACGATGCTATTCAGGAGGTAAAGGATGCCGACGTTATCGTAATCGGCGCGCCGATGTACAACTTCGGCATTCCCTCGACCCTGAAAGCCTGGATTGACCACCTGTGCCGCGCTGGCATCACGTTCCGTTACACGGCGACCGGTCCCGAAGGTCTCATCCACGGCAAGAAAGTGTACGTAGCCCTGGCCAGCGGTGGTATCTATTCCGAAGGCCCGGCGGCTGGCTACGACTTCGTAGCGCCCTACCTGAAAGCCGTACTGGGCTTCATTGGTATCACGGACGTGACCGTGGTGCGCGCCGAAGGCCTGGCCCTGCCCGACTTGCAAGCCACGGCTGTGCAGAAGGGATTGGACGGGTTGACGATCAACGCCTAATTGTAACACCAAGCTCCAGCTTGGTGATGCGTCAAGTCACACTCGCTCGACGCATCACCAAGCTGGAGCTTGGTGTTACGATGCTTGGCTATAGCCAAAAGACTACGAGCGGCGGCAGCTACCAATTCAGG
>CAJYPK010000013.1 GCA_913776615.1 uncultured Hymenobacter sp.
CAAAAAAGCCAGGATTTTGGTGGGCCAGCCCAGGATGGCGCCCACGTGCAGGTCGTAATTCATTCCCAGAAACTTCTCCCCGGCCGCCTTGTCGCGGTACAGCTCCGCTTTTTGGAAAGCGCCGGTGCGGGCGTCGTACGTCAGCTGGTCGGTGCGGAAGCGGGTGCCCTCGCTTTCGTTGACGCGCACCGTCAGCGGGGCTTGGAAGCTGGTGAGGGGCTTGGCCGATACGGTCGCGGCGGCCGGGATGCGCTGCCAGGCGTCGCGCACGGCGGCGTCGAGGGTGCGAGCGGCCAGGGCCTGCTCGGCGGCGCTCAGGGCGGCAGGCTGGGTTTTGCCCGGGTCTTTCTTGCCCTTGCCGCCGTGGGCCTGGGCCGGGTGGCCGGTGGCCAGGTACGCCACGCCGTTGCGCACCCAGTCGAACGACCAGGTGAGGCCGGTGAGGGCAATGCCCAGGGCCACCAGCGTCACGTAGAAGCCCACCGTGTTGTGCAAGTCGTAGTTGAGGCGCTTGCCCGAGGCATCCCACTTGATCTTGAAGCGCTGCCGACGGGCAGCTTTGTTTTGGGGCCACCACAGCACGAGGCCGCTCAGCAGTAGCAGCACGAAGGTGAGCGTGCCGTAGCTCACGACCTGGCGGCCGGCGTCGCCGAGCAGCAAGTCCCAGTGCAGGCTCTTAACGAGCTGAAAGAACTCGTACTTATTGTCGATGATGCCCGTCACCTGGCCGGTGTACGGATTCACGTAGGCCGATTTTAAGACCTCAACTTGCCCGCCGAAATACGGCTTGCCGGGCGTACCCTTGTACGCCATGAAGCTCCAGGCGCGGTCGGGGGCGCGGTAGGCGGTGGCGTAGTACACCGGCGCCCCGGGTCCCAGCGCGGCCACGGCTTTCTGATACACTACGCTGTACGGTAAGGGCTTGGCACTGGCAGCCGGCGGGGCGACGAATAACGCCCGGCGGTGCGCCACTTCAAAAAGCTCGCGCTGAAATACGTAGAGGCAGCCGGTGAGGCTCACCACCAGCACCACGAGCCCCGAGGCGAGCCCCAGCCACAGGTGCAGCTTGCCGATTAGCTTTTTGAAGGTCATGGCTCTTGCTTGGAAGCTAGCGACGGCTGGCAGTAACGGGTAGTTACCGCCAACCGTAGCAGGTGTGGAAAAGATTAGAACGTGTAGCCGGCCGTGAGGCGGAAATTGGTGGGTGCCTCGGGCTGCCAGTAGTAGTAGCTGCCGATGCCCGTGGTGCTGGTGCCCAGCGTGGGGTTGGGCACGTAGGTGCCCGCCGCGTAGTTGTAGCGGCCGGTGAGGTTATTCACCAACAGGTTCACGCTCAGGTGCTCGCCCTGCCACGACACGCCGCCGTCGAGGCGGAAATAGTCGTCGGGCAGCACGGTACCCTGGTTGCCGAGGCCCGCGTAGCGCTCCACCTGCCACTGCATGCCGCCCGAGAGGCCAAAGCCCTTGAGCGCGCCGCGCTGCAAGCGGTAGCTCAGCCAGGCGTTGCTGTTGTGCTTGGCGGTGCTGCCCAGCCGGCGGCCCACGTTGGCCTCGGTGTTGTCCTTGGTGATGGTGGGGTCGAGCAGGGCGTAGTTGGCCACCACGTTCAGGCCCGGGAGCAGCTCGCCGGTGAAGTCGGCCTCGATGCCCCGCGAGCGCACCTCGCCGGTTTGCACCGAGAAGCGGTTGTCGGTCGGGTCGGTGGTCAGGACGTTGGTTTTCGTGATGTTGAACGCCGCGATGGTGGTGCTGAAGCGGCCATCCAGCCAGTCGCGCTTGAGGCCGGCCTCCAGATTGCGGCCGCGCTGCGGGTCGAAGAAATTACCGTTGCGGTCCTGCCCCGTCTGCGGCACAAACGACTGGTCGTAGAGCGCGTACACGGCCGTGTTGGGGGCCACGGTGGCGCTCAGACCCAGGCGCGGGGTCACCACGTCTTTCTTGATGCGGGCCTGCACGTTGTTGTTGCTCGAATACCGGGCGGCCAGCGTCAGGCGCAGGCGGTTGTCGAAAAAGCCCAGCTCGTCCTGCACGTACAGGCCGACGTACTTGGTGAAGCCTTTGTAAGGCCCGCGGCGGTCGAGGTCAACGCTGCGCACCGTACCGAGGTCTACCAACGTAGCGGGCGGGCTGGCTTGGGTATAATAGGTGGGCCGCGTCACGTCGAGCGCCAGCGTGCCGCCCGCGCCAAAGTCGGCCACGTAGTTTTTGTCCGAGGCGTCGAGGCCCACGATGATGCGGTGCTGCACCGAGCCGGTTTCGACGGTGCCGTTCAGGAAAGCCTGGCCGGCGAGGGTGTAGTTATCGACGTCGTAGATCGAGATGGTTCGGTTCAGTACGTTCTGCGGCAGCGTGTTGGCGGGTAAGTAGCTCGGCAGCGAGGCCGGGTTTACGTTGGGATTGAACGAGCCCGCCCCTATCCAGTTGGAGATACCGCGCATGGCGTAGCGCAGGTAAGCCACCTGCCCGGTGAGCTTCCAGTTGTCGCTGAAGCGGTGCTCCACGTTGCCAAACAGGCTGTGGTCGTTCACCCGCGACGAGCCCATGATGGGGTCGTAGAGCGAAAAATCCTGCCCCACGCTCTTGTAGCCGTTGGGCGAAAACACGTAGTTGCCCGCCGTGCCGAAGTTGGAGTACTGGTACACGTACTGCACCGTGGCCGTGGTGTTGTCGTCGAACTGGTAGCGCAGGCTGGGGGCCAGGGCCACCTTGCGGTTGAAATCAAAGCCCTGGTACGAATTCAGGCTCTGGCCCATCACGTTGAGGCGGTATTGCAGGCGGTTGTCCTTGCTGAGCTTGCCGTCGATATCGGCCGTGGCGCGGTACTGCCCGAAGCTGCCCAGCGTGAGGCCCACGGTCTTGCGGCTGGTGCCGGTGGGCGCCTTCAGCACCGCATTGTAGAAACCGCCCGCCTCGGTGTTGCTCACCAAAAAGCCGCCCGGCCCCTTCACAAACTCCACGCGCTCGATAAACGAGGCGTCCTCGGCCAGCGGGCCGAAGTAGTTGCCGATGCTCAGGCCGTTGCGCAGCGAGCCGAAGCCCGTATTGAAGCCCCGCACGGTGATCCGGGCGTACACGTTGTTCCAGTGGCCGGGCGTCACTACCCCGCTCACGTTGCGCGAAATGCCTTCTACCGGCGTGAAAATCTGCTGGTCGGCCAGCAGCTGGCTCGTCACCACCTGCACGCTCTGCGGCGCTTCGAGCAGCGGCTCGCCCAGGCGCAGCGAGCTGGAGGGGTTGGGGCGGCGGTAGCGGTTGTGGCTGCCGGTTACGGTCACCTCGTCGAGGTCCTGCTGGCTTTCGGCCAGGCTGAAATTTTGCACCAGCGGCTGGTCGCCGGCCACGACCACCGTACGCTCCTGCATGGTGAAGCCCACCAGGCGCACGCCCAGCGTGTAAGTGCCGGCGGGCACGTTGGCGAGGCGGTAGTCGCCGTTGGCGTCGGTGTCGGTACCCTGGGTGGTACCGCGCAGGCCCACCGAGGCCCCCACCACGGGCCGACCCGTGCGGGCGTCGGTTACGCGGCCCTGCACCACGCTCTGGGCGTGGGCCGTAAGAGCCAAGCAGCTAATTGCCAGGCCACAGGGGAGATTTTTACCGAAGGAAAGCGTAGGAAAAGGTGCCAAAGCGGAAGAGGCTAGTAGTAGAAACTGCGACAAAGCTACGGCCGATTTTCGCCTTATTTTTAATTAGTCTAATTAAAAATACAAACAAAATTCAGTAATCCTTCACCTCTAGCCACATAAAAGCCTCCTTTCTGTTTGGTCTGGAAAGCATCCCGATGGCAGCGCAACTCACCCGCCGGGTAGCTGTTCTAGGGCTGCACCCGGCCCCGGCCATCGTCGCGCTACGCGGCTGTTTCAAGGCGGCCCAGCCCTCCGCTCCCCACTTCTATTTTTGTTTATGACTCCGTTATCCTTCGATCAGATTACGCTCGAAAATTCCTTTGTAAGCGAGCTGCGCGGCGATGCCTCGGGCCTGGCCGGCGCGCGCCAGGTACCGGGCTACCACTATTCGCACGTGGCCCCCACCCCCGTGGCCGACCCGCACTTGCTGGCCTGGTCCGACGAGCTAGGCGACTACCTGGGGCTGGCCCGGCCCGCCGGGCGCGGCCCGGCCGTGGCGGCGCTGGCCGGCAACCTGGTCACGGGCAGCATGCGGCCCTTCGCGGCGCGCTACGGCGGGCATCAGTTTGGCAACTGGGCCGGGCAGCTGGGCGACGGCCGGGCCATCGGGCTGGGCCAGGTGGCCGCCCGCGACGGCTCGCGCTGGGAAATCCAGCTCAAAGGGGCCGGCCCCACGCCCTACTCGCGGCGGGCCGACGGCCGGGCGGTGCTGCGCTCGTCGGTGCGCGAGTTTTTGTGCAGCGAGGCCATGCATTACCTCGGCGTGCCCACCACCCGCGCCCTGAGCCTGGTCGCCACCGGCGACGAAGTGGTGCGCGACATGTTTTACGACGGTAATCCGCAGGCCGAGCCGGGGGCCATCGTGGCGCGGGTGGCACCCACGTTTATTCGGTTTGGTAATTTTCAGCTGCTGGCGGCGCTGGGCGAAATCGACAATCTGCGCGCCCTGGCCGACTACGTGCTGCGCCACCACTACCCCGAGCTGGGCGCGCCCTCGCCCGACACGTACCTGCGCTGGTTTGCAGAGGTGGCCCGGCGCACGGCCGTGATGGTGGCGCACTGGATGACGGTGGGCTTCGTGCACGGGGTAATGAACACCGATAACATGTCCATCCTGGGCCTCACCATCGACTACGGCCCCTACGGCTGGCTGGAGCCCTACGACCCGGAGTGGACGCCCAACACCACCGACTTTGGCTCGCGGCGCTACGCCTTCGGCCAGCAGCCCCGCGTGGCCCTCTGGAACCTGATGGCGCTGGCCCAGGCCCTGGGGCCGCTGGGGGCCGACCCGCAGGCGCTGCGCGCCGGCCTGGAAGTGTACGTCGAGACGCTGAACACTACCCAGCACGAGTTATTCCTGCGCAAGCTCGGCCTCACCCCGCTCGACCCGGCCGGCGACCGGGCTCTTACCGAAGCGCTGCCCGCCGCCCTGGCCGGGCCGCAGCTCGACATGACCATTTTTTTCCGGCAGCTAGCGCACCTCGCCCCCACCCTGCTGGCCGGCGACCCGGACGAGGCCACGTTCCGCCCCCTGCTCGACCAGGCTGCTTATGCCCAAGATCCCGAGCAAGCCCAGCCAACCTACGACTGGCTGCGCCGCTACGCGCTACGCCTGCGCCGGGAGGCGGCCAGCCCCGAAGCCATCCGCGAGCAGATGCTCCGCGCCAACCCCAAGTACGTGCTACGCAACTACCTTGCTCAGCAAGCCATTACGGCCGCCGAGTCCGGCGATCTGACTCCGCTCGAAACGTTGTTTACGGTGCTGAAAACGCCCTTCGATGAACACCCCGCGCACGAGGCGCTGGCCGCCAAGCGGCCCGACTGGGCGCGGGACAAGCCGGGCAGCGCCACGCTCTCGTGCAGCTCGTAGTAGCGCGGACTTTGTAGTCCGCGTTTCGCTAGCCTGTCTAAGCGCGGACTTACAAAATCCGCGCTACTTCGACGGGCGGGCTCAGCAGCTGGCGGCGCACCACGCCGGCCAGCACCTGGGCCAGGCCCGCGCCCACCAGCGCCATACCCACGCCCACCAGCGCGGGCGAAGTATAGCCGTAACCGGCGGCCAGCGGCAGCCCACCCAGGAAGGCGCCCAGCGCATTGCCGATGTTGAAGGCGGCCTGCGTAACGGAAGCCCCCAGCATCTCGGCCCCCTTCGAGGAGTGGATCATCAGCATCTGGATGGGGGCCGCCAGGGCCAGCGAGCAGCTGCCGGCCACGAACGTTAGCACTAGCGAAATAATCTGATTTTCAGAACAAAAGAAAATAGCCAGCAACGTAGCCGCCATGGCCAGCAGCAGGGCAAAGCAGGCGGTGAGCGGCGAAAAGCGGTCGGCCAGCTTGCCCCCCACCACGTTGCCCGCAAACATGCCCAAGCCCACCAGTACCATCACGTAGGGCACGTAGCCCGGCGGAAAGCGCGAGACCTCCGTCATGAGCGGCGCGATGTAGCTGACCCAGCAAAACAAGCCCCCCGTGCCGATGGCCGTGATGAGCACGATGAGCCAGGTGTTGAGGCGCGTCACCAGCCGCCGCTCGGCCCCGGCATCGTCGGCGCGCTGCACCGGCAGGGCGGGCAGCACCAGGTACAGCGCGAGCAGGGTGAGTAGCCCCAGCGCCCCGGCCCCGGCCAGCGCGTAGCGCCAGGAGTAGTATTGCCCGAGGTAAGTACCCAGCGGCACCGTGAGCAGGTTGGCGATGGTGAGGCCGGCAAACATGGTGGCAATGGCCTGCGCCTGCTTGCCCCGGGCCGCCAACTGGCTGGCCACGACCGATCCTACCCCAAAAAATGCGCCGTGGGGCAGCCCCGCCAGCAGCCGGCTGAAAAACAGCACGGTATTATTAGGCGCAAAGGCCGAGAGCACGTTAAACACCGTGAACCCGGCCATGAGTAGCACCAGCAGCCGCTTGGGGGGCACGTTGCGCCCCAGCAGGGTGAGCAGCGGAGCCCCGATAACGACGCCCAGCGCGTAGGCTGAAATAGCGTAGCCCGCCTGCGGAATGGTGATGTGATAATCGGCGGCAATGCTGGGCAGCAGGCCCATCATCACAAATTCGGTGGTGCCGATGGCCAGGCCCCCGAGCGCCAGCGGCACTAATTGCTTATTCAACGGAAAATGGTACGTTCACTACAAAGAACGGCAGGTTTGCCCGCCCCGGCGGACCTGCCCGCGACGAGTAGCTCGTTGGGGGCAGAAAAATCTGCCGATCCTGGCCCCGGCTCAAGCCCGGGTTCAGACTACTCCGCCTTCTGGTTGAGGTAGTTTTTGGCCAGGTCGTTGAGCTTGGTATCGGTGCGTTGCTCTTCCTCCAGCGTTTGGCGCAGCAGGTCGGCGGCCGCGGGGTTGTCGAGGCGCTCGGCGTAGTGCGCGGCGGTGCCGTAGCCCGCTATCTCGTAGTGCTCGATGCGCTGGGCGGCGGCAATGAGGGCGGCGTCCATCACCTCGGGGGTGGCCTGCTCCGACATTGTTTCCTGCCCCTCGGTGATGAGGCCCGCCATAGCCCGGCAGGAGTGGCCATCGAGGTTGAGGCCCAGGTCGTCGCCGATGCGCTCCAGGCGCTGGATCTGCTTCTCGGTTTCGTGCAGGTGCTTGGTGAAGCTGGCGCGCAGGCGACCGTCCTTGGCTTTTTCGGCCATCAGGGGCAGGGCGCGCACCAGTTGGGTTTCGGCGCTGTACAGGTCTTTGAGTTGCAGCTCAAATAGATCGTCGAGGGTTTCCAGCTTGTCGGCCATAGCGAGGGTGAGAGAAGGCGATAGGATACCCGGCCCAGGGTGGGAACCGGTTCGCCGTAATACGCCCGCTGCGTAGCCGCGTTGAAGCGGGCCAGCGCCCGGAGAGCCAACGGCAGCCTAGCCCTCACCACTTTTTATCACTTAACAATCAGAAAATTACCTACTAATCAACTTACTAACTTTGCTACTAGGCCCTGTCTACTTTTGCGTAGTACGCGCACTCATACTACGTGATGTTATGCAGTAGCTGCGGCATCTACTTAGCAGCCGCTGCTGGTATTTTTTCCCAGCCCCGTACTAGCCTCTACTAGTGGTACTGGCGCGGTACTAGCGCGAGTTTAGCGCAGCGTAACTCGTGCTAGTAATAACTACCCCAGCGTAGCGCGCTCGAAGGTCAAGCAGCGGGGCAAGTCCCCCGCCGGGCCTCCGTGTTTCTACGGGAGGCCCCAAATCCGTATTTCCCGACTGGTCCTGGGCGAGAAAATGGCCGTTAACCAATCGATTAGCTTCTGCTTCGGTTGCTTCACCCGCCTCTGCCCACTCATGGAAAACAGCCCCAACATCGACCCCAGCCAGGCCGGCAAGACTCACCAGCAAACCGCCAACAACGTGCCCAGGAGCGGCGAGCGGCCCGACCAGGGCGCGGCCCCCACCATGAACCCCTGGGACAACTCCAATAAAGACGACGCTGACAAGCGCGTCATGGAGGCGCCCGACACCCTGGGGGCCAAGCACGCGCACCCCATTCTAGCCCAGCCGCCTGAGACGCTGCGCCACCTGCGGCTGGGCCGCCCGGCCACGGTGGCGGCCGGCATCACAGCGGTGCTCAAGTCGGGCAGTTTCAGCTTTCGGGAAGATGGACCGGTGCGCGGCACCCACGCGCTGCTCAAGCTCAACCAGAAGGATGGCTTTGACTGCTCTAGCTGCGCCTGGCCCGACCCCGACGACCACCGCTCGGTGGCCGAGTTTTGCGAAAATGGGGCCAAGGCCACGGCCTCCGACGCGCAGACGGACCCGGTGGGACCGGCGTTTTTCGCCCGGCACAGCCTGGCGGACCTCTCGCGCATGACCGACCGCGATCTCAATAACGCCGGCCGCCTCACTCACCCGATGGTGCTGTGGCCGGGGGCCACGCACTACGCGCCCATTTCCTGGCCCGAGGCTTTCCAATTGGCGGGCAAGGAGTTGAACGCGCTGGCCTCGCCCGACGAGGCTATTTTTTACACCTCGGGCAAGGTGCCCAACGAGCCGGCGTATCTGTACCAGCTGTTCGTGCGGCAGTTTGGCACCAACAACCTGCCCGACTGCTCCAACATGTGCCACGAGAGCAGCGGCGCGGCCATGAGCCCCACTACCGGCCTGGGCAAGGGCTCGGTGACGCTCAACGACTTGTACGAGGCCGAGGTCATCCTCATCATCGGCCAAAACCCCGGCACCAACCACCCGCGCATGCTGTCGGCGCTGCAAAAAGCCAAGAAGAACGGGGCCAAGATTATCAGCATCAACCCCCTGCACGAAGCGGGCCTGCTGCACTTCAAAAACCCGCAGGATTTCATGAACCCGCTCAAGGCGCTGGGCACGCTGCTCGGCGATGGCACGCCCATCACCGACCTCTACCTGCAAGTGCGCATCAACAGCGACCAGCTCGTGCTGCGCGGCCTGATGAAATGCCTGCTCGAAGCCGAGGAGCTGAATCCTAATCAGGTACTCGACCACGAGTTTATCCGCGACTATACCACCGGCTATCCCGAGTTAGTCAGCAACCTACACGAAACCAGCTGGGCCGACATTGAGGAAACCAGCGGCCTCACCCGCACCCAGATTCAGGAAGCCGCCAACCTCATTGCCCGCCATAAGAAGGTGATCACGTGCTGGGCGATGGGCCTTACGCAGCAGAAAAACGGCGTGTACACCATTCAGGAAATCATCAACCTGCATTTTATGAAGGGGGCCATCGGGATTGCGGGCGCGGGCCTGTGCCCGGTGCGCGGCCACTCCAACGTGCAGGGCGACCGCACGATGGGCATCTGGGAGCGCCCCGGCAACGACTTTTTGGACGCGCTCGAAAAAGAATTTCACTTCAGGGCTCCGCGCGCCCACGGCCTCGACACCGTAGACTCGGTAAAGGCGCTGCACGACGGC
Source organism: uncultured Hymenobacter sp. (assembly GCA_913776615.1). Classification (GTDB taxonomy): domain Bacteria; phylum Bacteroidota; class Bacteroidia; order Cytophagales; family Hymenobacteraceae; genus Hymenobacter. Next base: position 9,493 of record CAJYPK010000013.1, read on the forward strand.
AAGGTGAAGATTTTCGTGGCCCTGGGCGGCAACATGCTCGCGGCCTGCTCCGACACCGAGTTTGTGGCCGCCGGCATGCGCAAGCTGCGGCTTTCGGTACACATCACGCCCAAGCTCAACCGCAGCCACCTCACCAACGGCGAAATGGCGCTGCTGCTGCCCTGCTACACCCGCATCGACATCGACCGGCAGCAAAGCGGCCAGCAGATCATGAGCTGCGAAAACTCGATGGGCGTGGTGAGCATGAGCAAAGGCGTGCTGGAGCCCATCCCCGGCCAGATGCTGAGCGAGGTGGCCATCGTGTGCGGCCTGGCGCTGGCCACGCTCGACGCACGCAGCACCGTCGACTGGGTGGGCTGCACCCAGAACTACGACCTCATCCGCGAGTACGTGGCGCGCACCGTGCCGGGCTTCGAGAAATTCAACGAGAAGCTGCGCCACCCCGGCGGCTTCTACCTGCCCAACGGCCCCCGCGAGCGCAACTTCACCACCGACAACGGCAAGGCCAACTTCACGGCCACGCCCTACGAAAAGCACGTGCTTGAACCCGGCCAACTGGTGCTGATGACCATTCGCTCGCACGACCAGTTCAACACCACCGTGTACGACTACAACGACCGCTACCGGGGCGTGTACAACGAGCGCCGCGTCATTTTCATGCACGCCGCCGACATTGCCGAGCGTGGTCTGCGCGCCCGGCAGCTCGTTACCATCACCAGCCACTTCGAGGGCCAGCAGCGCCACGCCGAGCAGTTTATCGTGGTGCCCTACGACATTCCGCGGGGCAACTGCGCCGTGTACTTCCCGGAGGGTAACGTGCTGGTGCCCATCGGCTCGGTCGCTTACAAAAGCAACACGCCCACCTCGAAGTTCGTGGTCGTGACGGTAGCCCCGGCTGAGCTGCCGGCCGGCACGCGCCTACCGGCGGGTACGCAGGTGGCCGTACCGGCTTAGTGCCAGGTGCTGGTGCCTGCAACAAACGCCTCTTGCCCGCCACCGAGCGTAGCGGTACCGGCTTAGTACTCCGCCTTGTAGCACCAAGCTCCAGCTTGGTGATGCGCCTGGAGAGTAAACCCAGACACATCACCAAGCTGGAGCTTGGTGTTACAAGACGAAGTACTACTCCGCCGCGTGCGTACAGGGCGTAGCCAGGCGGCTGATGGGGTGATAATCGACAAATTCCACCTCGGGGGCCAGGTAGCCGGGGCGCACGGGCTCGTCGCGCAGCAGGTCGGTGCTGAGGTACTTTTTATTGCTGTCGCAGAGCAGGGTAACCACCGTGGCCTCGGGGCCGAGCTCGGCGGCCAGGCGGATGGCGGCAATCACGTTGGCCCCCGACGAGATGCCCACGGCCAGCCCGAGCTGCTGGGCCAGCTTCTGGGCCACCAGGATGGCGTCGCCGTCCGAAGCCTGCATCACGGCGTCGAGCTCGTCGAGCTGCACGATGGCGGGAATAAACTCGTCGGAAATGCCCTGAATGCGGTGCGAGCCCACCTTATGGCCCGTGGTGAGCGTGGGCGACTCGGCCGGCTCCAGGGGGTGAATTTTCACCCCGGGAAAGTGCTGGCGCAGGTAGTGGCCGGTGCCCATGACGGTACCGCCGGTGCCCACCCCCGCCACGAAGGCCGTGGGCGTACGGCCCACGCTGGCGAGCTGGGCGGCAATTTCGGGGCCGGTGGTGCGGGCGTGCGCCTCGGCGTTGTAACAATTCTCAAACTGCCGGGTGAGGAATACCCGCTCGTCGGCGGCGGCCATGTCTTCCGAGAGCTTGATGCTGCCCAGGAAACCGCCCTGCGCCTTGCTGATGAGCGTGACCTCGGCCCCCAGCGAGCGAATGATATCCTGACGCTCCCGGCTGAGCCAGTCGGGCATGAGGATGTGCACGGGGTGGCCCAGCGCCTTGCCGATGGCGGCAAACGCGATGCCGGTGTTACCGCTGGTAGCTTCCACGATGGTGTCGCCGGGCTGAATCTTGCCCTGCTCGTAAGCCTGCTGCAAGATGTAGAGGGCCATGCGGTCCTTGAGGCTGCCGGTGAGGTTGTAGTGCTCGCACTTTACAAATACCTGGCCCGGCTGGCCCCGGTAGCGGTAGTGCAGCGCCAGCATGGGCGTGTTACCTACCAGGTGCCAGAGGTGGCTGAACTTGGCGGTGAGGTCGGGCGAGGCGAGCGCGGGCGCGGCGGTTTCTTGTTGCATGGCGAAAAAAGACGGGTGCCAGGGGAGAAGAAAGCAGCCCGGTCCGGCAAAATTCCGCACCCGGCCGCCTTCTCCCAACATCCGTGAATCATTTAGTAGTAAAAAGCTGGGCCAGCTTGGTTTGCAGCTCCTCACCCCGCAGATTTTTGGCGATAACCCGGCCCTGGGGGTCAACCAGGAAATTTTGGGGCACGGCGGCGATGCCGTATTGCAGGGCCACCGCGTTTTTCCAGCCTTGCAGGTCGGAGAGCTGGGTCCAGGTCAGGCCGTCGGTTTCGATGGCCTTCACCCAGGGCTCCTTCTTACCGTCGAGCGATACGCCCAGCACCTCGAAGCCCTGGCCGTGGTACTTGTCGTACATGGCCTTCACGTTGGGGTTTTCGGCGCGGCAGGGGCCGCACCAGCTGGCCCAGAAGTCAACCAGCACGTACTTCCCCCGAAAATCACTCAGCTTCACCTGCTTGCCGTTGACGTCGGCCTGGGCAAAGTCGGGCCGGGTACCGAGGGCCGTCCGGTCGTAGGTCGTCATAAACTTACTAATGCTGCGGCCGGGCTGCGAAGCTTTGGCCACGGGGCCAAGCTGCTTGTACAGCTTGCTGGCCTCGTCGTAGTTCGGAAAATCGACGAAGCGCCACTGCACCACCGAGGCCGCCACTACCGAATTGGGGTGGGCCTGCACGTAGGCCTCGGCGATCTGCTTCGACTCGGCTTCCAGCGCCGCGAAGCGGGCGTCGGCCTCCTTGCGGGCCTCGGGCGTGGGCTCCTTGGCCCCGGCGGGAGTGGCCTTTTGCAGCATTTCGTAGATGGGGCCGGCCTTCTGCCGGATGACGTTCCACTGCTTGTCGTAGGTGGCGTACTCATCCTGCGTAGCCGAGCCCTTCACAATCGGCGCGGCCTGGGCTTCGGCGGGCAGCTGAATGGTGAGTGGCTTATTCTCAACGAACAAGCCGGCGTAGCGCTTCACGGCGGGCAGGCGCAGCCCGTACCAGGTAGGCTCGGCTACCCGCCCGTTGAAGGTAAAGCGGCCATTTTGCACGGTGGCTGAGTCTTTGGTAGGCTTGTCGCCGAAGCTCAGCAGGTACACTTTAGTGCCGTCGGGGGCGGCTACCTCGCCTTGCAGGGTGTAGCCGGGGGCCGCCGCAACGGGCTTGGGGCGGGCGGCGGGCATTTTTTTCTGGGCGGCGGCCGGGCCGGCGGCGAGCAGGGCCGCGCCGAGCAGCAGGGTGGGTAGATTGGGGCAATAAGTCATGGTAGATTTTGGCTTCGGAGTGGAAATTGAGTGGCTGCTGCGTCAGCGTCTCACGGGACCAGTAGTTGTAACACCAAGCTCCGGCTTGGTGATGCGCTTGGCTAGCGTACGCAAACGCATCACCAAGCTAGAGCTTGGTGTTACAAGCTAATAGCCAGGATTCTGCGTCAGCGCCGGGTTGGCCAGCAGTTGGGTCGTCGGGATGGGCCACACGTTGTCGTTGGGGTCCCAGGCAACGCCCTTCTGCGGCCCCAGCACGGCGGCCACGCGGCCGGTACGGATGAGGTCGAACCAGCGGTGACCATACTCGGTGAAGAGCTCCAGCCGGCGCTCGTTTTCCACAGCCAGCAGGGCATCGGCCTGGCTCAGCCCCGTCGATAATGCCGGAGCCCCGGCGCGATTACGCACCGCGTTGAGGTCAGCGATACCGTCGCTCACCTTGCCCTGGCGGATGCGCGCCTCGGCCCGAATGAGATACTGCTCGGCCAGGCGCAGCACCACGCTGTACTCGGTGGCCAGGCCGGCGTTGGGCGTATTTATCCGCTGCTGGTACTTGAAGGGGTAGCGGTAGGTGGTGCCCGCCACGGTGTAGGCGCCAATCCAGGTGCTGGCACGGTTGTCGGGCGTGCCGAAGGCGCTGGATAAGGAGTTGGTTAGTTGAAAAGTACCCGTGGGTGCGGCCGTCAGCGAGGGCGGCACGAAGTAGGTTGCCTCGGCCGTATTGGTCGAGATGGTCCCCGCCCGGCGCAGCTGCCAGATGGCTTCCTGGCTATTCGACAAGAACACCTGGCTGAGGGCCGGCAGGGAGTAGAGCGACGTTTGGGCGAGTACGGCGCTGGCCTGGGCTTCGGCGGCGGACCAGTTTTGCTGGTAGAGGTACGCCCGCGCCAGCAGGGCCGTGGCGGCGGCCTGGTTTACCCGGGTGCGCTCGCCGCTCACGGGGTAGGCCGGGCTCAGCTGCTTTTGCGCGTCCAGCAGGTCGGTTACCACCTGGGCGTACACGGTAGCCCGGGGGGTGCGGCCCAGGGTGCTGCTGGTGGCGTAGTCGGTGGTGAGCACCAGCGGCACGTCGCCGTACAAGCTGGTGAGGTAAAAGTAGTTGAACGCCCGCAGGAACTTGGCTTCGCCCAGCAGCTGCGTCTTGAGGCTGGCCGTGAGGCTATTGCTGGCCGTGAGGCCCGCCACCGCCGTGTTGCATTGGTAAATGTTGGTGTAGGCCTGGCTCCATACCGTGCTGGCAGTGTTGCCGGCCGGGCTTATCTGGTTGAGGCGAAACGAGTCGTAGCCGGTGGTCGGAAATACCGTCTCATCGGCCGCTACCGCCAGCAAGACGGAAAGGCCCGCATCGTTGGCAATGCCGGGCACGGCGGTACCCCGCGAGGTGAGGCCGATGTAAATGCCGAGCACGCCCGCCGTGGCCGAGCCGTCGGCGGCGTACACGTTGGTATCGACTACCTGGGTGGGCGGCGGGCCCACGTCGAGAAAATTGCACGAGCCCAGGCCCAGCAAGGCCGGCACGAGCAGCCGGCGCGAAAAACGAAGTAGCGCTTGCGTTTGCATAACGAGTTAAATTCTTAGCCAACAATTAGATAGACACCTGCACCCCGCCCGTGAGCACCCGCTGGGGCGGCAGCGCCCACAACGGCACCTCGGGGTCGAAGCCATTGTAGCGGGTGAGGGTGAACAGGTTCTGGCCCTGCACGTAGACGCGCAGCCCCTGCAGATGCCAGCTCTGCACGGTGGCGGCGGGCAGCGCGTAGCCCAGCGCCAGCGTTTTGAGGCGGATGAACGAGGCATCGCCAAACACGTCGGGCGAGTTGGTGTAGTTGAAATACGTGCTGTAGGCGGGGCCAAACGACGCGGTAGCCTTCGGAATGTCGGTCACGTCGCCGGGCTTCTGCCAGCGGCGCAGCGCGTCGGTGGTCCAGTTGCTCATGCTCTGGCCGGGCGGGCCCTGGGGCACGTAGCTCTTGGCTGTTTGCTTGGTGAATTGCAGGAAGAAATCCAGGCTGAAGCCTTTGTACGACAAGCTGTTTTGCAGCCCCCCGTAGAACTTGGGGTAGCCCGTGGTGCGGATCTCCGTCGAGAGGGCGGGGTTGTTGGCAAACTGGCCGGTGGGGCTGACGTAGGTGCCGCTGGCCAGGCCGGTGGCCGGGTCGATGCCGGTGTAGGGGTAAAAGCGCGTGAGCGACGTAGACTCGCCCAGCAGGTACCGGCTGCCGTAGAACGAGCCCGCCAGGTTCGGAAATTCCAGCAGCTTGTTGGTGGGCACGGTAAGCGTGGCGGCCGAGGTCCAAGTAAACTGGCCGGTCTGCACGTTGGTCGTGTTCAGGCTGAACTCGAAGCCCCGGTTGAGCACCACGGCCGGGAAGTTGGCGGTAACGCTCGAAAAGCCGGTCTGGCTGGGCACGGCGTAGCCCACCAGCTGGTTGTCGGAGATGCTGCGGTAGTAGTCGGCCGTGAGCAGGATGCGGTCCTTCAGAAAGCCCAGCTCGATGGCCAGGTCCAGCTTCTTCACGTTTTCCCAGCGGAAGTTGGCGTTGCTCAGGCGGCTGGGGGTCAGGCCCAGCAGCGAGCCGTAGGCCGCGCGGCCCGTCGATTGAAACGTAGCCAGGTAGTCGTAGTAGCCCGTGCCGAGGTCGTTGCCGGTGATGCCGTAGCTGGCCCGCAGCTTGCCGTAGCTCAGCACGGGCAGGTTGTTCTTCACAAACTCCTCGCCCGAGAACAGCCACGCCGCGCCGCCCGCCCCGAAGTTACCCCAGCGGTTGTCGGGCCCGAACTTCGACGAGCCATCGCGCCGAAACGTGCCATTGACAATGTAGCGGCCCTTGTAGTTGTAGTTCAGGCGGCCGAATACCGACTGGTAGCGGTAGGTAAAGGCATCGTCGACGTAGTAAGTTTTGGTGCTGGCGGCGGTCAGGTTTTCGAGTACTGCGTCGGAGACGTAGTCGGTAGCCGCCACGTAGAGCTGCTCGCTGGCCGTTTGCTGAAACGTACCGCCGGCCAGCACCTGGAGGTCACCTACGCCAACGGTGCGGTTGTAAGTCAGCTGCGGCTCGGCCAGGTAAGTGGTGGTGGCGGCGTTGGCAATCTCTGCCGAGGCCTTCACCGCCCCATCGAAGGGGCTCACCGACGCGGCGGGCCGGGGGCTGAACTGGTCCATCGTGAGCCGGTTGAGGCCGGCGCTCACCTTGGCCGCCAGGCCCGGTAAGATGGTGTAGCTCAGGGCTACGTCGCCGAGCAGGTTGCGGCTGGTGTTGGTGATGCCGCGCAGGGCGATGGCGTAAGGGTTGGTGAGGCCGGCCACGAAATTGAGCGTGCCGTCGGCATTGTAGGGGTTGTAGTTGGGCGGCAGCGTAATGAGGGTGGTAAAATCCTGCGCGGCCTGCCTGTTAGACGTATGCACGTAGCCCATCGAAGCGTCGAGGTGCAGGCGCCCGTTGGCCGAAGCCTGGTTGATGGCCAGCCGACCGTTGTAGCGGTTGCTGAAATAATCGCCCAGATAAATGCTGCCCTGCCGCCGGAAACCGCCCGTGATGGCCATGCGCGTGAGCGTGGTGCCGGCCGTGTAGCTGGCCTGCGCGTCGGTGACGGGCGCGGTGCCGCCAATCAGCGTCTTCTGCCAGTCGGTGTAGCGCTGCTGGTCGAAGGTCACGAGGTCGGGCGCGTTGCCGGCCGTGGGCGTAATCCCGTCGTTGGCAAAGGCCTCGCGACGCATGGCCAGGTACTGCTCAGTGTTGAGCTGGTTGATGAAGCGGGTGGCCTGGCCCGCGCCGGTGTACACGTTCACGTCGAGCTTACCCTGCCCGGCCTTGGCTTTCTTGGTGGTGATGAGCACCACGCCGTTGGCCCCGCGCGAGCCGTAGATGGCCGTGGCGTCGGCGTCCTTCAGCACGTCGATGCTGGCAATGTCGGCGGGGTTGATGCTGTTGAGCGGGCTGTCGTAGCTGCCCTGCGGGGCAAAGGCCCCGAAGGCGGCGAAGCTGTTGAGGCCGTTGGCCGCGTAGGGCACGCCATCGACCACGTACAGCGGCTGGTTGCCCCCCAGCAGCGAGTTCTGGCCCCGGATCTGCACGTTCAGCGTCGAGCCGCCGAAGCCGGTAGCCGGCGTCACGAGCACGCCCGCCAGGCGGCCCTGCAAGGCCTCCATGGGGTTGCTCACCGGCTGCTGGGCAATGGTTTTGGCGTCGATGGTGCCCACGGCACCGGTATTTTCGCGCTGGGTAGTAGTGCCGTAGGCCACCACCACCACGTCGTCGAGCTTGCTCACCCCGCGCCGCAGCTTTACCTCGATGCTGGTCTGGCCGTTCAGGGGAATTTCCTGGGGCTCGTAGCCCACGTAGGAGAAAATGAGCACCGCGTCGGGGCTCGCTACCGTGAGGTTGTATTGCCCGTTGGCATCGGTGGCGGTGGAGGGTGCCGTGCGGGCGTCGGCCGATTTCACGCGCACCGTCACGCCCGGAATGGGCTCGCCGTTCTCGTCGCGCACGATACCAATTACCTGCACGGGTGCCGCTACCGCCGCCCGACCCGCTGGCTTTTGCTTGATGATGATCGACTTATCCTCGATAGCGTACGTGAGCGGCTGGCCGGCAAACACCTGGCTCAGCGCCTCGGCCAGCGTGGCTTGCCGCAGGGTGAGGGTGACGGGCCGGGCGGCCTGCACCATCTGCGTATTATACAAGAAGGTGTAGCCGCTCTGCTGCTCGATGTGCTTGAGCGCCTGGCTCAGGGGCACGTTGCGCTCGGTGAGCGTGATGGTTTGGGCGTAAGCCGCCGCGGCCGGCGCTTCGAGGGCGCTCAGGGCCAGCACCAGCGGCGTGGCCTGGGCCAGCCGCCGCAGTCGCCGCCAGGGGCCGGCCGGGGCCAGCAGGGGGGTAAACGGGTGCGTCATAGAAAAAAGAGTGAGGAAGGGTTGGTTTGGCGGCATGGGCGGCGGCGTGGCGCAAGGCGCGGCCCAGCCCCCGGCGGGGGCGGTGTAACACGGGCGGGTGGGAGAAAGAAGGGCGGGGCGCTAGGGCTGCACCGTAATGCGGTGGCCCTGCGTGGTAAAACGCACGGCGCCGGTCAGCTCCAGCATGCGCAGCACGGCGGCGGCGTCTTTGTAGCGGGATATTTTCCCGTTGAAGTCCTTGTTAGTCAGCGCACCCTGGTACTGCACATCCACGTCGTACCAGCGGGCTACCTGGCGCATGATGCCCTCGATAGGCTCGTCGTTGAACACGAAGTAGCCGTTTTTCCAGGCTACGGCGTGCTGCACGTCCACGGCCCGCACCTGCACGGTGCCATCGGGCTGGGGCCGGGCCTGCTGGCCCGGCTGCAACACCACCTGCCGGGAGCCCTGGCTCAGGCGCACCGCGCCTTCGAGCAGGGTGGCGGCCAGCGCCGGCTCGTCGGGATAGGCCTGCACGTCGAAGTGCGTACCCAGCACCGTTACCTCGGCCCCCCGGGCAGCTACTTTGAAGGGGTGCCGGGCATCCTTAGCCACTTCAAAATAAGCTTCGCCAGTCAGCTCGACCCGCCGCTCGGCCCCGGTGAAGGCCACCGGGAAGCGCAGCGACGAGGCGGCGTTCAGCCACACCTGGCTGCCGTCGGGCAGCGTGAGCTGGTATTGCCCGCCGCGGGGCGTGGCTACCGTATTATACAGGAGGGGCTGGCCGGTGGTCGGCGCACCGACAGCGTAGCGCAACTGGCCGTCGGCCGTTTTCTGCACCTGGCTGCCGCCCTGCCGGGCCAGCAAGCCCCGGCCGGCCTGGTCGAGCAGCACGGTACGGCCGTCGGCCAGGGTGAGCAGGGCTTGGTTGCGGCCGGGGGCCAGCCGGGCGGGGGCGGCGGGCCGACTCGGCCGGCTGGCTACCGGCGGCGCGGGGGTGCGCGGCCAGCGCAGGTAGCCGATGCCCGCCACCAATACTACGACCAGGGCCAGCAGGCCCGCCCAGCGCCGTCGGCGGCGCGCTGGCTGCAAGCTGGGCCGCAGCCGCTGCCAGATGGCGGCCCGCGCTGCCTCCTCCGCGCCCATGCGGGCCTCGTCCCAGGGCAGGTCGGGCAGGGGATTGGCGGCCAGGTAGGCCTCCAGGCGCGCCAGTTCCTCGGCAGTGGCCGTGCGGGTCTGCTGCTTGTCGTAAAGGTCCAGGTACTCGTCGTCGGTCATGGGGCAAGGGGCTCACTTAGGTAGTGTGCTTTCCCCCTCCCCTACGCACATACTTTTTGAAAAAAAAGTTAAAATTTTTTCGAGCCGTCATTATTTAGTAATCCTGGAGACGCATTTCTTAGCGGTCATTCTTACATTTGGGTGCGTAGGCTGCCCCGCTGCGGCCCGGCGAAAATTTAGTTATAGTCTGCTCATTTTCTTGCGCTAGCTGCTCATGACTGCCACCGACCTTGCTTTGTGGGAAGCCATTCGGCAGGGCGATACGGCGGCCTTCGCGGCGCTGTACGAGCGGTACTGGCGGCGGCTGTTTACCACCGCCTTCGCCCGCCTGCCCGACCGCGAGGCCTGCGAGGAAATTGTGCACGATATTTTTTTGACGCTCTGGACCGAGCGGGCGCGCCTCCAGATTGCCGCCCCGGCGGCCTACCTCTCGGCGGCGGTGTACTACCAGGCCATTCGTTTCCGGCGCGCCGCCAGCGCCAGCCGCCTGCATTACTCCGACGAGCTCGACACCCTGAGCACCGACGCCGCCTACAACACTGGCGAAACGGCCCTGCTCGGCCTCGATTTTGAGGGCAAGCTCACGGCGGCGCTCAACCAATTGCCCCAGCGCTGCCGCGAGATCTTCCTGCTCAGCCGCATCCAGCATTTCTCCAACGAGGAAATTGCCGAGCGCCTGCACATCTCGCGTCGCTCGGTTGAGAACCAGCTTACGACGGCCCTGCGGCACTTGCGCCTTACGCTCAAGTGCCTGGGCGTAGTGTGGCTCGTGACGCACCTGGGCTAGCGGGGAGCGACTGGGGGTGCCTGGAGCAAATCTGCTGGCGCTAGCCCCGCTGGTGCTGGCGCGAGTTTAGGCGGAGCCGTAACTCGCCGCCGGCCAGTGGGTGGAGTTTCCAAACTCCACTGCCGCAAAGTAGCGTACGGTTGACGGCTTACTTACTGAATAACTGAATGCTAGGCCGACTTGCCGCTTCGCGGCAGTGGAGTTTGGAAACTCCACCCACTGACCGGCGGCGAGTTACGGCTCCGCCTAAACTCGCGCCAGTGCGGGTCGCGCCAGCAGCAGCGGGGCCTGTACGGCTGGCAGCGCGGCTCTATTCACCCACTTTTTAAGCTTATGGCTAAGCTTGCCTGGGGCATTTGGACGGTATAGTTACCGCGTTGGTCGATGAATGGCGCTGCGCACAAATTTATTACTCATTAATAATCAGAATTTTGCCGAAAAATCGCTGCCGAGCTAGCGCTTGGGCGTGGCACAGGGCTTGCAAAATGGAAAGCAGACGCGTCTTCCTTTCCTTTTCTAACCCTTTTACCTGCCGCTTACCATGAAAACCTCCCTTTTTTCGTTTGTTGCCGCCGCTGCGCTTTTCGTAACTACCGCCGCCTCGGCCGCCGCTCCCATCGACCACGACCGCGACCCGCGCCGGATGTCGCCCCGCGAACGGGCCCGCTACGAGGAGCGCCTGCGCATCGAACAAGCTCAGCGTGAGCGCGAGCGCCAGGCCGCCATTGCGCGGGCTCGCTGGGAAGCCCAGCACCGCCACGACCACGGCCCGGCCTACGGCTATGGCTACGGCCGCCGCTAAGCTCCTAGTTGCTCTTTCGCCAACGGCCCCGCGCTTCCCCAGGAGCGCGGGGCTTTTTGCGTGGATTGTAACCCGAGCCGATGGGTAGCCGTGCGGACTTTGTAGTCCGCGCCTATCGGGCTGACAAGACGCGGTCTACAAAGCCCGCACGGCTACCTACTGGCTCCGCAACCGCACTACTCAGCCAATCTCGGCCATCGCTAGCTCTTTTTTGCGTGCAAACGTTTGCACGCAAGAGCATTAAAAGCGCCTATTCACTAGGCTAACCAGGCGACGCTGGCCTTACCGCATCATACGCAAGACGGCGAATAGAATAAAAATTTGGCGTCTTCAGGCTGTACTATTCGATGATCCTGAGAAGCGCGTTGAACTGAGGCTAATGGTAAAATAATGCGGCACTAAGGCTTGGACGAACAGTTGCAAATCCCAAATAGCTAGCCGCTTACTTGGACGCATTTCTGCGCAATCAGCCGCCAGCAATAAGCTGCACAATACTGATTAAATGTTAGTTACCAGTAAAAAAAGTGTAACTACCCGCGTTTTGCGTTGTCCAAAAAGAACCTATTTTTACGCCGCCATTCGGCATCCTGCTGCTTGTTTTTGCCCGGCGTAGCTAGTGGCTACGGCCGGTAGTTGCCAGCCACTGGAGCTTTCGGCTCGGCTGGTAAGACTGCGCCTACTCGATTATTCTGGTTTGCCTTTATCGGCGCCTACGAGCGCGGCTTGGTTACCGCCATCCGTGCAAACGTTTGCATAAACTCGGCTATTTCCGCTGCTTTTCCACTTAATCCCACCCCCATGAAAAAGCTCGTACCCCCCACCGGGCGGTTGTTGCTTCCCATGCTGGCCTGCTGCCTCCTACTGGCCGCGGCCACTGCGGCCCCCTTGGCGGCCAGCTCTTCGCTGCTGGTACGCGGCGGCCAGCCAGCGGCTCCCGTTACCGGCCGCGTCACCGACGAAAAAGGCGAGGGCCTGCCCGGCGTGACGGTGCTCGTGAAGGGCACCACCCAGGGCACTTCGACCGACGCCAACGGCAACTTTACCATCGACGTGCCCGCGGGCGGCTCGCTGGTGATTTCCTCCATCGGCTACGCCACCCAGACCATTGTGGTGGGCAGCCAGACCACCCTGGCCATCCGCCTGGCCACTGACGCCCAGCAGCTTTCGGAAGCCGTGGTGGTGGGCTACCTCACCCAGGAGCGGCAAAACGTGACCGGCTCGGTAACTACGCTGGGGGCCACCGAGGTGCAGCGCGCCCCGGTAGCTTCCACGGCCGAGGCCATCCAGGGCCGCCTGCCGGGCGTGCAGGTGACCAACTCGGGCGCGCCGGGCCAGGGGCCGGTAGTCAACATCCGGGGGCTGGGCACGCTGGGCGGGGCCAGCAGCGCCCCGCTCTACGTGGTCGACGGGCTGTGGATCGAGCCCACCAGCAGCGCGGGGCGCGACATCAACCCCGCCGATATCGAGTCGGTGCAGGTGCTCAAGGACGCCGCGGCGCTGGCTCCCTACGGCGTATCGGGCGCTAACGGCGTGATTATCATCACCACCAAGCGCGGCAAAAACGGCAAGGCCGCCATCAGCTTCAACGCCAGCGGCGGTATTCAGAACATCTGGCGCAAGCTCGACCTGGCCAACGCGGCGCAGTGGGCGGCCGTCAACAACCAGGCCTACGACAACGCTGGCCTGCCGCGCCAGCCCTACGCCGCCAACCTGCCCGCCGGCATCGATACCAACTGGCAGAATGAGTTTTTCAAACAGGGCTCGGTGCAGGATTACAACCTGGGCTTCTCGGGCGGGGGCGAAAACTCGAACTACAACGTCTCGGGCGGGTATTTCAAGCAGAACGGCACCGTGCAGGGGCCGAATTTCGAGCGCTTCACGGCGCGGGTAAACACGGGCTTTACCCGGGGCCGGCTGCGTGTGGGCGAGAATTTACAGCTCGTGCGGGCTAATCAGACCTACCTCAACGGCACGCCCTTCGTGGACATTCTGCGGATGCTGCCCGTCATCCCGGTGAACGACCCGACCACGCCCGGCGGCTTCGGCATTGGCAACAACAACGCCATCACCTTCGGTACCAACCCGATCGCGCTGCAACGCCTGCTCAACTCGACCAGCACTAACAACCGCATCCTGGGCAACGCCTACGCCGAGGTGCAGATTTTCGACTTCCTGCGCTACCGCCTCAACCTGGGCATCGAGTACCACGGCTTCCGCGACCAGCAGAAGCGGCAGTACGGCATCTGGCGGCGCAACGACGCGACCACGCCATCCAACTACGGCGACGACCAGGGCAACGAGCTCTTCGGCCAGGCCGAAAACACGCTGACCTTCGACAAAAGCTTTGGCCAGCACAACCTCACGGCCGTGGCGGGCTACAGCCGGCAGCGTCGCAGCTTCGAGTTTACGCGGGGCGTGAACTTCGGCTACGGCACCGGCCCCACGTACTACTGGGCGCTCGACGCGGGCACCCAGACGCCGCAGGTGATTGGCTCATCGTACGTGCAGGCGCTAGAATCCTTTTTCGGGCAGGTGACCTACGACTACGACCGGCGCTTCTTGGTGACGGGCGCGTTCCGCCGCGACGGGTCGTCGCGCTTCGCGCCCGAGCGCAAATGGGGCAACTTCGGGGCCGGCTCGGTGGGCTGGCGCATCTCGAAGGAGAAGTTTTTTGAGGGCATCACGGTCATCAGCGACCTCAAGCTGCGGGCCAGCTACGGCCGGCTGGGCAACCAGTACCTGACCGGGGCCTACGGCGGCTCGTACCTCTACCAGGGCTTTCTCAACACGAACGCCAACTACGTGCTGGGCACTGGCCAGAACATCCAGAACGGGGCCATCCTGACAACGCTGCCCAGCAACATCAAGTGGGAAAGCCGCAACACCCAGAACTACGGCCTGGACCTGGCGCTGCTCGAAAACCGCTTCTCGCTGTCGGCCGACTACTACATCTCGCGCACGACCGACCTGCTGGCCGCCGTGAACCTGCCCGGCACCCTCGCCAACGCGGGGGCGCTCCCCTACCAGAACATCGGTGAGGCCGAAAACCGGGGCTTCGAGTTTAAGGTGGGCTACGCCGACGACCGCAAGGCCTTCAAGTACGGCGCCACGGCCAACCTGACCACGCTCCGAAATAAAGTACTGACCCTCAACACCGGCTCGACCGAAGGCTCGGCCCCGCAGTTCCTGACCAGCGGGCCGGGCAGCATCACCCGCACCGAGGCGGGCTACGAGGTGGGCTCGCTCTACCTCTACCAGTTCGACGGCATTTACCAGACCGGCGACACCAACATTCCGGCGGGCCTGCAAGCCGGCGACGTGCGCTACAAGGACGTGAACGGCGATGGCGTCATCAACGACAAAGACCGCGTGCACGTGGGCCGGGTGTTCCCCAAAATCCAGTACGGCCTGAACCTGACGGCCAGCTACGGCGGCTTCGACCTGGCGGCCTTCTTCCAGGGCGTGCAGGGCAACGACGTATTCAACGAGGGCAAATACTGGCTGGAGCGCACCGACGACAACAACAACCACCGCGCCGACTTCAGCCCCTGGACGCCCACCAACCCCTCGAACACTACCCCGCGGGCCATCATCGCGGGCGGTCCCAACGGCGACGTGGCCCCCGGCAACAACGACCGCTACGCCACCACCCGCTGGCTGGAAAGCGGCTCGTACCTGCGCCTCAAAAACGTGCAGCTCGGCTACTCGTTGCCCACCGACCTGCTCCAGCGCTCGAAGTACATCAACTCGCTGCGCATTTTCCTGACCGGCCAGAACGTGTTTACCGTGACCAACTACACCGGCTACGACCCCGAAACCGTGGGCCAGGGCACGCTGGCGCGCAGCGTCGATACGGGCTCCTACCCCAACCTGCGCTCGTTTACGCTCGGCGTGCAGGCCGGCTTCTAACTCCTTCTCCCACCCGCATTTACAGGTAGCTATACCATGAAAGTATCCGTATTAACCCGGCTGGGGCTGGCGGGCACCCTGCTGCTGAGCGCCACCGGCTGCGAGAAAAACATTCTCGACCAGGTAAACCCCAACCTGCCCACCGTGGAGTCGTCGTGGCAAACCAGCGACGACGCCGTGCGCGGGGCCACCGCCTGCTACGCCGGCCTGCAAGGCCTGGGCATGTACCGCCGCTGGCTCAACTTCGCCTTCGACCTGCGCGACGACATCGGCTGGAGCCAGAGCCCCTGGGGCGAGTTGGCCGACTTCACCCGCTTCGTGCAGGCCAACTACGACTTCGAGGTGTCGAACAACATCTGGCGCGACCACTACCGCACCATTTTCCGCTGCAACCAGGTGCTCGACCGCGTGCCCACCATCCAGATGGATGCCGGGCTGCAAAAGCGCGTGCTGGCCGAGGCCAAGTTTTTGCGCGCCCTCTCCTACTTCAACCTGGCCTCGCTCTACGGCAACGTGCCGCTGGCCCTCACTTACACCACCGACCTGACCCAAACCACCCCGCAGGCCAAGGAAGCCGACGTGTGGGCGCAGGTTATCAAAGACTTGCAGGAAGCCGCCCCCGACCTGCCGGCCAGCTACAGCTCGGCCGACGTGGGCCGCGCCACCCGGGGCGCCGCGCAGGCGCTGCTGGGCAAGGCCTACATGCAGAACAAGCGCTGGGCCGACGCCCAGGCGCAGTTTGCGCTGGTCATCGGCTCGGGCACGTACCGGCTCGTCGATACCTACTCCGACAACTTCCGCCACACCTCGGAAAACAACGCGGAGTCGATTTTCGAGGTGCAGTTTTCGGATGAGAAGAAGGGCGGCAACGACTCGGGCGGCGGCCCCGACGCGACTTCGTCGCAGGGCGGGCAGCGCTCGCAATTCTGGGGCGTACCGGGCTTCGGCTTCAACGACGGCGAGGTGCGGCCCTGGATCGTGAACGAGTTTTTGCAGGAGCCCACCGCCACCGGGCAGCGCGACCCGCGCCTGGCCACCACGGTGTTTTACAACCGCAAGGACCAGGCCCAATTCCCCACCGCCCTGCCGACCGACGGCGACACGCTGGCTTACGGCGTCGGCTTCCTGACCCGCTACGGCCGCAACGCCCGCGACCGCGCCCGGGTGTACTGGCGCAAGTACCAGACTGATTACTACCGGCAATTTGAGGATTTCGACTCGCCCATCAACCAGCGCGTGATTCGCTACGCCGACGTGCTGCTGCTGCAAGCCGAGGCGCTCAACGAGCAGGGCCGTACGGCCGACGCCGTACCCCTCATCAACCAGGTGCGCCAGCGGGCCAGCGTCAATCTCAAGCCGCTATCGGCCAGTGGCTTCACCCAGGCCAGCCTGCGCACCCAGCTCATGCACGAGCGCGCCACCGAGCTGGCCGGCGAGGGCGTGCGGTGGTTTGACTTGCAGCGCTGGGGCCTGCTCGATACCCAGGCGGGCGTCGACCAGCTCAAGGCCCGCGACGCGCAGTTCAACAGCTTCGTGGTGGGTAAATCGCGCCTACTCCCGCTACCCCAGGTTGACGTGGACCTGCTGACCCTGACGCAGAACCCGGGGTATTAATTCGCTATCTAGCACAAGCTTTTTGAGTTAGCTAAACTAGCTGTCATTGCGAGCACAGCGAAGCAATCGCACCTGTTTGGCCGCGCCGTTCGGGTGTAATTGCTTCGCTGCGCTCGCAATGACAGCTAGTTTTTGGATGGTCAGTAATGACTTCAACAGCTTCTAAGACGCTTGTCATGCTTTTCATGCTTCGCAGGCTCAGCATGACAACGTCTTTTTGGGTGGCCATCCGGCCGCTTGACTTCACCAAATCCTGTTTCCACAACCGCCGCCACCCCACCCTCGCTTATGCTATTTTCCCAACCTTCCCGCTGGACCACGCTGCTGCTGGCCGGCTGCATGGCCTGCGCCTGCTCCAAAGGCTCGTCCGGGGGCGGGGGCGTGACGCCGCCTGCGCCCCCCACGCCCGCCGCGACCACCTTCACCAACCCGCTGCTCGCCAGCGGCCCCGACCCGTGGGTGTACCAGAAGGATGGCACGTACTACTACATGCAAACCACCGGCAACAACCTCGTGCTGCGCAAAACCGCCAAGATGAGCGAGCTGGCCTCGGGCGTGAGCACGACCATCTGGACGCCCAAGGCCACGGGGCCGGCCTCGCACGACATCTGGGCCCCGGAGATTCACTTCCTGGATGGCAAGTGGTACGTGTACTTCACGGCGGGGCCGGGCAACTGCTGCGGCGGCCAGCGCTTGTGGGTGCTCGAAAACGCCAATCCCGACCCCACCACCGGCACCTGGGTGGAGAAGGGTCAGATTGCCGTGCCCGGCCAGGATTTATGGGCCATCGACGGCAGCATCCTGGAGCAAAACGGCCAGCGCTACCTCGTGTGGAGCGGCCAGGAGGCGGGCTCCGACCAGCAGAATCTGTACATCGCCCGCATGAGCAACCCCTGGACGCTTACCGGCGCGCGCACCCAGCTCAGCCATCCGCAGTACGATTGGGAGCTCAACGGCACGCCCAAGGTAAACGAGGGGCCGGAGGTGATTCAGCACGCGGGCAAAACCTTCCTGGTGTACTCGGCCAGCCATTGCAGCACGGATAATTACGCCCTGGGCCTGCTCACGGCCAGCGCCACCGCCGACCCGCTCGACGCCGCTTCCTGGAGCAAGTCTCCGACGCCGGTGTTCACCCAAAATCCTACCAACAACGCCTACGGGCCGGGTCATAACGGCTTCTTCACCTCGAAAGACGGTAGCCAAAACTGGATTATCTACCACGCCAACCTACGCGCCGGCCAGGGCTGCGGCGACGTCCGCACCCCGCGTATGCAGCAATTTACTTGGAAAGCCGACGGCTCGCCCGATTTTGGTACACCGGTGGCCACGGGCGTGGCCTTACCCCGACCGGCCGGCGAATAGGCTTAGCGGCTAGCCTTGCACCTTTGTAAGTCTCTGTAACTAGCTGTCATGCTGAGCTTGCCGAAGCATCTCGCTCGCTTCTTTGCTAAGCTGCTCAACGAAGCGAGCGAGATGCTTCGGCAAGCTCAGCATGACAGCTGTAAATGAGACGTAGGATTTGTTCTAGGCGCAGATGGGATAATGCCTCCTTCTTATCACTCCGCCATCTGCCTTGGCCTCCGAAACCACCTCACTATGCCATCTACCAACTTATCCTTTTTCCTAGCCAGTGTCCTGCTGCTGGCTGGCCCAGCCTTGGCCCAGCGCACGCTACCGCGCACTAAGCCAGCGGCCCCGGTCAAAGCCTCAGCGAGAACTTCAACCAACGCCCCCACCCCCATCGCCAACCCCGTGCTGGCCGGCGACTTCCCCGACCCTTCGGTGACGAAGGTGGGCAATACCTATTGGGCTACCGCCACGTCGTCGAACTGGGGGCCGACGTTTCCGCTGCTTAAGTCTACCGACTTGCAGCACTGGGATTTGGTGGGGCACGTGTTTCCGGGCGAGCGGCCGGCCTGGGCCGATTACTATTTCTGGGCTCCCGAAATCAGCCACGAGGCCAACGGCAAAACCTACGTGTTTTACACCGCCCACCAGCGCGGCGGCAACCTGGCCGTGGGCGTGGCCAGCGCCGACCGCCCCGAAGGCCCCTACCAGGATCACGGCCCGCTCGTGGGCCAGCCCGACGGCTCCATCGACGGCTTCCCGGTGAATGACGAAAACGGCCAGCCCTACCTCATCTGGAAGGAAGACGGCAACAGCGTGCAACAGCCGACGCCCCTGTGGGCGCAGCGCCTGAGTGCCGACCGCACCAAGCTGGTGGGCGAGAAGAAGGAGCTGTTTCGCAACACTGCGCCCTGGGAGGGCAACCTCGTGGAAGGCCCCAGCGTGGTGCGCCACGGCGGTTATTTCTACATGTTTTACGCCGCCAATGGCTGTTGCGGGGCCAACTGCACCTACGCCATCGGCGTGGCCCGCGCCAAGACCCTGCTCGGCCCCTGGGAGAAGTACAACCGCAATCCCATTCTCACCAAGCAGGCCAACTGGACCTGCCCCGGCCACGGCACGGCCATCGAGCGCAACGGCCATTGGTACCTGCTGCACCACGCCTACCAGGTGGGCAGCGTGCAGTACGTAGGCCGCCAGGGTATCTTGAGTGAATTCACCTGGACGCAATCCGGCTGGCCCGAATTTATCGCCAACCCCAGCGCGGCCCCCGCGCCCGCCCCGGCCGTGGTGGCCGATGAGTTTACCGCTGCCCGGCTCGCCCCCGCCTGGGAGTGGCCGGTGGAAGACCGGCCGCAATTTGCCCTGCGCGACGGGCAGCTGCACCTCACCGCCCAGCCCGACAAGGGCGGCGCGGCGCTGGGCTTCGCTACGCTGGCCGCTGATTACACCGCCACCACTACCCTACTCAATCCCAGCAGTTTGCCCGCTGGCACCACCGCCGGCATCGCCGCCCTCGGCGACCCTAAAAACGCCATCGGCCTACTGGCCGGCGCGGGCAAGCTGCAAGTGCAGGAGGTGCGCGACGGCCAGCCCCGCACCCTGGCCGAACTGCCCCTGCCCACCGCCAGCCCCACCCTACACCTGCGCCTCCAGGCCCAGGGCGGCCGCCATTTCCGCTTCGCCTTCAGCCCCGACGGCCGCACCTGGACCGAGCTGCTCCCCGGTACCGACAGCGCCGACGGCCAGTTCCTACCGCCCTGGGACCGGGGCGTGCGCGTGGGCGTAGTAGCCCAGGGGCCCAGCTCGGCTACGGTTGCTTTCGAGCGCTTTGAGTTGGTGAATAAGAAGTAGCTCGCACTACCCCGCCAGCACCTGTAACACCAAGCTCCAGCTTGGTGATGCGTCTGGGACGTAAACCCGGCCGCATCACCAAGCTGGAGCTTGGTGTTACAAAAGCCCGTCGTGCTAAGCAGCCCCAACAGGCTCAGCACGACGGGCTTTATTACGTGTAATCCAACCTACTTCCCGGCCAGCTTATCAGCCAGCATTTTCATGAAGTAGCCGCCTACTACCGAGCGGGCCTGGAAGCCCACTTGCTTGGCGTCGGTGGTTTCGTGCCAGTCGTTGAGGGGCACGCGGCTGGGAGTGTCGTTGGCGAAGTGCCACACGGGGTTGACGAGCGCCGCGAAATCGGCTTGGTTGCTGGCCAGCGTGGCGGTCCACATGATCCAGTCCGACTTAGTGTAGGTCTTGCGACTGTCGAGCGGCAGGCCATATTTCTGCTGGTGCCGGAGGTAGAAGGCCAATTCCTGCTCCGCCACCTCGGGTGGAAAAACGTTTAAGCTAAGCACTTTGTCCCAGACCAGGTTGTACTTCTGGCTCCACGAGCCGGGGGTTTTGTCGAAGGTCAGGGCGTAGTGGTCGCCGTCGCGGGCCATTGTCATCCACTTGCGGGCGAGGTTGCGGGCCAGGGCCAGGTTTTCGTCGGCGGCTTTGGTATCGCCGAGCTGCCGGGCCAGGTCGGCGTAGCAGGCGATGCCCATGATGGCCTTCACCGAGAGATTGGTATTGCGGGCCAAGTGGCCGGCGAAGTCATCGGTACAGAGCTGATTAGCCGGGTCGAAGCCATCGCGCTTCAGAAATTCCACCCACTTGGTGAGCATGGGCCAGTGCTGGCGGGCAAAGTCGGGCTGGCCATCCAGGCGCACGGCGGCGGTGGTGGCAATCAGCATGTTGCCGGCCTCTTCCACGGGCATGTCCTCGCCGTAGGTCTGGCCGTTGGCCAGCGGATAGGTACCCACATCGTGGGCCGGAAAGTCCTTCTTCCAGCGCCCCGACTCGCTGTAGTCGAAAATGAAGCGCAGCATGCCCTTGGCCAGCTCATTATTATACAGCAAGAACAGCGGCTCCGACGGGTAAGTGATGTCTACCGTGCCGATGGAGCCGTTGGAGAAGTTTTCCTTCGAGAAAAACAGCAGCTCGCCCTTCGGCCCGGCCACGATGCTGTGCGCCGCAATGGCCTGGCGGTAAGCCAACTGGCACAGGTCAGCGTACTGCTGGCCGCCCGCTTTCTGGGCGTCGGCCGCCAGCTGCTGGTCAAATTCGCTGGCCTTGCGGCGCAGGCGCGGGTAGTCGGCCTCGGCGGCGGCCAGGGCCTTGTCCATCGTCATGGCCGGGTCGCGGCGCCACCACGGCCGCAGGTTCTGGCCGAAGTACTGCACGGCGTACTGCGCATCGTAGCCCAGCAGGAAATGCTGCTCGGCGGGCGCGGTGCCCACCGCCCCGAGGTCGAGCACGGTGGCCTGGGCCACCCGCTGGGCCTGGCCCTTGGCGGGCGCCTCCGCGGGCAGCGCGCCGGTTTTGACGAAGGCCGTTTTGATAGCCTGCGGGTTGCCGGCGCTGAGCTGGGCGCGGCCGGGGGCGGCCAGGTAGGCGTAGCCCCAGTCGATGCGGACGTTGTCGCCGGCCGTGGCCAGTACCGGCTGGGCGGTGGTACCCAGCGCCTGCCAGTGCAGATTACCGGCCGCCCCGGGGCGAGTACTTACTTCCTGATACGGCGTATTGGCGGCCAGCGTACCGGCCTCGCTCAGCAACACCTGGGTGGCGTGCGGCTGGCCGTCGGTGGCGGTGGCCGTGCAGGTGACGTAGCTCACGGGCCGGGCCACGGTTTCGAGCTCATCGAGCAGCAACGGCGATAAAAAATTGACTTTCAGCTGCACCGGGCCGGCCGCGAAGGTGTAGGTGGTTTGGGTAGCGGTGAGGGCAACGGCCGTTTGGCGGGCCGCGGGCAGCGGGGCGGGCGCGGGCAGCGTTTCGTAGAGGCCCGCGTCGAGGTACTCGCCGCCCCGGGGGCTGTTGGCGTGCAGAGCCAGCAGGTTATCGCCGGCGCGCAGTGCCTGCCGGGCCGCGGCCGGAATAGTGAAGAAGTCGTAGCCGCTGTTGTAGCCCGGCTGCTTGCTGAGCAGCACCCCGTTGAGGTATACCTCGGCATCGTCGTCGTGCTGCATCAGCAGGCGCAGCTCGCCAGCAGTTTGGGGGGTAGCCACGCGCACGGTGCGTCGCACCCAGATGTCGCCGCCCGTCCATTCGGTGCCGTGCTCGGATTTATTGTCGGTGAAGGGTGCGGGGCCTTCCTGCCAGCGCGTGGCCGCCGCGAAGCCCGGCTTCTCCCAGCCCGCCGCCGGCTTCTTGAACGTGTAGCGCGCCCGGTAGGGCTGCTCGCGCACGGTGGGCACCACGGCCCGGTACTGCGGCCCGGCCTGCCCCAGAAACTGGTATGCCTGCCCATCGACGCGCACCACGCCTTCGAGGCTCTGCGGGGTGCCGGTCCAGTGCCGGGTGGGCGCGCCGGTCAGCTCCTCCTGCATGGCCCACACGCTGAAATACGGGTCGTGCGTGACGAGCGGATACGCGGGCGGACGCAGCGCCTGGGCCTGGGCAGCGGGCAGGCTCAAGGCGCTGGCCACCAGAACCAAGCAGCCATTGCGCAATCTTTTTCTTTTCGTAATAATCTGCGCCTTAACAGGTTGCCGCTGAGCGGCGGAAGGAGTACGGCCGTAGCCGGACCCGCCGCCCGCGCACGGACGGCTAGCCAGGACCCCGCACTGCGGCGGCCCCGAAACTGGGTGGGACATGGGAAAAGGAAAAAGGGGAATGAAAGAAACCGCAGCAAGCCAACCCCTGGCCCCGCGGGCCAGCCAGCCACCGGCCGGGAGCGCAAAGTACGCTCAGCGGCAGCGTTGTGCAAACGTTTGCACGACGGGAAATCCGGGAAATTTTGTGCAACCTTTGCACGGCCCGTTGCACTGTTTATTGCAAAAAGCCGGGGGCATTCTTCCGGCGGCGGGCGTCCTCTCCCCTTGCATTCGGTGGCAAAAAAACGCGCTTCCATCACGGACCTGGCCCGGCAGCTCCAGCTTTCTACTTCCACGGTGTCGCGGGCGCTGAGCGGGCACCCCGCCATCAGCGAGGCCACGGCCAAGCGCGTCACCATGCTGGCCAAAGAGCTGGGCTACCGGCCCAACAGCCTGGCCGCCGGCCTCCGCAAGGGCCGCAGCAACCTGCTCGGCGTGGTGGTGCCGCACATCGACGGCAATTTCTTTTCGCAGGTGGTGAAGGGCATCGAGGCGGCGGCCAGCCAGGCGGGCTACCACGTGCTCATCTGCCAGTCGAACGAGGACCTGGCCCACGAGCGCGAAAACCTCGAAACGCTCATGAGCGCGCAGGTGGCGGGCATCTTAGTGTCGCTCTCGCGCACGAGCAACGAGTTTCGGCATTTCGAAAAGGTGCGCAAGCGCGACATTCCGCTGGTATTTTTCGACCGCGTGCTGGTGGGGCACGACGTAAACGCGGTGGTGCTCGACGACCGCGCCGGGGGCTACCGGGCCACCCGGCACCTGCTGGAACAGGGCTACCGGCGCATTGCCCATTTTAGCGGGCCGCAGTACCTCAACATCTACAAGCACCGCCGCCAGGGCTACGAAGATGCCCTGCGCGAGTACGGCCTGCCGGTGGAGGAAGAGCTTATCGTATTCGGGCACATGGACATGCCCGACGGCCACGCCAGCATGCGGCAGCTGCTGGCCCTGCCCCAGCCGCCCGACGCCGTGTTTTCGGGCAGCGACTTTTCGGCGGCCGGCGCGCTGGAAGTGCTCACCGAGCGCGGCCTGCGCGTGCCCGAGGATATGGGCCTGGTGGGCTTCAGCAACGAGGTCTTCGGGCGGCTCACGCTGCCGCGCCTCACCTCCGTCGACCAGCACTGCGAACTGATGGGCCGCACCGCCACCCGCCTGCTGCTGGAATTGCTCGACGAGCGCGAGCCCGCCAGCGCGCCCCGCCACGTGGTGCTGCAGCCCGAGCTGCTGGTGCGCGCCTCCTCGCTGCGCACCGGCCGGCCGGAAGCGCGGTAAATCAAAAAAAATGCAATACTTTGCTTAGCTGCTTAGCCCAAGCGCCGCCCAATCATTCCATTGCCCTAAAACATGTTGTAAAACTTCTACCCTTTACGCGCCGGCGACGGGCTGTTTTCTTCCCGCAACTTTCCCCCGCGCCCGGCGTCTTTTTTCAAAGATGGAAAAGCTTCCCCGCATTTTACTCGTCGATGACGACGACACGACCAACTTTCTTAACGAGCACTTGCTCAATAAGCTGAAGGTAACCGACCACATTCAGATAACTTCCGGCGGCGAGCAAGCCCTGGCCCTGCTCGCCGAGCCGCCGCCCTACGTGCCCACCCTGCTGCTGCTCGACCTGGCCATGCCCGGCATGGGCGGCATGGAGTTTCTGGATGCCTACCTGCACCTGCCCCAGGCCCGGCGCGATGCTACCGTGATCGTGGTGCTGGCTACTTCAATGGACGCCCGCGATATGAACCGCATCAACGACCTGCCCATCGCCGGCCTCGTCAGCAAGCCCCTCACGGCCGAGAAGATCAATACGCTGCTCCAGCTGCACTTCAACCGCCAGCTGCCGACGGAATAAGCCGTCGCCTCCCCCGCTCTCTATTCACCGGGCCGCCGACTTGCGCCCGCTCCTTTTCCACGCTGCCAATGGCTTCTCGTCGCTCTTTTCTTAAAGGCTCGGCCACCGGGCTGGCCCTGCTGGCTATGCGCTCCTCTTCAGCCGCCGCGGCCCGCACCTACACCAACCCGGTGGTGGCCCGCAATTTTCCCGATCCTTTCGTGCTGCGCCACGCGGGACGCTACTACGCCTTCGGTACCACCGGCAAGGGCCGCACGGCCGACGGTCGGGTGTTCAGCGTGTTAGCTTCTACTAATCTCGTGGACTGGCAGCCGCTGGGCGGCGCGCTGACGCCCCCGGCCGGCGCCGAGGAGTACGACTTTTGGGCGCCCGAGGTGGTGGTGCACGAGGGCACGTTTTACATGTACTACTCGCGGGGCGGCGGGGCCATCGGGGCCACGGTGGGGCACCAGCTGCACGTGGCGACCAGCCGCCGCCCCGAGGGGCCGTATACCGAGGTGGCGACTTTGCCGGTGGCCGATAGCCAGTTCACCATCGATGCCCACGCCTTCCAGGATACCGATGGGCAATGGTACCTGTTCTATGCCCGCGACTTTACCGACTCGGCCGATGGCTACTACCCCGGCACCGGCCTCGTGGTCGACCGGCTGACTTCCATGACCAAGCTGGCGGGCGAGCCGCGCACCGTGCTGCGCGCCCGCCACAAGTGGACGCTCTTCGAGGCCAACCGCCTCATGCCGCTCTACGGCAACCGTACTTTCGCCCAGTGGCACACGCTGGAAGGACCGTTCGTGCGCCGCCACGCGGGCAAATACTACTGCTTTTTCAGCGGGGCTAATTTCCTGACCGACCGCTACGGCGTCGATTATTGCACCGCTGACCACATCCTGGGGCCTTACCAGGATTCCGGCTCCGATGCCGGGGCGCGGGTGCTGCACTCGGTGCCCGGCCACGTGCGCGGCCCCGGCCACCACTCGCACGTGCTCGGCCCCGACGGCCGCACCGAGTACCTGGTGTACCACGCCTGGAACGCCGCCATGACCGAGCGCCAGCTCTGCATCGACAAGCTGGCCTGGACCGCCCAGGGCCCGCGCTGCCTCGGCCCCACTTACACGCCCCAGCCGCTCCCGAGCTGAAGTATGGTCGTGCGCTCCCCCCACTAGCGCGAGCTTAGCGCAGCGTAACTCGTGCTAGCCATGACGTGGAGGCTGCGCCTCCACTGCCGCAACGCGGCAATCTGTACGTTGACATACTATTCCATTTAACGCCGTTCGGACGCGGGCTTGCCGCTAGCGCGGCAGTGGAGGCGCAGCCTCCACATCATGGCCAGCACGAGTTACGCTGCGCTAAACTCGCGCTAGTGGAGCTAGTAGAGGCGCTTATTCAGAGCTATTTACTTAATCCATCAGCAACCCATCGGCCATCGCTTGCTTGATGAGCGCGGCCGTATTCTTAACCTGCATCTTCTCCATCATATTCTGCCGGTGGGTTTCGATGGTGCGCTTGCTTAGGAATAGCTTATCGGCAATTTCGCCCGTGGTCAGCCCCTGCGAAATGAGTTGCAACACTTCGATTTCGCGGCGCGACAGCCCGCCCGACTTCTCGGTCGGCTCGGTGGCGCGGGGGTTGTCGCGCAGCTTTTGCAGGGCGGTGAGGCCGGCGGCGGTACACAAAAACTGCCCACCGGCGGCTACCGTGCGTACGCCAGTCACGATTTCGTCCACGCCCGAGCTTTTGAGCAGGTAGCCGTGGGCACCCGCGTCGAGCATCTGGAAAATGTGATTTTCCTTATCGAGCATCGTCAGGGCCAGGATGCGTACGTCGGGGTACTGCGCGCGGAGCTGGCGGGCGGTTTCGGGGCCGTCCATGCCGGGCATGTTTACGTCGAGCAGTACGACATCGGCCGGCGTGGCGGGTAATTGGGCCAGTAGTTCGTAGCCATCACCGGCCTCCCCCACCACTTCCAAGTCGGGCTGCGCGCTGAGCAGCAGGTGCAGGCCGGAGCGCACGATGTGGTGGTCATCGACCAAAAAAACGCGAATCATAAGCAGCGGCAAAGGGCCGGATTGGACGCCCTTTTCGGCAAAGTAAACTGCGGTCGCGACTTGGCCAGCCAGTCGGCCCTCATGCGCTCTACATGCGCCAGCCAGCCGCCGACTATTTTACAAATCCCTATCCTTCACGATTATACCTCGTTAGTCACCCGCTACTGACTAGGTTGAGCCAGCTTAATTATTTTGTAATATTCCTTGTTGCAATGGTCGTATGCAGGGCGATGCCTTGCCGCAGCAGCTACCCGAGTTGCGACACTGCACCCTACGCGGCCGCACCCAGCTACTCGACGGCAAGTTGGCCGTGACCCCGCCCCCGGACAGGGCACGCAACTAGTGGTACAGAACCGCCCCCGGCGTGCCCGATCGGGGAGTTCCGGCCAGCGCGGGCTTTGGCGAGGGGCGAAAACTACGGAACATACCTCCGTACAAATTACCAATTTACTTACCAATCAATTGCTTAACCTGGCAATGCAATAACTCAGGGCGGCTGGGGAGCCGTTAGATAACTATCTGTTGTCACTATTTCCTACCTCCTCTCCTTTTCCATTTATTGCCATGTTTGACAAGCAAACCACCCTCGCCGACTTGTTTACCCTCAAGCTGCAAGGCCTCTACGATGCCGAAAAGCAGCTGCTCAAGGCCCTGCCCATGCTATCCGACAAGGCCACCGACCCGCGCCTGCGCATGGCCTTCGAAAAGCACCTGGACGAAACCGAAAACCACGTAGCCCGCCTCGAGCAAATTGCGACGAACCTGGCCGTTGACCTCGACGGCCCCCGCTGCAAGGCGATGCAGGGCCTGGTTGAGGAAGGCGAGCAAATGATGGCCCTGAACGCCACCGACGAAGTACTGGACGCCGCCCTTATTTCGGCAGCGCAGGGCGTTGAGCATTATGAAATTGCGCAGTATGGCACCGCCGTCTACTTTGCCCGGCGCCTGGGCTACCACACGGAGGCCGCACTACTCCACGACACGCTGGCCGAGGAAAAAAGCGCCGATGAGCTACTCAATCAACTGGCCATCAATTCGGTTAATGAAAAGGCCCTGAGCTAATCCCGGTTTGCTCACGGTCCTATCCACCCGAGCCTCCCCACGCCGGGGAGGCTTTTTGACGGCGGAGGACCGGTACTGTTCGGCTTAGTTTTGCCTCGGTGGCTGGCCCCACCCGTCACCACGGGGCCAGCCCTGCGTATAGCCCCTTCGCCTTCCTTGTACCAGCCATGCTGCAACTAGACCAACTTTCGCTCAATATCCCAGACACAACCAAGCCCCGCGTGGTGGTTATTGGGGGTGGCTTTGGGGCCGTCAACCTCACCAAAAACCTGCCCAGCGACCAATTTCAGGTGGTGATGCTGAGCAAGCAGAACTACCACGGCTTCTGGCCGCTGCTCTACCAGGTGGCCACGGCTGGCCTGGAGCCCGAATCCATCGGGGAGCCCATTCGCAAGCTGTTCGACGACCATTCCGACTTTCACTTCCGCTTCGTGCGCGTGACGGGCATCGACCCGGTGGCCAAGACCGTGAGCACGCTCATCGGCAGCGTGCGCTACGACTACCTGGTCATTGCCACCGGTACCAAGTCCAATTACTTCGGCAACAAGGAAATCGAGCAGAATGCCTTCGGCCTCAAGCACCTCACCGATGCCGTGAACCTGCGCAGCCAGCTCCTGCAAAGCTTCGAGCAGGCCAATCTGACCCAGGACCCGGCCCTGCGCCAGGGCCTGCTCAACATTGTGATTGCCGGGGCCGGCCCCACCGGCGTGGAGCTGGCCGGCTCGCTGGCCGAGATGCGCCAGCACGTACTGCCCAAGGATTACCCCAACCTGGATTTCCGGCAGATGAACATCTACCTCGTTGATGGCCTCGACCGGGTGCTGCCGCCCATGTCGCCCGAAGCCAGCCAGCACGCGCACGGCTACCTCCTGAAATTGGGCGTCAACATCAAGCTCAACAAATTGGTAGACAGCTACGACGGTACCACGGTCCGCTTCAAGGACGGGGAGGAAATTCCAACCCAGACCCTGGTGTGGGCGGCCGGCGTTACGGGCGCGACCATCGAGGGCCTGCCCGCCGAAACCGTGGAACGCGGGCGCTACCTCGTCAACGACTTCAACCAGATACTGGGCTACACCGACATTTTCGCCATTGGCGACGTGGCGGTGATGAAAAGCGACAAATGGCCCAAGGGCCACCCGCAGGTGGCGCAGCCGGCCATTCAGCAGGGCACCCTGCTGGCCGAAAACCTGGTGCGCCAGCGCCGCAACGAGGCCTGGAAGCACTTCGATTACTTCGACAAGGGCTCGCTGGCCATCGTGGGCCGCGCCCGCGCCGTGGCCGACCTGCCGGGCAAGCACACGCTCAGCGGCTTCATCGCCTGGATAGCTTGGCTGTTCGTGCACATCTATTACCTGGTGGGCTTCCGCAACAAGCTTATCGTACTGACTAACTGGGCATACCGCCTGTTTACGTACCAGCGGGGCACCCGCATCATCATTCAGCCCTACATCAACGACCACGACAAGGTGGGGCAGGAATTTGCCCGCCAGCAGGCCATCGACTAAAGGCCGGGGCACGCTAAACTACTTCCTCCATACCCTACGGGCCTGCTGCTACCCCCCCGGGGCGGCGGCAGGCCCGTGCTGCGCAAAAGCAGTAGCCAACCGGCCGGGGCGGCGTAGGCTTATCTTTGATTTTTACAGCTATCAGCCATGAAGCCGCGCCCGCTTGCCGAACTCTACGCCAAAGTAGCTGCCGCTACTGCCGCTACGCCCCACCCGGTGCAGCCCGCCGACATGCCACGGGAACTCGGGCAGTTCAACGTGTTTGACATCGCCGACCTAATGCTGGCCAACACCAGCCGGCCGCCGATGACGTTCGACCGGCGGGCCTTTCATAAAATCAGCCTCATCAGCGGGCGCAGCCGGGTAGAATACGCCGACCAGGCGGTGGAAGTAGATGGCCGGGCCCTGTGGGTGGCCACCCACCGCGTGCCCTACCGCTGGCTACCCCACGACGCGGCGCAAACCGGCTATTTCTGCGTATTCACCAACGAGTTTCTGCGGCCGGCCCAGGGCGCCCTGGCCCCCGACGAGCTACCTATCTTTCAACCTGGCAGCTACCCGCTCTGGGAGGTATCGGCCACCGCGCACGCCACTATTGAGCGAATTTTCAAGAAGATGATGCGCGAGATAGCTTCCGACTACGCGTATAAGTACGACCTGTTGCGCGCCTACCTGCTGGAGCTGCTACACGAGGTGCAGCGGCTGCAACCCGCCGCGGCCCTGGTGCCTGCCCACTCGGCGGCGGCCCGGCTGGCGGCCCTGTTTACCGACTTGCTGGAGCGGCAATTTCCGCTCGAAAATCCGCAGCAGCAGCTTCGCCTGCGCACGGCGGCCGACTACGCCGGGCAGCTGCACGTGCACGTCAACCACCTCAACCGGGTGCTGAAGGAAATGACCGGCCTCACCACCACCGCCCTGGTGGCCGCCCGCGTGACGCAGGAAGCCAAAATGCTGCTCAAGCAAACCAGCTGGACGGTTTCGGAAATCGCCGGTAGCCTGGGCTTTACCGACGTGGCCCACTTCTGCAATTTCTTTAAGCGGCAAACCACGCTCACGCCGGGCGACTTTCGGGGCTGAGCGGCCTTCGGGTTTGTGGTTTGATTTTTACAGTAGATGGTGTGACCCGCGCAATGCCCGCGCTGAGCCGGTCCCGGACCTTTGTGCAGTCGTTAATCAACTCACAAAATCAACCACATGCGCGTTTTCGTTACCGGTGCCACGGGCTTCGTCGGCTCCGCCACCGTTCAGGAACTGCTCTCCGCCGGCCATCAGGTGCTCGGCCTCGCCCGCTCCGAAGCCGCCGCGCAGGCCCTGCGGGCCGCCGGGGCAACGGCTCACCCCGGCTCGCTTGATGACCTCGACAGCCTGCGGCGCGGGGCCGCCGCGGCGGATGGCGTCATTCACCTGGCCTTTATTCACGACTTCTCGGCCTACGCCGCCGCTGGCGAGGCCGACCAGCGCGCCATTGCGGCAATGGGCAGCGCGCTGGCGGGGTCTGACCGGCCGCTGATTGCCACCACCGGGCTGGCTGGCTTTGCACCGGGTCGCCCCGCCGTCGAAACCGACACTCCCGCGTACTCGCTGCGGCAGTCGGAGCCCGCCACGCTGGCCCTGGCGGCGCAGGGCGTGCGGGCGGCGGTGGTGCGCCTGGCGGCCTCCGTGCACGACCAGGGCGACTACGGCTTCGTGCCGACGCTCATCAACCTGGCCCGCCAAAAGGGGGAGGCCGCGTACATCGGCGACGGCCTCAACCGCTGGCCCGCTGTGCATCGGCGCGACGCAGCCCGGCTCTACCGGCTGGCGCTGGAACACGGCACTGCCGGGGCCCGCTACCACGGCGTGGCCGAAGAAGGCATCGCGCTGCGCGACCTGGCGGCCATTATTGGGCAGCACTTGGGCGTACCGGTAGTTTCCAAATCACCCGAGGAAGCCCCAGAGCATTTCGGCTGGATGGCTCGCTTCGCGGGCTTGGACCTGGCCGCCTCCAGCGCGCTTACCCAGCAGCAGCTCGGCTGGCAGCCCAGCCACCCCACGCTGCTGGATGATCTGGCGCAGGGCCATTATTTCAGGCACTAATAAATAGTCAGGGTAAGTAGGGCTGATTCTGGATTGGGATACACTCTTTTGCGGTCCAGCATTAACCCTACTTACCCTTGAGCTTGCTGAAGAAGCTACAATACTAAAAGCAGCGCCGGCACCCTTTTACCTACGCTACCGAGCAAGTCCAAGGCGGCTATTTTCCCTTTTCCGCGGCGGGCAGCAGCACTTGGTAGGAATCCCAGAACTCGGGGCGGTAAGGCACGGTGGGGTCGAGGTGCAGGCCCGTGGTTTGCAGCACCAGGGGGTGCTCCTGGGTGAAGCTGGTGGCCAGCAACTCCAGGCTCTCCCGCCGGGCTTGCCGGCGCTCTCCCGTGGCGGGGTCAATGAATAGCTGCTCGTCGTCGTGACGAGCATAGCGCAGGTAGTAAGTACCGCGCAGCTGGTCGTACTGATACACGTCGTGGTGCGTGCGCCGCTGGGTGACCGGGGCCGAGAGTCCCAGGCGGCGCAGCACCTTCGCCTTGTCAACGGCGTAGGGCGTCCGCACGGTGAACGCCTCGTATTTGATCAGGGCATACGTATCGGTGGTGATGTACAGGGTCCCTTGGTACGACTCCGGCGCAGGGTACCCGTAGGGCGTGGTGAAGGCGCTGGGCCGGTCGCACACGAAGCCTACTTCGTACACCGGGTGGCCATCGTACTCGGTCTGGCCATTGAGCGTGAAGCGGTACTGGCGGGCGGGGCCGGCCTCCAGGGGGTTGGTGGTCGTCAGCACCGGGTCGTGGCTCCACAGCAGCCAGAACGCGGGGGGCTCCGGCAGCTGGCCGGCCTGGCGCTGCTCGCGCAGCTGTAAAAAGCGCTGTTTCACGGCGTGCTCCCAACTACCCCGCCGGTAGCCCTCCTGGTCGTAAAAATCGAGGGCGGCCTCGTGGGTGGCTTGGAGGGAATCGTTGTGCCAGGTGCGGGCCCGGGCGTAGAGCTGCATGCTGTTGGCCTGCTGCGGGTAATTGGTGAGCAGGTGCTCGCGGGCCCGCTGCACGATCACTTCGGGCTGGGGAGGGGCCGTTACCAGCACCGTTGCCAGCAGGTGGGGCTGCGGAATCAGGCGTACCGTCAGCGCTGCCGCGCCGCGCGCGGGCACACTCGCGGAGGCGTAGCCCAGGCACGAAACCCGTACCGAATCGGCCCGCTGCCCGGTCGGGACGAACAGGGCGAAACTTCCTTCCGCGCTGCTTACGGTACCCAGGCTGGTGCCGGGCAGGCCCACGCTGGCAAACGCCACGGGCTCGCCCGTTTTGGCGTCGCGTACCTGGCCCAGCAACTTGCGGCCCCGGGTGGGCGGGGCCACCGCCGCCACCGGGGCCATGCTGGAAGTCGGGCGCATGGTTTGCGTGTAGTACAATCCGTCGAAGACCTCGGCCCAGGGCCCGCGCAGCGGCAGGTAGCCCAGCGGCGAGGCGTAAAACGTAGTCCCGGCGGGCACCTGGCGCAGGTTGATAAACCCAGCCGGGCAGCCCAGCTGCCCAAACGCCTGCTCGATGCTACCGGCCACCGGGGCGGGCACCGGTCGCAGGCTTTTAGGCTCTTCCAGCCGGCCGTACGTGCCGCTGCCGGCCACAAAGCCCACGGCGTACACCGCCGGGCCCAGGGTCCGCTTGACCAGCTCGCCCATCGGCACCGCGCCGCCCATCAGCGAATGAGCCGTTATTTGGTGCACGTCTTCCGAGTCGGCCGCGACTTCGTGGCGGATGTAGCGGGTCGTCAGGCTGTCGTCCAGGTCGAGGCGCGAATGATGGTTGGCCAGGTGGTAAGAGGCCGCCCACACGATAATTTTAGCGTGTTCGGGCTGACGACTCAGGTGCAGCAGGTTATCGGCCATGAGCCGGTCGCGCAGGTTTTGAACCGGCTCGCGCTGGCCCCGCGCCTCCCGCAGCTCGCCCCGCCAGTAGGCCCCGCTGCTGCGTAGCCACTGCTGCCAGAAGCGCGCCCGGCTGGCCTGTCCCGGCTGCCGGGCGGCGATGTACCGGAGCGAGGCCTGGCACTGGGCCAGCCAGCGGGCCAGCCAGACGGTATCGGCCGGGTGCCGCAGCAGCGCATCGCCCCCGCCCTTCGCCAGGTTGGCGACTAGCTCCTGGCCAGCGTAAAAGTCGGCGGCCGTCCAGCGGCGGCGGGTATCCTGGGCCACGAATTGCCGCAATTCGGGTAGCAGCTGCTCTTGGGTATACTCGCCCGAAAGCTGGCAATCGAAGCCCGCCAATTGCAAGCGGCGGTGGGTATCGAGGTAGGCGGCCAGGCTATCGAAGTCGGCCGTGCCGCTCCAGATTCCCTCGTATACCGCGCGCAGCAGCACCGGCCGCACGGGGCGACCGGCGGCCACTTCGCGCCGGGCTTTATCGAGGGCGTACATATCTCCCTCAAAAGCGAGGGTATTGAAACCCAGCGAGTCGTGCAGGTAGCGTAGCAAATGAATCTTGGCCTCGAAGGTGCTACCATCCTGGTGCGTCTGCTCGCCCAACATCACCACGCGCACCCCGGCCAGCGCCTGCCGCAAGGGAGCGTAGGCACCGGGCGCGGGCACCGGCAGGCAGCGCACCGGTAGCGCGGCGGGCGTTTGCCCCCAGCCGAAGCCAGTACTCAGCAATAGCCAGCAGAGGAGGTAAGAAATACGCAGCATAGGACAACGGGCGCGGGGGCGATACGACATAGGGTAATGGCCTGACGATCGGCATGCTAGTACTCTATCCTACCCTCGCGATTTCGAAACTACGCCAGCGGGCTTGAAGCACCCCGTGCCAACCTGCTCTTGCTACCGCATACCCCTGGCTCGTCGACCGCTTCAGGCCGCGGAGTAGTAGCCAGCTTGGTTTAAGAGCCAGTTTACCCGTGGGCAAAGCATTGCCAGCGCGCCTTGAACCCTCATCCGCTCGTCGCGCCCGGCAACCATTACCCAGCTCCGGGGTTGAAGACGGATGGAAAAGCCCCTGATTCCAACCTTCGACTTCAATGCCTACCCGCGGGCGGTAGCGCCGGCTCCCGGCCCCGCCGCTACTGAGCCGCTGGAGCAGGTGGTGGCCTACCGGCGCGAGGACCGGTTTGCCAGCTGCCGCCGGCACATGGAGCAGCACCGGCGGCACTTTTACAAGCTTTCGCTGGTGGAGCAGGGCGGCGGCACGTTTTTTCTCAACGACGAAGTAGTGGAAGTAGCCCCGCAGTCCATCTTGCTCGTGAAGCCCGGCACGGCCCTGAGCTGGCACCTGCACGCGGGGCCGCAAACCGGGGTGTACGCATTTTTCTCGGCTGATTTTTATAATGCCGGCCTGCTGCCGGGCTACCAGCTGCACGCCGCCCTGGCCGGGAACGCGCCCTACGTGTACCACGCCTGCACGCCCGCCGAGTACGCGACCGTGCGGCCGAGCGCCGAGCAGCTCTGGGCGCAGCAGCACCACCTCGAAAAGGCCCGCCTCTACCTGCGCCTGCTGCTGGCCGATCTGCGCCAGTGGGACGCCCCGCTCCCCAGTGGCAGCCTCCCGGCCCCGGTGCAGCAGTTTCTTAGCCTGATCGAAACCCGACTGGCCGCCGCCGCGCCGGCCCTCACCCTGGACCCCTACGCCGAGGCGCTGCACCTCACGCCCAAGCACCTGAGCGCCC
Source organism: uncultured Hymenobacter sp. (assembly GCA_913776615.1). Lineage (GTDB taxonomy): Bacteria > Bacteroidota > Bacteroidia > Cytophagales > Hymenobacteraceae > Hymenobacter. The sequence continues at coordinate 44,334 of CAJYPK010000013.1, forward strand.
TCTGCCGCCAGGCCACCGGCAAGAGTGCCACCGACCTGCTCAAAGAGAAGGTAACTACCGAAGCCAAGGTCCTGCTCACCGGCACGGCGCTACCCATCAGCGAGTTAAGCTACCGCTTAGGCTTCTACGACGTGGCGCATTTCTCGCGCTGGTTTAAGCGCGCGGTGGGGCAAACCCCTTCGGCCTACCGGGCGCAGTTTACGGGGTACAAATAGTTAGGCCATCGGTGCAAAGCGGGCGGCAGCCGGGGCAAATAGCTTTGCGCGGCCGGGTGGGTCGGCTCCAAGCCGCTAGTTGCGACGGGCACGGACGCCCGCTTTCTCGTCTTTCCTCACTCTTACTTTTCCTTTTCTTCATCCTCCTACTATGGATAAAATAGCGCTAATTATCGGGGCCAGCGGCATCATTGGCAGCAACCTCGCCCGCGAGTTGCTCGCCACTGGCTGGACTACCTACGGCCTGGCCCGCCGCCCCAACACGACCATCGCCGGCCTGCGCCCCGTAGCGGCCGACTTACTGGATCCCACCAGCTTACAAGCAGCCCTGGCCGACGTAGCCCCCACCCACGTATTCCTCACCAGCTGGATGCGGCAGGAGACCGAGGCCGAAAACATCCGCGTGAATGCAGCTATGGTGCGCAACGTGCTGGCGGCACTCGCGCCCAAGCGGTCGGTACAGCATGTGGCGCTGGTTACGGGCCTCAAGCACTACCTGGGGCCGTTCGATTCGTACGCCCGGGCGGGCGCGCTGCCCCCTACCCCCGTGCGTGAGGAAATGCCCCGGCTCGACGTGGCCAATTTCTACTACGCCCAGGAAGATGAGGTGTATGCCGCCGCCGCCCGCGATGGCTTTACCTGGAGCATTCACCGCCCGCATACCATTATCGGCCAGGCTGTGGGCAACCTTATGAACATGGGCACTACGCTGGCCGTGTACGCCAGCATTTGCAAGGAAACCGGGCGGCCCTTCCAGTGGCCCGGCTCCGGGGCGCAGTGGCACGGGCTGTCCGACGTGACTGATGCGCGCATCATCGCCAAGCAGCTCGCCTGGGCGGCTACCACCGAAGCAGCACGCAACGAGGCATTTAATATTGTCAACGGCGACTACTTCCGCTGGAGCTGGCTGTGGCCCCGGCTGGCGGCGTGGTTTGGCGTGGAGGCCGCTGGCTTCGACGGCACCGTGCACCCGCTCGAAGCGGCGCTGGCCCACGAAGCCCCCACCTGGCGCGCCATCGCTACCCGCTACCAACTAGCCGAGCCCGACTTAAATCGGCTGGCCTCCCCCTGGCACACCGACCTCGACCTGGGCCGCCCCATCGAGGTAATGACGGATATGTCGAAAAGCCGCCTGCTAGGCTTTCACGCCTACCAGCGCACCGAAGATTCCTTTTTCGACCTCTTCGCCCAACTGCGCGCCGAGCGGCTTATTCCCTAGCAGTGCGCGCTGGCGCGACCAACGCGCTGGACGCGCTGGCGTGAGTTTAGGCGGAGCCGTAACTCGCCGCCGACCAGTGGGGTGGAGTTTCCAAACTCCACTGCCGCAACGCGGCAAGCCTGCGCTATTCCCAAATCCTACTATTTCAGGCAAATGCCTATCCACGGCTAGCCTGCCGCGAGCGCGGTAGTGGAGTTTGGAAACTCCACCCCACTGGTCGGCGGCGAGTTACGGCTTCGCCTAAACTCGCGCCAGCGAACAACTCGCACCAGCGTACTAGCGCGCCAGGCCAGCCAAACAGCACGCATTGGCGCATAGTCTTTACCACAAAAAAGTCCCGACCAACTGGCCGGGACTTTCTTTTTACCATACCCGTTGGGTATGCTGCTATTTGCGCTTAGCGGGGGCTTTTTTGACCGGGCGGCTGTGGCGCGAGCCGGTGCCGGTGGTCTTCTTGCCCGGCAGCTTCTTGCCCTCGGCCCGCAGCTCCGCGATGCTCGGGGCCGGGCCGTACTTCACTTCCGCCGCGTTGGCCTCCCCCGTCAGGTAGGGGTCGAAGTCCACCCGGCGGTTCAGCGCCTGCCCGGCCTTGGTCTTGTTGTCGGCAATGGGCTTGGTTTCCCCGTAGCCCCGCGCCTCGATGCGCTCGGCCGGCACCCCGTGGTCCACCA
>CAJYPK010000014.1 GCA_913776615.1 uncultured Hymenobacter sp.
TTCGGCCGCCTGAAGGAGGCACGCGGCTTTGCCACCCGCTACGAAAAGACGGCTTCCTCGTTTTTAGCCGTGGCCCACCTACTCGCCGCCTTGGATTGGATGCGCTAGCTGTCCACAGACTTTAGGGAATAATAAATATATTGAGAAAAGCCCGCTGCTTAAAGCGGTTTTCAACTTCCTCCATGGAATTAAGAATTAAAAATGACAAATTAAAAATAGGCAACCAATTGACCGGTAAATTTTTAATTTGTCATTTTTAATTCTTAATTCAACCTAAAGGTGTACACTGACTCGGAAGCCGCGCCAGGTCGCCCAGTGCAGTTGGCTAGCGGCAGTAGTAAAAAAGGCGTCTGGGAATACCAGACGCCTTTTTTTACAGTTTTTCTTCGAGCCACAAAAAGCCCGTAGCCAATAGAAACAAACCGAAAAACCATGCTGCCGGCCACGGCTGCTGCACGGTAACGGTGCCGTCAGCCGGGCCGGGGCTGGCCGATTGGCCGCGCTGGGTTAGTGCTTGCTGCCGGACGGTTAGCTCGGGGCCTCGCCAGGCGGCCGAGTCGTACACGTAGAAGTTGTACGCCGTCCGGCCCGGCCCGCGAACCTGGTGCCAGCCGGGCGTAGCGGGCCAGTACAGTGCAGTGCTCCACTCGGGTAGGCGCGCATCCTGGGCCAGCGCCAGGGTTGCGGCGGGGCCACCGGCCAGCGGTTGCACGGTAGGCTGGCTGGCCGGCTGGGTGCCCGCCAGCCGCAGCGTGAGCGGCTGCCGCAGGCGCGGCCAGCGGTCGAGGGCCAGCCAGGTAGCGGCGGGGGGCGGCGCTGGCGTAGCGGCCGTCAGCAGCTGGCTCCAGAACGAGGCATAGGCCGCCGCTTGCCCCTGCAAGGCCCAGCGAAAAGTTTCGGGTACCACCGATACTACCGCAGTACCCAGCCCCACGCGCCGGCTGGCCGCGACCAAGGCTCCCCCCGGCGCCGTGATGAGTGGTCGCAGCGCGGCACCGGGCCGCAGCCGGGCCGGCAATAGCGCCCGTACGGCCGGGCGCGGTGCCTCGGGCCAGGTGAGGGGCTGGGCCGAGGTGCCGGCCGTGGGCAGCGGCTGCACGACGAAGTCGGCGCGGGCGGGCGTGGCGGCGGGCAGCGACGCGGCCTCGGCCAAGACGACTATCCCCAGCCGGCCCTGCTGCACGGCGGCGCGCAGCGCCTGGCTTTCGCCCGCGGGTAGGGTAGCCAGGGTAGCGGCATCGGCTACTACCACGGCATAGCGCGCCAGCAGGCTGGGGGTGAGGTGGTCGAGCGGCTGGGCGGGCTGATTGAGAAATTCCGTTTGGACCAAGCCGCGGCTCACGGTAGTACGCAAGGCCACGGCGCGGCCAGTCGCGGCGAGAGTATTCTTCAAAAACTTGAACTCGAAGCCCGGTACGGCGGCCAGTAGGAGTACGGGGGGCAGTTGGGCGGGCGCGATTTCCAGGGGTAAGGGCTCGGCACTGGCGGGCTGGCCCGCCCGGCGCAGGTGCAGGGTGTAACGCGCCAGGCCGGCCGCTTTAGGCTGGTAGCTCAGGCGGAAGCTACCGCTGCCGGTGGGGAGCGACACCGAGTCGCGGCCGGCCCCTTCGGCGTACAGGCTAACCCAGGCCGGGCCGGGACCGGCCACGGTGCCCTCGACCTCGAAGCGCTGGCCCAAAGTCAGGTGCTGGGGCCAGCCGGCCGCCTGCACGCCAGCGTAGGCCGGGGCGGGATGAGGCACCACGGCCAATCGGCCCAGGGTCGGCAGCTCGGCAGCGGCCAGGCCTTCGCCCAGCAAGTGGACTTGGTGCAGCGCGGGGCGCTGGTCGGGGAGCTGGAGTAAGCTACCGAGCGCCTTGGCCCCGGTGGGTGGGCGGGTGCCGTAGGCCCACACGGGCGTGCCAGCCCCGAGGCGGCGCAGAAGCTGGCGCAGCGTATCGGGCTGGTAGCCGGGAGTGAGCACAATGGCTACGGCCCGGGCAGCGGGCACGGTGCGCAGCGGTGGCCGAACTACGAGCCCCAGGGCCAGCGGGGCCAGCAAGCTCGCCAGCAGCCGCGGGGCCAACCGGCGGCGGTCGGGGCGGCGCCAGGCAGCTACCAGGAGCCACAGAGCCAGCAGTAAAAGAAGCGAGGCGAAAGCAGTAAGCAAGGCGTCGGGAGTAAGCTAACGGCGTTTTCCGCAGTTGCGGGCGGTTGAAAAAAGCGGAGAGTTATGCTACTAGCAGAGCGGTTGAAAGCCCCTGCAAAAACGGGCTACCGGCTCAGCTCCTGGAAGTAGCGCCGGGCTAGGCGGTCGGGAGCCGGGGGCGGGGGAGCGGTGGGGACGGGGGCGGGTAGGAGGTCGGTAAGGGCGCGCTGGGCGGGGGCCAGGCAGGTCGGGCAGGGCACCTGGCCCGCCCGGGCATCGGTGGCTAGTTGGCGCAGGGCCCGCAGGGCCGGGAGGTAGAGGCCGGGCTTTTGCAGCGCTGCTTGCGCCAGGGCGCTACCCGCCTGCTCCAGCGCGGCGGCATCGGCGGGGCGAGCCGGCTGGCCGGGTTGGCTTTGCGCGGTGGCCAGCCAGCGCAGCGCGGCGCGGACGGTGGGCTGGGCGGCGGGGGCCGACGTAGTAGCCAGCCGGCGCGGGGCCGCCGCGCCCTTGAGCTCGCCGGTGAGGCGCAGCGTGGCTTCGGGGAAGGGCTGGGGAGTGAAACCCGCTTTTTTCACGTAGGCGCGGGTTTGCTGCTGCACTTGCTTGAGCAGCCGCAGGGCGCGGTACTCGTAGGGACGGGCGGCGGCGGGCTGGCCGGTGCGCAGGTGCAGCTCGGCGGCCCACATCTCATCGAGTACGGCGTGGAGCTTGGCTTTCACGGCGGGCTCCAGGAAGTCGGCGGTTTCGGAGTCGTCGTGCTTGTGCATGTAGGGGTCCATGAGCGCGTCGGTGGCGGCGGTGGGGGAAGCGTTGCGGCCGACCGGCGCTTCGGGGTGCTCGTGGTCGTGGTCGTCGTGGTCGTCGGCCGGGTGCGCGGCGGGCTTCTCGTCGGCCGTGGGGGCATCGGCGGTGGGGATGGCGGGCTCGTCGGCGGTGGGGGGGCCAGCGGTGGGACCGAGGCCCTTTTCGGCTTCCTCGCCCAAGAACTTGCCGTAGCGCAGGCGCAGCGACTGCTGGTCGAAGCCCAGCGCATTGGCCCGGTTGCTAAACTCGGCGGCCGTGAGCCGGGGCTTCTCAGCGATAAGTTTTTCGGTATCGATGATAATCTGCCGCTGCGAGCGGAAATAAGCCGGGGCGGTATTAACGCCCATACCCATGTCGAGGGCGCTGGCCGCGGCGGCTGTATCCTGCCACTGCACGATAAAGGCATCGGAGCGGGCGCTCTGGCCGTGGTTGTCGCGGGCCTGCACGTAGAAGTACAGCTCGTCGCCGTACGTCAGGCCGAGCTTGGGCAAGCTGAGCAGGCTGGCCACCGTGGCCGGGCCGGGCTGGCCGCCGAGGCCGGCGCTCAGGTCGCGGCGTACTTCCCGAAACTTCACGGCCTCGCCCTGGCCCTGGGCCACGGTGATGACCAGCTCGGCGCGGGTGAGGCCGTAATCGTCGCGCAGGGTAGCCCGCACCGGTACCTCGGGCCGGGTACCCCGGGCGGCAATGAGGGTGTAGGGCTTGGGGGTTTGCAGGTGGATGGTGGGCGCCAGATCGGGCCGCACGTCGATGGCGTAGTCGTCGGAAGTTTGCCCCGCGAAGCGTAGCCGGTACAGTGCCGAGGCATGCAGCACCTGCGCGGCTTCAAATTGAGTAGCCTGCCCGGCGGCAGGCCGTAAAGTCACTTTCTGACTGCCGATTTCCAGCATTGGCGCGGCGTTGGCGGGCCGGCTCACGTGTACCAGCCAGCGCACCTGCGCTCCCTGCGGGCACTGAAAAGAGGCAGCGGCCGGTGCAAACGCCGTCCGCCGGGTATAGGCCGGGGGCGTTACCAGCAGCTCGACCTTCGTGATGCGCGGGGCGGTGGCCGGTACGGGCCGGGCCGCATCGGGCGAGAAGTGCACGGCCACCGCCGCGGGGCTCGGCGAAGCCAGCGACCGGGCGGGCAGCCACCAGGCCAGGGCACTGCCAATCAGCAACATGCTACTGATGATGAATGAGTTTTTAAACGCAACCGGTACCAGGGGCACGTGCGTGCCGGTCAGGGCAGCCAGCCGCTGCGCTACTCGCCGCTGCTGCAATTGCCCCAGAAAAGGGAGCGCCGCACTATCCTCCAAGAGCAGCCCGGTGCTGTCTTCCAACTCGGGAAACAGGCGGTCGAGCTGCCGCGCTACGGCGGGCGGCCCCACCCGCCGCAGGGGCCACAGCTGCCAGGCGGCGAAGGCCAGCACCGCCACCAGGCCTGCCAGTAGTGCCGGTCGGCCCCCGGGCCACCGCGCCGCCAACAGGCCCAGCAGCAGCAGGCCCGCCACCGTGGGCAGCGCCACGGCCACTACCCGCCGCCTAACGTAGCTGCGACTCGCCGCGCGCAGCAAAGGCCGGGCGGTTTCCCAATCTGCACTCGTAGAAACAATTACCGGGCTCATTACGCAGAAGCTAAAGGACTAGTACTACCCGCCCGCCGCTGGGCCAGCCAGCGCTCCAGCCCCAGCAGCAGCGCCGCCAGCAGCCCCAGCCAGGGCCGTAAATCGGTGAGGCGGTAGGCCGCCGGGGCTGCGGCTAAGCGGCCGGACAACGGCACCGACCGTGCGGGTAGCTGGGCTGGATCGAGGCGCCGCTGGTCGTAGGCGGTGAGTAAAGAATCGGTACCGAGCTGCGGATTGGTAGCCAGCAGGTCGAGCAGCAAGGCCGGGAGCGCCGGGCTCTCGGCCAGGGTACTCCAGGTGGGCAGCAAGCGTGTAGCTAGCTGGTAAATAGCGCCCGGGCCTTGCCGCGCTTCGGCCAGCACGGCCCGGCCCTGGCCATCGGCCCAGCGCGGGTAGCTACCTGCCGGCAAGCGTAGCCGGCCCCGACGCAGGAGGCGAATGGGGGGAGCGCCGGCCGTTTCGGCGGTGGCCAAGCTGGCGGTATCGGGCTGGCCCGCGCCGGGGGCGGACTGCCACACGCGCAGCCCCCGCGGTACCTGGGCGCGCCAGGCAGTGGGCAAGGGCTGGTTGCTGAGCCAGAACAGCCAGTCGGGCGCGCTATCTGGAGCGGGCTCGGTGGCCGTAGTCGTGACGGCGAGCGGCACGGGTAGGCCCACGGCCGCCGCTTGCAGCGCGGCCCGCAGGTAGCGCGCTTCCGGCATGGCGTCGGCGGGGGCGTACAGGAGTACGCGCAGTGGCCTGGTTTGTACCGGCACCGCGGCCTGGGCGCGGGTTGAATCGGCCGGGCGCGGTTGCAGGCGGGGTTGGCCGGCGGTTAGCTCGTAGCGCAGGGGGGGGAGGCCCGCCACGGTGAAGGTGGTACCCGGCCGCGGCCGGGCTACGCGCAGCAGGCGAAAAGTGGTTTGCTGCTCGTCGCTCCGGCCCACCAGCAGGCGGAGGCTATCGGCGCTGCCCGCGGCGGCTTGCAGCCAAGTGCTGGCCGTGCGCGACGGAAGCGTCAGCCAGGTGAGGCCAGCCGGGAGGGTCGGGTGCGCGCCGCCGAGGGCGCGCAGGGCGGCGGGGGTGATGGCGTACAGCGGCTGGCCCGGAAATGAATCGGCAGCTTGCTGAATACGAGACCAGTACGCATCGTCAAACGATTTTTTACTGGCTCGGATTTGTTGGCCCAGCGAGTCGGCGCGCCACTCGGCGCTGGTGATGGCGGGCAGCCCCGCCGCCAGCCAACGCAGCACGTAGCCCCGCCGCCGCAGAGAGTCGAGGGTGGGGCGTACAGCGGTTAGGCTGCTGCCGTCGGCCAGCTCGCGGCTTACCAGCACCTGGCCGCGCCCGGCGGGCTGGAGCTGCCGCCACTGCGGGCCGGCCAGCGCCACGACCAGCGCGGTCACCAGCGCGGCGCGTAGGAGTAGCAGCCACACTTGCTCCAGGCGCAGGTTGCGCAGGCGGCGGTTGGCCCCGGCGGTCAGCCAGCGTAGGCTGCCGACTGCCACCTCGCGGCCCGGCCGGCGATTCCAGAGGTGGATGGCCAGCGGCACCAGCAGGCCCAGCAGGGCAAAAAGCGCAGATGGATTGGTGAGGGTGAGCATGTGGATAGGTTTTCACCGCGGAGGGCGCGGAAGCTTTTTGCGGACGACGCGGAGGCTTTTCTTCCGCGCCCATCCGCGAAAAGCTTCCGCGCCTTCCGCGGTGAAAAAGCGGCTAGCTCATCGCCTGCCGTCGTTTCAAAAACTCGCGCAGCGCGCCGTCAAGCGGCTCGGCAGTGCTGAGCTGGTGGTAATCGAGGCCCCGCTGCCGGGCCGCCTGGGCGGTATCGCGCAGCCACTGGCGTAGTTGCTGCTGATAGGCAGCGCGCTGCTCGTCGGCGTTGAGCTGGATAGTCTGGCCGGTTTCGAGGTCGCGAAAGGTGACGGGGCCTTTATAGCTAAAATTCAATTCGTTGCCGGCAACCAAGTGTAGCAGCAGCACGTCGCCGCTGGTGGCGCGCAGGCGGGCCAGCAAGTGGTTTATCTCGCCCCGCTCCTCGTACAAGTCGCTCACGCACACCGTAAGTGCGCGCTGGCGGCGGGCCGTGAGCGGGGCCAGCGTGCCCGTATCGGGAAAGCTGCCGGTGGCCGCGGCCGTTTCGAGGGCGTGGTAGAGGCGGGGCAGCTGGCGGGTGTCGGCGCGGGCCGGGAAGTGCTGCAAGCCGCCGGGGCTGAGGAGGCTGAGCCCCACGGCATCGCCCTGCTTCTGGGCCAGGTAGGCCAGCGCGGCCAGCAAGAGTCGGGCGTAGTCGAGCTTGGTGAGGCCGTTGTCGTCGCGGTGGTTCATGCTGGCGCTGGCATCGAGCACGAGGTTGACGACGAGGCTGGTATCGACTTCTGATTCCCGGAGAAAATACTTGTCGGAGCGGGCCGCCAGGCGCCAGTCGAGGCGGCGCAGGTCGTCGCCGGGCTGGTAGGGGCGGTACTGGCTGAACTCCATGCCCGCGCCCTGCCGGCGGCTGGCGTGCGCGCCCGCGAGGAAGCCCTCGGCTGCCTGGCGGGCGGCGAGCGGCAGATTGCGCAGGGCGTAGAGGAGCTCGGGGGTGAGGAGGGGCATGATGATTTCGCGCAGTGTTTAACCGCAGTGTTTCGCAGGGTTCGGCCACCGCGAGACACTGCGGCTAAACACTGCGTAAAAACTTACACCTGAACAGCTTTCAGCAGCTCCCGCACCGCATCGTCGGGCGTGAGGTTTTCGGCCTCGGCGTTGAAGTTCAGCAGTACGCGGTGGCGCAGCACCGGCGCGGCCAGGGCCTTAATATCATCGAGCGTGGCGGCGAAGCGGCCTTGCAACAGCGCCCGCGCCTTGGCACAGAGAATGAGCGCCTGCCCCGCCCGCGGGCCAGCGCCCCAGCGGCCGTAGTCCTGGATAAATTTAACCTCCGACGTGGCTGGGCGAGTGGCCCGCACCAGCCGGTTGACGAAGCTCAGCAGCTCGGGGCTGAGGCTGACCTGGCGCACCAGCTGCTGCAGCTGCCGGATGTCGTTGCCGCCCAAAATGGGCCGCACCTCGGCGCGGGCGGTGCCGGTGGTGCCGCCCAGCACCGCCATTTCCTCCTGCTCGGTGGGGTAGCCGATGCGCACGTACAGCAAAAAGCGGTCGAGCTGGGCCTCGGGCAGCGGGTAGGTACCGCTCTGCTCAATCGGGTTTTGGGTGGCCAGCAGAAAGAACGGCTTGGGCAGCGCGTGCTCCTGGCCGGCGTAGGTGACGTGGCCCTCCTGCATGGCTTCGAGCAGGGCCGCCTGGGTTTTGGGCGGGGTGCGGTTTATCTCGTCGGCCAGCACGAGGCTGGCGAAAATGGGGCCGGGGTTGAACTTGAACGAGCGCCGCCCGGTGCCGTGGTCTTCCTCCAGCACCTCGGTGCCCAGGATGTCGGTGGGCATGAGGTCGGGGGTGAACTGAATGCGGCGAAACGGCAGGTCGGTGGCCTGGGCCAGCGTGCGCACGAGCAGGGTTTTGGCGAGGCCCGGTACGCCTTCGAGCAGGGCGTGGCCGCCGGCCAGCAGCGCGACCAGCACCTCGTCAAGCACCTGGCCCTGGCCCACGATGACCTTGCCAATCTCGGCTTTCAGGGTCGGCAGCTTGGCCAGGAGCGTCTTTACGTCTTGTTCGGTCATTTACTATGAGCTGTTAGCTGTCAGCTGCTAGCTGGTAGCTTTTTATGGAAAACTAGAAGTTGAAAACGATGGGAAGAGCTAACAGCTAGTCGCTAGCAGCTAACAGCTTAGGATAAAGCATACAGCAGAATGTTGACCCCAAACTTGGTATTGTCTTCGGCCAGAAAGCGCTTGTTGCGAAAGTCGTAATCCCACTCGCAGCCGTAGTCTTTATTGGAATAGAGCACCCCCAGCCGATTGTTGATCGTGATGCCCTTGAGGTAGTCGTGCACCAGGTCGTCGCCCCAGCCGTTGAGCTCGAAGCCCGTGTTGGGCGGGCCATCCTTGAACTTGAAAAACTGGGTGTAAATGGGATGCGTCTTCGGAAGCTTTTGCAGGGCGCTGGCTCCGAAGCACACTCGCATCTGCTCCTCGAAGGAGCGGGCAAACAACCCGTCGATGTCGTGGTTGCAGTCGTCCACAAACACGAAGCCGCCGTTGCGCACGTACTGGATGAAATTCTTTTTCTCCTGGGCCGAAAACTGCACCAGCCGGTGCCCGCTGAGGTAACAAAAGGGGTAGTTGAACAGCTCGGGGCTGTCGAGAGCCACTACCTTTTCCTTGGCTTCGACGGGCACCGTGGTATACTGCACCAGCGAGTGCAGCAGGTTGGCGGGCATGCGCTCGTCCACGGCGTCCCAATCGCCGGAGTGGTAGCTGAGGCGCACGAAAGTAAAGGGAGCGGGCATAGTCTGGAAAAAGGCGGGTGGCGCACCGGCAAGGTTGCACCAAAAGTGGTTCATTCGGCGCTCACGGCGGGCGGCGCAACCTTTGTTTTTTGCAACCTTTGCATACCCCAAAAGCTACTACCTAAGCGTTAGGCAGCGGTGAGGGCGGGGTATCCGCCAACCGCCGCTACGAATATAATCTCTATAAACCGCTCATCATCAACGCATATGAAGCACATTATTTTGGCCGGGGCCGCGCTGCTGCTGGCCACCCAGGCCCACGCCCAACTGGGCGTCAAAGGGGGCGTCAACCAGGCAGTCCTAACGGGCCGCGTGGGCGAAGACGCCACGTACAAAACCTATTTTCACGCCGGGGTTTTCTACGAGGCCAAGGTAATCGGCCCGCTTTCCATTCAGCCGGAGCTCCTGTATTCGCTCCAGGGATCGTCCCTCAAAGGAACTTCGACGCTGACCAATACCGACTACAGCACGCAGCTTAATTACATCCAGGTGCCGATTTTGGTGAAAGCCACCTTCGGGCCGGTATTCGTCGAAGCCGGGCCGCAATTCGGCTACCTCGTCGCGGCCAATGAGGAAGGCCGCGTGCAGGTGCGCAACACCAGCGGCAACGTAGCTTTTCGCGACGTAAACCAATCAGCTACCGATAATTATAAGCGCAACGACTTTGCGCTGTGCGCGGGCCTGGGCCTCAAGCTAGGTTCCTTCGTGCGCGTGGGTGGCCGCTTCGTAGCCGGCCTCAACGACATCAACAAGGCCCAGTACCTGCAAGGCGTAAACGACCCGCAGCTGAAAAACCGGGTGTTTCAATTCTACGCCGCCATCCAACTGCCTAAGCTGTAAAATAATGTAGGGTAAGCTTTAGCTTGCCCGGCGTCTGGTGGGTTACGACCACCCGGACGCCGGGCAAGCTAAAGCTTACCCTACACCTTATATCGCGTCCGAGAGGCTGGTGAAGGTGAAGTCGCGCACCTTCAGCGGCGGGATGAGGCAGCCGGCCAGGCGCACGGGGCGGCCGATGGCTTCAATATTGTTGAGCATGATAATGGGGCTCTCGTTGAAGCGCAAGTTCTTGATGGGAAATTTGATGGCCCCGTTTTCGATGTAGAACGTGCCGTCGCGGGTGAGGCCGGTGTAGAGCAGCGTTTGCGGGTCGACCTCGCGGATGTACCACAGGCGCGTCACCAGAATGCCCTTGGCCGTGCTCTTGATGAGGTCGGCCGTGCTCTGCGTGCCGCCCGTCATGATGAAGCCGTTGGGGTAAGCCGTGGGAGCCACCTTGTTTTTCTCGGCCCAGTAGCGCGAATAGTAGAGGTTTTTGACTACCCCTTTCTCTACCCAGCTCATGCGCTGGGTGGGCAGGCCGTCGCCGTCGAAGGCGTTGCCGGGCACCTCGGCGTTGAGCGGGTCGGAGTAGATGTTGATACGCTCGTCGAAGAGCTTTTCGCCCTTACGGTTGCCGCCGCCCTTCTTGGTCATGAAGCTGCGGCCCTCGTCGGCCGAGCGGGCGTCGAGGCTGCCCACCAGGCCCCCCAGCAGCGAGAGGTCGTCGCCGGCCATGAGCGCGGCGGGCTCCAGGATTACCGTGTACTTGCCGGGCTCAATAGCTTTGGCGCCCACCGAGCCGGTCGCCTTGTCGGCCGCCCGCTGGGTCAGGGACTTGAAGTTGAGCTTGGTCGGATCAGTGGCGTCGGCCACGGCGTAGCCCGAGCCGCGCCCGTCGGCGGTGCGTACCGTCACCGAGAAGTCGGTGCTGGTCGATTGCTGGTAAGCTTCCAGGCCTTTCGAGTTGCGCAGGGCCGTGAAGCGCGCCCCGCCGTCCAGGAAGCCGGCCGAGGTCAGGTTTTTGGCCGCGCACAGGGTCATGCTGTCGGCGGCGGCCTGGGCGCGCATGGTGGGCGTGAGCACCGTGGTTGCGGCCGAGGGCGGGTTCAGATAGGTTTGGGGGCCGAGCAGGGGCACGTACTCGGGGCTCTCGGGGGCCAGCCGGGCAATTTCTTCGGCGCGCTGCACGCAGCGGCGCAGGGTGGCGTCGTCGAACTCGTTGCAGGTAGCCACGCCCGAGCGCTTGCCGAAGCGCGACTCCACGGCCAGCGACACGCTGTCCTGGGCGCCGGCCGTGCTCACGCTGTTGCGGGCGTAGCGGATGTTGCCGCTGGTGCGCCCGCGCAGCGAGACCTCACACTCATCGGCGGTGCTGTACGTCAGCACTTTTTTCAGTAAAGCCTGGGCTTCGTCTTTGGAGAGAATAGCCATGATTGTTGAGCTGTTAGCTGTTAGCTGTTAGCTGTTAGCTCTTTGTCTAACTGTGCTTCCTTAGTATAAAGAAGCTAACAGCTAGCAGCTAAAAGCTAACAGCTTAAATAATTATACTTTCCGCGCCGTGTTGATGACGTTCACCCCGTTGAAGCGGGTGGTGGCCGAACCGTGGCTTACCGACGAGCTTTGCATGGGCTGGCCTTTGCCGTCGAAGAAGGTGCCGAACAGGCGGTAGTCGCTCTGGTCGCACGAGCCCTGGCAGGCGCCCCAAAACTCCTGGGTGTTCGACTGGTAGGCCACGTCTTCGAGCGGCTCCGTGATTTTGCCCTTCTCAATGGCGTAAAACAGCTGGCCGCCAAACTGGAAGTTATACCGCTGCTGGTCAATCGAAAACGAGCCCGCGCCGGCGATATAGATGCCCTTATCGACCTTGCTCACCATCTCGTCCACGCTCAGCTTGGTGGGGCTGGGCTTGAGGCTGATGTTGGCCATGCGCTGAAACTGCACGTCTTCCCACGACTGGGCGTAGCAGCAGCCGTCGCTGGCCTTCTGGCCCACGATGTGCGCTTGGTCGCGGATTTTCTGGTAATCCACGAGCTTGCCGGCCTTGATGATGTCCCACTCCTTGGTTTTCACGCCCTCGTCGTCGTAGCCCACGGTGCCCACCGCGCCGGGCTGGAGCTTGTCGGCCACGATGTTGACCTGCGGCGAGCCGTAGGGTAGGTTCTTGGCCTTCCACTCCAGGGTGGCGAAGCTGGTGCCCGCGAAATTGGCCTCGTAGCCCAGCACACGGTCGAGCTCGGTGGGGTGGCCCACGCTCTCGTGGATGGTGAGGCCCAGGTGGCCGGGGTCGAGTACGAGGTCGTACTTGCCGGGCGTCACCGATTTCATGGTCAGCTTGGCCTTGGCCTGCTTGCCGGCCAGGGCGGCGTCGGCCAGCAGGTCGTAGCGCAGCTTGTAGCCGATGGTCTCAGTGCCCTGCGGGCCGCGCACCTGCTCGCTGGCGCTGGGTGTGAGGTACTCGTAGCCCATGCCCACCGGCGCGCTCAGCGCTTCGCGCGAGCGGAACTTGCCGGTCTTGGTATCCACGGCCGTGACGTTGAAGGTGGGCCAGAGGCGGTGAATATCCTGGTCGATGTACGAGCCGTCGGTGCTGGCAAAGTACTTCTGTTCATTTACTTGAAACAGCGCCGAATTGATGTAGTTGGCCCCGGCGTCCATCGCCGCCGCGTTGGCGGCCAGCAGCAGGTCGGCCTTTTGCTTTACCGGTATCTCGAAGGCGCTTTGCACGATGGGCGTTTTCCAGCTCACCTCGCCGTAGCCCTGCTGGGGAGCCAGCTGCACGGGCTCCTTCATCACGAGGCGGTCGGCCTTGGCGATGTCGGCGGCCAGGCGGGCGGTGGCGGCCAGGCTGGCCTCGGTGACCACGCTCGTGGAGGCGAAGCCCCAGCAGCCGTTCACCAGCACCCGGATGCCCACGCCGTAGCTCTCGGTGCTCACGATGTTCTGCACCTGCTTTTCGCGGGCAAACACGTACTGATTGAGCGAGCGGCCGATGCGCACGTCGGCGTAGCTGGCCCCGGCGCTCTTGGCGGCGTTGAGCGCGGCGTCGGCCAGGCGCTTCTTGAGAATGACGTCCGCGCCGGGCTCCAGCAGCCGGCTGGGGTCTACTTGCTTGGCCCCGAAGCCCGGCAGGCTCGGCAGCAGCAGGGCCGTGGCGCCCAGGCCGGTAAGGCCCACAAAGTCACGTCTGTTCATGGCAGAAAAAGGAAAGGAGGAGAAATGCGTGGAAGAAGCCGCTAGTTAAGAAAGCTAAACTAAAAAAGCCCCCGCACCGGGCTGGCACGGGGGCTTTAGCCTGTAGGGTAAGCTTTAGCTTGCCCGGCGTGCAGCGAGTCGCGGCCCACCGGACGCCGGGCAAGCTAAAGCTTACCCTACACCCTACACCTTACACGGCGTCGGAGAGGCTCGTGAAGGTGAAGTCACGAATCTTGAGCGGCGGGATGAGATTGCCGTTCAGGCGCACCGGGCGGCCGATGGCTTCCAGGTTGTTGAGCATGATGACGGGGCTTTCATTGAAGCGGAAGTTCTTGACCGGGAACTTGATCGCGCCGTTCTCGATGTAGAACGTTCCGTCGCGGGTGAGGCCGGTGTACAACAGCGTCTGCGGGTCGACGGGGCGGATGTACCACAGGCGCGTCACCAGAATGCCCTTGGCCGTGCTCTTGATGAGGTCGGCCGTGCTCTGCGTGCCGCCTTCCATGATGAAGCCGCCGGGGGAGGGCAGGTCGGGAATGCCGGTTTTCTGCGCCCAGTAGCGCGAGGTATAGAGGTTTTTCACTACGCCCTTCTCAATCCAGGTCGTGCGCTGCTGCGGGCGGCCGTCGCCCGAGAACGTGAGGTCGGGCACCTCGGCGTTGGTGGGGTCCGAGTAAATCGTGACCCGCTCGTCGAACATCTTCTCGCCCTTGCGATTGCCGCCGCCCTTCTTGCTCAGGAAGCTGCGGCCCTCGTCGGCCGAGCGGGCGTCGAACGAGCGCATGAGGGCACCCAGCAGCGAGGCATCGGTGCCCGATACCAGGGCGTTGGGCTCCAGGATGACGGTATACTTGCCCGGCTCGATGGCCTTGGCGCCCACCGAGGCCGAAGCCTTGCCGGCGGCCACGGCCGTCAGGTTTTTGGCATCGAACTTCGAAACGTCGGTAAAGTCAGTGGCCGCGTAGCCCGAGCCCTGTCCGTCGAGCGTGCGCACTGTGATGCTGAAATCGAGGTTGGTGGTGCGCTGGTAGGCTTCGAGGCCCTTGGAGTTGCGCTTGGCCACGAAGCCCGCCTGGTCGTTGAGGAAGCCGGCCGAGGTCAGCTTCTTCTGGTCGCAGTACTGCATGCTGGCCGCCATCTGGCTGGCCCGGTAGTCGGGGGTGATGCCCGCCGTGCTGGCCGCAAACGACTGGGGCGACGAGAGGTAGGTCTGCGGGCCGAGCAGGGGCATGTACTCGGGGCTCTCGGGGGCCAGCCGGGCGATTTCCTCGGCGCGCTGCACGCAGCGGCGCAGGGTGGCCTCGTCAAACTGGTTGCAGGTGGCGGTGCCCGAGCGCTTGCCGAAGTACGAGGTCACGGCCAGCGACACGTTATCGACGGCCCCGGCCGTGCTGATGGAGTTGCGCGCCGAGCGCACGTTGCCTTCGAGGCTGCCGTTGAGCGTCGCGTCGCACTCATCGGCGGTGCTGAAGCTGATGACCTTCTTGAGAATGTCCTGGGCTTCGGTTTGGGAGAGAATTGCCATGTGGGGGGAGCTGTTAGCTTTTAGCTGCTAGCTGTTAGCTTTTCGGACTAGTCGGGCTTCCCAGAAAGAAGCTAACAGCTAGCAGCTAAAAGCTAACAGCTTAAATAATTATCCAATCTTGCGGGCCGTATTAATCACGTTCACCCCGTTGAAGCGGGTGGTGGCCGAGCCGTGGCTCACGGCCGAGCTTTGCGAGGGCTGGCCCTTGCCGTCGTTGAAGAAGCCCGCGAAGCGGTAGTCGCTCTGGTCGCACGAGCCCTGGCAGGCCCCCCAAAACTCCAGCGTGTTGGTCTGGTAGGCCACGTCTTCGAGCATTTCGGTGATTTTACCCTTCTCGATGGCGTAGAAGACCTGGCCGCCAAACTGCGAGTTATAGCGCTGCTGGTCAATCGAAAACGAGCCGTTGCCGGCAATGTAGATGCCTTTCTCCACGCCGCTTACGAGCTCGTCGACGCTGCGCTTGGTGGCGCTGGGGCGCAGGCTCACGTTAGGCATGCGCTGGAACTGCACGTCGCGCCACGACTGCGAGTAGCAGCAGCCGTCGGAGGCGTTCTGGCCTACGATGCCCGCCTGGTCGCGGATCTTCTCGTAATCGATGAGCTTGCCCTGGTCGATGAGCGTCCACTCCTTGGTCTTCACGCCTTCGTCGTCGTAGCCCACCGCCCCCAGCGAGTTGGGTTGCAGCTTGTCGGCCACGATGGTCACGTTCTTGGAGCCGTAAGGGATGTTCTTCTTGCGCCACTCCAGGGTGGCAAAGCTGGTACCGGCGTAGTTGGCCTCGTAGCCCAGCACCCGGTCCAGCTCCAGCGGGTGGCCCACCGATTCGTGGATGGTCAGGCCCAGGTGGTGGGGGTCCAGGATGAGGTCGTACTTGCCGGGCACCACGCTCTTACAAGTCAGCTTGAGCTTGGTTTGCTTGGCGGCGCGGGCGGCGTCTTCCAGGATGTCGTAGCTGTTTTTGTAGCCGATCACGTCGGTGCCGCTGGGGCCGGCCACCTTGTCGGCGGCCTGGGGCGTGAGGTATTCGTAGCCCATGCCCATGGGCGAGCTCAGGCTCTGGCGCGAGCGGAACTTGCCGCTGGCCCGGTCGACCACCGTCACCCCGAAGGTGGGGAAGATGCGGTGAATATCCTGGTCGATGTACGAGCCGTCGGTGCTGGCAAAGTACTTCTGCTCATTCACTTGAAACAGCGCCGAATTGACGAACGACGCGCCGTTGTCGAGAGCCGCCGCGTTGGCGGAGAGCAGTAAGTCGGCCTTTTCCTTCACCGGCACCTCGAAGGCATTTTGCTTGATGGGCGTTTTCCAGGCCACTTCGCCGTAGCCCCGCTGGGGGGCCAGCTTCACGGGTTCCTTCTGCACCTTGGCATTGGCCTTGGCGATGGCCACGGCCTGTTGGGCCGTTTTGGCGATGCCCGCGTCGGTCACGTTGTTGGTGGCCGCGAAGCCCCAGGTGCCGTTGGCAATCACCCGGATGCCCACGCCCAGGCTCTCGGCGCTGGCAATGCCCTGCACCTGCTTTTCGCGGGTGAAGATGCCCTGGTTGAGCGTGCGCTGAATGCGAATGTCGGCGTAGGTAGCGCCGGCCGCTTTGGCGGCGTTCAGGGCCACGTCGGCCAGGCGCTTTTTGGCGGCCACGTCGAGGCCGGGCTCCAGCAGCGCGGCCGGGTCCACGAGGTTGCCCGCCAGGCTGGGAAAACTAGGGAGCCACAGGGCTCCGGTAGCAAGGCCGGTGAGGCCTACAAAGTCGCGTCTGTTCAAGGAAGAAGGATTAGAGGTGTGAAATAAGTTGAATGTAATTGATGTGAAAATGTAATTGATGTGAAAATGAAGCTGATGTAAGAAATGTAAGAAGGGGGGCGTTGGAGCTGAGCAGGGAGCTGGCGAAGTTCTTTAGGAAGAGATACGTCCAAATAACCATCGTCATACTGAGCCTGCCGAAGCGTCTCTATCGCTTCATTTTTAAGTCGTTCGGCGAAGCGATAGAGGTGCTTCGGCAGGCTCAGCATGACCGACGTTCCAATTGAACGGATCTTCCTAAGCAGTCCTAACAGTAAGCATCCGATTTTCCCGTATTTTCACAGCTTCCCATTTTTTACATCAATTACATTTTCTAAATTTTCCACATCAATTACATTTAAATCTTGCGGCCCGTGTTGATGACGTTCACCGCGTTGAAGCGGGCGGTGGCCGAGCCGTGGCTCACGGCCGACACCTGCGAGGGCTGGCCTTTGCCGTCGAAGAAGGAGCCAAAGAGGCGGTAGTCGCTCTGGTCGCACACGGCCGCGCACGAGTTCCAAAACTCCTGGGTGTTGGCCTGGTAGGCCACGTCGTCGAGCATCCCGGCGATTTTGCCCTTCTCGATGGCGTAGAAGACCTGGCCGCCGAATTGAAAATTATACCGCTGCTGGTCAATGGAGTAGGAGCCCCGGCCGGCAATGTAGATGCCCTTGTCGACCTGGCTGATTAGCTCATCGACGCTCAGCTTGGCGATGCCGGGGCGCAGGCTCACGTTGGGCATGCGCTGGAACTGCACCGAGCCCCACGAGTCGGCGTAGCAGCAGCCGTCGGAGGCGTTCTGGCCCACGATGCCCGCCTGGTCGCGGATCTTCTCGTAATCGATGAGCTTGCCCTGGTCGATGAGCGTCCATTCCTTGGTCTTCACGCCCTCGTCGTCGTAGCCCACCGCCCCCAGCGAGCCGGGTTGCAGCTTGTCGGCCACGATGGTCACGTTCTTCGAGCCGTAGGGGATGTTCTTCTTACGCCACTCCAGGGTGGCAAAGCTGGTGCCGGCGTAGTTGGCCTCGTAGCCCAGCACCCGGTCCAGCTCCAGCGGGTGGCCGATGCTCTCGTGAATCGTGAGCCCCAGGTGGTTGGGGTCGAGTACGAGGTCGTACTTACCCGCCAGCACCGAGGTCGCGGTGAGCTTGGCTTTGGCCTGGCGGGCGGCCAGGGCAGCGTCTTCCAGGATGTCGTAGCTGTAGCGGTAGCCTACGAGGCCGGTGCCGCTGGGGCCGGCCACCTTGTCGGCGGCCTGGGGCGTGAGGTACTCGTAGCCCAGCCCCATGGGCGAGCTCAGCGCGTCGCGGGTCTTGAACTTGCCGCTGGCCCGGTCGATGGCCGTGACCGAAAACGTGGGCCAGATGCGGTGAATATCCTGGTCGATGTACGAGCCGTCGGTGCTGGCAAAGTACTTCTGCTCGTTGATCTGGAATAAGCTGGAATTAACGAAGTTGGCCCCGTTGGCCAGGGCCGCCGCGTTGGCGGCCAGCAGTAGCTCGGCCTTCTGGGCCACGGGTACTTCGAAGGCGTTTTGCTTGATGGGCGTTTTCCAGCTCACCTCGCCGTAGCCCTGCTGGGGGGCCAGCTGCACGGGCTGCTTTTGGGTTTTAGCGTTGGCCTTGGCCATGGCTACGGCGAGCTTGGCAGCCTGGGCTATCCCAGCCTCGCTCACGTTGTTGGTAGCCGCGAAGCCCCAGCTGCCGCCCGCAATCACGCGCACGCCGGCCCCGAAGCTTTCGCCGCTGGCAATGTTCTGCACCTGCTTTTCGCGGGTGAATACGCTCTGATTGAGGTAGCGGCCGATGCGCACGTCGGCGTAGCTGGCCCCGGCGCTCTTGGCAGTATTCAGGGCTACGTCGGCCAGGCGCTTCTTCTGGGCCACGTCGAGGCCGGGCTCCAGCAGGCGGGCGGGATCTACGAGGGTGCCCCCCATACCGGGGAAGTGGGGCAGGAGCAGGGCACCGGTGGCCAGGCCGGTAAGCCCTACGAAGTCACGTCGTTTCAAAGCGGAAAAGAAATTAAAGGCAAGCAGGCGGAACGGGCCGGCAAGATGGTAACTTTTTCATAAAAAAGACATCTGCGCCCGCCCGGCGTTGCAGCGCCAGCTTACCCTTTTTCCCGAATCAGCCGAAAAAACTCCTCGCGGTACGTCTCCCCCACCGTAATGGACTCATTGCCCACGAGTAACGAGTGGCCATCCACCATGCGCAGGTGGTCGAGCGAGATGATAAACGACTTGTGCACCCGCACGAAGGGCGGCCGGGGCAGCTGCGCTTCCAGCTCGCGCAGCGTGAGGTAGGTGATGATGCGCTGGCCCGGCACCACGATGGACACGTAGTTCTTGAGCCCTTCCACGTACAGGATGTCGGCGTAGCGCAGCTTGAGGTACTTGTTTTTACTGTCGCCCTTCACGAAGAGGTAGTCGGGCGCGGCGGGCGGCGGGCTGGCCGGCGGCGGTGGAGCCGGGAGCGGGGCGCTGACCGGCGGGGCGGCTGGCAGCAGCGCCTGGGCCTTCTGCACGGCGCGCAAAAACCGGTCGAACGCGATGGGTTTCAACAGGTAATCGACCACGTCGTGCTCGTAGCCTTGCAGGGCGTACTCGGGGTAGGCGGTGGTAAGAATGACCTTGACGCGACTGCCGCAGACTTTGAGAAACTGCAAGCCCGTGAGCTCGGGCATCTGAATGTCGAGAAAGACCAGGTCGGCCCGGCCTTCCTGCACCCATTGCAGGGCTTCGAGCGGGTCGGTGGTGGTGCCGACCAGCGTCAGGGCCGGGATCTTCTGAATGTAGGCGGCGAGCAGCCGGGTGGCGTAGGCTTCGTCATCGACGGCGATGCAGCGGAGCATGGGCAACGGACAAATAAGCAGCGAAGCCGTACAAGAGCCCCGCCGGGTAGGAACAGTAGCGGCCAAGGTACGGACAGTACCCCCGCTCATGGCGCGAAACGTCGCCCGCCCGCCCACGCTACCCGGTAGCGTAAGAGATTGAAAATTTGGTTTGTGAGCGGTAAGTAGTATATTTCTTGCCCGCTCTCCTTTTCCCACCGAGATTATCCGTGTTTATGCACTTACGTCGACTCCTGGCCCTGGCCGCGCTGAGCTGCCTGGCAATGAGCAACAGCTGTAAAAAAGACGACGACGTGGTGCCCTGCAATGCCTCGGCCGACGTGACGACGTTTCAAATCACCGGCCTGGCGGCCCACATCACCGAGCCGGTGCCCCAGGTGGGGCAAACGCACCAGTACGTTATCAACTCGGCGGCCGAATACCGGGCGCTGTTTGCGGGCAAAAAGCTGCCGCCCGTGGATTTCACCACCTACACCCTGCTGGCCGGCAAAACCCGCACCGCCGGTCCCTGCCGCGTGGCCAGGCAGCAGGTAGCCCAAACCTGCGCCGGCTACACCTACGCCGTGAAGCTGGCCCCCTGCGTCGCCCCGGCCGGGGCCGTCCCCGCCAGCCCCGCCAACGTGGTGTACTACGTGCTGGTGCCCCGGCTGGCTCCCGGCGCGCAAGTCGAGTTTGCAGTGGAGCTGCCCGCCGTGCCCGCGCCGGAGGGCGTTTCGACCATCGATTCCCTGCGCTAGTCTTTAGGGTAGGAGGGTAGGAGGTTCGTCCTAGACTCCTACCCTCACACCCTCCTACCCTAAAGACTGAGCACTAGGTGAGCGCGGTACGTAAGGCCGTCGCTGTGCACCGTGAGAACGTGCCGGTCGGGGTACAGCAGGGCCAGCCGCCGCCGGATATTGGGCAGGCCTACGCCGGTGGTCGCATCCTTCTGGTGCTGGTTGATGCGGTTCTCAACGGTAAACTCCAGCTGATCAGGCGCGGGCAAGTGCAGCCCGATGCGCACCGGGTGGGCCGCCTGGCTTACCACGCCGTGCTTCAGCGCGTTCTCGACAAACGGGATGAGCAGCAGCGTAGCCACCCGCTGCCCGCCCACGGGCTGGCCGGTTTGGGTAAACTTCACGAAGAACTTGTCCTCGAAGCGCAGCCGGTGAATGGTGAGGTAGTTCTCCACGTACTCGACTTCGCGGGCGAGGTCTACCTGGCCGTCGGGGCTGTCGTGCAGCAGGTAGCGCATGAGGTCGGAAAGGCGCAGGATGGCCTCGGCCAGCTCTTCCGATACCGGGTAGGCCGTGGCATAGAGGTAGTTGAGCGTATTGTAGAGAAAGTGCGGATTGATCTGGGTGCGTAAAAAGGCTAGCTCAGCCTGGGTGCGGGCCTGTTCCAGGGCTTGCAGCTGGCGTTGGTTTTCGCGCTCCTTCTCGCGTAAAAAGGCGTCGCGGATGGCCACCGCCGCCCCGGCCAGTACGATGGTCGGGGGCAGGTAATAGGCGTTGTCCTTGAGGTAGAAAAGCAGCGGGGTGCCCGGATAGTAATTGCGGAAGCCGAAGAAAAGCGGCAGTAATATCTCTTGCAGCAAGTAGCGGCTGGCGGCAAATACCAGCGGCGTACCCAGCAGCCCCAGCACCAGTATCGGCCAGCGCCCCGGCCGCAGCCCCAGCGGAAACACCACCAGGTAACAGTAGTAAAACAGGCTTACCGTGCTGAGCAGAAACGTGCCTTGCAGCAGCAGTAGCTTGTCCAGGCTGACCTTTTCGTGCGGGCCGTAATTGACCGAGGCAAAAAATAAGTCGTAGCCCAGCACCAGGGCCCAGCCCAGAATTTGATACAGAATAATGCGGCGGTTCATGGCTTAAAAGTACCCGCCGGGCCAGGCCCGCCCCCGAATATTATCCCAACGCCCCGCTGGCTGGCTTCAACGCCCGCCGGGCCAGGATATCGCCCGGCCCGGCGGGCCGGGGGGCGTTGGTGTAAGGGTTGGTGGGGTTGGGATAATAAAATTTCCGCCCCCGGGGTGGCCCGGCACCTTTGCAGCATCACTTCTCAACCCCCCGCTGCCATGTCGCTCCGCACCTTTTTCCGCCCCCTGCTCGCTGGTTTGTTTGTTAGTGCCGCTCACCTGGCGGCCGCCCAGGCCCCGGCCGCGCCGGCCACTAAAATCAAAGTGTACCTGGTGGGTACGTTCCACTTCAACGCCTCTTCCAGCGACGTGATCAAGGGCACCAAGGTGGATATGGAGACGCCCGACAAGCAGCGCGAGCTCGACGAGCTGGTAGGTAAGCTGCAAAAAACGCAGGCCGATAAAGTGTTCGTGGAATGGACGGCCGACCGCCAGCACTTTGTGGATAGTACCTACGCCCTTTACCGCCGGGGCCAGCGCCCGGTGGGCAGCCAGCGCCAAAACAACAACGAGGTAGTGCAGCTGGGCTACCGCCTAGCCAACCGCCTCAACCGGCCCCGGGTGTACTGCGCCGATGCCGACGGGGAATTCAATTACCCCGCTGCCCAGCAGTACGCCAAGGAGCACAACCAGGAAGCAGTGCTGACCGGCGCCCTGGCCGAAACGCCGCTGGCCGACACGGTGGGCCGCCGCATCGACGCCCGCGTGGCCGCCATCAAGGCCCGCCAAGCGCCCGCGGCCAAGTATCCCGGCGCCAGCCTGCTGGCCCAGTTTCAGCGCATGAACAAAGAGGCCGCCGACCAGAGCTCGATGGATTCGTACCTGCTGGCGCTGGCCCGCGTGGGCGGGGGCGACAATTACCCCGGGGCCGACCTGGCCGGCGAGTTTTTCAAGCGCAACGTGCGCATCTACACCAACTTGCTGCGAGCCGTCGAT
Source organism: uncultured Hymenobacter sp. (assembly GCA_913776615.1). Lineage (GTDB taxonomy): Bacteria > Bacteroidota > Bacteroidia > Cytophagales > Hymenobacteraceae > Hymenobacter. The sequence continues at coordinate 21,907 of CAJYPK010000014.1, forward strand.
GTGCAGCACGACCGGGCCATCGTGCTCATCATCGGCCAGGGCCACGTGGCCTTCTTGAAATCCATCCTGCGCTACAACTCCCTGTTTGAGGTGGCCGAGGTGCTGCCGCTGCTGGAAGCGAAGTAGGTAGTTATTATAGCGGTTTCTAAGTCAGTGTGCAGGTTATCGCTACTCAGGCAGAGCGCCTCACCCCCCGACCCCCTCTCCGAAAAAGAGAGGGGGAGCCTGCCGACTACCTACCGATTGCCTGACGTGAGCAAGTGGTCGGCTCCCCCTCTCTTTTTCGGAGAGGGGGCCGGGGGGTGAGGCGCTCCGCCTGAGTAGCGATAACCTGCACACTGACTTGAAATTTGCTCTAGGTCAGCAAGATTGCCAACCCATTCTCGCAAAAAAAGCCCAGACCTAAGCAGGTCTGGGCTTTTTTGCAAAAAATATGGAGTGGCTGCGGTTAGCCGCCTACCGCCTACTGCTTCTCGAAGCGGTCGGTGTACGTCTGCTGGGCACCCACGAGGCGGACTACGTAGAGGCCGGGCGCGAGGCTACCCACGCGCTGGCTCAGCTGCTGGTTGAGCTGGGCTACCGAGCCAGTGGTGCGCAGCACGAGGCTGCCGGTAGTAGTATAAACACTCAGAGCCAGGTCTTTGCCGGTTTCGGCTACGTCGAAGCGAACGTTGTTGGCTACCGGGTTGGGGTAGAGGCCCAGCGTAGCGGTGCGGCTGGCTTTGGTGGCCAGCACCCCGTTGGTGAACGAGTAGCGCGAGAAAATGGGGTAGTGGTCGGAAGTGCTGTTGGCGTAGTTGGCAATTGTGGCCGCCACGTCGGTGCGGATGGCCGCCGTGCCGGAGATGTAGTACTGCGCCATGTTGCGATTGGCAATCACGTTGTCAATCACCGTGGGGAAGCCCGCCGTGGAGCGCCCGCCGGCCTGGGCCAGCGGCAGCGTGATTTGCAGGTAGTTGGCATCCTGGGTGAAGGCCGAGTACGAGCTGATGGCCGGCGTAACGCCGGTGGCGATGGTGCCGTCGAGTACGTCGTTGTAGTCGCCCACGATGAGCGTGTTGTCATTGGCGTAGCTGCTTTCCAGCAGCGCCTTGAGTTGATCAGCTCCAGTCTTACGACGAGCGTAGTCGTCGGCCGAAGAGGTAGAGGAATTAGCCTTGGCGTGAATCACGACGAAGTTCACTCTCTTGGTGACGCCGTCGAGGGTTACGTCGGCACGCATCGAGTAGGGGAAGCGGCCCGAAGCCCAGGGAGTGAAGGCATCGCAAGCTCTTGGTTGTGAGCAGCGTAACAACCCTACAAAGGAGGGATTGCGTACCATGTCAGTGCGGTAGATAAACGCCAGTTTCTGGGTTAGGGTATAACCGGGATCGCTTTTGCTATCAGCATACGAGCCAAACTCCGAAATCTTGTAGGCGTAGGGGAGGCCGCTGGTGGTCGAAAGCTGGGCCGTAAGGTTGCGCAGGCGTACGGTGTCCACGACCTCTTCCAAGGCGTACACGTCGGCGCGGAGCGCATTAAGCACCGTAAAGGCGTTGGTGTATTGCTGGTTTTTGTCGGCGGGGCCTTTGCCGTTTTCGGGCGAGCCAAACCACTCCATGTTCCAGTTTACCACTTCCAGCGTCTTGGCCAAGTCGTAGGTGTTGCCGGTTATGGTCACTGTGCGGCTGGTAGCGCCCGTCGTGGCCAGGGTAATGGTCGAAGAGTAATTGACCGAGGCCACGGTGGGCGTAAAGCGGACGGTGACGGCTTTAACGGCGCCGTTGGCTTCGGCCTGCGTCAGGGTAACGCTGCTGGCGAAGGTGGTGCCGTCTTTCGAGAGCGTGAAGGCCGAGTTGGCCGAGGTCAGCGTCACGTCGCCGGTGAGGTTGGCGCTCGTTACGTTGAGGGTGCGGGTGCCGCTGGTGTTCAGGGCCTGGTAGCCGAAGGCGAGGCTGTTTACGTCGGTAAAGAAGCTCGGGGCCGGGGCCGTGCTCGAGTTGGTGAGCGCGATGTCGTCGAGGGTCCAGCGGGCGGCGCTGCTCGCGGTCGAGGTATACACGAAGGCCAGGTACACCCGCGTCGTCTTGTAAGCCGAGAGGTCGATGCCCGTCGTCTGCGTCCACGCGTCGGAGCCCGAGCCGGGGAACTGCGCGTTCAGGTCGGTCCAGGTGGCGGCGCTGGGTGCCCCGCTGCCGCTGTAGTTGGTCGATACCATCAGCTTGAGGCCGGGACCGTTGAAGGCCGTGCGACTCCAGAACGAAAACAGCGGGTAGTTGTAGGTGCTGAGGTTGAAGACCGGCGAGATAAGCCAGTCTTCATTGACAACGTTGGCGCCGCTGGCGTAGCCGTTCATTTGTACGCCGTAGGGCGTGGCCGTCGTCGCGGTGGGGGCGTTGGGGTCGCGGCCAAACGTGGTGCAAGCCCACGTCTGCGCGCCGGTTACGCTGTACTGGCTCCACCCGTCGGAGAGGTCCGTAGCGCAGGTGTTAAAATTGAAAACCGTCTGGTTGGGATCGACGCCCGTGCCCGTGAGGGCTACCGTGCGCGTCGTGGCCCCGGTGCTGGCGTGGCTGATGCTCCCGGTGGCGCTGCCCGTGGCGGTGGGCGTAAACTTCACGTACACCGTTTGGGCCGTGGCCAGCTCGGTGGCCGTGTAGGTAACGGTGGTGCCGAAGGTGCTGTTGTCGCGCGAGATGGTGTAGGGGCCGGTGGCTGTGAGCGTAGTAGCCGCCGTGAGGTTGGCTCCCGTCAGCGTGTACGTCCGGGCGGTCGAGGTCGAGTTGACGTTCTGGTTACCGAAGGCCAGGGTCTCGACCGAAGCCGTGAGCAGGGGCGTCGTGGCCGTGGGCGCATTCCAGGTCAGCGTAAAGTCGTCGATGGCCGAGCTGGGGCGGCTGCCGCCCCCCGTCGTTCCATTCGGGGCGACAATGCGAATCCACACCGGGCCGGTCTGGTTGTTGAGCGCGCTGCCGAAGCTGGCCGAGATGGTCGTGTTGGAGAAAAACGGGCCCGTCGTGGCCGTCGAGCCTACCTGCGTAAACGTGCTGGGCGTAGTGCCCGTGCCGTAATCGACTTGCCAAGTAGTCGTGCGGCCCGTGGAAGTAGCGTTGGCAATGGTGCTGTCGAGCGACTGCAACTTGAAGCTGAGCGCCAAATCCGTTTTGCCACTGGTATTGGCCAGCTGAAACACGAAAGCCGGGCCGGCATCGCCGAAGCTACCCGTTTGGCGCACACCCAGGGCGCGGTTGGTGGCTGCCGTCTGCGTGGCCGCGGTGGCGCGGCTGTTGAAGGCGTTGGCCGAGGCGAAGTTTTTAAAGCCCGCCCCCGTGCTTGCCCAAGTGGTCGTGCTGCCGGGCGTCAGGATAAGCTGGGCCGCCGTGGGGGCCGTGCCCAGGCTGGTAGCCGAGGCGCCGGTGTACACGCTGAAGCCGGCCGGCAGGCCGCTGGCCAGGCCGTCGAAGTTTTCAACGTAGGGGCTGGTGCCGAGCGTGACCGGCGTCTGCGCCTGGGCGCCCAGGGCCGCTAAGGTCAGCATACCCGCCCAACCCAGGGAGAGGAGTCGTTTTGCCATGCGAAAAAGTTGAATAAAAAGCTAGAAGAGAAGGAAAAGAAACGGTGGCCAGAAACAAAAATAACTCCGGCCGCGCCAAAACGCATATTTCCTTAATGTTTCGTAAAGAGGTGACTTTGGGGCGGTTCCGAGTTTAGAAAGGTAAGGACCGGAAAACCCTGGGGAAGTTGCTCCGCGGCAGGTAGTCGGCAAGCCTACTTCTTTCTAATCTGAAAATTGGCGGTACATTTAGCCTCTCAATAATCCCCACCTAACTCTTTTGCATTGTATGCAAGTCAAGTCTATACTCCTCGCGGGTGGCACCCTGCTGGCGGCTTCGTCGGCGGCCCAGGCCAGCGGTTTTCAGGTTGGCCTGTCGGGTCAGAAAAACGTTGGTATGGGTGGCACCGGCACCGGCCTTTTCCTCGACCACGCCGCGCAGTTCTACAATCCCGGGTCTTTTGTCTTTGTGCAGGGCAACGGCATTCAGGGCGGGCTCAACCTGGCCATTCCGCGCATCTCCTTCCGGGCCGACGGCGGTGGGGCGCAGGAAACCCTGCAAAACAAGAACGTATTTCCCTTCAATGGCTACGCCGGCTTCGGCATCACCGAGAAGTTTAAGGTGGGCGTAGGCGTGTACACGCCTTTCGGCAGCGAGCTGCACTACGGTTCGGGCTGGACGGGCCGCTACGCCCTCACCGACATCAACCTGCGCTCCGTGTTTGCGCAGGCTACGGCCTCGTACGCCATTACGCCCAAGCTGGGCATCGGCGCGGGCCTCGTGGTGCTGGCCTACGGCGACGTCGATTTGCAGCGCGACGTGCCCCTGCAAGCGCAGTCGGGCGGGCAGTTCCACGCCCAGCTCACGGGCAAGGCCGAGCGTAAGCTGGGCTACAACGTGGGCATTCTCTACAAGCCGTCCGACATGTTCAGCATCGGGGCCAGCTACCGCTCGGCCGTCGATGCCCAGGTGAAGGGTGGCAACATTACGCTCACCAACCGCCCGGCCTCGGCCGCCAGCAGCTTCACGGCCACCAACTTCGACGTGACGCTGCCCCTGCCCGACGTGTACAACCTCGGCGTGGGCATTCACCCCACCGAAAAGCTGACCATCGCCCTCGACGCCAACCTGGTGCGCTGGAGCCGCTACCAGTCGCTCGACTTCAGCTACACGGGTGGCGTGCTCGGCGGGGCCGGGGTGACGTCCTCGTCGTCTACCCGCCGCTACCAAGACGCGCTGGCCTTCCGCCTGGGCGCTCAGTATAAGGTCGGCAACAACCTCACGCTGCGCGGCGGGGCCTTCTACGACAACTCCTGCGTGCGCGACGGCTACGTAACGCCCGAAACCCCCGACGCCGACCGCGTGGGCCTCACTGCCGGCTTCACCTACGCCGTGGGCGAGCACTTCGGCATCGACGGCTCGTTTCTGTACGAGAGCTTTATGCAGCGCAGCCAGTCGCAGGCCGACCTGATTGCCAACGGCACCACCGACCGCGTGGCCGGCACCTACAAAACCACCATCAGCGTGCCTGGGGTGGGCGTTTACTTCAAATTCTAACCGCCGTCTTTTTTCCTACCCAATGACTACTCCTTTATCTTCGGTTAAGAATTTGCGGCCGGCGCTGACCCTGCTGGGCCTCGGCCTGGGCGCGGGCCTGGCGGGCTGCCAGACCGATATCGCGGAGCCGACTACCGCGGTGTCTGGCAATGCCAGTTTTACGCGGTACATAGCGATTGGCAACTCGCTGACCGCTGGCTACGCCGACAATGGCTTGTACCTGGAAGGCCAGCAAAACTCGTATCCCAGCATGCTGGCGCAGCAGTTTGCGCAAGCCGGGGGCGGCGCTTTCAACCAGCCGCTGTTCACGACTGCCCAGGCCAGTGGCTCTGGCTATCTGCGCTTAGTAAGCATCACGGCGGCCGGGCCAGTTACGGCAACGGTGCCCGGGAGCGCCGGTCGTATTTCGCCCACTTCGGCCCCGTACACTAAATACCTGAGCCAAGTAGATAACCTCGGCGTGCCCGGGATCCGGATGGCCGACATTCAAACTGCCAACTACGGCAACGTGCAGCAAGCGTCGCCCTCGGCCGCCACGTTCAACCCTTATTTTGAGCGGATTACGCCCGACGGCAGCAATCAATCGTACTTCCAGCGCGTGAAGGCTGAGGCTGCTACGGCCTCCTTCTTTTCATTCTGGCTGGGCAACAACGACGTGCTGGGCTACGCCACCAGCGGCGGCTCGGCCCAGAATGCCAGCAATACCAACCTGGCCACCCCCCCGCCCAATACCATCACGCGGACCGACAGCTTCAACACGAAAGCTACGCGCATGATCAACGCGCTCACCGCCAACGGGGCCAAGGGGGTTATCAGCAACATCCCGGACGTGACGGGTATCCCGTTCTTTACGACGGTTGGGCCCGTGCTGAAAGCGACCCTGACGAGCCGGAGCGTACCGGGGCTAGTGATTCTGACCGGGGGTAATCCGGGCGCGGCGGCTACCGGCAATCGCAAGCAGATCACTACCTCCGATATCCGCGATGCCAGCGGGGGGCGGCAGTTGTTCACGCTCACTTCGTCGCCTTTCGTGTCGCTGATCGGGCAGCCGACTGGCCGTCCCTGGAAATTTATTTACAGCCAAACTGGGCTGCCGGCCGCAGGCTTCGGCTCTTACCTCGCGGCCTTTGCCATCGACACTACCAAGCAGTTTGGGGCGAGCGCTGATAACCCCATCCCGAGCGCGTTTGTGCTGGACGACGTGGAGCAGGGCCTGGTAGCTACCGCCACCACGGCCTACAATACCTCCCTGCTCAATATCGCTACGGCCAAAGGCTTAGCCTTCTTCGATGCTAACCAGTATTTCCGTACTGTTGCGACCAGTGGCATTGCTAGTAATGCCGTGAATAACAACGCGGCGTTCATCACCGGCAATTTGTTCTCGCTGGATGGGGTGCACCCCACACCCCGCGGCTATGCCTTGGTTGCCAACGAGATCATTCGGGCCATCAACGCCCGCTACGGTGCCACCGTGCGGCCGCTAGACGCCAACCGCTACCGTGGGGTACTACTCCCGTAGTAAGCCCCAGCCTACGCAGTTGACCAAAAGCGCCTTCCCCACCGGGAAGGCGCTTTTTTTAGGCCCGTTCGCGTTGTACCTTCGCTACCGCTGCTATCCAGAAAGACCGAGGGACCAGGCCCGATGACGTCTTGGCAACCTACTCCGAGTAGGTGCCAACTCCTGTTCGACCAAGTACTTGGGTCGGAGAAGATATCAGCCGGAACCTGCGCCGCCCGGCGCGGCTTTCTTTCTGGATAGAAGCACCCAGCTTCCGCCTTTGCCGTCCAGAACAGATATGTCTGCCGCCCCTTCGCTCGTCGCTCCCGACCCCGCTTGTATTTCGCCCCTGCCCACGCTGCTGCGTGAGCGCCTGCTCATTCTCGACGGCGCGATGGGCACCATGATTCAGCGCTACCCGCTGGACGAGGCTGATTTTCGGGGCACCCGCTTTGCCGACCACCCCCGCCCCCTGCGCGGCAACAACGACCTGCTGAGCCTCACCCGGCCCGACATCATCCGGGCCATCCACGCCGAGTATTTCGCGGCTGGGGCCGACATGGTCGAAACCAATACCTTCTCGGGTACCACCATCGCCCAGGCCGACTACGCCCTGGAGCACGTGGTGTACGAGCTGAACTACGAGTCGGCCCGGCTGGCCCGCGAGGTGGCCGACGAGTTCACGGCCCAAAACCCAGCCCAGCCGCGCTTCGTGGCCGGGGCCATCGGCCCCACCAACCGCACGGCCTCGCTCTCGCCCGACGTCAACCGCCCCGGCTTCCGCGCCGTGACCTTCGACGAGCTGGCCACCGCCTACCTGGAGCAAACCCGGGGCCTCGTGGACGGCGGGGTGGATGCCCTGCTCATCGAAACCATCTTCGATACCCTCAACGCCAAGGCCGCGCTGTTCGCGGTGCAGCAGTTTTTCAACGAGGGCGGGCGCCGGGTGCCCGTCATGATTTCGGGTACCATCACTGACGCCTCGGGCCGCACCCTGAGCGGCCAGACGGTGGAGGCCTTCTGGAACAGCATCAAGCACTTGCCCCTGCTGAGCGTGGGCCTCAACTGCGCCCTCGGGGCCGACCAGCTGCGCACCTACGTGCGCGAGCTGGCCCGGCTGGCCGACGTGCCCGTGTCGGCCTACCCCAACGCCGGCCTGCCCAACGCCTTCGGGGGCTACGACGAGAGCGCCCAGGAATTTGCCGCCCTCGTGGAGGACTACCTCAAGGAAGGGCTGCTCAACGTGGTGGGCGGCTGCTGCGGCACCACGCCCCAGCACATCGCCGAGCTCAAAAAGCTGGCCGACAGCTACGGCCCCCGGGCGCTACGGGAAGACTTTGGGCAGGACCGGGCGGCACTGGCCGATAGTGAAGCCGCGGCCAACTCCTCCTTGACGTTGTCGGGCCTGGAGCCGTTCAACATCACGCCCGCCAGCCTGTTCGTCAACATCGGCGAGCGCTGCAACGTGACGGGCTCGCGGGCCTTCGCCCGCCTCATTCGCTCGGGCGACTACGAGGCGGCGCTGGCCGTGGCCCGCGCCCAGGTGGAGGGCGGCGCGCAGGTGCTCGACATCAACATGGACGAGGGCATGCTCGACTCGGAGGCCGTGATGACGACCTTCCTGCACCTCATCGCCTCGGAGCCCGACATCGCCCGGCTCCCCATCATGATCGACTCCTCGAAGTGGAGCGTGCTCGAAGCCGGCCTGAAATGCGTGCAGGGCAAGAGCATCGTCAATTCCATTTCGCTGAAGGAAGGGGAGGAGCGCTTCAGGCACCACGCCCGGCTGGTGCGCCAGTACGGCGCGGCCGTGGTGGTGATGGCCTTCGACGAGCAGGGCCAGGCCGACAGCTACGAGCGCCGCATTGAAATCTGCCAGCGCTCGTATGATATTCTGGTAAAAGAAGTTGGCTTCCCGGCCGAAGACATCATCTTTGACCCCAACATCCTCACCGTGGGTACCGGCCTCGAAGAGCACCGCAACTACGCGCTCGACTTCATCGCCGCCGTGAAGTGGATCAAGGAAAACCTGCCCGGCTGCCGCACCAGCGGCGGGGTGAGCAATATCTCGTTCTCGTTCCGGGGCAACGACGTGGTGCGCGAGGCTATGCACGCGGCCTTCCTTTACCACGCCATCCGGGCCGGGCTCGATATGGGGATCGTAAACGCCGGCCAGCTCGCCGTGTACGACGAGATTCCCAAAGATTTGCTGGAGCTGTGCGAAGATGTATTGCTCAACCGCCGCCCCGACGCCACCGAGCGCCTCGTGGACTTCGCCGAGACGGTAAAGCAGAAGGGCAAGGTCGAGGTAGTGGCCGACGCCTGGCGCTCGCTGCCCGTGCAGGAGCGCCTGCAACACGCCCTGGTGCGCGGCCTCACCGAGTTTATCGACCAGGATACCGAGGAAGTCCGCCAGCAGCTGGGCCGCCCGCTCGATGTGATCGAGGGGCCGCTGATGGCCGGCATGAACGTGGTGGGCGACCTTTTCGGGGCGGGCAAGATGTTCCTGCCGCAGGTGGTGAAATCGGCCCGGGTAATGAAAAAGGCGGTGGCTTATTTGCAGCCCTTCCTCGAAGCTGAAAAGGCCGGCACCGCCCGCCAGACGGCCGGTAAAATCCTGCTGGCCACCGTGAAAGGCGACGTGCACGACATCGGCAAGAACATCGTGGGCGTGGTGTTGGCCTGCAACAACTTCGAGATTGTTGACCTCGGCGTAATGGTGCCGCTGGAGCGCATTCTCGACGAGGCCCAGCTGCACGGAGCCGACATCATCGGCCTGAGCGGCCTCATTACGCCCTCGCTCGACGAGATGGTATACGTGGCCCGGGAGATGGAAAAGCGTAAGCTGCAAGTGCCACTGCTCATCGGTGGGGCTACCACCTCGCGCCTGCACACGGCCGTCAAGATTGCGCCGGCCTACAGCGGGGCCGCCGTGTACGTTAACGATGCCTCGCGCTCGGTGGGCGTGGCCGCCAGCCTGCTCGGTTCGGGCAAGGCCGCCTATACCGCCACCATCGCCGCCGAGTACGAGGCGCTGCGCCTCGACCACGCCGGCCGGCAGCGCGAGAAAAATTACCTGCCCATCGAGGCCGCCCGCGCCAACGGCTACCACGCCGACTGGGAAACCGCGCCCATCACCACCCCCAGCTTCCTGGGTACGCGGGTGCTCGACGAATACCCGCTCGATGAGTTGGCCCGCTACATCGACTGGACGCCCTTCTTCCACACCTGGGAGCTGAAGGGCCGCTACCCGCGCATTCTGGAAGACGAAAATCTGGGCGAGGCCGCCCGCAAGCTCTTCGAAGACGCCCAGCGGATGCTGGCCGAGGTAATCGCCAACAAGAGCCTGACGGCCCGCGCCGTGCTGGGCTTCTGGCCCGCCAATACCAAGGACTACGACACCATCGAAATCTACGCGGACGACACGCGCCAGCAGGTGCGCGACGCCTTCTTTACCCTGCGCCAGCAGGGCGAAAAAGGTCCCGGCGTACCCAACGTGGCGTTTTCCGACTACGTGGCGCCCAAGGAAACCGGCCGGGCCGATTACGTAGGGGGCTTCGCCGTGACGGCGGGCCTCGGCATCGAAAAGCTCATCGAGCAGTATGAGGCCGACCACGACGACTATTCCAGCATCATGATTAAGGCCCTGGCCGACCGCCTGGCCGAAGCCTTCGCCGAGCGCCTGCACCAGCGCGTGCGCGAGGAGTTCTGGGGTTACGCGCCCAACGAAAACCTGAGCGGCGAGGCGCTGATCAAGGAAGAATACCGGGGCATTCGCCCCGCGCCCGGCTACCCCGGCTGCCCCGACCACACCGAGAAAGTCACCCTCTTCCGCCTGCTGGATGCGGAAAAGCAGACCGGCATCACCCTCACCGAAAACCTGGCCATGTACCCCACCGCCGCCGTGAGCGGGCTCTACTACGCTCACCCGGCTGCCAAGTACTTCGGCCTGGGCAAAATAGGCCGCGACCAGGTGGCCGACATCGCCGCCCGCAAGGCCATGCCCCTGCCCGAGCTGGAGCGCTGGCTCATGCCCAACCTCAACTACGACCCGGCCTAACTAGGCCGTTAGCTATTAGCTGCTAGCTGTTAGCTTTTTCGAAAATTATTTACTTGATAGACGCTAACGGCTAGCAGCTAATGGCTAACAGCTGAAAAAAATGAAAGTAACCGAACACCTGCGTCGCGCCGAGGGTAAGACGCTCTTTTCCTTCGAGGTACTCCCCCCGCGCAAGGGCGAAAACATCCACAACCTGTTCTCCAATATCGAGCCGCTGATGGAGTTCAAGCCGCCGTTTATCGACGTCACTTACCACCGGGAGGAGTTTGTGCTGCGCGAGCGGCCGGGTGGGCTCTTGCAGCGCAAGGCCGTGCGCAAGCGGCCGGGCACGGTAGGCATTTGCGCGGCCATCAAAAACCGCTTCGACGTGGATACCGTGCCGCACCTCATTTGCGGCGGCTTTGCCAAGGAGGAAACCGAGAACGCGCTGATTGACTTACACTTCCTCGGTATCGACAACGTGCTGGCCCTGCGCGGCGACCCCATCAAGAGCGAGGGCCACTTCCAGCCGCACCCCGACGGCCATCGCTATGCCTGCGACCTCATCGGCCAGGTGGCCGACCTCAACCACGGCCGCTACCACGACCACGACGAGCAGTACCAGCCCGAGGGCGCCGAGCCCGTGCTGTGCACCGACTTCTGCATCGGCACCGCCGGCTACCCCGAAAAGCATTTCGAAGCCCCCAACCACGGCTCCGACATCCGCTTTCTAAAGCAAAAAATCGACCGGGGCGCCGACTACATCGTGACCCAGATGTTTTTCGACAACGAAGAGTTCTTCAAGTTCGAAAAGCGCTGCCGGGCCGCGGGCATCACCGTGCCCATTATCCCCGGCCTCAAGCCCCTCACCACCAAAAACCAGCTCAGTGGCCTGCCCCGCGCTTTCTTCCTCAGCATCCCCGAGGCGCTGGCCGAGGCTATTCACCACGCCAAAGACAACGCCGCCGCCCGCGAGGTCGGCATCGAGTGGTGCCTCAACCAAAGCCGCGAGCTCATGGCCCACGGCGTGCCCTGCCTGCACTACTACAGCATGGGCAAGTCGGAAAGCATCCGCCGCGTAGCGGCCGGGCTGTTCTAAAAATGTGGGAAATGTGGGAAATGTAGGAAATGAGTAGAATGTGGGAATGTGAAAATAAATATGATAGATGAGTGGATGATTATTTGATTTCCAATATCATACTCATTTTTCACATTCCCACATTCTACTCATTTCCTACATTTCCCACATTTATCACATTTCATAAATTCCCCACATTCTTCCCGTTATTTAAATTTCCCTTCCGGGTCTGGCATCTTGGCCATTAGCTCGGTCAGAAATTGGAAATCGAGGCTGGTGAGGCTGAGATTCTGGCCTTTGCGTACGTCTTTCCAGGCCTCGGCGTAGTTTTCTTGGTAGTAGTGAATGCGCGCCTGGGTTTGCCAGGCATTGGCGTTGGATGAGTCGGCGAGGATGGCTCGCTGGGCGTAATCACTGGCCAGTTGCAGCTCTTTTTTCTTCTTGCTTTGCTCGTAGCGGGCCAGCGTGAGGTTGGCCACGTCGACGAGCAGCGGTCCGTTGGTGGGCGCTACGGCTAGGCCCTGCAAGGCCAGGGCCTGCACTGCTTCCTGGGGAGCATCGGGGCGGCGGCTCAGCAAGACGGCCAGGCCCCGGTAGGGCTCAGGGTTTTTAGGATCGAGCACCCAGGCCAGGTTGAAGCGTACGGTAGCCGTATCGGGCTGATTTTCCTGCAAATACTCGAAACCCTTATTGCTGAAAAACTTACTGGCCTCCGCCCGGGAAGGAAAGCTGCGGTCTACGTCGGCCAGCACGGCGGTACCCACGGCCTGCTGGGCCTGGGCCGGGGTGAGGCCGCCGTACAGCGGCTGCAAGCGCTGCGGGCCGCTGAGAGGCGGGGTGTTCTTAGTGTCCTTTTTGCCCTTCTGGGCGTGGGCGGGCAGACCGAGCGCTGCCCCGAGCAGAAACAAAAGTGCGCCGCGCCGAACGCTGGTAGTTAGCCGAGAAAACACGTGGTAAAGTGATGAGGTGAAGAAGTAACGGGGTAATGAAGTAAGAAAGATAAGCAATGCGCTGCAGTGCCCGGGTCGCAGACTAGCATGGAAGAGGCTGCCGGCCTCTTCATCACTCTATCCCTTCCTCATCTCAGCGCCATTACCTGCACTCTTCATTACCCCATCACACCTTACCTTATTACCCCTACCACAGCCGCGTGTCGGTAATGCCAGCGGGCAGCGGGGCCACGTTGCCCAGGCCCAGCACGCACCAGCCGGCCTCGACGCCGAAAGCCCCGCCGGGCATGACGTAGCTTACCCAGCGCAGCAGCGTGCGGCCGCTGTAGCTACTAGTATCAGGGTCGTACTCCCTGATTAACAACGCGTCGCCGACTTGAAAATCGGGGTCGTTCTCGCGTACGTCGAAGGGTTTGGTGCCCGCGGCGACGGCCGTAAAGCAGGGCGTCCAGAGCTGAAGCTCGTGGGTGCGGGTGCGGGCGGTGGTAACAAACGATTGCGGGGAGGCAGTGTAGTGTTGCATAGAAGTAGGACCATTCAAGACCGGTCAGATTATAGTAATTTACGTAAAAAGCTTGACTGCCACCATTATCGTGCCGTTACATATCAACCCGATACGGTGCGCTGGCATTCACGCTAGCTACGTAAGTTGTTTAGTATGAGATATGTTTTTCGTTGGGTGGCCTTGCCGCCGCTCGGGCTGCTGCTGGCGGCCGCCGGCGTGCTGCTCGGCCACGAATGGGCCGTGGCCCAGGCCAGCCGCCGCGTGGCCGACGTGCCCTACGTGGCCGCTTCGGCGCCCGACTTTGATAGCGAGCGCCACCGGCTCGATATCTACCAGCCCACGGCCCCGGCCAGCCAGCCGCGCCCGGTGGTGCTCTTCATCCACGGCGGTAGCTGGAACAGCGGCAGCAAAAACGATATTCTTTACAAAGCCATCGGCCGGCGGCTGGCCAAAAACGGCTTTGTGGGCGTGGTGATCAGCTACCGGCTGGCCCCGCGGGTGCTCGTGCCCCAGCAGGCCGACGACTGCGCCCGCGCCCTGGCCTGGACGGTGGCCCACATTGCCGAGTACGGCGGCAACCCGGGCCGCCTCGTGCTCATGGGCCACTCGGCGGGCGGTGGGCTGGCCGCCCTGCTGGCCACCGGCTCCGATACGCTGCTGGCCCGCCACGGCCTGCCGGCCCACGCGGCCCACGCCGTACTGCTCGACGACCCGGCGGGCCTCGACATGCTCGACTACCTCACCAAAATGGAATACCCCAACGACGCCCAGTACCTCGTGCCCTTCAGCAAGGACCCCGCGGTGTGGCGGCAGGCTTCGGCGCTCTACCACCTGCGGGCCGGCGCGCCGCCCATGAGCCTCTACATCGGCGGCGAAACCTATCCGAGCATCAAGAGCAGCAGCGAGAAATTCCGGCAGCGGCTGGTGCAGCTGGGCCAGCCGCCGAAGTACGTTGTGCTGCCCGGTAAAAAGCACGTGGGCATGGTCACGCAGCTATTTTGGCCTGACAATGAGCTGTACGCCGAGCTTAAGCGACTGGCCCAGTGAGGCCGTTTCCTCACTGTAATACTAGGTTGATAGGAGCAGTAAAGCTCACTTTTACGGGCTTGCCGTCTTGCTGGCCCGGAATAAAGCGCTTGAGCCGGTACACTGCCTTGATAGCCTCGGCATCGACTAGGGGGTGAAGCGATTGTACGATTTTAACGTCATCTACTAAGCCATGCTCCGTTACGTTGAACGTCAAAAATATCCGGCCCTGAATGCCCGCCCGCCGGGCGGCTTTAGGATAGTCGAAATTGCGGCTTATGGCCCTGACCAACGCGATAAATCCTCCATCGCCTTCCGCATAGCGCGGCATTACCTCAAACTCAAAAAACGGTATCGTTGTGCCATCGGCTGCAAAGCACTCGCCGGTACTGTGCAGGCCATCGGAGTAACGAGCCCGGCGCTTGAGCTGGCCAGTAGGATAATAAAGTACTAATTCGCCCGTGCGCTGGGCGTGGCTGAATTCTGCATGGGAGCGTAGCTGGCCATTTTCATCGAAGCTTTCGCTTATGCCGTGGTGGTGTTCCCGTTCGATGTTGTCATACTCCTCCCGGCTTTGCAGCCGACCGTTGCGTAAGAAGTACGTACGCACCACGCCCCCCGTGCTATCAGTATGTACCGTTTCGCGCCGGTAGTACGCCCCGGTTACCGAGGGTAGTACCTGCCGCATCGAGTCCAGAAATTCAGTTTTTAGCGGTGGAATAACTTGTGCCGATGCGTTACCTAGCCCCAGGCTGGCACTCAGTAGGCCACATACTAAATATTTCATGCCCAAAAATAAAGCGGGAAGCGCGCCTGTTAGTAAGCTCGCTTCCCGCTTTTTACCAAAGCGTGGCTAGTCCACTAGCTGGCTGGCTTGTAGCCCAGGCCCATGTTCTCGAACATAAACGACCACTTATCCACTTGCTCGCCGATCACCTGGGCGGTGCTGCGGCCCGCCCCGTGGCCGGCCTTGGTTTCGATGCGGATGAGCACCGGGGCCGGGCCGCGCTGCATCTCCTGCAGGC
>CAJYPK010000015.1 GCA_913776615.1 uncultured Hymenobacter sp.
TTCGGCCGCCTGAAGGAGGCACGCGGCTTTGCCACCCGCTACGAAAAGACGGCTTCCTCGTTTTTAGCCGTGGCCCACCTACTCGCCGCCTTGGATTGGATGCGCTAGCTGTCCACAGACTTTAATAAATCTGAGGAAGGTATAACTAGAATGTTACTAGAAGAAGGAAAGTCCGTACATCTTTTAGCTGAAAAGTCAGCCAAATCGTTTGACGCTTTTGTTGACGGGGTGGCAACGGAATTTAAATCCTTAGAAGGCATTAATATGAGCGGAGCAGACCCTGGAAGAAAAATTAAAAGTATTCTTGAGTATGCTGTAAATAGTCAGAAAGCACATGATGTTATTCTTGATGCTAGGGGTTTTGGAGGCCAAGGGGTTGACAAAGGATTTATAGATGGCGTTCTTAGTCGCTTTGCTGGAGCAAACAGAAGCGCTGATTATTCAATTAGAGTGATCGGTGACGGATTTGAAACTATTAAGACAAACGTAGCTCCTAAGCCGTAATACAAATGAGCAATATAACTAATCTCATACTCAGCTTTTGTGGTTCGGAAAACCACAATGAAGTCGATGTTTTTTTAAATAACTATGCTAACAAAGGAAGAGAATTTAAATTAGTTTCTATAGATAACCCTGCATTATAAAATGGTTGGTACGGTGGAACTAAGCATATGGAATCTACAATTTACATTGGAGCATACAATAATTTTGACCATATTGATTTTCTAACCTATTTGAAAAAATTTCCCTGGAAATACCCAGAAGAAGTACAACTATTAATCAAGTGCCAATACGACGACATTTTTTCATCTTATTTAATAAATGAGTAGTTTTATAAAAATATTATTATAATATAATACCAATATTAACTTACCATACATTAACCAGTGCAAATTTTTATTTTAATTGCCTCACATTTTTCGATATTTTCTATAGTAGGCTATTCTACTGCTTGAGTAGGAGTGGCCAGAGCTACGTACTTCGGAAAGCAGGGTGCCGCCTTGGGAAACTTCTGGCGGTACTGCTGCACCTGCCGCAGATAAAACGCCCCTTCCTGACTCACCCGGACGTTGTACTGGCGAAGCTGCGCGTTTTCGGCAGTGAGTTACCTCGCAATCTCCTGCACGCTGGACGTAGTCTGTTCGGTACTCTGCTAAGTGCCCACCGTAACCGCCGCCTCGATCCTCGTTGCGGCCTGTTTCCCAGCCTGCGCCAGGGTGTCTGGATGGTTAGCGAGGTCACCAGGAGTGGCACCAAGCGCTTGTCTATCTCGTTAGCGAGCAAGTTGATGATAGGCCGGCTTTTGCCTCCAGTGTGGCCACCAACACATGCAAATCGGCCACACTGGCTTTGAGTAGCGTATCAAAAGCGTCCTAGATTTCTCTGCTGCTGCCGTACAAGTCTAACTACGGGCTTATGCTAAAAGGTGAAAGAGAGGGCCTATTATAACGCTAGCCCCTCTTCTCGGCGACAGCTAGAAAGCGGATAGCAATGGGTGTAGTACAACCGGCTGGCCTTCTTGCCAATTAAAAGAATAAATAACATCCCTAGCTCTTGGCGACTATTGTCTCAAATTAGGTACTTATTTCAACTAGCCAAGCCAACGCTCGCCGGCCGTTTTGCATCTCACAAAAAGTAATCCCGCCAAGCTGTTCTTTAGTTACGGCTATATGCCCGGGCTGCGCCTAACTTGCGCCGGGCCGTGCGCCAGCGCTGTTTTTCTTGAGTTTGATGCGTTTCTCTACGTTGTTTCGGCTGGCCCTGCTGTGGGCATTGTTACCGCTTGTAGCCCAGGCCGGCACCATCCGGGGGAAGGTCAGCGGCCCCGACGGGACGGGCCTGCCCTTTGCCAACGTGGCGGTGCGTGGCTCGGCCGTCAGCACGGGCTCCAACGAGCAAGGCCACTATCAGCTACGACTCGAAGCCGGCAATTACCAGCTTGTTTTCCAATACGTGGGCTACCGCCCCCGCACCGAAACGGTGCGCGTACCGGCCGGCGACTCTACCCTCACGCTCAACGTGGCGCTGGCTCCCGAGTCGTTCAGCCTGGCCGAGGTGACGGTGCGCGGCTCCGACCGCGACCCGGCCTACGCCATCATTCAGCACGCCCAGCAGTGGCGAGCTTATCACCAGCGGGAGGTAGCTTCCTTCCGGGCGCGGGCCTACATCAAGATTCTGGCCCGCTTCAACGAAACGCCGGGTAAGATTTTTGGCCTCGTTAAAGTGGGGCCGGATATCAAGCCCGGCATTTTTTACCTCTCCGAAAGCCTGTCGGAGCTTTCCTTTACCCAGCCCGATGTGGTAAAGGAGCGCATGCTCTCCAGCCGCGTCAGCGGCGACTCGCGCGGCATTAGCTTCAACCGGGCCGGGGCTGGGCGCGGACTCAGCTTCTACAACAACCTGGTAAAATCGGGCTTTTCGGAACGCGGCTTCGTGTCGCCCATCGCGGCCAACGCATTAGCATTTTACCAATATGAGCTGGTAGGCAGCACCCAGCAAAATGGCGAGCTGGTGCACAAAATCCGCGTCACGCCGCGCCGGCGGGCCGACCCCGTTTTCTCGGGCTTCATCTACGTAGTGGAAGGCTCGTGGCGGCTGCATTCCGTCGATCTGCGCCTGACCAAAGACGCCCAGCTCGACTACGTCGACGACCTGCACCTGGAACAGCTGTTTGCCCCCGCGCCGGGCGCCCCCCACGCCTGGGTGGTGCAGTCGCAAAAGCTGACGGTCAACTTCTCGGCCTTCGGCTTTAAAGGCTCTGGCTTCGTCACGGCTATTTTCTCCAACTACAACCACGTAGTTCCCACGTACCCAGCCCCGCCCGAAGTCAAGCCTACCCCGCCGGTGGCGGGCAGCGCACCCGCCGGACCGCCCGTTATTGCGCCCGTCACGACGAAGGAGCTGACCCGCCAAATCAAGCGCGAGAAACCCAACCTGGCGGGCCTCAACCGTCAGGTGCGCCGCCAGGTAAAGCAGGCGCAACGCGACTCGCTGCGCAACGACCCCATTTCGCAAATGAAGCGGGGCGAGGTGATGCTGGTCGAAAAAGGCGTAAATGAGCGCGATACTTCGTACTGGAGCCAGGTCCGTCCCATCCCCCTTACCGAGGAGGAAAAAATAGATTATCACAAGAAAGACAGCACGGAGGCCCTGCGCAATTCGCGGCCTTACCAAGACTCGCTCGACCGCAAGCGCAACGAGCTTAGCGCCAGCAAGCTGCTACTCACGGGCTACACGTATAGCAATACATTTGCCAAGCGGTCCTTGAGCGTAGCCCCCATCTTCAACGAGGTGTTTTACAACACGGTGGAAGGCTACGTCATCAACGCCGAAGCCACTTACCGGCAGCGTACCGACGACCGCCGCTTCCTGTTCCTCACGCCCACCTTGCGCTATGGCTTCAGCAACAAGCAATTGCAGCCCAGCTTGACGCTTAACTGGCAACTTGACCCGCAAAAGACGCGGCAGATTGGTCTCGTCGCGGGCCGCACCATCGAAAACTTCGACCGCAATTCGCAGCTTACCCCATTCACCAACTCGGTGTACTCGCTGCTGGCCAATCGCAACTACGCCAAGCTCTACCGCCGCGACGGGGCCGAGCTGAGCTACCTCTGGGAGCCCGTCAATGGGCTTACCGTGCGCGGCGCGGCCAGCTATTTCGAGCGCGTGGAGCTCTTTAACGCCGCCGATTACCTCTGGCACGACGTACCGGGCCGGGCCTTCACGCCCAACCAGCCGGTGGCCGAGGAGGCTCCCTACGACGCTACCGCCTTCGGCCGCAGCAAGATCGTCGGGCTGAACCTCAACCTGAGTTACCGCCCAGGCCAGCGCTACATTACCCGGCCCGACGGCAAGTACAACATGGGCTCCAAATGGCCGACTTTCGGCGCGCAGGCGCGCATGGCGGTGCCGCACCTGCTGGGGGCCGACGTCCGCTACCTGCTACTGCAAGGCTCGGTACGCTATTCCAAGCAATTTGGGCTGCTGGGTACTTCCACGGTGCAGGCCATTGTGGGCGGCTTCGTGGGCAAGCAAGAGGGCATGACCTTCGCCGACTACCGCCACTTCTCGGGCAACCGCACGCTACTGGCCGCCGACTTCGCGCAGTTTCAGCTCCTTGATTATTACCAGTATAGCACCCGCGCCAGCTATTTTGAAGGGCATTTCAACCACCACTTCAACGGCTTTTTCTTCAATCGCTTGCCCTTACTGCGCAGCCTGAAATGGCAAGAGGTGGTGTCGCTGAACTACCTGCACACTGCACAAGCCGGCCACTACTTAGAGCTGGGGGTAGGCATCGAGCACATTTTCAACGTACTGCGTGCCGACTTTTACACCGGCTTGCAGAGCGGTGAACGCGTGGGCACGGGCGTACGGATAGGCATGGGTTTCTAGACCACGGATTCCGCCGGATTCTTCGGATTAGTCGGATTTTGTGGACGATTTCTTAATTACGGCGCTTTTAATAATAAAAATTTATTTTTGTATTTTTACATTATATTATTACAAACATTAATTACATTAAATTTTCTCTTATGCTGCTTGATACTCGGTTTAATAAGCTGACCGAAACCGTTATTGGGTGCGCGATGCGGGTACATAGCCTGCTTGGTGCGGGCTTTCAGGAAGCGATTTACCAACGCAGCCTGGCCATCGAATTAGAACAGGCCGGCATCACGTTTGGGCGCGAAATGGAGATGCCAATCTTTTACAAAGGCATAGCAGTGGGAAGCCGCCGCGTCGATTTTCTGGTGCAGGAAACAGTGCTGGTAGAGCTAAAAGCCCTCCACGAACTCACCCCCACTCACTACGCCCAAATCATCAACTACCTGGAAGCGTACCGCCTAGAAGTTGGCCTCCTCATCAATTTCGGCGAGCCCAGCCTGAAATTCAAGCGCTTCCTGAAAAACCACTCCGCTAAACGCTAAAACCGAGCGCAGCGAGCACCAAAGCTCCGCCCACAAAATCCGACTAATCCGAAAAATCCGGCGGAATCCGTGGTCAGAGTTCTTCATAGTCCACATACTCGCCCCCCCGAAATTCGCGGCGGCGGTCGCCCGTCGGGGAGTTAGTCGGCGGTATGTAATCCACGCGTACTTGTCCGGGCTTGGTAGCTTCCGGCTGGCCCTGCTCCCGGTAGCCACCCGCGGGGCCAGCCCCCGGCGGCGGATAAAACCCGCCCTGCTGGGCCTTGTGCATCTGCTGGCGCACGAAGCTGCCGAGAACTGCTCGCAGTACCTGGGGCAGCACGTACCGTACAAGTAAGAAAATCAGCAGCAGTGAAAGCGTGAAGACCATGAGCTATCGGAAAAGATCGGCAATTTACGAGGGGCCGGGGGCTAAGTGGGGGGTGGCCCTCGGGCTGGCGGGGCTGGTCAGCCTGGCAGCAGCGCCACGCTGGCTGCCCACGCCCGACTTCGCCGGCCTTTACCGCCCGGTGCCCGACCGCCTGCAACCCGTCACCCGCCGCGAGGGCGACAGCCTGCGCATTTTTATCAACCAACCCGCATCGGCTCCGGGTTCCGCCGGGCGGCGGCTGCGCCTCACTGGCTGGGCTACCTTCGAAGCCAAGCAGCCGCTGTGGCAGGTGGTGCGCGTTGCCCGCCCCTACCCCGGCTCCGACCCGGCCGCCCCCGTGCAGGTGCTCACGGTCGCAGTAGCCGCGCCCCAGCTGACGCCCGACGCCGTGCTGCAAGTGAGCCTCGATAAGCCCAGTGCCGCCAGCCAATCGCCCTCCGCCGATCAGGATCCCGCTACCACGGCCTGGCTACGCCTCACGCCGGAGCTGCTGGCTCGCCCGTTCGTCTTGCTCGATTCGGCTGGCCTCGTGCTAGCCCGCCCTTACGTGGCGGCGGGCACGGGCGTGGCCGTGGCCACGTTTGGCCTGACCCAGCCAGTGCGCTGGCGACGCTATCCTACTGGCACGCCGGCCCTGCCGCCATTTACCGATCCGCGGAGCCAGCCAGCGGCTCCGCGCACGCTGGCCGTGCGCGACTCGTCGGCCGCCCCCGTCATGGCGGGCAACTTAGTGCACCTGCCCGGCCAGGGGCTGTACGCGCTCAAGATTGGCGGTGCGGGCGGCGAGCCCGTGCGCACCGTGCCGCTACTGGTAGTGCCCGCCAGCTTTCCGGGCCAGCGCACTGCCCCCGAGCTTATCGAGCCCCTGCTGTACCTCACTACCGCCGCCGAGCGCCAGGCCATGCTCAAGGCCCCCGATCCCAAGCGGGCGCTCGACCGCTTCTGGCTCGATGCGGCGGGCGGCGACCAAGCCCGCGGCCGGGAGTTGATTCGCCGCTATTACGAGCGCGTAGCTACTGCCAACGAAGTGTTTACCGGCCACAAGGCCGGCTGGCTCACCGACCGCGGCCTGCTCTACGTAGTGCTCGGCCCACCCCAGAGCGTACGCCGTCTCGCCAGCGGCGAGGAGCGCTGGCACTACGACCAGGCTGGTCGCCAGGGCGAAGCCGTAGCGTTTACCTTCCGCCCGCGCCCTAGTACCTTAGCACCTGATAACTACGAACTGGTGCGCCGACCCGAGTACGAGATGCTCTGGTATGCCGCCGTTGAACAATGGAGAAGAACGACGACCGCCCGCTAAACGACGGGCTCAGTGACGACTACGTACCCCGCCGCTTCCGCGAGGGTTCTGCCAATAATGAGCGCCGCCCCAGCAGCGGCGAAGGCCGCGACGAGCGCCGACCCGCCGACCGCCGCTCCGGTGGTGCCGACGGGGCCAACCGCCCCCGCGGCCAGCGCCCGTTTTACGACGAGCGCGGCCGGCAGGTCACGCCCAATCGCCCCGCTGGCAACCGCAGCGGCGCCCCCTTCTATAAGGAGCACCACACCCGCCCGGCCGCCGACCGCAGCATCGACATGCTGTTTGGCCTGCGCCCCATTTTGGAAGCGCTGCACGCGGGCCGCACGCTGGACAAGATCTTCCTGCTGCGCGGTACAAAGAACTCGCTGACTCAGGATATTTCCGACCTGGCTCGCCAGGCCAACGTGCCGGTGTCGTACGTGCCTATCGAGAAGCTCGAAAACCTGACACGCAAAAATCACCAGGGTGCGGTAGCCTTCGTATCACCCATCGATTTTGCCCCGCTCGATACGCTGCTGGCGGGCTTGTTTGAGGAAGGCAAGGTGCCTTTCGTTCTCGTGCTCGACCGCGTAACCGACGTACGTAACTTCGGTGCCATCGCCCGCACCGCCGAGTGCCTGGGCGTGCAGGCGCTCGTAGTGCCCAGCAGCGGCGCGGCCCAAATCAACGGCGACGCCGTGAAAACCTCGGCTGGCGCGCTCAATATCCTGCCCGTGTGCCGCGAGCCCGACCTGCGCCAGGCCGTTACTTTTCTCAAAGACAGTGGCCTTACCATCGTGGCCTGCACCGAAAAGGCCGACGCCGACCTCGGCCAAAGCTCGCCCGCCAGCCTCAGCGGCCCCGTCGCCGTCATCATGGGCTCGGAGGAAGACGGGATTTCGCCCGACCTGCTGCGTCTCTGCGACCAGCGCCTGCGCATCCCTATGAGCGGCCAGATTCAAAGCCTCAACGTGGGCGTGGCCGCGGGCATTATGCTTTTTGAAGTAGCGAAAGGCCGTAATTAAATTTCACTGGTTACCAGCATCTTACCAGGACTTAACGTAGCTTTGCATGTATCCATTCCGTAATTCCGTTACTTCCTGCATGACCGCTGACCAGCGCCTCGACCAACTTGAGCCATTGCTTTCCGAAGCAATGACCATTCTGGACCGCCACACGGCCCAATTCAAGCAGCTGACCAACGCCGTGAGCCAGCTGACCAACCTTGCTGCTCAACAGAGCGATAACATTGCCTTTTTACTGCGTGAGCACATTGTTATCAAAAGCGACGTCGCCACGCTGAAAAGCGATGTCGCTACGCTGAAAACCGACGTCGCTACGCTGAAAACCGACGTCGCTACGCTAAAGCAAGGCCAACTCAGCATGGATAGCAAGCTCGATCTAATTCTGAGCAAGCTGCAATAGCACTGAGTTTAGGCATCAACTCTGCCCGCCCGACCAGGGCACAAGCGAAAGGGCCTCCTACTAATCGTGGGAGGCCCTTTCGCTTGTACATTGGTAGACGGAGCTAATTGTATCCCGTCCCCTTTTTACTTTTCACGTCGGCCACAAACTCCTTCACCCGCTGCTCCTCCGAGCGCTGGCAGATGAGCAGCACGTTGTCGTGCTCGGCTACAATGTAGCCATCGAGGCCCTGCACCACCACGAGGCGCTCGTGGGGAGTTTTGATGAGACACTCGCGGGTGTCGTAGAGTAGCACTTCGCCATCGACGACGTTGCCCTGGGCGTCGCGGGGACTTACCTGGTGCAGCGAATCCCAGGTGCCGAGGTCGCTCCAGCCGATGTCGGCGGGTAGCACGTACACGTTGTCAGCCTTCTCCATCACCCCAAAATCGATGCTGATGTTGCGGCAACGCGAGTACGCCTCGTTGATAAAGGCCTCCTCCTGCGGCGTACCCAGCAGGTGCTTACCCTCCTCGAACACCTCGGCGATATCACTCAGGCACTGGTGAAACGCCTCAATGATGGCGCTGGCCCGCCAGATAAACAAGCCGGCATTCCACAGGAAGTCTCCGCTTTCAATAAACATGCGGGCCAGCTCAGCGTTGGGCTTCTCAGTGAAGGTCTTGACCTTATAAAGGGCCGAATCGGGCAGCCGGTGCACGGCATCGTCCATGTACTGAATGTAGCCGTAGCCAGTGTCGGGGCGGGAAGGCTGAATGCCGAGCGTAATCAGCACCTCGTGCTGCCGGGCCGCGGCCACCGCCTCGTTGATAATGCGCCGAAACTCTACTTCGCGCAGCACGGCGTGGTCGGCCGGCGATACGATAAGCGTAGCCTCGGGGTCGCGCTGCGCGATGCAGTAGCTGGCATACGCGATGCAAGGTGCTGTATTACGCCCGATGGGCTCTCCCAGAATCTGGCTGGCTGGCAATTCGGGCAAATGTTCCCGCACCAGGTCGATGTAGTCCCGGTTAGTTACGACGAATACGTTTTCGGGCGGGCAAATCCCCCGAAAACGATCCACCGTAAGTTGGAGCATGGAACGACCTACCCCCAGTACGTCGTGAAACTGCTTGGGGTGCTGCGTGCGGCTGAAGGGCCAGAAGCGGCTGCCGATGCCGCCCGCCATCACGACGAGATAGGTATGTTCCATAGTAAAAGAATGCGCAGGCGCAAAGACTAAGGACGAAGATAGGTGCTACCCCGTAGCCCCACCCGGCTCACGGCTCGGCTACCACGTACCAGCCCCGACCTTCACCCAGCTAAGAACCGCTAAACCAAGCCTTCGCGCAGCAAGTCGTGCAGGTGAATGAAGCCGGCAAATTGTCCAGCTTCCGTCACGATCAGCTGGGTAATATTACGGGCCTGCATCCGGGCCAGCGCTTCGGCGGCGAATTCGTTGATGTCGATGGTTGCTGGCTGGGGGGTGAGAATATCGCGGGCAGTACGGGCTTCCAACTCGGCCAGGTGGCCCCGGCCCAGCATCCGGCGCAGGTCGCCATCGGTAATGATGCCGGCCAGCTGGCCCGCCGCGTCGAGCACGGCGGTAGCCCCCAGGCGCTTACCCGATATTTCGAGCAGCACCTCGCGCAGCGGCGCGGCCAGCCCCACCTGCGGGCGCTGGTTTTGGCGGCTCAGGTCGCCCACGGTGAGGTAGAGCTTTTTACCCAGCGTACCGCCGGGGTGCAGGCGGGCAAAGTCCTGGGCCGAAAACTGCCGGCTTTCGAGCAGGCACACGGCCAGCGCATCGCCCAGGGCCAGCGCGGCGGTGGTGCTGGTGGTGGGAGCCAGGTCGTGGGGGCAGGCCTCGCGGCGCACGGGGGCGTGGAGCACGTAATCGGCCTGCCGGGCCAGGTACGAATCGGCATTACTGACGAGGGCAGCCAGCGGCACACCCTTGCGGCGCAGCAGAGGCACCAGCACCTTGATTTCGGGCGTGTCGCCGCTCTTGCTGATCGCCACCACGAAATCTTCGGCCTGAATCATGCCCAGGTCGCCGTGAATGGCATCGGCCGCGTGCATGAACAGGGCGGGCGTGCCCGTGCCGTTGAGAGTGGCCACCAGCTTGCCAGCGATGTGGGCACTCTTGCCCACGCCCGTTACCACCACGCGGCCCCGCAGGGCCAGCAACGCCGCTACGCACTGGGCAAAATCGGGCGTGGCGGCCACGGCCTGGGCGACGTCGCGCAGCGCATCGGCCTCGGTGAGCAGTACCTGGCGGGCCACGGCCAGCACATCAACGGAAGGGGAATCGGGAATCGGTTGCACGACCAAAATTACGGCCATGTAGGGTAAGCTTTAGCTTGCCCAGCGTGAGGTGGGCCGCGACTCGCCAGACGCCGGGCAAGCGAAAGCTTACCCTGAGCCCTCTGCCGGGAACTTTTCTGAAATGTTACGCGTAACAGGCCGTTTTTTCGAAAAAAGTTTCACTTCCTGCTTATCTTCGCTAATAACCTTACGCCCTACGTTTCGCCTTACTTGCTAGTCTATGTCACTGACCGCCGTTGCAGAACCCGTTGTTGCCAACGCTGAAATCAAGACCAAGCTCAAGGAAGTGTTCGGCTTCGGACAGTTCCGCGGAACCCAGGAGGCTGTTATTCAGAATATTCTAGCCGGTAATAATACCTTCGTTATTATGCCCACGGGCGCGGGCAAAAGTCTGTGCTATCAGCTGCCGGCGTTGGTGCTGCCGGGCACGGCCATCGTCATCTCGCCCCTCATCGCGCTGATGAAAAACCAGGTCGACCAGTTGGCCGCCTTCGGCGTGAATGCGCAGGTCTACAACTCGACGCTGACCAAGACGGAGATGAACCGCGTCAAGAAAGACGTGATCAATGGCGAGGTGCGCCTGCTATACGTAGCGCCCGAGAGCCTGACTAAGGAAGACACCATCGCCTTTTTGCAGAAGACCAGCATCTCGTTCGTAGCCATCGACGAGGCGCATTGCATTTCGGAGTGGGGCCACGATTTCCGGCCCGAGTACCGTAAGATTCGCGGCATTATCGACAACCTGGGGGGACGCATTCCGCTCATCGCCCTTACGGCTACGGCCACGCCCAAGGTGCAGCTCGACATCCAGAAAAACCTGCACATGGACGACGCGAGCGTATTTAAAACGTCGTTCAACCGCACCAACCTCTACTACGAGGTGCGCGCCAAGCGCAATACCAAGAAGCAGCTCATTCAGTACGTGCAGCAGCAGAAGGGCAAGGCGGGCATTATCTACTGCCTGAGCCGCAAGAAGGTAGAAGAAGTGGCCGAGCTGCTGCGCGTCAACGACGTGCGCGCGCTGCCTTACCACGCCGGCCTCGACCCGCACACCCGCATGCACAACCAGGATGCGTTTTTGAACGAGGATTGCGACGTGATTGTGGCCACCATCGCCTTCGGCATGGGCATCGACAAGCCCGACGTACGCTTCGTTATCCACTACGACGCGCCCAAGAGCATTGAGGGCTACTACCAGGAAACCGGCCGCGGCGGCCGCGATGGCCTGGAAGGCAACTGCCTGATGTTCTACAGCTACGACGATATTCTGAAGCTCGAAAAATTCAGCAAGGACAAGCCCGTGACCGAGCGCGACAACGCCCGGCAGCTGTTGCTGGAGATGACGAACTACTCGGAAAGTGCCGTGTGCCGCCGCCGCCAGCTATTACACTATTTCGGCGAGCACCTGGAGAAAGACTGCGGCTTCTGCGACAACTGCCGCCACCCCAAGGAGAAATACGACGGCACGGCGCACGTGGGGCTGGCCCTGCGCGCCGTGGTGCAGACGGAAGCCCGCTTTGGCCTCGACCACGTGGCGCAGGTGCTGCTGGGCCTTTCCAACCCGCACATCGAGAGCTACGGCCACACTGGCCTGCCCGTGTATGGCCAGGGGAAGGCGCTGAGCGGCGACATGCAGCACTGGCTGTCGGTGCTGCGCCAGTGCCTGCTCAATGGTCTGCTGGCGAAGGACATCGACTCTATCGGCTTGGTGCATATCACCGACAAGGGCATCAGCTTTATTGAAAACCCGCACCCCATCACGCTCACCCGCGACCACGATTTCGAGGCCGAAAAGCAGGAGGAGGAAGACGGCGAGAAGAGCCAGCAGGCCGCTGGCCACGACGAGGCGCTCTTCGCCCAGCTCAAGGAGCTGCGCAAGCAGGTAGCCAAGCAAAAAAGCCTGCCCCCCTACGTGCTCTTCCAGGATCCCAGCCTGAAGGAGATGGCCACTACGTACCCCCAGAGCTTGCACGAGCTGACCCATATCTCGGGCGTGGGCCAGGGTAAGGCGCAGAAGTTTGGCGCGCCCTTCGTAGCAGCCATTAAGAAGTACGTGGAGGACAACGAGATTGAAACGGCCGCCGACGTGGTCATCAAATCGACAGTCAATCGCTCGAAGCTCAAGATTTACATTATCCAGCAGATTGACAAGAAGATGGACCTGGCGGGCATTGCCCGTAGCCAGGGCATCACGATGGCCGAGCTGATGGAGGAAATCGAGCACATCTGCTACTCGGGCACCCGTCTCAACCTCGATTATTACCTGCGTGAGGCAGTGGATGAGGATAAGCAGGAGGAAATTTTTGACTACTTCATGTCGGCCCAGAGCGATAACATCGCCGTGGCGATGAACGAGCTCGGCCCCGATGATTTTACGGAGGAGGAGGTGCGGCTGGTGCGCATTAAGTTCCTCAGCGAAGTAGCCAACTAGGACCGCAGATTTAACGGATTCAACGGATTGCGCCGATACGCCCGCCTGCCTGCGGCGGCGGGCTGACTGACTGCTTCGCAGTCTATTATTGATTATTTATCAGCAGATTAAGTCACTTAAAGTACCGACTAAGTGTGTGGTCCGTCATCTGAGCTTGCGAAGTATATTACCCGCTTAGACAAGGTCGCTCAAACGTGGTAAGATGCTTCGCAAACCCAGCATGGCGGACGGTGTGGTTCGCAGAATTTTGCAGCAGCTTTACTCCCAAAAAGCAAAGGCCACCCGCAGGGGTGGCCTCTGCTTTTTGAGGCGGCAACCAAGTAGTCAGCCCGCCGCCGCAGGCAGGCGGGCGTATCTGCGCAATCCGTTAAATCCGTTAAATCTGCGATCTAGCAGTACTCCTCGAAGGCACCCTGCAGGTTGTTGACGATACGCATGAGGTCGGAGCCCTCGATGTGGTAGCGCTCGATCATGTGCACCAGCTCGCCATCTTTGAAGAGGCCGATGCAGGGCGACGAGGGCGGGTAGGGCAGCAGGTGCTCGCGCATCTTGGCTACGGCGTCGGTTTCCATGCCGGCAAATACGGTTACCAGCTTGGTGGGCTTTTTCTCGGCGCTGGCCAGGGCCAGCTTGAGGGCGGGGCGCGCCTTGGCGGCCGCGCAGCCGCACACCGAATTGACGGCTACCAGCACGGTGCCTTCGTTACCGGCCAGGGCCGCCTCTACTTCCTGCGGCGACATGAGTTGCTCGAAGCCAGCCTCCACCAGATCCTGGCGGATGGGGGCTACCATATATTCGGGGTAAACAGCCATTGTGGTAAAAATAAAAGGGCGCGGCACCAACGCCGACCCGTACAAAATTACGGCCCCAGCGGAGCCGCCTGCTATAATCTTGCTAGCCAGCAAAAAGTTTAACGACCGGCAGCTGGCATTGCTATCCGCCAACCTACTTGGCGTATCTGCCTGACTACAGCCTAGCTACGGGCTGCGCGGCGGCACCCGGACAGTCACCGTTACGTTAACTGAGAATTTCCCTGGGTTTGGCGTAGTAGGGCTGATAGTCAGCCAAAATACCCAACCCAAGCTATGCCGAGCGGCTAACTTGCGCATTATGCCGTTTTGAGCGGGGTACGCTATGGTGCGGACTTTTAGCGCGCAAGTGGCTAGGTCTGAAACCGCGCCGAATCACTGGCAGCAATGTAGTACTTCTTTTTACGTGTCTTTATTTTCTAAACTAGGGCCACGCCGGTGGGGCTGGCTTTTACTGCTGGCATTGCTGGGGCTGGCCCGGCTGGGACAAAGTGCGCCGGGGCCACAGGTTTTCCTGCGGCAGTTTGGGCCGGCGCAGGGCCTGAGTCAGCCCTTCATTTACTGCCTGCTGCAAGACCGGCAGGGCTACCTCTGGCTGGGTACCGCTGAGGGCTTGGTACGCTACGACGGCAACCGCTTCCTCACGCTCACCACCCGCGATGGGCTAGCCGACAACTTTGTAACCGGTCTGTGGCAAGACCCCAGCAGTGGCGCGCTGTGGGCCTTGCATGCGCAGGGCAACCGGTCGGTACGACTGCACGAAGCCGGTTCGTTTCGACGGGCGGCGACCACGCTACGCGGCGGCCCGCCGGCTGGACAGGGTGTCCCGGCTCCCGATACCGCCCGCTTGGGGGCCTATCAGCGTCGGTACCACCTGGTGCTGCCGCCCGACGTAGTACCCACCTGCCTGCTCGAAGACCGCGAGGGCAATGCCTGGCTCGGTACCGCTGGCCAAGGCTTATGGCAGCACGCCGACCGCTTTCTGAGCTTGTGGCCGCCGGCCGGCAGCCCGCTGGCCATTCCCAACGCCAGTGCGCAAGTAGCGCGCCCCCTCGCCCAGGGCGGGGGCTGGTGGGTAGGTACTGGCAGCGGCGTGACGCTCGTGCCTCCCGGCCAGCCCGCCCAGCCGGCACCCGGCTTGCCCACCGACCTCGGCTCGGCCGTCACGGCGCTGGCCCATGCCCCTGGGGCGGGCCTGTGGGTCGGCACTGCGGCCGATGGCCTATACTTTCTACCCGATAAGCCCGCAACTGGTCTTCCCCCGGCAGCTCAGCACTTTACTACGGCCAACGGCCTGCTGCATAACAGCATTACCGCGCTACTAGCCGACCACACGGGCCGCGTATGGATCGGCGCCGTCAATACCGGGCTTGCCGTTTGGGAGCCGGCGCAGCGGCGCTTCAGCTATCACAAGCTCAACACCGTGGGCCTCGACGTGAGCGCTATGGCCGAGGATGCAGCCGGCACCATCTGGGTAGGAACCGAAGGTCAGGGGCTGTTTTGGCGACCGACCGGTGGGCGCTGGCAGCATATCAGCAAAGATGCCAGTGCGCTGCCCGACGATTTTTTTACGGCCTTGCTGCCCCTGCCGGCTCCGTTGGCTGGCTCCCTGCTGCTAGTGCATCCGCAGGGCTTGAGCCTGCTCAACGCCCAACGCCAGGCGGCCACCCTCACCGCCCCCGATAATCGGCTGGCCCAAGGCTTTCTACCACCCGTTGTGCTCAACCGGAAGCTAGCTTGGCTGGCTACCCGCGACGGTGCATTGCGCCTCGACCTGCCTGCCTTGGCTCGCCTGCGAGCCCGCCAAGCCGCCGCACCCAGCCTGGTGATCACCGGGGCGGAGGTAGATGGCGAAAATCGCCCGGCGGCCTTGGGCAAACTACCGGCGGGTCAGCACCGGGTACGCTTCCTGTTTCAGGGCGTCAGCTTGGCACCGGGCAGCGCCGCCAGCCTACGCTACCGCTACCGCCTGCGCGGACTGGCCGACCATTGGAGCCACCCTAGCTCCGTGGGCGAAGCACAACTGGTAGGGCTCGGGCCAGGTCGCTACGTGTTTGAGGTCCAGGTACGCCGCGCCGCGCCGGACGCCCCATGGAGCCCTGTAGTTCGCCGCACTTTCGGGATCGCAACGCCCTGGTGGCGCACCCCGCTGGCCCTGGCCCTGGAACTGCTGGCCGCCGTAATACTGCTGGTCGCCGTGGTGCGCACCCGCGAAAGAGTGCTCCGCCGCCAAAAGCTCCAGCTAGAGCAAACGGTAGACGAGCGAACGAGCGAGCTACGGCAGAAAAACCGCGATATCGAGCACATCAATGCCGAGCTACTGGTAGCCCGCGACGCCGCCGAGGCCTCGCGCCGGGCCAAGGCACAGTTTCTGGCCAACATGAGCCACGAAATCCGCACCCCGATGAACGCCGTCATCGGGCTGACCAACCTGCTCCAGCAAACTCCTACCACCACCGAGCAGCGCGAATACCTCACGGCCATCGGCAACTCTTCGCAAAACCTGCTGGTGATTCTCAACGACATCCTCGACTCGTCGAAGATGGAGGCCGGCAAGCTGACGCTGGAGCAAGTGGCCTTCGGCCTGCCCGAGGCCGTGCGCGGGCTGAGTACGCTCTTCCGCTACGCCGCCGACAGCAAGGGGCTGGACCTGCGCGTGGAAGTGGCCGATGACGTACCCGCCGCCGTGGTCGGCGACCCCGTGCGCTTGCAGCAGGTGCTGGTCAACCTGGTCAGCAACGCCCTCAAATTTACCCGGCAAGGGGGCGTGGCCGTGCGCGTGGGGCTGGCTCCCGGGCCACCGGCCGCCACCGGCCACGTCGCCCTGCGCTTCGAGGTGCAGGATACGGGCATTGGCATTCCGAGCAGTAAGCTGGCGGCCATTTTCGAAGACTTTTCGCAAGCCAATACCAGCACCACCCGCGAGTTTGGCGGCACGGGGCTGGGCTTGAGCATCGCCCGCAACCTCGTGCAACTGCACGGCGGCCAGCTCGGCGTGCGCAGCGAGGAAGGCGTAGGCTCGGAGTTTTACTTCGAGTTGACTTATCCCGTAGCCGAGGCCAGCCAGGCCCGCCTCAATGCCGTGGTCGGCCCCCTGCCGGCCTTCGAGCCCGCGTTGCGCGTGCTCGTGGCCGAAGACAATCAGCTCAACCAGCTCGTAGCCCGCAAAACTCTGGAAAACTGGAATGTGCAGGTCGTCATCGCCGAAAACGGCCGCCTGGCCGTGGAGTGCGTACTCGCCACCCCCGAGCCCTTCGACGCCGTATTCATGGACATCCAGATGCCCGAGCTCGACGGCTACGCGGCCGCCCGCGCCCTGCGCGAGCACTTTCCCGACGGTGCCCGGCTACCCATTATCGGCCTCACGGCCTCGGTACTGCCCGAAGACCGCAGCCTGGCCCTGGCCGCTGGCATGAACGACATCCTGGCTAAGCCCTTTGAGCCAGCGGCCCTGTATGCCCGGTTGGCTCACTTTACCGGCCGGCTGGCTACCACTGCCAGCCCGCACCCCGCCCCCCCGGAGCCGCTGCCCCCCAGTGCCCCGCCGGCCCTGCACCCCAGCTGGCAGCAGCTGGAGGAGCTATCGGGCGGCAACGCGGCTTTTATCAGTCAGATCGTCAATACCTTCCTCGCCGAAGCGCCGGCGCTGGAGCAGGTGCTAGCCGCCGCCTTTCCCCACGACCTACCCGGCCTGGCCGCCGCTGCCCACAAGCTCAAAGGCCAAGTGGCTTATTTTGGAGTACCCGGCCTGCACGCTCAGCTCGACGAGTTGGAGCGCAACGCCCGCTTGCCCGGCTGCCCTTACTGCGAGCCTTTACTAGCTACTGTGCATCAGCAGCTTGCTCAGCTTTATCCCCTACTCCAGGAACGAGCCTGAGGCCACGATGGCGCGGCTACCCGGTAGCCTCCGGCAAACTCACGCCGGCCAGCCGGCCAGCCGTATCTTCTCGGGCAAGCCCTACATTTGTTTCGTTTATCTGGTCGATTTCTTGCTGCCTCATGCCATCTTCCGCTCCTGAGTACGATACGATTGCCCCGCTACGCTGCCTCGTGGTCGACGACGACCCCATGTCGGTGCAGATAGTGCGCACTTGCATCGGCAACACCCCCTTCCTGGAAGCTACCGCCGCTTGCAACAGCGCCATTGAAGCCGCCGAGATGCTGCGCACCCAGGCCTTCGACGTATTATTTCTCGACGTGGAAATGCCGCTCATGTCGGGCCTCGACCTGCTGCGCACCTTACCCGATCCGCCGCAGGTGGTACTCATCACCAGCAGCAAGTCGTACGCGGTACAGGCTTTCGAATTTGCCGTGGCCGACTACCTGCTCAAGCCCCTTTCCTACCCCCGCTTTCTGCAGGCGGCCAATAAGGTACTGGAAAATATCACGACCCAGCGCGCCGCCGACGAGGCCGATGCCACCGTGGCCCCTTCCACCAACGCCGAGTACACGTTCGTCAAGGTTGATAACAAGCTGGTGCGCGTCGATTTTGCCGATGTGCTTTATGTAGAGGCCCTCGGCGACTACGTGCACCTCGTCACGACCCGCAGCAAGCTTATCGTGTACAGCACCATGCGCGCCATTGAGGAGAAATTTCCCGCCCAGCGCTTCGTGCGGGTGCACCGCTCGTTCATCATCAACATCGCCTACGTGCAGGCGCTTGAGGATAACTCCCTTATCATCAACGACAAATACATCCCCATCGGCCAAACGTACATGCGCGGTCTCTCGCAGCGCCTCAACCGGCTGTAGGCGCCTGACCAGCTCGCTTTTTTGCCTCGCTAACTTTATTTGTGGTGCGTACCTTCTCTTTTCTACCCTTACTGACGGTGCTGGCCCTGCCGCTGACGGCGGCAGCCCAGGACAATGCAGGCGACGTCGAAGTTGGCGCGGCGGCCGTGTGCGGGCCGATGCAGCCAGTTGAGCTCTGCGTCGATTTCGACGCCAGCCGCTCGGTGGACCCCGGGGCCGGCCCGCTCGAATATCGGTGGAACATGGGCGACGGCACCACCCTCACGGGCCTCACCGTTTCGCACTGCTACGCTACGCGTGCCCGCTACAAAGTGACGCTCGACGTGGCGGTGACGAATACCGGCGAAGTGCGCCGCGCCGAACGCACCTTCGACGTGGACCTGACCCGCAAGCCAGTTCTCAATTTTAGCGTGGGCCCTACGCTTAAGGCCCGCGTGGGCCAGCCGGTCACCTTCGACGCCCTCGACTCGATACTACCCGACTGCCAGTCGGTGGTCGTAGTCTGGGATTTTCGCGATGGCTACACCCAGCAGGGTCGCCGCGTCGAGCACAGCTTTCGCAAAGCCGGCCGCTTTCCGGTGCGCATGAGCCTGCGCGGCTACGGGGCCGGCTCGTGCCCGGCCAGCAACTGCGTGAGCCAGGAAGTAGTAGTGGAGCCCTAGCCGCGACTACTCGGGCGTGCCTTTGCGCAAGATATTCATAATCAGCGCCCATAAATCTTCGTACGGAATAATCTCCACCTCCGCGTCGGCCTCCCGCGTGAAGATGGCCTCCCGCAGCGTGTGCAACAGCCCCTTGCCCCGCACGTCCAGCTGCGCGGGGTCAAACTCAGCCTCGGGCAGCAGCAACAGGAGCCGCAAAAACGTCCGGCTGCGCAGCGTCGCGGCGTCGCGCAAGTGGCGCTGCTGATATTTGCGCAGGCGCTCCAGGCGCACGAGCACCGGCTCCAGCAGGCGCTGTTGCAGGTAGTGCACCAGCTGAAAGACCAGGATAGCCACGTTGTAGCCGCGCTTGTCGCGGCTGTACTCAGGCACCGTGAGGGCTGCAAAGACTGCTAGTTGGTTGCGCCGTTTCACCGAAACCTGCTCGGGTGGCAGTACCAGTTCCGTGTACGCTTCCAACAGCTCCCAGCGCTCCATCGCGGCCGTCCGTAGCTTGCCGTACGAAGGGTTTTTATGTACTTGGTGCAGCAGCTGCACGGCCTGCTCGTACTCGCCGGCGTGCAGGGCCAGCAGCAAGTAGTGCTCGTGAAAGTAAAACCAGTTGCTCGACGTAGGGTGAATGGTTTCGGCAAACTTCTCGGCCAGCTTCAGGCCCTCTTTGGGGCGACGCCCACGCAAGTAGGCGTACACGTTCATGAAGTTGTTGAAGCGCTGGTCGAAGCGACGTGCGTTCAGCTCGCCTTTCTCCAGCCGCGCCGCCGCCTCCTCGGTCTCCCGAATAATATCCTCGTAGCGCCCCGCCAAGCTGGCGTAGGCCAGGCGCACCCGGTAGAGCGCCTGAAACGTGGTGTAAGTCGGGGCTAGCCGGTGCAGCTCCTCCAGCCGCTGCAGGTAGCTCGGCATCTGGGCTAGTATCTGCTGGCGCTTGGCTACTGCCTCCTCAATGCCCAGCTGCACCTGGAAAAAAATTCGCTCGGCCTCTTGCTCGTAGCTGAGAGTCTGCCGCAATACCGCCAGCTCTTGCTCTATCTTCTCGTATTTGCTCCGCTGCCGCTGCTCAGCGTAGATAAACTGTAGCTTCTGCGCGGCCTGCTCTTCGTACATCGTAAAGTCGCCCAACGCGGCAGACCGCGCACAACGGCGTAGCAGCCGTTCGCTCAACGAGTATTCACCCTCCATGTATAAAATGGTGGCCTTGTGCAGCAGATTCAGACACTCCACTTCGTAGCGCCGCGATACTAGCAAGCGAGGGTCCGAATGGTCGAGGAAGAATAAGTGATTCAGTAGCTTATCTTGCACGCGGGCCCGTAGCTGCCGCATGGCGGCCTGGTTGTTAACCGAATTAGCGCCGTACAGCGATTTGGTAAGCTGCAAGGCGGTAACGCCCGGGTTGACGGAGATTTCCTGCATCAGCCGCTCCTCTTTCCCTAAGCGAGCAGCATCCAGGTCGAGTAAAGAGCGCTGCCGCGTCCGGCGCAATGTCACAATTCGCGCCAAATTGGCAATTTCTTTCATCTAAAAAGTGCGTTAGGAACGTTCAGAGGGACTTTTCCATAAAAAAACTCCTAAAAAACCCGGATTCAAAAACAGGTTAAACGTCCTTGTCACCGATGGTAAATTTTACAAGTTTTGCATCTTGGTGTAGTGTGCACAATTTATACGGTGTGATGTCACATTTTGCCTGCTTTTACACCAGCCTGGTCGGGCCCACAAGCAAAAATAAGGACTATCATAGGCGGCGTATTGTTTTTTTCCTTCGATTAATCATAATAAATCTCAAATTAATTCCTGTCACAAGTGCGCTAGTTCTTTCCTTTTGAGGAGGTGAAACCGAAGTGAGTTTTGCATCAACAAATCACTCTAACAATTCATCTTCAACATGTTCGAGCTCCTCACCATCGCTTTCTTCCAGTTTTTCTCGATCACTGCCCAGCCAGCAAATACCCAAGTGGGTGGCACCGGCTGGGGAGGCGACGCAACGCAAGTAGGTGGCACCGGCTGGGGGGGTGATGTCACGCCGGTAGGCGGCACCGGCTGGGGGGGCGATGCACAAAATAATACGGGTAGCGGGGGTGTCGTAACCAACTAGTTACCCGGTTCAGCAAGTGGTAGCAATACCCGCTGCTGACCCAGATGGCTACCCCCTGCCTAACTTGCCGACGACCTTTCCACTGTCGTCGCTAAATGAAATATTTCTGGTTGGGTAGCCTGCTCTCCTTGCTCGTCAGTGCCTGTTCGGCCCCGCCCGTCAAGCAAGCTTCGTCACCCGTTACCATTCGCTGGTCCCGCGATCCTGGCACCCTTGATCCACTGGCGCTTTCCAATCCAAGTGCTCTTGATGCTGCCAACCTACTGCACGTAGCACTCTTATCAATTGATTATCAAGCCAATGCTTATGCGCCCGCCTTGGCTCAGGCCCTACCGCAGATCCGCTCACTCGGCGACTCGCTCACGGCCTTGGATTACGAGCTGCGCAGCGCCGCTAGCTGGGACGATGGCCAGCCGGTACTAGCTACGGATGTGGATTTTACCCTTAAGCTGCTAAACTGCCCCGGCCTGCCCAATGAGGCTAATCGCGCCCAGTACGGCTTTATTCAGGAAGTCCGCCTCGACCCGGCCAACCCGCGCCGTTTCACCCTCATCTGCCGGGGGCGCGGCGAAGACATTACCATTGCCTCAGGTGATTTTCCGGTATTACCCGAGTCGGTCCTTGACCCGGCTCACACCTTGCGCTACCTATCCCTGGCTAAGCTGCAAGCCTGGCCCGCCACCCAGGCCCCGGCCCCAGCCGTTGCGGCCCTGGTGCAGCGTTACCAGCAAGCCAATCTGGCTCGGGAACCCAGCCACCTACCCGGCTGCGGCCCCTATCGCCTGGCTGCCTGGGAAACCAATCACCAACTGCGGTTTCAACGCAAGACTAAGTGGTGGGCCGATAAGCTGCGCCCTGCCCCCCAAGTGCTGCAAGCTCGCCCCCAAGAGCTAGTGTTTACCGTACTGCCCGACGATGCGGCGGCGGCCTTGGCACTACGCCGCCACGAAGTTGACGTGTATCCGCAAGTACCAGCCCGTATTTTTCAGCAATTGCAGGCTTCTACCAAAGCTCAGGCAGAATTTGCCTTTTATTCGCAGCCATCCTACGATATCCTGACGGCGGGCTTCAACACCCGACGCCCGGCCCTGCGTGACAAGCGCACTCGCCAGGCCCTCAGTTATTTATTTGACCCCGCTGGCCTGTCGGCCGCCACCCAGCTGGGCCAGGGCCGCCGCACGGTAGGCTTGCTACCGCCTGGCAGTCCATTTTATAATGATAGCTTACCGCTCCCTACGCTGGCACCAGACCGAGCGGTAGCATTACTACGTCAGGCTGGCTGGCAGCGCCGGGCCGACGGGCATTGGTGGCAACCTGGGGCGACCAGCCCATTGGCGCTCAACGTCCGCTACCGCACCGAGGAAGCCACCTTCGCCACTACCGCACTCCAGTTTCAAACTGCTGCCGCACGGGTCGGCATCGCCGTGACGCTGCTCCCGGCTGAAAGCTCGGCGCTTACCAACCTGCTGCAAACGGGTGATTTTGACGTCTACATCCGCCTGATAAAGGGCTCCCCCTTCAGCTTCAATTTTGCAACCTTTTTGCACTCCAGCACCATTGGCAGCGGCAATATCACTGGCTTCAGCACGCCGCTAACCGACCGTCTGCTACTGGCAATTCCGACCGAAGGTGATGCCCGCCGCAAGCGCTTACTACTGCGCCGCCTGCAAGCCGTACTCCGCGACGAAATGCCCCTGCTTCCGCTGTTCTACTTACCCACGCGCTTGGTTGTCAACCGCCGGTTGCAGCACGTAATTCCCTCCGGGCTAAAGCCTGGATACGCGCTAACGGCCCTTTCGTGGCCCGCCGCAGCCAACTCAAACTAGCATGTGGCGCTGGCTCTTCGGGCGGCTGGCTCGTGCTGCCGGGTTTGCCTGGCTCATCACCTCCCTGGTTTTTATCGTGAGCCGTCAGTTGCCGGGGGGCCCCGACCAACTGGCCGTAGCCGACCTCAGCGAATCGGGTCGGCTGGGGGCCGCAGCCCAGGCAGCGGGCAGCCAGCAGGTTGTCCGCCTCGCCGTGCGCCGTCGGCTGGGTCTGGAGCTTCCCGTGTTCTACGTCACGCGCGCGGGAGGCCAGTGGCAGTGGCACGGTACGGCCAATCAATATCACCACTGGGCCGTAGCTGTGCTGCATGGTGACCTGGGCCGCTCTTACCGCGATGGCCAGCCCGTTGGCACCCTGTTGCGGGAGGCGCTACGCTTCACGCTGCCACTGGCGGCCAGCGCGGCCGGGCTGGCCGCGGGGCTGGCCCTCGGACTAGGGCTCTACCTGGCGCGCCGTCCCGGCAGCGTGGGGGCTCGCTTGCTTGGCGGCCTGCTGAACGGCTTGCAGGTAACGCCGTTGTTCCTGCTGGCCCTCGGGCTGCTGTTGCTGTTGGCCAATCCGGAATTTCTGAATCTGCTGCCCGCCGCTGGCCAGGCCCCGGCGGCAAGCAGCGGCGGCCACCTCGTAGTGTATTGGCTAGGTCGCGCCGCCCTGCCGCTGCTCAGCTTGGTGCTGACGGTATTGCCCGAGCTCACGCTACCGCTGGTTGCAAACCTGCGCCACGAGGCTACCACTGGCTACGCCACGACGGCCCGCGCCAAGGGCCTCCCGGTAGGGCAAATGCTGCGCCGCCACGCCCTGCCCAACGCCCTGCTTCCGCTGCTCACCACGCTTACCGATTTGCTCCCGGCCTTGGTGGCAGGTACCGTAGTAGTCGAAGTGCTGTTTGCCCTACCCGGCAGTGGTCGCCTGCTGGCCGAGGCCGCCGCCGCCCACGATTATCCCTTGGTAGTGGCCGGCGTCCTGCTTACGGCGCTGGCCCGGCTGCTGGGCCTGCTGCTGGCCGATATGCTGAATTTCTTAATCGATCCCCGCCTTCGTCCTTCTGCATGATGCCACCCAGGCTGTTTTTGCTGCGCACGCGGCCGGCTGCCAGGCTGGCCCTGGGCTGGCTCTTGTTGCTGGTTATCGTGGGCGCACTGGCACCTTGGTTGCCCCTACCCTACGCCCCCACCACGCCCGATTTACTCCAGGTAGCCGCCTCACCCGCTACCAGCTCGGGGCATTACCTGGGCACCGACTCCCTGGGGCGCGACGTGCTGGCGGGCTTGGTTGCCGGTGCCCGACGCCTCGTCCTACTCACCTTGCCGGCCGTGGCGCTGGCAATTTTACTCGGCACCCTGGCTGGCGCAGCGGCAGGCTTTTGGGGCAATCGGCGGCTGCGGCTACCACTCGCCGCCATCGGCTGGGCGCTGGCAGCCACCTGGTGGGGCCTACGCCTGCCCGGCGTTGCGTTTCTGTGTGGCCTGCTGGGGATTTCCGCCGCCCTTACGCTGCTGACTTGGCGCGCCGCCCGGCACCCGACCGGGCACCGACGCTACACCTGCGCACTACCGCTCGATGGCATGGTCCTGGGGATTATTACGCTGTTGGGTTCGGTCCCGCGCCTGATTCTACTGGTAGCCCTGGCGGCGGGGCCGCCCCTGGCTACTCCCCAATTACTAGCCTTACTAGCCTTACTAGCCTGGCCCGAGGCGGCGCGCCTGGTTCGGGGCCAGATGCATTGGGTACGGGCGCAGCCCTTTATGGAGGCCGCGCAGGCCAGTGGCCTGCCCCTGAGCCGCATCTGGTGGCGCCACGCGCTACCCCACGCCTGTCGGCCCCTGTTGGCTTTCGGGCCGCTCAGTTTGGCGGGGCTGGTGGGGCTCGAAAGCGCCCTGGCCTTCCTGGGTATCGGCCAGGGGCCCGACGTAGTAAGCTGGGGTAGCCAGCTGGCCTCCGTTCGCCACGATACTACTGCCTGGTGGGTGGCCGTATTTCCGGGCCTCGCCCTGTTCTTAACCCTGCTAGCCCTTCAAAAACTAGCTAAGCTGGCCTCGTCGGCAGTGCATAAATAGGCGATAAAGCGCCGATCTGGGCGTCACAAATGTCACAAATAGGCGAAAAATATTTTTTATCGAATTGCGATTTTTTTTACCCAATCTACTTTACGTCAACTTTTTAAACGAAATTAATGTCTCGGTGACAAGGCTTGTTTTACCCAGCCATTTGGTGCTTTTAGCTTTTACCAGGAGCACCATAGAGAGTTGCGGATGTCACAAAAAGGCTAGTTCTGTCCTTTCCGAGGCTAAAATCCTGCCCTAATCTTGTATCGGCTTTACATTAATAGGATTACGACTAGTCGTACTATTTGCACTATTATCTACGCTAGCAGGTATGAAAAGCGCTATTTCCACCCGGCAAACGACTTCCGGCTCGGCCTCCCAGCCAGCCGAAACGCCGGCTCAGGTGGCCGAGCGCGACTTCACTACCCTCGACGGCCGCCTGGTGCCCCGCGCCCTAGGTGAAATAGCCCTGCGTCAGCACACCGCGCTCCTCATCGGTGGCTTACTCATCGGCGAGTGGCCTGAGAAAGCGTAGCACTAATACGCAAACAACTTGGTTATCAACAGACATTCATTACCCATATCAACGTCCAGCTATTTAATAACGCATATTTTTGAAGCGGAAGGCTTATAGTACGAAAAGCCCGCTGGCCTTGCCAGCGGGCTTTTTTCTTGGCCTGAAGTCGAAGCATCCTACCCTGGCAGATCTTGGCTCAGCTGCTGCTGCACCAAGGCCAGGCCTTCGGCAAAGGTGTGAGGCCGGTAGCCCAGCTCACGCTCGGCCTTGGTGATGCGAAAACCGGTGCGCGGCGGCCGGCGCGCGGTCTGGGTAAAGGTCTGGCTGGTAACGGGCTCCAGCAAGGCGGCCTCCAACCCAAACTGCATGGCTACCTGCTGGGCCATCTGGTAGGGTGTCAGCAGTTCGCGACCGCTGAGGTGATAAATACCCTGGGCCGCGTGCCGGGCCAGCAGCCAACAGCCCTGGGCCAAGTCCTCCGCTAGGGTGGGCGTGCGCCACTGATCGTCTACCACCTTGATTTTTTGCCCTTTGCGCAGCGAATCGCGCACCCACAGCACTAGGTTGCTGCGGCCGGCAGCCAGGCTGGTACCGTATACAAGCACGGTGCGGGCGATGGCCCAGCGCAGCCCGGTCATCGCCTGCACCACGTGCTCAGCCGCCAGCTTGCTGGCCCCGTAGTAGCTAATGGGGTCAGGCTCTGCCTCTTCGGTGAGCAACGCCTCGGTGCCGTTGAAAATAAAATCGGTGCTGAGGTGCGTCAGGTGAATATCCAGCTGAGCACAGGTAGCGGCTAGGTATTCGACGGCTGTCACATTTTGCGCCCAGCACGCGGCTTGGTTGAGTTCGCAGTCGTCTACCTGCGTCATGGCAGCGGCGTGAATGACGTGCGTGGGCCGCTCCTGCGCGATTACCTGCTGCACCTGGGCGGCGTCGGTCACGTCCAGCGGCCGGTAGTGCAGCGCGGGGTAGCGAGTAGCTAAGCGATTGGCCCCCCGAGCCGTGGCAACGAGCACGACGCCGGGGGCATTGTGGAGCAGCGCCACGAGCTTCTGGCCCAGCAAGCCATTGGCCCCAGTGAGAAGGATTTTCATGGGTGCCTAATAGGAATAGCCGTACAGCTGGCTGATTTTCTTCTTCTTGAGCTTTTCCACCCGCATGGTCATCTTGAGGTCCGCCAGGGGGCGGTCGCGCGGATCGCGCGGCAGAGCGGCAATTTTATCGATAACATCCTGGCCCTGAATCACCTGGCCGAACACTGTATACTGCCCATCCAAGAAATGCGCGCCCTGGTGGTTGCCAACAAGGTAAAACTGGCTGCCGTTGCTGGCCCGCTGCGGATTCACGAAATCGGCTTGGCGGGCGGCGGCTACGGCCCCGTAATCGTGGCGGTGGCCGGCGGCCAGCTCGGCCGGAATCGTGGGCTCATTGGCTGGCCCTTGGCCATCGTTGGCAGGGTCGGCGTCCCGGGAATTTGGATCGCCGCCCTGCACCATAAAATTAGGAATGACCCGGTGAAAGGTCGTCCCGTTGTAATAACCACTCTGCGCCTTTTTCAGGAAGTTGGCCCGGTGCAAAGGCGTGTCGCTGAATAAGATGAGGCGAATGTCGCCCAGGCTGGTACTGATGGTAACCACTTCGTCCTTCTTACTGGGGCGTGGCTTTTTGGCGGCCCAGGCCCCGCCGCTGATTAGCAGGCCCAGGGCTACCGTTACGAAGCGGAGCACTCCTATTTTCCAGTTCATAAGTAAGTCGTAAATCTTGCTACGAAGCTATAAAAATAGCGTATCCGGCTGCCCTTATTGTTCGCCCCGCTGCTCGCGAATGCTCGCCAGAATGGCCGTACCGCCGTGGCCGAGCACGTACTCGGCCACGGCCATGCCCAGGCCCTCGGCCTGGGCGGCGGGCGCCGACTGGGTGTACTCAATGTACTCCTCCCCACTGAGACTAATCAGGCCGCCGTGCAGGCGCACGTCGCCCCCCTCGGTAAGGGTAGCCAGCGCGAAGGACGGGATGCTGCATCCCCCTTCCATCGTGCGCAAAAAGGCGCGCTCGGCCAGCAGGCAGCGGTGGGTGGCGGGGTGGTCGAGCGCCTGCTTGATGCGCTGCTTCAGCTCATTATCCAGAAAGCGGGAGCTTTCGACCGCGATGCTGCCCTGCCCCACGGGCGGCACAAACTGGTTGGTGGGGAGCACGTGCCGGATGAGGTGGTCGTAGCCCATGCGGTGCACGCCGGCGTAGGCCAGTACCAAGGCGTCGTA
Organism: uncultured Hymenobacter sp.; assembly: GCA_913776615.1. Taxonomy (GTDB): domain Bacteria; phylum Bacteroidota; class Bacteroidia; order Cytophagales; family Hymenobacteraceae; genus Hymenobacter. The sequence goes on from CAJYPK010000015.1 coordinate 27,703, forward strand.
CTGGCCTTCTTCCAGCTTCCGCACGCGGGTTTGCAGGTTTCCGCGGGCTTCGGCGGTATTAGCGTGGGGATAGAAGCGGCGCAGCAGGGCCTTGCGGCGGGTACTGCTGGTACCCAGCAGAATGCCCGGCCGCGTAATGTCGAAGTTTTCCTGCAAGCTGATAACTACGTCGTTGACCTGCTCGCGCTCCAGGAAGGCCAGCAGTTCCAAATCGGGCGGGATGGTGCTTTGCACGTCCTTGGCCGAGTGCACGGCCAGGTGGGTATCGCCGCGCCGCAGGCTCTCTTCCAGCTCTTCGGTGAAAACACCCTTGGCGCCGATTTTGGCCAGCGAGCGGTCGAGCACCTGGTCGCCGATGGTTTGCATGGGCACGATTTCGGTGGCCAGCCCGGCCTGGTTGAGCAGGGCGGCTACGTGCTCGGTTTGCCACAGGGCCAGGCGCGAGGCGCGGGTGGCGAGGCGGATAATGGGTTCAGACATAACTAGGTAATGGCGTCCACTCAGTCTTTGGGCAGCAGCAGCGGGTGAAAGCGCAGGCCATCCAAACGATTGAATTCGAGCGAGGGTGCCGGGATTTTGAAAAACTGTCCGGCGCTGACCAGCGGCTGCGCGGCGCGGCCATTGAGGCCGGGCAAGCGCGCCAGGGTCACGTCGGGCGAAAGGTAGAACTGCCGGTAACGGGTAAATTTAACTTCTTTCCCCTCGGCGTCGAAGTAAGGCGGGTTGGCGTGGCCGCCGGTCATGCCGCTGGCACTGTAGCCCAGGTCGAGGTTGAGCCAGCGCGGAAACGACGGCCCCACCGGTAGCACCGAGGCGATGTTGAGCGACAGCCAGTACTGCTGGCCGTTGTAATCCTTCAGCATCTGATTGCCCACCGATTTGCCCAGCAGGTTGGGCCGGTACGGCGGGTAAATGCTCTGCCGCCAGCCGTAGCGCAGCCCCATTTTCTGCTCGCCCCAGCCGTACTGCTGGCCCACGAAGAGACCGATGCCGGTGAGGTTGGCCGCCATGTCGCCCTTCGAGAAGCCCCAGCCCTCGGAGCGGCCGTCGAACAGCTCGATAGTCGTCTGGTACAGCAGCGCGATGAGCCCGCCGGTGAGCACCGAGGCCCGCTCGTTGACGCCGCTCCAGCGAAACAGCTCGTACTCGCCCCGGCTAATGGCGTAGGCCGTGGTGGCGTGGCCCACCTTGTCCATTTGCAGCCACTCGCCGTTGTCGTTGAAGGAATGAAACGGCACGCGCTTGGTGTACCACGTCTTTCCCAAGAAGTAGGTAGTGAGCGCGTAAACCGCCGCCGTCCCGACCACCACCCCGATGAAGCGCCCCTGGTTGATGCCAGCCTCGGGCGGCGGTACGCCCACCTGCGCCCGCACCGGCTGGCCCATTCCCAGGCTGGCGGCGAGCAAAAATGACGGAAGGCGACGGCGCATCGCGCAAAGGTAAAATGTAGCGTAAGCTTTAGCTTGCGGGCGAGCGCAGCGAGCAGCCACGTATGCGAACGTCCCCTTACGTGATTGCTCGCTGCGCTCGCCGCAAGCTAAAGCTTACGCTACTGGCTCGCCATGCGCAGCTGCTGGCCCATGCGGAGGGAGGCATCGACGAATACCATGCGCGGATTAGCATTACGCTCGATGTGGTAGTGGGCAGTGTTCAACTCCTCGGTGAGCTGGTCGGCATTGCGGGCCGTTACGAACTTACTGAAGCCCTGCACGAACTGCTGCTCGCCGCTGGGCAGGTGCGGCACCATCTGCGGGTCGATGCCGAAGAGCAGCACCTTGCGCAGCAGGCCCAGCGAAAAGCTGAGTTGCTCCTTCTGGTTTTCGCGGCCCATCTTTTGAAACTCATCGGCCAAGGCCAGCACATCGACCATCTTCAGGGTGTAGCACTTGCGCATCCAGCGGATAAAGAACTCGGCATAGTTGTGGTCGGCGCTCTGCTCGCGGCTGGCAATGGCTGCCCCCAGGTTGCCCTCGGCCAGCTGGGCTACCTGCCGGGCCTTAGCCTCGGGCAGGTGGTAGCGGGCCGTGAGGTAGGTAGCAATGTCGTTTTCCGAAAACGGGCGCACTACCACCGGCTGCACCCGGCTCAGGATGGTAGGCAACAACCGCTCGGGCTCGTGGCTCACGAGCAAAAACACCGTGGCGGGCGGTGGTTCTTCCAACAGCTTGAGCACGGCGTTGGCCGCTGCCGGGTGCATCAGTTCGGGCAGCCAGATGATAACGAGCTTGAAGCGCGCCTCAAACGCCTTGAGGCTGACGAGCTTGAGCAACTGCCCGGCTTCCTCCTTCGAAATGCTACCCTGCTTGTTTTCAGCCCCGATGTGCTGCATCCAGTCGTTGAAGCCCTGGTAGGGGCTTTCGGCCAGGAAGGTGCGCCACTCGGCCATAAACTTGCCGCTGGTAGCATCCTTAGGTACCGACTTAGTAGTGGTAGTGGGCAGAATAAAATTGAGGTCGGGGTGCGCCAGCTTACTGATTTTCAAGCAAGCGGGGCAGTGACCGCAGCTATCGGCGGCATCCTCGGCGCGGTCCTCACAATTGAGGTACTGCGCGTAGGCCAGGGCCAGCGGCAGCGCTGCCGAGCCCTCGGCCCCGCGAAACAGTTGGGCGTGGGCCACGTGCCCGCGCTGCACCGACTGGCGCAGCACATCCTTGAGGACCGTTTGGTTAGGGATGTCGGCGAATTGCATCTATTTAGCTTTATCCCACACCCGGTCGGCTTCCGTCTGCTTAAACACTTCCGCCATAATACCTTGCTCTACCGCATCGTAGTCTAGCTGGCGCCGGCCCATCACGCGCTCGGCCACCTCGGCAAACTTGGGCAGGCGGAAGGTTTCGAAGCCCGCCGCGCCGCCCCAGCTGAAGCTCGGGATGAACTGCCGGGGGAAGCCCGCGCCGAAGATGTTGGCTCCCACGCCCACCACCGTACCGGTGTTGAACATGGTGTTGATGCCGGCCTTGCTGTGGTCGCCCATGAGCAGGCCGCAGAAGGTTTGGCCGGTATCTACGAAGCGGTGGGTGGCGTGGCTCCACACCTTCACCGGGGCGTAGTTGTTCTTGAGATTAGAAGTGTTGGTGTCGGCCCCGAGGTTGCACCACTCGCCGATAACCGAGTTGCCAAGGTAGCCGTCGTGGCCTTTGTTGCTGTAGCCCATGAGGATACTATTGCCAATTTCGCCGCCCACCTTGCAGTAGGGGCCGATGGTATTGTCGCCGCGCAGCCGCACCGACGCGTTCGCCACCGCCCCTTCGCAGAGGGCCAGCGGCCCCTTCAGAATGGCTCCTTCCTGCACCTCGGCATTCTTGCCCAGGTAAATGGGGCCGGCTTCGGCGTTGAGGATGGCGGCGCGGATTTTCACTCCTTCTTCAATGAAAATATTCTCGGGCGCGTACACCCGCGTGTGCGCATCGCCCACCGGCTGCGAGGTACGGCCCGCCGTAAGCAGGGCGAAATCGCGCCGGATTTCCACCCCGTTGCGCAGAAAAAGCTGCCACGGGCGGGTAATGATGGTCACGGGCTCGGCCGCTTCGACCTGGCTTTGCAGCCCGTCCTGAATCAACTCAGCTACCTGGCTGGCATCGGCGAGGTGGGCGGCCACGAGCACGCCCGCGGAGTAGAGGCCCTGGCCGGGCGTGAGGGCCTGCACCTGGCGCACCAGCAGGTCGTCGGGGCACACGGCCCCGTTGACCACCAGCGCGGGGCCAGCCACGTCGCCGGCCGGAAACTTGACTTGCAAATAAGGCTGCGTGAGGTAACCAAGGCTGGCACTAGCCAGGCGGCGCTGCCATTTTTCGGCGATGGTGAGAATACCGCAGCGAAGCGCCGCCACCGGGCGCGTAAACGTAAGCGGCAGCAAATGCGGCCGAATGGCCGGGTCGTCGAACAGCAGAAGGTGCATAGAGAAATAGCGAATGGCTTGCGACCATTGGCTGAAAGAACGCGAGAAAAGGAAACACGAATTTACGCCGGCTGCTGAAGGCCGATAAAAAAACTCCTCCCGGCCGGAGCTGGGAGGAGTTCTTATAAAAGCTAAGGGCTAACCGGCAAGGGCCAGCAGCGGCAGCAGCAAGCTTACTTGTTGTTGCTGTTCTGCTCTTTCTTGGCGTAGCGGTTGCGGAATTTCTCCACGCGGCCGGCCGTGTCGATGAACATGTTTTTACCCGTGTAGAAGGGGTGCGAAGCAGAGCTTACTTCGATTTTGATCACCGGGTAGGTGTTACCGTCTTCCCACTGAATCGTCTCGGCCGAGGTCATCGTGGAGCGGGTGATGAATTTGAAGTCCGAAGAGGTGTCTTGGAAAACAACCTGGCGGTACTCGGGGTGCGTGTCCTTTTTCATATCGGGAGGGCCTATTTACCTGTTAAACCCTGCCGGTTTTGCGGAAGGGAGTGCAAAAGTACGAAATAGCTTTCACAAAATCAACCCCTGGCCGTAAGTGCAGATAGCCGATTGTCAGGCCGTTGACCGCGCCCCCGCGCCGCCTTCGGGCCGGGCTGGATTTATTTTGTCCCAACTTTGCAGACCCACCCCTTCCCTATTCTGCCATGCGCCTGTGCTTCGCCTCCAATAATGCTCACAAGCTCGACGAGATTCGGCCCCTGCTACCCCCCGGGCTGGAGCTGCTGAGCCTAGCCGACATCGGCTGCCACGAAGAGCTGCCCGAAACCCAGCCCACCCTCGAAGGCAACGCCCGCCAGAAGGCGCAGTACGTGTGGGACCACTACGGCGTGGCCTGCTTCGCCGACGACACCGGGCTGGAGGTGGCGGCGCTGGGCGGCGAGCCCGGCGTGTACTCGGCCCGCTACGCCGGCCCCCAGCGCGAGGCGGCCGACAACGTGGCCAAGCTCCTGCGCGAGCTCGGCGACGAGCCCAACCGCCAGGCCCGTTTTCGCACGGTGATTGCGCTAGTGCTGAGTGCCAGCGACGTACGAGAATTCAGCGGCGAGGTGCCGGGCACCATTGCTACCGCGCCCAGCGGCGAGCGGGGCTTCGGCTACGACCCGGTTTTCATCCCCAGCGAGGGCGACGGCCGCACCTTCGCCGCCATGACGCTGGCTGAGAAAAATCAGCTCAGCCACCGGGCGCGGGCCGTGGCCGGGCTGGTAGAACAATTAAAAACGTTGAATTAAAAAGTAGCGATTGAGCCCGCAAAGCAAGCCGGTTTGCCGCCGGATGCCGAACTTTGCCTAGCCGACGTGCGCCAATAATTTTTTAATTCTTAATTCCTTATTTTTAATTGAAAGCTCCTTATCTCGTTGGTATCACGGGCGGCAGCGCCTCGGGCAAAACCACGTTTTTGCGCCGCCTGCTGGCCGCTTTCCCTGAGCGCGACATCTGCCTGATTTCGCAGGACAACTACTACCATCCCCGCGACCAGCAGCAGCGCGACGAGCAGGGCATCGAGAATTTCGACCTGCCCGCCAGCATCGATTCGCTGGCCTACGCCGCCGACGTGCGCCAGCTGCGCGCTGGCCACGAGGTGCGCCGCAAGGAGTACACTTTCAATAATCCCAATATCGTACCCGCCGAGCTTGTGTTCCGGCCCGCGCCCATCGTGGTAGTTGAAGGCATTTTCGTGTTCTACTTCGAGGAAATTGCCAAGCTACTCGACCTCAAGGTGTACATCGACGCCCAGGAGCACGTGAAGCTGCACCGCCGCATCGTGCGCGACCGCGACGAGCGCGGCTACGACCTCCAGGACGTGCTTTACCGCTATACCAACCACGTAGCCCCGACCTACGAAAAGTACATTCAGCCTTTCAAGGCCGACGCCGACCTCATCATTCCTAATAACCGGCACTTCGAAAACGGCCTGGCCGTACTCACCGGTTTCCTGCGCGGCAAGGTAGCCGAGGCCCAGGCGGAGTAGGCCGGCGGTTGCCGCCGCTTTTCGTATCTTGGAGAGAACCCTAGCTGTAACCTTATGCTGACGCGGCCTTCCTACGAGTTTCCGGAGCTTCCCGTGTTGCACGGCGCGGTGCTGACACGCCTCAGCGACGACGAGTTTTTTGAGCTGTGCCAGGCTAATCCTTCGCTCTACTTCGAGCGCAATTCCAATCAGGAAATTATTATTATGCCCCCTGCCGGTTCCGAATCGAGCGAAGCAAGCATGGAAAGCTGCGGCCAGGTGTGGCTGTGGAACCGCCAGACCAAGCTAGGCCACGTGTACGAGTCGTCGGCAAGCTTTAAGCTGCCCGACACATCGGTGCGCTCGCCCGACGTAGCGTGGCTGAGCCAGGCCAAATGGGCGACCCTGACGCCGGAGCAGCGCCGCAAGTTTCCGCCCGTCTGCCCGGAATTCATGATTGAGGTAAAATCGCCGTCGGATGATATCGCGGGTCTGCAAGCCAAAATGGAAAACTATCTGGCCAATGGAATGCTCCTGGGATTTTTGTTTGATGTAGAAGCGGAAACAGCCTACGTGTACCGCCCCGGCCAGCCCGCCGAGCTTGTCCAAGGCTACGACCAGGAATTGAGCGGCGAATCGGTATTGCCCGGCTTTCAATTTGATTTGCGCCCGTTGCGCCGGGCGGTTTGATTAATTTGCAACACCTTGTATAGCAAAGCCGAAGCCTCCCAGCTGCGCCAGGCCTTCTGGACTACCTTTGGCCAGTATATGGCGCCGGTCAGCTCGTTCGACGGCTGGCCAGTGAACTGGGTAAACTACAAGACGGGCGTGAAGGGCGTGCAGTTCAAGATGCACGCCGACAACCGCCGCGCCCGCATCGCCATCGAGCTCACACAAGCCGACGCGGGCATCCGCGAACTCTTTTTCGAGCAGTTTCTGGCCCTCAAAAACCTACTGCACGAAACCCTGGGTGAGGAATGGACCTGGGAAGCCCAGGCCGAAAATGAACACGGCCAGCAACTGAGCCGCATTTATAAGGAGTTGGCCCCGGCCAACGTCTTCAACCGCGACGACTGGCCGGCGCTGATTTCGTTTTTCAAGCCGCGCCTCGTGGCCCTCGATGAGTTTTGGAGCGGTGCCCAGTACGCCTTTGAGGAACTGCGCGACTAGCCGACCCCGCCGGTACTTGGGGTCGAAAGCCAGCCCGGACTATATTTGTAGCTCTGTCCCAGCTATGCGCTATTCCCTTTCCCAGCTTAAGCACCTGCTCCGCGTGGCCCTGGTGGCCCTGCCGGTGCTCCTGCTGCTGGGCCTGAATGGCCGGACGGTGAGCCTGTTGCGTCCCGTGAGCCAGCCTACCTCGCGGCTGGTACTCGCGCCCCGCGCCACGGTAATCAAACAAAAGGTGCTGCTCGAAGCGGCTTCCCCGCTGGCGAGCTACGTGGCCCCTATATGGGCGCTCGGCTGGCTACCCGACGCCCTGCCCGCCACCTGGCAGCCGCGCCTGCTACGCCGGGCCGTGGCGCTGGCCCCCCTGGGCCAGCCGGCCACCTTCATTGCGCAGCTGTGCCGCCAGCGCCTACTGGGCGCGGCCCTGTCGCCGCAAGCGCCCTAGATTTCTAGTTATGAATTATGAGTTAGAAGTTATGAGTTACTAGGCGCAGACCAGGCAACTCATAACTTCTAACTCATAACTCACAACTCCCTCCAGATAACTTCTAACTCATAATTCATAACTCATTTCTAATGCGTTACAAAGGACTTATTATTACGCTCACCGTCATCGTCTCGGTGCTGTGCGCGTACTTTCTCTTCTTCACCTACGTCTCGCGCGGGGTGCAGGACAAAGCCGTGGCCTACGCCACGCGCAATGGCAAGCTGGACGAAACCAAGCGTCAGCACTACCTTGATTCGGTATGGCGGGCGCCGGTATTCGGCAACTATACTTACCGCGACGTAAAGCAGAGCGAGCTCGGCCTCGGCCTCGACTTGAAAGGCGGCATGCACGTGACCCTGGAAGTATCGCCGGTTGAAATCGTGCGGGCTATGTCGGGCAATTCCAAAGACCCAGCTTTCAATAAGGCTATTGAGCTGGCCCAGGAGCGGCAGAAAACCAACTCGGGCACGCCCTTCACCACGCTGTTTTACCAGGCTTATCAGGAGACCGCGCCCGGTGTACCGCTGGCCCGCATTTTTGCCAACTCGGTCAACAAAGACCGTAAGATTGACCTCAGCAGCCCCGACAGCCGCGTGCTGGCCGCTATCAACAAGGAAGAGGAAGACGCCATCGGCCGCTCGTTCGACATCCTGCGCAAGCGCGTGGACAAGTTTGGCGTAAACCAGCCCAACATTCAGCGCGTGAAAGGTACCGGCCGCATCCAGGTGGAGCTGCCCGGCGTGGACAACCCCGACCGCGTGCGCAAGCTGCTGCAAGGCCAGGCCAAGCTCGAATTCTACGAAGTATGGAGCCAGAACGAGGTAGTGCCCTTCCTGGGCCAGCTCGACCAGGTGCTGACTGCCAAGGAGAAAGCCGGCTCAACCGTCGCCACGGCTAAAACCGACTCAACCGCTACTGCCAAGAGCGATACCACTTCGCTGGCCGCCCAGCTCGCCAAGAAGACCCCCGCCAACAAAGCCAAAACCGACTCGGCCGCCGCGCAGAAAGGCGGCCCGCTGGCCCGCCTGCTCACCATGCCCGGCGCGCTGGGCGTAAACCTGACCGACACCGCCCGCATGAACGTGATTCTGCGCTCGGACGAAGCGCGTAGCGTGCTGCCGGCCAACATGGCCCTGCTCTACACCAACAAGCCGGTAACCGCCAACGGTCAGCAATTCCTGCGCCTCGTGGCCGTGAAGAAAGACCGCACCGGCGCCGTGGCCGCGCCCATCAGCGGCGAGGTAGTGAGCGACGCCCGCCAGGACTTCGACCAGGGCGGCCGCCCCGAAGTAAGCATGAGCATGACCCCCACCGGCTCGCGCAAGTGGGCTAAGATGACCGGTGCCAACATCGGCAAGCAAGTGGCCGTGGTGCTCGACGACGTAGTGTACTCCGACCCCGTCGTGCAAAGCGAAATCACCGGCGGCAATACCAGCATCTCGGGCAATTTCTCCATCGACGAGGCCCAGGACCTGGCCCAGGTACTGAAAGCCGGTAAGCTCCCCGCCCCGACCCGCATCGTGGAAGAAGCCGTGGTTGGCCCCTCGCTCGGCAAGGAGGCCATCAACCAAGGCCTGTACTCGTCGCTGGCTGGCCTGCTGATTATCATGGCCTTCATGACGCTGTACTACGGCCGCGCCGGCCTCGTGGCCGATGCTGCCCTGCTCTTCAACATGTTCCTGATTCTGGGCGTGCTGGCGCAGTTCAGCACCGCGCTCACCCTGCCCGGCATCGCCGGTCTGATCCTGGTAATCGCCTCGTCGGTAGATGCTAACGTATTGATTTTCGAACGTATCCGCGAAGAACTCGACCACGGCCTGTCGCTGCACGACGCCGTGAACAAGGGCTACAACCGCGCCTTCTCGGCCATCTTCGACTCCAACGTGACGACCATGCTCATCGCCATCATCCTGGGCTTCTTCGGCACGGGTCCGGTGCAGAGCTTCGCCGTGACGCTGGGCATCGGGGTACTCACCTCGTTCCTGTCGGCCGTGTACGTGTCGCGCCTCATCATCGAGTTCCTGATCAAGGGCAAGACGACCAGCTCCATCTCGTTCTCGACCTTCCTCTCGCGCAACCTGTTCAAGAACCTGAACTTCGACATCGTGGGCAAACGCAAAATCGCCTACGCTGCTTCTACCATCATCATCGTGACGGGCTTCGTGCTGATGTTCATCCAGGGCGGCCCCAACCTGGGCGTGGACTTCCAGGGTGGCCGTGCCTACGTGGTTGACTTCAACAAGGCGATGGTTGCCTCCGACGTGCGCACGTCGCTGGAGCCCTCGTTCAAGAATACCGGCCTCGAAGTAAAGCAGTTTGGCGCGCCCAACCGCCTGCGCATCACCACCGGCTACCTCGCCGAGGATGAAAGTCAGACCGCCGATAAGACCGTACTCGACGCCCTCAACCAGGGCCTCACCAAGTATTCGGCCGACGCGCCGGTTATCAAATCGACCTCGAAAGTGGGCGCTACCATCGCCGACGATATTAAGCGCACCTCGGTGCTGTCGCTGGCCCTCACGCTGCTCGGCATCTTCGTGTACGTACTCTTCCGCTTCGAAAAGTGGCAGTACTCGATGGCCGCCGTGGTGGCACTCTTCCACGACGCCCTGCTCGTTATCGCCTCCTACCCCATCGCCCGCGCCTTCGGCCTGACCTATGAGATGGACCAGATTTTCGTGGCCGCCGTGCTCTCCATCATCGGCTTCTCGATGAACGACACCGTCGTTATCTACGACCGCGTGCGCGAGTACCTGCGCGAAAACCCCAAGCTGACCTTCGCCCAGGTGGTAAACCCGGCCCTGAACTCGACGTTCTCGCGCACCATGATTACGTTCACTACCGTGTTCCTGGTAGTGCTCGTACTCTACATCTTCGGCGGTGAAACGCTGCGCTCGTTCTCGTTTGCCATGATTATCGGCATCATCTTCGGTACTTACTCGTCGCTGTTCATCGCCACCCCCATCATCCTCGACACCTACGGGAAGAAGGAAGAGAAGGAGCGCCTGGCCGCCGGCGAAGATGTAACGACCCAGCCCGGCGATGCGCCCAAGCTAAGCACGACCACCGTATAAGCGTTCTCTTTTTTCTCCAAAAAAAGCCTGGCCTTGCGGCCGGGCTTTTTTTTTCGTCCTTAATAAAAGATTTAGCGTAATAGCTCAGCTTAAACATTCTCCGACTACATGCGGTTGCTGAGCGAGAAAATCTAATTTCGACCAGGTCAAATCCTACTTTCGGTTTCTACCGTAGGTTAGCCCCGTTGTCTGCCCAGCTGCTTAGGTGGGTACCTCGGGGCTTCCTGCTTTCTTTTTCCTTCGAGCCTGGCTAGCGCGGGGCGTTCCACTTCAAAACCATTTTCTGTGAAAATTTCTACTTTGCGAGGTACTTCTTTCCCACTCGGGGCGGGTCTGCTCGTGTCTGGCTTAACCCTGCTGGCCGCCTGCTCCTATACGAAGGAGACTATTCCCGAGCCCACCTGCACCTCAGTGCCCGCCGTGGTTTCGTACCAAAGGGACGTGCTGCCCATCCTGCAAGCCCGGTGCTACCGCTGCCACAGTGCGGCCAATTACAACAACCCCTCCCCCAACGGCTCGGCGGGCGCGCTGAACATGGAGTCTTTTGCGGCACTGAAAACCTGGACCCAGCCCACCGGCAATGGCGTAAGCTATATCGTGGGCAGCATCCGCCAGCTACCGGGCTACAACCCCATGCCCTACGACGGCAAGGACGGTCCCGACGCCTGCCAAATCGCCATTATCAAGGCCTGGGTGGACGCCGGCGCGCCCAGCAACTGAGCGAGCCAGGTGCACATGCGGCGTTTTCTTTCCACCTATCGACCTGCTGCGGACATGCGTAATTTCTTACCAAGACTGGGTCAGCTGGGCTGCCTGCTGGCGGGGCTGCTGGCCTTCGGGGTGCCCTCGGCGGCCCAAGCCCAGAGTAAATACCTGACTCGGGCGGGCCACATCTCGTTTTTCTCGGCTTCCATTATGGAAGACATTGAGGCTCGCAACGACAAAGTATCCGCCATTTTCGACTTGACCACCGGGCAAGTTGCCTTCTCGGTACCCATCCACGACTTTCAGTTCAAGCGCACCCTCATGCAGGAGCACTTCAATGAGAACTACATGGAATCAGAGAAATTTCCGAAGGCCACGTTTACCGGTCAGCTCCTCAACGCGGCGCAGGTGCTCAAGCAACTACCCAGCGGTACCCAGACGGTAGAGGCTGAGGGCAACTTGGTCGTCCACGGTGTAACGCGCAAAGCCTTGGTGTCTGGCACTTTGCAGATTCGTGACGGCCAGCTGGTCGTGTTTGCCTACTTCAACATCGCGCCGGCCGATTACTCCATCGACATTCCATTGCTCGTGCGCGAGCACATCGCCAAATCGGTGAGTGTGCGCGTCAACCTGACGTGCGACGCCGTAACGCCCGCGCTGGTGCAGCAACCCTAACGATTTTACTAGTAGACCTTTATGTCAAAAACTATTACTTTGTTGAAACGGGCGGCGCTGCTGGGCCTGCTGCTAGCTGGCGCGGCCCCCGTGGCCCGCGCCCAGGCCGACCTGCTGGGTCAATTAGAGCAGGATCCCCAAAAGGACGCCCCGCGCCAGGTAGTGGACGCCACGTTCAAGGCCACCCGCCTCATCAACGGTCACACCGTGCAAACGCCGGGCGAGGGCACGATGGTGTTCCTGATTTCGCACCGCTTCGGCCCGCTCAACAGCGGCTCCTACGAGTTTTTTGGCCTCGACCAGGCCACGCTGCGGCTGGGCTTTGAGTACGCGCTTACCGACCGCTTCGAGGTGGGCGTGGGCCGCTCGTCGCTCAACAAAACGTACGATGGCTTCTTGAAATACAAAGCTATCCAGCAGACGACGGGAGCGCACCCGGTGCCGGTGTCGGTGACGTTGTTCGGGTCGGCGGCCATCATGACGCAACGCATGACCAACGGCATCGACTACACGCTGGGCAAGCGCACGGCCTACACTTACCAGGCGCTGATTGCGCGTAAGTTCAACACCGACTTGTCGCTGCAGCTCATGCCCACGCTCGTGCACCGCAACCTGGTGATCAACGAGGGCGAGCGAAACGACGTGTTTGCCCTCGGGGCGGGCGGGCGCTATAAGCTTACGAAGCGCTTCTCGCTCAACGCCGAATATTACTACCTGCTGCCCTCCTACACCGCCGACCACTACCGCAATTCGGTGGCGCTGGGCGTAGACATCGAGACCGGCGGCCACATCTTCCAGATGCACGTCACTAACTCGACGGGTATGATTGAGCAGCAGTTCATTACCCAGACCTCGGGCAATTTCTTCGACGGCTACATCTGCTTCGGCTTCAATGTGAGCCGCAACTTCACGGTGAAGCAGCGCACTCGCAGGATCTAGCGGCCAGCCCTTTAACTATAACAGCTCATAGCAGCTACTCGTAAAGTATTAATCCGTCCGTCATGCTTCGGCAAGCTCAGCATGACGGACGGATTGATAGCCTAGGCAGACAGCTAAGTTTTTCTAAAGCAGCTTCATAAAAAAGCGGCCCGCTACGTTGGTAGCGGGCCGCTTTTTTGCGTTGGCTAAGCAAGCAACGATTTACACCGTCACGCCTTCGGCCACTACTTCTTTTACCTCGGGCACCATGCGCTTGAGCAGGTTTTCGATACCCGACTTGAGGGTGACCGTGGCCGAGGGGCAACCCGAGCACGAGCCCTGCAGGTTCACGGTCACGATACCATCGTGGAAGGATTTGAAGGTAATGTTACCGCCATCCTGCTCCACGGCGGGGCGCACGTAGTTGTCGAGCAGATCGATGATTTTCTGGCTCGTAAAGCCATCCTGCTGGGTGGGGTCACCGGCGCTGGCAGCCTGGGCGGCCTTCTGCTCGGCGGCGGGGTCCACGGTGAAGAGCGTACCGCCGGCCTCTACGTAGCTCTTGATGAACTGCCGCAGCTCGGGAATGATGCTGGTCCAGCCCAGTTCGGGCTGAGTTTTAGTAACGGTGACGAAGTTTTGGGCGATGAATACCCGACCCACGTAATCAAAGCCGAACAGCTCTTGCGCGAGGGGCGAGTTGGCCGCGGCCTCTACGGTGGGATAATCCACGCTCACGCCGTCGGGCAGCAGGGTGGAGTTGAGCACAAATTTCATGCTCTCGGGATTGGGCGACGCCTCGGCGTAGATGGAAACGGCTGACATAAAGCAGGACTATTTTAAAGACAAGGAGATTGCAGCATCGGCGCCGGACGGGGCCGCCCGGGCTGGCCAATTGCTAGCATAACCGCGAACGTTGGGCAGAGGTTACAAAAGGCTGGACTAAGCCGTTGCTAGCCTCGGCGGTAGCGACTAAGCTCAGGGCTACAGCTTATTAGCCCGGGCGCGCAGCAGCAGGTCGGCCAGTACGAGGTGCGTCATGGCCTCCACGATGGGCACGGCGCGGGGCAGCACGCAGGCATCGTGGCGCCCCCGGCCGGCCAGGGTCACGGCCTCGCCGGCCTGATTAATGGTTTGCTGGGGCTGCAGCAACGTAGCCACCGGCTTGAAAGCCACCCGGAAAAACACGTCCTGCCCGTTGGAAATACCGCCCTGGCTACCGCCGCTGTGGTTGGTGCGCGTGCGCACCCGGCCCGCCTCGTCGGTGTAAAACTCGTCGTTGTGCTGCGAGCCGGGCAGCTTGGTGCCTTCAAAGCCTGAGCCGAACTCAAAGCCTTTCACGGCGTTGATACTCAACAGGGCGTGGCCCAGCACGGCGGGCAGCTTGTCGAATACCGGCTCGCCCAGGCCCGGCGGCAGGCCGGTGGCCACGCCGGTCACCACGCCGCCCACGGTATCGTGCGCGGCCTGCGCGGCGCGGATGCGGGATTCCATGAGCGCGGCCGCCTCGGCATCGGGGCAGCGCACGGGGTTACTGTCGATGAGGCTTAGGTCCAGCTCCTCGTAGCTTTTTGCCAGCTCTACCTCACCCACGGCTGATACGTAGGCTTTTACCTCGACTCCAAAGTGCGCCAGCAAAGCAGCGGCTACCGCGCCAGCAGCCACGCGGGCGGCCGTTTCGCGGGCCGAGCTCCGGCCCCCGCCCCGGTGGTCGCGGCGACCGTACTTGGCGTCGTAGGTGTAGTCGGCGTGGCTGGGGCGGTAGGCCCCGGCAATGTGCGAGTAGTCGTCGGAGCGCTGGTCGGCGTTGGGAATAAACAGGCTGATGGGCGTACCGGTGGTCAGCCCCTCGAACAGCCCCGATTGCACCTGCACGCGGTCGGCCTCCTTGCGCGGCGTGGTGAGAGCCGACTGCCCCGGCCGGCGCCGGTCGAGCGCCGCCTGAATGGTGGCCGGGTCGAGGGCCAGCCCCGCCGGGCAGCCGTCGATAATTACCCCAATGCCCACCCCGTGCGACTCGCCGAAGGTGGTGATGCGAAAAAGTGTTCCGAAACTATTTGACATACCGTAGAGAAGAAAGCTCAAAAGTAGCGCCGGGCTAGCGTGCCCGCCACCAGCCCACGGCAGCTACCCCCAGCAGCACGGCCAGCAGCACGGCTGCGTAGCGCCCTACTTGCCGATAGATGTCCAGCGGTTGCAGGCTGGTATCGGCGCGGGCCAGCGCCGGGCCGTAGAAGGGGTCGTCGGCGGGGTTCGCGCCAGCGGTGGCACGGGCCGGGCCACGCACGTCGATGCGCAGCTCGGGCCGCAGGGTGTCGTAGCGGGCCGTGGTAGGGTTGAAAAACGGCAGGGCCAACAGGCTGTCGAGGGCCAGCGGGCCGGGCCGCTGGGGCACCAGCCGATAGCGGAAGCTCTTGCGGAAGCGGCCATCGGGCAGGGCCTCTTCGCGCACGTCGGGGCCGTACACGGCCAACCCGGCGCGGGGCTTGAGCGGCGGCAACGTCAGCGCCGCCGCGTTGCCCGCGCCTTCTACCCCAAACGTGTACGTGAACGCCTCGCCCGTGCGAAAGCGCGTGTTGCTGATGCCCTCGCGCAGTACGTAGTCGCCCACCACGGCCGTACCGGGGGGAGGCAACGGTCGCACGGCTACGCGCAGGGCCGGCGCAGTGTAGGTTTTGTACATGGCCAGGCGCTCGTTGTCACCGGGCTCGGGCTTTTTCAGCAACTTAAACTTGGTGAGTGTGAGCTGCAAAGACGGAAAGCGCAGCGCCTCCTTCGTCAGGGGGTAATAGGTGCGGCCAGCCAGCCGGAAGCGCAGAAACACCGCGCCGTTGCGCCGCACCGTATCGGGCAGCACCGAGGGGTCGGGGGCGGCTACCTCCCAGGCCGTGGGCTGGCGCAGCTGGCGCAGCAGCTCGGTGAGCTGGTTGTTGAAGTCGTAAAAATTGAGCAGCGCCTGATCGGCCGGCTTCAGGTAGAAATACAGATCCACGCGCACGCCTTGGCCCACGTACACCCGGCTGCGGTCGGCGGTCAGCTCCAGCTGGCCCGCGTCGGGCGGCTCATAAAAATACTTGGGCTTGGGCTTGCCCAGCAGCTGGTCGAGCGAGCCCACGCCCGCCCCGGGCGGCACGCCGCTGGTGTCGAGCGGCCCCGCCCCCACTCGTACCCGGCCGCCGGGGCTGCGCAGCACCTGGCCATTTACCGTGAGCGTGAAGGCCGGAATCACGTAGTCGCCTTCGGTATACGGAAAGTAACGCTGCGCTACCAGCAGCTCGGTACTGCGGCGGCCACCGGGCAACAGGCGCGTGGTCGTCGTCGTCGTCAGGCCCGCTTTGCGAAAGCCTTCTATTTCAGGAAAATCGGAGTGGTTACCCAGCGCCGCCCCGCGCAGCCGAAAAGCCAGCGTAAACGGCCCCGCCAGCGGTACGCTGGCGGCGGGCGCGACCAACGTCACCTCCCCGGCGGGGGGGCTGGCTGGCTGGGCGCGCAGGCCGCCCGCCACCAGTAGCAGGCACAGCAGCAACTGGCAGCCCCATTTCATCGGCGCACAAAGCTGCTGAAATATCATGCGGGTGTAGTTATACTAAATAGGCCAGGCTCAAAGGTCGCACTTCCGGCAGGTTTTTCGGTGCTCGGCAGGCCGCAGCGGCCGCGGTACCCAGCGGGCTTGGCCCTGCTTATAAGACTCCCTGGCACGTCTGGGGCAGCAGGCAGCACCGCAGACTTTATAGTTCGTGGTATCCGGAGCCTACCTGGGCTTACCTCCAGCCTTCCTACGAGACCCCGGTTTTCTAGCGTCGACTCTTACCTGCCTCCGAGGGCGCAACGCAGCCGGAGGCGCTACCAGCCGAATTGTAGCGGCTTTTTTCTAAAGTATTACCTGCTCCTTTTCGCGATTACTGCCGCTTAAAAATCAAGCTTATGCCCGCTTTTTCACGCCAAGCAATCTTTCTAAAGTATTATTTTTCACGCACCCTTGCTTTCCAACCTCCGTAAGTACCTCTTGAATTACAGCTACTTACTTTTAACAAAGAGTAAGCTCAGCAGTAATGCCGCTTTTTCACTCTTTACTTTTTACCATTTTTTCCTTTTCCTACATGTCCACTGTTTTCCCCCCCGAGCCCCAGCTGCGCGAGGCCGATCAGGACCAGCCCTTGTACGTGCCCATCAAGCGGCGCTCGTTCTTCATGTACGCCGGGGCCACGGCCGGAGCCACGGCCCTCGTATTGGCCGGTTGCAGCAAGAGCGATTCCTCCCCGGGCACCATCGATGTCGGCGCCGGCGACGCGGGCATTCTGAATTATGCCTACGCGCTCGAGCAGTTGGAAGCCGCGTTCTACGCGCAAGTCAAAACCGGTGGCTACTACACGGGCAGCACCATCACGGCCGCTGAAAAGCAGATTTTCGACGACCTGGCGCTGCACGAGGCCATTCACCGCGACTTCTTGAAAGCCGCGCTGCAAGCCAACAGCATTACCCCGCTCAAAGACCTGACGCCCAATTTTAGCAGCATCGACTTTGGCAGCCGCGACCAGGTGCTCGCCGCCGCCCAAACGTTTGAGGATACCGGCGTGGCTGCCTACAACGGGGCCGGCCGCTTTATCACCAGCAATGCCAACCTGGCCCTGGCGGGTAAAATCGTCTCGGTAGAAGCCCGCCACGCCGCTCTCATCCGCGACCTGCGCAGCTATGGCAAGTTTGTCGATAGCGACGTAGTCAACACCTTCTCGCCCTCGGCACCAGCTACGGCGGGCGTTTACTCGGGCGAAGGCACCCCCAACTCCACCCCCAATACGCAAGGCAACGGCAACCCCGGCCCCGGCCAGGAGCGCTCCAAGCGCCCCCCGCAGATTTTGCAGGCAGTCAACAACTTCCTGGCCGACGGCTCGAAGCTCTCCGCGGGCAGCTTCGCTTAACTAACCGCGTTGTCACTCATTTTTTAACTTTTGCCTTGTTATGGATTTTTTCCAACTGCTCACCGACCTAGAGAAAGCCGATCCCGAGTTTCTCGACCGTATCAATCCGCGCCGCCGGGTGTTCAAATACCTGGGCAACGCTGGTCAAAAAATAACCGCCGCGGCCGTACCAGCCGTACTGGCCTCGTTTTTTAACCGGGCCTACGGCCAAAGCACCACGCTCACTGACCCCGTGAAGGCCGTCCTCACGCTGGCCTTGCAGCTCGAATACCTGGAATATCACTTTTACAATACCGCCCTCGGTATTTCGGGTTTGGTGCCATCGCAGGAAACAACCGCTATTACTACCATCCGCAACGACGAGGCGGGGCACATTAATGCCCTGCGCGGGGTACTGGGCTCGGCCGCGCCGGCGCCCTACCTCGTCACTGATTTTGACTATTCGGGCGGTAGCGGCTCGGGCAACGGCCCTATGCGGAATGCGCTCATTCCCAACGCGGCTGGCAACACCAACGGCGCCCTGTTCTTTGCCGCTGGCCAAGCCTTTTCCGATACCGGGCAGCGGGCCTATAAGGGCGGCGCGCCCATTCTGAATACCACGGCCACGAAAGACATTCTGGAAGCGGCCCTCAACATTCACTCCGTAGAAGCCCGCCACAATTCGCACTTCCGCACCGTGCGCCGGGCCTTAGTAGCCAATGCTCTGGGCTCGGCCGGGGCCCAGGCAGTATCGCCCTACGACGCTGCTCCCAAAAGCTGGGTTAATCTGATCGACAACGGTGGCCCGACGGCCCCAGACGGCAGCAAACCGGCCAGCAAAGTATACGGCCCCGGCTCGCCCGCCAGTGGCGCCCCCGATACGTCGTACCCCGGCGAAGACAACGTATCGCAGGCGGGCACGAATCTGACTACGCTCAACAGTACCTACACGGCTGCCGCCGTTTCGGAAGCCTTCGACGAGCCGCTCGACGCCGCCACGGTTAAAAGTATTGCACTTTTATTTACCTCAACCTCTGGCAAAGCTAAGGGCCTGTTTCAATAGGTAGTAAAGAGGATAATCAACGCTCACTGCCCGGCCCCCAGCCCATCCGGCGGGGCCGACTGCTCGCCGGGTTAGGCCAGCCGTCAAAATCCAGCTAAGCGCCACGCTCCGTACATGGAGCGTGGCGCTTTTGCATTGGGGCTCGCCACTCCGTAGCTCGCTCAATTTACTGCACATTAAGCGCACCCATCTCTCATTAAAATTTCATGAAAAATGGGTGCCTAGTAACCTGAGCTATAGGAGCCACCGTATAGGACGCCAAGCCCGGCAGTAATCATTTTCCCCTTTTCCTTCTTTATGTCAACCACTCCCAACTCTGATTTGCTCTTGCAAGAGCCACGGATAGAGCAGCCCCTCTACACGCCCATCAAACGTCGCTCCTTCTTCATGTACGCTGGTGCTACGGCCGGGGCTACTGCCCTCGTACTGGCTGGGTGCAGCAAAAGCGACTCGTCGGTAGGCATGGTGAATGTGGGCAGCGGCGACGCCGGCGTGCTCAACTACGCATATGCGCTGGAGCAGCTTGAGGCTGCCTTCTACACGCAGCTGCGCAATGGCAACTACTACACGGGGCTATCGAGCACTTCTGCCGAGCGGCAAATTCTGGATGACTTGTATTACCACGAAGTTATTCACCGCGATTTTTTCAAAACCGCTATTACCGCCGCCGGGGCTACGCCGATCAAGGCCCTCACGCCCAACTTCGCCAACGTTGACTTCAACTCCCGCACTTCAGTCCTGAACACGGCCAAAGCCTTCGAAGACTTGGGCGTAGCCGCCTACAATGGGGCTGGTCAATACATCACTTCCTCCACTTACCTCTACATCGCCGGCAAGATTGTGTCGGTAGAGGCTCGCCACGCGGCTATTATTCGCGATTTGACCTCGGATAACTCCTTCGTGGGCAACGACATTATGACGATTACGAGCGCCAGCAACAGCGGCGTAGCTACCAACAACTCGCCGGCCAACTCCAGCCTGGAGCGCTCGCTGTCGCCGAGTGAGGTAGTGGCAACCGCCAACAACTTCCTGGCCGACGGCTCGAAACTCGACGTTTCCGGCCTCCGCTAGTCCTTATCCCGCTGGCTTTTCCTCATTCTAATATCCGCCCGTAATCATGAATTTCTTTCAAATTATCTCCGAAATCGAGAAAGTAGACCCCGAGGTATACGACCGCCTCGACTCGCGCCGCTCGGTATTCAAGCACATGACTGGCCTGGGCCAGAAGCTGACTGCCGCTGCGCTGCCGCTGGCCGTGGGTGCCATTTTCAATAAGGTATACGCCCAAACGCCTGTAGGTGCCGGCGTAAACGACGTCCTCAACTTCGCCTTGAAGCTGGAGTACCTCGAATCGTATTTTTATAACAACCGCACTACCGTAACGGGCCTGAGCTCCCAGAACTCGGCGGCCTTGGCTCTCATCGCTACCGACGAAGCCAACCACGTTACCTTCCTGCGCGCTGTACTCGGCAACAACGCCATCGCAGCCCCCGCCACTACCGGCGTATTCGACTACACGGCCAAAGGCACTTTCCCCACGGCTCTGACCAGTGCCAATACGTACCTGGCTATTGCCCAGGCTTTTGAAGACACCGGGGTACGCGCCTACAAAGGTGCTGCGCCCCTGGTAATGACCAACAAAACCGTTCTTACGGCTGCCCTCAACATTCACTCGGTAGAGGCCCGTCACGCTTCGCACATTCGGGCTATGCGCCGCGCTGGTGCCTCCAGCACCACGCCCGCGCAGGGCGTACCGGCCTCGCCTTACACGACCGCTCCCAAGAGCTGGATCGTGGGCAACGATGGCGGTGGCCCCGTGCCCGGCACTACCGATGCCATATACGGTGCTGGCAATAACTCGAATGCGCCCTCGGGCATCACGTTTGAGTCGGAAGCCAACACCACCCAGGGTGGTGTGGCCCTGTCGAGCTCTACCATTACGTCCATTGCCTTCCCCAGCGGGTCGACCGCCTTCTCCGAAGCTTTCGACGAAGGCCTCGACGTAGGCTCGGTAGCCAGAATTGCCAACCTGTTCTCGGTAACCGGCAATTATTTCGGCTAAGCGCAAGCGCTAGAATAATTCATAGAAAAGGCGGCCCGTACGGGTCGCCTTTTTTTGTTGGTGATAAACAGCTACATTGTGCGGCATAACCTTCGAATAGCTCCCAACGGCACATTAAAAGCACATGAAAAGCTAGCCGCATTTTTACCGGTTACGTACAATGGGGCCGCGAACTGTTATACCCCGTACTTATTCCCACCCGCCGACTATGCTAGACTACGTAAAAATGATTTTGCTGAAGGTCAGCTTCAGCAAAAAGCTCTTTGAAAAGGAGCTTCGTAAAGCATTGCAATACGTGCAGCCCGCTGACCTAGCCGATTTCAAAACGTGGTGCTACCAGCAATTCGCACGCCTCTACCGCCGCGTGCTCAAACGGGTATTTATGCAACACAGCCCCTTGCCCCGCTTGGCCTCTTAGTTGCCCATCTACTCTCGGCCAGTTACAAATTTGATATTACGCTTCAGCCCTTCATAGCCGGTACGCTTGAGCGGCGACTGTTTGAACAGCGCCTGAAAAACTTCGTGGGTGATTTCCTGCCAGTCGCTAGCCGATAAGCTTGTCAGCTCCGGATGGGGCTGAAACTGGGCTTCCTGTGTGGGTTTGGAAAAGCGATTCCAGGGGCATACATCCTGGCAGATATCGCAGCCGAATATCCAGTTGCCAAACTGTCCAGCCACCGCTTGCGGAATGAGCTGATCCTTAAGCTCGATGGTGAAGTAGCTAATGCACTTGCTACCATCGACTACGTAGGGTTCGGTGATGGCCTGCGTAGGGCAGGCGTCGAGACACTTGGTACAAGTACCGCAGTAATCGCGGATGGCCCCCTCATATTCCAGCTCTACGTCTACAATCAGTTCGGCGATAAAGAAAAAGGAGCCGGCTTTGGGAGAGATGAGGTTGGAGTTTCTACCCACCCAGCCCAGCCCACCCTTTTTAGCCCAGGCCTTATCGAGCACGGGGGCCGAGTCGACGAAGCAGCGTCCGCCCACTGCGCCAATGTTGGCCTGCATGTCGGCCAGCAGGGTTTTGAGCTTATCCTTAATGACAAAGTGGTAATCGCGCCCATACGCGTACTTACTGATTTTCAGCGTATCATCGGGCTGCTGGGCTTCGGCCGGCGGGTAGTAGTTGAGCAGCAGCGAAATCACGGATTTGGCCCCATCCACGAGCAAACGCGGATCGAGGCGCTTGTCGAAGTGGTTTTCCATCCAGGCCATTTTGCCGTGCATTCCTTTTTTCAGCCAATTTTCGAGGCGCGGCGCTTCTTCTTCCAAAAACTCGGCCCGGGAAATACCGCAGGCCATAAAGCCCAGCTCCGCAGCGCGGCGCTTGATGTAAGGCGTCCATTCGGCGGGCTGTAACATGGGGTAGCGGGCAATTGAACCTCAAAGAAACGAAGAACGCGCCGCTGGGGGCGGCGCGTTCCGTGCAAAGAGCGCGGACTTTCAGTCCGCAGGGGCAGTAAGTCGGGCGCTGGGCACCCGCTACGCCGTAATCTCGGCAAATAAGTCGCCGTTGTTACCGCGCAAGTGATTAGGCAGCAAGCGTCCCAGGTGCTGGTAAGCGGCCTCTGTAGCCTCGCGGCCCCGGGCCGTGCGCTTGATGTAACCTTCCTGGATAAGGAAGGGCTCGTACACCTCCTCAATGGTTTCGCCTTCCTCCCCCACCGCCGTAGCGATGGTGCTGATACCCACCGGGCCACCCTTGAATTTGTCGATGATGGTGGTGAGAATGCGCTTATCCATGTCGTCGAGGCCACGGGCATCGACGTCGAGGGCCGCCAGAGCAAACTGCGCAATCTCCTGCGTGATGGTACCATTGCCCTTGATTTGGGCGAAATCGCGAGTGCGGCGCAGCAGGTTGTTGGCGATGCGGGGCGTGCCGCGCGAGCGGCGGGCGATTTCGTAGGCCGCATCCTCGTGGATGGGCGTGTGCAGAATCTCGGCCGAGCGCTGCACAATGGTAGTCAGTAGCTTAGAATCGTAATATTCCAGGCGGGCCGAGATACCGAAGCGCGCCCGCAGCGGGGCCGTGAGCATACCTGAGCGCGTAGTGGCCCCGATGAGCGTAAACGGCGAGAGGGAAATCTGCACCGAGCGGGCGTTAGGACCCGAATCGAGCATGATGTCGATGCGGTAATCTTCCATCGCCGAATAGAGGTATTCCTCCACCACGGGGTTGAGGCGGTGAATCTCGTCGATAAAGAGCACGTCGTGCGGCTCCAGATTGGTGAGCAGGCCGGCGAGGTCGCTGGGCTTGTCGAGTACCGGGCCGCTGGTCATTTTAATGCCCGCACCCAGCTCGTTGGCGATGATGTGCGAGAGGGTAGTTTTACCCAGGCCGGGGGGGCCGTGCAGCAGCACGTGGTCGAGGGCGTCGCCGCGCATCTTGGCGGCGGCCACGAAGACCTTGAGGTTTTCAAGGATTTTATCCTGACCCGTGAAGTCGCTGAAGCTCAGCGGTCGCAGGGCCTTATCGATGTCCTTGTCGGTGGCATCGAAGTGTTCGTTGCCGCCGGTGAGATAGGCTTCGCGCATTGCGGTTGGTAGTTAGTGGCTCGTGGTCGGTTGGCCGCCGGGGGCGGGTTATTAGCTAACCATTTTAGTTAGCAAAAAGCTCCCTGAGTAAAGACGTAAAACGAAATAGTACTTCGTTTGTGGACGCGCTCTTACTTTCCTGGTTTATCGACCGCTAAATGGAGTGGTACTCCATTTTACTTTAGTCGCGGGGTAGTAGCACTTCGATTTCGAGGTGCAGCCAGTCATCCTCCCAGGCTTTGTGGGCCAGCCGGGCGACGAGGGGGTAGCCCGCATCGAGCAGGCGGGCCACGGTTTCGTTGCGGGTTTCGGGCAGGTAGCCCAGCCAGATGCTGGCTTTGTCGTCGGCGGGACCGGAGTGGACTTTCACGGCCCAGTCGTCGTACTTGCTGTCGGCTTCGCGCTCCAAGCGCAGCGTCTGGCCGACTTTGAGCAGCTTTTCCTGCTTGGGAAGTTCAGGGCGGTGGGAAGTGCCGGCAACCAGGCATTCCAGCAAAACGAGGGGCGTAGCGGGCTTCATGCGGGCAAATTACGGCGCGGCTACTGAAAACGCTGAAAACCTAACTGTAGAAAAGCCCGCCGGGCTGAGCACGACGGGCTTTTGCGTTGGACTGGGTGGGCTAGCGGGTGGCCGGGGTGGCTAGTCTTTCAGGTCGCCACCCTGCACGTTGCGCTGGTCGAGGCGGTCGGGGGCTTTGTTAGCATTTTGCTCGGTGTCGTGGCCGCGCCGGCTGGCCCCCTGGCCGCTGCTGCCGATGTGGGCAGCCACGCCGTTGCTGGTGCCGTCTTCGGCCTGTACGTTGGGGTCGAAGCTGCCGTCGCCGGCGCGGGTGCGCAGGCGGTGAGCCAGATCAGGATCGGGGCCGCCCTGGCGCATGTCGTCGCCCTGCTCGCGGTAGGCGGTTTTGTCGTGCTCGCGGCGCTCCTGGCGGCGGCTTTCGGCGTTTTCGTGGGGCTGATATTCTTCGTTAGTGGCCATGTGTGGAAAAGGAAAGGGTGTGGCTGGAGTTTACGAAGTGAGCGGTAAGCTGTTAAAGCCCAGCTTATTTCCCTCAGCCGACAGCGTCAATAAGCAGTACCACAACGCTGCTCATTTTTTTCCATACTATGCAAAGAGCTGCTTACGCAGGCCTGACAATCAGTAGCCCGCTAATCCATACCCAAGTCATCGACAAATCGGCTCTGCGGGCGTATGTCCTCGACCGGCACACCCGACGAATGGCTCGTAATGCCGATCACGGCCTGCATTACCTCGTACTGGCTGGCTAGCGGCGGCACCAACAGCTGCTCGTAGTTGGCGGCTAGGGTCCAGTCGATTAGCTCGGCCAGGGTTTGGGTGTGCCAGTGGGGCGGCCGGGGTAATTGCCGGCCGGTAAGGCGCTCCCACAAGGAAAGCGCCGCCGGCGTAGCGGGTGGGGCGGCCAGTGAAGGCAATACCAGCCCGGAGCGGTTGCGCAGCGCGTGCCGGTGCGCAGCGAGCGCTTGGGCATTAGGCAGCACCTCCCGCAGCGGCGTGGCTTCGGTGGTGCTGGGTGGTAACTCGGCTAATAACTGCGCGGCTAGGGCAGCCCGTACCGCTGAGTGCTGCCCGGTCAGCCCCAACTGCGGGCCGAACCAAGCAGCTACGTCGCCCACCGTGTAGAGCTTTTCGGCCACTGCATCCGGTATTTCGATTCCGAAATACCGTTCGAAGCGATGAGCTAGCTCTACTGTGTCGAGGCCCATGAAACACCTTTAGGACTTTGATAGCATCTTGTTTAATGACCAACAATAAGCAGCAATGCTTTACCGGTTTCAACAGCTTCCTTCAAAAAATTTTGAAAGTCTTCAAACATCTCTGTCTGGCCGCTAAAATCCTCATTGGCCCAAGTCACTGACACGGGGGCCAGCGCTCGATATACCGTCGAAACCTGTTCAGCATTGAGTATCCTCGCATCGCCGCCTAATTGCCAGGATTCCTCAAGCCCTCCCACTTGCTGGCCACCATGAACGATAAGGCTATGTGCTGTCTTCCTAAAGGAAACCAAGCCCTTCACTAATACTATCCAGTCGTAGCTGCGCCTCTTCCAAGCCTTATTCCATTCGTCAGAATCGAAATTAGCTTGCCAGTGCCTACTATAGTCTTCGTGCCGAGCGTGCTCCACCTGAATCAAGTAAGCAGGCTCTCGCAGATACGTGGCCGCCTCCTCCTGAGTGATTTGCCGTAACTCGCAAGTAGCGCCCATAACCTACTTAAACGCCTGAATACCCGTAATATCAGCACCCGTGATGAGCAGGTGGATATCGTGCGTACCCTCGTAGGTCACCACCGATTCCAGGTTCATCATGTGGCGCATGATGGGGTATTCGCCGGTGATACCCATGCCGCCGTGAATCTGGCGGGCTTCGCGGGCGACGTGCAGGGCCATCTCGACCGAGTTGCGCTTGGCCATCGAGATTTGGGCGCTGGTGGCGCGGCCTTCGTTTTTGAGCACGCCGAGGCGCCAGGCCATGAGTTGAGCTTTGGTGATCTCGGTGATCATTTCGGCGAGCTTCTTCTGCTGAAGCTGGAAGCTGGCGATGGGCTTGCCGAACTGCTCGCGCTGGAGCGAGTATTTCAGGGCTGACTCGTAGCAGTCGATGGCCGCGCCGATGGCCCCCCAAGCGATGCCGAAGCGGGCCGAGTCGAGGCAGCTCAGCGGGCCGCGCAGGCCTTCGACGTTGGGCAGGATGTTTTCCTTGGGAATCTTGACATTATCGAATACCAGCTCGCCGGTGATGCTGGCGCGCAGGCTCCATTTATTGTGAATTTCGGGCGTCGTGAAGCCTTCCATGCCGCGCTCCACGATGACGCCCTTGATGCGGCCGGCCTCGTTTTTGGCCCATACTACGGCCACCTGGCACTCGGGTGAGTTGCTGATCCAGAGCTTGGCCCCGTTGAGCACGTAGTGGTCGCCCTCCGCCTTGAGGGTGGTGGTCATGCCGCCGGGGTTCGAGCCGTGGTCGGGCTCGGTGAGGCCGAAGCAACCCAGCCACTCGCCGCTGGCCAGCTTGGGCAGGTACTTGCGGCGCTGCTCCTCCGAGCCGTATTGGTAGATGGGGAACATCACCAGCGAGCCCTGCACCGAGGCCGTCGAACGCATGCCCGAGTCGCCGCGCTCAATCTCCTGCATAATGAGGCCGTAGCTGATGTAGTCGAGCCCACCGCCGCCGTACTCCTGCGGAATGGTGGGGCCAAACGCGCCCACCTCGCCAAACTTGCGCACGATTTCCGACGGGAAATGCGCCTGCTGCGCCCACTTTTCGATGTTGGGCGAAATCTCTTTCTTGACGAAGTCGCGAATGCTCTGGCGCACGAGAATGTGCTCCTCGGTGAGCAGGCCGTCGAGGTCGAAGTAATCGGTAAAGCCGTTGGCGTTGGTGCTGCCTTTCTGGGCAGTGTGGGCTTTGGCTTCGGGCGAGAGAACGTCGGCGATGGAAGACATGGGTGGGGCGGGCTAAGGATTCGGGCAAATGTACTCCGCGGGTAGGGTAAGCTTTAGCTTGCCCGGCGTCGGGGTGGCACTACCCTTACGATGGGCAAGCTAAAGCTTACCCTACAAGTTCAAATCGGAGCTCTTCGCCTAGTGTTACCTGTCGAGTGGCGGGCGCGGCTATTTCTACCATGGCGGCGTCGGCTAGCTGCACCCGGAGCCGGCCACCGGGCAGCACCGCAACTACGCGCCCTAGTAGCGGAGCAGCAGCCGCCACCGGCGGACCCAGGCGGCGCACCTGCCCTAGCTCCAGCTCTAGCACGCGGTCGGCCAGCCGGGCTATCTCGGCCGGGTCGTGACTAATGAGGATGGTGGTGAGCTCAAACTGCCGGTGCACCTCGGCCAGTACTTGCTGGAGGCGCTGGCGAGTGGGCAGATCGAGGGCCGACAGGGGCTCGTCGAGCAGCAGCAGGCGGGGGCGGCGGGCCAACGCCCGGGCCAGCGCCACGCGCTGCTGCTGGCCGCCCGAGAGCACGGCCGGGCGGCGGTCGGCCAGCTCGGTAAGCTCCAGGCTGGCCAGCAAATCGGCGATGAGGCGGGTGGCCCGGGGCTGGCCCGCCGCGGCGAAGGCCAGGTTTTCGCGCACCGTCATGGTGGGAAACAAGGCGTAATCCTGAAACACGAACCCTAGCTGGCGCTGCTGGGGTGGCAGCCACTGGCGGTGGACCGCGTCGTACCAAGTTTGGCCCGCGGCCCGGATGAAGCCACCGGCGGGGCGGTCGAGGCCCGCCAGCAGGCGCAACAGGGTGGTTTTGCCCGCGCCGCTGGGACCACTGAGGGCCAGCAGCTCGCCGGGGGCCAGGGTGAGGCGCACGTCGAGAGTACGCGGGCCGGCGGCGGTGTGCAGGGCTTGGAGGAGGTGAAAATCTAGCACGGGGGCAATGCGTTACGCGGGGCGGGCGGCGTCGCGCTTGGTAAACCAATAGAGCGCTACCAAGATGACAAACGCCACGCCCAACAGCGTGAGCGCGTAGGCATTGGCCTGGGCGTAGTGCAGGCTCTGCACTTCGTCGTAGATGGCGATGGAGGCTACGCGGGTGGTGCCGGGTAGGCTGCCGCCGATCATGAGCACCACCCCGAACTCGCCCAGGGTATGGGCAAAGGTGAGCACGAGGCCGTTGAGTAAGGCGGGGCGCATGGTGGGCAGCAGCACCCGCCAGAGCGTGGTGAGGCGCGACTTGCCCAGCGTGTAGGCTGCTTCGCGCAGCGAGCGCGGCACCTGTCCAAACCCCGCCTGCAAGGGCTGCACCATAAACGGCAGGCTGTACACCAGCGACCCCACTAAAATGCCGAAAAAAGTAAAATTCAGGCTCACGCCCAGCTTGTTAATCAGAAACCGGCCCAGCGCACTGCTGTCGCTAAACGCCACCAGCAAGTAAAATCCGATGACCGTGGGCGGCAGCACCAGCGGCAAACTTACCACGGCCTCGACCAGCGGCTTGAAGCGGCTGCGGCCGTAGGCCAGCGCATAGGCCAGCGGCAGGCCCAGCACTAACAGTAGCGCCGTAGTGCAGGCGGCCAGAGCCAGCGTGAGGCGCAGGGTTTGCCAGTAGTCGGGAGGCACTTTTTGAGTTATGAGTTAGAAGTTATGAATTATGAGTTGGGGCTTGGGGCCATCGCGTAATTACGTAATAGCTACTAGCCTCGCCCCATCCGTCATGCTGAGCTTGCGAAGCATCTACTCACGCTCGGATAAACCGCACTAGCCTGACAAGATGCTTCGCAAGCTCA
The DNA here is from genome assembly GCA_913776615.1 of uncultured Hymenobacter sp. GTDB lineage: Bacteria > Bacteroidota > Bacteroidia > Cytophagales > Hymenobacteraceae > Hymenobacter. The sequence goes on from CAJYPK010000015.1 coordinate 56,384, forward strand.
GCATGACGGCTGTAATAGGGCCGAAAATCTGCCTTTACAGTTCGAAGCCATATTTTTTCAATGCCTGGCGGGCTATCGGAGTAGCCAGGAAGGCCGCAAAATCTTTGGCGGCAGGATTGGCCTGGGCGCGCTTCAGGATGACGAAGCTCTGCTGCAAGGGCGTGTGCGCCGTGGCCGGAATGAGGTAGAATTTACCCGCCCGACGCAATTCGGGGCTGAGGGCCAGCGAGTAGGCCAACAGACCCACGTCGGCCGCGCCGGTGGCGGCGTACTGCGCGGCCTGGCCGATATTTTCGCCGAGCACCAGCTTGGGCTTTAGTTGGTCGTAGAGCTTATAGGTGCGTAAGACTTCCTCGGCCTTGCGGCCGTAGGGCGCGTGGCCGGGGTTGGCAATAGCGATGCGCTTTACCGACGGCGCGAGCAGGGTATTCATGCCCTGGGCGCTGGGGTTGAGCTTCTTGCTCCAGAGCACGAGGCGGCCCAGCGCGTAGCGCTGCGGCGCGCCGGCCGTACGACCGGCCTGCTGCAAGCGCCTGGGATACTCGCTGTCGGCCGAGAAGAAAATATCGAACGGCGCGTCGTGGCTGAGCTGCTCGTAGAACTTACCCGACGAGCCGTACACCACCGTGGCCCGCGCCTGCGGGTGCTGGCGATTGAAGATGACAACCAGCGAGTCGAGCACATATTTGAGGTCGGCGGCGGCGGCGATGGTGAGGGGCGCGGGGCCAGCCGGGGCGGGCACGGCCGCCCGCAGGGGCAGCCAGCTGCCTAGCAGCAGGGCGGCAATTAGCAATCGGAGCATGAAGAAAGACGACCTGGCCAGGTGCGTTATGTACATAAAGATACAGCCGCACCCTGCGTGGGCTTTTACGCACAAAAAAGCCTGGGCGCCAAACGCCCAGGCTTCTGAAAATGGCAGCGCGAACTTGCCGACCCGCGCCCCGGCGTTAAAACCGCAGATTCACCGAGGCCAGGAAATTGCGCGTGGCCTGGGGGTAGTACCAGTTAAACGTTTCCGATTGGCCGCTGGCCCCGACGTAGCTGTAGGTGTAGCCATTAGCCGAGTATTTAGTATTCAGCACGTTGCTCACGAGCAGCGCCAATTCGATTTCCTTCATAAAGGCTGGGTGCAGGGCGTAGCGCAGGCGCAGGTCGAGCACCTGGTAGCCGGCAAGGCTCCGGTTATCGTCGGTGGTATTGTCGAGGTACTGCCGGCTCACCGTTTTGTAGAGCGCGGCCAGGCGCAGGCCCTTGAGCGGCTGGCCTTCGAGGGTGTGGGCCGACACGGCCGAAGGCGAATACGAAATAGTGGTCGTGCGGCCTTCGGTGGCCACTACGGGGTTGTAGTTCGCATCGTAGGTTACGGCGTAGTAATCCAGGATGCGGTTGCGGCTGAGCGTGAGCGTGCTGCTGAGGCTGATTTTATCGTCGGCCGCCACGAAGCCCGTCAGCTCCACGCCGCGGCGATAGCTGCGGGCCACGTTGGTACGCAGGGCGGTCCCCACGTCGTTGAGCTGGCCGGTAGCCACGAGCTGGTTGCGGTAGTTCATGTCGAAGTAGTTGGCCTCGACGCGCACGGCGGTGCGCGGCCCCAGGAAGCTGAGGTCGGCGCGGGTGAGGCGGTACCCCCCTTCGAAGTCGAGCAGGCGCTCGGCCTGGGCGGCGGGGTAGCCCGCTTGGCGGTCGGTGAAATCGGCCCGCACCGGCTCGCGCTGGCCCACGGCAAGGCTGGCGTAGAGCTGCTGGCCGCGGCCGAGGCTGGCCGTAGCCCCGGCCTTGGGGTTGAAGAACGTGTAGCTGGCGCGGGTAGTCACATCGTTTTGCGCATCCTCCACGCCGTCAATCTTATAGATAATGCGGCGCACCTGCGCGTCGGCGTATAGCCCCAGCCAGGGCAGGGCCTGGTAGGTGGCGCGAGCGTAGGCGTTGAAATCGGTTTTGCGGGCCGTGTTGAAGTAGTAGCGCTGGCCGGGAAAGCTGGTGCTGGCGTACTGCGCCCAGATGATCTCGCCGTAGTGGTCGTTGTCGAAGCGGTTCCAGCCACCGCCCAGGGTGGCTTGCAGCTTGTCGTTGGCCCGGGGCTGGTAGTTGAGGGCGAAGGTGCCGCCGTAGAAATAGTTATCGAGCCACTTGCGGTCGATGAGGTTGGTGCGCCTGATCGTGTCGCCGCCATTTACCACGTTGGGCAGGTTGTAGTCGGCCAGCTTGCGCCCGGCGCGGTAGCTCTCGTAGTAGCCGAAGCCGCGGGTAAGGTGCAGCGCCGCGCCGAGGTTCCAGTCTGCCCCCAGCCCCTGCGAAAGGTGCAGCTGGTAGTGGTTTTGCTGGTAGTTGTCGGTCTGGTTGTCGTAGGTGTAGTAGCTGTAGCGGCGGCCTTCCTGCAAGGCGCGGGCGGCGTTGGCAGGGCTCAGCTCGCCGTTGTCGATGTAAGTCTGAAGTAAGGCCAGGTTGCCGGTGAGGGCCGGCTCAGGCACCCCGTTCCAGGCCTGGTAAGTCTTTTCGCGGCCCGAGAACGTGATGAATTTGAGCAGCGTATTCTTCTGCTGATAGCCCGCGGCGAAGTAGTACGACTTCAAATCGGAGGCCGCCCGGTTCATGTAGCCGTCGCTGGCAATGCGCGAGAGGCGGCCGTCGAAGGTAAAGTATTTGCCCACCAGGCCGGTGCCGAACGACACGTTGTTCTTCCAGGTGTTGAAAGAGCCGTAGCTGTTCTGCGTCTCGGCGTAGGCCTCGCGGCGATTGTCGAGGGTCGAGATGTTGAGGCTGGCCCCGAAGGCCGCGCTGCCGTTCTGGCTCGTACCCACGCCCCGCTGCACCTGGATGCTGTTGATGGACGAAGCCAGATCGGGCAGATTCACTAAAAACGAGCCGTGCGATTCGGGGTCGTTCAGCGGCACGCCGTTGATGGTGGTGTTGATGCCCGTGCTGCTCGTACCCCGGATGCGGATATCGGTGTAGCCCACGCCCGCCCCGGCGTCGGAGGTCACGACCACCGAGGGCGTTTGGTCGAGCAGGTAGGGCAGGTCCTGGCCGAAATTGCGCTTGTTAAGGTCCTGCTTGCTGAGGTTGGTGTAGACGGTGGCGGTGCGGTCGCTGGCCCGCGAGGCGGTTACGAGGGCCTCGCCCGTGAGCACGCCGCCCGGCCGCAGCCGGGCGTTGAGCTGCTGGCTGGCGGCCTGCCCCTGCACCGCCTGCACCAGCGGCTCGTAGCCCAGGAACGTGATGCGCAGCTCGTGCGCGCCCGCCGGCACGGCGGCGAGCGTAAACGCCCCCGCCGCATTCGTAACGCCGATGGCCGCGCCATCGAGCAAAATGGTGGCACCGGGCAGCGCCTCGCCGGTGCGGGCATCGGTGATAGTGCCGGCCACGGGGCCTTGCGCCCACGCCGGGGCGGCCAGCGCCAGCAGCGCCGAGCCCGTCAAGAGTACAGTTTTCAAAAACTAAAAACGACTAAGTAGAACGCACCCGTACCCCAGGGGTCGGCGCACGGGCGGAAACGTTCGCGGATTGTTTTTTCCCGACGCCAGCATTACCTGGTTCCGGTTCGATGGGTGTCATCTCAGCCAGTCACGATTCTCACATGCCAGCACCCCTAAACAGACCGCAAAGATACAACCCGGCGCGACGTGGCGGGGGCCAGGCGCTAGTTGCTTGGCTCGTTGGCTGGCTATCAGTTACCTTAGCGTAAGGCAGCGGACCGCAACGCGCACCCGGCGCTTTGCGTTGGAAGTACTCCGTCCCCGTCCGTCACTCTTCGTGTAATCGTATCGGCCCTTCGTTATGCACCAGCTTCTCTGCGCCCTGTTTTTGCTGGCCGTCTTCACCTTTTTTGTGGTGATGCCGAAGCGCCGGCGAGTGCCGCCCCCACCCCCACCCTCCTCGGGCGGCGACGATGGTGGCGGCGAGCCCCACGATCCCGGCCTGCCCGACATCGACCTGCCGCCCGGCATCTCGCGGCCCATCAACGACTGGGAGCCGGAGTACAACCGCCGCCGGCCGGTGGAGGTGTAGCTCTTAGTATTTAAGCTAAAATTTAAAAGGCCATCGTGCTGCGCACGATGGCCTTTTGTCGGTTCAACGCATCGGGAGTACGGTTACTAGCCGATTTCTATTGAGTAGCTTACGTCGAACATCTGGCTGGGCGCGAGCGTCAGGATACCTTCCTTTTCGCTCAGCTCCTGCGGGGGGCCGACGGGGCTGGCCACGCCCTGCCAGGGCTCGATGCACACGAAGGCCGCGCCGGGGCCCTTGGTCCAGAGGCCGAGGTAAGGGAAACCGTCGAACTGCATGCGCACGAAGGGACCAGTGCGGTCGGCTCGTTGCAGGGTGAGGCGGGTAAAGTCAAAGTGATCGAATACCAGCGCGTCGTCCTTAAACAGCTCGTAGCTGAGCGGCAGTGTGGCTGCGTTGGCCAACACGGGGGAAGTTTGGCCGGTGCGCAGGCCGCCGCTCAAGAGATGGCGGTGCAGCGTAACGGGGTGGTCGAAGTGGAAGGCGTAGTCGCCGAACTGCTCGCCGGCCTCGGGCCGCAACGGGCAGTTGAAGGCCGGGTGCGCCCCGATACTGAACAGCAGATCGTGGCCCGCCGCGGCGGGGTTACGCACGTGCCAGCCCACGGTGAGCATGCTACCGCGCAGCTCGTAGCGCACCCGCAACTCAAACTCAAACGGATATTCTGCCTTCGTCGCCGCGCTGGCCATGAGCTGAAAGGTGAGGCTGGCCGCATCTTCCTGGATAACGGTAAACTCCTGGTCGCGGGCAAAGCCGTGCTGGGGCAGATTGAGCGGCTGGTCGTGGTAGAGGTAGGTATTGTCGGGCAGCTTGCCCACTATCGGAAACAGCAGCGGCGCGTGGCGCGCCCAGTGCGCGGGGTCGGCCTGCCAGAGGTATTCGCGGCCGCTGGCCAGGTCTACGAAGCTGGTGAGTTCGGCCCCGTGAGTGGCAATTTCGACGCGGGCGGTGGCGGAGGTGAGCGTAGGCATAAGAAAAATGTAGGATAAGCTTTAGCTTGTCCGGCGGAGGGCGAGCTAGTCGATAAGGATTCGTACCCGTCGTGGCAGGGGCAAGCTAAAGCTTACCCTACAGAGCAGGCGGCCAGGGCTTGTACGAAGCGCTGGGCGGGCGGGCCACTAATTTCGACGAAGGGCCAGTTGCGCTGGGTCAGCTCTTGGCGGTAGAGCTGGTAGAAATGCCAGCGCTGGGCGGGGTCTGGGTGCTCGCGCAGGGGGTCGGGCGTCCAGGGCAGGTCGGGGGCCAGCAGCAGAGAGAGGGCGTAGCGCGGGCGGGCCAGCTCGGCCAGAATCCAGGCCGGGCAGGTACCGAAGGCGTTTTCCGCCCAGATTTTTATGACCAGCAAATCGGTATCGCAAAAAAGCAGTCCGCTGGCCCGGCGGGCGGCCGCGTCTTCGGCGGCGAGCTGGCCGCGGGCGATGGCTTCGAGATCGGGCAGGGCGTAATGTGGGCCGTTTGCTTCGAGGTACTGCCGGGCGTACTCGGGCACGTACTCGGTGCCGTAGTGGGCCGCCAGCTGCGCGGCCAGGGTGCTCTTGCCCGCCGATTCGGGGCCGGTGAGAGAAATGCGCTGCACTATGGAAAGGGACATTACCGAGTGTTAAGCAAGCAGTAAGGACGGCTCTGATTTATCGCCCGGGCGCTAGTTCAGGTGGGCCAGCCGCTGGGCTACTTCCTGCAAGCCAGCTTCGCCAACGCCACGATACACAATCACGCCCTTGTGCACCAGAAAGAAAGTAGGGTAGCTGTTTACCCCCATCTTGTCGATGAGCGAGTTGGCTGCTTCTTTCGCGGGAATCGCGATGTTGGGCCACGTCATCGCATTGCTGGCCAGGTACTGCCTGGCTTTCGCGGCCTCGTCGAGCGCGATGCCGACCATATCAACCTTACCGGCGTACTGCTGATGCAGCGCCTTCAGGCGGGGGGTGAGGGCCACGCAGGGCGGGCACCAGGTTCCCCAGAAGTCCAGCACCAGCGGCCGCTCGCGACCCGCCAGCGCCACGGGCTGCCCCTGGAGGTCGAGGAGCGTAGCGGGCCGGAAGGCCAGCCCTGAGTCGGCCCCAAACGGCCGGATTATTTTCGACGGCTCCGCGACTCGCACCGTCAGGCTGTCGCCGCCCGCGCTGATGCGCAGCGGCGTCAGCAGCTGGCCGCCGGCCAGGAAGGACTCCCCCATTTTGTAAAAGTGGTCCTCCTGCTGGCTGTCCGTCACCCGCACGGCGGCCGTGGAGTCGGTGAGCAGCACATCCTCCTGCTGGCCGTGGATGACTACTTGCAGTGCCAGCGTGTTACCAGCCACCGGGAGGCGCGCCTCGTAGCCGAGTGGCCGTTCGAGCGTCAGGAACAGGCTTTGCTCCTGCGGGGAAAAATACTGGAAGTTTTCGAGCCGGAAGCTCGGCCGCAGGCGCACCACCACCGGGCCGTGCGGGCCCCGCAGCGTCACGTCGAAGGGCTGCCCGTGCACCTCCGCCGGGGCCAGCACCTGCTGGTCTTTCGCCCGAAAGTTGAAGGTTTGCGGCGCGGCGGGCACGAATACTATCCGCTCCTGCGCATCGCGGCCGATGAGCAAATTGAGCCGCTGGGCCGGGGGCTGGCCGGGACCGCCCCCCAGCACCACGTATTTCAGCAGGTAGCGCCGCAGGTTGTTGGGCACGTGCCGCAGGTGCTGGGTCGTATCGCGCCGCGTGAAGAGCGTGCCCGTAAAATCTGCCTTTCGGGTGAGCGGGATTGTCACCGTAGTCTGGGCAGCGGCCGGGGCGGGAGCCAGCAGCCAGGTGAACAGCCCGGCGCAGCTTAGCCAGGCCCGGCGACCGGGGTAGCGGGTAATGTGCAGCATTTAAAAAAATAACTCAACGCGAAGACTAACCCGAGTAGTCAGAGCAGGTCCGAATTTATCGGCTGGCACGGGCGGGCCGATGGAAAAACAGGCATCAGGTGGCCAGCGGCGGGCGGCGCATATCACGCCGCCACTCCCAGTAGCCGTAGGCGGCCAGGCCCAGGTACAGCGCGTAGAGCAAGCTGGTTGGGTAGAGTTGCTTGACCCACAGAATGGGCACGTAAATGACATCGACCAGCAGCCAGAGCCACCAGTTTTCGAGGCGCTTGCGCATGAGCAAAAACTGCGCGGCGATGCTCGTGCCGGTGGTGAAGCTGTCCCAATACGGAAACGTGGAGTCGGTATGGTGGCCCAGGTAATAGCCCGAACCCAGCGTGTAAGCCAGCACGAACGCGGCGGTGAGCGCCCACTCGGCGGGCGTGGTGTGCGTGACGGGCAGCTCGGTATCGCCCCGGCCGCCGTGGCGCCAGGTGTACCAGCCGTAGGCGCTGAGCGCGATGAAAATGCCCTGCAAGCCGCTGTCGGAATACAGCCCCTGCCGGTAGTAGATGATCACGTAGAGCAGGCAGCTGAAAATGGCCACCGGAAAATTGAGCAGCGACTCGCGGGCCGCCAGCCACACGCAGGCAAAGCCCGTGAGCACGGCCGCCCACTCCAGGCCGGTGGTGGCGCGCAGGGCGGCCAGCACCTCGGCCGGTAGATTGGCAAGGGAAAACAACAGCATAGGGCAAAGTCCGAAAAGCCGCGCAAGGTAGCCGGGCGGGGTACTTTTGCCCCATGCTGCCCGACCTCACCCCCGCCGCCCTGCACGCCCGCCTCACGGCCGGCGAAGACATCCAGCTCATCGACGTACGCGAGCCGATGGAGTTTGACTACTGCCGCATCGCGGGCAGCGAGCTCATTCCGCTGGGCGAGATTCCGCGCCGGGCGGGCGAAATCCGCGCCGCGGGGCTGGTGGTGCTCATCTGCCACCACGGCGTGCGCTCGGCCCAGGCGCTGGCGTACTTGCAGCACCGGCTGGGGCGCGAAAATTTGCTTAACTTAAAGGGAGGCATCGACGCCTGGAGCCGGGATGTGGACCCCAGCGTGGCGGTGTACTGAGCGGTGAGATGGTGAATTAGTAAGATAGTGAGTTTCCCCAGCCTTACCGTACGTAGCTAGTCGAAGTATAATCATCTCGGAAACTTACCATCTCACTAGTTCACCACCTCACCTATGCTTCCCACCCTAGCCGACCGCCTGGCCCTGCGCGAGCGCCCCAGCGGCCACCCGCTCATGCACCAGGAATGGGGCGACTTGCTTTTCATGCACTGGCCCATTGAGCCCGAGCTTATTCAGGCTCAGCTTCCGCCGCGCCTGCAAGTAGATCTGCACGAGGGCCAGGCCTGGATTGGTGTCGTCCCCTTCCGGATGTGGGACGTGCGCAGCCGCGTGACGCCGCCCGTGCCCGGGGCCCGCGAGTTTCTGGAGCTGAACGTGCGCACCTACGTGCACCTCGACGGCGTGCCCGGCGTGTGGTTCTTCTCGCTCGATGCCAGCAATCCGCTGGCCGTGTGGGCGGCGCGCACGTTTTTTCACCTGCCGTATTTCCGGGCGCAACTCAAGTTGGAGCGGCCCACGCCCGAGCGGCTGCACTACGTAGGCCACCGCGTGCACAACGGCGCGCCCGAGGGGCACTTCGCCGCCACCTGGGAGCTGGGCGACAAACTTCCGCCCACCGAGCCGGGCTCGCTGGCCTTTTTTCTTACCGAGCGCTACGCCCTGTACGCGGCCGGCGGCATGGGACCGGGGCGCGGCGATAAGCTCTACCGGGGCCGCATTGCGCACCGCAACTGGCCGCTGCGCGCCGCCGAGCTGTTGCACTACAGCTCCGATTTGGTAGAGGGCCACGGCCTGCCCACGCCCCCGGGCCGGCCCCTGCTGCACGCCGGCGGCCCGGTGAGCGTGGACCTCTGGCGCCTGGAGCGGGTGTAGTACTAGTTGCACAATTCTTTCAAAAACACCTATCTCACCGATAGCGGCTGGCCCGCCGCTAAGGCTTGGCGGCGCAATAAAGCTTCCATGAAGTAGTAGTCGGCGTAGATGAGGGGCACGTCGATTTCGCCGCCGGCGGGTTTGTGGCCGGTGCTGTGCAGCAGCAAAAAGCCGCCGTTGGTACCGGGCCGGGCGGTGTAGCTCTTGGCCAGGTTGTCGAGCAGCTGGCTGGCCTGACGGCGGTAGAAAGCCCCTTGCTTGCTGAAGGTGCTCAATTCGAGCAAGCCCGAGGCGATAATGGCCCCGGCCGAGGCGTCGCGGGGCGCGTGAGGAATGGCGGGGTCGTTGAAATCCCAGTAAGGCACGAGGTCTTTGGGCAGATTGGGGTGGTGCAGAATGTACTCGGCTACGTGCTCGGCCTGGGCCAGGTAGGCCGGGTTGTGCGTTTCGCGGTAGCACATGGTGTAGCCGTAGAGCGCCCAGCCCTGGCCCCGCGCCCAGGCCGAGGCGTCGGCGTAGCCTTGGTGGGTGGTCCGCTTCACCACGCGGCCGGTGGCCGAGTCGTAATCGACCACGTGAAACGAGCTGTAGTCGGGCCGGAAGTGGTGGCGGAGCGTGGTGTTGGCGTGGGTCACCGCGATTTTATAAAACGACGAGTCGCCCGACAACCGGGTGGCCGCAAAGAGCAGCTCCAGGTTCAGCATGTTGTCGATGATGACCGGGAAGCCCCACAAGTCGCGGTGGTGGTCCCAGGAGCGAATGGCACCGACCCGGGGGTTGAAGCGGGTGCTCAGGGTGCGGGCGGCCTCCAGCAGCACGGCGCGGTAGTGGGCATCCTGGGTGAGGCGGTAGCCGGTACCGAAGCTGCAATACAGCTTGAAGCCCATGTCGTGGGTACCGGCGTTGGTTTTCTCGGGCTCCAGCCGGGCGGTGTACTCGCGGGCGGCGGCCGACCAGCGGGCCTCGCCGGTAGCCTGGCCCAGCAGCCAGAGATAGCCGGGAAAGAAGCCGCTCGTCCAGTCGCGGGCGGGCACTACTACCAGCTCGCCGCTGGGGGCGAGCGAGCGCGGCGACACCAAGGGTGGCTTGCCCGGCACGGCGGCGCGCTGGGCCGCCAGCGGCGTCTGCTGCAAGAGTAGGGTGGCCTGGGTTTCGGCCAGTTGCAGGGTTTTGCGGGGTAGGCTCACCTGGGCCAGGGCCGGGCTGGCCACTAGTGCCAGGCCGGCCAGCAGAGCAAATCGTATGTTCATCTCAAACAGGTTTTATAACTCGCCCCCGCTCACCGCCGCCGATAGGATGGCGAGCGAGTATTTGCGGGTAGAGCGCCAGACGCGGCCAGGGGTCAGCCAGCCAATTGGCCTAGCCGTAGCGCACCCGGTCTTAAGAAGGCATGGGCCGCAGGTCATGCAGCGCGCAGCGAAGCAGCACGTGGGTTTTAGTAAGCAACACCTTGCCCACGAGATGCTTTACCGCGCGCTGCATGACGGCTTATGGCATTCCTCGCCTAGCGCGTCGAGCCGATGCTGCGGTGGGTGAAGGAGGTAAAGCCCAGGAACGTATTATCCGGCGTAATCAGGCCGTAGGGGTCTTCGCGGTCGCGCAGGGTTTGCAGCTTGCTGGTGCCGTAGTAATTGTAGGCTGTTTCGATGGCCGGGAAAATGGCGTTATCGCCGGCGCTCTGGCAGCTTTTGCACTGCGTACTACCTTCCAGCGATTCTTCGTATTTGCTCCAGCCGTTTTTGATGGCCTGGCTATTGAAGCCGTAAGGCGCGGTATTGCCCTGAATGCGGGCCGTTTCGGCGGCGTAGGTGAGCGCGCAGAGCGTGTATTGCAGGTGGTGGCAGTCGCGGCCGCACTCGCTCACGTTGCCATCGGCCCGGATGAAGTCGCTCATGTGGGCCTGCATGTAGTCGTAGCCCGAGTCGTACACGGCCGTGCTGTTAAACCACACGCCCAGCGCCATCTTGGCGTAGCAGTACGAGGCCTGCCAGTTGTTGATGTCGCCAATGGCCCCCGGCACGTTGTTGACGTAGTTGTTTTTCAAGTTGTTGAGAAACCCATCGAACTTACTCACGTCGGTGGCCGACCAGCCGGCGCCCTGGCCGTTGGCCTTGTAGTAGCGGATAATTTCGGCCGCCGCGACGAAGGTGGGTGCCACCCAGGCGGCCTCCAGGTAGGTTTGGCGCTGAAGGGTACCGCTGGCCGCGTCGGGCTCGTAACGCTGAAAGTTGCTGGCGTAGCCGTTAAGGATTTGCTTGGCCTGACCGGCGTACGTGGCGTCGCCGGTTTTCACCCAGCGCAGGGCACAGGCGTAGGCCAGGATGCAGTCGCGCCGAATTTGGTTTTCGGTGGGCGTGCCGCCGCTGGCCTTGGCGTACACCACGGTGGGGAAAGAAGTCGGCAGGGAGTTGTTGTTCATAAATTCCACCACCTTGTCGTAGCCGGCCTTACGGGTGGCATCACCGCCGTTTACCTGGCCGGCTACCAGCGCCAGGCTGGCCTGGCTGTTGACCACGCCGGGGTGCACGAAGGTGGTAATGGTGGAATTGGCCGTGGCGGGGGCCGGCGCGGCGGGGGCCAGGGCCGCTTCGCGCTGGCAGCCGACGGCGGCCAAAAGGGCAGTGGCCAGCCCCAGGCATAGGGTACCCGGGAGAAGTAATTTGCGGGTCATAAAACGGGTGGGATAAAGGTGGAAAAGGGGTTGCTCTCAAAGCCAGCGCTAGCCTTGGAAGGCAGCTTAAAAGTAGCTTTTCCCTTGAGCGTTATCGAGCAGCAACGGGCGTTTATTTACGGAATCGTTTTCGTGAGTACGAATAATTAATTCCTTAAAAATCAAAGCTGTATTCAATAAAAAATCATCAAATAACTTCCACTGGCTACGTCGTACGCTGGCGCCCGCCGGCCCCGCCGGCCCCGCTGGCGCGAGTTTAGGCGGAGCCGTAACTCGCCGCCGACAAGTGGGGGTGGAGTTTCCGAACTCCACTGCCGCAACGCGGCAAGCGGCGTAAGTCGGCGCGCTACTGGAGCAGGTGCAGGATTGCCGCTAGCGCGGCAGTGGAGTTTGGAAACTCCACCCCACTTGTCGGCGGCGAGTTACGGCTCCGCCTAAACTCGCGCCAGCGTACGGCGTAGCCAGCGGGTAGCGGCCTATGCCAGCGCCCGCTGGCATAGGCCGCTACCCTAAAACAACCGCCGCACCTGCACGCCATTCAAAAAGGCCTCGCCCTGGCTGGCCTCAAATGTGAGGCGGATGCCCTGCCCGCCCCGCGCCGCCACGGGCACTTGGATGCTGGTGGCTTGTAAAGGCAGCAAGCCAGTGGCCGCGCCCAGGCCCGGCAATACGGGCAGGCCGTTGGCCAGCACCGAGAAGGCGCGCCTGGCTGGGGCCGCAGTAACCGACGTGGCCTTGTCGCCGGCCAGATTATAGGCCAGCTGCTCGGCGGCGGGCGCGGCTTCGAGCTCGGCAAAGTGCAGGGTGATTTCGTACTGCCCATCGGGCACGTCGAGGCGAAACTCACGCAGTCCCAGGCGCTGAGTTTCGTACACGGCGTCGTAGTCAGTGCCCAGGATGTCGCGGTCGGAGCCGTAGGGCAGCCGGTCGCCGGGCAGCTTGTAGACGTGGCCGCCCACGTAGCCCCAGCCGCCGGGCACGTAGGGCTGCTCGGGCAGCCACACCTGGTGGCGCTGATAATCGGTGAAAGTACGCTCGTCGCCGAGGCTCACGCTGAGCTCGGTAAATGGCAGGCGCGGGTCGGCCAGCCGGGTCGGCAGGAGTTGAAAATCAATGGTAGCCTCGTCGGCAGTAGCTTGCCCGGGCACCTCGGCCCGCAGGTGGTTACGGCCGGCACCGAAGGGCACGCTGAACCGGGCCACGCCCGCCACGGCGGGCTGGGTACCTAGGCGGCGGCCGTTCAGCAGCAGCTGGGCGGCGGGTTGGTTGGTATACACTTCGACCACCTGGCGGCAGAAAAGAGAGTCAGGACCGGCGGCCGCACCGGCGCGCAGCGTCCAGTTACGGGAACCGATTTTGAGGAAGGGCGTGGTCAGCAGCCGGGACTGGTAATAGTAATAAGCGTCCTTGGGGCGGCGGTCGCCGGTGAGCAGGCTCTTGGTGTTGAGGTGCGGATTGGCTTCCTGGCGGGTTTCGGAATTGAATTCCGCCAGGTTCCAGACGGTGGCGCCCGCCACGAAGGGCCGCTCCTGGATGGCCGCCAGGTAGAATTGGTGATAGCGGGTGGCGTACTCCACTGTTTTGTCGAAGCGCCGGGGGCGGGTGGCGTGCAGACGCTCGTCGGCATCGGCCCCGTACTCGGTGACGAGCAGGGGCAAGGTGGGCAGCTCCCGGTGGTGGCGATCCAGAAATTTGGGAAAGCCTTGCAAATCGCCGGAGTACCAACCCTGGTACAGGTTCCAGCCCAGCACCTGGGGCACGGCCAGCAGGCCCGCCTGCTGGTAGAGGTCGAAGTCGCCGTGGCACACGAGCATGGTGGCGCGGGCGGGGTCTTCGCGGCGGGTCAGGCTATCGAGCTGCTGGGCCAGGGCGCGCACCCGGCCCAGGTAGGCGCGACCGGGCTCGTTGTCGCGCTTCAGGCCCGCGGGCAGGCGCAACAGCACCTCGTTCATGTAAGCCCAGATGACAACGCTGGGGTGGTTGAAATTTTGCCGGATCATTTCGGTCTGCATCTGGCGGCAATTCGCAAAAAACGCGGGCGAGTCGGTGATGGCGTTCACCACCGGAATCTCGACCGAGGCCAGGATGCCCAGCCGGTCGCAGGCCGCCAGCACGGCGGGGTCCTGCGGGTAGTGCGACACGCGCAAAAAGTTACCGCCCATCGCCTTGAGCAATTCTACGTCGCGCACGGCCAGGGCCGGGGGCAGGGCGTTGCCCAGGCCGGGGTAATCCTGGTGGCGGTTGGTGCCGATGAGCTTCAGCGGCTGCCCGTTCAGGAAAAAGCCCTGCGCCGCGTCGAACCGAAACCAGCGCAGTCCCAGCGGGCTGTTGATTTCGTCGAGCACCGGGCCGGCGGGCGCGTCAGCGGCTTGCACCGTCGTGCGCACCCGGTACAGGTAGGGGTCGGCGGGGGCCCACAGGTGGGGTTGCCGCAGCGGCGGCAGCGCCAGGCGAAAGTCGCGGGTTTCGCCGGCCCGGAGCTGCATTTTCAGTTGCCGCTGCCCGGCGGGCTGGCCGTCGGCCGTCACCAGCTGGGTGGTGATGAGCAGCGCCCGGCGCTGGCCCGAGTCGTTGGTGAGGCGGCCGGCCACAGCCACCGTGGCCGCCGCAGCCGATACGGCGGGTGTGGTGACGAACACCCCCGGCGAGGCATGATTATCGAGGTCGAAATGCACTGGCTCGGCGGCTACCAGGTAGGCATCGCGGTACAACCCGCCGTAAAATGTAAAATCGGCCGTGAGCGGCGGGATGGCGGCGTTGTAGCGGTTGGTGAGCTTTACCAGTACCTCGGCCCGGGCTCCTCCCCCATTCGCAAAAGCAAGCAAGTGGCTGATGGGCAAGCTAAACGCCGTATAGCCGCCCGCGTGGCGGCCGGCCAGCTGGCCATTCACAAACACCTCCGCCTCCTGATTGGCCGCCCCGAAATGCAGATACAGCCGACGGTGCTGCCAGGCGGCGGGCACGGTCAGCGTTTTGCGGTACCAGCCCACGCCGCGGTAGTAGCCGGGCGCGTCGTCGAGCACGTCGGCGGCGTTCCAGGTGTGGGGCAACGATACGCTTTGCCAGTGCGGGGCCAGCGGCGCTCGGCTGGCCTCGAAGGCGGCGGAGTCTTTGGTGAATAGCCAGTTGGCGCTGATGGACTGCGTCAGGCGCTGGGCGGCGACGGGGCCAGCCAGCAGGGCCAGGACGAGGAAGAGCAGTGTACGCATGGAGGGGGTTTGGGAAGAGCAAGTAGCGCGGATTTTAAAAGTCCGCGCTACAGGGCCAGTAGCGCCGGGGGCAGCCCCGGCGACTGCACGGCCACCGTGCTTTGGCCGGGCTGGGCCAGCAGGCTGATGAGGGCGCGGCCGTTGTAGGCCTGCACCTTGCGCGAGCCGCGGCTGGTGCCCAGGTCGTCGAGCAGCTGGCCCGCGCCAGCCAGCGAAAACTCCAGCCAGTTGGCCGCGTCGAGGCAGGGCACGCCCTGGGCGTCGAGCAGCTGCGCGGCGACGGTGCAGCGGCCGTCGGCCCCGGCGACTTTGGTGAGCGTGAGGCGGGCGGGCTTGCCCCAACCCTGGGTTTGGTAGCGGAAGCTGAGGGTATCTTCCACGGTGCGGCGGCCCTGGCGGGCCACTACGCGCAGGTGGTTGACCCCCGCGGCAAAGGGCACCGCCCAGTGCAGGCCCGCGGCGGGAAAGTCTTGGCTGTTACGCTTTTTTATGCCGTAGCTCCGGCCATTGACGAACAGCTCGGCCTGCTCGCAGTTGGAATACACTTTCACGAGCTTTTGCTCGCCGGCGGCCCCCCAGCGCACGGGCCAGGAGTAGCCGTAGAGGTGCACCATCGGCGCGGTGGTCCAGTACGACTGAAAGACGTAGTACGCCTCCTTGGGCGTGCAATCGCGCTCCACCACGCCCTTCTGATTTAGGTAAGGAATGGGGTTGTCGGGCCGCACGGGCGTCGAAAAATCTTTGAACGGCCAGTAGGCGGTGCCGCTGAGCCAGGGCATGGTTTCCTGCTCCTTGAGGTGCCAGTCCACGAGGTTGCAGAGGTAGGTTTCGCTCCAGTCGCCGTCTTTCGACACGCGGGCCGCGCCGCCTTGCAGCGAGGCATCGCCGGCGCGCTCGTCGGCTCCCTGGCCGGTGACGATGTTGGCCAGCGCATTGTCGGGGGCTTCGGCGTGGCGGCCGGCGTGGCTGTCGCCGCCCCACTCGACGTGCAAAAACCGCTTCACGCGCCGAAACTCCTGCTCGGTAATCGCCTTGTACTCGGTGTAGCTACCCCGGTACCACCCCGCCCAGATGGAAGGCGAATACACGTCGGGAATATCCTTGCAGAAATCGCAACGCCGAATAGCCGTGTAGCGGCCGGGGTCGAGCTGGTGCGACAACTCGTTCAATTCCTTCATAAACGCCCGAATCTTCTCCTGATCAAACTCGGGAAAGTCGCCCGGCCAGTCGTTTTCGTTGCCTAGCCCCCAGATAATAACGGCCGGGTGGTTGTAATGCTGCTGCACCATGTTGGTGAGCATGCGCCGGGCCTGGGCCTGATACGTCGGCCCGCCCAGCCCGCCCCGGCACCACGGAATTTCTTCCCAGACCAAAATCCCCAGCGAGTCGCACAAATTCAGCACGATGCGCGACTGCTGGTAGTGCCCTAGGCGAATAAAGTTGACGCCCATTGCCTTCATCAGCCGCATCTCCTGGCGAATCTGGCTTTCGGTCATGGCGGCGGCGACGCCGGCGTGGTCTTCGTGGCGGTGGGTACCGCGCAGCAGCAGGCGCTCGCCGTTGAGCTTGTAGGGGCCGTGCTCCACCAATTCGCTGTGCCGGAAGCCCACCTTCTCACTATGCTGAAACGCTTGTGGGCCAGCCCCCAGGGTGAGTTGCACCGTGTACAACTGCGGCTGCGCGGGCGACCACCGCCGCACCTTGGGCACGGCCAGGGTTGGTAAGGTAGCTTCGGCGGCCGTCGGTGCCAGGGTGCCGCGGTAGTTGGCCACGGGCCGCCCCAGTGGGTCGAGCACGCGCACGGCCACCGGCTGGGGGACCGCGGGAGCGCCCGCGGGCCAGCTCACCCGCAGCTTGAGGCTGCCGGCCGAGCCCGTGGCGGCCACCTCGGCCTGCACGGCCAGCCGCTCGGCAAACACGGCCGGCTGGTACTCCAGATTGAGGTAGCGGTAGAGGCCGCCGTAGAGGTTAAAGTCCGATAAGTCAGACGGGATCATCTCCAGATCGCGCGAGTTGTCGCAGCGGATGGTGAGCGGAATCTTACCCTGAAATTGCTTCTGGCACACCGCCGTCTGTTGAAAGGCCGCCACGGCGTCGGTGATGTCCACCGTCCACTCGTCGTAGCCGCCCACGTGGCTACCCACTTTGGTGGTGTAAATGTACACCTCCGTTTTCTGGCCCGCGCCCTCGAAGTGCAGCCGGGTGCGCCCCCCGGGATAGGGGTTTTGCACCGCGAGCCGGGTGCGGTACCAGCCCGGGCCTTGGTAGTAATTAACGTCGGGGTCCACGGCGTCGCGGGCATTGAAGCAGTGCGGCAGCGCGACGGCCTGCCACAGGGGCACGCTCTCGGGCGCGCCGGCCGCCACCGGGCGCACGGCCTCCCACACGCCACCCAGGTCCTGGCGCACGAAGTCCCAGCCGGTAGTGAGGCGCTGGGACTGCTGGGCGCGGGCGACCAGGGTGGTGAGGAAGACGAGCAGCAGGAATAAGTAGCGGATTGCTTTATTTTCCATCTCTTGAAAAACTACCGACTGCGCATCGGGGGAGGTGAGCTCAAGCGACGGCTTGGGGCGGCTAGCGCCTGTTAAGCTCCATTGGCTGCACTGCTTAGCGAACGTGAGTAGCCGCCTCCCCAAGCTGGAGCTTGGGGTTACATCTTGCTTCTCAAGCAAATGGCTGGCGAAGGGCGAGGTGGCCTCCGCAAGACTACGCCCGATGCCCAGCTCCAGCCCGCGCAGCTCGGCCAGGCCGCGCAGACGGCCGATGGCCGAGTAGCCGGGATTCGTTTGCTTGGGGAGGTCGTCGAGCATCTGGTGGCCGTGGTCGGGGCGCATGGGCAGGCGAGTTTGGCGGCGCTGCATGGCTAGCACTAGCTCGCGCACTACGGCGTACATGTCCACGTCGCCTTCGAGGTGATTATCCTCAAAAAAATCGCCGGCCGCGTTGCGGCGCGTGCTGCGCAGGTGGACGAAGTGAATGCGGTCGGCAAACTGGCGCACCATGCCCGGCAGGTCGTTGTCGGGCCGCACGCCAAACGAACCGGTGCAGAAGCACAGGCCATTGGCGAGCGAGGGCACGGCATCGGCCAGCGCCTGCACGTCGGCGGCCGTGCTCACCACCCGGGGCAGGCCCAGGATGGGGTACGGTGGGTCGTCGGGGTGCAGGGCGAGGTTCACGCCGACCTCCTCCGCCACCGGCACGATGGCTTGCAAAAACGCCGCGAGGTGCGCCCGCAGCCGGGCCGCGTCGATGCCCCGGTAGGCATCCAGCGCCCGCTGAAACTGGGCCAGCGAGAAGCTTTCCTCGCTGCCCGGGAGCCCCGCCAGGATGTTGCGCTGCAAGTGCTGCCGCTCGGCCTCGCTCATGCCCGCCAGGCGACGGCGGGCGGCGGCCAGTTCGGCGGCCGAGTATTCCTGCTCGGCACCCGGCCGGCGCAGCAGCAGCGCATCGAAGGCCACGAAGGCGGCCCGCTCGAAGCGCAGCGCCCGCGAGCCGTCGGCTACCGCGTAGCGGAGGTCGGTGCGCGTCCAGTCGAGCACCGGCATGAAATTGTACGTGACCGTGCGAATGCCGCAGGCCGCTAGGTTACGTAGCGTTTGCTGGTAGTTGGCGATAAACTGCTCGTAGCCGGCGGCTTGCGTTTTGATGGACTCGTGCACGGGCACGCTTTCCACCACGCTCCAGCGCAGGCCCGCCCGCTCAACGAGGGCCTGCCGCTCCACAATCGCAGCTATGGGCCACACCGCGCCGTTGGGTAAGTGGTGCAGGGCCGTGACCACGCCCGTGCAGCCGGCCTGGCGCAAATCGGCGAGGCTGACGGGGTCGGCGGGGCCAAACCAGCGCATGGTTTGCTCCAAGGTATGCCAGGCCAGGCTCATACTCCCCCGAAGCTGGAAAAGCCGCCGTCCACGCAAATCATGGAGCCGGTGACGAACTGCGAGGCGTCGCTGAGCAGCCACACCAGCGCGCCCTTCAGCTCGTCGGGGTGGCCGAAACGCCGGAAGGGCGTTTGGCGGATAACCAGCTCGCCCCGCGCCGTGTAGCCCCCCTCCGGTGTGGTGAGCAGGGCGCGGTTTTGCTCGGTGAGGAAGAAGCCGGGGGCCAGGGCGTTCATCCGCAGCTTGTCGCCGTAGCGGTGCGCCATTTCCACCGCAAACCATTGGTTGTAGCAGTCGAGCGCGGCCTTGCCCATGTTGTAGCCCAGCACTTTGGTAATGGCCCGCTTCGAGTTCATGCTCGAAATATTGACGATGCTCCCCCGGCCCGGGGCCTGGGCCAGCGCCTCGCCAAACACCTGGGTGGGCAGCACGGCCCCCCACAGGTTGAGCTCCATCACGCGCTTCATGCCGGCCAGGTTCAGGCTGAATACGTCTTCGGCGGGGTCGAGCACACCGTCGGGAGCGTTGCCGCCGGCGGCGTTCACCAGCCCGTCGAGGCGGCCAAACTCATCCAGGAGGCGGCGACAGGCGGCGCGCAGCTGGGCTTCGTCGAGCACGTCGGCCACCAGGGCCAGCGCCCGGCCGCCCCGCGCCGCGATGGCCGCGGCCCGGGCCTGCGCCTCGGCCGCGTTGCGACCCAGGATTCCCACCGCCCCGCCGGCGTCCACGATGCCATCCAGAAAGGCCTGGCCCAGGATGCCGGTGCCGCCGGTAACGAGAATTACTTTATCGGTGAGGGAAAAGGAATCGATCATGTAGTTGATGGATAGTCTTGCAATTAGCAAATTGGGTAGGCTGTCATCTGTCCGCACGCGGCCCGAGCGTGTGCGCCTCACCCCCCGACCCCCTCTCCGAAAAGGAGAGGGGGAGCCAGTCGTTAGAAGGGTATGGGGGTAGGAGGGTAAGGGTTGAGAAGAGTAATTCATACCCTCCCAACCTCCTACCCATCTACCCCAACGATAGGCTCCCCCTCTCCTTTTCGGAGAGGGGGCCGGGGGGTGAGGCGCACACGTTCGGACAGTTATCATTCTGCCCGAACGACCGCAGGCCAGAGGCCTGCTACTACTTGACACGGGGCGCAACTCCGTGCCATCAGACCCGAGCGGGGAATTCTACTCAAAAAGCCCACGGCACCGGCTGATACTCCGGATTTTTCGCAAACACCGCCGCGGCATTCAGATCAGGATACGCCCGGCTGGCCTGCTCGTACACCCCCAGCGCCAGGGCGTTGGACGTAGGGGCCGCGTCCGCCTTGTCCATCTGCTTTTGACCCAGTAGATAGGGTCTGAACCAGTCGATGGCCGGGCGCAGGCCGCGGCCGTCGGGGGTGCGGTAGTGCCAGAGGTCGAGACCCGCATGGGGAGCCAGCAGGGCCAGGCGCGCCCAGCCTTGCAGGTTCATGCTCACGTAGTTCCAGGGGCGGGTGCGGGCTAGCTCCAGGGGCTGGGCACCGTCGGGGGCAAACTGCTCGGCCACGCGGGGCCAGGTGAGGGTTTGCAGGGTGCGGCGGGCCAGGGCGTCGTTGCCGGTAAAGAGGGCAAAGTCCACCACCTGCGCGTCGTAGAACGTGCCGTGATTGTTCTTGGCTGCGCCTTCGGGCAAAGCAATGGGGCTGGTGGTAAGCCAGGTAGTGTAGTCGGCAAACCACTTTTTAAGCCCTGTCACCAGGCTGGCATCTACGCTCCGGCTACCATTCAGCAGGGCCAGGGCCTCGGGCACGACGACCAGGTGGCGGGTTTCGATAATGCCGAAATTGCGCCCCGTGTTGATGCCCGGAATACCCTGCCCAAAATTCAGATTGGGGTTCATGCGGGTGGCGGGAGCCAGGAAAAATGCCCGCAGCAGCGTGGTCGCCTGGCGGGCGTAGCGCTCCTCCTGGGTGAAGTAGTAGGCCAGCCCCAGCGCTTGCACGTCGGCGCAGAGCTGGCTCAGCGTTTCGCTGTCGTGCATGGCCCCGGCCTCGGGATTACGCAGGCCATCTTTCTGAATATAAGGCTTGCCGTCGGGCCGGCTGGGGTCGGGCCACCAGTACGGGGCCTGCGATTGGTAGTCGTGCTTATCGCCGCTGGGCGGCACCTGCGCCTTGGTGGCAACGGAGTACGGGCCGTGTTCGAGCGCCTGGCCGGCCGTGCGCAGCACTTGCTGCACCCGGCCAGTTTCGGGCTGCTGGCCCGCCCGGTAGGCCGTTTTGTAGGTGGCCAGCGCGGCGGGGTCGAGGAGCAGAAAAGCGGGCGGGGCGGCGGCCAGCGGCAAGGCCAGCAGCCATCCCGCCAGCAGGGAGAGTAGGCGTCGCATTAGTTATAGCCGGGGTTTTGCACCAAGTTGGGATTCAGCAAGATCTCCGCCTGCGGGATGGGTAGGCGCAGGTACTGATCGGTCACGGTGCGGTTGTACACGGCTTGCTGGCGCTGCTTCTGGCGGCCGGTGCGCAGCAGGTCGTACCAGCGGTGGCCCTCGGCGCACAGCTCCCAGGCACGCTCTTGCAGCAGCAGGTCTACAAAAGCATCCTTGGTCGTGGCGGTGGTGGGTAGAGCGGCCAGCCCGGCCCGGCGGCGCACGGCGTTGATGCCATTGTACTTGGTGACATCGTTGGCGTCCAGGTTGTTGAGAGCTTCCGATTGCAGCAGCAGCACGTCGGCGTAGCGCGTCACGAGCCAGTTGCAGCGCGAGTCGTTGAGGATGCGCAGCGGGTCGCGAAACTTCACGTAGTAGTACTGCGACTGGGTGGTCGTGCCGGCGGCGTTGGTGGCGTTGCTCAGGTTCCAGGTGCGGCGCACGTCGGTGGTGGCGTAGGAGCTTACCAGCCAGGTCGGCACCGTGAAGGCCCCGAAGCCGGCGAGCTGGGTGGGCAGGTGCATGCGGGGCGTGATGTTGCCCACGTTGGGCGGTAAGTCAAACTGCACCGAGAAAATGTGCTCGGCCCCGTTCTCCTTGTCGGGGTTGAATACGTCGGCGTAGGTAGGGAGCAGCGAGTACAGCCCGCTGTTAATCACCCGGTTGAAGGCCGCCAGGGCATCTTGGTTGTCGGTGGGCTGGGCGGCGAGGCTGCTGGCGCGCGTCAGGTAAGCCTTGCCCAGCAGGGTGGCGGCGGCCCCGCTGCTGGCGCGGCCCTTTTCGCCCGCTGCTATCCTGTTCTCCGGCAGGCAGTTGGCTTCGGCAAATTTCAAATCGTCGATAATCTGCTTGTACACGTCGACCAGCGGGGCGCGGGCGGGGCGCACGTCGCTATCGGGGCCGGCGGTGGCGGTGAGGGGCAGCGGAATATCGCCGTACCCGCGCACCAGGTCGAAGAAGGTCATTGCCCGCAAAAACCGGGCGTTGCCCAGAATAGCATTTTTGCGGGTCGCATCCATGTTCACGGCAGGCACCTTGCCAATCACGTCGTTGGCCCGGTTGATCAGCCGGTAGCTGTTCACCCACCAGTTGGCTACCTCCGAGTTGGTCGTGGTAAAGCTGTTGTTAAACAGCTCGAACCGCTCGCCGCTCGTGGCGGTGGTGCCCATCGCATCGCCGGGCAGCTCGCTGATGAGCCAGGTGGTGCGGCCGTAGTACGCCTGCGGCTGCAAGGCGCTGAACACCCCGTTGAGCGCCGCCACGGCGTCGGCCTCGTTTTGGTAAAAATTGGCCGGCGTGAGGAAATCGTAGGGCTTTTCTTCCAAGAAGCTTCGGCAGCCTCCCGAGCCTAGGGCCAGGGCACCCAGCAGCAGTACTATCTTTTTCATAATCAGAGTAAAGAGGGTGGGAAAGCGCGCTAAAAATTCAACCGCAGGCCGGCGATGTACAGGCGCTGATTGGGGTAGGCGTTGTAGTCGGTGTTCTGACTCAACGCATTGCCGCCGAAGGAATTTACCTCGGGGTCGTAGCCGCTGTACTTGGTCCAGGTTACCAGGTTTTGGGCGGTCACGTAGATGTTGGCACCCTTGATGGCCCCGAGGTAGCTGGGCACCGGGATGGTATAGCCCAGCGTCACGGTTTTGAGGCGCAGGAAGCTGCCGTCCTCCACCACATCCGACACGATGCCGGTATTGCGGCGCACGGTGCTGTTGGCCTTCGGGATGCTGTTGCTGGTGCCGGGGCCGGTCCAGCGGTCAACCACGGTGGCTAGCTTGTTGGTGGTCGTGAAACCCGATTCCAGCTCGTAGCGGTTGAGGTTCAGGATATCGGAGCCCTGCACGCCCTGGAAAAAGACGTTGAGGCTGACCGGCCCGAAGGTGAAATTGTTGGTGAGGCCGTAGATGAAGCTGGGTTGGGCCGAGCCGATAATGGTGCGGTCGGCCCCGTCGATTTTCTTGTCGCCGTTGAGGTCGGCGTAGCGCGGGTCGCCGGGCAGCGGGGCGCCGTGAGGCCGCTGGCCGCGATTTCGTCGGCCGTTTGCCACAGGCCCTGCGACACGTAGCCGTAGAACGAGCCAATGGGCTGGCCCACCCGCAGCGTACTCGTGACGCCCGCCGAGCCCGGGAAAATACTCGTGCTCGACGAGCCCACGAAGCGCTCGTATTCGCCGTTGAGATCCAACACCTTATTGCGGTTGAGCGAGAAGTTCAGGTTGGTGCTCCAGCCAAACGCCTTGCCCTCGAAGTTGACCGAGTTGAGCGCCACTTCCAGCCCCTTGTTTTGCACGCTGCCCGCGTTGAGCAGGATGCTGCCGAAGCCCGAGGTCTGGGGCAGCGACACGTTGAGCAGCAGGTCGCTGGTTTTCTTGTAGTACACGTCGGCCGTGAAGGTGAGCCGGTTTTTGAGCAGGCCAATGTCGAGGCCGATGTCCGTGGAAGCCGTTGACTCCCAGGTCAGGTTGGGGTTGGGGATGTTGGCCGGCGAGAGGCCCACCAGGCGCGTCGCGCCCGACACGTAGCCGTTGGCGCTGTAGCGCGCCTGCGAGGCGTAGGAGCCGATTTCCTGGTTGCCGGTAATGCCGTAGCTCGCCCGGATTTTAAAATCCGAAAAGGCGGTCATGCCTTTCATAAAGTCCTCGTCGATCAGCCGGTAGGCCACCGCCGCCGAGGGGAAGTAGCCCCACTTGTTATTAGCCCCGAAGCGCGACGAGCCGTCGGCCCGCATCGTGAAGGTGAACAGGTACTTGTCGAGCAGGCGGTAGTTGGCGCGGGCGTAGTACGAGGCCAGCTGGTTGCCGTTGCGGTACGAGCTCGGGGTGAGCACGTTGGCCCCCAGGCCCAGGTTATCGCTGCCCAGCGTATTAGTAAAGAAGTTGTTGCTCCCCGCGCCCGTGCCGCTGTTAACAAACTGCTGGAGCGAGAAGCCCGCCACCACGTTCAGGGCGTGGATGCGGCCGAACTGCTTGTCGTAGGTGAGCGTGTTTTCGTTGACCCAGCTGTAGTTGAAGGTCGTATTCTGGCTGGCCGAGCCGTTGGTATTGGCCCCCAGAAAGGTCGTGGAGGGCAGAAAATTGCTTTGCTGCACGTTGAAGCCATCCACGCCGGCCGTTACCCGGGCCGTGAGGCCGGGCAGCAGCTCGTAGCTGCCCGCCACGTTGAGCAGACCGCGCAGGGTAGTAAACTGATTTTTAACTTGTTCGGCGTAGGCCACCGGGTTGCCCACGTTTTCGACGTAGGGCAGCGGCGTGTTCGAGTAAGTGTAGTTACCGTCGGCATCGCGCACCGGGTTGATGGGGCTGAAGCGCAGCGCGTCGAGGATGACCCCGCCCGAGCTGCCGCCGTTGGTGCTGGCCAGGGTGCGGTTTTCGCCGGTGGCCGCCACCTGGCTCGTAAAGCCCAGGCTCAGCTTATTGCTGATTTTACGGTCGAGGTTGAACCGCACCGTGCCGCGCTTGAAATCGGAGTTGAGGACGATGCCCTTCTGCGAGAAGTAGTTAAAGCTCAAGTTGTAGCGCGTCTCCTCGTTGCCGCCGTTGAAGCCGAGCTGGTAGTTGTCGGTGCGGCCGGTCTGGAAAATGGCGTCCTGCCAGTCGGTGCCGTCGCCCAGGGCGTCGATCTGGGCCTGGGTGTAGGGCAGGGCGCGGGCGCTGGCGGGCGTTTCACTATTGGTGAGCCGCTGCACGTCGTTGAGATACTGCGCAAACTGCGTGGCGTTCATCAGCTTGTACTTGTGGCGCACGGTGGCAAGGCCCGTATAAGCTTCCAGGTTGATGACGTTGCGGCCGGCTTTGCCGCGCTTGGTGGTTACCAGCACCACGCCGTTGGCCCCGCGCGAGCCGTAGATGGCCGTGGCCGACGCATCTTTCAGCACCTCAATACTTTCGATGTCAGCCGGGTTGATGGAATTCAAATCGCCCGCCCCGGGGAAGCCGTCGATCACGTACAGCGGGTCGTTGCCCGAACTGATGGAGTTGATGCCCCGGATGCGCACCGTGAGGCCGCCCCCGGGGGCCGAGTTGCTTTGCGTCACCTGCACGCCGCTCACGCGGCCCTGCAAGATTTGCTCGGTGCGGGCAATGGGCGTTTCGGCCACCTGCGCCGCCGTAATCGAGCCCACCGCCCCCGTAATATCGCGCTTGCGCTGGGTACCGTAGCCCACTACTACCACGTCGTTCAGGTCGGTGGCCGATTCTTTCAGGCGCACGACGTCAAGGCTGGTGCGGCTACCGGCACGCACCTCCAGCGGCTCGTAGCCCACCGACGAAAACACCAGCACAGCCTCCGTGCCCACCGGCACGCTCAGGCTGAAGTGGCCCTGCGCATCGGTGGCGGTGCCGGTCTGGGTGCCTTTGAGCAGCACCGTCACGCCGGGCAGCGGGCCGCTGTCGGTGGTGCCCGTGACGGTGCCCGTCACTTGCCGGCCCGTGGTCTGGGCCCCGGCCGGCAGCCCGGCCACGATGGCGAGCGGCACCAAAAGGGTGGGAAGTAAGCGTGCGTGCATCGGCAATAGATCTAAGTGGGTGGGACGAAACGGAGTAAGTGAGGGCTCAATCGCTCTGTAAATAACAGGGGCACCTTTTTTCATCTCCGCGTCATTCGACTGCTTTTCTACGGAATCGTTTGCGTAGTCATTTCGCATAAAAATCTTATTATCAGTTAATTATTTGAGAATAATCTCCGCCGCCACGGGCAACGCTGCACTAGCCCCGGCCGACGACCGGGAGTATATTTGAGCTACCCGCGCCTACTCTTTTTAGCCTCTCCCACCCGTGTTTATCCGCGCTATCGTTTTCCTTCTCGGCTGGCTGCTGCTGGCTGGCCTGGCGGGCTGCTCGCACGCCCCACCCCCGCCCGCCTACCGCATCGGCTTTTCGCAGAATAGCACCAATGGCGAGTGGCGGCAGGCGGTGCTGACGGGCATGCAGCGCGAGCTGAGCTTTCACCCCGAAGCGCAGCTGCGCATGCTCAACGCCCAGGAAAACAGTCAGCGGCAAATCAGCCAGATCCGGCAGCTGCTGGCCGAGGGCGTGGATTTGCTCATCGTATCGGCCAATGAGACCCGCGCCCTCACCCCGGTCGTGGCCGAGGCTTATCAGCGCGGCATCCCGGTGGTGCTGCTCGACCGGCGCATCGCCTCCGACGACTACACGGCCTACGTGGGTGGCGACAACGAGGAGGTGGGTCGCACGGCCGCCCACTACGCCGCCCGCCTGCTGCACGAGCGCGGCAGCGTGCTCGAAATCCTGGGGGGCAACGCCTCGCCGGCGGCGCTGGGCCGGCACCAGGGTTTCGTGCGGGGGCTGGCCGCCTACCCCGGCCTGCACTTGGCCCAGGCCGTGCCCAGCGACTGGAACGTGGTAAAAGTGCAGCCGCCGCTGCGGGCCGCCCTGCTGGCCCACCCCGAGGTGAAGCTCATCTTCGCCCACAACGACCGGCTGGCCCTGAGCGCCGCCGCGGTCCTGCGGCAGCTGGGCCGCGAGCGGCAGGTGCGGCTTATCGGGGTCGATGCGCTCAAGCTGGAGCCGGTGCGGCAGCGCGTGCTTACGGCGTCCATCCTGTACGCCACGGCCGGCGAGGATGCCATTCGCACGGCGCTGCGCATTCTCAATCACCAGTCTTTCCGGCGCGAAACCATCCTGGGCACGCTCGTCGTGGATTCGACCAACGTGCTGACCATGCAGCGGCAGGCCACTAAAATCGACACCCAGCAGGCCGACATTGCCCGGCAGCAGGGCTTGCTGCACTCGCTGCGCAGCACCTACGCCACCCTGCAAACGGCCCTCTACGGTCTGCTGGCGACGCTGCTCATCGCGGTGGCCCTGGGCATGGTGGCCTGGCGCGCCGCCCGCCGCAACCGCCTGATCAACGAGCAGCTAGCCCGCCAAAACGCCCGCAACGACGAAATCAATCAGCAGCTCAGCCGCCAGAACGAGGAAATTCGCCAGCAGCGCAATCAACTCGAAGCCCTGGCCGAGCAAGCCCGCGCCGATACCGAGGCCAAGCTGCGCTTTTTCACCAATTTTTCGCACGAGCTGCGCACCCCGCTCACCCTCATCCTGGGGCCGGTCGAGGAAATGCTGGGCGATGCCGGCCTGACCAAGGCCCAGCGCCACGACGTGACCCTGGTGCACCGCAACACCCGGCGCCTGCTCCAGCTCGTCAATCAGTTGCTGGATTTTCGCAAGATGGAGGTGGGCAAAATGGCCGTGCAAGCCCGCGAGGGTGACTTAGTAGCCTTCGTGCGCGAGCTGGCCGAGCCCTTCGAAAAGCTCGCCCAGCTGCGCGGCGTGCGCTGGCAGGTGCAGGCGGCCGAGCCACACCTCCCCGCCTGGTTCGACAGCGGTTTGCTCGACAAGGTTATTCTCAACCTGTTTTCTAATGCTTTGAAATTCACGCCCGAGCGGGGCCGCATCACCGTGAGCATCCAGCCGGCCGAGGCGGGCCGGGCGGTGCGGCTCAGCGTGGCCGACTCGGGGCCGGGCATTGCCGAGGCCGACCAGCCGCACGTGTTCGAGTGGTTTTACCAGGGGGCGCAGCGGGCCGGGACCAAGGGCTCGGGCATGGGCCTGGCGCTGGCCCACAGCCTGGCGCGGCTGCACCAGGGGCAGCTCACCTTCAGCAGCCAGCCCGGGCGGGGCAGCATTTTCACCCTGACGCTCCCCCGCGAGTTGCCCGAGTCGCTGCGCGCCATCGGTCCCGCCCCGGCCCCCGAGTGGGCCTACGCCGACGAGCTGGCCCCGGCCGCCGAGGAACCCGCCCCCGAGCCCGCCCCGGCGGCCGACAACTTAGTATTAGTAGTGGAAGACAACCCCGAGGTGAGCGACTTCGTGGCCCGCAAGCTGCGCGGGCACTACCGGGTGCGCAGCGCCCCCGACGGCCACACTGGCGTGCAGCTGGCCACCGAGCTGCTGCCCGACCTGGTGGTGTGCGACGTGATGATGCCCGGCCTCAGCGGCCTGGCGCTGGTGCAGCAGCTGAAAAGCGACTGGCGCACCTCGCACATTCCGGTAGTGCTGCTCACGGCCCGCCACGCCCCCGAGCAGCAGGTGGAGGGCGTGCAGGCCGGGGCCGACCTCTACCTCACCAAGCCCTTCAACCCCACGTTTTTGCTCGAAAGCGTACGCACGCTACTGGCCAACCGCCAGCGCCAGCGCGAGCACTTCCGCCGCGAGCTGAGCCTCGACCTGGCCACCGTGGCCCCCGGCCCCGACCAGAAATTCCTGGCCGAGCTCACGGCCGTAGTCGAGGCCAACCTTACTAAAACCGACCTGAGCGTGGACGAGGTAGCGGGCCTGCTGCGCCTGTCGCGCATGCAGCTCTACCGCAAGGTGAAGGCCCTGCTGGGCACCGGCGTCACCGACTTTATCCAGCGCCTGCGCCTCACCAAGGCCCGCGAGCTGCTGCTCGACGAGCGCCGCTCGGTGAGCGACGTGGCCTACGAGCTGGGGTTTTCTTCGCCCTCCTACTTCGCAGCCAGCTTCAAGGCGCATTACCAGCTCACGCCCTCCGAGTTTCGGGCCTTGCACGTGGGGGCCAGCGCGTGAAATAATTTCGCTAGAGCCTGTTATGAACTTATAACGTGTCGAGCGAGCATAAGGCAAGCAAAAACGACAAAATGCAGTTGCTGTAAGCTGCTACTCAGCCGTTCGTAGTCGCGGCCTAGTCGCCGAAAGCGACTGAGCCAGGCAAAGCTGCGCTCCACGACCCAGCGCTTGGGCAAGAGCACAAAGCCGGGTTGGCCGTTAGGCTTTTTAACCACTTGTAGGTCAATGTCGTGCACGGCTGCGGCGTACGCGGCCTCCTCGCCCGTGTAGCCCTGGTCGACAAAGCCGACAGTCACGGTCTGGCCCGTTATTTCCTGCACCTGGCGGCACAACTCGCCGACCTGCGCCCGCTCTTGCTCGTTGGCTGGGGTGATGACTACACTCAACAACTGCCCCAGCGTATCGACGGCGATGTGCGCCTTGCTGCCCTTGCGCCGCTTGGCCCCGTCCCAGCCCGCCCGGTGCCCGCTCTCGGGCGTGCTTTGCAGCGTGCGTCCGTCGAGCACGACGACCGAGGGCGTGGCCTCGCGGCCGAGCAGCACCCGCTGCAACTCGTTCAAGTCATGCACGATAGACTCGAACACGCGCGCATCGCGCCAGCGCGTCCACTGCTGATAGACCGTGGCCCAAGGAGGCAGGTCGCCGGGCAAGTAGCGCCAGGGGCAGCCCGTGTGGGCCAGGTAGCGCAAGGCGTTAAACACGTCGCGCAAGCCGTAGTCGCGTTGCGGCGCGTCTTCGCGCAGCAGGCACAAATACGGGGCCACGAAGCTCCATTCCTCGTCTTTCACATCACTGGGGTAAGCCATGCCCCTAAGTTCGGCACAAGTTCATAACAGGCTCTAGTGCTGTAGAAAAAGTGACAGCGAGCGACGATTCTTATTGACTTATTTTATTGTTAATTAGCTTATTAAAAATAAAATACCGTCTGCACGAAGGTTGACAGAAATCAGCTAGGGAGCGCGGTGGGAGCCGGGGAGCTTTGCCCTACTTCCCACCCTCTCGCCTACCGCTTCTCATGCTTACTTCGGCCCCCATCAACCTCAAGCAGCTGGCCGGCCAGCTGGGCTTGTCGTCGTCCACCGTATCGCGGGCTTTGCGCGACTCCTACGAAATCAGCCCGGCCACCCGCGAGCGGGTGCAGCAGCTGGCCCGCCAGGTCAACTACCAGCCCAACCCCATTGCCAGCAACCTGCGCTCGCACGTGAGCAAAACCATCGGTGTGGTGCTGCCGCAGGTCGACAACCACTTCTTCGCCTCGGCCATCGACGGCATCGAGGAAGTGGCCCAGGCCCACGGCTACCACGTGCTCATCTACCTCACCCACGACCAGGCGGCGCAGGAAAAAACGGTGGCCAGCTTTCTGGGGCAGGGCCGGGTCGATGGCATCTTGGTGGCGCTGGCCAGCGCCACGCGCAGCGTCGGGCACTTCGACAAGCTGCGGCAACGCGGCCTGCCCATCGTGCAGTTCGACCGCGTGAACCGCCTGCTCGACACCGCCACCGTCACCACCGACGACTACGGCAGCGCCTACCAGGCCACCGAGCACCTGCTGCGCGCCGGCTGCCGCACCATCGCCCACCTGCGCCTCACCGAGAATCTGTCCATCAGCCGCCGCCGGCTGCAAGGCTACCACGCCGCCCTGCGCGACTACGGCCTCACGCCCGACCCCGAACTGGTGCTGAGCGCCAGCGATACCGACGAGGCCAACATCGCCAGCATCGCGCAGCTGCTCCAGCAGCGGCCCGATACCGACGGCATTTTTGCCACCGTCGAGCGGCTGGCCCTCAGCAGCTACCACGCCTGCCGCCGGCTGGGGCTGTCCATTCCGCAAACGGTGAAGATCATCGGCTTCTCGAATATGGAAGCCGCCTCGCTGCTGGCCCCCGGCCTCACAACCATCACCCAGCCGGCCTACGCCATCGGCCAGGAGGCGGCGCGCATCCTGCTGCACGCGCTTACCAAACGCCGCCCGGTACTGGCCTCGCAGAGCCTGGAGCTGAAGTCGGAGCTGGTGGTACGCGGTTCCACGGGTGGAGCCTGAGAGCCGCCCCAACAATCTACCTCATAACTCTTTACCAACACAAAGCAGGGACCCGCACCGATTTTTAGCTGGTCTCGGCTAACACGTGTGGCTAATCGCAACTTTCTGCCACCGGCAGGGCGACTTTTTAAACAGCTTTGTCCTTACCGAAAGCTCGACGCAAAAGCGCCAGCCTGTTGGCTGGCGCTTTTGCGTCGAGCTTTCGGTAACAACGCCGTCTCAAGTCCCCAGATCAGAAAGGCGTATATTCTGGTACCGCCGTCCCCTGGCACTATCCACCGGGTCGGATTGAGAGCTTGCCGCGGGCAGCGGCTTAGCGCAGTTGCTCAATTACCACTTGGGTCGGCGTGCTAGTACCGTAGCTGTAAGAACTGCTGGACACGGGCGTCACGCTACTGACGCACAGCACCCCATTACTGCCATCCTGGAAGATGCGGTAGGGGTAGCCCTTGGTTTTAAACGAGCGTTGATGCGTATAGCCGTTGGTCGCGTAGACTTCCACGCTCTTGGTCGCCGTCCCGGCGTAAATAGCTTGCCCAGCCGCATCAAAGTCAAAGCTTGTGAACGTTAGATTGCCTTTGGGTAAGCTCGCCTCATATACCAAATCCTTGGTGAAGATCGCGCCCGCAGTGGAAGTAATGTACTTGCTTCCATTCGGAAAGATCTCGAAGAGGCTGGCGTCAATCGGGTAGTCTCCGTGATAGCGATCAGCAAAGTTGGCGGTCGGCGTTCCGCCAGCCGTAAAGCCATAGTAGTGCTGATCAACCGGACTGCTATTGAGGGTAAGTTCTATTAAGTCAGTCGTCGTATTCGGCACGCGCTTGAAGCGGGACGACGTTTCACTGCCGGCCTCTGCGATCAAGTTTTTACCAGCCCGGCTGTACACTCGCAAGGGGCGATAGTAGTAGCCGTAGGAGGAAGTGGTGGAAGCCGTCGAGACGAATAAGAGCCCATTGTTGGCTACCACGCAAGACGCAGCGGAGCCGACATTGATCTGGTCGATTTTCTCCAACGTTTGGGCATTGTAGACGAAAACCCAGCCGTCATTGCGCGGCACGTAGAGCTCGCCGACGCCTTGGTAAGTACCAAAGTCACAGTACCCAATCGTGGCGGCCGTGCTCAGGGACCTGCTGAGTTGCTTGGTAGCTAGATCGTACAGCGAAATGACGCCCGTTTTGTCGAAGAAATAGAGTTGGCGCCGTTGCCGGTCAAATTGTACGTCGAAGGGCCGTAAATTCAGCGTCTTGATCTCCGGGCGTTGGTAGCTGACACGGTTGCTGATGATGGGCTGCCCAGCCGACAGCCGGCCCTGCACCTCATATTCGACATACGGCGCATACGGCACGTCTTTGTCAATAAAGCGAGTGGCTTTCAGGGCAGGGTAATACGGATTAAGTATTTGGCCTTGGTCCGTGGGGCTGATACGCCGCAACACCGTGTACTCTTGGAAGGCCGTATTGTCGAGTTGCGACCAAGTCAAGGCCAACGAGTCGGCGCGGAGCTCGGGGTCGCGCAAGACGATTTTATCGGAGAATACTTGGGGGCCATCTTCCTCCTTCTTACAGGAGCTGAGCACCGCCAGCAAGGCGAGAAAGGGGAACAGGTAAAGTTGACGCATAAATAGGAAGAGAAAGCAAACACTACCAGCTAGTGCGTAAAAGTACAAATGCATTTCCCTATTTACTCTGAGCCAATAGCTTTATTTTTAGTAATCAACTAGCCAAAACACTAATTTTAGATTTTAATTTATTTTTTATTTATTTCATTTTTTAAATTGTTTCAGCATGCATTGCAATTAAAAAAATAATTCATGCTGTCTAATTAACAAGGGCAAGTGTTTTTTTGGAAAGCAATACTTACTCTGCTAGGTAGCCACCCATTGTTGAGCATCGCAGAATCGCCCGGCAAACAGCTTCTAAGCGCGTCGATAGGCACCACCTCCGCACCAACCGCCCCTTGTGCGGTACTTTGAGGCAAAAAACTACCGCGTTGCCCGTATTTGCCTACCCCGACCTGCCCGTAGTTGCCGCCCTCCCCGAGCTACTGGCGGCCCTCGACGCCAGCCCCCGCGCCGTACTCGAAGCCCCGCCCGGCGCGGGTAAAACTACCGTGGTGCCGCTGGCCCTGCTCGGGGCGGCCTGGCGCCCGGCCAACCAGAAAATATTGGTCTTGGAGCCCCGCCAGCTGGCTGCCCGCGCCGCTGCCGCCCGCCTGGCGCAGCTGCTGGGCGAGCCGGTGGGGCGCACCGTGGGCTACCGCGTGCGCCTCGACAGCCGGGTGAGCGCCGAGACCCGCATCGAGGTCATCACCGAGGGCATCCTGACCCGGATGCTGCAAGACGACCCGGCCCTGGAAGACGTGGCCGGCGTGGTCTTCGACGAGTTTCACGAGCGCAGCCTCAACGCCGACCAAGGCCTGGCCCTGGCCCTCGACGCCCAGGCGGTGCTCCGGCCCGAGCTGCGCATTCTGCTGATGTCGGCCACCCTGGAAGCCCAGCGGCTGGGCCAGTGGCTGCCCGCGCCGGTGGTGTCGTCGGCGGGCTTTTTATTTCCGGTCGAAACGCATTATCTCGACCCGCGCCGCGCCGCCGCGCTGCCCAATAAGCCCAGCGAGCGGCTGGCCGAATTGGTACCCGGCCAGGTGCGCGAGGCCCTGGCCCGGCACGTGGGCGACGTGCTCGTGTTCCTGCCCGGCGTCGCCGACTTGCAGCGGGTCGAGCGCAAGCTAGCCGACAGTCTCCCCCCCCCCACCGACCTGCATCTGCTGCACGGCGAGCTGCCGCTCGAAGCCCAGGACGCCGCCCTGCGCCCCGCCCCGGCGGGCCGGCGCAAGGTTATCCTGGCCACCAGCATTGCCGAAACCAGCCTTACCATCGAGGGCGTGCGGGTGGTAATAGATGGCGGCTTTGCGCGGGTGCCGCGCTTCGTGCCGCGCACCGGCTTCACCTCGCTCGAAACCGTCCCCGTGGCCCGCGCTGCCGCCGACCAGCGCCGGGGCCGCGCCGGCCGCCTCGCGCCCGGCACCTGCTACCGCCTCTGGACCGAGGCCGAGCACCACCACCTGCCCGCCCACCGCCCGCCCGAAATTCAAACCGCCGACCTCAGCGGCCTCGTGCTGGAGCTGGCCCTCTGGGGCGCCGCCGACCCCACCACCCTCCGCTGGCTCGACGTACCGCCCGTCCCCGCCGTGGCCCAGGCCCGCGAGCTACTGCTGCGGCTGGGAGCTGGGAGTAATGGGAGTAATGGGAGTAATGGGAGTAATAATACTGAAGCTGCCATACGCCAGAACAGCATTACTCAAATTACTCCCATTACTCAAATTACTCTAAAGCCCACCCCCCACGGGCGGCAGCTCGCCAAGCTGGGCTTGCCGCCGCGCCTGGGCCACCTCGTCGTGCGCGGCACCGAGCTGGGCCACGGCCCGGCCGCCGCTGCGCTGGCCGCCCTACTGGCCGAGCGCGACCTACTGCGCTGGAACACGCCCAACGATCCGCGCCCCCTCCCCCCCGACCTGCGCCTGCGCCTCGAAGCCCTGGCCGCCGGCCGCCCCCCGCTGCCCGGCCTGGCCCTGCACCACGCCACCATCCAGCGCGTGCGCGACGTAGCCCGCCACCTGCAAAGCCGCCAGGGCACCAAAAAAGAAAACTCACCCCCTCACCATCTCACTAATTCACCAATCGGCCTCCTCACCGCCCTGGCCTACCCCGACCGCCTGGCCCAGCGCGAGGCGCCCGACCGCCTGCGGCTCGTCACCGGCCAGCGGGTGAGCCTCCGCACCGAAGACGTGGACCCACAGGCCGAGTTTTTCGCGGTGGCTCACCTGGCCGGTACGGCCAGCCAGCCCCGCGCCACCCTGGCCGCCCCGCTCGACCGCGAGGAGTTGGAAGCCGCTTTCGGCGAGCAAATCACGAGCACCGAGGAAGTCCGCTTCGACCCCGCCACCCAGCGCGTAACGGGCCGCCGCGCCCGGCGGCTCGGGGCCCTGCTGCTGGAAGAAAAAACCATCGGCCAACCCAACGCCGACTTGGTAGCCCAGGCCCTGCTGGGCTACTTACAGGAGGCTGGCCTGGCCAAGCTGAACTGGACCGACGCCGCCCGCCAGCTCCAGCAGCGGCTGGAATTCGTGCGGCAGCACCTGGGTGCCGCGGCGGCCGATACCTGGCCCGCCTTCGACGACGAGGTACTGCGGGCCGATTTGCCCAACTGGCTCGGCCCGCACCTGGCCGGTCTCAAAAGTCTCGACCAGGTGCAGCGCCTCGACCTCAGCGAGCCGCTGCTGGCCCGCCTGCCCGGTGGCTGGGCCCAGCGCCAGGAACTCGACCGACTGGCCCCCGCCGCCCTCGAAGTACCCAGCGGCTCGCTCATCACCCTCGACTACGCCGACCCCGCCGCGCCCGTGCTCGCCGTGAAGCTCCAGGAGCTTTTCGGCCTCACCGAAACGCCTACCGTGGCCGGCGGCCGGGTACCGCTGCTGCTGCACCTGCTGTCGCCGGGCGGCCGCCCGGCGCAGGTCACCCGCGACTTGCGCAGCTTCTGGGAGAAAGGGTATTTCGAGGTGCGCAAAGACTTGAAAGGCCGCTATCCCAAACACCCTTGGCCCGATGAGCCGATGAAGCACATTCCCACTAAACTCACGAAAAAGCGACTTGGAACGTCCTAGAATCTCCCCGCCTGGCACATGGAGTTCATTAGGCAGCACAAAAAAAGTTGCCTCAGTATAAAAAATAGGTAGGGTAAGCTTCAGCTTGCCCGGCGTCCGGTGGGTCGTGGCTCACCGGACGCCGGGCAAGCTGAAGCTTGCCCTACACCAAACAATTGGGGTTGATTGAGCGTCTTAGGCCAGTTGTTTCCTTTTCCTAACCTCAATTCTCCATGACCAAGCACTGGTTTATTACCGGCGTGAGCACCGGCTTCGGCAAGCATCTCGCCGAGCTGGCCCTCGCCAAGGGCGATAAAGTCGCCGCTACTTTCCGCAAGCAAGAGCAAGCCGACGAGTTCACTAAAAAAGCCGGCGCTAACGGCATCGGCCTCGTGGCCGACGTAGCCGACGAAGCCGCCGTGAAAAAGGCCGTGGCCGACGCCATCGCCAAGCTCGGCCACCTCGACGCCATCGTAAACAACGCCGGCTACGGCTCGATGGGCCCCATCGAGGAAATTGACGACGCCGAGGTGCAGCGGCAATTCGACGTCAATGTGTTTGGGCCGCTGCGGGTAATCCGGGCGGTGCTGCCGCACCTGCGCGAGCGCAAGAGCGGGCACATCATCAACATTACCAGCATCGGCGGGCTCAAGACCTTTCCCGGCGTGGGTATTTACCACGGCTCTAAGTTTGCCCTCGAAGGCATCGGCGAGAGCCTGGCCCAGCAAGTAGGGCCGCTGGGCATCCGCGTCACCAACGTCGAGCCCAGCGGCTTCCGCACCGACTGGGCCGGGCGCTCGGCCACTTTCACCGAGCCCGCCATCGAGGACTACCGCGCCACGGCCGGCAAGAATATGGCCGCCATTCAGGAATCCAGCGGCAAGCAGCCCGGCGACCCCGAGCGCGCCGCCCAGGCCATGTACGACCTCGTGCGCATGGACAACCCGCCCGTGCACCTGCCGCTGGGCAAGGCTGCCGTGAAGGGCGCGCTCGACAAGTTTACCGAAATCAAAAAGGAAATCGAGCAGTACGCCCACATCGGCAACGGGGCAGACTTTCCGAGCTAGGTACTGCTGAGACATGAGACGGTAGACATGAGACATGAGAACTGCCTTAGTGAGCTTTCTCATGTCTCATGTCTCTTGTCTACCGTCTCACATGTGAAAATTGACTTGAACTGCCTCTTTGCAGGTTGTTTTACCGTTAAGAACGTCACGCGGCCTGGCAGGTAGCGTGGCGTTCTTTTTTATTTCGGCCTGGCTAACGCCACTTCTTCCCCTCCCCCGCCATGCCTACCATCTCCTCCCCCGCCGCCAACGACTTCGAAGCCCAGAGCTGGCAGCACTTGCAAGACCTCCTTTTCCGCGAAACCTGGGATGCCCGGCTGGGGCGCTACCGCTCGCCGTTTGTGTACCGGGGCATGCGCAGCTTCGGCTACACGCTCAGTACCAGCTTGCAGCGGCTGGGTGGCAACTACGCTACCCTGGAGCACCACCTGCTGCGCAACTTTCGCAAGTACGCCCGCGACACCACCACCCCGCCTAGCGCTACCGTGTGGGACTGGCTGGCCCTGGCCCAGCACCACGGCCTGCCCACCCGCCTGCTCGACTGGACGTACTCGCCCTACGTAGCCCTGCATTTTGCCACCGACGACCTCAACGCCTATCACCAGGACGGCATCATTTGGGCGC
Organism: uncultured Hymenobacter sp.; assembly: GCA_913776615.1. GTDB lineage: Bacteria > Bacteroidota > Bacteroidia > Cytophagales > Hymenobacteraceae > Hymenobacter. The sequence continues at coordinate 93,267 of CAJYPK010000015.1, forward strand.
TCAACTACGTGAAGGCGGCCGAGCACCTGCCACCCTTCCTGCGCGACGCGCTGGCTGGCGAGGGCTCCAACGTTTTCACCACCGAGCTGCTGGCTCCCACTTTACCCAGCTTACCCACGCTGTCCAATTTGCAAGCCGAGCCTTTCGTGCTGTTTTTGGAGCCGCCCTCGCTCGATGCGCGCATCGTGCACCAGTACGCGCTGTTTTCGCTCATGAACACCCCCGAAGCCATGCTGCACACCTGGCTGGCCCAGCATCCCGAACTGTATTTTCGCATCCGGCTACCCGCCAGCCTCAAATGGGAAATCCGCGATAAATTGGACCAGGCCAATATTACCGAGCGCGTGCTCATGCCGGGGCTGGGCGGCCTAAGCAGCTGGCTACACCGTCATTACTCGGCCGCTCAGGGTCGACCGGCCGCCGGCGGCAGCGTCGATTTACCGGGTTAATTATTGCATTCAGGAGGCTAAAACTTCCATTCAGCGAGGATACTGGTACACTGAGCGATTTTTATGGTGTAGCATCGCCGAGTGCTGTGTAATTTTGTATTGTAAATGTTGCGAAAAGGAACGCTAACCACCCGGAAAGCTCTTGCGTAACAGGCGTAGGCTGCGGTACTTCGTTCCGCGCTCGCCCACAGCATCGCACTGGCCTCGGCCAGTTCACCGATTTGGTTTTCTTGTGGAAAAGGAACCTGTTGGAAAGGCTCGTCCCATCTGGGGCGAGTCTTTTTTTTATACAAAAAAGCGTGGTACTACTCCAAGAGTAGCACCACGCTAAAATTCATCTAACCGCCAGGAATCAAGGCCTAGCGGCGCCCGTAGCCGTAGCCCCGGCCGTGCCCGTGGTCATGGTCGTGAAAGCCCCGGCCGTGGCCGTAGCCCCGCGGACCGCGGTCGTGCTCGTGTACTACGCAGGAGCTGAGAGTGAGTGAACCGAGCAAAAGCACGGGCAGGGCGCGCAGGATGAGTTGCTTGAACATGATAATCAAGTGGAAAAGTGAAAGGAAAGACAGCATCTGTCTGCTCCTTTAACGCCCAGGCGCAACGTAACGTTAACGCCCTGGTCGAGGAATTTGGCCCGTTGCTGGATAAATGCGCCGTATATTTGCCCGGCAATAAGGTTTTCAGCTAAAACCCCCTGTTGCTATGGCCGACCACGCCGCCCCCAAAATCGCCTTCGAGGCTCTGACCTACGACGACGTACTGCTGCTGCCCGCTTACTCGGAGGTACTGCCCCGCGACTGCGACCCCGGCACCCAGCTCACCCCCCACATCCGGCTGCACCTGCCCCTCATCTCGGCCGCCATGGATACCGTGACCGAAGCTGAAATGGCCATCGCCCTGGCGCAGGCCGGCGGCCTGGGCATCATTCACAAGAATATGAGCATCGGCAAGCAGGCCGAGCAGGTGCGCCGCGTGAAGCGCTCGGAGTCGGCCCTCATTCAGGATCCGTTTACGCTGCCCCCTACCGCTACCCTGGCCGACGCCCGCCAGCTCATGCGCAAGCACAACATCGGCGGCATCCCGGTAGTGGAGGCTGACCATCGCCTCGTCGGCATCCTTACCAGCCGCGACCTGCGCTTTGAGAAAGACTTCACCGCACCCGTCACGACCGTGATGGTACCCCTCGACCGCCTCGTGACCGCCCCCGCCGGCATCGACCAGCAGGCGGCCGAAGACATGCTGCAAGACCGCAAGGTGGACAAGCTGCCCCTCGTCGACGCTGACGGCCGCCTCACCGGCCTCATGACGTACAAGGACATTCGCAAGCGCCGCCGCTCGCCCCAGGCCAGCAAGGACCAACTGGGCCGCCTGCGCGTGGGGGCCGCCGTGGGCGTCACCGCCGACCTGCTCCAGCGCGTGGCTGCCCTCGCCGAGGCGGGCGTCGACCTCATCAGCGTTGATACCGCCCACGGCCACAGTAAGGGCGTGCTCGATGCCGTGCGCCTCATCAAGAAAGAGTACCCCAACCTCGCCGTGATGGCCGGCAACGTGGCCACCGCCGCCGGGGCCCGCGCCCTGGCCGAAGCCGGCGCGGAAGTGGTGAAAGTGGGCGTGGGCCCCGGCTCTATCTGCACCACCCGCATCATCGCGGGTATCGGCGTGCCGCAGCTCTCGGCCGTGCTCGAAGCGGCGCGGGGCGTCGAAGGCACCGGCGCTACCATCGTAGCCGACGGCGGCATCAAGTTCTCGGGCGACGTAGTGAAAGCCCTGGCGGGCGGGGCCGCGGCCGTCATGGTGGGCTCCCTGCTGGCGGGCACCGAAGAGGCCCCCGGCGAGCTCATCATCTACGAAGGCCGCAAGTACAAGAGCTACCGTGGCATGGGCTCGGTCGAGGCCATGGAAGACGGTTCCAAGGACCGCTACTTCCAGGATGCCGAGGACGACGTGAAAAAGCTCGTGCCCGAAGGCATCGTGGGCCGAGTACCCTTCAAGGGTAGCGTAAGCGAGGTGCTGTACCAGTTGGCGGGCGGCTTACGCGCCGGTATGGGCTACGTAGGTGCCGCCGACCTGGCCGCCCTGCAAGCGGCGCAGTTCGTGCGCATCACCGGGGCGGGCCTGCGCGAAAGCCACCCGCACGATGTGCAGATCACCCGCGAAGCGCCTAATTATTCGAGCCGATAATCGCTTAATACACTGGTGCTGAAAGCCAGCGGACAGCCTACGGTTGAGTAGCTGCCCGCTGGCTTTCTTTTGTAACAGCGTGGGCTTCATCTTCACCGCCGTAGCTTACGGGCTGGGTTGTAGTTTTGCACCTTGTCTTAGTTCGGCCTAGTAGAGCAGACTGCGCGTAGAGGAGGCCGACCGGTTTTGTTTTTGCCTTTCTTTCTATGCCTAACATTCGCCCCGCCACTTGGCTGCTAGCCCTGGCAACCGGCAGCTGGCTGGTGTTGCTCTTAGGCACACTCAGTCAGGGCCGGCCGCTGCTGGGCCTGCCGCCCGACTGGCCCCGCTGGCTGTTGTTGCTGGCGCAGGGCGGGTTTGCGGCCAGCGTATTTCTCTACGTCCGCCTGCAACCCGATGCCCTGCACGGGCACGGCTTTCTGCCGTTGCTGCGACGCTTGTTCTGGCGTGGCCTCGTGCTTACGGCCCTTATGGCAGGGGTGCAGGGCTTTGTAAAATTGGCGGCCGAACGCGCCCTGCCACTGCCCGGCGATGCCACGGCGGCGGTGGGCTACACGATCAGCCTGGCGCTGTTCATCATTCTGCTGGCCCAGACGCTCTATGTCTGGCGCTCGCTGGTCAACTTTCGGGGCAGCGAGCGTCTACAGCGCGAATGGACAGCCTTTGAGCTGATCCTCGGGGCAGCCCTGCTGTTTCAGCTGCTGGTGTGGCACGTACCCGATTTGCTGCTGCTGGCCGTGATAGTCGGGCTAGGCTTGTTCGGCGTGTACCTGAGCGGGCATCAACGCTGGGTAGCCTACCTCAGCCAGGGGCAGAAGGTGCAGGCCATTATGCTGCAGCTTGGGGTATTGGGCTTTTTATCGGCCTTTTTATTCGTGCTGCGCGGCGCGCAACATGATCCCATTCTGCTGGCCCCGCCTACGCAGCAGGCTTTTCTGGTATTGACGTCTTCGTTTGCGGTTTTTTACGCCGTGGCGGGCCTGCTGGTCACGCTCTTCAACCTGCCCGTGGCCGACGTTTACGAGCAGCGGCGGGCCGAAATTCTGAGTTTGCAGCAGCTGAGCCAGATTATCCAGCGCGGCCAGACGGCCCCGGAAATCTACCAGGCCTTGTTTACCTCGGCCGTGCAGACCATCCGGGCCGACGCGGCCCTGCTCGATGCCCAGCCGCAGCCCACCGAGCTGCCCGGCGCTTCCACCACCTCGCTCGCCCACGAGCTGACGCCCGCCGACCGCGAGGCTATTCGCGGGCAGCTGATGGCCCTGCAAGTCCCCGACCAGCGCGAGTTTCTGGATAACGACCTGGCCCGCTCGCAACGCCTCACCGGGCTGAGCCGACCTTACGGCTCGGCGGCGGTACTACCCCTGCGCAGCAGCAGCCACGACTACGGCATGCTCGTACTGCTCAAAAAAGAGCAGTCGGGCTTTGACCCCGAGGACCTGAGCATTCTGCACACCTTCACTACCCAAACGGTACTAAGCCTCGAAAACCTTCAGCTGGCGCAGGAAGCCCGCGTCAGCCAGCGGGCGCAGGACGAGCTACGCATCGCCGCCTTGGTGCAGGAGCGCCTCATCCCGAAGCGCTTACCTACCGACAACTGGTTTGAAATTAGCACTTACGCCCAGGCGGCCAAGGAGGTTGGCGGCGATTTTTACGATTTCCTGCACCTGCCGGGTCAGCGCCTGGCGGTGCTCATCGGCGACGTATCGGGCAAGGGCGTGACGGCGGCCTTCCACACGGCCCAGATGAAGGGTATCTTCCACGCCCTCATGCAGCCCAATCCCCTGGCTAAGAAGGAGCGTGAGCGCTACCCCGACCCCCACCGCTTCATGGTACTGGCCAACGAGGCGCTGACCCACTGCCTGGAGCGCTCATCGTTCATTACGGCTTCCTTTTACCTCATTGATTACGAAGCCGGCGGCTTTAGCTTTGCGCGGGCTGGCCACTGCCATACGCTTTACTACCACTCTATCAAGGAAGAGGTGAGCTATTTTCGCAGCGAGGGGCTGGGGCTGGGTATCCTGCGCGACGCCAGCTACGGCCGCCACATCAAAAACCAGTTTTGGGACTATAATCCCGGCGACGTGATGGTGATTTACACCGACGGCATCCCCGAGGCGCGCAACGCCAACGGCGACGAGTACGGCGAGGACCGCCTGGCCCAGATGCTGAGCGAATCGTTCTACCAATCGGCCGAGGAAATAAACCGACACATCCGCCAGGATGTGCAGGAATTCAGCAAGGGCTTGCCCCTGCACGACGACCAAACCCTGCTCGTTATCAAGTTTAAGTCGGCCCAACCCCAAGGCTAGCCCCACCGTAAGGGGGCCTATTATGAAAGTAACCGCTCAACCCGCCGACTCGACCCTTACGCTCATCCTCGATGGGGAGCTGGACGCTTCTTCCGCCGTGGTGCTCGATACCGAGCTTAATAAGCCCGAACTACTTAAATACAAGAAAGTTCTCATAGACTGCCAGCGCCTTAGCTACATTTCTTCCGCTGGCCTGGGCGTATTCATCTCCCACTTGCAGCGCCTGCAAGATGCCAACGTAAAGCTGGTATTCTTCAACATGCAAGAAAAAGTATTTAACGTGTTCGAAATTCTGGGCCTCGACTCGCTGATGAACATCGCACCAACTCAGGAAGCCGCCCTAGCCGCTTAGCTTAATTATGAATGATGAATTATAAATTATGAATTAACTGGTAGGTGCTGACTATTACCATTAATTCATAATTTATAATTCATAATTTATAATTCATACCCGCCATGCAAGACCGCATACGCATTACCTGTTCGCGCCAAAACCTCCAGCAGGTTCGCGACTTTGTGCGCGGTTTTTTGATGAGCGCTCAGCGGAGTGAGCTCGTAATAAATCAGGTAGTGCTGGCTGTGGATGAAGTAGTTGCTAACTTTATCATCCACGCCAACGGGGAAGATGCGACCCAATTTTTAGACCTGTTGCTGGTGCTGGCGGACCATAACCTCGACATCGAGATCGAGGACCACGGCAGTACGCTCTTTTTGCCGACGGGTAAGGTAGCCAACCCCGACCTGCGGGCCTACATTCAGCAGGGACGTAAGGGGGGCATGGGCATGGCCCTGGTGTCGCGCATCATGGACCAAGTGGAGTTTTTTGAGCGCAACTCGCACACCGTTTGCCACCTGAGCAAGACGCTACCCTAATATTTTTTGCATAGCCAGCCTATCTTTCGCGGCGGGCGGACGGCACAACGGGCCGTTCGCCCGCCGCTTTTTAGTGTCCAGCCAACGCCCTGCCCGGGCGACCAGCTGGCCGCTACGGGTCCCGAGCCGAGGTTTTCTTCGTAAAATTGCACCAGTATTGTGCCTGAAGCGTTGGGCTTTGCCTTTCCATGCCAATCAGGCCGATTCCCCTTTCCTTTTCTATGCACTCCCGCCTCCCGTTGGCCGGTGCGGCAGCCGCCACGCTTCTCCAGCTAGCCGCCTGCCAAACCAGCAAGCCCACTACTGCCACTACTTCCCCCGCCAGCCAGGCGCTGGGCACGCCGGTAGCCACCGGCCCCGCCATCGAAACCTTGGGTTCCTACCCGGTATCGGCCCGTGAGTTTGCCTACGTGTATAAAAAGAACAACGGCAACGCCCCCGACTACGGCACCCGCGCCAGCGTTACCGACTACCTCACACTCTACACCAACTTCCGCCTCAAAGTCCTCGACGCCGAGAAGCGCGGCCTCGACACTACTCAGGCATTCCGGCGCGAGCTCGACGGCTACAAGCAGCAGCTGGCCCAGCCCTACCTCACCGAGAAGGGCGTGACCGACCAGCTCGTGCGCGAAGCCTACGACCGCATGAGCCAGGAGGTGAACGCCTCGCACATCCTCGTGCGCGTAGCCCCCGACGCGACCCCGGCCGACACCCTGGCCGCCTACCAGAAGATCATGGCCCTGCGCCAGCGCGTAACCGGCGGCGAAGACTTTGGTGCCGTGGCCCGCACCACCAGCGAAGACCCCTCGGCGGCCGAAAACAACGGCAAGCTGGGTTATTTCACGGCCATGCAGATGGTGTACCCATTTGAAACGGCCGCCTACCGCACGCCGGTGGGGCAGGTAAGCCAGCCCATTCGCACGCGCTTCGGCTACCATATTATTAAGGTAAATGACCGCCGCGCCGCGCAGGGTGAAATCAAGGTGGCTCACCTTATGGTGCGCGTAACGCCCCAGGCTCCGCGGGCCGACTCGGTAGCCGCCCACAAAAAAATCGACGAGCTCTACGCCCGCCTGCGCAAAGGGGAAAACTGGAATAAGCTCGTGGCCCAGTTTTCGGAAGATGCCGGCTCGGCTCCCAACGGCGGCGAGCTGCCGCCCTTCGGCACCGGCCGCATGATTCCGTCGTTTGAGGAGGTGGCCTTCAAGCTGCAACAGCCCGGCGACATCGCCGCCCCGGTGCAAACTCCTTATGGCTGGCACATCATCAAGCTGATCGAGAAGCAGCCGCTGCCCGCCTTCGCCGCGATGGAGCCCACGCTGAAAAGCAAGGTGGCCAAAGACTCACGCTCGGAGCTCAACCGCGCTGCCTTTCTCAAGCGCATCCGGCAGGAAGACCAGTTCGTGGAGATTCCGGCCGCCAAGGCGCTGGCCTTCGCCCAGGCCGACACGGCCCTCGTGAAAGGGCGCTACAAATTCGACCCCGCCACCATGACGGCCAGCGGGGCCAAGGCCCCGAAGAAAACGGTGAAAACGGGCGGCGACAAGCTGCCGCTGTTCACCATCAACGGCAAGCCCTACACGGTGGCCGATTTCCTGACCTTTGCGCAGCAAAACCAGCGCCCCCGCCCCACGGCCACGCCCGAGTTTGCCCTGCAGCAGCTCTACGACCAGTACGTCGACCAGAGCCTGACCGACTTCGAGAAGGCCAACCTGCCCACCAAGTACGAAGACTACCGCATGCTCGTGCAGGAATACCGCGATGGCATTCTGCTCTTCCAGCTGATGGATGAGAAAGTGTGGAGCAAGGCCATTGAGGATACGACGGGCCTTCAGAAGTTCTTCCTGGCCAACCAGGCTAATTATCAGTTCGGCCAGCGGGTGCGCGGCACGGTCATCTCGGCCGCTTCGCCGCAGCTGCTGGCCCGTGCCCAGCGCGAGCTTACGGCTGGCCGCTACCCCGTAGCGGGCAAAGCCGGCGCGGCGCTCGTGCACTTCAAGCCCGGCACCGCCACGCCCGCCACTACCAATGGCTCGGCGGTGCTCGACAACGTAGCCGAGCGCCTGAACCAGGATACTACCCTGAGCGTAACCATCGCCGGTCACATCCGGCGGGGAGAAAGCGCGGCCCTGGCTCGCCAGCGGGCTACGGCCGCCATCGACTACTTGGCCAAAAACGGCAAAATTGCCCGTCGCCGCCTCAGCACCGCAGCTGCTGGCCCGGCTACTACCGCCACCGGCGACGCCCGCATTACCTTCTACAGCAGCTCGCCCAGCGCCCTCGAAGCCAGCCTCAACCAGCAAAACCCGCTGGCCGTGCAGATTCAGCAGCGAACTTTCCAGAAGGGTGATAATAAGGTGATGGACGACTACCTCACCCGCCCGGCTGGCACTTACACTACTCAGCAAGATGGCCGCTACTACGCCATTATCGTGCGGCAGAGCTTGCCAGCGGGTCCCAAGGCTCTGAGCGACGCCCGGGGCCAGGCCACCAGCGACTACCAGAACTACCTTGAAAAGCAGTGGATCGAGCAGCTGCGCCAGCAGTACCCGGTTAAGGTCAACGAGGCTGAAGTCAACAAGCTTATCACTAAATAAGCCCCGGTGCTTTTTCCGGCCGTATCCCGAAATTTCTTCTTCCCGGCTGGCGTTACCAGCCTGCGTTATCCGCTCTTAGCTAAAAAAATCCCCGGCGGCAACCATTAGGCCCGCTCCGTGCCTCTTTATTTTATGCAACGTATCGCCCGGCGGTTGTCCGCCTACTCTCTACTCGTTTTTGGAGGCCTGCTGGCACTGCCGCACACCAGCCGGGCGCAGCTCGGCATCAGCCGCCCCGTGGGCCAGCAGCTACTCGACGGCATTGCGGTAAAGGTTGACAATCAAATTATTCTGCGCTCCGAAATCGAGGGCATTATGATGCAGGAGCAGGCCCGCGCCCAGGGCAAGGCCCTACCGCCCGACCTGCGCTGCAAAATCGTGCAGAGTCTCGTACTCAACAAACTCATGTTGGCCCGCGCCGATATCGACTCCGTTACGGTGACCGATGCGCAGGTAAACGGCGAGCTCGACCGCCGCATGAACTATTTCGTGCAGCAAGTGGGCTCGGAAAAGAAGCTGGAGGAAATGTATAACAAGCCGTTGCGCGTGCTCAAGGAGGACTTGCGCGGCCAGGTGCACGACCAGCTGGTGCAGCAGAAAATGCAGGAGCAGATTTCCGGTAAGGTCGCCGTGACGCCCCGCGAGGTGAAGGAATACTTCGACAAGGTGCCCAAGGACAGCATTCCCTACTTCTCTACCGAAGTAGAAGTAGGGCAGATCGTTATCCCGGCCCAGGTCAACGACAAGGCTAAGCAGGAGGCCATCGCCCAGCTCAACGACATCCGCGCCCGGGTGCTGGCCGGCGAAAGCTTCGAAACCCTGGCCAAGCAGTATTCGCAAGACCCCGGCTCGGGCGCCAATGGCGGCTACCTGGGCTTCTTCAAAAAGGGTGAGTTGGTACCGGAGTACGAAGCCGCCTCGCGCAAGCTGGAGCCCGGCCAACTGTCGCCGGTAGTGGAGTCGCAGTTCGGCTTTCACCTTATCCAATTTATTGAGCGCAAAGGCGACTCCTACTCCACGCGCCACATCCTGCTGAAGCCGGCGGCCGGCACCGCCGACGCCAGCGTGGCCGCTACCAAGCTGGCGCGCATCCGCAAGCAGATTCTGAGCGATAGCATCTCGTTTTCGAAAGCGGCCAAGGATTTCAGCACCGACAAGAGCACCAACAGCAACGGCGGCCTGCTGGCCAACCGCCAGGACGGCGGCACCCGCCTGCCTCTCGACAAGCTCGACCCGGCCATCTTCTTCATCATCGACACGATGAAGGTGGGCCACATCACCCCGCCCCTGCCCTACCGCACCGACGACGGCAAGGACGCCATGCGCATTCTCTACCTCAAGAGCAACACCCCGCCCCACCAGGCCAACCTGCTCGAAGACTACCAGAAAATCTCGCAGGCAGCCCTCTCGCAGAAAAAAAGCAAGGCTCTCGACGATTGGTATGAGAAAAACCGCGACACGGTGTACCTGGAAGTAGCTCCCGAGTATGCCGAATGCAAAGTCCTCGCGGCCAGCACCGAATAAGCCGGTGCCGCCTTCGATTTACTGAGTCAGAACGTCATGCTGAGCTTGCCGAAGCACCTCGCCCGTAGTAGCCAACGGAGCGAGCCCGCTCCTTCGGCAAGTTCAGCATGACGTTCTTTAGGGTCTTATTATCCTCGTTCCGTTCTTGTTTCTAAGGTAGCAAATGGCGCAATTTCAAAACGATAAAGAAGCGGCCGACTCGCTGAAGGTCGCTTATCAACGACTGCGGCAGGAAATCGGCAAGGTCATCGTGGGACAGGATGAAGTAGTACGGCTCGTACTGACGGCCGTGTTTGCTCAGGGCCACTGCCTGCTGGTGGGCGTGCCGGGGCTAGCCAAGACGCTGCTCATCCAGACCATTGCCGACTCGCTCGACCTCTCGTTCAACCGCATCCAGTTCACGCCCGACCTGATGCCCTCCGACATCGTGGGCTCGGAGACGCTGACCCAGCAGCGCGAGTTTCAGTTTGTGAAAGGACCGATTTTTGCCAATATCATCCTGGCCGACGAAATCAACCGCACGCCGCCCAAAACCCAGGCCGCCCTGCTCGAAAGCATGCAGGAATACGCCGTGACGGTGGCTGGCCAGCGCTACCCGCTCACGCGCCCCTTCTTCGTGCTGGCCACCCAAAACCCCATCGAGCAAGAAGGTACCTACCCGCTGCCCGAGGCCCAGCTCGACCGCTTCATGTTCAACATCCAGCTGGGCTATCCCAGCTACGAAGAGGAGCTGAACATCGTGAAAAATACGACCGCCGACCGCAAGCCCACGGTGAGCAAGGTACTGGAAGCAGCCGATATTCAAGCTTACCAGGCGCTCGTGCGCCGCGTGCCGGTGGCCGACAACGTGGTGGAATACGCCGTGGGCCTCGTGCACAAAACCCGCCCCAACACCGCCCGCACCGCCCCCCGCGCCCAGCAGCTACTGGAGTGGGGCGCTGGCCCCCGCGCCAGCCAGTATCTCATCGTGGCGGCCAAGTGCAACGCCCTGCTTACCGGCAAATATTCGCCCGACATCGAAGACGTGCGCGCCGTAGCTTTGCCCATCCTGCGCCACCGCATCGTCCGCAACTTCAAGGCTGAGGCCGAAGGCCTGACGGTGGAGCAGATCATCAAAGAGCTACTTTAATTGAGTTATGAGTTATGAGTTAGAAGTTATGAGTTATGCCCACAGCTCTCATACCAACCAACTCATAACTCATAACTTCTAACTCATAACTCAACGAAGTTGGAAGCCCAAGCTTACTACCAGCAATTTGAGCGCAACGTGCGCATCATTCTCGACGCCCTGGCCGCTGGCCTCGACTTGCGTAGCACCGCCCTCGAAACCAGCCTGCCCCTGGAGGTGTACGTGCTGTGCGAGGTGCTGAACCAAGGGGCGGGCGAGCACTTCACGCTCACCGCCACCGGCGTGGCCCGGCTGGCCGAGTTTCAGCAGCAATTTATGAAGCACGAAGACCAGACGCTGGCGGCCATGCAGCGCGTGCTGGCCGATAAGAAGTCCGTCATGCGCACGCCCGAGGGTCGGGTGTTCACCAAGGAAATGCTGATTCGCCGCCTGGAATTCTTCAACGAAGCGGCCCGGCAGGTCAACGTAATGCGCACGCAGCAGGCCCTGGGCAGCCCGCGCCAGTACTAGACCACGGATTCCGCCGGATTTTTCGGATTAATCGGATTTTGTAGTCGCTGGCTGGTAATTTTAATTACCTAGCAATCAATTCTTCACAGTAAAAGGCTACTCCTGATTGGGGCAGCCTTTTACTTTTGGTGAACTTTGGACGTCCACAAAATCCGACCAATCCGAAAAATCCAGCGGAATCCGTGGTCACAGAATTCGACCACTCCGCAAAATCCGGCAGAATCCGTGGTCTGGATAAGTTACTCATTCGCTGCTCGCTACTCTTTCCAGTGCTCGAAACTACCCGCCTCCTGCTGCGCCCCTACGCGCCAGCTGATGCTGAGGCCTTTTACTCGCTCCTTCACCAGAGCCGCGAGCGCCTGCGTCATTCTTTTCCCGACCGCCTGCAGGCCGTTTCCTCCTTAGCGGCCGCGCACACGCAGCTTGCTGCTTTCGCCGACGATTGGCACCTGGGCCGTTTCTACGTGCTTGGCATCTGGCGGCGCGATACGGGCGCGTACATCGGCGACATTTGCCTGATGCCACAGCGCGGCGGGCAGGCCGAAATCGGCTATTACCTGGCGGTCGAAGCCGAGGGCCACGGCTACGCCCGCGAGGCGCTGGCGGCCGTGTGCCGGTTTGGTTTCGCGCCGCCGGTGCAGGCCGAGCGGCTGCTCATCCGCTGCTTCGCCGACAATCCCCGCGCCCAGGCCGTGGCGCGGGCGCTGGGCTTCCAGCCGCAGGAGCCGCCGGCTACCGAGCTACCCGCATGGCTGCGGCTCAGCTTCTGGGACAGCCGCCCACCCCAGCCAGCCATCTTGCATTTCGTGCGCCACCGCGACGCGGGCGATTAATCAAAAAACGGAGGCGCTGGGAGAACTACCCCAGCGCCGCCGTTTTTAACCCGTTCGGCTGCCTCTATTTACTGCCCCACGCGCACGCGCCGGCCGAGGTTACCCAGCAGCCACTCCTGCCGGAAATTGAGGTAGAAGCCAAACGAAAAATCAAGCAGGCTGCGGTTGAAATCATACACCGGCTCGACGCGTACGGTGAGGGCCGCCGCGTCGGAAATGCGAAAATCACGCAGCAGGCGCACGAGCAGCAGGCGGCGGTCGGCGTCGGTATAGCCCGGCGTACCGTAACGCGAGGCGATGGACTGGTAGTAATTTCCCCCCAGCGGCGCGTAAAACTGGTGGCCCTGCCAGTAGCTCAGCATTAGATCCACGTAGCGGGTTTCGAGCGTGCCGTTGAGGTACAGCGCCTTGCCGGTCTGGTAAGGCAGGCGGTAGTTGCCCATCGAATGGTCGTCGAACAGTACGCCGTAGGCGTTGAGCCGCACGGCTTGGAACGTACTGCCCCCCAGCGGCACCCGGGCCACCACCCCGCTGGCATAGTTGAATAGCGTTTGAACCGGTGCGTGCAGCGTATCAATCTGCCCGCCGAAGTGCCGGGCCGTGAATTGCAGCGGGATGGAGAGCTGTACCCGGCTATTATCACCCGTTACCCGGAAGCTACTGCTGAGGCCACCGGCAATCTGCTCCTGGTAATTCACACCCGGATACTCCTGCCGCAGCCAGTCAACCCATGTATCCAAGAACACCCGCTTGGTAGTGAGCCGGTACTGCAAGCCTTCCTCCAACGGCTTTAGCATCACGCGCTCAAAGTCGAGCAGCGGCTCGATGTAGCCGTGGTTGAGGTTGGCCTTGATGTTGCCGAAGATGAATTGGCTACTGCCGTGCGTCCAGGTGGCGCGGTAGGTGGGGCGCACCTGTTGCAGCCGGGGGTTGCCGAAATCTTTCCAGAGAAAAACGCCCGCTTCGAGGCGTAATTCCTTGGTTGGGTAGTAGACCAGTTGCGGATTGAGCTGCGTACCAAACAGCGTGTAGCCTTCGACGATGTCGTTGAAATACTCGTTGTCTTTGAAGAAGGTAAAGGCGTTGAGCGAGAGGCGCAGGTCGCCCCGCTGCGGATCGTTGCGCGAGGAAGCAAAAGCGGCGCTACCAACCGTGTCCTGGGCAGGATAGGGCGTGGTTCTGCCCACGTCGTCCGACAGGATCAGGCGCTGTCTCACATTACCGGGATCGGGCGCGGTAAACGCCCGATTATCCAGCTGCGCCTGGGCGGGCGCGGCCATAACCAGCACAGCCCCAAGGCTAACTAAAATTTTTAGAAATTTCCCCATAAATTTGCGCATCTTCCGGCACAAAACCGGGTTGCGTAGCGTTACAAATGGCCGCCACAAAACAGAACGGTAGCCGGGCTAGCCCGCTGCTTTCCTGCCTTGGTGCGGTAAACCAAAATACCGTAGATTTACATTTCTTAAAGTTTCCCCTCCCCCTTCATGGCCTTAGCAACCAAAAAAGCCGAAAAATCAGAAATGGTGGACAAAGCTGACAAAAACGCGCCCTCCAACCCCGCCGCCGAGAAAGCCAAGGCACTCGCGCTGACGATGGAAAAGCTCGACAAAGCCTTTGGCAAAGGTACCGTGATGAAGCTCTCGGACCAGAAGGTGAACGACATTCCGGCCGTGAGCACCGGCTCGCTTTCGCTGGACATCGCCCTCGGCATCGGCGGCCTGCCCCGCGGCCGCGTCATCGAGATCTACGGCCCCGAATCGAGCGGTAAGACGACGCTGACCATGCACGCCATCGCCGAGGCCCAGAAAAATGGCGGCATTGCCGCCTTCATCGACGCCGAGCACGCCTTCGACCCCACCTATGCCCGCAAGCTGGGCATCGACGTGGACAACCTGCTCATTGCCCAGCCCGACAACGGCGAGCAAGCCCTCGAAATCGCCGACCAGCTCATTAGCTCGGGCGCCATCGACATCATCGTTATCGACTCCGTGGCGGCCCTCGTGCCCAAGGGCGAGCTCGAAGGCGACATGGGCGACTCGAAAGTGGGTCTGCACGCCCGCCTCATGAGCCAGGCCCTGCGCAAGCTCACCGGCACGATCAACAAGACCAACTGCCTTTGCATCTTCATCAACCAGCTGCGCGAGAAAATCGGCGTGATGTTCGGCTCGCCCGAAACCACGACCGGTGGTAACGCCCTGAAGTTCTACGCTTCGGTACGCCTCGACATCCGCCGCATCGGCCAGATCAAGGAAGACAAGGACAACGTAACCGGTAACCGTACCAAGGTGAAGGTAGTGAAAAACAAGGTAGCCCCACCCTTCAAGGTAGTTGAGTTTGACATCATCTACGGCCAGGGCATCTCGAAAGTCGGTGAGATTGTGGACCTGGGCGTTGACATGGGCATCATCGGCAAGTCGGGCTCGTGGTTCAGCTACGATGGCAACAAAATCGGCCAGGGCCGCGAAGCCGTGAAAACTCTGCTGCTCGACAACCCCGAGCTGGCCGACCAGATCGAAGCTAAAATCCGCGTGATGGCCAAGGGTGACGAAGACGTTATTCCCGTGGACATGAGCGGTCCCGAAGACGGCGACGACACGCTGTAAGCGAATCGATTCCGCCAAACTGGCTTATACGCCTCCCCGCCACCCGGCGGGGAGGCGTTTTTGTAACTTGACGGTACTCGAAGCCGCTAACCCGCGCCTATTTTTGTCAACTGGCATTCTGTTTGTAAATCTGCTCTCGATACTGCTCCGTTTCTACATGATGCGCCGCTGGCTCCTCGTTCCGCTTCTCCTGCTTTGCGCCGCCTGGACGCAGCCCATCGGTACGGCCGAGCCGGTTCGCCTCTGGCCCAATACCAGCTTTCGGGCCGGTGAAACCATTCGCTATAAAGTTCACTACGGCGTTATCAACGCCGCTGAAGCAGTAGTCGAAACGGCGGGCAATCTGGAGCACATCGCCAACCGCCCCTGCTACAAAGCCACCGTAAGCGGGCGGACGCTGGGCTCCTTCGATTTCTTCTTGCACGTCAAGGACCAATGGCGGGCCTACATCGACACAGCCAGCATTCTGCCCCTGCGCTCTTCGCGCGATATTGAGGAAGGCAGCCGCTACCGCAAGAAAGAAGTCGTAGACTTCGACCAGGAGCATGACATCGTCAGGGTGTTGCAAACTCACGACAAGGAGCCTATTCGCTACACGTTCAAGGTGCCCGATAATGTGCAAGACCTCGTGAGTGGCTTTTACTTCCTGCGCACGCTCAATTACGACCACATGAAGTCGGGCGATGTCATTCGCATGGGTGGCTTCTTCGATGAATCTACGTTCAATCTGGAAGTTACCTTCCGGGGCCGCGAGGTTATCGAAACCAAGGCTGGTACCATCAACGTGCTCAAGCTGGTACCTAAGATGCCCACCAACCGGGTCTTTCGGGGGGAGGAAGCAATCAAAGTCTACCTCTCCGACGACCGCAATAAAATTCCGGTGCTTTTTCAGGCCGAAATGTTTGTCGGCTCCGTCAAGGTTGATATGTACAAATACGACGGGCTAAAGTACCGGCTGAATATGGCCCGCTGAAGCCGATAGCGCTGCTAATGACGAGCTAATTCGCAGCTTTTCATTGCTTCACTATTATCAATTACCCATTTAGGTCACACAAACGTAACACAACGACCGCACTGGCACAGGTAATTTTGCACCACGAAAGTTTTTACCCCTTTCGTCCTACTGCCGTGGCAACTCCCGCCAACCAACGGTCAGCGCCCGCCAAGTCGGCGGCCTACAAAATTCTGGTCGTCGACGACGATCCCGACATCGTAGAGCTGCTGGAATTCAACCTCAAAAAAGAAGGCTACCTCACGGCCTCGGCCGGCGACGGCCGCCAGGCGCTGGCCGTCGCCCAAGAGTTTGGTCCCGATATCATCCTACTCGATGTGATGATGCCGCACCTCGATGGTATCGCCACCTGCCGCATGCTCCGCGAGCAGCCCAAGTTCAAGGATACCTACATCTTGTTCCTCACCGCCCGCGCCGAGGAATTTTCGGAAGTTGCCGCTTTTGAAGCTGGGGCCGACGATTTTCTGGCCAAGCCTATCAAGCCCCGGGCCCTGCTGAGCCGCTTGGCCGCCGTAGTGCGCCGCGACCAAGACCCCCACGCCGGCGTTGAGGCCATCGACATCAATGGCCTGCGCATCGACCGCACGGCTTTCGCCGTGTACCAGGAGGGTCGCAAAATCACGCTGCCTAAAAAAGAGTTCGAGCTGCTGGCCTTCCTGGCCGCCGCGCCGCACAAAGTGTTCAGCCGCGACGAGTTGCTGCAAAATATCTGGGGCAACGATGTATTCGTGCTGGCCCGCACCGTAGACGTGCACGTGCGTAAGGTGCGGGAGAAGGTGGGCGATCACCACATCCAAACTATTAAGGGCGTGGGGTATAAGTTTAACGCCGACTAGCCATTTGCTGCCGAGTTTCTGAATGTCATGCTGCGCACCGCCCAGCACCCGCCTCTGCCTCCGTTAGGTTGTTCCTCAACGACGCAGAAGTGAGTGTTGCCCGGTGCCCAGCGTGACATTTTACCTTATTCGCCTTTCTCAACCGCATGATTCTCTCTTCCCGAACCATCGCCATTCTCATTGCGCTGCTGGTGGCGGGAGTGCTCACGACGGCCACCTACCTGGCTCCCCGGCTACCCACCAACCAGGCCTTTCTGGCGGCCGGCACTACGGTAGCCGCCTGCTTTTTGCTGGTGTACCTCGCATTTGAGGCGCTTATTTTCCGGGAGATAAACGGCATCTACTCCCGCCTGGAACATATCAAGCGCAAGGAATTTAAGCGACTGAGCAACAAGTTTTTATTTCGCCCAGAGCCATTGCGGCGCATTGGTGATGAGATAGTGGAGATGGCCCAGCGCCGTCAGCAAGAGCTCGACGAACTCAAACGCCTGCAAGCACTGCGGCGCGAGTTTTTGGCCGATGTTTCGCATGAGCTCAAGACGCCGCTGTTTGCCGCCCAAGGCTTTGTGCATACCATCCTGGACGAGGAAGAAGATAATGAAGAAGGTATGGAGCCAGCCATGCGCCGTAAATTTTTGCAGCGCGCCGCCGCTAGTCTCGATGCGCTTGATACACTGGTGCAGGACTTGGTGACGATCTCGCAGCTCGAAAAAGGCGTCATTCGCATGCGGCGCCAGCGCTTCGACTTGGTAGACTTGGTGCAGGAAATATTTGAACTCCTGGAACAACAAGCCGAGCGCCGGGGCACTACGCTGGAGCTTTTCCCGCCGCACCTCGCTGGGCAGGAGCTGGAGGTGGTGGCTGACCGCAGCCGCATCCGCCAAGTACTTATCAATTTGATTGACAACGCTATTAAATATGGCCGGGAATACAAAGGCCACGTATCGGTTGCCCTCATCCCGGGCCGTCACGGTGTGCGCGTAGCCGTGCGCGACGATGGCGCTGGTATTGCCCCCGAGCACCAGGCGCGCATCTTTGAGCGCTTCTACCGCATCGATAAAAGCCGCTCGCGCTCGGCCGGCGGCACGGGCCTGGGGCTAGCCATCAGCAAGCATATTGTAGAAGCGCACAAGTCGACCATCCACATCAAAAGCGTATTGGAGGAAGGCACCACAATGGAATTCAAACTTCCTCGGCCTAAAGAGGCGAAATAGTGAAATGGTGAATGGTGAGTAAGGCAAAATGACCATTGCCTTACTCACCACCTCACCATTCACCATTTCACCACTCACCATCTCACCGCTCGTACCTTTGCGCTTCGCATGAAGCCACCTAAGTTCAAAGACCTCATCCTGTTTGAGAACGACGATTATATCGTCGTCAACAAACCGCCCTTCTTATCTACGCTCGACGAGCGAATTGGCGTAGCGCCCAGCCTGCTGCGGCTGGCCCGCGAATACGCCGACGATGCCCAGGTAGGCCACCGCCTCGACCGCGACACCAGCGGCGCGCTCGTATTGGCCAAGCACCCCGAGGCCTACCGCCACATTTCCATGCAGTTTGAAAACCGCGAGGTGAGCAAAATCTACCACGCCGTAACCTGCGGAGCACCGCCCCTCGAAAAATTCGTGGTAGAGCGTAATATCGAAACTACCAAAAGCGGCAAGGCCCGGCTGGCCTTTAAGGGTAAGCCTGCCGAAACACGCTTTACTACCCTCGATACCTACGCCCGGCATGCCCTCGTGCAGTGCGAGCCCGTAACCGGGCGCATGCACCAGATTCGCTTGCACTTAGCGTACGTACAGACGCCTATTGTGGGCGACCACCTCTACGGTGGGGAAGATTTTTACCTCTCGACGCTCAAAAAGCGCTTCAATCTGAAGGAAGGTGAAACCGAGCAACCTTTCATCAAGCGCTTTGCGCTGCACGCGAAGGAGCTGGGATTTACGGGCCTCGACGGGTCTCCCATTCACATCGAGGCCCCTTATCCCAAGGATTTCCGGGTACTGGTTGAAACACTGGAGCAGTACCGTTAGCGCAACGATAAAATGGGGCTTAGAGCCCCTATTTTATTTTCTCAAAGATGCGGAGCTCGCACATGCCCCGGCCGGGGTCATCTGCCTGGCGCAGTTTGCTACCCATCCAGCGCTGCTGGAAATGCGGATTATTTTTTAGGCTATCCAGGGGCAGATTGCCATTGTTTACGCTGCACCACTCATCCCAAAAGACTACGGTACCAGCGGGCAGCTGACTTGCCCGGGGTTGCCCGAAGGCCGCAGTGGGAGCACGGTCTTTGTAAGCGAAGATATTTATATCCAGCGCCTCTACCACCCCCGGGTGGTGCATAAGCACGTGGCGGTTTGCCAAGAGGGGCTGTTGACGATACCAAGTGGTTGCCTGCTCAACGAGGGCAAGGTCGCCCGGTTGCGCGAAGTCGCGTTCCCACCGCATTTCCGTATCCTTGCCAGTAAACAGGTACGCAAAGGACAGCAAAGCCGCGCCGAAGGCAAGGGCCGCTTTCAGCATCGGCGAGCGCACTACCGCCAACAGGCAGCTAAGCCCACGCAGGGCTACAATGGCCAGTAGCGGCGTCAATACCGTTACTACGCGCGTCATACCAGCCGAGCCAAACAAACCAAACACCCAAAACACGGTGTGCGTGGCGACGAACGTACCTATCACCCCATAGATAAGCAGCAACTCGATGGGGAACAGCGGCTCCTGCCACGTGCTGCGACGGGTAACGCGCCAAACTAATTGCAGGCCTCCCAAGGCCGCGAGCAGGGTCATCACCGTGCCCATCAGTGCCAGCAAAGCCCTGAAAAACGTGACCCAACTGCCGTGGCCGTAGGGGGAAATGGTGGGATAAGAGTTTCTCCCGAATACCCACCCCGGCTCGCCAAAGACAATACCCCCAACGACGCTGTATACCAAGTAACCCAGCAGCAGCAAAGGCAACGCTCGCCATTGGCGCATCCACGCCAGGCATACTACCCACAGCCCCAGCAAGATGAAGCCTTCGGAGCGTACGAATGGTAACCACGACACCAGCACGGCCGACCAGGCTGCGCGCCCCGAAACCAGCAGAAAAACGCTGGCGATGATAATAAAGCCAAACAAAGGCTCTGTTAAGCCGGAGAACTGAATGCGGAAATAATCCGGCGCAGTATAACAGAATACAATTGCCAGCGCCGCATAGGGAATCTTGAGCCTGTCGGCCACCCGGTAGCTCAGCCAGGCCGATGCCGCGACCAGCACGCACTGCCAGAGCATGGCTCCCCGCAGTCCAAACTGCGCGGGTCCCGTCATTACCAGCGTGAAAAAGGGTTTAGCCCAGGTATCCAGCAAGTTGAGCGGGTTTTGCGGCGCGAAGCGCGCAAATACGTAGTGCAAAATACTATCGCCCGTATCGTAAGGATTACGCGTAATAAAAACGAAGCAACACGATACTAGGAGCCCCAAAACCAATAACACCCTTGCCAACAGCGAGGTATCGTAAGGGTTGCGCATGGTAGTGCGTAGTGATTGCATAAATTGAAAGATTGCGAAACCAGGCTACAAAAATGGGTCGAATTTAGCATGGACCTCGGCATTGCAGGCCCGGCAAACCTTCTTGTCTACCAAAACCGACTTTGTATTCTGGTACTCGCTTGGTATTCTGCTTCAAAACCCGTACCTTTGTGACCGTTTTTCCCCAAGCCCCAACAGCTTGGGGTTTATTGTCAATTGTTTAGCCGGTAATTTTTACCAATCCTCATGGACCACCTGAGCTTCAAGACGACCCACGTCAACAAGGCCAACGCCCAGAAAAGCTGGGTTATCATCGACGCCAGCGTGGCCCCGCTGGGCCGCGTGTGCAGCCAAATTGCCAACGTACTGCGTGGCAAGCACAAGCCTTCGTTCACCCCCAACTCTGACTGCGGCGATAACGTGATCGTTATCAACGCCGACAAGCTGCGCGTGACGGGCAAGAAAATGAACGAGAAAGTGTACATCACCCACTCGGGCTACCCCGGCGGCCAGAAGCAGCGCACCCTGCGTGAGCAGATGAACCGCGACTCGCGCAAGGCTATCGAGCACGCCGTAAAAGGTATGCTGCAAGACAACCGCCTCGGCGCCGAGCAGTTCCGCAACCTGTATGTATACGCCGGCAGCGAGCATCCCCACGAGGCGCAGCAGCCCAAAGTATACGAGCTGAAAAACCTGTAAGTCTTTTCAAATGTGCGAAATGCGCTTGATGTGGAAATGTGAAAATGGCTTAGCTTATTAGCTGACCCTCACACCTGCCACATTTTCACATTCCCCACATTCCTTTTATTTCTCACATTTTTTAAATGGCAGCTACTAACACCTCTGGTAGAAGAAAAACCTCGGTGGCTCGCGTGTACATGCAAGCCGGGCAAGGGAATATCACTATCAACAACCGGGACATGAAGTCCTACTTCGCCAACGAACTGTTGGAGAACATCGTGAACCAGCCGCTGGCTACCCTCGAACAAGTGGGCCAGTACGACATTCAGGTGAACGTGAAGGGCGGCGGCATCGCCGGCCAGGCCGAGGCCATCCGTCTCGCCATCTCGAAAGCCCTGATTAGCGACAACGCCGAGGTGAAGTCGGCCCTCCGCAAGGAAGGCTTCGTAACCCGCGACCCCCGCATGGTCGAGCGCAAGAAGTTCGGCAAGCGCAAGGCTCGTCGCTCGTTCCAGTTCTCTAAGCGCTAATCGTTTAACCGTAGTAGTATCATGGCTCAGTCCACCACTTATAAAGAGCTGCTTGACGCGGGTGCCCACTTTGGTCACCTCACGCGCAAGTGGGACCCGAAAATGGCGCCGTACATCTTCATGGAGAAGAACGGCATCCATATCATCGACCTCAACAAGACGCTGGCTTCGCTCGATTACGCTGCCAATGCTATTCGCAACATCGCGAAAAGCGGCCGCAAAATCATGTTCGTAGCCACCAAAAAGCAGGCGCAGGAGATTGTGCAGACTGAGGCTCAGCGCCTCAAGATGCCCTTCGTAACTGACCGCTGGCTGGGCGGCATGCTGACGAACTTCGCCACCATCCGCAAGTCGCTGAAGAAAATGGCTACCATCGACAAGATGGTGAAAGAAAACACGGCCTACGCCGCTCTCGCCAAGCGGGAGAAGCTGATGCTGACCCGCGAGCGCGAGAAACTCGAGCGCGTAATGGGTGGTATCTCGGACCTGAGCCGCCTGCCCGCTGCCCTGTTCGTAGTAGACGTGAAGCGCGAGCACATCGCCGTGAAAGAAGCGCAAAAACTGGGTATCCCGGTTTTCGCCATCGTGGATACCAACTCGAACCCCGAGCTGGTGCAGTTCCCGATTCCGGCCAACGACGACGCTTCGAAGTCAATCCAACTCATCATCAACGTTATCGGCAAAGCTATCGAGGATGGCCTGTCGGAGCGCAAGGTTGACAAGGAAGATGCCGACCGCAAGGAAGCTGACGAGGCTGCCATCGCGGAGAAAACTGAAGCTGACAACGAAGCCTAAGCCGCTTTTCTAAGCTTGACGAAAAAGGGAACGGTCGAGGCAAGTGCTTGGCGGTTCCCTTTTTCATTTTCCTGCCTGTTGAACGGAGTGGCACTCCGTTCCTGTTTAAACGGTTTTCCCCGTTTCTATTCAAACAACGATTAAACGCAGTGCCACTGCGTTTTACAACCTCCCCCCCAATGGCCGCTATCACCGCCGCAGACGTAAACAAGCTCCGCACCATGACCGGCGCGGGCATGATGGATTGCAAAAAAGCTCTGACCGAAGCCAACGGCGACTTCGAAGCCGCCCGCGACATTCTGCGCAAGCAGGGCCAGAAAATCGCCGATAAGCGTGCCGACAACGCCACCTCGGAAGGCCTGGTTATGGTAGCCCTCAACGACGACCAAACCAGCGGCAAGCTGGTAGCCCTGGCTTGCGAAACCGAGCCGGTAGCTAAAGTAGCTGACTTCAAAACCCTGGCCCAGACCGTACTGGACGCTGCCGTAGCTTCGAACGCCAAAACCAAAGAAGAGCTGCTGGCTGCTCCCGCCGCCGATGGCCGCACGGTACAGGAAAACATTCTGGACCTGACGGGCAAAATTGGTGAGAAGCTCGACATCGTAGCTTACGAAACCCTCGACGCCGAGAAAGTAGCTTCGTACATCCACTCGGACAACAAGAAAGGCGTACTCGTGGGCCTGAAGAACGTGGGCAATGCCGACGTAGCTGCCGTAGGT
This sequence comes from uncultured Hymenobacter sp., assembly GCA_913776615.1. Lineage (GTDB taxonomy): Bacteria > Bacteroidota > Bacteroidia > Cytophagales > Hymenobacteraceae > Hymenobacter. The sequence continues at coordinate 116,361 of CAJYPK010000015.1, forward strand.
CGCGACGTAGCCATGCAAATTGTAGCTATGAAGCCCGTTGCCGTTGACAAAGACGGTGTGGACTCGGCTACGGTAGAGCGCGAAATCGAAATCGGCAAAGAGCAGGCGCGTGCCGACGGCAAGCCCGAGGCTATGCTGGAGAAAATCGCCCAGGGCAAACTCAACAAATTCTACAAGGAGAACACCCTCTTGAACCAGGAGTTTGTAAAAGACAACTCGCTGACCATCGCCCAGCTGCTCGACAAGCAGTCGAAAGGCATGACGGTATCGGCCTTCAAGCGCGTAGCCATCGGCGCGTAGTTTGTAGCCTGACCAAACAGTAAGGTAAAAGCCCGCTGGCCTCGTGCCAGCGGGCTTTTTGCATGTTGAGCGCTCCTTTATTTGCGCTAACCTATTACTGAGGGGAATCGCTCGCGCATGTACGTGAGGTAATAGTGGGCGCCGCAGTCGTGGTTGGTAGCATAGTCGAAGCTACCACCTTCCCAGGGCTTACAATCGGTATAGTAGCCTTTATTGAACATATCGTCCTCGTCAGTTACGCCCGATAGGTGCAGGGTTTTGTGCTGCATTACTTTGCTGAGCGGCTCGTGAGCCCAGGCGAAAGCCAGCTCAGAATGCACTCGCACATCGCCGACGCAAAAGAGATTCCAGAGCCAGGCCCACATTTCGGCCAGCCAGGCCTGCACTTCGCTGCCTGCGGCGCGGTAGTGCATCAGTCGCTGGTAAAGCAGCTGCGCATCGTGGGCTACCTTGTGGCAGAACTCAGCGGTGACATTTTTGAGGTAATAAGTACCGCCGCCTGAGTTGTACGTACGCGCCTTCACCGTTTGCAGGCTCACCCCTACTAAGTCGGTGAGTTCGCGAATCTGCGCTTCGCTTAGGTAGCGGCGCAGCACATGGTAGCCGGTCAATTCTACGGTATCAGCCGCATAATGGTAATCGTAATGATCGAGGGCCGACAGACTTAGCGGCTCGCGAAAAATAATGTCGGGGTCGAGCAGTAGCAGTCGCTCGCCGTGGCTGGGGTATTGCCCAAGGTAGCGGGCCACTCCTAAGGGCTTGTGGGCGGCTACGTAGCTCAGCCGCTCAGGTAACTCATACGGGTGGATGCAGCCGGGATAGCGGCTCTGCAAGTCACAGGCATATTCACTGATTTCGCCTTGGTAAAGCAGGGCAGCGGCATAGCGCGGCAGTTCGCCTAGCTCTTCCATATTGCGCAGCTGTACCTCTAGCTGCCATAGCAGATAGCAAGTGTCTTCGAGCGGGGTGAGGTAGCGGTAGCTCATGCAGCAGTGGGGAGGGCCTGGAACAACAGCGCGTTGTACACGTGGGTAGAGTCGAAGGGCTCGTGCCGGTTGTCGGGCAACATGCCGTAGGCTACCACGCGTGCCTCAATGTAAGGTAAACGCGCCACCATACCCCGGCGATACAGACGCATGCGTACTGGGTCGAACTGATGCGGCTCGCCGCTGTAGAACATCACCCAGCGAGTAGGATAAGCCCGTAAAAACTGCGCAATGGCCGCAATCACGGTATCGATAACGCGCTGAGCATCGCCGTTGCCGGTTCGGTTAAGACCAGTCGTCTCATCGGCGTCGATATCGTGCAGGCGCAGGTTGTATAGATTGGGACCGCAATCGATAAACGTAATTTGCTTGGCTACCGCGCCCTGCCGCCCGTGGCTGGTGAAGCTGAATACAGTCAGGTCGGGCTCGGTAGTGTAAGGATAGGGAGTGAGCATAATGCAGGCTGGTTTCAGGTTACAAAATTGTCTTATTCTTACCCGGCTCCCAACGGCGGCAATACCCTCAAATGAGGTATAGCGCAAGTTTGTGCTTCGCTAAATGAGCCCGCTACTTTTGAGAACATTTTTTATTTTTCAACCCTAACCACTTTTTTACTATGGGACAGATTGGCACTAATCTTCCTCCGGCTACCGCTCCTCCGCGTGCTAAAATTGCTCACAGCAGCATGATGGAGGCCATCATTGCTTTTGTAACCGGCCAAGCATAAGAGCCAGAGTAGCAAAAAGCCCTGCCGCGACGTATTCGCGGCAGGGCTTTTTAGTATAAAACCTATTCACTCCCGTTAGCATACCACTAGCGGCGCGGTAAAACAGTTATTTAACGGTAGCAGAATCAGCAGGACTAGTAGCTGGAGTAGGGCTGACAACCGGGGCTGCCCCTGATACTTTCGCAGCGGGTGGTGGGGCTACGGGAGCAGTGCTAGAGTCGGTGCGGAACTGGCCGGCAGCACGATTAGAAACGGGCGGCGTAACGGGCGCCACTCGAATGGTTTCGGGAGCCGCGGCGGGCGGGAGATTGAGCTGCTCGGCCTGGGGGCCGACCTCGGGCACCGTGGCGGTGGAGTCGGCGGCGGTTTGGCTGGTGCTGGTCAGGTGTTCGTTGGGGGCGGCGGAGCGACCGATCATAAGGTAGGCAATGACGCCGAGAAACACGAGCAGACCGCCGATGGCAAATATTAGGTTGAGCGGGTTGCGCCGCTCTTCTTCCGGGACGGCGGACTCTGCGCTGCCGTGGAGCAAGCTGGGGGCGGCAGCCGCCAGCCAGTCAGTATCGACATCGGCGGGCGGGGCCACTGGCGGCAGCGGCTCCGTCGTGGGAGCCGGCTCCGGCTCGGGGGCCGCATAGGGCGTTGGCGGAGCCGGAGGGGCCAGCGGCGACGCGGGCTCGAAGGCCGGGGCAGGGCCAGCGGGCTCCGCCGCAGCGGCGGGTGGCGCAATCGGCAGCGCGGGCTCAACCCCGAAGACTATCTGACGCTTGAGCGCCTCAAATTCGGCGGGCGTGATGGTGCCGGCGTCCAGCATTTCCTTGAGCTGGCGCAGGGCGACGAGAGACGAGTGAGCGTCGGAAGGATTCATAGCGGGCGCGGGAATGGGCAAAGCTACTTCGCGCCGCCCCTACTTTGCTACGCCGGCCAGGCGCTGGCGACGGCGCTCCAGCACCTGCGTACCGGCCTCGCGCAGCTGGCCGTTGCTAATGAGCTGCACGCTATCCTGGCTGATGAGCAGGGCGTTGGCCTTGTTCTGGCGCAGCAGCTCGTCGATGCGGCGGAGATTGGCGGCCGTATTGTTGCGGGCCGACTCCATGGCCTTGTTCAGCTTCTCTTTTTCCTTGTCGACGGCGGCGATGTTGGCCTCGGCGGCGACCACCTGCTGGCGGAAGGCGTTGGTGCGGGCGGCGGGCGCGTACTTCTCCATCAGCGTTTGCAGTCGCTTGAATTCGAGGGCCGTGAGATCGGGCGAGAAGAAGGTTTTTTCACCGAAGCCGCCAAACATGGCTACTTCGGTGGTAGAGTCGGTGAGGGCCGTGGTGGCCACGTACAAATCTACCGGGCGGCTCGAAATCCCGATGCTCGACACCTCTTTGGCCGTGAGCACACCCTTTTTGCCCAGCAGCCCCGCGAGCCCGCCCTTGAACGAAATGCGGTAGGTGCTCTTCATGTAGTCCTGAAAGAAATCCCGGGTCTGGTCCTCGGGACCATCCACTACCACGTTGACGCTGTACTGAGTGCGGCCGGCGTAGGGCAATTGACCCTGGCGCACCACGTAGTTTTGGCCGGGCTCGTAGGTTTGGGCGCGGGCGGCGGCGGCCAGCCCAAGGGCCAGGGCTGAGGCGAGAAAGAATTGGCGCAGCATGGCGAAAGAAGCGAGAGATGAAGAAGTTGGCGGGCTTAGCGCAGGTCGTGGCGGGCAAAGGCGGCGCGCATGTCGTCGCGCATGAGTTGGAAGCGGGCGACGGCCGCGGCCAGAAACTCGTCGTCGAGTAGCTGGCGGATTTCCACGTCGGGGGCCGCGATACCACTCAAATCCAACTCGGCTACCTTATACGTCTGCTCCAGCGCACCTTGCTCCAGCTTGAGCAGGTATTTGCCGTTCCAGGCCAGCAGGGTGATTTTAACTTGGGGATACGGAATGTCGGCGACGTGGCGCATGGGCAGCTAGCGAATAGAATGGTCGAAGGTAGCGCCCCTACCCCACCCGACCGGTTAACTCGGCTTTAACGACCGCGGCGGGCCCATCGTATAAAAATGCGGGCCGACGTCAGCCAGCCCACGTTTTTTCTCTCACTTTTTCCACTCGTACAACCATGCCACAAGGAGATAAGTCGAAGTACACCGACAAGCAAAAACGCCAGGCCGAGCACATCGAAGAAAGCTACGAAAAGAAAGGCGTACCCGAAGAAGAAGCCGAGGCCCGCGCCTGGGCCACGGTCAACAAGCAGGACGGCGGCGGCAAGAAACCGGGCGGCTCGGGCCGTAAAGGGTAGGCAAGGCTAAATTAGCCTTTATTTCTGCCTGCTTCTTTTCACCATCCGTCATGCTGAGCCTGCGAAGCATCTTGCCACGCCCGATCACATATTCCCCTGCGTGAGAAGATGCTTCGCAGGCTCAGCATGACGGATTTGAATTATACCCGCTGCTCAGGCGGTCTTTTTCGCCCCGCTCAGTGAGGTGATAGAAATGCTTTGGCAAGCTTCAGCATAAAATATCAACTCTACGCAGCCAGCGCGTCCGTCACGCGCACCAGGTCGCTGCTTACCTTTTGCAGAAAAGCCAGCTGCTCGGCCAGGGTGCGGTCGGCAATAGTTTCGCTGGTCTGGGCATCGGCCTGCACGTTTTGCATAAGGGCGGCGGTTGCGGTGGGCGTCGCTTCGGCGGTGATAGCGGGCATGGCGGCTAACCGGGCCAGGCTTTTGGTGAGGGCAGCCTGGGCGCTGGTAAGCACGCGCCGCGCCGCGGGTGGCACGGTAGGGTTGGGCGTAGCCTCATCCTGCCAGGTAGTGGTAATAGCCGAAATATTGGCCGAGAGAATATGGTTGAGCACCACGAACTCGTGTACTTCGGTGGGGTGGCGGCGGGTGCGGCGCGGCTCGGAGAGCATCCGCTGAAAGGCCGCCGCCAGGTTGGCCGAGGCCACGTACACATCTTTGCGCAGCAGGCGGTAAGTAGTGGGGGGCACTTCGCGGCCGGCCAGCCGGTCGGCCAGCTGGCGCAGGTAGGCGAGGTTGGCCCGTAGGGTGGCGGCCAGCAGGTCGGGCAATTGGTCGCTTTCCCAGCGCGGAAACAGGAAGTACGCCGTGGCAAACGCGATGGCGCAGCCCAGCACGGTATCGGTCAGGCGCTCCTCGATGATGCCCAGGTAGCCCAGCCCCAGGAAGCTGAACATGATAAGTAGATAGGCGGTGAGAAAGACCACCGTGACGAAGTACTTGGTGCGCTGAAACGAGTACGCCACCACCATAAAGACGAGCAGCAGGGTAAAGCGCAAATCCTTGCTTGGGACGACCCACAGCACCAGCACCCCCAGCGCCCCACCCACCAGCGTCCCGCTGATGCGCTGGATGTTGCGCTCGCGCGTGAGGCTGAAGCCCGGCTTGAGCATGAAAGTGACGGTCATCAGAATCCAGTAGTTGTGCTGGCCGTGCCACAGCAGCTCGGCCACGGTGTAGGCCACCGCGCAGGCCACGGCCATGCGCACGGCGTGCCGAAACACCGAGGAGCCCAGCGTCAGGTTTTCGGTAATGGCACTCCACTCCAGCTCCTGGCGCGCTACAAACTGCATGTGGCTGGCCACCCGGCGCGGATCGGGGGCCAGGGCGGCGGCCCGGGCTTCATCAAAATAGCGTCGGATGCTATTCACGCGGCGGTGCAGGTCGCGCAGGTTCACTAAAATCTTCTTGAGTACTAGCGTACTAGTTCCCGTCGCAGGCTCGGGGCTGGGCAGGGCATTGATGCGGGCTTGCAGCTGCCGCAGCTCGGGGAGGCGGTCGGGCGGCGGGGTGCCGTAGGCGTGATTGGCCAGGATGGCGCTGCCCAGGTAGTCGAGGTCGGTCGCCAGGCGGCCGATAAAGCCCTGGATTTCGGCCAGGACGCCGGTGTGGCCGAAGGCCCGGCGCAGGGCCGCGTAGTCGTAATAGCCTGCCGTGATGTGTTCGTAGAGATCCACCGTCTCGGTGAAGGTGAGCACGAGGCGACGGCCGGTGCTGGTGCTTTCGCTCACAATCTGGCGCGAGCGGAAGATGAGGTCGCGCACGGCCTCCTGCTTTTCATTTACCACCACCTGCTGGGCCACGAGGCGGCGGTAGTCATCGTCGAGGTTGGTAGCAGTGTTGTAGAAAGTGGCCTTCAAGTGGAGAAAACCCGCCACGGCGTGCAGGCACTCGCCCAGCGCCTGCTGGGCCGAGCGGTAGGGCTGCACCCGGCTTTGCACCAGGGCCAACAGCAGGTACCAGAGGCCCCCCAGCCCCAATAGGCCCGCGTGCAGCCAGTTGGCCGCCGCGCCGGCGGGCGGGTGGGCCAGCGTGAGCACCATGCCCAGCAGCGCTGCCGAGCCCACCGAGCCCGCCCGGGCACCCCACACCAGCAGCATGGTCAGGCCGAAACTCAGGGCGACGAACACCGTGCCCAGGGCCAGGCGATAAGGAGCCAGCCAGCCCACCAGCAGCGCGCCCGCAAAAACCAACCCCAGGGCAGCCAGTAGCCCGTTGCGACGGTGTTGTAGCGGGCCGGGCGTGTCGGTGACGCTCAGGCACACGGCCCCGGTCGAAATGGTGATGCCCTCGGCAAACTGCCCCCACTGCGCGCCTATCACGGCCGGCAGCAAGATGGCCAGCGTGGTGCGCAGGCCATCGGAAAAATGCTGGCTGAAGAAGAAATACGACAGGTCGCGGCGCGACAGGGGCAGGGCAATCGACATGGCTGGCCCAAGGTACGCGCCCAGCCGGGGAGCGGGTTACGCCCGGGCCCAGCGCTCATCGGCCAGTCTAGCGGCGAGCTTATACTACGGAACTGCCGCCGCAGGCCAGCCACCAACCCACGGGGCCAGATGCTACAGCAGGATGCTCGCCAGGGCGTAATCAGCCAGCAGGATGGAGATGATGGAGTTGGTAACGGCGGCCGTGCTGGCTTTGCCCACTTCGAGCGCGCCGCCCCGCAGGGTATAGCCTTTATAAGAGGAGATGGCCGACACTAAGAAGGCAAACACCACCGACTTGATGAGCGAGAACAGCACCGTGTAGGGCTTGAATGAGTAGCGGATCCCCTCAATGTAGTCGGCCCCCGGCATCACGCCCGCCAGCTGGGTTGCTACGTAGCCTCCCAGGATGCTCAGGTTCATGGCCAGGATGACGAGCAGCGGAAACACGAACAACGAGGCAATAATGCGCGGCAGCACTAAGTAAGAGGCCGAGTTAATGCCCATCGCGTCGATGGCTGAAATCTGCTCGGTAATACGCATGGTACCCAGTCCGCCCGCGATGGACGAGCCGACCTTACCCGCCAGTACTACCGAGATAATGGTGGGGGCCAGCTCCAGAATGGTCATCTCGCGCACCATGAAGCCCACGGTGCTCATCGGAATGAGCGGGTTGACCATGTTGTAGGCAATCTGCACGCAGGTAACGGCCCCGATGAAGGTAGATACCAGGCCCACGATAAAAACGGAATCGGTACCAATGTCAACGGCTTCTTCGAGGATACGGCTCCAGAGCACCTGGCGGCGCTCGGGGCGGGTTACCATCATTTGCATCAACAGCACAAAGCGGCCAAACGCAGAAATTGGCCGGGGATATTTATACATCACGTATCGAATAGCTAACGAGCTGCAAAGGTACGACGGGCCGGGACAGGCGGACCCACCAACGAAAAACGTCAGGCAGTGCGGCGCACTACCTGACGTTTTAGCGTTCGTTTTACCTTAATTTCTGGCTACTGCATTGAAAATTTTCAAATGTGAGACGTGAAGGCTGTTTAGGAAGGAAGTCAACTAAAAATGTCCGTCATGCTGAGCTTGCCGAAGCATCTTGGCAGGTTCGCTATTCAGCCGTTCGACGAACCTGCCAAGATGCTTCGGCAAGCTCAGCATGACAATAGTTGGGTGGTCGTGTCACTTCCTAAACAGCTTCGTGATCAGACATGAGAATTGCCCTGATTGAGCTTTCTCGTGTCTAATCACCTCTCATGTCTGCAAGCCTCTAATACAGCACGTCCTCTACCGGCTGCACGGGTTTGGGCAGGTTGGTTTCGTTCATCATCTGGCGCAGGTCGATTTCTATGCTGCGGCAGATGGCCGACATTGACACATCATTTTCAGAGTTTTCGAAAGGATTTTCGCTATTGTGGCCCACTTTCTCGATGGTGTGAAATACCCAGCTCACCAGGGTGGCGAAGGGCACCATGAGCCACACGTGGTAGGGGCCGAGGGCCACGCGATGGTCAAACTCTTCGACCAGACCCAGCGGCAGGAGAAAGGCAAATACCATGACGAAAACGTAGCTGAAAAACGCGTATTGGCGCGGAAACGGCGTGTTTTTGATGCGCTCGCAGGCCCCCTGGTGGTTGTTGAGCTCGCGAATGGTATCGGCCAGCGAGATTTCGCGGAACTCGGTAAGCAGGCCCTCGTTGCTGAGCTCGCCGAAGTCGCGGCTCTGGCGGTTGAGCAGCTGGGCGGGGGGGTTGGCCAGCTGGCTCAGGGCGTGGTCGGCCGGGTCGAGCAGGAAGGGCACGACGTCAGTTTGCCAGAGCTCGGCCGTCTGGCGGCGCAGGTGCAGGCGCAGGGCATTTACCCAGGCAATGTGCCGGTACACGAGGCGACGGCGCAGGTCCACTACTTTTTCTTCGGGATAGTAGTGGCCAGCGGCCGGCTCCACGAGGTACAGCACCCGCGAAGTCCAGGTGCGCGACGAGTTGACGACCGCCCCCCAGAGCTGACGCGCCTCCCAGAAGCGTGAATACGAGGCGTTGCTTTTGAAGCCGATGTAGAACGCCACCGCCGTTCCCAGCATGGCCACCGGCTGCCACGGAATATCGAGCCAGTGGATGTCGAGTGGCCCGTAGAGCAGCCCCACGAAAGCATCGTACAGGGCGAATAGTAGCAGCGGTCGCCACCCGTATTTATCCCAGATGAAGGACAGCCGTAGGTTACGTTCAATGTGCATATGATGAATTTTCGACAAATATCCTGCCGGCTGCGTTGAAACAACCAACCTAGCTTGTTCACTATACGATAAAAAGAACCACGCTGCCACCTGCTGGCAATGCTACAAGTGCCCCAGCCACCTCGGTGGCGGTTGTAGCTTCGCAGTCTGCTTACGCTAGTTGCTATCTTCTATGAAATCGCACGCCCTCGCGCTCCTGTTGCTGGCCGCTACGCCGGCCCTGGCTCAAAAGCCCGCCAAGCTCAAATACCCAGCCGACGACCCCAAGACGGTATACGACGCCGTGGAGCAGCCCGCCGTGCCCAAGGGCGGCCCGGCGGCCTACGCCGACTACCTGGCCAGCCACCAGAAATACCCCGTGGCCGCCATGCAGGCCAAGCAGGAAGGCACCGTACAAGTAACGTTCGTAGTGGAGCGCAGCGGTAGCGTGGGCGAGGTCGAAGTAAAGCAGCCGGTAGCCCCGCTGCTCGACGCTGAAGCAATTCGCTTAGTGAAGGCCGGCCCCAAGTGGCTGCCCGCCCACAACCACGGCCAGCTGGTGCGCCAGCGCGTGACGCTGCCCATCAGCTTCGTGCTGGCCGAAGGCTCGGGCGAAACCGTGGAAGTGCCCGCCGCCGGCAGCACCAAACCCGGCAAGCCGCTGCCTCCCGGCGCGGTAGCCGCCGCGCCCGGTACTACCTCGGTGGTGGGCACTACGCCCACGGGCACCAACATCATCCGGCCCGAGAAGTCGGCCCAGCCGGTGGGCGGCACGGCCGCTTTCTTCGCCTGGATAGCTGCCAATCAAAAATACCCCGACCTGGCCCGTAAGCGCCACATCCAGGGCAAAGTACCGGTGGAGTTTACCATCCAGCCCGACGGCTCGCTTACCGACGTGCGCGTGGTGCAAAAGCACGGCTCGGGGCTCGATGAGGAGGCCGTGCGCCTCATCAAGGCCGCGCCCAAGTGGGAGCCGGCCCTGTACCAGGGCAAGCCGATAAAGCAAAAGATGTCGTTGCCGGTTATCTTTCAGCTGTAGGGCCGTGGGCGTGACTTTAGCGAGAAGCGCCGCCCGGTCCGGGCGCTTTTCCACTCCGCTATGCTGCTCACGCTCTCTCCTACTCCCGTTCCCACGCTGGCCTCGGCCGGCTCACCCAACTTTATCTGGCTGCACCAGCGGCGCTACCTCGAAGGGGCGCAGGCCATCGCGCAGGCTTTATTTGATGCCCTCGACGACGACCTGAACCCCTACGTACAGCTGCTGGGCCTGCCCCTCGACCCCGAGGCCGGCAAGCCCGTGTGCCAGGAGCCGGCCGCCAGTAGCCTGCCCGCCGAGGCCTTCGCGGGGCTGGTGGCCGAGGGCCTGAGTTGCCCGGCCACCGGCGTGCCGCCCGCCGCGCTACTGCCCGCCCTGGCCGACATGAGTCCCGCCTTCCTGCGTCAGCGCTACGAAAACCGCAGCATCCGGGCGCTGGTGCAGCGGACCCTGGACGAGCTGGACGAGGGCGAGCCGCACCAACATTTCGCCGGCTGGCCGGCCCGCATCGACGGCTACCTGGTGTTTACAGTGCTGCGGGTGCAGCGCAAGGCGCTGCGCTCCTACCCGTCTTTGCAGCCCAACCGCTTTTACATTGATGGTAAGCCGCTGGCTACCTCGCTGGTAGTGGGCGCCATGTACCGCTTCAACGAAGAGTGCTCGAAGTCGCTCAACGAGCCGGAGCCGGGCGCGGGCTTCCTGTTCCGCCCCCGCGAAACCGAGGAACTCCTGCGTGCCGCCGGCAAAAGCCTGCTCGACACCCCCGCCCACGCCCTGGGGGCCGACCCCAGCACGGCCCAGCTGTTTTTCACGCTCAACACCATCTCCAGCCTGCGCTACGAGGGGGCCGAGGGCATCGGGCGCATGCTGCTGGCCCGGCGCGGGCACCCCAACGTGGAGGAGGTCTTCGCCCTCACCTGCCCCACCGAGCTCAGCGATTACCGCGCCGTGCGTAAGCTGCTCGAAATGACCAGCCACGACGTACACCTGCTGGCCGACGGCGAGAAGGTGTACGCCCTGGGCCGCCAGGTGGGGCACTACGACCATACCCGCGAAGATTTATTCGACATCCACTTCGTAACGCACTACGCCTGGGAATTCTCCCACGCCGGGCAGGTGCTGCTGCGCTCGCGCTACGGGCTGCCCACGCTGCCCCGCCCCCGCCTCAACAAGCTGCGCTTCAAGCGCGACCTCAAGCGCACCTTCGACCTGCACCACACCGATAAAATTACCCACCTCTGGGAAGTGGTGCTCGAAGCCAGCAAGCAGCCCAAGGGGACGCTGCTCGTCATCACCACCGAGGCGCTGGCCGAGGCCGACCGCCTCAAGCTCCAGTGCACGCTCATTGAGCCGGTGCCGCTCACGCCGCTTATCACCCAGCTCATCACTAGCATCGACGGCGCGGTGCTGCTCGACCCCGAGGGCTACTGCTACTCCATCGGCGTTATTCTCGACGGCAAGGCCAGCGGCCACGGCACCAGCACCCGCGGTGCCCGCTACAACTCGGCGGTGCGCTACGTCGAAAGCTCGCCCTACCCCTGCCTCGTGGTAGTAGTGAGCGAAGACGGCATGGTGGACGTGCTCACGAAGGAAAATCTGGCTGAGAGTCGGCAGTAAATCCCACTAGCGCGAAGCTCCGGCTTCGCGCTATTTCTTCGCCCGAAACGACCACGTTACCCGAAACACCGCTACCACATCGCCGGCCTCATCTACCCCGGTGCTAATACACTCCACCGTGCGGCCTTCGCCGGTGGCGCGGCTGTCGGCCACGGCCTGGGCGATGGCTGCGCCATCGGGACAAGTGAAAGCGATGCGACCCACGGCTTTTTTACGAAACTCGGCCGTGAGGCCCACCACCAGCATCGACACCGGCCCGCCGCCCTGCACGTGCATCATGGCCTGAATGCCGCTGGCCAGCTCGGCCGCCATCGCCAGGCAGGCAAAGTAGATGCTGCGAAACGGGTTTTGGGTGAGGTACTTGTAGCGGATGGTAACCGTAGCCGCCGCTGGCGTGAGCGCCGTGAGGCGCAGGCCAGCCAGCCAGGCCATCGGCAGCTTGCGTAACATAAAAAGCCGGAGCTTGGCCGGGCTCAGCACTTGCCGCCGAAAAGCCTGGGCGGCGGGAGTATCAGCAACCATCGGGAGAGTAATTACGGGTGGGAAAAACGCAATATCCAACCTTAAACGGCCACCACTGCGAAACCCTGCGCGAAATACCCTACCGGGGCTTCACTACCAACTCCCGATACCCAAACGCAGGATCAACTTCCCGCACGAAGCGCAATGCCGGCAGCGCCCCCAGTACAATCTCGGCGGTGGTGTAAATCCGACAGCCATCGAGCAGATGCCCGCCCAGCGTCCGGCCGGTGCTGTCGGCTACGGCCAGGTGCAGGTGCCCGCCGCCCGTCGCCGAGAGCGTCCCCACGAGCGACACTATCTCGAAGTGCCCGTGGTAGTGGGTGGCAGCTTCCTGATTAGCCAGGCGCAAGCTTACGTCGGTGAGGCTACCCACGCAGGTGAGCACGGCACCGGCCTCCAGGTGGTGCGCCGCCACGAAAGCCGTGAGCTGCTGGCGCAAATCGTCGCCGGGCCGGAGGCGCAGCGCGTAGGCGGTGAGAGATGAGGAAGGTGCCATACGAGCCGGGGTTTGAGCCCGGACGGGACCAGCCAGCGCCAGCAGCCCGCACAGGAGAATAGGTTTTAACACCTTGCAAAAGAACGCCCGGCCACGCAATACGCAGCCGGGCGGTTTAGGCTCGCGGAAGCCCGCCTTTTATTTACTGAAGCGCACCGTGCCGTAGCGCACCTTGATGTTGACGTTGCCCGCGCCACGGGCCGGCACTCGGCCGCCGTACACGCCCATCACGTCGGCGATGCCATCGGCCTTGCCGCCTTCGGAAAGCACGCGCACCTGCTTTTTATCGACCAGCAGCTGGCCCTGCTCGGTACTCACGTCGAAGCGGAAGCTGGGCGTGGCCTCGGCAAAGCCCAGCCGGATGGTGCTGTAGCCACCGTCCAGGGTAATCTGGCGGAAATTGGCTCCCATGTCGCGCACTTCGAAATCGGGGCAGTAGCGCACCGTCATGTTGAGGCCCTCGCTGAGCTTGCCCACGCTGAAGTGCGAGTAGCCCGACGAGCCGCGCAGCGTACGCACCGTACCCAGCGCCACCCCGCCGTACTTGCTGTTGACGGTGAGGTCGTGCACCGTGCCCATGTCGATGTCGGAGTAGTTGGTTCGCAGCTCAATCTGCTCACCAGCGTCGAGGCGCAGGCGGGCGTATTCGGCTTCGAGGCTGGCCTGCTTGGCGAAGGCCAGGGTGGCGTCACCGTTGGCGATGTGGACCACGTTGCCGGTACCGTTGAGGCGGCCGGTGCGCAACGCGCCGTAATTAACCGAGAGCTGCGTCGGTCCTTGCCAGTCATTGGCCACAGCCACGTCGGCAAACGAAGTAGTGAGCCGCAGGGCCGTGGTGCCGGGCAGCCACACCGTGTAATTGACTTCGTAGCGGCAGCCCCCGCCGCTGCACCGGCCCTTCAGCGCTGGCCCAAACTGCGAGCTTACGCTTACCCCGCCCGTACGGGCATCGTAGTCGAGCCACTGCACGCCCAGGCCATCGAGCAGTTGGGTAGCCCCGGCGGCGGTTTCGGCGCGGGCAATAAGCTCGGCCTCCACTTTCATCTCGGGCTTATCCCAGGTGCTGACGCGCACGTGGCCGTAACGGGTATCGAGCGCGAATACCTGGCCCGTTTTCGCTACCCGGAAGCTGCGGCTCAGGTGCCGCCGCTGCTCGATGGGCGGCGTATTTTCCTGCTGAACAACCTGAGGTTGCCCCTGGGCAGGACCATCCTGGCCGCCAGTGGCCACCGGGGCTACGTAGGTGCATTCTGGGCTGCGCTCGGGCAAGGCCTGGGCCAGCGCCCGCTGGCCGGCACTGGCTAGCAACAGTAGCCCGGCTAGTAGCTGCGTACGGCTAGTGGCCATTGCGGCGGAATGTATTATCAGCCAGGCTGCGGCTGTCGGCCAGCGCATATTCGCTAGCGGCCGTAGTACCCGCCAGGTCTTCGTGGTCGTCGCCGTGCTGCTGGAGCTGGCGGTCGAGAATATCGAGGCGGATTTGCAGATTGCGGTTCATGGCCGTCAGGACTACCTCGGGCTGGGGGTGGCGGGGTAGCTCGCGCTTGAGCTGCTGGTAGCTCGAATCGAGGCCCGCCAGCTCCCGGGTGCATTCGGCCGTGGCCTCGGGTGCCAGCTGGCTGAGTTGGCTTTTGCGATCAGTGAGCTGGGCGATGTAATAGCGCTCCATGCCGTGCACGGCGGTATCGAGGCGGGCGTCAACGTCGGCCCCACCCTGGCTGGCCGCCAGCACGTTAGATTCGGGGCCGAGATAAAGAGCCGCGTCGGTAGTCGAAGTCGTTACTTCGGTGGTCTGGCTGGCCAGGTCGGGCGCGTGCTGGCTTTTCCAGGCTTCGCCCAGGCCGGCGGCCACTACCAGGGCCAGCAGGGCGGCGGCGATGCCGTAGCGCTGCCAGCGCTCATTCTTCTGCACGCGCAGCTGCGGCGTGGCGGGTGGGGCCGGGGCGGGCGCTGCGGGCGCAGGCGCGGCCGGCGTAGTTACGATAGTCATGCGGGGCAACTCGGCCGAAGCACTGTCGCCGTGTAGCTGCTTTTCGATGGCGGCCCACAGCTCGGGCCGGGGCTCGTGCAGGTCGAAGTCGGCCCGGTGTCGCTCCGCGTAATTTTCTAGTGAATGACGGTTAATAGGCTCCATAACAAATAGGGGTTTCCGCGGGAGCGGAGTAAGACTTTCGGGTGGGGCTAGTACGCAGGTACTGGTACCAAGGCTGCCCGCCGACATAAAAAAATTGCAGCCCTTCGGTGATTGAATACCTACTAACTAACTCAGGCCGCGCTGCATAGCCAATTCGCGCAAGCGGGTGCGCGCCCGGCTGTACTGCGACTTGGAAGTAGACTCGGTAATGCCCAGAATGCCGGCTATCTCCAGGTGGTCGTAGCCTTCGAGCAGGTACAGCGACAGCACCACGCGGTAGCCGTCGGGCAGCTCCTGAATGCAGCGGCGCAGCACGTCGGCGCGGTACTGCTGCTCGTCGGCCTCGTCGCCGGGGTGCGGTAGGCTGGCCTCGGCCGGGGCCGCGTCGTGGTGAAAGTCTTCGAGCGGTACCAGTTGCAAGCGCCGCTGGCGCAGGCAGTTGATGCTTTTATTGACAACGATACGCTTGAGCCAGGCCCCGAACGACGAGTCGCCCTTATAGCCGCTCAACTCGCGGAACGCGCTCAAAAATGATTCTTGCAACACGTCCTCGGCCTCGGCATAATCGCCCGTAATGCGCAGCGCCGCGTTGAACATGGCCTTGGAATAGCGCCGGTAAAGCTCGGCCTGGGCCTGCCGGTCGTTGAGGCGGCACCGCTCTACCAGCGGGGCATTAATGTCGATATACGCAACGGCTTCCATAGGCAAACGCAGGTGGGGAGAGGCGCAAAGGTCGGGAACGCTTCGACCTATAGGCAACAGACAATGGCGCGGGCCGTTGGGTTGCACCGGCCGCACCTCTCTCACGCTGTTTCGCTGGCTGCGCCGAAGCCCCGGGCGCAGGTAGCCCGCGCCCGGGACATTAGCCTCAAGTCCGCTGTTGCAGCAGGCGCACGATCAGGCCCGTCCAGCCGGTTTGGTGGCTGGCCCCCAGGCCGTGGCCGTCGTCACCGTGGAAAAACTCGTGAAACAGCAGGTAGTCGCGGAAGTGCGGGTCGTCCTGCAACGGGCCCGCCGGGCCGAAGGCCGGGCGATGGCCGTGCTCGTCTTTGAGCAGCAGCCGGGCCAGCCGCTCCGACAAAGCATCGGCCACTTCGCTGAGGTTGTACATCTTGCCCGAGCCCGTCGGGTACTCAATCGTAAACGAGGCTCCGTAATAACTGTGAAACCGCTGCAACGACTCGATGATGAGATAATTGACCGGAAACCAGATCGGGCCGCGCCAGTTAGAATTGCCCCCGAACATGTTCGACTCGGCCTCGCCCGCCACGTAGCGCACCTCGAAGCTGTCTTCGGCGGTGTGGTACTCGAAGGGATGATCCAGGTGGTAGCGCGAGAGCGAGCGAATACCGTAGTCGGATAGGAATTCCGTTTCATCGAGCATCCGCGTCAGGATGCTGCGCAGGCGGCGACGGCGCATCAAACTCAGCAGGTGGCGGGCTCCCTCGCCGGGCTCCTGCCAGCGACTCACGAGCTCAGCCAGGTGCGGCCGGTGCTGAATAAGCCACTGCGCCCGCGTCGCAAACTGTGGCATGGCTTCGAGTAGCTCATCATCGACTACCTCCACGGCGAAGAGCGGAATCAGCCCCACCATCGAGCGGATGCGCAGGCGCTCGCGCGAGTCATCGGGCATGTGCAGCACGTCGTAGTAAAACTGGTCGCGCTCGTCCCAAAGGTTGAATTCGCCGCCGCCGCCCTTGGTCATGGCGTAGGCGATATACAGGAAGTGCTCGAAGAACTTGCTGGCCATTTCTTGGTACAGCGGGTTGGTCTTGGCCAGTTCCAGCGCCATCCGCATCAGGTTGAGGGCAAACATGGCCATCCAGCTGGTGCCGTCGCTCTGCTCGATTTTGCCGCCCGTGGGCAGCGGCGCCGAGCGGTCGAACACCCCAATGTTATCCATCCCCAGAAATCCGCCCTCAAAGATGTTGCGCTCGTCGCGGTCCTTGCGGTTCACCCACCACATAAACGTCATCACGAGCTTCTGAAACACGGCCTCTAGAAACACCGCGTCGCCGTTGCCACCGTTGAGCTTGCGGTCCATCTGGTACACGCGCCAGGTGGCCCAGGCGTGTACTGGAGCGTTCACGTCCTCAAATTTCCACTCGTAGGCCGGCATCTGCCCGTTGGGGTGCAGGTAGCCGTCTTGGGTGAGCAATCTCAGCTGGTGCTTGGCAAAGCTGGCGTCAAGCATGGCCAGGGGCAGGCAATGGAAAGCCAGATCCCAGGCCGCGTACCACGGGTACTCCCACTTATCGGGCATCGAGATAATATCGGCGTTGTGTAAATGCCGCCACGTCGAATTGCGGCCCGTGAGGCGGTCGCCGGCTGGGGCCGGGCGCTTGGGGTCACCGTCGAGCCACTGGCTCACGTCGTAGTAGTAGTACTGCTTGCTCCAGAGCATGCCCGCGAAAGCCTGGCGCTGCACTTGGCGGGCATCGGGGTCAGTTACGCCCTCCTGCACGCACTCGTAGAATACGTCGGCCTCCCGCTGACGCTCCGCGAAAATCTGGTCGAAGTCCGCAAACGGCGCCTCCTGTGCGGGCTGACTAAGACGCAGGCGCACCACCTGCGCCTCGCCGGGCGCAATGTCAAACGTATAGTGGGCCGCCGCCTTGGTACCACGCTGCGCGGGGTTCACCGCCTTTTTCTTCTCCTTAACTACGTAGTTGTTAATGCCGTCCTTGAAATAGGTCTCCCCCACTGGCAGGCCGGCAAATAGCTTTTTCTTAAAGCGGGTACCGTTCGTATCATTTTCGCAGAAAAGCAGCTCTTCCGCCCGCTCGCAATACAATTGGTACTGCCCCAATGCGTGGTGGCTGGCCTCCATCGCATCGGTACCCGTCGCCTGCACCACCGGCCGGCGATCATCATACCCCCAGGCCCAGGTATTGCGAAACCATAGCTGCGGCAGCACGTGCAGCGGCGCAGCCTCCGGCCCCCGGTTGTACGCCGTGATGCGAATGAGCAAGTCATCCGGCCCTGCCTTGGCGTACTCGATAACAACGTCGAAGTAGCGGCTCTCATCGAAAATGCCGGTATCCAGCAGTTCATACTCGGGATCCAGCTTGGTGCGCCGGGCGTTTTCCTCCCGCAGTTCTTTGTAGGGGAATGCCCGCTGCGGATACTTGTACAGCATTTTCATGTAGGAATGCGTGGGCGTACTGTCCAAGTAGTAGTACTGCTCCTTCACGTCCTCGCCGTGGTTGCCCTGACCGTTAGTCAGGCCGAACAGCCGCTCTTTCAGTTGATTATCGGCTTCGTTCCACAGCGCTACGCCAAAGCACAGTTGCTGCTGGTCGTCGCTGATGCCCGCAATACCCTCCTCCCCCCAGCGGTAGGCGTAGGAGCGCGCCATGTCGTGCGTGACGTAGTCCCAGGCGTTGCCGTGGGGACTGTAGTCTTCCCGCACCGTACCCCACTGCCGCTCAGTGAGGTAGGGCCCAAATTTTTTCCAAGCTGCGGTCTGGTTGTTAGCCTCCGCCAAGCGTCGCTGTTCCTGCATAAAAATACGTTGAGTTCAAGCCATTGGCTGGCCCCTGGCGCATTGCGGCCCCAGAAGCTTCGTCGCCCCGTAAGCCTCAGCGGACTCACATTCTTGCCTCATACTATTTGTACCGCCTACAGTTGCCGCTAAGCATCTTTTTGATGTCAGAAATAGCTCCGAACACTACCGAAGAATACCCCGCGTCATCAACACACTTGTCATGCTGAGCCTGCAAAGCATCTTGCCCACCCCATTGGCCGAAGCGAGCAAGATACTCCGCAGGCTCAGCGTGACAGGCATATTATTAGATCTATCTCGTTAATGAACACCCTCGACGCAGCAATTACAGCGGCCACTAAACACAAAAAAAGGCCCACCAAACGGCGGGCCTCCCTTTTTACTTGTAGCCAGAACAGCTTACTCAGCAGCATCCTCAGCTTCGTGACGCTTTTCAGCTTCCTCACGCGTCTCGCCGTTTACCAGCGTTTCGGTGGGGGTATCGGCCGGAGCGGTTTCGTTAGTGTTAGCACCGGTAGCCTCAGCCTTGCCACCCCGACGGCGCGAGCGGCGCGTGGTCGTCGTTTTGGTTTCAGCGGCGTTTTTAGCTTCGAGCAGGGTTTCGTTGAAGTCTACCAGCTCGATGATGCACATATCAGCATTGTCACCGGCGCGGGTGGCGCTCAGCTTCAGAATGCGGGTGTAGCCCCCGGGACGGTTGGCAATGCGGCCAGCCACTTCGCCGTACAGCTCCTTCACGCTCTCCTTGTTTTGCAGGGTAGCGAATACGGTGCGGCGCGAGTGCGTAGTGTCGTCTTTCGACTTCGTCAGCAGCGGCTCCACGAACTGGCGCAGGGCCTTGGCCTTGGCTACCGTCGTCGTTACGCGCTTGTGGAGGATGAGCGACGAAGCCATGTTCGACAGCATCGCGTTGCGGTGGGAGGCGGTACGCCCCAGGTGGTTGATTTTTTTACCGTGTCGCATCGGACAAGTTGGGTAAGTACTACGCTTGCGGACCAGGACCACGGCGGGTCGCTAGAACCTCATTAGAACCCTAATCCCTAGGGCGTAGCGGGTTGAATAAATGTGAGAAATGTAAAAATGTGGCAAAGGTGAGAATGACTTCTTAACCGTCCAGCCCCATTATATAACCTAAAAAATGTGGAAGATGGAAGGGCGACCTGTGGCATTTACTACATTTCCACATCCTTCCATCTCCCACATCAAAAATTCTAGTCTTCGTCCAGGCGGTATTTGCTCAGGTCCATACCGAAGTGCAGGCCTTTCTCTTCCACCAGGTTTTCCAGCTCGGTGAGGCTCTTTTTACCGAAGTTGCGGAACTTCATCATGTCGGCCATGTCGAGCTGCACCAGCTCGCCCAGCGTCTTGATGTCGGCCGCCTTCAGGCAGTTGTAAGCACGTACCGAGAGGTCCATCTCGCCGAGCGAAGTCTTGAGGACTTTGCGCATGGCGAGGGTCTCCTCGTCAATCGGCTCGGCGGCGGCCGGGCGATTGCCGCTCAGCTGCATCGTGCTATCCGAGAACAACATGAAGTGCTGAATGAGGATATTAGCCGCACCTTTCAGCGCTTCTTCAGGGTGAATAGAGCCGTCGGTCGAGATTTCGATCAGCAGACGCTCGTAGTCAGTCTTCTGCTCTACGCGGGTATTCTCGATGCTGTATTTTACGTTTTTGATGGGCGTGTAAATAGCATCGATGGCAATCTGCCCAAAAACCTGGTCGGCGGGCTTGTTCTCGTCGGCGGGTACGTAGCCGCGACCGCGGGCTACCGTCAACTCAAACTCCAGCTCCTTGGCCGGGTCGAGGTTGCAGATAACCAGCTTCGGGTTCAGAATCTGGAAGCCCACGGCAAACTTGCCAATGTCGCCGGCCGTGAAAGTGTCCTGGCCACTCACGCGCACCGTAATCTTGTCCTCAATAGCATCGCTGATCTTCTTGAAGCGCACCTGCTTGAGGTTGAGGATGATTTCGGACATGTCCTCAATCACCCCATCAATCGTCGAGAACTCGTGCAGCACCGAAGTCGTGCGCACCGACGTAATGGCGAAGCCCTCCAGCGACGAGAGCAGAATACGCCGCAGCGCGTTCCCAATCGTAACGCCGTAGCCCTTCTCCAGAGGCTTGAATTCAAACGTTCCGGTAAAGTCGTCGGATTTCTCCATTACCACCTTCTCCGGCATCTGAAAAGCTAAGATTGACATATTTGGGGGCAGTTAATTATGTAACAGGAAAAGCAAGCCAAAAGCTTGCTTAAGAGTTGGTAGCCAACCAGAACCCCGGGAGATTCTTTTTCGTGCCGCTGGCGTCCATGTTTCTATTCGAAGTTGAGGCAGCGAAACCGGCTTAGCACAAATGCGGCCCGAACTAAGTCCGGGCCGCACCAGGGTGCCATTATTACTTCGAATACAATTCGACGATGAGCTGCTCCGTGATTTTTTCCGGAATCAGGTCACGCGACGGCATGTTGGTGAATTTGCCCACCATTTCTTTGCCATCCCACTCCAGCCACGAGAACTGACGAGCGTTGCGCACGGTCAGCGAGGTCGTGATAGCTTCGAGCGACTTCGACTTCTCACGTACGCCAACTTGGTCGCCAGCACGCAGTTTGTACGAAGGGATATTTACTACTTCACCGTTTACGGTGATGTGCTTGTGCGATACCAACTGGCGAGCAGCGCGGCGGGTACCAGCGATGCCCAAACGGTATACCACGTTGTCGAGACGCGATTCCAGCAGGCCGAGCAGGTTGTCGCCGGTGATGCCGGGCAGTACTGCTGCTTTGTGGAACAGGTTCTCAAACTGCTTTTCGAGCACGCCGTACAGGTATTTCACCTTCTGCTTCTCCATCAGCTGGATAGCGTATTCCGACTGCTTCTTACGGCGGCCACGGCCGTGCTGGCCGGGGGGGTAGTTCTTTTTATTGAGCGCTTTGCTCGGGCCGAAAATCGGCTCCGAAAAGCGACGGGCGATTTTGGCGGTAGGGCCAGTATAACGTGCCATTTTAGAAAAATATCAGAAGTAAAAAATCAAACGCGGCGACGCTTGGGCGGGCGGCAGCCATTGTGCGGCAGCGGCGTCACGTCGCGGATGGTCGTCACTTCGATACCAACGTTACCGAGCGCACGGATTGCCGACTCGCGGCCAGCGCCCGGGCCTTTCACGAACACTTCGGCTTTGCGCATACCCAGATCGTGGGCTACTTTGCCGCAGTCGCTAGCTGCCATCTGAGCAGCATAAGGCGTGTTTTTCTTCGAGCCCCGGAAGCCCATTTTACCCGCCGAAGCCCAGGAAATAACCTGGCCGTTCGAGTTGGTTACCGAGATGATGATGTTGTTGAAGGAGGCGCGGATGTGGACCTGGCCCACCTGCTCCACCACGACAAGCCGCTTCTTGGCTTTGTCTTTTCTTTTTTGTGCCATTTGGTTATCGCTGTAAACGCGGCAGGTGTTAGGTTTGAGTTAGAAGTTATGAGTTAGAAGTTATGAATTGGCTAGCTAGTCGATTTACAACTTTCTAGCTCATAACTTCTAACTCATAACTCATAACTCAACTCTGATTGCCGCTATGAGTTATTTCGTTGCTTTCTTCTTACCAGCAACAGTCTTGCGCTTGCCCTTGCGGGTACGTGAGTTGTTTTTGGTGTGCTGGCCGCGCACGGGCAGGCCTTTACGGTGACGCAGGCCGCGGTAGCAGCCAATGTCCATCAGACGCTTGATGTTGAGCTGAATCTCCGAGCGCAGTACGCCTTCGGTCTTGTGCTCAGCGGCGATGATGGCGCGAACCTCACCAGCTTCAGCTTCGGTCCAGTCCTTCACTTTCTTGTTGGTGTCGATACCAGCTTTGGTGAGGATTTTAACCGAGTTGCTCCGGCCAATGCCGAAGATGTAAGTCAGGGCGATTTCGCCGCGCTTGTTGTCCGGGATGTCAACCCCTGCGATACGAGCCATATTGGTTGGTTAGATGTTTGCGGACCAGAAAGCCCGGCAGCGGCTTGGAAGGCGGTGCGTTGAAGAAAAGTTCAACCCAACCAGTACCCAAGGCTCCGGGTTTCTGAAAATTGATTTAGCCCTGACGCTGCTTGAAGCGGGGGTTCTTCTTATTGATAACGTAGAGCTTGCCGTTGCGACGGATGATTTTGCAATCAACGCTACGTTTCTTCACCGAGGTTTTTACTTTCATGACCTTGAAGAGAACGAAAAAAATTACTTGTAACGATACTTGATGCGGCCTTTCGACAAGTCGTAGGGCGACATTTCGAGCTTTACCTTGTCGCCGGGCAGAATCTTGATGTAGTGCATCCGCATCTTACCCGAGATGTGGGCAATCAGCTGGTGGCCATTTTCCAATTCCACGCGAAACATGGCGTTGGAAAGGGCTTCGAGGATGGTACCGTCCTGCTCGATGGAGGCTTGTTTTGCCATAAGGGCTATTGCAGTGCTTTTTCTATGTAGTCAAAGGAGGTCAGAATCTCTGCCTTGTCTTTTCTAACAACAACGGTGTGCTCAAAGTGCGCCGCTGGCTTCTTATCGCGGGTGCGGATAGTCCAGCCATCCTTTTCTTGCACCACATCTTTTTTGCCGAGGGTAATCATCGGTTCGATGGCGAGCGTCATGCCGGTTTGCAGCAGCGGCCCCGAACCCCGCTTGCCGTAGTTTGGCACCTCGGGTTTTTCGTGTAGCTTGGCTCCTACCCCGTGACCAACCAACTCGCGAACTACGCCGTACCCTTTCGGGGACACATAGTTCTGAATGGCGTAGCTAATGTCGCCGACGCGGTTGCCGACTATCGCTTGCTCAATGCCTTTGTACAGCGAAGCTTTGGTTTCATCCAGCAGTTGCTGCACTTCCGGCGCCACCTCCCCAATTGGGTAAGTATAGGCACTATCGGCGTGGTAGCCATTTAGGAATACCCCGCAGTCCACCGTCAGGATATCCCCGCTTTGCAGCGGCTCATCTGTGGCGAATCCGTGCACTACCACCGAGTTAGGGCTCAGGCAGCAGCTGTACGGAAAACCGTATAGTCCTTTGAACGAAGGGGTAGCTCCGTGGTCGCGGATAAACTCCTCGGCGCGGCGGTCTAGCTGCCGCGTCGTGGCTCCTACCCGCACCAGCGCAGCTACCTCGCCGTGGGCGCGTGCCAGCAGTTGCCCGGCAGCACGCATTAAATCTATTTCTTCTTCAGTTTTATACTGAATGGTACCAGTTGCCATGCTATCTGTTTACGAAGCGATGGCTACCGGCTGCGAAGGACGCCCGCGCAGCTTGCCCGACTTCATCATGCCGTCGTAGTGACGCATCAGCAGGTAGCTTTCCACCTGATTCAGCGTATCCAGCACAACCCCCACCATGATGATGAGCGACGTACCGCCGTAGAACAGGGACAAGCCACGCGTAACGCCTAACTCAGAGGCGAGAGTTGGGAAAACGGCAATCAGGGCCAGCGCCACGGCACCCGGCAGGGTTACGCGGGTAAGGATTTCGTCGATGAACTCGGAAGTATCCCGACCCGGCTTCACGCCCGGTACGAAACCACCACTGCGCTTCAGGTCGTCCGCAATCTGGTTGGGGTTGACGCTGATGGCCGTGTAGAAGTAAGTGAAAATGATAATCAACAACGCAAACACGGTGTTATACACCCAGTGTTGCGGTGAGAAATAAGTTGCAATGTTAGCTGCTAGCTCGCTGTTCTTATCCCAGGCCGAAGCGGCGATGCTAGGTACGAACATCAACGACTGGGCGAAGATGATGGGCATAACGCCGGCCGCATTGACTTTCAGCGGGATGAACTGACGCTGGGCGTCGAGTTGCGTGGCACCGCCTACCTGCTTGGCATACTGCACCGGGATGCGGCGTACAGCCTGTGTGAGCACGATAACCGCCATTACCACGAGGAACAGCACAACGAGCTCCAGCAGGAAAACCAGCGACTTGTTGATGCCTTTGGCACCGGCTTCCTCAATCAGCGCACCGGGCAGGCGCGAGACGATACCAATCATGATAATCATGGAGATACCGTTGCCGATGCCCTTGTCGGTAATTTTCTCGCCCAACCACATGCAAAACAGCGTGCCAGCCGTGATGATGAGCATGGTTGAGATGGTGAAGAAGGTGCCGGGGTTGATTATAGCCTCGGCGTTAATCGTGGCCAGGAAGCCCACGGACTGTGCCATCACGATCGGGATGGTGAGCACGCGGGTATACTGGTTGATTTTCTTCCGACCCGACTCGCCTTCTTTTTGCAGCTTCTGGAAGTACGGCACGGCAATCGTGAGCAGTTGCAACACGATAGAGGCCGAGATGTACGGCATAATGCCCAGCGCGAAGATGGAAGCGTGGCTAAACGCCCCACCGAGCAGCGTATCCAGAATGCCGAATACGCCGCCGGTGCCTTGCTTCAGCTGCGTGGCGTCTACACCGGGTAGGACTACGTAGCAGCCCAGCCGGTAGATAGCAATGAAAAATAGCGTATTGAGGATCCGCGTACGCAGATCCTCAATCGCAAAAATATTTTTTATCGTGTTGATAAACTTATTCATTGCTAGTCGATAACAATATAAGCTACAGCGTAACTACTTTGCCACCGGCCTTTTCGATAGCCTCAATGGCTGTCTTCGAGAAAGCGTGGGCGTGTACCTCGATAGCGGCGTTGAGTTCGCCACGGCCGAGAACTTTGATTTTGGCATTTTTCGACGCCAGGCCAGCTTCGGAGAAGTAGCCAGCCGCCATCGTGGCCGAGTTGTTGGCTTCGAACAGGCTCTGGAGCACGTCCAGGTTGATGCCTTTGTACTCAACGCGGTTGATGTTCTTGAAACCAAATTTAGGCACGCGGCGCTGAAGCGGCATTTGACCGCCTTCGAAGCCCGACTTGCGCGAGTAGCCCGAGCGCGACTTGGCACCCTTGTGGCCACGGGTAGCGGTACCACCGCCGCCCGAACCTTCACCGCGACCAAGGCGCTTGTTGTTGCGCGTGGAGCCGGCAGCGGGTCTGAGATTAGAGAGATTCATGACTGGGATAAACGCTTACAGTTCGGTTACTTCCAGCAGGTGCTTCACAGCGTTTACCATGCCCAGCACGCTGGGGTTGGCTTCGTGGGTAGCGGTGCTGTTCAATTTATTCAGGCCGAGGGCCTGCACGGTGCGCTTCTGACGCTCGGGGCGGTCGATGGCGCTGCGCACGAGCTTTACTTGAATCTGTGGCATGGTCAATTAACCGTTAAAAACGCGAGCGAGAGAAATGCCACGCGCCTGAGCAATTTGCATCGGGTCGCGCATTTTGGCGAGGGCAGCAAAGGTAGCCTTTACTACGTTGTGGGGGTTCGACGAGCCTTTCGACTTAGCGAGTACGTCTTTGATACCAGCCGATTCGAACACGGCACGCATGGCACCACCGGCGATTACCCCCGTACCAGCCGCGGCGGGCTGCACGAGTACGAAACCTCCGCCGTAGCGGCCTTCCATTACGTGGGGAACGGTGTGCTTGTAGAGGGGCACTTTCACCACGTTTTTGCGAGCGTCGTCAATGCCTTTAGCAATGGCGTCGGTTACCTCGTTGGCTTTGCCCAGGCCGTAGCCTACGTTGCCTTTGCCGTCGCCTACCACTACGATAGCCGAGAAGCTGAAGCGACGGCCACCTTTCACCACTTTGGCTACGCGGTTGATGGCCACTACTTTCTCTTTGAAATCCGAGTCGCCTTGCACGGCGCTGTCGTTGTTGTTGCCGCGGCCACCGCGGTCGTTGCCGCGACGGTCGTTGCCGCCCCGGTTGTTACCCCCACGGTCGTTGCCACCGGCACCGCCACCACGGTTGTTGTTGTTATACTCTGCCATGATGCCTTAGAAATTGAGGCCGCCTTCGCGGGCTCCTTCTGCCAATGATTTAACGCGACCGTGATAGAGGTAGCCCGAGCGGTCGAATACTACTTTGGTAATGCCAGCCTCCTGCGCCTTGGCGGCGATTTCGCGGCCTACGGCAGCGGCTAGGGCCACGCCGTTACCACCTTCGACGGTTACCTTCTTCGACGAAGCGGCAGCCAGGGTACGGCCAGCCGTGTCGTCGATAATCTGGGCGTAGATGCCCGTATTGGAGCGGAACACCGACAGGCGCGGGCGCTCCGGAGTGCCGGACACTTTCGTGCGGATGATGCGCTGAATGCGCTTCCGGCGGGATGCTTTATCGAAAGCCATGATACTAGATTACTTTTTAGCGGCAGTCTTGCCGGCTTTACGACGAACGATTTCACCCACGAAGCGAACACCTTTGCCTTTGTAGGGCTCCACTTTGCGCAGCGAGCGGATTTTGGCGGCTACCTGGCCGACAAGCTGCTTGTCGATGCTAGTCAGGGTAACGATGGGGTTCTTACCTTTTTCGGTAACGGCGGTAGCCGATACTTCGGGCGGCAGGGCCAGGTACACGTTGTGCGAGTAGCCGAGCGACAGTTCAAGGGCCTTGCCGTTGAGGGCCGCCTTGTAACCTACGCCTACCAGCTCAAGCTTGTGCTCGTAGCCAGCGCTTACGCCGGTAATCATGTTGTTGAGCAGGGCGCGGTAGAGGCCGTGCATGGCCTTGTGGCGCTTCTGATCGGTGGGGCGGGTTACCACCACGCTGCCATCTTCGGTAGCAACCGTGATGTCACGGTCTACTTGCTGGGTCAGCGAGCCTTTGGGGCCTTTCACCGTTACGGTGTTGTCGTTGTCGACCGAAACCTGCACACCGCTGGGCAGGCTAATCGGCAGTTTACCAATGCGGGACATATAGATACTAGTGCTTAGCGGGTTAGTACACGTAGCACAGCACCTCGCCGCCCACGTTCTCGTTTTTGGCCTCCTTTTCGGTCATCACCCCTTTCGAGGTCGACAGGATGGCAACGCCCAGGCCGCTCAGTACGCGGGGCAGGTTCTCGACGTGCCGATACTGGCGCAGGCCGGGAGTGCTCACCCGCTCCAGCTTGGTGATAGCCGGGGCTTTGGTGGTGGGGTTGTACTTGAGGGCGATTTTAATCACGCCTTGTGCCGAGGTATCATCAAAACGGTAGCTCTGAATGTAGCCCTTGTGGTAGAGCACTTTCGTGATTTCCTTTTTGATGTTGCTGGCCGGGATTTCCACTACCCGGTGGTTCGCCTTGATGGCGTTGCGCAACCGGGTCAGGTAATCAGCAATCGGGTCAGTATTCATTTGGTTGTAATTGGCCCACAACTTGGGGCCGCAAAGATAAGAAAATTTCGCAGCAGTAGCTAGCAGCCCTACAGCGAAATTTCAGTTAAGACTACTGGGCTCGGCTTTCGGGGCGCGGCCCATGGTTTCTTTCGGCAACCTGCCAAATAACTTCGAGTGGGCGAGCCCACGGGTATTCTGTTTCGGGCTGCAAAGGTACGTCGCGGCCTGAGACTTATGCAACTGGCCTAAATAAAAAACTTACGCCTAGTAACTGCCTTGCGAGCGGCCGGGCCAGCGCTGGCTGACCTTAGCCGCCGACGGGACGTTATTTTACCTTCAGCATGAAAATTCTATTGGTGGAAGACGAAGCCAGCCTGGCTTCTTTTATTCAGAAGGGCATGGCGGCGGAGGGCTACGAGCTGCGCGTGGCGTATGATGGCACGATGGGCCAGCGACTGTTCGACCAGCAGCCGTTTGACGTGGTGGTGCTCGATGTGAACCTGCCGGGCCTGAATGGCTTTGAGCTGTGCCGCTACGTCAAGCGGCATTCGCCGCACCAAGCGGTACTGCTGCTGACGGCACTCGATGGCTTGCAGGACAAAGAGA
Organism: uncultured Hymenobacter sp.; assembly: GCA_913776615.1. Classification (GTDB taxonomy): domain Bacteria; phylum Bacteroidota; class Bacteroidia; order Cytophagales; family Hymenobacteraceae; genus Hymenobacter. Next base: position 144,366 of record CAJYPK010000015.1, read on the forward strand.
GCGGCTTCGGGGCGGGAGCCGACGACTACTTGGTGAAGCCGTTCGAGTTTCGGGAGTTGCTGCTGCGCATCCGGGCGCTGGCCCGGCGCAGCAGTGCCTATGCGGGCCAGCACACGGTGCTGCGGGCGGCCGATTTGGAACTGGATACCAGTACGCGCCTAGTACACCGGGCGGGCCAGCGCATTGAGCTGACTACCCGCGAGTATGCGCTGCTGGAGTATCTGCTCGTGAATAAGGGCCGGAGCGTCAGCCGCATCGATATTGCCGAGAAGGTATGGGACTTGCATTTCGATACGAATACCAACGTCATCGACGTGTACATCAACTACCTGCGTAATAAGATTGATAAGAAATTCGAGCCCAAGCTCCTGCACACTATCGTGGGGCGGGGCTACATGCTGCAAGGTTAGGTGGCCGCTCGGGCTTTACGCAGACTGAATTATGCAAATTCGCCATAAGCTGCTTTTCTGGTTTGCGGGCTTGGTGAGCGTAATCCTACTGGTCTTTTCTACTTACGTGTACTGGAGCTACGCCGAGTTTAGGACCCAGGGCTTCGCGCAACGCCTGGTGCGTAAGGCCGAGCTACTGTACCAAGTGCTCGACGATGCGCGGGTAGATAAGGCCCTGGCTACGTTGCCCGAGCAGGCGGGGTACATTTACAGTCCTACCGATCAACTCATTTACGCCAGCCCCAACGCGGGCGATTATCAGCCGTCGGCCGCCTTCTTGGCCGAAGTGCGGCAGCAGGGCCGGCTAGCATTCGAGTTCGCTAGCACTAGCCATCTTTACGCGAAAGAAGGTGTGGCGCTCACGTTCCGGCGGCCGCCTGAGTCGGGACGCTACTTGGCTATCGTGACGGCTTATGACAATGCTGGCTTTACCCGCGAACATACATTGCTACGCACGTTGCTCTATGGTTATCTGGGAGCGGTAGTGCTGGTGGCGGGGCTAGGGCTGGTGTTTGCGCGGTGGGCGCTCTTGCCGTTTGACCGGCTCATCGGGCAGCTGCGGAGGCCGGGGGCGGCGCAACCCTTCCGCTTACACCCCCTGCACCGCCACGACGAGGCCGGTGAATTGGCCGCGGCATTTAACAATCTACTAGCCCGGCAGGAGGCGCTGGCGCAAAGCCAACAGGCGTTCATCGCCCAGGCCTCGCATGAGCTACGCACGCCGCTCACAACCGTAAAGGGCTGGCTAGAAACTTCGCTGGCCTACGACGCCGATGCCAGCAGCCTGCGCGAAGGCATTCGGCAGGCGGCCCAGGAGCTTGATAAGCTCACGGCCCTAGCCAACGGGCTGCTACACTTAGCGCACCTCGAAGGACTGGGTACCCGGCTGGAGCGCCAGCCGCTGGAACTGATGGACGTACTGCTCGACGTTATCGACACAGTGCAGCACCAGCGCCCGGCCCAGCGGCTGGCCCTGGCCGTGGGCGAGGGCGTGCAGCAGCAAACGAGCGCGCCCGTAGTACTGGGCAATACTCATCTGCTGCGCATTGCTTTTACCAACTTGGTCGATAACGCGTGCAAGTATTCGGACGGTCAGCCCGTAGCGCTACGGCTGGAAATGCACACTGACCTGGCTATTCGCCTCGCCATCGAGGACCGAGGTATCGGCATCATGCCAATCGATGCCGAGCGCATTTTTCAGCCGCTCACCCGGGGCGGCAACAGCCAGCAGGTTAGCGGCTTTGGCATTGGCCTCACGCTGGCCCGGCAGATCGTGCAGCTGCACCAGGGCCAGCTGTGGCTACGACCCCGGCCGGGCGGTGGCACGGTGGCCGAGGTCGAGCTGCCGCTGCTGCGGGAAACGGAATAGTCAGCGCTCTAATAACTTCTAATCTGGCCCTAATATTAGTCTAATAAGCCGAGGGGAGGTTTGCAGCATCATGTTTGCACCTCGTTTTCTTTGGCTGTTGCTCGCGGGGCTGCCACTGGCTGGCTGGGGCCAGGCGGCGACCCCGCTTACCCTGCCTCAGGCGCTGGCCCTGGCCCGCTCCGCTTATCCGTCGCTCCGCGCCCGTCAGGCGGGCATTACCGCCGCTATGGCCGATGTTCGCACGTTGCGCGCTACTTATTTGCCGCAGCTCACGGCGCAGGCGCAGGCACTCGACGGGACATCCAACCAGGCCCGCGGGGTACTACTAGGTGGCATCGGCCCCAGCGTGTCGGGGGTGCGGGGCTACACCAGCAGCCAGGCGTCGTGGGCCAGCCAAGGAATGCTGTTTATTGACTGGCCAGCCGTGACTTTCGGCCGCTACCGGGCCGACGTGCAGCGCGCCGAAGCCGGCGTGAGCCAAGCCCAAGTCGATTACGACCAAACACTATTTCAGCACCAAGTGCAAGTGGCCGATGCCTACCTGCTGTCTCTAGCGGCGCAGAAGGCCGTGGCGCTGCAAGCGGCCAATCTCCGCCGCACGCAAAGCCTGCGGCGCGTGATTCTGGCGGCGACGCGGGCGGGCATTCAGGCGGGCATCGACAGCTCCACGGCCAATGCCGAAAATGCGCGGGCGCAGCTTCAGCTGCTGGTGAGCCGCCAGCAAGCCGAACAGCAGCGCGTGCGACTGGCGGGCCTGCTGGGAATGCCCACCCAACAGCTGGCCCCGGCCGACTCGACCCTGTTTTTCACCCGCCTGCCGATTCTACCCACCGAAGCCGACAGTAGTAATTTACTACACCACCCTACCCTGCTGGCTTACCGGCAGCGCGTGGCCATGAGCGATGCCGCGGCTAAATACCTAGCCACCAATAACCGGCCTACTCTATCGCTGGTGGGGGCTACCTGGGGCCGGGGCTCGGGCGCGGGCTCGTCGGCCAACGCCGATGGGTCGTTCACCATCGACTCCTCGCTGGGGGCGGGCCTGCCCTTCAAAGTCTATAACTACGCGGTGGGCGCGGCCCTGACCTGGCGCGTAACCGAGCTGCTGCACAGTCGGCGCGCCGCCACGGCCCAGTTGGCCCGCTCTGAGCAGGCCCGCGCCGAATACAGCCAGCAGGAACTGCTGCTCCGCACCGAACAGCAGAACGCCCGCAGCCAGCTAGAGCTGGCCCGACAGAGCGCTCTGGCCGTGCCCGCCCAGCTCGACGCTGCCCAGCGCGCCTACACCCAGGCCCAAGCGCGCTACAACGCCGGGCTTGATAACCTGGTGGTACTCACGCAGGCTACGCTGGTACTCAACCGCGCCGAAACCGACCAAGCTATCGCTATTAACAACGTGTGGCGGGCGCTGCTACTGCGGGCAGCGACCAGCGGCACGCTCACTGATTTCACTGGGCAGCTACCCTAACTGCTGCGCCGCTGGCCCGCGCCACGCGCCAGACTTTATTAGAAGAACCTTCCTATGCCATGTTAAAAGCCGCGCTTACCAAACCCATTGCCGTGGTGGTGGCCCTGCTGGGCATCCTCGTTTTTGCGGGACTGGCCCTGGGGCGCATTCCGGTCGATATTTTTCCGCGCCTGAATCTGCCTACCATCTACATCGCGCAGCCGTACGGCGGGATGACACCCGCCCAGATGGAAGGCTTTATCGCTACGCGCTACCAAAACCAGATGCTATACGTGTCGGGCATTAAGAATGTGGAGGTGAAGAATATCCAGGGACTTTGCCTGGTGAAATGCGTCTTTTACGAAGATACCAATATGGCCCAGGCGGCCGGCGAAGTTGCCTCGCAGGTGAGCCGGGTACTCAACTATTTTCCACCCGGCACGGTGCCGCCCATCGTGGTGCGCTTCGATGCCTCTTCGCTGCCGGTGGGGCAGTTGGTATTCAACAGCCGCACGGCGACGCTGGGGCAAATGCAGGACCTAGCCTCGACGCGGGTGCGACCCTTGTTTTCGCAGATTCCGGGGGCATCGGCCCCGTCACCGTTCGGCGGCAACGAGCGCACGGTAGTGGTGCGCGTAGACCCCGAGCGCATGAAAAGCTATCAGCTCACGCCCGACGAAATCGTGGCGGCCATTGTGCGCAACAACCAGGTTTCACCGGCCGGGGCCGTAAGCATGGGCGATTATACGGTGCTCACACCCAGCAACTCTACCATCGGCCGCATCCCCGATTTTCTTAATATTCCGCTGCGCCAGGGCGTGGGGCCGACGGTATTCATCCGCGACGTGGCCCGCGTGGAAGACGCCACCGACACGCCGGTGGGCTATGCACTCATCAACGGCAAGCGCTCGGTGTACATCCCGGTGACGAAGTCGGCCGATGCCTCGACCATGAGCGTGGTGCAGGCCCTGCGGGCTAAGCTGCCCGAGATGCAGGCCCTGCTGCCCGACAACATCCACCTGAGCTACGAATTCGACCAATCAGTATACGTGACGCAGGCAGTGCATAGCTTAGCCTTCGAGGGCGGGCTGGGGGCCTTGCTCACGGGCTTGGTCGTACTACTCTTTCTGCGCGATTTGCGGTCGTCGCTCATCGTTATTCTAACGATTCCGGCGTCTATCCTAGCGGCCATCCTGCTGTTGCAGCTCGCCGGACAAACCATCAATTTAATGACCCTGTCGGGGCTGTCGCTAGCCATCGGCATCTTGGTGGACCAGGCCACGGTAGTAATTGAGAACATTCACCAGCACCTGGAGCTGGGTAAAACCAAGGCCCGCGCCATTCTCGATGCCAGCCAGGAGGTGTCGTTTCCGCTCCTGCTCATTACGCTCAGCATCCTGGCGGTATTCGCGCCCTCCTTCCTGATGACGGGCGTCCCGCGCGGCATGTTCGTGCCGCTGTCGCTGTCGGTGGGCTTCTCGATTATTGTCTCATACCTGCTTTCGCAAAGCTTGGTACCTGTGTTGGCCAACTGGTGGCTGAGGGATGAGCCGCACCACACCGCGCCCGCCGCCACTCCCGACGACCTCAGCGACAAAGAGCCCGCCCCTACCCCCGATGAAAAAGCCACCGGCTTCGAGCGAATTAAGCTGGGCTATCTCCGTTTGCTCGACCGCCTGCTCGCCCACCGGGCACTCGTACTCGCAGCCTACGGTGCAGTATGCATGGGTCTGATTGGTGGCTGCTTCTACGCCATCGGGCAGGACATGATGCCCAAAATCACGCACGGGCGGCAGTTCCAGTTGCGCATCATCGCACCGCAGGGCCTGCGCATTGAGCGCACCGAAGCCCGCACCAAGCAGGTCATTGGCGTGATTGAACAATTGGTAGGACCGCAGAACGTGGCCATCACCTCAGCCTTCGTGGGCATGACGCCCAGCAGCTACGGCACCAGCGCACTCTATGTGTTCAACGCTGGCCCGCACGAGGCCGATTTACAAGTCAATCTCGCCGAGGAATACCACGTCCGGAATCTCGATGCCCTCAAGGATCAGATTCGCCAAGCCGTAGCCAAGCGGGTGCCCGACGTACAAATCAGCTTCGAACCTATCGAGCTCACCGATAAGATCATGAGCCAGGGCGCCCAAACGCCCATCGAAATACTCGTGGGTGGCAAAGACCTCGTCGAAGGCCAGGCCTACGCAGACCGGCTGGCGGGCCAGCTGCGCCAGATCCCCTACCTGCGCGATGTGCGCCTCAACCAGCCCTTACGCTATCCTACCGTGCAAGTGGAAGTGGACCGCGGGCGCGCCGCGCAATTTGGCCTCACGCCCGACCAGATTACTCGCTCGCTAGTGGCCGCTACCAGCAGTAGCCGCTTTACGGCCAAAAACCTGTGGCTCGACCAGAGCAAGGGCTTTTCCTACCAAGTTCAAGTGCAGCTCTCCGCCCGCGACATGACCTCCAAGGCCGATATGCTGAGCGTGCCGATGATACCGGGCCAGCTGCGCCCCACCCTCGGCGATGTAGCTACGCTACGCTCCACTACCATCCCCGGCGAGTACGACCGCATCGGGCCGCGCCGCATCATCACGGTATCGGCCAATATCACGGGGCAAGACCTGGGCACTGCTACCAAGGCTGTGCAGCAGGCCATTAAGGAAGTCGGCACGCCACCCAAGGGCTCCACCGTGGAGCTGCGCGGTCTGGCCCAGTTGCTGCAGGAGACGCTGGGCAGCCTGCAAACCGGCCTGGGGCTGGCCGTGGTAGTCATTTTCCTACTGCTCGCGGCTAATTATCAATCGTTCAAAGTCGCTGGCGTGGTGCTCGTAACGGTGCCCGCCGTACTGGCTGGCGCGCTGGCCTTGCTCCTCGCCACGGGCCAGACACTGAATCTGCAATCCTACATGGGCCTCATCATGTCGGTGGGCGTGTCGGTGGCTAATGCCGTACTGGTCGTCACCAACGCCGAAACGCTGCGCCTGCGCTACCGCGACGCCGTGGTCGCCGTCCGCACCGCCGGGGCAGCCCGCCTGCGCCCCATTCTCATGACCAGCATCGCCATGATTGCCGGTATGCTACCAATGGCCTCGGGCCTGGGCGAAAGCGGCGAGCAAACTGCCCCGCTGGGTCGGGCCGTTATCGGCGGCCTGCTGGCCTCGACAGTAGCTGCGCTGTTCATCCTACCAATCGCCTTTGCCGCCGTGCAGCGCAAAACGAGCTTCGACTCCGTTTCGCTCGACCCCGACGACCAGCACAGCCCCGTGTACGACGGCCAGCCCGCCCCGGCCGAGGAGCCCGCGCTCGTAGCGCACTAGCCTTGGCATTGCCTCATTCTTTTCATTCGTCTTTATGCCTGCTCGCCCTTATTTCCTATTGCTCGGCGCGGCCAGCCTGCTAGCCAGTTGCTCTTCCAATAGCACCACCCACCCGACTGCCACCAAGCCCGAGAGCGAGGTACCCGCCGACTCCCAGCTCGACGCCGTGTACGTTACGGCTACGCAGCCCGCCGAATCGCTCAGCCTGCCCGGCGAGTTAGAGAGCTACTTCCAAACCGATATTTCGCCCCGCGTGAGCGCCTACGTACAGCGCCTGCACGCCGACATCGGCGACCACGTACGGCAAGGCCAGCGGCTGGCCGACCTCGACGCGCCCGAGCTCACTGCCGCGCTCAACGAGGCTCTATCCAAGCAGAAAGCTGCCGAGGCTGTGTTCCAATCCAGCCGCGGCACTTACCAGCGCCTGCACCAAACCGCCCGCACTGCCGGCGCGGTGTCCCCCTTGCAGCTGGCCCAGGCTCGTACCCAGGTCGTAACCGATAGCCTGAATGTGGCCGCCGCCCGCTCGCACTACAATGCGGCCAAGCAAATGACCGACTATCTGCACCTTAACGCTCCCTTCGCGGGTGTCATTACCGAGCGTAATCTCTCGCCGGGCGCGGCCGTGGGTACGGGTGGCCCCGGGACTCTGCCCCTCTTCAAGCTCCGGCAGCTGAGCCGCCTACGCCTGCGCGTTGCCGTCCCCGAAGCTTACGTGGCCGAAGTACATCAGGGTAGCCCTGTGCAATTTTCGGTCAAGTCCTTCCCCGGTCGCACGTTTACGGGCCGGATCACGCGCATCGCGGGCAGCGTACAAGCCGCCACTCGTTCCGAGCAGGTCGAAATCGACATTCCCAATGCCAAGGAAGAATTGAAACCCGGCATGTTCGCTTCTGCTAGCCTGCCCATCATGCGCCCGCAAAGCAGCATCTTCGTGCCCAAGTCGGCCATCGTTACCACGGCCGAGCGAACCTACGTCATCCGCGTGACCCAGGGCCACGCCAGCCTGGTCGATATCCAGCAGGGCGATGAGAATAATGGCCAGGTGCAGGTATTCGGTAAGCTCAAAGCCGGTGACGTAGTGCTACGCACTGGTACCGAAGACGTAGCCGAGCAGCAGGCTGTGCAGGTGATGGTGCGGTAATCAAGATTTTGCTATCATATAAAAGCCCGTCGTGATATACATCACGACGGGCTTTTCATAAGTTAGGCAGCAGTACTACCAGCTCGACTTCGTCACGCCGGGAATTTTACCAGCCAACGCCATTTCGCGGAAGCGAACGCGGCTGATACCAAACTTGCGCATGTAGCCGCGGGGGCGGCCGTCGATCATATCGCGGTTGTGCAGACGCACGGGCGACGCGTTGCGGGGCAGCTTGTCGAGGCCAGCGTAGTCACCGGCAGCTTTCAGAGCCTTACGCTTCTCAGCGTAGCGGGCTACCAGGGCAACGCGCTTGCGGGCCCGGGCTTTGATGGATTCTTTAGCCATTATTGAGCGTCCTTTTTAGCGTTAGCGAAGGGCATCCCGAAGGCGCGGAGCAGCTCGTAGCTCTGCTCGTCGTTTTCGGCGGTGGTCACGAAGGTGATATCCATACCCGCGATGCCTTTGATTTTGTCAATCGAAATCTCGGGGAAGATAATCTGCTCCTTCACGCCGAGGGTGTAGTTCCCACGGCCGTCGAAGCCCTTATCGTTGATGCCTTTGAAGTCACGTACGCGGGGCAGGGCCACCGTCAGCAGACGGTCCATAAACTCATACATGCGCTCGCCGCGCAGCGTTACGCGCGCGCCAATCGGCATACCCTCACGGAGTTTGAAGTTCGATACCGAACGCTTGGCGATGGTGGGAACGGCTTTCTGACCGGTGATGGTCGTCAGCTCTTCAACCCCGTTGTCCACCAGCTTCTTGTCAGCAACGGCGGCACCGATGCCGCGGTTGATGCAGATTTTGGTGATGCGCGGCACCTGCATAACGCTCTTGTATTGGAATTTCTCCTGGAGCGCCGGGATTACCTCTTTCTCGTATTTATCTTTCAGACGGGCCATTGTCGTAGCGGATTAAGCGTTGGCCGAATCAACCTTCTTCACGTTGGAAACGTGAATCGGGGCTTCGATTTTAGTGATGCCGCCCTGGGGGTTTTTCGCGCTAGGCTTGTTGTGCTTAGTCACCAGGTTGAGGCCTTCCACGATGACACGCTGAGTCGAGCGGTTCACCGACTTGATAACGCCACGCTTGCCCTTCTCGTCGCCGGCAATTACGAGTACGTTGTCGCCCGTTTTCACGTGCAGCTGAACGGGGGCTGCTTTCTGTTTCGTCGCCATAGCTTAGATTACTTCGGGGGCTAGCGATACGATTTTCATAAACTGCTTCTCGCGCAGCTCACGGGCCACCGGCCCGAAAATGCGCGTGCCGCGGGGCTCGTCGTTGTTGTTGAGCAGTACGGCAGCGTTGTCGTCGAAGCGAATGTAAGAACCGTCCTTACGACGGATTTCTTTCTTCACGCGCACGATAACGGCCTTGCTAACGGTGCCTTTCTTGGCGTTGCCCGAGGGCAGAGCCGATTTGATGGCTACCACGATTTTGTCGCCAACCGTAGCGTATTTCTTGCCCGTGCCACCCAGTACGCGGATGCAGAGCACTTCCTTGGCGCCGCTGTTGTCGGCTACCGTGAGGCGGGATTCTTGCTGTATCATCGTTCAGGATTACTTAGCACGTTCAACAATTTCAACCAGACGCCAGCGCTTGGTCTTGCTCAGGGGGCGGGTGCTCATGATGCGCACCAGGTCGCCTTCACCACACTCGTTTTTCTCGTCGTGGGCGTGGAACTTGGTGGTTTTGCTCACGAACTTGCCGTAAATCGGGTGCTGCTGTTTGGTAACTACGGCTACCGTGATGGACTTATCCATCTTGTTGCTCGTCACCTTGCCGATGATTTCTTTCCGCAGGTTGCGGTCCGAAGCAGCATTGTGGGCCGGCAACAGGTTCTCTTGAGTCGGTTCCATTACTAAGCTTTGTTAGAAGCCTGCTCATTGTTCCGACGCGAAAGCTCCGTTTGCAGGCGAGCAACGGTTTTGCGGTTGGCCTTCAGACGGCCGGGGTTTTCGAGCGGGCTGATGGCGTGCGCAAAGCGCAGCTGCTGGCCGTTGGTTTGCTCGGTTTTAATCTGAGTGCGCAGGTCCTCAGTGGACAGGGCGCGGATTTCTTCGTTTTTCATCGAATTAAGCAGCGGCTTCTACGTAGTCGCGACGAACTACAAATGAGGTACGAACCGGCAGCTTCTGGGCCGCCAGACGCAGCGACTCCTTGGCAACTTCGAGGCTCACGCCATCCGATTCAAACATGATTTGGCCGGGCTTCACGCAGGCTACCCAGTACTCGGGCGAACCTTTACCCTTACCCATCCGCACTTCAGCAGGCTTCTTGGTAATTGGCTTGTCGGGGAAAATGCGAATCCATACTTGCCCTTCGCGTTTCATGGCACGGGTCATGGCAATACGGGCAGCCTCAATCTGGCGAGCCGTAATCCAAGAGATTTCCAGTGACTTAAGCGCGAACGAACCGAAGTCTATGGAGCTGCCGCGGTAGGCCAGGCCTGTTACGCGACCCTTTTGCATCTTGCGATACTTGGTCCTTTTCGGTTGTAACATCTTGAGTAAAAAAAGAAAACTTGAAAAATTATTAGCGTTAAACCGTACCCTGAAAAGAATAATTCAGGATACGGTTTAGACTTTCACCTAAAGCTTAGCGACGGGGACCGCCACCTTGGCCGCCGCGGTTGGCACCGCCGCCCTGGCCACCACGGTTACCACCGCCTTGGCCGCCACGGTTGCCGCCGCCCTGGCCATCGCGGCGCGGGCCACGATCACCACCACGGTCGCCGCGCGGGCCACGGTCGCGGCCATCGCGCTCACCGCGCGGGCCACGGTCGTTGCCACGGCCGCCGCGCTCGTCGCCGCCCTGGCCACCTTGCGGAGCCTGGTTGGGCGACAGGTCGGGCTTACCGAACACTTCGCCGCGCATTACCCACACTTTGATGCCGATTTTACCGTACACCGTTTGGGCTTCCGACAGGGCGTAGTCGATGTCGGCACGCAGCGTGTGCAGCGGGGTGCGACCTTCTTTGTACTGCTCCGAGCGGGCGATTTCAGCGCCACCCAGACGGCCACCGCACTGAATCTTGATGCCTTCAGCACCAGCGCGGAGCGCAGCCTGAATCGACATTTTCATCGCACGACGGAACGAGATACGAGCAGCCAGCTGCTGGGCGATGCTCTCGCCTACCAGGCGGGCGTCCAGCTCGGGGCGCTTAATCTCGAAGATATTGATCTGAACGTCCTTCTTGGTGATTTCCTTGAGTTCGTCCTTGATCTTGTCAACTTCCTGGCCGCCTTTACCGATTACCACCCCCGGGCGAGCCGTGTTGATAGTGATGGTGATGCGCTTCAGGGTACGCTCGATAACGATGCGCGAGATACCACCCTTTTGGATACGGGCGTTGATGTACTTGCGAATCTTCTCGTCTTCAACTAGTTTGTCGGCGAAGTCTTTGCCGCCGTACCAGTTGGAGTCCCAGCCTTTGATAACGCCGAGTCGAAAGCCAACCGGATTTACTTTTTGTCCCATGGTAGATTAGGCGTTAGCGGGGGTTTCGGTAGAGGTTGCCGCGTCGATGGACGAGATAGCGCGGTTCAGCGCGTTCAGCTCTTTCTTCGACATCTGCGACTCGCGCTGCGGACCAACCGTCAGCGTGATGTGGTTCGAGCGCTTGCGGATGCGGTGACCACGGCCCTGGGGGGCGGGGCGCAGACGCTTCAGCTGCCGTCCTTCGTCCACGAAAATTTCGGTAACGTAGAGGTTGGCATCTTCAATGCGCTCGTCCTGGTTTTGCTGCTGCCAGTTGGCCAGGGCCGACAGGAGGAGCTTTTCCACCTTTTCGGCACCCGAGTTGGCTTCGAAGCGGAGCAGACCGAGGGCCTGGGTTACGCGCTTGCCGCGTACCAGATTGGCTACCAAGCGCATTTTGCGCGGCGAGGTAGGCACGTTACGGAGTTTGGCTACTGCTTCCATCTTAGCGCTTGCCTTTATCTTTTTTGGCGACGTGGCCGCGGAAGTTGCGCGTGGGCGCAAACTCGCCGAGCTTATGGCCGACCATGTTTTCAGTTACATAGACCGGGATGAACTTATTCCCGTTGTGTACGGCGAAGGTATGGCCTACGAAGTCGGGCGAAATCATCGAGCGCCGCGACCAGGTTTTAACCACCGACTTCTTACCAGCGCTATCCAGCGCCTCTACCTTTTTCTCGAGCCGGAAGTCAATGTACGGCCCTTTTTTGAGTGAACGTGCCATATATTACTTCTTGCCTTTGCGGCTGACAATCAGGTTTTCAGAGTACTTGTTCTTGTTGCGGGTCTTCTGACCTTTAGCGAAGATGCCGTTACGGCTGCGCGGGTGACCACCCGACGACTTACCTTCACCACCACCCATGGGGTGATCAACAGGGTTCATAGCCACACCACGAACGCGGGGGCGGCGACCAGCCCAGCGGTTGCGGCCGGCTTTGCCCATTACTACGTTCATGTGGTCGCCGTTCGACACGGTGCCCACCGTAGCGGTGCAGGTAACCAGCACCATGCGCATCTCGCCCGAAGGCAATTTCAGCGTGGCGTAGCGGTCTTCGCGGGCTACGAGCTGAGCGTAGGTGCCAGCCGAGCGAGCGATAGCAGCGCCTTGGCCGGGCTGCAGCTCAATGTTGTGTACGATGGTACCGAGGGGCATCTCGCGGAGCGGCAGGGCGTTGCCAACTTCGGGAGCTACGCCGGGACCCGATACGATAACGTTATCTACATTCAGGCCAGCGGGGGCGATGATGTAGCGCTTCTCGCCGTCGGCGTAGTGCAGCAGGGCAATACGAGCGGTACGGTTAGGATCGTACTCAATGGTCTTCACCGTGGCCGGAACACCGTTCTTGTCACGCTTGAAGTCAACGATACGGTACTGAGTTTTGTGTCCACCGCCGATGTAGCGGTTCGACATCTTACCCGAAGAGTTACGACCGCCGCTCTTCTTGAGCGGGGTCAGCAACGACTTCTCCGGCGTCGACGTGGTGATCTCGTCGAAGGCCGGGGCCACGCGGAAGCGCTGGCCAGGCGTAGTGGGTCTGAGTTTTTTAAGTGCCATTACTAGCTAGTTGGGCTTTTGCGGCGAAGGCAATTACAGATTGCCGTAGAAATCAATGATGTCACCTTCTTTCAGGGTCACGACGGCTTTTTTGCCGTGCGAGCGACGACCCGAAACCTGGCCACCTTTGGTGAACTTCGACTTTACTTTGCCGATCGTGCGCATCGTGTTGATGCCCAGCACGGTCACGCCGTAAAGTTGCTCGATGTCCTTTTTAATCTGCACCTTGTTGGCCGTGCGCTCTACTTCAAACACGTAGCGGCCTTTTTCGGTGAGGCTGGTGGCCTTCTCGGTGATAATGGGGCGTTTCAGCGTGCTCATTATTCGGCAGAGTTATTAGCGGTGTACAATTGCTCCAGCGAACGCAGACCGTCCTCGCTCAGCAGCAGGGTGTCGGTGTTCAGCAAGTCGTGAGTGTTGAGAGCTACGGGAGTAGCGATTTTCACCTTCTGCACGTTGCGGGCGCTCAGCAGCAGGTTCTTGTCGGCCGTGGCGGCTACGTACAAGGTCTTGCGGCCATTGTTGAGCTTCAGACCGTCGAGGATGGCAACAAACTCTTTGGTCTTGGGAGCACTCAGGGTGAGGTTTTCAACCAGCGCCACTTTGCCTTCGCGAGCCAGCACCGACAGGGCCGACAGACGAGCTACGCGCTTGGTCTTTTTGTTCAGCTTGAAGCTGTAGTCGCGGGGCTTGGGACCGAACATGCGGCCACCACCTACGAATACGCCCGACTTCATCGAGCCAGCGCGGGCACCGCCGGTGCCTTTTTGCTTCTTCAGCTTTTTGGTAGTGCGGGCTACTTCAGCACGCTCTTTCGATTTGTGCGTACCCTGACGCTGGTTGGCCAGGTACTGCTTCACGTCGAGGTACATGACGTGCTCGTTCGGCTCGTGGCCGAACACGGCGTCGGACAGCGTAACCTTGCGGCCGGTGTCTTCGCCTTTGCTATTGAATACGGACAGTTCCATCTCTAGTAAGCTTAGCAGGTTATTTCTCCAGAACCACGTAGCCGTTCTTGGCACCGGGCACCGAGCCGCTCACCAGAATCAGGTTCTTATCAGCCACAATGCGCATCACTTTCAGGTTCTGAATCTTGACACGGTCCGTGCCCATACGGCCACCCATGCGCATTCCTTTGAACACGCGCGAAGGCCACGAGCAGGCACCGATAGAACCGGGGTGACGCAGGCGGTTGTGCTGACCGTGGGTTTGACCACCCACACCTTGGAAGTTGTAACGCTTTACAACGCCTTGGAAGCCTTTACCTTTCGAGGTACCTACTACGTCAACGAACTCACCTTCTTCGAACAGCGAGGTTTCAACCGTGCTGCCGAGCGAATAGGTGGCTACGTCTTCGGTGCGGAACTCTACCAGGCGCTTCTTGGGCGTGGTGCCGGCTTTGGCGAAGTGGCCAGCCAGAGCTTTGGTGGTGTTTTTGGCTTTTTTCTCGCCGTAGCCGATTTGAACAGCATTGTAGCCGTCAGTTTCGACCGTCTTAACCTGCGTCACTACGCACGGACCCGCCTCGATGAGCGTGCAGGGAATGTTCTTCCCGTCCGGAGTGAAGAGGCTTGTCATACCGATTTTTTTACCGATGATGCCAGGCATTCGAGTGGTTGTTAAATAGACACAAAAAGAAAAGGCCCGAGTGGCCTTTTCGCTAAGGGAGTGCAAAGGTAGAAAATTTTTCCGATAAAAACCAGGATGTAGCAGAAATAAATTTAGGAATGAGGCATTTAGCTCGCCGCGTTGCTTGCCTTACCCAGTATGACCTTTTCATAAGAGAAAAGCCCCGCCGGCCAGTGACCAACGGGGCTTTTACTTATTTTAAGCGCTAGGCTCAGACTTTAATTTCAACGTCAACGCCGCTGGGCAGTTCCAGCTTCATCAGCGCATCTACCGTCTTGCTGCTGGTCGAGAAGATGTCAACTAGACGCTTGTAGGTGCAGAGTTGGAATTGCTCCCGGCTCTTCTTGTTCACGTGGGGCGAGCGCAGTACCGTGTACTTCTCCTTTTCCGTGGGCAACGGAATGGGGCCGCTTACGATGGCACCGGTAGCTTTTACAGCCTTCACGATTTTCTCGGAAGACTTATCGACCAGGTTATGGTCGTAGCTTTTCAGCTTGATACGAATTTTTTGGTTCATGATTGAGTGAGGCCGATTGCCTCAGATTAAAAACAAGCTGAAAGAATTCTAGCGGCCGCCTTTAGTTTTAGCCACGATGGCATCAGCCATGTTGGTGGGTACCTGCTCGTAGTGTGAGAAGGTCAGCGAAGCCGAGGCACGGCCCGAAGACAGCGTACGCAGGTCGGTCACGTAGCCGAACAGTTCCGACAGCGGAACGTCAGCCTTGATAACCTGGGCACCGCCTTTGGTGTCCATGCCTTTCATCAAACCACGACGACGGTTCAAGTCACCGGTTACGGGACCCGTGTATTCGTCGGGGCAAACAACTTCTACTGCCATAATGGGCTCAAGCAGTTTCGGGCCGGCTTTCTTGGCAGCTTCACGGAAGCCGTCACGAGCAGCGAGTTCGAACGATAGGGCGTCCGAGTCAACGTCGTGGTACGAGCCGTGGAACAGGCGAACCTTCATCGTTTCGATGGGGAAGCCAGCCAGCGGGCCACGTTTCATGGCTTCTTCGAAACCTTTCTGGATGGGGGCAATGAATTCGCGGGGGATAACACCACCTACGATAGCATTGTCGAACTCCAAGCCAGCCTTTTCGGGTTCGGTTTCTTTCGGACCGAGTTCGAATACGATGTCACCGAATTTACCACGGCCACCAGTCTGCTTCTTGTAGGTTTCGCGGTGCTCAACTTTCTTGGTGAGCATCTCCTTGTAAGCAACTTGAGGAGCACCTTGGTTGATTTCCACTTTGAACTCCCGACGCATACGGTCGATGATAATTTCAAGGTGCAATTCGCCCATACCACGCAGGATGGTCTGGCCGGTTTCTTCGTCGGTGTTAACGCGCAGCGTGGGGTCTTCCTCGATGAGCTTGGCAATAGCCATACCCATTTTGTCCACGTCGGCTTGCGTCTTGGGCTCGATGGCGTAGCCGATTACCGGCTCGGGGAAGCTCATCGACTCCAGAACTACGGGGTTCTTCTCGTCGGTCAGCGTGTCACCGGTTTTGATGTCTTTGAAACCTACGCCAGCCGCAATGTCACCCGCTTGAATTTTCTCAATCGGGTTCTGCTTGTTGGAGTGCATCTGCATGAGGCGCGAGATACGCTCCTTCTTGCCGGTGCGGTTGTTCAGCACGTACGAACCACCGTCGAGCTGACCGCTGTAGCAGCGGAAGAAGCACAGACGACCTACGTAGGGGTCGGTAGCGATTTTGAACGCCAGGGCGGTGAAGGGCTCCGAGTTGTCGGGGTGACGCTCAACGGGCTCGCCGGTTTCGGGGTTGGTACCCTCAATGGCGGGCATGTCGAGCGGCGACGGCAGGTAAGCCATTACGGCGTCCAGCATGGTCTGCACACCCTTGTTCTTGAAGGCCGAGCCGCACAGTACGGGCGAGAACTTCATGTCGATAACCGCTTTGCGGATAACGTCCATCATTTCTTCGCGGGTGATGCTGTCCGGGTCCTCGAAGAATTTCTCCATCAAGGTGTCGTCGTACTCAGCTACGCTCTCGATGAGCTTCTCGCGCCACTCAGATACAGTGTCAACCAGATCCTCAGGAACGGGAATCTCGTCGTACGACTTACCTTCAGTTTTGTCGTCCCACACGATGGCTTTGCCAGTCAGCAGGTCAACTACGCCTTTGAAGGTATCTTCCGAGCCAATTGGGATTTGCAGCGGCACAGGGTTAGCGCCGAGCTTGTCCTTGATCTCGTTAACGGCTTTGAAGAAGTCAGCACCAGCGCGGTCCATCTTGTTGACGAAGCAGATGCGCGGTACGTGGTATTTGTCAGCCTGACGCCATACGGTTTCCGACTGCGGCTCTACGCCCGATACGGCGCAGAACAGAGCCACGGCACCGTCGAGTACGCGCAACGAACGCTCTACTTCCACCGTAAAGTCAACGTGACCGGGGGTGTCAATAAGGTTGATCTTGTACTGCTTGGTTTCGGCAGTTTGGTTGCCCTTAGCATCCGTGGGGTAATTCCAGAAGGTAGTGGTAGCGGCCGAGGTGATGGTAATACCACGCTCCTGCTCCTGCTCCATCCAGTCCATCGTGGCGGCACCGTCGTGTACCTCCCCGATTTTGTGGGTTTTACCCGTGTAGTAGAGAATGCGCTCCGAAGTAGTAGTCTTGCCCGCGTCGATGTGGGCCATGATACCAATGTTGCGCAGGTACTGAAGGTCTTTGTTGACTGCCATTGTATGTAAGGAAGTTGGGGGCTTGGGGGCCTAGGGCCTTGGGGTGTTCAACAACTAGAATAAGCAGAACATTCCAAGCGCCTAAGCTCCCAAGCCCCCGTTTACCAATTTAGAATCGGAAGTGCGAGAAGGCCTTGTTGGCTTCTGCCATGCGGTGGGTGTCGTCTTTCTTCTTAACGGCAGCACCTTCACCTTTGGCAGCAGCGATGATTTCGCCAGCCAGCTTGTCTTTCATGGTCTTCTCACCACGACGACGAGCGTATTGAATCAGCCACTTCGAGCCTACGGCAATACGACGGTCGGCACGTACTTCAATCGGCACCTGGAACGTAGCACCACCTACGCGGCGGCTCTTTACCTCTACGGTCGGCATTACGTTGTTCAACGCTTTGCGCCACATTTCGAGGCCGTTCTCTTTGGTGCGGGTCTCCACCTGCTCTACGGCGTCGTAGAAAATGGTGTAGGCCAGGTTCTTTTTCCCGTCATACATCATGTAGTTGACGAAGCGGGTTACGAGCGTCTCCTTGAACTTGGGGTCCGGTAGGAGGATGCGCTTTTTCGGTTTAGACTTACGCATAGTTGTATAGGGGGCTTGGGAGCTCAGGGGCTTAGGGGCTTGGCTGCTAGACTCACGGCTGTGCGTCGCACAACTCAAGCCCCTAAGCCCCTAAGTCCCCAAACCCTTACTAATTACTTTTTCTTACCGGGTGCTGGTTTGCCACCTTTGCCGGCTGCGGCCACTTGGCCCGGCTTCGGACGCTTAGCGCCGTACTTCGAGCGGCGCTGGAGACGACCATTAACACCGGCCGTGTCGAGCGCACCACGGATGATGTGGTAACGAACGCCAGGCAGGTCTTTTACCCGGCCTCCGCGAATGAGCACGATGCTGTGCTCCTGGAGGTTGTGGCCTTCACCGGGGATGTATGCGTTAACTTCCTTACCGTTGGTAAGGCGCACACGGGCCACTTTGCGCATAGCCGAGTTCGGCTTCTTAGGCGTGGTGGTGTACACACGGGTGCACACGCCCCGACGCTGCGGGCACGAATCAAGGGCGGGCGACTTCGACTTGGTAGTCAAAGCCTCACGGCCTTTCCGTACGAGTTGGTTAATGGTTGGCATTTAGCGATTAGTTGAACAGGAGCCGTTTGCTCCCAAATTTTCAGGCCTGCAAAGGTAAGAAAATAGTTTGGCAATAGCAAACTTGCTGAAAAAGTTAATCTTCCGTTTGCCGTCGCCAAGCTAGCCGGCGGCTAGGCCTCCCCTACCGCCCCCCCAAAGTTCATGGGGTAAGTTGTCGCTTCCTGGTGCACTTTGATGGGGCCGTAGCTCTGCTCGAAGCGCTGGATATTTTCCTCCAAGGCCGAGAGTAGCCGCTTGGCGTGCTCAGGCGTGAGGATTACGCGGGCTTTTACTCTAGCTTTTGGTGCGCCGGGCATCATGCGGATAAAGTCTACTACAAACTCGCTCGTGCTGTGCGCAATCAGGGCGAGATTAGCGTATTCGCCTTCGGCGATAGCTTCGCTTAGCTCGATATTGAGCGCGTTGGGATCGGTGTTTTCGGGCTGGGCTGGCTGCATTCTCTTGGTATACTTTACTTAATTCTTGTTTGGGACGGTATCATCAATAAAACCTATTACATCCGCAACTGATACGGAAAATACTCCTGCTTTACCCGACAAAAAGGCTTCTCGCCACATTTCGTAGCCTTCTTCAAAATCATCGGGCAAAGGACTTGACTGTGAGAGGAGATGAGTTATACTATCTCTTAGTGCTTCTTCTGAAAAAGGCAAGTGCGAAGCTGTTCCTTCGTCGGGCTTAGTTGGTAATCGTTGCATATTCAGGCCTCGCACCTGAATGTGAACTGCCACTTCCCTTTCGTGCAGCAAGTCTACCGCCACAATCTGCAAGACGGAATTAGAATCAGCAGGACGGTTTTTGTACAGCCAGACTTGGCCAACTTGAAATTGGGAGCCGCGGTAATGCTGTAGAGGAATCGGGGCTGAGTGAGACATAGAGGCTTGCTGAACTCAATACGAAGATCTCAAACAAAAACCCCCGGCTGGCTCGCACCAACCGGGGGTTTTGCTTTTACAAACCTACGTCATTCGTTATTCCGAAACGCTGGTCTCGCGCTTGGCGCGCGAGGGGCGCTTGGTCGGAGTAGCTACTTGCTCGGCGGCCTGGCTAGCCAGCTTGGCAGCTTGCTCCTCTTTCGAGGTAACCTCGATGCCTTGGTACTCGCGCAGGCCAGTACCGGCCGGGATGAGGTGACCAACAATTACGTTCTCCTTCAAGCCCAGCAGTTCGTCGGCCTTGCCCCGGATGGCGGCTTCGCTCAGCACCTTGGTCGTTTCCTGGAAGGAAGCGGCCGAGATGAACGAGGCCGTACCCAGCGAAGCCTGCGTGATGCCTTGCAGCGTGGGCCGCGATACGGCCGGCTGGGCATCGCGCACTTGCACGAGTTTGAGGTCGCGGCGGCGGAGCGACGAATTTTCGTCGCGCAGCTTGCGGCTGGTTACGATCTGACCGGGGCGCAGCTCGGACGAGTCGCCGGCATCGGTCACGACTTTCATGTCGATGACGATGTCGTTCTCTTCCATCAGCGACACCTTGTCTACGAGTTGGTTTTCGAGGAAGCTCGTATCACCGGCGTCCATCACGAGCACTTTCTGCATCATCTGGCGGACAATAACTTCAATGTGCTTGTCGTTGATTTTCACGCCCTGCAAGCGGTATACTTCCTGAATCTCGTTCACGAGGTATTCCTGCACCGCGCCCGGACCCTGAATGTTCAGGATGTCGTTCGGGGTGATGGCACCGTCGGAGAGCGGGGCACCGGCGCGGACGAAGTCGTTGTCCTGTACGAGGATGAACTTCGACAGCGGCACCATGTACTTCCGCTTCACGCCGTCTTTCGACTCCACGAAGATTTCGCGGTTACCACGCTTCACCGAGCCGTAGGTTACTACGCCGTCGATTTCCGATACTACCGCCGGGTTCGACGGGTTACGGGCCTCGAAGAGCTCTACTACGCGGGGCAGACCACCGGTGATGTCGCGGGTTTTACCCACGGCACGCGGAATCTTCGCCAAGATGTGGCCGGCTTTCACCTTCGTGCCGTTTTCGACATTCAAGTGAGCGCCTACCGGCATGCTGTACGCTTTGTTGGCATCAGCATTCGACCCTTTGCCGGGGATGAGGATAACCGACGGGTTCTGCGCCTTGTCTTTCGATTCGGTAATTACCTTCTCGCGGAAGCCCGTCTGTTCGTCGGTCTCTTCACGGTAGGTCACGCCTTCGGTGAGGGCGTCGTACTGGATGGTGCCGTCGAATTCGGCCAAGATAACGGCGTTGTACGGATCCCAGTTAACCAGTTCCTGACCTTTCTCTACTTCCTGACCCTCTTTTACGAGCAGGAACGAGCCGTACGGAACGTGGTTGGCGATGAACACTTTACCGGTGTTTTTCTCCACGATGCGAATTTCGCCCGAGCGACCCATTACCACGCTGGTTTCGGCGCCTTCGGCGTTGGTGCCAGCCACGGTACGGATGTCTTCGAACTCAATCACGCCGTGGAACTTAGCGCGGATGTTGGCTTCTACCGCAATGTTAGAAGCTGTACCACCTACGTGGAACGTACGCAGCGTGAGCTGCGTGCCGGGCTCACCAATCGACTGGGCAGCGATAACCCCTACCGATTCGCCCTTCTGCACCATGCGGCCGGTGGCCAGGTTACGGCCATAGCATTTAGCGCAGATACCGCGCTTGCTTTCGCAAGTCAGTACCGAGCGAATTTCCACCGATTCGATGCTGGTAGCGTCAATGCGGCGGGTAGTCTCTTCCGTGATTTGCTCACCGGCGGCCAAAATCAGCTCCTCGGTCAGCGGGTCGATGATGTCGTGCACGGCCGTGCGGCCGAGGATGCGCTCCGATAGGGGCTCCACGATATCCTCGTTGTCCTTCAGGGCGAAGGTTTCGGTACCGCGCAGCGTGCCGCAGTCCGGCTCGTTTACGATAACGTCCTGCGATACGTCTACCAGACGACGAGTCAGGTAGCCGGCGTCGGCCGTTTTCATAGCCGTGTCAGCCAAACCTTTACGAGCACCGTGGGTCGAGATGAAGTACTCGATTACGTCGAGGCCTTCTTTGAAGTTCGACAGAATCGGGTTTTCAATGATCTCACCTACCGAGCCTTGCAGCGACTTCTGGGGCTTGGCCATCAGACCACGCATCCCGCCGAGCTGACGAATCTGCTCGCGCGAGCCACGGGCGCCCGAGTGCATCATCATGTAGATCGAGTTGAAGCCTTGATTCTCCTTTTCGAGGCGACCCATCAGCGTCTCCGTGATCTGCGAGTTAATTTTCGTCCAGACGTCGATAACGGCGTTGTAACGCTCGTTGTTGGTAATCAGACCCATCTGGTAGTTCTGGGTGATTGCTGCTACGTCGGCCTGCGCCTGGGCAATCAGAGCATCCTTCTCTTTCGGGATGCTGATGTCACCCAGACCCATGCTCAGACCGCCTTTGTAGGCCGACTGGAAGCCGAGGGTCTTGATGTCGTCCAAGAACTGCGCGGTGCGGGCCATGCCCGTGCGCTTAAACACCAGCGAGATGATTTGCTGGAGCTTCTTCTTGGTCAGCAGTTCGTCTACGAAACCTACTTCCTTGGGCACGAGCTGGTTGAAGAGTACGCGGCCGGCTACGGTTTCGATGGTCTTTTGCACGAGGTCATCGTTCTCGTCGCGAACCATCGTGCGCACCTTGATAAAGGCGTGCTTCGACAGCTGCTTCTCGTTGATGGCGATAACCACTTCCTCGTCGGAGTAGAAAATCCGGCCTTCGCCTTGAATCTTCTCGTTTTCCGTCGAGCGCTTGCCTTTGGTCACGTAGTACAAGCCCAGAACCATGTCCTGCGACGGTACCGCGATGGGCGCGCCGTTGGCCGGGTTCAGGATGTTGTGCGAGGCCAGCATCAGCATTGAGGCTTCCAGGATGGCAGCCGGGCCGAGGGGCACGTGCACAGCCATCTGGTCACCGTCAAAGTCAGCGTTGAAAGCCGTACAAACGAGCGGGTGCAGTTGGATAGCCTTACCCTCGATAAGGCGCGGCTGGAAGGCCTGAATACCGAGACGGTGCAGCGTAGGAGCACGGTTGAGGAGCACCGGGTGGCCCTTCAGCACGTTCTCCAGAATGTCCCATACTACGGCATCCTTACGGTCCACAATCTTCTTGGCCGACTTCACCGTTTTCACGATACCGCGCTCAATGAGCTTGCGGATGATGAACGGCTTGAACAGCTCGGCCGCCATGTTCTTGGGCAGACCGCACTCGTGCAGCTTCAGCTCAGGACCTACCACGATAACCGAACGGCCCGAGTAGTCAACACGCTTACCGAGCAGGTTCTGACGGAAACGGCCCTGCTTGCCTTTCAGCATGTCGGACAGCGACTTGAGGGCGCGGTTACCTTCGGCGCGCACGGCGTTCACCTTACGCGAGTTGTCGAAGAGCGAATCCACGGCCTCTTGCAGCATGCGCTTCTCGTTCCGCAGAATTACCTCGGGCGCTTTGATTTCGATCAGTCGCTTGAGACGGTTGTTGCGGATGATTACGCGACGGTACAGGTCGTTCAAGTCGGAAGTCGCGAAGCGACCACCATCCAGCGGCACCAGCGGACGCAGTTCCGGCGGGATAACGGGCACCATGCGGATCACCATCCACTCGGGCTTGTTTTCCACGCGGGTAGCGGCGTCGCGGAAAGCTTCCACTACGCGCAGACGCTTCAAAGCTTCAGCTTTACGCTGTTGCGAAGTCTCGTGCGCGGCCGAGTCGCGGAGCGAGTAGCTCAACTCGTCGAGGTTGATGCGCTCGAGCAGCATCTGCAGCGCGTCGGCCCCCATTTTGGCGATGAACTTTTGCGGGTCATCGTTGGGCAGCAGTTGGTTTTCGCGGGGCAGCTTGTCGATGATGTCCAGGTACTCATCCTCCGTGAGGAAGTCGAGCTGCTGCACACCTTCTTCGGCTTGCACGCCGGGCTGCACCACTACGTAGCGCTCGTAGTAGATGATTTGGTCGAGCTTCTTGGTGGGCAGGCCCAGCAGGTAGCCAATTTTGTTCGGCAGGCTCTTGAAGTACCAGATGTGCGCTACGGGCACCACCAGCTCAATATGGCCCATGCGCTCGCGGCGCACTTTCTTTTCGGTCACCTCCACGCCGCAACGGTCGCAGATGATGCCCTTATAGCGAATGCGCTTGTATTTGCCGCAGTGGCACTCCCAGTCCTTCACCGGACCGAAAATGCGTTCGCAGAACAAGCCGCCCATCTCGGGCTTGTAGGTACGGTAGTTAATCGTTTCCGGCTTCACTACTTCGCCCGTGCTGCGCTCCAGAATACCTTCGGGAGAAGCCAGCGAGATAGTAACCTTCGAGAAGTCTTGTACTAACTTCTTGTTTTTTGCAAAAGCCATTCTAATGGTTTTAGCGGTTGATTTCTGCTGTTATAGCGAGCCATAACAGTGCGACGCTACGAAAAGTGCTCTGCGGGTCGGACAGGTACGCCACGCAGTAGTTTTTCGCTAGGTCTTGTTTTGCCCCTCGGCAGCCGCGCTTCCCACCTTGTGCTACCCTGACCTGTCTCGGGGCAGTAGTATCGTGAGCGGGGCGCTTTGCAGCGAGGCTATGTAGTAAGTCTATTCTATGGACAGCTAGCGCAAAGAAGTGGCTACCAACGCACGCGCTGGCAACCACCTCTTTTTACTTAACCTAGTCGAGCGAAATCTCCAGCGCCAGACCACGGAGCTCGTGGATAAGCACGTTGAACGACTCGGGGATATTCGGCTTGGGCAGAATGTCGCCTTTTACAATGGCTTCGTACGCCTTGGCGCGGCCTACCACGTCGTCCGACTTGATGGTCAGGATTTCTTGCAGCACGTTGGAAGCACCGAAGGCTTCCAGCGCCCACACCTCCATCTCACCGAAGCGCTGACCACCGAACTGCGCCTTACCACCCAGCGGCTGCTGCGTGATGAGCGAGTACGGTCCGATGGAACGAGCGTGCATCTTGTCATCAACCAAGTGACCCAGCTTGAGCATGTAAATCACGCCCACAGTTACCGGCTGGTCGAAGCGCTCGCCGCTCAGGCCGTCGTGCAGGTAAGCGCGGCCCCAGTCGGGCAGGCCAGCCTCCGTCAGCTCGCGGGCTACTTCATCTTCGGTAGCACCGTCGAAAATCGGCGTTGCGTAGGTACGGCCCATTTTCAGGCCCGCCCAGCCGAGTACGGTCTCATAAATCTGACCGATGTTCATACGGCTGGGTACACCGAGCGGGTTGAGCACGATGTCCATCGGGGTGCCGTCGGGCAGGAAGGGCATGTCCTCATCGCGTACGATGCGGGCTACTACCCCTTTGTTACCGTGGCGGCCGGCCATTTTATCACCCACCTTCAGCTTGCGCTTCTTGGCGATGTATACCTTGGCCAGCTGCACGATGCCAGCGGGAAGCTCATCGCCCACTTCCAGCGTGAAGCGGTCGCGCTTGAAGCGAGCCGTGATGGTGTTGCGACGCTTGGCGTAGTTTTTCACCAGGCGGAGCAGCAGCTCATTCACGCGGGTATCGGCCGTCCAGCCTTCGAGTTGCAGGTCCTTGAAAAGGTTTACTTCTTCCGGCACGGCGTAGTTGCTCTCGTCGCGGTAAGCATTCTTATCGGGGAACAACGCTTCGCTGATGTTCTTCCGGTTGAATTTTACCCCTTTCGCGAGCACTTCGTCACCGAAGCGGTGCTTCACGCCCTGGCTCGTTTTGCCTTCCAGCAGCGCGACCAGCTTATCGATCATAATGGCTTTCACGCCGCGCAGCTCGCGGGCGTAACCGTCCTTCAGATCTTCCACCTCTTTCTTCGACTTAGCCCGCAGGTTCTTGTCCTTTTTAGGACGCGAGAACAGCTTGGTGCCGATAACCACACCGTTGAGTGAGGGTGGTGCCTTAAGCGAGGCATCCTTCACATCGCCGGCCTTGTCGCCGAAGATGGCGCGGAGCAGCTTCTCCTCCGGGGTTGGGTCAGTTTCGCCCTTAGGCGTGATCTTACCGATGAGGATGTCGCCTTCGCGTACCTCAGCGCCGAGGCGGATGATACCGTTGTCGTCGAGGTTGCGGACGGCTTCTTCGCTCACGTTCGGAATCTCCGAAGTCAGCTCTTCTTCGCCGCGCTTGGTCTCGCGTACTTCCAGCTCAAACTCTTCGATGTGAATCGAGGTGAAGATATCGTCGCGTACTACGCGCTCCGAGATCACGATGGCGTCCTCGAAGTTGTAACCCTGCCAGGGCATGAAGGCCACCTGCATGTTACGACCCAGGGCCAGCTCACCGCGGTTGGTACCGTAGCCTTCGCAGAGTACCTGGCCTTTGGTCACGCGCTCGCCGTTTTTCACCAGCGGCGTGAGGTTGAGGCAGGTATCCTGGTTGGTACGACGGAACTTGATGAGGCTGTACGTCTTGCGTTCAGCGTCGAAGCTCACGGCCAAGTCGTCTTCCGACAAGTCGTATTTCACGATGATGCGGTTAGCATCTACGGAGTCGATTACGCCTTCGCCCTCGGCCACAATCAGGGCACGCGAGTCGATGGCCGTGCGGCCTTCCAGACCCGTACCCACAATCGGAGCCTCGGGGCGGAGCAGCGGCACTGCCTGACGTTGCATGTTCGAGCCCATGAGCGCACGGTTGGCGTCGTCGTGCTCCAGGAACGGAATCAGCGAAGCAGCTACCGATACAATCTGGTTCGGGGCTACGTCCATATAGGAGTATTCCTCCGGGCCAACTACCGGGAAGTCGCCTTCGAAGCGACCTTTCACCAGTTCCTGCGTCAGCTTGCCTTCCTCGCTGAGCAGCGAGTTGGCCTGCGCGATGTGGTGCGTGTCTTCTTCCTCGGCGGTCAGGAACTTCACGTTCTCCGTCATGTCCACGGTGCCGCCCTCTACCGTGCGGTAGGGCGTCTCGATGAAGCCCATCGAGTTTACGCGGGCGTGCACGCAGAGCGACGAAATCAGCCCGATGTTCGGGCCTTCCGGCGTTTCAATCGTGCAAAGACGGCCGTAGTGCGTGTAGTGTACGTCACGTACTTCGAAGCCAGCGCGCTCGCGCGACAGACCTCCCGGCCCGAGCGCCGATACGCGACGCTTGTGCGTCACCTCGGCCAGCGGGTTGGTCTGGTCCATAAACTGCGACAGCTGGTTGGTGCCGAAGAACGAGTTGATCACGCTCGACAGCGTGCGGGCATTGATCAGGTCAACCGGCTTGAAGTCCTCGTTGTCGCGCACGTTCATGCGCTCCTTGATGGTACGCGCCATACGGGCTAGGCCCACGCCGAACTGGGCGTAGAGCTGCTCCCCTACCGTGCGCACGCGGCGGTTGCTCAAGTGGTCAATGTCATCAACAATGGCCTTGGAGTTGATCAAGCCGATCAGGTACTTCACGATGAGAACAATGTCCTCGTTAGTCAGTACGCGCGACTGCTGATCCATGCCGATCTGCAGCTTCTTGTTGATCCGGTAGCGGCCTACTTCCCCGAGGTCGTAGCGCTTATCCGAGAAGAACAGCTTTTGGATGATGTCGCGGGCAGTCTCTTCATCGGGAGCTTCCGTGTTGCGGAGCTGACGGTAGATTTGCTCAACGGCTTCTTTCTCCGAGTTCGAGTTGTCTTTCTGCAGGGTATTGTAGATAATCGCAAAGTCGGCGATGTTTACATTTTCCTTGTGCAGAATAACCGACTTAGCCCCAGCATCAACGATTACGTCGATGTCTTCCTCGTTGATGGTCGAGTCGCGCTCCAGGAGCACCTCGTTCCGGTCAATTGATACTACCTCGCCGGTGTCCTCATCTACGAAATCCTCAGTCCAGGTGCGAAGCACGCGGGCGGCTAACTTACGGCCGACCGCCTTTTTGAGGCTCTTCTTATCGGCTTTTACTTCT
The DNA here is from genome assembly GCA_913776615.1 of uncultured Hymenobacter sp. Classification (GTDB taxonomy): domain Bacteria; phylum Bacteroidota; class Bacteroidia; order Cytophagales; family Hymenobacteraceae; genus Hymenobacter. Next base: position 171,421 of record CAJYPK010000015.1, read on the forward strand.
TCGCTCAGGCCGAACAGGTCCAGAATGTCCTTGTCCGTACCGTAGCCGATAGCACGCAGCAGCGTCGTAACCGGAAACTTCTTCTTCCGGTCGATGTAGGCGTACATCACGTTATTCACGTCCGTGGCAAACTCAATCCACGAGCCTTTGAACGGGATGATACGGGCCGAATACAGCTTTGTACCGTTAGTGTGCTTGCTCTGAGCGAAGAAAACGCCCGGCGAGCGGTGCAACTGCGATACGATAACGCGCTCGGCGCCGTTAATAACAAACGAGCCTTTTTCCGTCATGTACGGAATGTTGCCCAAGAAAACTTCCTGCTCAATAGTCTGGAAGTCCTCGTTATCCTTATCGTTACAAATGAGCTGCAGCTTAGCCTTCAGCGGCACGGCGTAAGTCAGGCCGCGGTCGATGCACTCATCCACCGTATATTTCGGCGGGTCAACGTGATAGTCGATAAAGTTCAGCACGAAGTTTTCGCGCGAGTCCGAAATCGGGAAGTTCTCGGCAAATACCTTGAACAAGCCCTCATTGGTGCGGCTCGCAGCGGCTGTTTCGAGCTGGAAGAATTCCTGGAACGACTGCACCTGCACGTCCAGGAAGTCCGGATACTCAATAACTTTCTTAATCTTGGCGAAATTGATTCGCTCACTGGCCCCAGTCAGGTGTTTGACTTCGGCGGCCTCAGTTGCTTGCGGTGTAGCCAATTGGGAAGGTTTTAAAAATGTACACGTAAGCTATTCTATTGCTGTAGCGGCGGCGGCTGCACCCAGCTTCTGCTGGGCACTACGGTCGGCTCGTTCGCACGAGCACCAAGCCGGAGCTTAGTGTTACAGCACCTGCTAGCAGTTATCTCCTGGCAAGCTGAGTTTGGAAAGTTGCTTTCACACCTGCACCTACGGTAAAAGCCTTCAGACAAACTCAGACGTTATGAGCGCAGCAAAGGACCTTACCACGTTGGCTGTCAAATGAGTCTGAAACTCGTGCGACTTCTAACGTGATAAGGTCCTTCATTTTGCTTTGCTCCAATGCAGGATGACAGAAGAAGAAAACTGCTAGCGTAAGACAACCAGCGGCACCGGCTTTTGGTTGCAAAACTTCGCTTGTCCTCTACAAACAGGAAAAGACCTGGCGAAGTGCCAGGCCTAATCCGTTGCGGGAACAAGCCCGTAGGCGAACCTACTTAACTTCTACTTCAGCACCAGCTTCTTCGAGCTGCTTCTTCAGGGCTTCGGCTTCGTCCTTAGCTACACCTTCTTTCAGGGGCTTGGGAGCACCGTCAACCAGTTCTTTAGCCTCTTTCAGGCCCAGACCGGTCAGGTCTTTTACCAGCTTCACAACAGCCAGCTTCTGGCCACCGGCAGCTTTCAGGATTACGTCGAACGACGTCTTCTCTTCGGGAGCGTCAGCAGCAGCGCCAGCACCACCACCAGCTACCATTACGGGAGCAGCAGCAGCAGGCTCAATGCCGTACTCATCCTTCAGGATGCCAGCGAGTTCGTTTACTTCTTTAACGGTGAGGCTAACAAGCTGCTCAGCGAAGGCTTTCAAATCGGCCATTTTAGTAGGGTATTAAAAAAAGTTGAAAATTGAAAGTTGAAAAGGATGAGCAGCGGTTAGCCAGCAGCTTCTTCTTTTTCGGAAAGCGTTTTGAGGATGCCAGCCAGCTTGTTGCCGCCGCTTTGCAGCGCCGAGATAACGTTTTTGGCGGGCGATTGCAGCAGGCCGATGAGTTCACCGAGCAGTTCCTGCTTGCCTTTGATGGTGGTGAGGCCTTCGAGTTGGTTAGCACCGATGAAGATGCTAGCGTCTACGTAGGCACCTTTCAGCGCGGGCTTGGGCTCTACGCCGCGGGGGTAAGCCTGCGACTTGTAGAACTCTTGCAGCAGCTTGGCGGGAGCATTGCCGCTCTCTTTCGAGAACAGTACGCCCGACTGGCCTTTCAGCGCCGCGTCCATTTCGCTGGTGTCGCCGCCGAGGGTATCGAGGGCTTTGCGGATGAACGAGTTTTTGTACACTTTGAATTCCAGCCCGCGGTTGAAGCAGAGGCGACGGAATTCGTTGATTTTTGCTACCGACATGCCCGAGGCATCGGCGATGTAGAATGCGTTGTGCGACTGGAACTTCTCGCTCAACTCATCCACGAGGGCTTGTTTGTCTTCCCGAATCATGGTTGGTTGCTATTAATTAGTTAGCGGAAGAAACCGTGCTGTCAACCGGAACGCCGGGCGACATGGTGCTGCTCAAGGTGATGCTCTTGATGTAGGTGCCTTTCGACGAAGACGGCTTCAGGCGACCAAGCGTCTGGATTACCTCCAGCGCGTTCTCAGCCAGCTTGCTGGGCTCGAACGAAACTTTACCTACCGAGCAGTGAATGATACCGGTTTTGTCAACTTTGAAGTCGATTTTACCAGCCTTTACCTCCTGCACTGCCTTGGCCACGTCGGTGGTTACGGTACCCGACTTGGGGTTCGGCATCAGGCCACGGGGACCCAGTACGCGGCCCAAGCGGCCTACTTTCGCCATTACCGACGGCATGGTGATAATCACGTCGATGTCGGTCCAACCCTTCTCGATTTTCGAGATGTAGTCGTCCAGACCCACGAAGTCAGCGCCGGCGGCGGTGGCTTCAGCCTCCTTGTCGGGAGTTACCAGGGCCAGTACGCGAACGGTTTTGCCAGTGCCGTGGGGCAGGGTGGCTACGCCGCGCACCATTTGGTCGGCTTTGCGGGGGTCTACGCCGAGGCGTACGTCGATGTCAACCGAAGCGTCAAATTTGGTGAAGGTAATGTCCTTTACCACTTGCGCGGCTTCGAGCAGGCTGCGTACCTGCGTCAGGTCATGTTTGGCAAGGGCTTCCTTGCGCTTTTTGCTGATTGCTGCCATTGTGTATATCCTCCGGTTAGTTATTCAGCAAAAGGCGCGTCGCCCTTCACGGTGATACCCATGCTGCGGGCGGTGCCAGCAACTTGCTTCATGGCCGACTCGATTTTGAAAGCGTTCAAGTCGGGCATTTTGGTTTCGGCGATAGTACGAACCTGATCCCAGGTTACCGAGCCTACCTTGTTACGGTTGGGCTCTTTCGAGCCGTTCTGCAACTTGGCAGCGTCCATGAGGAGCACCGGCACCGGGGGGGTTTTGATGACGAAGTCGAACGACTTGTCGGTGTACATCGTAATCAGGACGGGGCAGATTTGGCCAGCTTTATCTTGGGTGCGAGCGTTGAACTGCTTGCAAAACTCCATGATATTCAAGCCTTTACTACCAAGCGCAGGTCCAATTGGCGGGGCAGGATTCGCCGCGCCTCCCTTTACCTGAAGTTTCAGGTAACCTCTAATTTCTTTGGCCATTTGGTGTGTAAAGCTGCGGCCCGAGCGTCGTAACTCGCCAGAACCTCAGTAAAAAATACTCCTAGTGGAAGCCCCGCCTAACCGGAGTGGATATCAGGCGACGTGTATTTTAGCTACTCCTTTTCGACCTGCGTGTAGCTCAGCTCTACGGGCTGGGCGCGGCCGAAAATCTTCACAATAACATTGAGCTTTTTGCGCTCTTCGAATACTTCGTTGACGTTGCCGCTGAAACCGTTGAACGGACCGTCGATGACCTTTACCAGTTCGCCCACGGTGAAGGGGGTTTCGAGCTCGGCCGTTTTCTCTTCGGCTTCGTCTACTACGCCCAGCAGACGGTTTACCTCGTTCAGCGACAGCGGCACCGGCTTGGCGTTGGAGTTCTTGCCCTCCTTGTCGCCTAGAAAGCCAATTACGCCTGGTGTGGAGGTGATGATATTCAGTACCTCGCCGTGCGTCACATCCGAGTGGATGATGATGTAACCGGGATACAGGTTGCGCTCGCGAACGCGCTTCTTACCGTTGCGCATCTCGAACACCTTCTCAACCGGAATCAGTACCTGCGGCAACAGGTCTTGCAGGTTATGGCGACCAATTTCAGTCTCCATGTAGGTTTTAGCCTTCTTCTCCTGGCCGCTCACCGAGCGAACCACGTACCATTTCAACTCACCCATTTCTCTTCGTACTAGCGGGCGAAAGATTGGTAAAATGCTTTGAGGATGGAATTAAAGCTTACATCCATCAAGCCCACTACGGCGGCAAACACCAGCGACCCTACCAGCACCAGGCCGGCGCTCTTTTGCAGCTCGGTGGTCGAGGGCCACGTTACGTTGTAACGCATCTCCTCAATGGTGTCGCGGAAATAGTTGTTCAGCTTAGCCATGTCGCAATCAAGCCGGTGAGGCGTAAAAAAGAGCCGCCAAGCGGCGGCCCTAGGTGGCACGAGTGGAGAGATTCGAACTCCCATCAAAGGTTTTGGAGACCTCTATTCTACCCTTGAACTACACTCGTGTATGTGGTTCCTACTTAACGTTGTTCGTTAACGGGAGTGCAAAGGTACGAAACTTTTTAAATAAAACAAATCCGCCCCCGAAAAATCGGAGGCGGATTGTCTTAATTTTTAGCGATTAGGCTAAAATTAGTCGAGGATTTCGGTTACCTGACCGGCACCTACCGTACGGCCACCCTCACGGATAGCGAAGCGGAGGCCTTTCTCCATTGCTACAGCGTTGATGAGCTCAACGGTGATGGTGATGTTGTCGCCGGGCATTACCATTTCAACGCCCTCGGGGAGGGTGATGATGCCGGTAACGTCGGTGGTACGCAGGTAGAACTGCGGACGGTAGTTGTTGAAGAACGGAGTGTGACGGCCACCTTCCTCTTTCGAGAGCACGTACACCTCAGCCTTGAACTTTTTGTGGGGAGTTACCGAGCCGGGCTTGCAGATAACCATGCCACGACGGATGTCGTCCTTGTCGATACCGCGGAGCAGCAGACCTACGTTGTCGCCAGCCTCACCACGGTCAAGGATTTTGCGGAACATTTCCACACCCGTTACGGTCGACTTGAGGCCTTGGGCACCCATGCCGAGGATGTCAACTTGCTCACCCGAGTTGATAACGCCGCGCTCGATACGACCAGTGGCTACGGTGCCACGGCCGGTGATCGAGAACACATCTTCTACCGGCATCAGGAAGGGCAGGTCGGTCAGACGAGCGGGGATCGGAATGAACGAGTCAACCGCGTCCATCAGCTCGTTGATTTTGGGAACCCAGTTGGCATCGCCGTTCAGGCCGCCGAGGGCCGAACCCTGGATAACGGGGATGTTGTCACCGTCGAAGTTGTAGAACGACAGCAGTTCGCGGATTTCCATTTCCACGAGCTCGAGCAGCTCGGGGTCATCCACCATGTCCACTTTGTTCATGAACACAACCAGTTGGGGAACACCTACTTGACGAGCGAGCAGGATGTGCTCACGAGTCTGGGGCATCGGGCCGTCGGTAGCAGCTACTACGAGGATAGCGCCGTCCATCTGGGCAGCACCCGTTACCATGTTCTTCACGTAGTCGGCGTGACCGGGGCAGTCAACGTGCGCGTAGTGACGGTTAGCAGTGGCGTACTCTACGTGAGCGGTGTTGATGGTAATACCACGCTCTTTTTCCTCGGGGGCGTTGTCAATCGAGGAGAAGTCGCGCTTTTCAGCCAGACCCTGGTTAGCCAGCACCGTGGTGATAGCTGCGGTCAGGGTCGTCTTGCCGTGGTCAACGTGACCGATGGTGCCGATGTTTACGTGCGGCTTCGACCGGTCGAAATTTTCTTTAGCCATTGTAAAGAGTGAAGAAAAAAGAGGGGAATTATAAACTTGAAAGCAACTAGAATGGCCCTATCGCAAGAAAAGCGAAACCCAGCTTGGGCCAATTCAGGCTTGAGTGCTGCGTATCGCTTTCGATTGCTGACCCGGCGCTTCTCATCGCAAAGATAAGCAGCGTCGTATTTGCTGAGCCATTTATGGGATTTGAACCCATGACCTCTTCCTTACCAAGGAAGTGCTCTACCACTGAGCTAAAACGGCTTATTTTACTTTAAAACTTTGAGCGGGAGACGAGGTTCGAACCCGCGACCTGCAGCTTGGAAGGCTGCCGCTCTACCAACTGAGCTACTCCCGCGTGAGGGAGTTATGAACCAAGGGCACGAATTATGAGTCCAAAATTAACTCATAATTTTCAACTCATAATTCATAACCCAAATGGTGGGGGTAACAGGACTCGAACCTATGAACCCGAAGGAGGTGAGTTACAGTCACCCGCAATTGCCGCTATGCGATACCCCCATTTTTTGGCCTCTCCCAGCCGCTTGCCGGAATTGGATCGCAAAGGTACAGGTTTTTTTAGAACATGCAAGAGGCAGGGCTAAAAAAGTTATTTCTTTTTCTTACCCCGTCTATTTTCCTCACATACTTACACTACCTTTTTTCACCGACTACAACTTGATTTACATTAAGTTGTAATAGGCTTTGAGCCGCTCATCAGTTTCTTTCGTTTTTATGTCCAACAAAGTTGCTTTTAGTTCGGGCTGGCTGGCGACGAGCGCCATTAGGCCGCGGTAGGCGCCCAGCCGTACGACATACTGTGGGTGCGTACGTGCTAGTTTTTCCAGCGTCTGCACGCCTTTATCGCGCTCAACGACGGGCATCTGCACCATAAAGGTGCCGAATGCCTGGAGGTAGGTGTACAGGTCGGCATCGGTGAGGTCGGGCAGGCGACGCATAAACCACGCGTATTGTTCCATGCCGCCCCGCTGAGCATAATACTTAGCAACGGCCACTATCAGGCCCGAGTTCGGGGTATTTTCGAGCGCCGCTATCTGGGGCCGGGCATCGACGGCGGGCAGCTTGTTGAGGGCATCAATGGCGGCTCCTTCGACCACGTAGGAACTATCGCGCAGAGCCGCCTGGTAGGTCGTCAAGTAATTTTCGTTAGGGAAGCTGGCCAGGGTGATGAGGGCCTGCGCCCGCACGGCACTGCTTGGGTCGGTTGTAGCAAGGCGCTGGATATCGGTGCGTACGGCATTGGCGCTGGGGCCCCGATAGCCACGCAGGTGGTCGAGCGCAGTACGCCGGATGACGTAGAAATTATCCAGCAGGGCATTGCGCATGAGGCCACTGACGGAGAAGTCATTTGTCTTATTCTGGAGTAGGTCTAGTACCTCGTAACGCTGCAAGTAATTCTGGGCATGGTAGAACTGAAAGATGAGCTCATCCATGGTGCGCTCCTCGTCCAGTTGGGCCAGCAATTGACCTTCGCTATCGAATTTCACCATAGTCGGCTTATCGGCAGCCAAGAAAGAGAAGGTCTGGTCGGCCTTCGTAATGGTGATGCGATGCTCGATAGGTTTCTCCTTTTGCCAAACGGTAATGGAAACGGGCAGACGATAGACAGGCTGGAACAACGTGTCTTGCACCTGCTGCACGTGAAGCAGTACCTGCCCATTGCTGTAACTGTGCGAAACTTTCAACTCGGGGTGACCACGCTTCATAAACCACTGGTCGAAAAACCATTGCAAGTCTTCACCCGTGGTTTCTTCAAATGCTACCCGCAGCTTACTAATTTCGACGGAGGAGTACTTGTTTTGGTTAAGGTAGCGGTTGAGCGCTGTGAAGAAGGCGTCGTCGCCGATATACTTGCGCAGCATGTGCAGTACCCGCCCGCCCTTTTCGTAGGAGTGGCGGTCGAACATGTCCTCATTGTTGACATAGTGGTAGCGAATGAGCGGCTCACGCTTCGACTCAGCTTCTTCCAGATAGCGGTTGAGGTCTTGCTGCTGGACGAGGGCAGCGGCATCGGCACCGTACTTGTGCTCGGCCCAGAGGTATTGCGAGTAGTTGGCAAAGCTCTCGTTGAGCGGCAGATTGCTCCACGCCTCGCAGGTAACGTAATCGCCGAACCAATGGTGAAATAATTCGTGGACGATGATAGACTCCGAGGTTTCGTAGGAATTATCCAGCAGCTCGCGGCGCGTAAGCTGAATGCCCGAGCCATGCACCGTAGCGGTGGTATTTTCCATGGCCCCGCTTACGAAGTCGCGCACGGCCACCTGCGAGTACTTTTCCCAAGGATAGTCCACGCCTAATTTTTTGGAGAAGTACTCCATCATCTCGGGCGTATTGCCAAATACTGCCTTGGCCGTATTCTTGTATTTGGGCTCCACGTAGTAATCCACCGTTTTGCCACGCCAAGTATCGGTGACTACGGCGAAGCTGCCTACGGCCAGCATGGAGAGGTAAGGGGCAGCGGGCAGGTTTTGGCGCCAGGTATCGGTGCGGCTGCCATCGGGATTGCGGCGGGAAGTGGTAAGCACCCCGTTGGAGAGCGTTTTGAACTGCTCTTCCACGGTCAGGCTGATTTCCTGCGTCATGCGCTGGTTGGGGTGGTCGATGGTCGGAAACCAGCAGGAACTGCCCTCCGTTTCGCCCTGCGTCCAGATTTGGCGCGGCTTGTTGCCTTCCTTGCCTATTGGGTTGATAAAGTATAGGCCCTTAGCGGCCGTGATGGCCTCGCTGCCGCCGGCGGGCAGTTCGTTAGGCCGGGCCACGTAGGCGATGCGCAGCTGGTACGGCTGGTCGCGCGAGTAGGCTTTATCGAGGTTGACGGCTAGCTGGCGGCCATCGTATTTGTACGTAAGCACCTTGCCCCCGAGTATCTGCACCGATTTAATAATAAATCCTTTGGCATCGAGCACCGCCACCGTTTGCGGGTAGAAATGCGAACGTAGCGTGAGGATAGCCGTACCGATCAGGTACTGATGCGCGTAGTCGAAGCGCACGTCGAGCTTGGTATCAGTAACGTCAGTTAGTTGGGTGGCGGCGGGCCGGTAGGGAGCAGCATCGGGCAGCCAGGATGGCACCGTGATACCACTGGAAACAGCTGGCGCACTGGGCGGTGGCTCGCTATTTTTCCGCCGCGACTCCTTGCCATGGCCGCTACCCGGCTGACCAAAGGCCGTAACGCTGGCCAGGGAAATTAAAAGGAAACTACCGGAAAGCGAATATTTCATGCGAGAGTCAGACTCTGGATAAGGCCAGCAAGTTCCGCATGAAATTAAGATTTGGCTTACCTTTAACCCCGTTTCGGCCAGCAGGGCCGGCTTCCTTATGCTTCATATCAGCACTGGCCCGGCCCACAGCTGGGAGGTGGACCTCCGCGCCGCCGATTCCGTCACGCTCAACGGTCAGCCCTTTTTGTGGGACGTAGCCCCGCTGGGCGAGGGCCGCTACCACGTAGTGTACCAAGGCAAATCGTACAGCGCCGAGCTGGTAAGCGCTGATTACGCCACCAAAGCTTTCATCTTAAAAATCAACGGCCAGCGCGTCGAACTCCAAGCCCGGGACCGCTTCGACCAGCTGCTCGATCGGCTGGGCCTGAGTGGTGCGGCCTCGGCCAAAGTCAACGAATTGAAGGCCCCCATGCCCGGCCTCATCATCGATATCCGGGTGCAGCCCGGCCAGGCCGTGCAGAAGGGCGACCCGCTGCTGGTACTGGAAGCCATGAAGATGGAAAATATTTTGAAGGCTCCCGCCGACGGCACCATCGCCAGCGTCAAAGTAGCCCAGCGCGCCAACGTAACCAAGGGGCAGGTGCTTGTGCAATTTGCCTAGCCTCCCTCCCACCCGACTCCCGTTATCTTTTACCCGTGACCTACCAACGAATTCTTCTCAAGCTCAGCGGCGAAGCGCTGATGGGCCAGCAGCAGTACGGCATCGATGCCGAGCGCTTGATGCAGTACGCCGCCGAAATCAAGACTGTAGCTGATCGGGGCGTGCAGGTAGCCGTTGTGATTGGCGGCGGCAATATCTTCCGCGGCGTGCAGGCCGAGCATTTCGGCCTCGACCGCGTGCAGGGCGACTACATGGGTATGCTGGCTACAGTCATCAATTCTATGGCTTTACAAAGCGCCCTCGAAAAGATGGACGTGCCCACCCGCCTGTTGTCGGGGCTTACCATTCAGCGAGTGTGCGAGCCGTACATCCGCCGCCGGGCAGTTCGACACTTAGAAAAAGGCCGCGTGGTCATCTTCGGGGCCGGCATCGGCTCGCCCTATTTTACCACCGATTCGGCAGCCTCGCTGCGTGCCATTGAGATTGAAGCCGATGTGGTACTCAAAGGCACCCGTGTCAATGGCATTTACACCGCTGACCCTGAGAAAGACTCCACGGCCACGCGCTACACCGAAATCACGTTTGACGAGGTTATCTCCAAAAACCTGAACGTGATGGACATGACGGCCTTCACGCTGTGCAAGGAGAATAATCTGCCCATCATCGTATTCGACATGAACTCGCAGGGCAACCTGGAGCGTCTGATCGCTGGCGAGAGCCTGGGTACCCTTGTAACAATGGCACCCGGTACCGATGCCCAGCGGACCTCCGCCGCGCAGCTCGACGCCAAGCACAGCGGCTTGCAGCCGCTGGTTGGCAATCAACCCGAACAGGCCTAATTACTGCCTGGGGGTTGCAAGCTCACACTGACAATCAGTCATTTGCTTGCAATTCTCGGCTAATACTTTATAACTCATAATTTTTTCAAAAGTGGACGAGGAAATTCAATTCTACCTCAGCGACGCTGAGGAGTCGATGGGCAAGGCCGTAGCCCACGTGGGCGTAGAAATGGGTCGCATTCGGGCGGGCAAGGCTTCGCCGGCGATGCTCGACGGGCTGCGCGTAGATTATTACGGCACGCCTACCCCAGTATCGCAAATTGCTAATATCGCGGCTCCCGACCCCCGCTCGCTGCACATCAAGCCCTGGGAGAAGAACATGGTGAGTGAGATAGTGAAGGCCATCAAAAACAGCGACCTGGGCCTCAACCCCGTGGCCGATGCCGACGGCGTGCGCCTCAATATCCCAGCCATGACCGAAGAGCGTCGCCGCGACCTCGTGAAGCAGGCCAAGAATGAAGTAGAAAGCGGCAAGGTGCGCGTACGCGCCATTCGCAAAGACACTAACGAGGCCCTGCGCAAGCTGCAAAAAGACGGTGCTTCGGAAGACGCCGTGAAGGATGCCGAAGCAAAGGTGCAGAAGTACACCGACGCCCATATCATCGAAGTAGACAAGCTCTTCGCTAAGAAGGAGTCGGAAATCATGACCATCTGAGGTCATTGCTTCACAACAAAAAAGCCTGGCGAGTTGTCGCCAGGCTTTTTTGTTGGACTTGAAGTTTTCTTATAAAGCGTTGCTAGATAGCTCTGCCTCTACTACGGGCGGCACTAAGTAACGAATAGACTGGCCCTGGCGCAGGCTTTCCCGCACATAGGTGGCCGATATGTCAAGCAAAGGGGCCTGCATTATCTGCACCCGGGGGAAAGCGGCCAAGTCGGGAACCGGGGTGCCGGGGCGTGGGTACACGTAAATGTCGGTTTCGGCCAGCAGACGCTCGGCTTGCTGCCAGCGGGGTAGCCCGGGGAGGTTGTCGCCGCCCATCAGCAGCACGAACTCTGTGGCGGGATGGCAGGCGCGGAGGGCGTCGAGCGTAGTAATGGTGTAGCTGGGGCGCGGAAGCTCAAACTCGATAGCCTCGGCCCGCAGGCGAGGATTACCGGCAATGGCTTGCGCTACAAAGTGCAGCCGCTGGGCTTCCGGCAGCAGCTCGGCCCCGACCTTGAATGGGTTCTGCGGCGACACGACCAGCCACACTTCCACTAAATCGGTGCGCGTGGCGAAGTGCTCGGCCAAGATGAGGTGGCCGACGTGGATGGGATTGAAGGAGCCGAAGAGCAGGCCCACACGCCGGGGAGCCGGCATCATACCACCTCGGGGTTGTCGTCGGCCTGGATAAAGTCGCGCACGAGCTTTTCGGCCTGGGCCACGGCTTCTTCCAGGTTATCGTTGACTACGGCCACGTCAAACTTATCCTCGAAAGCTAGCTCGAACGTGGCTTTGTATACCCGCGACGAGATGCTGGAAGAGGAATCGGTATTCCGGGCCGTGAGGCGCTGGGCCAAGGCCTCAATGGAAGGCGGACGCACGAAGATAGCCAGCGCCCGGTCCTTGTAGAACTGCTTGATGCTGAGACCACCTTTGACGTCTACATCAAGGATGGCGTGCTTACCACTAGCCCAGATGCGCTCGATTTCCGATTTGAGCGTGCCATAAAACGCTCCCTCGTATACCTCTTCCCACTCCACAAATTCGTCGTGACGGATTTTATCCTGAAAATCCGCCACCGAAATGAAGTGGTAATCTTTGCCATTGACCTCGGCGCGACCCCGACGGTCGCGGGTGCAAGCCGAGATGGAAAAGCTCAACTCAGGAATTAACTCCATGAGTCGGTGCACGATAGTCGTTTTGCCCGCGCCTGAAGGCGCCGAGAATACAATGATTTTGCCCTGCATAGGGCTACAAAGCTAGGCTATTTCGGCGTGCAATCGCGCCATGATGGCGTGCGGCAGACCGGAGGGAGCAGCCTGACGGCCTACTTTCTGGTTTAGAAAGTTGATAAAAAACTGCTGCTTCTTGATATCATCGAAGCAGGGCGAGCAATCATCGCCGTGATGAATGAGGTAATCCTCATCTTCTTCCGTCAGGACCCGTCCATCGAGAAGCTGGTCAAGTACAATGTTCACGCGGTCGCAGTCGGGGACGCTGGCCAGGGGCGAGGCAAGGGGAGCCGACAGGTTGGTTGTAGTAGCGGTAGCTTCCATGAGCGAAACGGGAACAGGGTCTTAGCCTGGGGTTAAAATGGTGGAAAAAGAATTACCGATTGTCATCTTCGGGTTCGGCGGCATCAACGGCACCCCCGGCCGCATCGTTCCCGTAGCCCATCGAAGAGGCATATTTTTCGAGCTTATCCTTGAGGAAATTCCGGGCTCGGTGCAGGCGTGAGCGCACCGTGCCGATGGGAATATCGAGCACTTTAGCCATCTCCTCGTAGGTGAAGCCTTCGAGGTCACACAAAATGATAACTGTCCTAAAATCAACGGGTAGCGAGTTCAACGCACTAGCTACCTCGTCGCCGATAAGGTCGCGCGAGGACTGCTGGCGCAGGTCGGAAGAAGAGGCGCCGGTGTCGGCGTCGCCCTCTACTTCATCGGGGTTATAATATCCTTCAACTTCGCTGTAATCAACTTTAGCCGGCTGCTTGCTTTTCTTCCGGAAATCGTTAATGAACGAGTTTTTCAGAATTCGGAAAAGCCAGGCCTTGGCATTGGTGCCCGGCTCGAAATACTCAAAAAAGCGGTACGCCTTGAGGTAGGTTTCCTGCACCAAGTCGTTGGCATCGTCTTCGTCGAGCGTAAGGCGATAAGCGAAGTTGTAGAGCGGGTCGAGCACCGGCATCAGCTCGGCCTGAAAGCGCCGGTCTTTTTCCTCTTTGCTCAGCTTCACCCGTTCGGGAGAGTCACTCATAATGGGGTAGGTAGGGCAGGTAATAAAGTCGGGAGCCGGGCAAAAGTAAGACCGGGAGCCAGCGAATAAGCTTGTTTAGCACGCAGATAGCGCGCTTACGGGAACTTTTTCGCGGGTCGGCGATGCTTTGCGAATCGTACGTACGGTAGCGGGGGCCTGCTAGGTTGCCTTGAGGGGCTGCCAGCGGGCTATTCGGGCGGCCACTTCCACCGCTTCAATCGCTTTAATGCAGATGCAGGCAGACGGCTGGGTACGGCAATCCTGGCAGTCGGGCTGGTCGAAAACCAGGTAGTCGGCGTGCGGCCCCAGCGGGGCCCAGCGGTCGGGGTGCATGGGTCGAATGGGCGGATACAGGCCCAGCGCGTAGCGACCCAGCGCGGCGGCGAGGTGCAGCGGCCCAGTGCTGCCAGCCACCAGCCCATCGGCCGCGGCAATGAAGGCGATGAACTCGGGCAGTTCCAACTGGCCGGTGAGGTCGGCGGCGATAAAGGCCGCATTCTCGCGGAGCCAATCGGCCAGCTCGCCTCCCTCGGCCGCCGTGCCGCTGATGAATACGCGGTGGCCCGCCGCGTGCAGCAACCGGGCTAAGTGGCCAAAATGCGCCAAGCCCCACTCGCGGGCACTACCCCGGCTGCGCGGGTGGAGCACGACGTTGAGCTGACTAGATTGGCGAGCAGCCAGTAGCTGCTGATACTCCGCCCGTAGCGGCACGAATGCTTGCAGGCGTACCAACGGAGCTACCTCGCTCAGAGCCAGCGGCGGCTGGTAGCCCAGCGGGGCCAGCAGCTGCAAGTTGAGCTGCGCCTCGTGCAGGGGCGAGTGGCGGCGACTGAGGGCCACGAGCCGGTTGCAGGTGAGCCAGTGAAACAGGCGGTTGCGGGTGCCGATACGCACCGGGATTTTTGCCTCTTTAGCCAGGCGGGCCAGCAGCTTATTGGGGAAGACGTGGATAATGGCCGCCGCCGCGTGGCGGCGGAGCTGGGCCAGCAGGGTGCCAGGCTGCTTTTCGTCGTATTCCAGAAACTCATCGACCCAGGGGCAGGCGGCGGCCACGGCTGCCGTGTAGCGCCGCCCGATGAGCACCACCCGGCAGCCGGGGTGCCGCTGCTTCAGCCAGCCCGCTACGGGCAGCGTGAGCACTACGTCGCCGATGGCATCGGTGCGGGAAATGAGGAACGTGGGCTGGCTCATGCGGTGGGCGCGTTTTGGGTGCCGGTTTTGAGCTTGGCGAATTTCAGGAACACACCGGCGGCCGAGATGGCGGCAATGCTCAGGCCCGCGAAGCCATCCAGAAAGCCCAGCCGGAAGACGTAGCCGTGTACGAATTTCCACAGGGGCTTCACGATCAAATGGAAAATTGTGACCTTCGTTTTGCCCTTGAGTGCCCACTCCTGGGCCGTAATGCTGGTGAACTTATTGAGCTGACTGACGTGCTGGGCGATGGAGTGGTAGGAGTAGTGCAGGGCATCGCCGGTGAGTTGCCCGGTGGTTTGGCCGGGTTGCACCTCGTAGTGCTCGTGCAACAGCAGCCCCTGCCAGCGGCCCAGGCGGCGGTCGTAGAGACGCAGCTTACGATCGGGGTACCAACCGCCGTGGCGCACCCAGGTGCCGCAATAATTGGTGAGGCGGGCCAGCGAGTAGGCGGCGTGCTGCCAACTGGCTTTCGCGGCGCGGATGCTCCGGCGCAGCTCATCGGTAAGAACTTCGTCGGCATCGAGCTGGAGCACGTGGTCGAAGCGGGCCTGGTCGGTAGCAAAGTTTTTTTGCTCGACGTAGCCAGCGAAGGCGTTTTGGACCACGCGCGCGCCGTGCGCCTGGCAGATGGCTACCGTGTTATCAGTCGAAAAGGAATCGACTACCACTATCTCGTCGGCTACGTCGCCCAGCGCCTGGAGGCAGCGGGCGATATTGGCTTCTTCATTGAAGGTGATGATGACGACGGAGAGGGCGGGCATAGCAGCCGCAAAGCTAGGCGACCGCCTTCAGAGCGCACCAGGCCGAATATCTTTCGGCATGAAAGCTATTCTGCTGCAATTACTGGCCTTACTGCTGCCGGTTCTTGGCTACGCGCAGTCGTACCAGACCAAAAACGACACCGCTTTTCCAGTTACCAAGCATAATTTTCACTATGTAGGCGACGACCAGCCACTAAGCGATGCTGATTTTTCCGGGGTCGACTCGACAGGTAAGCCTGTCAGCGTGCTGATACCTAGCCGGCGCCCCCCCTTGGTCATAGCTGAACCACACCCCATTGAGGTGGCTGAATCGGAACGGGCCTATACCGATGGAAAGTTAGATTATGCCGCTTCGGTAGTAGCTGAAGCAGCCAGCCAGGAACCCGCCGACCCGAGCGTACTTTACCATTACGCCCGCGCCCTATACCGGGGCGAGGATACTCGGGACCAGAGCTATCCGGTGTATCGGCGGCTTATTGCGCTACTCGACGCATACGGCCGCGAAAATGAGTATACCGTTACGGTTTACCTGCCTTTTTGGGAAGCTTATTTCAAGCTGGCTACGCTCCAACTGGATAGGCAGCAGTGGGCCGCAGCCTCCTACAACCTATCACGAGCCGCGGCGGCATTGCAAAATATGCCCGATCTATTTGCTGACAACTCGTTGTTGCGCGAGCAGCTTCTACAGTACCAGACGGAATGCTTTGCCAACCTGCACCGAACAGATCTGTGTCGTTACTTCGGGAAGCGTACGCTGCGCTTTTTTCCTAAAAACCGATACGTTGGGCGCTATCTCGCCGCCCTACCCCCACCCCAGCGGCATCGAGCCACCCGTACCCGCTAGTCGCCAACGGATGAAAGCAAATTTTAGCAGGCTAGGGTAATTCTACGTATAGCCCAGCTCATTTTATTTGCTTCTCATGCCTACTCTCCAAGATAAAATCATGCTCGTGACCGGCGCTACATCTGGCATCGGTGAGGTAACGGCCCGCGAGTTGGCCCGGCAGGGCGCGCACGTTATCATTCTGGCTCGTAACCGGCAAAAGGCCGAGCGCACGCAGCAAGAAATCAAGGCTGTTACTGGCAATCAGCAGGTCGATATCGTGCTGGCCGACCTCTCGGTAATGCAGCAGGTGCGCGACGTGGCAGCCGAAATTCACGCCAAGTACCCGCGGCTCGACGTGCTGGTGAATAACGCTGGCTTGATGTTCGGCAACGAGCGCGAGCTCTCGGCCGACGGCTACGAAATGACGCTGGCTACCAATCACCTCGGGCCTTTTCTACTCACTAGCCTGCTGCTCGATCTGCTGCAAAAAAGCCCGGCGGCGCGCATCGTCAACGTGGCGTCGATGGCCTACCGCTTCAGCAAGCCCACGCTCGATGATTTGCAGTCGGAGCGCGACTACAGCCCCGTGTGGGAGTACGGCAACACCAAGCTGTGGAACATCATGTTCACCCAGGAGCTGGCCCAGCGCCTGCGGGCGCACGGCATCACCAACGTCACGACCAACTGCCTGCACCCCGGCGCGGTAGCCACCGGCTACGGCCAGCAAACGGGCGGCATCGTGGGCGCGGTACTCAGCCTGGCCCGACCCTTCATGATTTCGCCCGAGAAGGGCGCGCAGACCAGCCTGTTCCTGGCCACCGACCCCAGCGTGGCAAACGTCAGCGGCGGCTTTTTCAGCAAGAAAAAGCCGGAACCGGTGAAAAGCAGCTTCAACACGCCGGCCAATAATAAGCGGCTGTGGGAAATCAGCGAGCAATTGACGCAGACAAACTTCCTGGACTAAATTGATGTTGGTACACTAATCAGACTGCCATGTGTTTACTTTGTGATCTGATTAGCATTAGCTCAACTTGAATTTTATGGAATTAGGAATCAGCTCATTTGGGGAAGTGGCCCCCGCCCACGTAGCCGGCGGTGACCGGGCGGCGGCGCAACGCATGCAGGAACTGGTGGCCCTGGGTCGCCGGGCCGACGAGGTCGGGCTCGACGTGCTGGCCATCGGTGAGCACCACCGGGCCGACTACGTGGTATCCGCTCCCGAGGTGGTTCTGGGGGCGGTGGCAGCCGTAACGCAGCGACTGCGCCTCACCAGCGCCGTTACGGTGCTCAGTTCGACCGACCCGGTGCGGACGTTTCAGAACTTCGCCACGCTGGACCTGATTTCCAACGGCCGGGCCGAGATTATTGCCGGGCGGGGGTCTTTTACGGAGTCGTTTCCGCTATTTGGGCAAAGTCTGAACGACTACGATGAGCTGTACGCCGAAAAGCTCGGGTTACTGCTTACCCTCAACGATAACGAGGTTGTGAACTGGAAGGGCAAGCACCGGCCAGCCATCGCGGGCCGAGGCGTGTACCCGCGCCCGGTGCAGCCCAAGCTGCCTATCTGGATTGGGGTGGGTGGCACGCCGGCCTCGGCGGCGCGGGCGGGCTCGCTGGGGCTGGGGCTGACCATCGCCATCCTGGGTGGCGCCCCGGCGCAGTACGTGGGGTTTGCCGACATCTTCCGCCAAGCTGCCCAGCAGGCCGGGCACGATGCGGCAGCGCTGCCGCTGTGCATCAACTGCCACTTCCACCTAGCCGAAACTGCCAAGCAGGCCGCCGACGAATTCTTTCCGGCCTATGCGCTCACCATGAATCGCATCGGCCGCGAGCGCGGCTGGCGTCCCATGACGCGCCAGCAGTTCGACTACCTCTGCGGGCCGGAGGGGCCGCTGTTTGTAGGTACCCCGCAGCAGATTACCGACAAGCTGATCTACCTCAGCCAGCTGTTTGGGAATACGCGTTTTATCGGCCAACTCATGCTCGAAGGCATGCCCCACGAAGCCGTGTTGCGCTCTACTGAGCTGTTTGGCCAACAAGTAGCGCCAGCCGTGCGGGCAGCGCTTAGCCCAGTCAACGCTTAACCTTTACTCTCTGGCCGTATTCGGCACGCTATGGAAAATATAGCTTGGTCAGCGTTACACTTATTGGTATTGGGGAGCCTGGTTTACCTCTTTTGCCATGCTGCCCAGCTACTATGGGTACACGCCGGCCGAGGAGCGGCCTTATTTTTTGGCTTGGCACTGCTCCTGCTAGGCAGTCGGTCGACCTCAGCCGTTTTGCCAGCTGGTCGGCATAACCTGCTGGCTGGCATCCCGGCCAACGCGCCGCTGGGCAATGCCAGCTCAACCAGCACAATCGCTATTAGCCCTGGTACGCGGCTGATAGTACTCGCTGAATATCACAATCGTAACGGCTACGCTACTCCACGGGGCTTGTTCCTGCTACCCGCCGGCCTCTTTCTGGGCCATACGTATGAGCCGCTGACCGGACACCTGACGCAGCAAGGCCAGCGGCTGCACTACCAAACGGTAGCTATTCACCGCTGGCAGCTCGTCGGCGTCACGGTGTTTCAAACTACGGAGCAGTACGCGGGCTGGCTGCCCCTAACTACTCCGCTCCACTAAGCCAGTACCTCGACAATAAAAATGCCCGGTCGCATCAGTGACCGGGCATTTTTATTGTCGAGGTACTGGCTATCGGCCTAGTAGCGGTACAGGTCCGACTTGAAGGGCCCTTGTACCGGCACCTTGATGTAGTCAGCCTGCTTGGGCGTGAGCTCGTCGAGCTCCACGCCGATTTTAGCGAGGTGCAGACGGGCTACCTTCTCGTCGAGGTGCTTAGGCAGGGTGTACACCTGATTTTCGTACTTGTCGGCGTGCGCCCACAGCTCCAGCTGGGCCAGCGTTTGGTTGGTGAACGAGTTCGACATTACGAACGACGGGTGGCCGGTGGCGCAGCCCAGGTTTACCAGACGGCCTTCGGCCAAAATGATAACCTCTTTGCCATCGATGTTATAGATGTCCACCTGCGGCTTTACCGTGTCCTTGGTGTGGCCGTAGTTTTTGTTGAGCCACGCCATGTCGATTTCATCATCGAAATGGCCGATGTTGCAGACGATGGCCTTGTCTTTGAGGGCGCGGAAGTGCTCTTCGCGGATGATGTCGCAGTTACCGGTGGTGGTGATCACGATGTCGGCGCGGGGGATGGCATTCTCCATTTTCTTCACCTCGTAGCTGTCCATGGCAGCTTGCAGGGCGCAGATGGGGTCGATTTCCGTCACGATAACGCGGGCGCCGGCGCCGCGCAGGCTAGCGGCAGTGCCTTTGCCCACGTCGCCGTAGCCAGCCACCACGGCTACTTTACCGGCCATCATCACATCGGTAGCCCGGCGGATAGCGTCTACGGCCGATTCTTTGCAGCCGTACTTGTTATCAAATTTCGACTTGGTTACCGAGTCGTTGATGTTGAAGGCGGGGAAAGGCAGTGAGCCGTTTTTCACGCGCTCGATGAGGCGCAGCACGCCGGTTGTCGTTTCTTCCGAGCAGCCTTTGATGCCAGCGGCCAGCTCGGGGAACTGATCGAGCACCATGTTGGTGAGGTCGCCGCCGTCGTCGAGAATCATGTTGAGCGGCTGGCGCTCCTCGCCAAACCACAGCGTCTGCTCAATGCACCAGTTGAACTCTTCCTCGTTCATACCCTTCCAGGCGTACACCGGGATACCAGCGGCGGCGATGGCGGCAGCAGCGTGGTCCTGGGTCGAGAAGATGTTGCACGACGACCACGTCACGTCGGCTCCCAGCTCGATGAGCGTTTCGATGAGCACGGCCGTCTGGATGGTCATGTGCAAGCAGCCAGCGATGCGGGCACCCTTGAGCGGCTTGCTGGGGCCGAACTCGGCGCGCAGGCTCATCAGGCCGGGCATTTCGGCCTCAGCCAGGCGAATTTCCTTGCGGCCCCATTCGGCCAGACTCAGGTCTTTTACTTTATAGGGGACGTAGGTCGTGGGCTTAGTCTCTACCATAATACTTGGCAAATGAAAGGTCGTGTTATCCAACCGCAAAGATACGGTATTGTTGGCGTGCGGGGCCGATGCGCCCGCAGGCTATCTTTGCTGGGTATGACCCTTTCTACTCCTTCTTTTGGCCGAGTAATAAGCTGGCTCGCAGCCGCCTCGGTAGCCGCTGGCCTTAGCCTGAGCGCGCATTCGGTGGCCGCCCAACAAGCCCCGCCAACTACCATCCGCCTCTCCCCCGAGGATCTGGAGCGGGGCCAAAGTGGCGTCCAGCAAAACTTCTATTTTCTTCCGCCCGGTAAAACGGGCGAGGATAATTATAAAAGCGCGGGCTTTTTCGGCGGCGGACTGCGGCCTTACCTCGCTGGCGACGCCGAAGCCCTGAGCTCACTCGATGCTTACAAGCGCCAGAAAACGCTTTTCCTCGTCGATAAGGCAGTGTTGTTGGGTGCGGTGGGCCTCTATGCCTCGCAAGTATTCGGGCACGGCGAGACCCAATACACTAGTAGCACGCAGCTGGCAGCGGGGGGCTTGGCAGTGGCCAGCCTGATTGGCAGTATCTTCATCAACCGCAATACCAACGAGTACCTCAAGCAGGCCGTGAACAGCTACAACACGAACGCGCCCGGCGCCCACGGGGTGCTGTGGCCGCGGCTGCGGCCTGCGGGCCTGGGCCTGGCAACGCAGAGCGGCCATCCGGTACTGGCCCTGCGCTGGCAGCTTTAAGCGCTGGCTTTCACCCCTATTTCATTCCTAACCGCTAACTGGCCGGGCTGGCGCTGCACCAGCCGGCCAGTTTTTGCGTTAGTAGCTGCACAATGGAGTTCCCTTTACCCGAGGCGGCCCGACGCTACGTGGCCGCCCACCTGCACGACGACCCGGCCCACCTGGCCTTGCAGGCCCGCCGCCATCCCCACCTACCCGTACCCGAGTTGGTTCGCCAGATTCAGGCCCGCCAGAAGGCCCGCGTAAAGCTGCCAACCTGG
Source organism: uncultured Hymenobacter sp. (assembly GCA_913776615.1). Classification (GTDB taxonomy): domain Bacteria; phylum Bacteroidota; class Bacteroidia; order Cytophagales; family Hymenobacteraceae; genus Hymenobacter. Next base: position 192,448 of record CAJYPK010000015.1, read on the forward strand.
GCCGACAATCAAGAGCTTATTTTCCCGCCCGCCTTGTCCGTCGAGCAAGCCTCTTCGGAACAAACGGCCACCTACAAAGCGGCCCTGGTGGCCGGGGCCAGCCGACTGGCCGATCTCACCGGTGGCTTCGGGGCCGACGCCGCCCACTTCGCCGCCGTAGTGGAGCACGTTGATTACGTGGAGCGCAATACCGAGCTTGCGGCGGTAGTCGCCTACAATTTAGGGCAGTTGGGAATTACCAACGTGACCACTCACGCCACCGACGCCGCCGCTTTTCTGAAAAGCAGCGGGCAGCAGTTCGACTGGCTTTTTCTGGACCCCGCCCGGCGTGATCAGCGCGGGGGCAAGACATTCCGGCTGGCCGATTGCGAGCCCGACGTGCCGCGCCTGCTGCCGCTGCTGCTACGCCACGCGCCGCGCATTCTGCTCAAAACCTCGCCCATGCTCGACATCGAGCTGGCCATTCAGGAACTCCAGCACGTGCGGCGGCTGTGGGTGATCGCCGTGGACAACGAGGTCAAGGAAGTGTTGTATGAGCTGGGCGAAGAGCCCGCCATCGATCCCGAGCGGCTGGCCGTCAATCTGCGCCGCGACGGCTCCCAGCAGGATTTTCGAGTGAATCGTGCCCGCGAGGCCCGCGCCGTGCCCCGCTACGCCGAGGCCCAGCAGTATCTCTACGAGCCCAACGCCGCCATTCTCAAGGCGGGCGCTTTCAAGAGTATCGGCACGGCCTTTGAGTTATTGAAGCTGCATCAGCACAGCCACTTATATACCAATCAGGAACTGCGCGCCGATTTTCCGGGGCGAATTTTCCGCATCCTGGCCACGGAAAAGGCCGACGGGCCAAGCCTGAAAAAATTTCTGGGGCCGGAAGGCCGGGCGCACGTCACAACCCGCAATTTTCCCGAGTCGGTGGCCGATTTTCGGCGGCGCACGGGCATTCGGGAAGGGGGCGATATTTACCTGTTTGCCACTACTGACCTGCGCGGCCGGTTGGTGGTATTGGTCTGCGAAAAGGTTTTGCCAGCCGCTTCGAGCTAACTCCTCCGCAGCCAAAGCGTGTCCGCTCAGGATTTAATGAGTAGTTTTACACCCCGCCCGCCCGCGCCCTTGACCGGCGCGGCGGGCGCATTTGTTTGTTAATTTCCCGCCATGCCCTATCTGTTCACTTCCGAATCGGTTTCGGAAGGCCACCCCGATAAAGTTGCCGACCAGATTTCCGACGCCATCCTCGACGAATATTTGCGCCAGGACCCCACGGCCAAAGTAGCTTGCGAAACGCTCGTCACGACGGATTTTGCGCTCGTAGCCGGCGAAATAAAATCAACCGCGCACGTTGAGGCCGAGGCCATTATCCGCGATACTATCCGTCGCATTGGCTACAACAAGCCGGAATACCTTTTCAACGCCGACACCTGCGAGGTGATGAACCGCCTGCACGAGCAGTCGCCCGACATCAACCAAGGGGTAGTGCGCCAGGCTCCCGAGGAGCAGGGAGCCGGCGACCAGGGCATGATGTTCGGTTACGCCACCAGCGAAACGGAGAATTACATGCCGCTGGCGCTCGACTTGTCGCACAGCCTGCTGCAAGAACTGGCTACCATTCGGAAAGTAGGGCAGGAAATGACCTACCTGCGCCCCGATGCCAAGAGCCAGGTAACTATTCGCTACTCCGACGACCACCATCCAGAGGCCATTGAGACCATCGTCATCAGCACCCAGCACGATGAGTTTGATGAGTCGGAGGAAGCTATGCTGGCCCGCATCAAGGAGGATATCGTCAACATCCTTATTCCGCGGGTGAAAGCCAAGCTGAGCACCGACGTACAGGCACTGTTTACGGCCGACATCAAGCACCACATCAACCCCACGGGCAAATTTGTTATCGGTGGTCCGCACGGCGACTCCGGCCTTACGGGCCGCAAAATCATCGTGGATACGTACGGTGGCAAGGGTGCCCACGGCGGCGGGGCTTTCTCGGGTAAGGACTCCAGCAAAGTAGACCGCTCGGCGGCCTACGCCACCCGCCACATTGCCAAAAACCTGGTGGCTGCCGGCGTGGCTGAACAAGCCTTGGTGCAAGTCGCCTACGCCATCGGCGTAGCCAAGCCCGTGGGCCTGTACGTGACTACCTACGGCACTACTAAAGCCTTAGGTACCAACGGCCAGCCGCTGACCGACGGCGAGATTGCAACTAAGGTAAACGAGTTGTTCGATCTTCGCCCCTACGCCATCGTAGAGCGGCTGGGCCTGCGCAACCCCATCTTCGGGGCGACGGCAGCCTACGGCCACATGGGCCGCCAGCCCGGCACCGTGACCGTGCAAATGCCAGATGGCACTGACAAAACGTTCGAGACCTTCACCTGGGAGAAACTCGACTACGTGGACCGCATTAAAGAAGCTTTCGGCTTGTAATAATCGACTAGCAAAAAAGCCCCTGCTGCCAGGCAGCCGGGGCTTTTTTGCATTATAGACGAAAAGCCTAGTGGCTCATGGATTTTTCCTTGTATTTCGTAATCTGCCGTTTCAGCGCCTCTACCGCGGCGTCGGCGGCAGCTTCGAAGGAAGCAGCATCTTCTTGGCTGAAGAGGGTGCTGCCCGGCACCATCAGCTTGATTTCAACGGTTTTATTGGCAATGCCGTCTTTATTGTTGAGACGCAGAATTACTTCGCCGTCCGTTACGCGGTCGTAGAAGTGCTCCAGTTTATTAAGGCGTTGCTGGATGAAATCGAGCAGAGATTTGTCGGCATCGAAGTGTACCGATTGCATTTGCACTTTCATGGGCAAAAGGGGAATGAAATGGATGGGAAACTGAGAATGAAGCGCGGCGACTACGGAACCAACTTTCCGCCGTCTCACTACTTCATCCGGCATTGAATTCAAGCCCGGGGGTGGGCCTGCTCAAATACGGATTTCAGGCGGTCGACGGACAAGTGCGTGTACACTTGCGTAGCGGCCAGGCTGGCGTGGCCCAGTAGTTCTTTGATAGCGTTGAGGTCAGCCCCTTTGCCAAGCAGGTGAGTAGCAAAGGCATGGCGTAGCGCGTGCGGATGCTGGTGCGCTGCCGAAGTCGAGACCTGACTCAAATATTTTTTAACGGTACGGTACACCAGCTTTTCATACAGTGGTGCCCCTTTATCGGTACGCAGCAGGGGGCTAGCGGGGGCCGCTGGCCCAAATTCGGCCGCACGGCTGGCGCGGTATTTTTCCAGGACCAACAATAAAGAGGGATTCAGGGGTACGATGCGCTGTTTGTTACCCTTGCCCGTCACGCGCACGGTGCGGGCACCGCTATCCACGTCGGCGTCCGTAATGCCCAGTAGCTCGGCAAGGCGAATGCCCGTGCCATATAGCGTTTCGAGGACCAACTGGTCGCGCACGCCAGCAAAGCTATCCTCGAACTCAAATGAGTTGAGCAGCCGGGTGAGCGCTTCCTCGGGCACAAACTCGGGTAACTTCTTAGCCATTTTCGGCGCCTTAATGCGCAGCATGGGATTGGCCTCCACGCGGTGCGCCCGCAGTAAAAACTTGTAGTACGAGCGTAGGCAAGCCACCTTCCGGTTGACCGTACGCGGGTCCAGATCCTGGCCCATCAGGCTTACCACCCAGCCCCGGATAAGCGGATGCGTAGCCTGCGCGGGATCGGCTAGCTCGTATTCGGCCAGCAAATAGGTAGCAAACTGCGTCAAGTCGGTTTGATACGAAGTAACCGTGTGCGGACTCAGCCGCTTTTCGTACCGCAAAAAATCCAAAAACTCTTCCATGCGCAAATTCCGGTGCGAAGGCCCAATGGGCAACCGGATGGGCAAAGTAGCGCGCAGGATGTTATTCACCAAATGCCCCAACGCGAGAAGCCCGCCCAACTACCAACTGGTAATCGGGCGGGCTTCGCAAAGCCGGGAGAAGCTAACGATCGAACGACTATTCGTTCTCGGTACCGTAGGTAGCCAGCTTGTAAACGGCTTTCTGCTTCAGCTTGCGCTTGGTGATGCTCGGCTTCTGGAAGAACGTGCGGCGACGCAGCTCTTTCAGCACGCCGGTGCGCTCGAATTTCTTTTTGAAGCGCTTCAGCGCACGGTCAACGGTTTCGTTGTCTTTGATTTGAACGATAATCATATCGGGGAGTGAGAATGCTTTCGCGACGGGAAGCCGAGTAAATCGGGCCGCAAAGATAATGACGGATTTCGGGGATTCAAACGGATTTCACCGATTTTGTGGACTATTCGCCATCAACCCGTTAGGTTGGGTTGGCAGGCCAGTCACCAAACCGGTGAAATCCGGTTTTGAAAAGTTGTTTATTTGTTATTTTTATTTGAGCAATGCGCGGGCGATAACGAGCTTTTGGATCTCACTTGTGCCCTCGCCAATGGTGCAGAGCTTGGCATCACGGTAGTACTTCTCGGCGGGGTAATCTTTGGTGTAACCGTAGCCGCCGAAGATTTGCACGCCCTCATTGGCCACGCGCACGCTCACCTCGGAGGCGTAGAGCTTGGCCATCGCCGATTCGAGATTCACGTTTTCGCTCCGGTCCTTCATGGCTGCGGCGCGGTAGGTAAGCAGGCTGGCCGCTTCAATCTCGGTGGCCATATCGGCCAGCTTGAAGGAAATACCCTGAAAATTGCTGATTGGCTGGTTGAATTGCTGCCGCTCCTTGCTGTACTGCAAGGCCGCCTCGTAGGCCCCCTGGGCAATGCCCAGGCTCAGCGCCGCGATACTGATGCGCCCCCCGTCGAGCACCTTCAGGCTCTGCACAAAACCTTCACCGACTTTACCAATGACATTCTCAACCGGTACGCGGCAGTCGGTGAAAATCATCTCGGTGGTTTCGGAAGCGCGCATGCCCAGCTTATCTTCCTTGCGGCCGCCGGCGAAGCCCGGCGTACCGCGCTCCACGATGAAGGCCGTCATGCCGTGCGAATCGCCAACCTCACCGGTGCGGGCGATTACTACGGCTACGTCGCCGCTCTTGCCGTGGGTGATGAAGTTCTTGGCACCGTTGAGCACGTAGTGCTCGCCATCGGCGTCGAGCACGGCCGTGGTGCGCATATTGCCAGCATCCGAGCCAGTATTGGGCTCGGTGAGGCCCCAGGCCCCCAGCCACTCGCCCGAAGCCAGCCGGGGCAGGTACTTATGCTTTTGAGCATCCGAAGCGTGCTGGAGAATGTGTCCGGTGCAAAGCGAATTATGCGCCGCCATGCTCAGGCCGATACTTCCGTCGATTTTAGCAAGTTCCGCAATGGCCGTTACGTATTCTTGGTAGCCGAAGCCGGAGCCGCCGTATTCCTGCGGCACAAGTACGCCCATCAGGCCGAGTTCGCCGAGCTGACGAAAGAGATCGCGGGGAAATTCCTGGGTGTTGTCCCAGCGCATCATGTGGGGCTTGATGTGCTGGTGCCCAAAATCGCGCACCATCTGCGCAATCATGGTTTGATTTTCGGTCGCTAGGGTAGCTTCCATATAACTCTGAAAATGGGTGGGATGGGGAGGTAGAGAATAATGGCTACGCAGGTAGCCACCACAAAAATACGATTTTGAGCGGGTTAAATACGGAAGCCAACGGCTGAGGCAACGGCCAAGTTTTTGAAAGGCTACGGGAACGGCGTTACTTTTGAGGCATTTTTTACCTTTCGAGGTTGTGACCCAGCACCTCTGCGCTGGCTAACCTCGGCTGAATAACCTCTCTTTTGGCCTTCTCCAATTTGCTTTCGTCCTGCGCGCTCCGGCGGCTGTGGCTGCTGGCTGTGCCGGTACTTTGCCTGCTGTCTTCGTGTGCCACCAGCCGGTATTACAACCAGCGCACGATGTTTCAACTCACTAAAGGGCCAGATGGAGTAGTAGATACGGCAAAGCTGCGGCGGGCAGTCAATCGTACCGCCCGCAATTATACCATTCACCCCAACGACCACCTTACTCTCCAGATTTTTACCAACAACGGAGAAAAAATTGTTGACCCCAACGGGGAGTTGCGTCTTGGCTCGGGAGCAGGGGCTACAAACTCTACCATTGCAACGGCCGCCGGCCGCAGTACAAGCGGAGGCACAAACACTACTGGTACCCCCGGGACAATCCAGTACGAAGTCCAGGCCGATGGCACGGTGCGCTTACCACTGGTAAATCGGGTGTTTCTCCAAGGTTTCAGCTTGGTGCAGGCAGACAGCATCTTGAGCGCACGCTACAACGTGTTTTACAAAAACACGTTCGTTAAAACGGCGGTAAGCAATAATCGCGTAGTCATTTTGGGCGCACCGGGAGGGTTGGTCATCAACCTCGCTAATGATAATATGAATCTGCTCGAAGTCTTAGCCCTGGCGGGCGGCCCCGATGGCGGCGCAGCGGGTGGTAGCACGGGTATTGCGCGCAACGGGGGGCGCATCGACAACATTCGTATTATTCGGGGTGACCTGAAAAATCCGCAGGTACAATTTATCAACCTCAATACGTTAGAGGGAATGCGGCGGGGTAACCTGCAAATAGAGCCCAACGACATTATTTACATTCAGCCAGTGCGCCGGCCCCTCTTGGATGCTTTAGTCGATGCAGGACCATTACTTTCGCTCTCTACTGCACTGGTTAGTATTTTGGGCTTTACCATAAGCATCCTACGCTAATTATTATATTGGGTGAACTCAGCTAGGGATTGACATTATGGCATCAAGCGAAAACGCAGAGCTAGAAGAGCTCATCCGGCGCACTACTACCGGGACAGAAACATCTCAGCCAATAAGCAATAATTCAGGAGAGGATGATTTGGACGGTGGCAGCAGCTTTGACCTAGCCACCCTCATATTAGTAGCCCGCAAAAGCTTACCTTGGACGCTGTTGCTGCTCATCCTAGGGCTGACTGGCTCGTGGCTTTACCTGCGCTATACCAAGCCCGTGTACAAGGCTACATCGGTGCTAAAGATCGATGAGCGTAGCGACGCCAGTACCATTGGGCTGGGGGCCATAACAGGCGGGGGCACCGATGCTGGCAACCGAGGCGCCGCCCAACTGGCTGGTGAGGTAGAGCTGATAAAGTCAGGGATAACCTATAAAAAGCTCAAGCAGGTGGTGCCGCTTGATGTTAATTACTACTCACAGGGCACGGTCCTAGAAACGGAGCTATTTGGCACCTCGCCGTTCCGAGTAGAATATACCATTAGTGATCCGGCGTATTACAATCGCAAGTTCAACATCAGCTACCTGAATGCTACTACTTATCGCTTGAGCGTCACTACTAGTAGCGAAACGCTCGGCGGCACTTATAAGCTAGGCCAGCCAGTCCAGTTGCCCGGTATTCAACTGCGGCTCCTGGCTGCTACGGGGGCAGGCTCTACCGTACCGGATGCCGCCTATCATTTCATCATTTTGGATGATAATACGATCAACGGCTACCTAGATAAGAACCTCACAGCGGAGATACTCAACGCGAATGCCAGTACGCTTCAGATTTCGTTTCAGGATTACAATCGTCTGAAAGCTCAACGCTTGGTGAACGCCTTGGATAGCGTATATCGCGATGCGAAAGTAGCCCGCAAGCAAGAATCAACGGAGAAAGCCTTGGCTTACCTTGACCAGCAGCTTAGCGAAACGGGTACTAGCCTAGCCAAGGCCGAGGATAATCTAAAAAGATTTGTACAGCTCAATGGTACTTATGACGCCAAAGGCGAACTAAGCACGATTACCGAGAAGATAGCCGACATCGATAAGGAGCGTACTGACTTAGAGCAGAAGCTTATACTGCTCAATGAGGTGGCACGCCTATCGCGCCAAGAGCGTCTGACGCCCAACGACGATGTGACGGTGGCCCAATCTATCCCGAGCTTAACTATCATCAACGATCCTAATATTTCGCGCTCACTCGAGGACCTGAACAGCCTGCAGCAGAATCTGCGCCGTATCCGGCGCTCGTATCAGGATGTGACGGAGGCCGTTAAGCAGCCGCAGGCGCAGGTAGCCTTTGCACAGGCCACGCTACAGCGCCAGATTCAACAAGCTCAAACGCAGCTGCGCAATCAATTGTCTTTACTCAATAGCAAACAGGGGCAGCTTCGGGGTGAGCTTCAGGCACTACCGGGCAAGGAGACCGAGCTTGAGCGATTGAAGCGCCCGCTGGATTTGTATAGCGCAACTTATCAAAACCTGTTGGAAAAGAAGGTTGAGTATAATATCAAGAACGCTGGTACCACGGCTGATTTCCAGATTTTGTCGCCAGCCTACGCCCCCGACGCACCTATTTCCCCGGTGCGGCCGCTGGTATACGCCATTGGCCTGGCCGGCGGCTTGTTGCTGAGTCTCGGCCTGATTGCCACGCGTTACCTCATGCACAATACGGTAACGAGCGTGGCCGAGCTTGAGCGTAATAGCAAAGCTTCGGTGTTGGGCGTCATCCCGACGTACGAGAAGGAGAAACTGAACGTATCGCGGCTGGTGGTAGATAAGAATCCCAAGTCGTCGGTATCGGAGGCTATCCGCTCAATCCGTACTAACCTGGACTTTATCAGCCCGTCGAATAAGAAGCGCCTGATCTCGGTAACCTCTACTATTTCGGGGGAAGGAAAAACGTTCGTGACAGTAAATCTGGGCGGCATCATCGCGTTGTCGGGTCAGCGCGTAATCATTCTCGACCTGGACATGCGCAAGCCGAAGGTAAACCTGGCTTTCGGGGCCGAGAACGTACGCGGTATCAGCACCATCCTCATTGATCGGCACTCGGTAAGCGAGTGTATTCAGCACTCCACCATTGAGTCACTGGATTTTATTTCTGCTGGCCCTACCCCACCCAACCCGTCGGAGCTGATTCTGCACCCGCGCTTCGACAAGATGCTGGAAGAACTGTACCGCACTTACGACGTTATCCTCATCGATACGCCGCCCGTGGGCCTGGTTACCGACGGCATTCTCATTATGCGCAAGGCCGACGTACCGATTTACATCGTGCGGGCCAACTATTCGCGTAAGGCCTTCCTCAAGAATATGAACCGCCTGTTGCACAACAACCAGTTTACGCGCATGTGTACTATTCTTAACGATGCCAAGGCCGAGGGCTCGTATGGTTACGGTTACGGCTACGGGTATGGCTACGGGTATGGCTACGGCAGCTACGGCAATGGCATGGGCTACTACGAAGAACCCGTGAAGAAGCCAACGTTTATCGAGCGAGTAAAAGGCTTATTCAGCTAATAGCGTATGGCAGGCTTCTGGCAGCGGTTGATGGGAAATAAGACGGTGGCCGACAGCCCGCCGCCGGAGCAACCCTTGGCGGGGCTGGTGGCAGATATGCACTCACACCTACTGCCGGGCCTCGACGATGGTGCCGAGACCGTTGCCCACAGCCTCGATCTCCTGCGTGAGTTGCGAGCGCTGGGCTTTACCAAGCTGGTAATGACCCCGCACATTATGGGTGATTTCTACAAGAATACACCCGAGGGAGTGCGCGCCGCCCTGGCTACGCTACGCGCCGCCGCCAGTGAGGCCGGCTTAGCCGATGTGACCCTGGAGTGCGCTGCCGAGTATTACCTCGACGAATGGCTGGGCCGCAAGCTAGCCGATGGTACCGAATTACTCACCTTCGGCGGCGAGCAGCGTTACCTGCTCCTCGAAACATCTTACCTCAACGAACCGCTCAACCTCACCAGCACCATTTTCGACTTGCAGGCGGCTGGCTACCGCGTAGTGCTGGCTCATCCCGAGCGCTACGTCTATTTCTACAATCGCTTCGCCGAGATTGAGAAGCTGCGCCAAGACTACGGGGTACTGCTGCAACTCAATCTTAATTCTCTGGCGGGCTACTACTCACCAGCGGCGCGCCACGTAGCTGAAAAGCTAATTGACGGCGGATTAGTTGATTTCGTAGGCACCGATACTCACCACCTACGCCACACGGCCGCCCTGGCCACCAAGACGGTAAAATCGGCCTATTTTCGGAAGCTGCTGGCGCTGCCCCTCCTAAATAAAACGCTGTAATCGGGCGCAGGCCCAGTACCAGCGTACCTTTTCGACGCTATGATTTTCGTAACGGGCGGTACGGGCCTCATCGGCTCCTTTGTGCTGCAAGAACTGCGGGCCAGGGGGCTGGCCGTGCGCGCCCTCTACCGGGGCCAAACCCCACCCGCGGCAGCTCCCGCTGGCATCGATTGGGTGCAGGGCGACCTGCTCGATAGCGTTCTGCTCGAAACTGCCCTCACGCCCGACGTAACGCACGTGTTGCACTGCGCGGGCTTAGTATCGTACGCGCCGCAGGATGAGGATGCCCTTTTGCAAGTGAACGTAGAAGGCACTGCTACCATCGTGGATGCTTGCCTGCTTCGGCCTGGTATCCGGCTGGGGTACGTGTCGTCGGTAGCGGCCCTGGGCCAGTTACCCGCCACCGATGAGGCCCCCAGCCCCGAGCCCCGCCTACTCGATGAAACTGCGACCTGGGACCTCGGGGCCAGCCACCCGGCCTACGCCACCAGCAAGTATTTGGCCGAGCTGGAAGTGTGGCGCGGCGTGGCCGAAGGCCTGTCGGCCGTTATTGTCAACCCGTCGATCGTGCTGGGGCCGGGCGACTGGCACCGTAGCAGCACCCGCCTCGTACGCTACGCCTACGACGAGCACTATTTCTATACCCGCGGCCTACTCAACTTCGTGGACGTGCGTGATGTGGTCGCCCACCTGCTGCGTCTCACCCTCGATTTGCCCGAACTCGCGCCCGCTCGCTACATTCTCAACGGCGGCCTCTGCCCCTTGGGTGATTTCCTGAGCCAGCTGGCTACGGCGCTGGGTAAACGGCCACCTACGGTGGCCGTGCCCGACTGGGCCGCCGAAGTGATCTGGCGCCTAGAGCACGGGCGCTCGCTACTCACCGGCGCCCGGCCGCTCATTACCCGCGATACGGCCCGGGCGGGCCGCCAGCCGGTACGCTACGATGCCCGCCGCGCCGAGCGGACCACCGGACTGGCTTTCCGCCCCCTTTCCGAAACTATCGCCTGGCTGGCCCAGGCCACTAAAACGAACCGGACCGCTTCCCCCTCGGTTATATCCTGACGAATGGCGAATAGCGCAGTCAGCAGCAAGCAGGCCATTTGGAACCAGTTTTTTGGGTAATGCGGTCGTAACCGCCGCCCCGTTTCTGCAACCAAGGCGGCAGCTTGCTATTGGCCAGGCTATTCGTTATATTTCGTGACCATTATGCGCATGAACGAACCATTTGACGACCCCCGGGCCGCGCAGGATACTGTGCGGCGCTACGAGCGAATGCTGGCTAACAACGAAGCCGCATTTTTTGACTTGGAGGAGTTTGAAATTATTATCGACCATTACGTGACTTCGGCTGCCTTCGACAAGGCCCAGCAGGCCTGCGAAGCCGCGCTCAATCAGTACCCCTTTTCGACCGAGCTGCTTATCGACCGGGCGCAGATTTCGGCCATGCGCGGCGACTACGCCGAGGCCGAGCGCCAGATTGCCAGCGTGGCTAGCCTCGACCCCGACAACGCCGACGTGGCCGTAACGCGGGGTATTATCGCTACCCAGCGCGGCCAGTTTGAAGAAGCCGTGCGCTACTTCCAATCGGCTTTGGAAAATAATGCCGACCGCGAAGACATTCACTTCAACCTTGGCCTAGCCTACCAAAGCTGGCAGAAATACAAGAGTGCCGCCAAGCATTACAAGCACAGCCTGCGCCTGCATCCCGACAACGAAACGACGGTGCAGGAGCTCTTAAATTGCCTGGAGGTAAGCAATCGCCTGCCCGAGCACGAGGAGTTTTTTCAGCGCTTTACCGACGACGACCCGTATTCGGCAGTGGCCTGGTACAACTTGGGCCAGTATTACTACCGGCGGGAGCAATATGAGAAGGCTACCGATGCCTTTGATTACGCCATCGTAATCGACGCTAATTTTTACGACGCCCACCACTGGCTGGCCGACACCTTTGTGTGCCAGCAGCAGTACCAGCGCGCCATCGGCGAATTTGAGCAGAGCTACCCACCCGGCGAGCCCACCGATGAGGCACTGTGCAACATCGGCGAGTGCTACGAGAAGCTGCGCGACTGGGAGCAGGCTCGCATTTACTACCGTAAGGCCCTCGAAATCAACCCCGATATGGACGAGGCGTGGTTTGGGCAGGGTGTGCTGCTGCAAGAGCAGGAGCGGCCATTCGAGGCGCTGCACTTTTTCCGCAAGGCGGTGCAGCTCTACGGTGAGAGCGGCGAGTACTGGTCGGCCCTCGGCGCGGCCGAAAACCAGGTGGGCAACGTAGTAAGCGCCATCGAAGCTTACGAAAAGGCCACCGAGGTAGCTCCCGAAGACGCTACCGGCTGGGTTAGCTGGAGCGCTATCCTCTACGAGCAAGGCCACTACATCGAAGCCGTAGACCTGCTCCGGCACGCCGTGGAGCTGCACCCGCACGAGGCGCATTTTCACTACATGCTGTGCGCCTACCTGCTGGCCGCCGGCCGCCTGCGCGAAGCTTACCAGGAGCTAGAAACGGCGCTCACGCTTAACTATGAGCAACATTCGCTGCTGTTTGATTACTTCCCGGAACTAGAAAAGCAGCCCGCACTACAGCGGCTCATCGACCAGTTTCGCAAGTAGCGCGGGCGGGAGCTAGCCCGGGCTCTGGCTTTATGTCCTAATTTTGCACCTGCCCGCCTTTCCGGCGGGCAGTTTTTTTTGTCTCTCATTCGGCGGGCCGGTGCCTGCTTTACCACGCATGAACTATTCGCTTTCTCAGCTTCCCGAACGCACCCAAAAGCCTCGTGAGCAAGGCTTTACCATGATGATGGACAAAGGCCTCAGCTTGCGTGAGGTCGAAGACTTCCTGGAGGTAGGCGCCCCTTACACCGACATTGTCAAGCTGGGCTGGGCCACCTCCTTCGTGGTACCCAACCTGCAACGGAAGTTGGACATCTACCGGGCGGCGGGCATCCCGGTGTACCTGGGCGGCACGCTGTTCGAGGCATTTATCATCCGTAATCAGTTTGACGACTACCGCCGGCTACTCGACAAGTTCGGGCTGGAATATGCCGAAGTATCGGACGGCAGCATCGACCTCAACCACGACCGGAAGTGCGAGTTTATCAGCGAATTGAGTAAGTCGGTAAAAGTACTGAGCGAGGTGGGCTCGAAAGACGCCGAGAAGATTATCCCGCCCTACAAGTGGATTTCGCAGATGCAAACCGAGCTCGAAGCCGGCGCGGTCAAGGTAATCGGCGAAGCCCGTGAGGGCGGCAACGTGGGCCTGTTCCGCAGCACCGGCGAGGTGCGCTCGGGCTTGGTCGAGGAGATTCTGACCAAGATTCCGTCGGAGCGCATCATCTGGGAAGCGCCGCAGAAGGCGCAGCAGGTGTGGTTTATCAAGCTGCTGGGGGCCAACGTCAACCTGGGCAACATCGCCCCCAACGAGGTGGTGAGCCTCGAAACCATCCGGCTGGGGCTGCGCGGCGATACCTTCTCCCACTTCCTCGACATGGACGCGGTAGATCCCATGTTCCTGCCCGCCGCCAAAACCGGCAAGCCCGGCACCTCAATGCCCCGCGGCTAGCCAACACCTGCTTTGCTTCGAAAGCCTGACTTCAACGAGTCAGGCTTTTTTGTACCTATGGTGGCCGGAGTACCCACCGGGGGGCCGTCCGTATCCGGGTGGCCGGGCCTTACTTTTGCGGGCTCAACAATCACTATCATGGAGTTACTCAAGCACTTTTTAGACCTGGTACTGCACCTCGACAAAACCCTCGTGAGCGTGGTGCATGAATACGGCAACTTGACTTATCTCCTGCTGTTCCTGATTCTGTTTACCGAGACGGGCGTCATCGTATTTCCCTTTCTGCCCGGCGACTCCCTGCTGTTCGTAGCCGGCACCCTGGCCGCGCAGCCCAACCCCGAAACCGGTCAGCCGCTGCTTAATCTCTTCTACCTCATTCCGTTGCTGATTGCCGCGGCCTTTATTGGCGACAACGTCAACTACGCCATTGGCGACTACCTGGGGCCACGGGTATTCCGCGAAGACTTCCGCTTCTTAAAGCGGAAATACCTGGAGCAAACGCAGGCGTTTTATGCCAAGCACGGCGGCAAGACTATTATCATGGCGCGGTTCGTACCTATCGTTCGCACGTTTGCGCCCTTCGTGGCTGGGGTAGGAACCATGACGTACCGCTACTTTGCCTCCTACAGCATTGCGGGCGCGGTGCTGTGGGTAGTGTCGCTCACGCTGGCGGGCTACTTCCTGGGCTCCATTCCGTGGGTGAAAAACAACTTCACGCTCGTGATCTACGGTATCATTCTGTTTTCGATAGTGCCGCCGCTGTGGCAATATCTGCAAAGTAAGTTTGGGAGCAAGTCGGCGCAGTCGGCTTAAGCGATAACCGTATTCCGCGCTGTATCATGCGTACTTTCGGACTCATCGGTCGCACGCTGTCGCACTCCTTTTCGCAGGCTTACTTCAGCCAGAAATTCGACCGGCTGCACCTCACCGACTGCCGCTACGAGTTGTTTGAGCTGGCGGCGGCCAGCGAGTTGCCGCAGCTGATTGCCCGCCACCCCGATTTGGCCGGGCTCAACGTGACCATTCCCTACAAGGAGCAAATCTGGCCCTACCTCACCCGGGTGGCCCCCTCGGCGGCGCTGGTGGGGGCCATCAACGTCGTCGAGTTTCAAGCCGATGGTAGCTTAGTGGGGCACAATACCGACTACGTGGGCTTTCGCGAGTCGCTACGCAAGTTTTACCCGGCTGAGCCTGGCCCCCGGGCACTTATCCTGGGCACCGGCGGTGCAGCTAAGGCCGTGGCGGTGGCCTTGCGCGAGTTGGGCATTGCCTACTGGTTCGTTTCCCGCGACCCGCTCCAGGCCCAACTCACCTACGCCGAGCTGACGCCCGCCGTCATCGGGGCCCACCCGCTCATTATCAATACCACGCCGCTGGGTACTTACCCGGCCGTGCACGAGTGTCCGCCCCTCCCCTACGAGGCCCTAACGCCCGCGCACTATCTCTTCGACCTCATCTACAACCCCCGCGAAACGCTATTTCTGGAACGCGGCCGGTTGGCTGGCGCCCATACTAACAACGGCCTCGAGATGCTGGAATTGCAGGCCGAAGCCGCCTGGACAATCTGGAATTCCAACTAATTTTCTTCAAAGTAAACCGAAAGCCCGTTGGGCGAAACATGCTTCGGCATATTTCGCCCAACGGGCTTTTTAAGTGACTGCGGCCTTGACTAATGCTATTTCGCAGCCAGCTTGCTGGCAATCTGCGCCGTGTGACGGCCCTGGAAGCGGGCACCTTCCAGCTCGTTTTCGCTGGGCTGGCGCTCGCCCTGGCCCCCGGCCACGGTGCTGGCCCCGTAGGGCGTGCCACCGGTTACCTGCTCGTGGCCCATCTGCCCCTGCCAGGCGTAGGGCAGGCCCACGATCACAAAGCCGTGGTGCAGTAGCTCGGTGTGAAAGGCCCGCAGCGTTTCTTCCTGGCCACCGTGCTGGGTAGCCGTGCTTACGAAGGCCCCGCCGACTTTACCCACGAGCGCCCCCTTGGCCCACAGACCGCCAGTGCTGTCCAGGAAGCTCTGCATCTGACCACACAGGTTGCCGTAGCGGGTGGGCGTCCCGAAGATGATGGCGTCGTATTCGGCCAGCTCCTCGGGCGTGGCGACGGGTAGGTGGGCGAAGGCTTGCTGCGCGCCGGTGGCCCCGGTTTTATCCAGGATTTCCTTGGGCAGCGTTTCGGGCACGCGTTTCACTACTACGTCGTTGCCAGCCACTTCGCGGGCACCTTCCGCCACGGCTTCGGCCAGTTTCCAGACGTGGCCATAGGTCGAGTAAAATAAGACGAGCGTCTTCATGGGAAAAAGAAAAAAATGGAGGAATGTCGGCTACCCAGCCAAGTAAAGCTATTTAGCCAATCATCGCATACCCACCCCAGCCGGCTACTGTTGGGCTAAGGCATTGTTATTTTTCATAAAAATCTCATTGCTAGCACAATAAAATAGCCAAGCAAGTCTTTTGGATACGCATGCAACGGTTGGGCGGCGAAATGATTCTTCCTACTAAACGAGTATATCAGCCAGCGCGCCCGGTCAGCGGGAGCCCACCTTTCGTTTGCAGTTAGCCCCGTTTATGATGCACGTACTTTACGCCGGCTGCGGCCGTTTGGGCTTATGAGCGCCGTCAGCTGGCCCGCGTTTTCTCTCGGCATGGCCAAACCCGATGCCCCTAAGCTCACCGTGAGCCGCCCGACTCCGGTTGCCGCGCTCACCGAAGCCGAGTTGATCGATGGCTGCCTGGCTGGCCAGGCCGTCGCCCAAAAGCAGCTTTACGAGCGCTACTCAGCCCGCATGATGGCCGTATGCCTGCGCTACGCCCAAACCACCTTCGAGGCCGAAGACGTGCTGCAAGAGGGCTTCGTCACGGTGTATCGTACGCTGGGCAGCTTCCGGCGCGAGTGCCCGCTGGAGTTCTGGATTCGTCGCATCATGGTCAATGCTGCCCTGCGCCAGCACCGGCGCAACGCCCCGCTGGTCGCCGTGAGCGATGGTGATTACCCCGAAACGCTGGCCAGCGAGGAATTTACTTTTAGCAACTATGCCTACACCGAGCTGCTGGCCGTGGTGCAGGAGCTCGCCCCGCGCTACCGCTTGGTATTCAATCTCTACGCCATTGAGGGTTACACGCACAAAGAAATCGGAGAAATGTTGGATATTTCGGAGGGCACGAGTAAATCGCAGTATTCCCGGGCCCGCGTAGTATTACAAACCAAACTAGCCCGCCTCCACCCTCCCATTAAGTAAGCACTCTACCCGCTATTCACTATGCACCCCTCCAACCCGCCCAAGGGCAGTCTTGAGGACTTGTTCCGTCACCACCTGCTGGAGAGCGAGGCGGCCGCCGTGCCCCCGCGTCCTCAGGTGTGGGAGCAAATCGACAATAGTCTGCTCCTCGCTCAAAATGAAAAATACCGTCGCCGCCTCGCCGCCTACCGCTGGGCCATGGCGGCTAGCTTACTGCTGGCCTCGCTAGCTGGGGGCGGCTGGTGGCATAGCCAGCGGCAGACCCCGGCGGCTAGCTCGCTGGCCCGTGCTGCCAAACAACCCAGCCGCCAGCAGACCCTGCCAGCAACTCACCGCAGCACGGTGGGCTCCTTGCCAGTGCCCGTCGGTGGGCAGCCCGCAACCCAGGCTACACGGGCAAGTGATGTTGCCACTGCTACTTTCCCCACTCCTCATCTGTCCGCTATCGACCAAACTGCTACTACGCTGGCTTCGGCCTCCTCTACTTCGGCTACTACCTCCGCTACTACCTCTGGGGCTGGCCTAGCACGCTGGTCGGCCGCCGGGCGGTTCGCCAGCCACTCCCAAGGGCACATTGCTACGCGGCGGGAAATGGCGCACTACGCATTGCCACGCAACACGCCACTGGTCGGTGACTCCCGGCAGCCAGCGCTGCCGGGACAGTCAGCCTCTGCCGATGCGATTTCCGCTACTCCCAGTGCGGCGCTGCCCGACCTGGCATCGGCCGTCACTGCTCCGGCTACCCTGACCGATGCACCGGCCGACGAAGCTTCGCTCTCGACCTCTACGCTCGCCGGTAGCCATGCGATTGCGGCCGAAGCCACCCTCGCAACTCGGCAGGCCAGCCTCACGCAGGCCACGGCCAGCCTACCTACCAGCCTGGCTGAAGTTACGGTCGCGCCGGGCCCACCGCTGGAGCTCATGCGCCATTGGCAGTACGGGGCTTCGTACTCAGCCAGCGCTTACAATCCCAATATCGCCTGGGCCAAGTCGCCGATTTTACCCACCGCGAGCAGCCTGCCGAACTACACCGCTAGCCTTAGCCGATCGGTGGCGGCTGAGTATCGCGACAACCTGCGCCCCGGCCTCGGGCAGCGTTTAAGCCTGTGGGCGGCCCGCCGCCTGGGTAATGGGCGCTGGAGTCTGCACACGGGTGTTGAGCTGACGCAGAACACGGCTACTTCTGCCAGTTCGGTAGCCTTCGTCGGCGAGCCAGTAGCCGACCTCAGCTACCTGGCGGCCAATTCACCCCGCTCTCTACAGCGCACCTCTTACCGCTACCGCTCGGCAAGTGTACCGGCTGAGCTACGCTACGCCAACCCACTCAAAAGCGGCTTCTCGCTTTACGGGCGCATTGGCGCGCTGGTAACGGCCCTGCTCAACGTGCGCAGTGAGGTGGCCGGTATCCCCGAAGCCACTCACACTTATTCGGTTGGCTCGACCAGCACACCCTACCGACGCGTATCGGCTGGCCTGCGCGGGGGCGCCGGTGTGCAATATCGACCGGCGGGGCATCAATGGTGTCTAAACCTTGGTCCGGTGGTCGAAATGGGGGTGTTCAGCCTCGACGTTAATCCAGCTCAAAACTTTTGGAATCAGCAACGCCCCTACAGCTTTGGCCTGGAAGCCGGCATGGAAATCGGCCGGGGTTTTCGGTTACAATAGTCTTAGCGTAGGTATATTGCATGCCCGTAGTACTGCCCTGATCTAACCTTTTTTCTAATGAGCTTATGTCTACTCTTTTACGCTTTCTCTTACTGCTGTTGGCTGGGGCTTCGATCATGGGTGCGCGACATGCCAGCCGGCAATCGCACGAAAAATTTTCGTGGCCTGCTACCCACGCAATCAAGCCGGTTGCGCCGGTTGGCGACGACATCGTAGCCAAGCTCACCCACCATCGGGAGTTGCCGTCGGCACTCTAGCCAAATAAGTAGTAGACAACTGGCTTTTTGCCCAAGTGCAGAAACCTCAGCTCCCGGTTCGGGGTTAACAGGATTGGCTTATTCCCGGCCATTTCTGCATGTCTACGTATCAGCTCACTTCTGAATTTAAGCCCACTGGCGACCAACCCCAGGCCATTGCCGAACTCGTAAAGGGGGTGCATAGCGGCGAGCCGGCGCAGGTGTTGCTCGGGGCTACCGGTACGGGCAAAACCTTCACGATGGCCAACGTGATTGCCGAAACCGGCAAGCCCGCCCTCGTGCTGTGCCACAACAAAACGCTGGCCGCTCAGCTCTATGGTGAGTTCAAAGCGTTTTTTCCCAATAACGCGGTCGAGTACTACATCAGCTACTACGACTATTACCAGCCCGAAGCGTACATCGCCAGCTCCGACGTCTTCATCGAGAAGGACTTGGCTATCAACGAGGAAATTGAGAAACTGCGCCTGCACTGCACCTCCACGCTGCTGAGCGGGCGGCGCGATGTGGTGGTGGTGGCCTCGGTGTCGTGCATCTACGGCATCGGCAATCCCGAGGAGTTCGGTAAAAACGTCATTTTCTTGGCCCCCGGCTTGCGCGTGTCGCGAAACAATCTGCTCTACCAGTTCGTGCAGATTTTGTACTCCCGCACTGAGGTAGAGTTTACGCGCGGCTCGTTCCGGGTGAAGGGCGACACGGTGGATGTATTTCCGGCCTATGCCGATTTTGCCTACCGAATCTATTTCTTTGGCGATGAGATTGAGGCGATTCAAAAAATCGACCCGGCCAGCGGCAAAAAGCTGAGTGACGAGAAAAACATGACCCT
Organism: uncultured Hymenobacter sp.; assembly: GCA_913776615.1. Classification (GTDB taxonomy): domain Bacteria; phylum Bacteroidota; class Bacteroidia; order Cytophagales; family Hymenobacteraceae; genus Hymenobacter. The sequence goes on from CAJYPK010000015.1 coordinate 211,933, forward strand.
CTACCCGGCCAACCTCTTTGTGACGGGCAAGGAAACGCTGAATACCGCCATCCGTGAAATTCAGGATGATATGGTGGCCCAGCACAAGTACTTTGAAAAGGAAGGCCGCGACGTGGAAGCCAAGCGCATCCAGGAACGCACCGAATTTGACCTGGAAATGATTCGCGAGCTCGGGTACTGCTCGGGGATTGAGAACTATTCGCGCTATTTCGACCGGCGCGAGCCCGGCTCGCGGCCGTTCTGCCTGCTCGACTACTTTCCCGATGATTATTTGCTAGTGGTCGACGAGAGCCACGCTACCATTCCGCAGATCCGGGCCATGTGGGGTGGCGACCGCTCGCGCAAGACGGCGCTCATCGAGTACGGGTTCCGATTGCCCTCTGCTTTTGACAACCGCCCGCTGACTTTCAACGAGTTTGAGAGTATGTACCGGCAGGCGGTGTACGTTTCGGCTACGCCGGCCGACTACGAGCTGGCCGCGGCCAACGGCGTGGTGGTCGAGCAGATCATCCGTCCCACGGGCCTGCTCGACCCCGAAATCGATTTGCGGCCCAGCATCAACCAGATTGATGACCTACTCGACGAAGTCGACAATCGCGTGAAGGCGGGTGACCGCGTGCTCGTAACTACCCTCACCAAGCGCATGGCCGAGGAGTTGAGCAAGTACATGGAGCGCCTGGGTATCAAAGTCGAATACATTCACTCGGATGTGAAGACCCTCGACCGGGTGGAGATTTTACGCCGGCTACGACTCGGCGAGGTCGATGTACTGATCGGCGTCAACCTGCTGCGTGAGGGACTTGACTTACCGGAGGTTAGCCTAGTTGCCATTCTGGATGCCGATAAGGAAGGATTTCTGCGTGACCAGCGCTCACTGATTCAGACGATGGGCCGGGCGGCGCGTAACGAGCGGGGCAAGGTTATTCTGTACGCCGACCGCATGACGGGCTCGATGCAGCGCGCCATCGACGAAACCAACCGCCGCCGGGCCACCCAGATTGCGTACAACGAAGCCCACGGCATCACACCTAAGACCGTGCGCAAGAGTCACGCCCAGATTATGGGCCAAACCGATTTGGCCGATTACCGCATTGCGGAAACGCAGGCCCCGGCTGCGCCTTATGCTACCGGCGATGCACCCTTGGCCCTAGCCGCCGAACCCGTGGTGGCCATGATGAGCCGCGCCGAGCTCGAAAAGCTCATCAAAACTACCGAAAAGCAGATGGAGGCCGCGGCTAAGGAATTGGATTTTTTGCAGGCAGCTAAGCTGCGCGACGAGCTTGGCGCGCTCAAGCAGGTGCTGAAAGGCAAGCGTGACTAATACCAGTGGGACCGGCCACGTCCCCGCCGCCTGCCCCAACCCACAAAAGGCTCCGCCGTTGCTGGCGGAGCCTTTTTGCTGTAAGCCTCGGCTCACTATTCGACGTGCTTGTGAGCAGGCTTTGCTGTCGGATTGCTGGCTACAGGGTGCTTACCGGCTTTAGCACCAGCTAGCTTACGGGCGTTGGCCGCCTTGCGCTGAGCGGGCGTCAGGTCGTCGGAAGCATTGGCCGATAAGTAGCCAGCGGTGCCCGTCAGGCGACGGGTTGCCTTGTCGGCAGCTGATTTACCAGCTTGATTACCGGTACCTTGTACATTCCTAGGCTTAGAATTGGGATGCTGCTGCAGGTAGCCACCACCAGCTTTTTGATAAGCCAAGGTGAGGAGTTGCGACTTACGGGCGCTCCAGGTACCTGGCTCGCCACCTTTAGCGGCAGCTCGAATTTCGGCCCGTAGCTGCTCGCGCATTTCGGGGTCGGTATAGGTATTTTCATCGGTACGGCGGCGGGCCGCGGGGCGCGTCTTGGTACGCTTGCGAGCCGGGGTGCTACTGAGGGCGGCGTCGGGGGCAGAAATTTTCATCAGATGGCCATGAAAAGTAGAACATGCGACCTACGCCGCCGTATGCTAGTAGTTGCACTAAAATGACGAATCTCATATTTTACGTTTAACCATTTGGCAACAATAGTTAAACATCAAACGAATTTGTCCTTTTTTCTGCCGAAAACGCCCCTTGCGATGGGCCGCTCAGCAAGCAACCACAGCTCAGCTAATGGCGTAGGCGGGGCATAGCTTACCGCTCACCTTTCCTTTCTGTATGCTCAAAAAAATACTCTACTTAGTACTAATAGTCAGCCTGAGCCTACCGGCCGTGGCTCAGCGCGTGGGGGTGGTACTTAGCGGTGGTGGAGCCAAGGGCCTGGCCCACGTGGGCGTACTGAAGCAGCTGGAAGCTAACGGCATTCCCATCGATTACATCGTGGGTAATAGCATGGGCGCCGTGGTGGGGGCCATGTACGCGGCGGGTTACTCACCACGCGACATTGAGCAGATTGTATTATCCAAAGAGTTTCAGAACTGGGCTACCGGTAAGATACTACCCGACAAAACGTTCAATTTTCTTACTGCCGAGCCATCCCCTTCGTCGTTGCGACTGGGCTTGTCGATTGATTCGACGTTCAAGGCTAACATCTCGCCCAATCTGGTCAACGATCTGAATCTCAATTTTGCGCTGGCCCGGCTGCTGGCTCCCGCTGCTGCCGCCGCCAAGTACAACTTTGATAATCTGTTTGTCCCCTATCGCTGCCTGGCCACGGAAGTATTCACGCGCAGGGAGGTCGTGCAGAAATCGGGATTGCTCTCCGACGCCGTGCGCAATTCCATGGCTTACCCACTAGCCTTTCGTCCCATTCGCAACCTTGATGGACGCTACCTTTTCGACGGGGCGGTGCTGAATAACTTCCCCACCAACGTTATGCGGCAGGATTTCAAGCCGGACGTGATGATTGGCGTCAACGTAGGCGACGTGGCCCTGAAGAAGTATCCGTATGACAAAGACGATAAGCTGTTGGCGGGCACCCTGGTATTCTTGGGTAGCAGCGTAGCCGACACCAACAGCGTGGGCAAGAACGGCATCTACATTCAACCCAACCTGGGTAGCCTGGGCGCGGCCGACTTCGACAAGGTCCGCACCCTGATTGCTGAGGGCGATTCGGCAACTATTCTCAAGATGGACGACATCAAGCGGCGCATTACGCGACGCGTCGATACGCTGGAGCTGCAGCGTCGGCGGCTGGCTTTTCAGCAAAGTGTGCCGCCGCCCCGCTTCGTGAAAGTAGAGGTGCAGGGCCTGCGTCCCGATCAGAACGAGTACGCCCGGCAATTCTTCCGGCGCGAGGGCTCTACGTACACCATCGACGGGCTGGAGGAAGGCTATTACCGGCTGGCCTCGGATGACTATTTCCGTAATATCTACCCGCGCATCCGCTACGATGCGGCCTTGAAGGGCTACGTTTTCAACGTAGACGCCCAGCGTAACAACAATATTGCGGCCGAGATCGGCTTCACGCTCAGCACCCGGCCCATCGAGAGCCTGTACCTGGGGGTGGAGTTTCGCTACCTGCGGCGGCTGCTGTATTCGGCGGCGGCCAACGTAAGCGTGGGCCGCTTTTACAACGGGGCGCAGGGCACATTCCGCCTCAATGCGCCGGGCCGACTACCCTTCTACATCGCGCCCGTTGTCACCTACAACCAGTGGGACTACCAGCAAACCAGCGTGCTCCTGGGCAGCGACGCGCTGAGCACGCAGGTGCAGCAAAAAGACCTTAAGGTAGGGGCGCAGATTGGCGTATCGCCCCGCTACCGCTCGCGCATGGTGTTCGACGTAGGCGCGTTTTACAACGTTGATAACTACTCCAACAAGAACGAGATTTTATCGTCGGCCGTACTCGACCGCACTTCCTTTAAAGGGGGGACGGCGGCCATTCGCTTCGCCCGCAACTCGCTCAATCGCAAGCAGTACCCCACAGCGGGGCGGCGCGCCATTCTCACCGTGCGCGGCGTCACGGGCACGGAGGTGTACACGCCGGGCTCTACCTCTAACTTCGAAGCGCTGGGGGAGCGCTCGCGCCACCACCAATGGCTGCAATTTCGGGGCACTTATGAGCGCTATTATGCCCTGAAGCCCGACAAGTCGGCCTGGGGCTACTTCGGCGAGATTACCGTGAGCGGGCAAGGCGAATTTTTCAACTACCGCTCCTCGCTGACCACGGCTCCCATCTTTGCTCCCCTCCCCGATTCGCGCAGTCGGTTTTTACAGCGCTACCGCTCGCCACGCTTCGTGGCGGCGGGCCTGCGCTACTCGCAAACGGTGTTGGGCAAACTGGAATGGCGCTCCGAGCTTTTCGCCCACGTTGATTTTGCCCAGCTGCGCGACGTAAATCAAGTAGCGGTGCGGGGCAACGCCATAAGCCGCCCGTACCTAACGGCCTCCACGGGCTTTATTTTCACTACGCCCGTGGGGCCGTTGGCCTTGCACGCCCTCTACTACGACGACCCCACGCCCAGCAACCGCTTCGGCGTATATGCGCACTTGGGCTACATCCTGTTCCGGGGCCGCTCGCTGGAGTAGCGGGCCAGCCCTAGCCCGCTACCACCGGCGCGGGCTGGGGCTGGGTGCTGGGCGTGCCCACGCGGGGCCAGCCGTACTCATCGTACGTCACTTTGTCGAGCAGCATGACGCGGCGCGACTTGCCTTGCTCATCGTTGATAGCATCGAAGGTAGGTTGCTGGCGATCGATGGCGTGGTAAAGTAGCCAGTCTTGCTCACTGGCATCGGTCACCAGGCAATTATGCCCGGGAGCCAGCCAGCGGTCGTTTTCGATGAGGATGGTACCCTCAGTGCCGGTGGCCTGGGCCAGCGTTTCGTACGGGCCTTCGGCCTGCCGGGCGCGGGCGACCAGCACGGCGTAGCGGGCATCGGGACCGCAGCAATTATCGCCCGAGTAAAACAGATAGTACCAGCCAGCGCGGTAGCGCACCCAGCTTCCCTCAATAAGGTGGCCGTAGGCCGAATGGTCGCCCGCCGGGCGGGGAGCCACGACTACCGTCGCTTCACTACCCGACGCAAAACTCAGCCCGTCGGGGGCCAACTCGCGCACTCGCAACGGCCCGAAGCCCGACCCCCAGAATAGGAGCTGCCGCCCGGTAGCGGGATCTACAAAACGCATGGGGTCGATGTTCTCGAAGCCGGGACCACCGGCCAGCAGGGGCTGGCCGCTATCCACAAACGGGCCGGCGGGGTCTTGCGCCACGGCCACGCCCAGGCACAGGCCCGCCGTGGTATCGTTGGGCTGCGCCGAATAATACAGCAGGTAGCGGCCATCGGGGTGACGGCTCACATCGGGCGCCCAAAAGCGCTGGCTGTGGGCGGCCCAGGCGGGCTTGTCGGGCAGGGCCTCGCCCAGGTACTCCCAGTCTACCAGGTTGCGCGAGCGGGCTACTTGAAAATTCAGAATTTGCCCGTGCCGCTTAGTCTGGGTGGCGTAGGCGTAATAATAGCCGTTGGGAGCCAGCAGTACGCTGGGGTCGGGGAAGTCGGTAGCCAATACCGGGTTCTGGTACGTGGCCGCCGGGATTGGGCGTTCGGGCGCGGTGGCACTCATAGGGGAAAGCTGTCGGCGTACTGGCCTTTGAAAATCTCTTCGGGCGCTTCGAGCGGCAGCAGGTGGCCGGCACCTGGTACTACTACCATAGTAGAGCCGGCGGGCAGCAGGGGCAACGTTTGCTGGCGCTGGGCGGCGGGCGGTACGGCCCGGTCGTTTTCGCCCACCAAGAGGCGGCAGGGCACCTCAATCTGCGGCATCAGGGCCGAGATATCCTCGCGCGAGCCGTGCTGCAGCCAGGCATCCCAGGCGGCCTGGGTGGTACGCAGGTTGTCGGCCACCACTTGCTTGTGCCATTCCTCGGCGAGTGGAATGCTGGTAATTTTGGCAAACGTCTTCTCGGCCTCGGCGGGCTGGCCGTAGGCCGCCAGGCTAGCCGCCCGGTCCTCGTCGCTGATGGGCTCGGGCGTGGGCGGTGAGGGTGACAGCAGCAGCAAGCCCCGCAACCCTGTCGGCCGCCGGGCGGCCAGCGCCAGGCTGATTTTGCCGCTCATGCTGTGGCCGATGAGGTGGTAGTCCGCCAGCTTGTGTTCGGCGATGTATTGCACTACCCAGTCGGCATAGCTAGCCACCGAGTAGTCGAAGCCCGCGGGCGCCGCCTGGCTTCCAAACCCCGGCAAATCGGGAGCGAGCAAGCGGGCACCCGGCGGCAGCAGCGGCGGCAGTAATTCAAACTCGCGGCCGGAGCCGGCCCAGTAGTGCAGGGCGACGTAGGTGATCATATCGGAAGTGCGTAGCTTAGTGCAAACTCTTCTACGCACGGACCCGGGGGCGGTTGAAAGCCCAACGATAGGCTCCCATAAATCGGCCGGCGCTACGCGCTGGCAAAAAAATAGTTAGCCAGTGTGCAATAAGAGACTTGTAAGATTCGGGCCGGCCCCGCTACATTTGGCCCGATTATAGCGGGCTTCACGCGCCGCTCACTTCCCGATTATTTTTCTAACGCTGCACACTATCGACCAGAAGCTCTACGTTCCCCAATAACCCGTAGTTCTTTATGGAACCCCTGCAGCCGAGCGACTCCGCGCTCATCGACCTCTACCTGGCCGGCCGCGAAGCGGCATTTGCCCAGCTGCTCCAGCGCTATCAAGCGCGGGTCTACACCACTATACACCTAGTGGTGCGCGACGAAGACCTGGCCGACGACCTTACCCAGGATACGTTTATCAAGGCCATTCACACGCTCAAAAGCGGGCGCTACCAAGACGAGGGCAAATTTGGCTCTTGGCTGTGCCGTATTGCGCACAACCTGGCCATTGACTCCTTCCGCCGATCAAAAAGAGCTCCTCAAACCAGCCTCGATGACAACACGGGGCTGGCAAATTCGTTACACCTAGCCGAGGAATCGGCCGACGATGCGCTGGGCCGCGAGGAGAGTCATGCTCATCTACGTCAGCTCATTCAGCAACTGCCCGCCGCCCAGAAAGAAGTACTACTGATGCGCCATTACGGCGACATGAGTTTCCAGGAAATCGCCGACGCAACCGGCGTCAGTATCAATACCGCGCTGGGCCGCATGCGTTACGCACTCATCAACCTGCGGAAGAAAATGGCCGCCCATACGCTCCTTTATGATTCAAACCTTACCCCACTCAACGTTGCTTCGCTACGTGTACAACGAATTGCCAGCTGACGAGCGGCACGAGGTCGAGGATGCCCTGCTGCACGACCCCGAGCTCGCCGCCGTCTGTGCCGACCTGCTGCTCGCTCAACGCGCGCTCGACCACCTGGCCCGCGGCCCCCGGCCCACTACCACGGCGGCCATCTTACAGTACTCGCGCACATTTTTGCGGTAGCTATTAGCCATTAGCGGCTAGCTGTTAGCTTTGTACAAATGGCTTTCTAGTCATTCTCACAACAAGCTAATAGCTAGTCGCTAATGGCTAACAGCTTCAAAATGACGCGTCCCGAACGGTTTCGCCGCTTTCTCGACTACTTTACTACTAATTTTCCGGAGCCGAAAACCGAGCTGGCCTACCGCAATCCCTACGAGCTGATCGTGGCCGTGGTGCTGAGCGCGCAGTGCACCGATAAGCGGGTAAATCAGGTAATGCCCGCGCTACTGGCGCAGTTTCCGACCGCCGCCGAGCTGGGCGCGGCCACGGCCGAGGAGATTTTTCCCTTTATCCGCAGCGTTTCCTATCCCAATAACAAGGCCAAGCATCTGGCGGGCCTGGGGCGCTTACTCACCGCAGAGTTTGGCGGCGAGGTGCCCAGCACCATCGAGGAACTGCAACGCCTGCCCGGCGTGGGGCGCAAGACGGCCAACGTGGTTGTCTCGGTAATTTACAACCAGCCCGCAATGGCCGTGGATACGCACGTTTTTCGGGTGTCGCACCGGCTGGGGCTAGTACCCAAAACAGCTACCACGCCGCTGGCCGTGGAAAAGGCGCTGATCAAGTACATCCCGCAGGAGGCAGTACCCAAGGCCCACCACTGGCTCATTCTGCACGGGCGCTACGTGTGCGTGGCGCGCTCACCCAAGTGCAGCGCGTGCCCCCTCACCGATTTTTGCGCCTACTATGCCAAGGAAATGGGTAATAAGAGTGATGGGAGTAGTCTGAGTAACAGGAGTAATGCTCAATAATCAGTTAGAGTAGTAATATTGTCATTACTCTCGTTACTCTCATTACTCTTCCCAAAGAGCCAGCGGTAGGCCGGCCCAAACTCGCGCCGCCAAAACCATTCGGCGTGCTGGCCATCGGGCAGTGGGTGAAAAGCCAGGTTGCTGGCAGGCACGCCGGCCGCGTGCAGCGCATCGCACACGGCGGCCATTGCTTTCACCATTGTGGGGCTTTCTTCGGTGCCGCACACGAAGTACCAGCGGGTATCGGGCCGGGGGGCCTGCTGCGCCGCGTAGGCCAGCAGCGCCGAGCCAGCAAACCAATAGGCCGGCGAGAACACGCCCACCCGCCCAAATACCGCCGGGTAGCGCAGCGCCGCGTAGGTGGCCAGCAGCCCGCCCATGCTGGAGCCCGCAATGCCGGTAGTGGCCCGCCCTGGCTGGGTACGGTAGTGATGGTCGATGTAGGGCTTGAGCGTATGCACTAGAAAGTCAACGTATTGCTCGCCCTCACCCCCGCGCCCGGTGCGGCGGTTGCGCCAGGGCGAATACTCGTCGAGGCGGTGCTTGCTGCCGTTGTCCACCGCTACCACGAGGCAGCCGCCCAGGTCTTGGCCGCTGGCCGCCAGCTCATCGAGGGTTTCGTCGACGCCCCACTCCCCGGCGAAGGAAGTGTATTGGTCGAATACGTTTTGGCCATCTTGCAGGTAGAGCACGGGGTAATGAGCCGTGCTCTCGGCGTAGCCGGGGGGCAGGTACACCCACACGCGGCGCGTACGCCGCAGTTGCGGCAGGGCAAAGGCGGGGCTGATAATCCGTACATTGGGCGAAGCCGAATGCTGGCGCGGCGGAATGCAGCCGCCCTGGTCTTCCCAGTTGAGCACTTGCAGCTCGACTTCGCGGGGGTCGTGGCCGAAGAGGTAGCGGCGGTTGGGAATGGCCCGGTTATCGGCATCGGTTTCGATGGTGGGCCAGCTGCCCCGACACAGCTTATAGTCGAGGATGCCCCGGCCGGGCGGCAGCGTGAGGTAGTAACTCTGCGCCGCGGCATCGTAGCTGAAGGCGTAGGCCGGGTCGTCGGTGGTCCAGCCGTTGCACGAGCCCGTGAGGTAGATGGTAGCCCCGGCCGGCGTATTGACCGGCACGCTGGTGAGGCGGAAAGTAACCGGCTGACGCCGGCTTTTTCGACCCAACCGGGTAAGCAGGCGAGAGAAAAGCTTTTTCATTATAGCACGAAAGCCAGGCAGCAACTCCTTAGCCAGCAGCAATTATAATTTATAATGTGTTGCTTATCAACAAACAACAGTTCTACAAACGCGCAAACCTGGTATATTGCGCGTTCCACAAGCCCCACTGGCAAAGCTGCCAGCCGAGCACAGTAACCAATTAGACAGCTAGCTGATGGGCATTTCTATACGGAGGATAATTGGCGGTGCAGCTCTGGTACTTCCACTTTGCACGCACGCGCAGCAGGCACCGGCCGATACTATGGCTGCTACGTTGCCCTACGTTGCCTTTCAGCCAACCAGTGCGACGACCGACCGCTTACTAAGCGGTACGGAATATTTGGATTATACGCTGGGCAATACGATTGGCAACCAATTTTATCTGACTAATATCGCCCAGCGAGGCAGCGTTCACTACGATGGTCGCTACTTTACGAAAGTACCGCTGCTTTACGACCTGAAATTAGATCAGCTCATTCTGGCCGACACGGCACGCAACGTCAAATTGCGGCTAATCAACGAGCGCATTGCCTTCTTCGTGCTGGGCGGGCAGCGCTTCGTGCCACTGCGCGCAGATGCGCCCGATGTGCCAGCCGGCTTTTATCAGCTCTTGCTAGATGGCCGCGTGCGGCTACTGGCTCGCCGCAGCAAAAGAGTAACCGAAGAGATTGTGCAGCAGCATTTGAGTTTTGTTTATAAAGAAACCGGGCGCCTTTTTATTCAAACCGAAGGGAAGCTGACCGAAATTACCAAGCTGAGTAGTCTGCTCGCCATTCTGGCGGATCATAAAGCCGAGCTGCAAAAGTTTTCCCGCAGCAACAAACTCAAATTCAGCGCTTCGGAGCGCGAACTATCCGCAACCCGCTTGGTGGCTTACTACAATAGTTTGTAGCCCTGGGCGGCCATTATCCGCGCTCGGCCGCCAGGGTATTGCTACCACGGGCAGGCGCTGCTACCTCATTTCCGCCGTTGGCTATGATAAAACTGCTTACCCGCTACCTCTACCCGGTACTAGTGCTAGGCCTGCTGACTGGCCCGCTCGCCAGCTATGGGCAACAACCGGGCGCGCTCATCAGCGGGGATTTCCGGCGCCTGAGCTTCGAGCAGTTTGTCCGCCAAATCGAGGCTACTACCCCTTATCACTTCTATTTCAAGCCGGGCACGGTGGATAGCCTGGTAGTCGACGTGCAGGTGACCAGCCAACCGCTGGCCGCCGTGTTGCAGCAGGTATTACGGCCCACCCGACTGCATTTTGCCATCGACGCGGCCAATCGGGTGTACGTTACGACGGGCGCGCCGATTCAAGTGGAGTTGCCCGCCGATATGTTTCAGGCCCCTTTGCCCGGGGCGGCACCGCGCAGCAGCCCAACCCCGTCCGCGCCCAGCCCGCAGGATAAGCAGCCCCTGGCGGGCACCTCCGAGTTCAAGGTATACGCTATCGGACCACGCCAGGCGCTGGCCCCGGGCGGCAAGGCTACGCTGACCGGCCGCGTGCAGACGACAAAATCGGGCGAGCCGGTGATCGGGGCCGCCGTTTACGTCGATGTTCCTCCCATTGGCGTGACTACCGACCAAGCGGGACACTACGCCCTGACCCTGCCGGTAGGCCGGCACAACGTGTACATCCGGGGCCTGGGCATTAAGCTAACGAAGCGGCAAATCATGCTTTATGCCGATGGCCGGCTCGACATAGAGGTACCAACCGACGCCACTACGCTAAAGGAAGTAGTGGTGCAAGGCGAGCAAACGCGCAACATCAGCAGCCTGCGCATGGGGGTGGAAAAGCTCGATATCAAAACTATCAAAGCCGTGCCGACCGCGTTTGGAGAAGCTGACATCCTGCGCGTCGTCCTCATGCTGCCGGGAGTTAAATCCATCGGGGAGGGCAATACGGGCATGAGCGTGCGCGGCGGCGGCACCGACCAAAACCTGGTCCTTTTCAACGACGCCGTCATTTATAATCCCTCGCACCTCTTCGGGTTCTTTTCGGCCTTCAACCCCGACATGCTCAACTCGGTGGAGCTATATAAGAGCTCGGTACCGGCCCGCTACGGCGGCCGCCTGGCCTCGGTACTCGATGTTACTACCCGCGAAGGCAACCGAAAGCAATTTGCGGGCGCCGGGGGCATTGGGCTGCTCACGAGCCGCCTCACCCTGGAGGGCCCGCTGGCCAAGGGTAAGGGCTCCTTCATCGTAGGGGGGCGCAGCTCGTATTCCGACTGGCTGCTTCAGCGCGTGCCCGATGCCAGTCTCCGCAAGAGCTCGGCTTCTTTCTACGACGTGAGCACGCAGCTCAACTACGACCTCAACGCGCACAACTCGCTCTCCGCCACGGGCTACTATAGCCGCGACCGGTTTCGGCTGGCCAGCGATACTACCTACCGTTACGCCAGTATCGCGGCCAGCGCCAAGTGGAAGCACACGTTCAGCAGCAAGTTTTACGGGGTATTTACGGGCACCTACAGCCAGTACGACTACAGCCTAGCCAGCGCCCGCAACCCTACTACCGCTTCGAACTTTGCGTACCGCCTGGCGCAGAAGGGCGTTAACGCTGATTTTACGTACTACCACAGCACCCGGCACACGCTGGACTTTGGCGGCAGCGCCCTTCTCTACGACATTGCCCCCGGCCGCCTGGTCCCGGCCGGAGATTCTTCCCTCGTTATCGGTAATACGCTGCAAGCAGAAAAAGGCCTGGAAAGCGCTATCTACCTGGCCGACCGCTTCGAGGTATCGCCGCGCTTCTCGGTATACGCCGGCCTGCGCTATTCGCTTTTCAATGCCCTGGGGCCGCGGCTGGTGAACGACTACCTGCCGGGGGCCTCCAGAACCGAAAACACCATCACGGGTACTACCAGCTACGGGAGCGGCCAGGTGCTGGCTACCTACCACGGCCCCGAGGGCCGGCTGTCGGCCAAGTACATGCTCACCGACAACTCCTCGGTGAAGGCCAGCTACAACCGGATGCGCCAGTACATTCACCAGCTTTCCAATACGACGACCGTATCGCCCATCGACAGCTGGAAGCTAAGCGACTCGAACATTCGCCCGCAGGTTGGCGACCAGGTATCGGCAGGTTACTACCGCAATTTCAAGCGCAACACCATCGAGACCTCGGTGGAGGTCTACTACAAGGTGATGCACGACTTCCTGGATTACAAGAGCGGGGCTAACCTGTTTCTGAATCCGCACATCGAAACGGAGGTCGTCAACGCCCAGGGCCGGGCCTACGGCGTCGAGTTGCTGGTGCGTAAAAACGAGGGCAAAATCAATGGCTGGCTGAGCTACACGTATTCGCGCTCGCTGGCCCGCGTCAACACGGGTACCGAACTCATCAACGGGGGCCGCTACTATCCGAGCAACTACGATAAGCCGCACGACGTGACGCTGGTAGGAAACTACCGCTTTAGCAAGCGCTTCAACGTGTCGCTCAATTTCAACTACAGCACGGGGCGGCCTATTACGCTGCCGCTGGCCAAGTACTACATCGACAATACGCTACGGGTCTATTACTCAGACCGCAACGCCTACCGCGTACCCGACTACTACCGGGCCGACCTAGCCGTCAACTTCGAAGGCAACCACAAGGTGAAAAAGCTGGCGCACAGCTCGTGGACGCTGGCCGTGTACAACCTGACCGGGCGTAAAAATCCCTATTCCGTGTATTTCCTGTCGCAAAACGGCCAGGTCAATGGATATCAGCTATCCATTTTTGGGCAGCCCATTCCTTCCATCACTTATAACTTCCGCTTTTAGCATGGCCATTTCTTTGTGGAGTAAAGCGCGCGCAGCCATGCTCTGGGCCGGGCTCGCGGGGGCGACCGGCGGCTGCGTCACCCCTTACGTGCCCGAGGTACCGGAGGCCACGCAAGACAGTCTGGTAGTCAACGGCTTTATTAACAGCCAAGGCGTTACGACCATCCAGCTCACGCATTCGCTGGCCCTGACTTCTACCAAGGCCCCGGCGGCCGAAGCCAAAGCCACCGTTGCCATTCAGGCGCAAAACGGGCAGCGCTTTACGCTTACGGAGAACCCGGCCGGCACTTACACCTCGGCCAGCCTCAACCTCAATCCGACGTTAACTTACAAACTCGTCATCGCCACGGCGATGGGGAAGAATTACGCAACCGATTACTTGCCCGTCAAGACTACGCCCGCCATCGACAAGGTGTACTGGAAGTACGAAAACGACGGCGTACAGCTGTACGTGGATACCCACGACGCCACTCGCAACACCACGTATTACCGCTGGAAATATCAGGAGACCTGGCAGTTTACCTCGGCCTACAATTCGCTCTTCCGGTATAATCCCGTGACCAAGCTAGTTGAGCCGCGCACCGAGGACATCTACCACTGCTGGGGCAATACCACCTCTACCATCATTACGCAGACTAACACTGCCCGCCTGAGCCAAGACGTAGTTCAAAAATTCCCGCTCGTCTTTTTGCCGGCCAGTTCGGCGAAGCTTCGCTACCGATATAGCATTCTGGTGCAGCAGTACGCCCAAACCAAGGAAGAATACGATTACTGGGAAACCCTGAAAAAAAACTCGGAAAGTCTGGGTACCATCAACGACCCGCTTCCTTCCCAGATCACGGGCAACATTCGTTGCCTGAGCAATCCCGACGAGCCGGTGCTGGGCTACGTAGGTATTCACTCGGTTAGTGAGCAGCGCATTTTCATCGACCGCCAGGAGCTACCACTGTCGGTCTACGCCGTTTTTCAAACCGGCTATGAGAAATGTCAGCTGCTGGTAGAAGACCGCTGCCCGCCGCGCAGTCCCCGCCTTCCCCCAGGCGTTACCGAAGTTTTCAATTCTCCGGAGCTAACGATGGTTAGCGTCGGCGACAGTTCGAGCAACAGACTGACCTCCTGCAAATACTACGGGGCCTTCACCGACTGCGTAGACTGCCGGCTGCGTGGCACCAATGTCAAGCCTAGCTTCTGGAAGTAGCTCATGGTCAACTCCTGATTTCTTACCACTCTCACCGCTTTTAGCATGCCTCCTTCTCGTCGATGTATTCTCTCTTCTTCGGCCTTGCTTGGCATGTTGCTACGGCTAGCTCCCTTGGCGGCCCAGGCGCAGCAGCCCGATTCGCTGCCGGGCATCAGCGGCAAGCTGGCTCATTATCAGCGGCAAGCAGTAGTCGAAAAGCTGTTTGTGCACCTCGACCAGCCTACCCACTCGGCAGGCGAAACCATCTGGCTTAAGATCTACGCCACCGACGGCACCACGCACCGCCCGCTGGCCCTGAGCCGCGTGGCCTACGTAGAAGTGCTGGATGCCAGCCAGCAGCCCGTGGCGCAGGCCAGCATCGCGCTGCGCCAGGGCAGCGGGCACGGAGCGGTCAGCTTACCCGCGCAGCTGGCCTCGGGCCGCTACACGGTGCGGGCTTATACCCGCTGGATGCAGAACTTCGGACCCGAGTTTTTCTTTCGGGCACCCCTTACCATCCTCAATACGTTCAGCGCCTCGGGGACCAGCGTCGCCCAGCAAACCCCCGGCTACGATGTGCAGTTTTTTCCGGAGGGTGGGCAGTTGGTACAGGGGCTGGCCAGCCGGGTGGGGTTCAAGATCACGGATAGTGAGGGGCGTAGCGTAGCCGCAACCGGTACCGTGGCCGACGCCAGCGGCAAGCAGGTAGCGACCTTTAGCACGCTCAAATACGGTATGGGCAGCTTCCCGCTGCTGCCCGCCCGGGCGGGCGCGGCCTACACGGCCACCGTGCAGCTGGCCACCGGCAAGCGGCTTACCAGCCAGCTACCCAGCGTGCAGCCGCAAGGGTATGTCCTCAGCGTGCAATCCGAGAATGACGCTTCCCTGCGCCTAACGGTACAGGCGGCTGGCCCGGCGCTGGCTACCGAGGTCGTGCAGGTGCTGGGCCACGCCGGCCAGCGCGTAAGCCTGGCGGCCCAGGCAACTCTCGTCGATGGCCGGGCTACGCTCGTGCTCAAGAAAAGCGCACTGCCCGATGGTATTTCCCACTTCACGGTGTTCAATGCCCGGCGTCAGCCAGTGGCCGAGCGCCTCTACTTCAGCCCGGTGCGCCACCGGCTGGCCCTCACCGCCAGCGCCGATAAGCGCGCTTACCTACCCCGCGAGCAGGTGCAGCTGCGAGTGACTGCCCCAGCCAGCGCCAATGCCTCACTCGCGGTGTACCGGCTCGATTCCCTGTCGGCCACCAACCCGACCGACATTGCCAGCTGGCTCCTGCTTGCCGCCGACCTCAAGGGCGCGATAGAAGACCCGGGCTACTACCTGCGCGATTCCAGCGCTGCGGGCCGGGCGGCGGCCGACAACCTCATGCTCACGCAGGGCTGGAGCCGCTTTCGCTGGCAAGATGTACTGGCGGCCCAGCCTCCTACGCTCCCATATCTCCCCGAGCTGTACGGCCCCGTGCTCCAGGCGCAGGTACTCACCGCCACTGGCACCCCGGCCCCGGCGGGCATCGGCACCTACCTCACAATCCCCAACCGGACCGGGCGCTTTTACTACGCGGCCACGCAAGCGGGCGGCCTGGCGCAGTTTGAGCCCGACCTCTTTACGGGTATCCAAAAGGTCGTTTTGCAAACCGATTTCAGCCGCGATAGCACCTACCGCCTGGAATTACGCAGCCCTTACTCCACCCGTCATGCGCCCATGCAATGGGCACCGCTGGCCCTGACGCCAGCGCTGGCCCCGGCCTTGGCCGAGCGCCACGTACAGGCGCAGGTGGCGCAGTATTTTACCAGCCTGCCACCCGCCCCGGCGGCGCACGCGGGGGCAGATTCGACCTCCTTTTTTGGCAAGCCCGACGAGCGGTACATGCTCGACGATTACACGCGCTTTAAAACGATGGAGGAGGTGATGCGCGAATACGTGTCGGGGGTACTGGTGCGTAAGCGCCGCGATGGCTTTCATTTCATCGCGCTCGACCGCCCCGGCCAGGCCTATTTCAAGCACGACCCGCTCGTGCTACTCGACGGCCTGCCCATATTCAACACCAATAACATCATGGCTTTCGATCCGCTGAAAGTCAAGCAGCTGGATGTTCTCACGGCCCGCTATTACCAGGGGCCGCTGGTGTACGACGGGGTAGTAAGCTACACCACGTACCGGGGCGACCTGGGGGGCTTCGATATCAACCCGCATCATGCCTTGGTGGAGGAATACGAAGGCCCGCAGGGCGAGCGCCAGTTCTACGCCCCACGCTACGAAAACGCCCAGCAGCAGCAAAGCCGGCTGGCCGACCTGCGTAATCTACTGCACTGGCAGCCGCAGCTCCTCCTGCAACCGGGCCAGCCCAGCAGCCTCTCGTTTTATACCTCCGACCAGGCCGGCCGCTACCTAGTCGTGGCCCAGGGCTTGGCGGCCGACGGCCGCCCGGGCAGCACCAGCTTCACGTTTGAAGTCAAGCCTGCGCTTTAGTGGCTGGCTCGCGGTAGTCAGGCCGCGACCAATACGTCGGCGTCGTTGTGCGCCGGTGAGTTGACGCGGGTCGTGACGGCGTATTCCCGCATCAGGCTGGCATCGTAGGGCACCAGCAACTGCTGGTGCGCGGCGGGCGCGAGGTCATCGGCCAACCAGGCGCGCTCGGCCTCGGGGCCGGGCAAGATGACGGGCATCCGGTTGTGCAGCCGGGCCATCAGCTCGTTGGGCTCGGTGGTGATGATGGTAAACGTGGGGTGCAGCTCACCGGTACCGCGGTCCAGCCACTCATCCCACAGCCCGGCGAAGGCAAAGGGTTCTTCGCTCTTCAGTAAGATGCGGTGCGGAATCTTACCCCGCTCGGTGGCCTGCCACTCGTAAAATGAATCGGCCAGCACCAGGCAGCGCCGACGGGCCAGCAGTTGCCGAAAGCTGGGCTTTTCGCTCAGTGTCTCGGCGCGGGCATTGATGGGCTTGGGACCACTGGCCGGGTCGCGGCTCCAGGCGGGCACCAGGCCCCAGCGTACAAGCTGAATCTGGCCGGGCGCGGCGTTGGTAATGATGGGCAGCGCCTGCGAGGGCGCGGCGTTGTAATTGGGCGCCGGGCTGACGACACTTCCATCTTCAGCACCAAAACGCTTGGCTAGCCCCGGTACGGGCGTAATAACGGTATAACGACCACACATCAGGACCACGGATTCCTCCGGATTTTTCGGATTAGTCGGATTTTGTAGATGATCTTCCTAGCAGTTGCTCGGCCTACATCACTTACCCTTGAACGTTAGCCCACAAAAAAAGCCGCCTTTTGGGCGGCTTTTTTTAACGTCTACGAAATCCGACCAATCCGAAAAATCCGGAGGAATCCGTGGTTCTACTTGTACAACTGCTCGTAATATTCCTTAGCCATGCGGCCGCTCTCAAACTCGGGCTCCACATCCTTCATAGCGGCCTTCACCACTTTGAGGAACTGCTTAGGCTGGTCGTAATACAGCGGCACCACTTTGCTTTCGAGCACGTGCAGCAGGGTGTTGGCCTCGATGGTATCTTTCTCCTGCTCGGGCAGGTTTTCGTCGGCGTGCTCGATGATGAAGCAGTTCTCCTCATCCTTGGCAAACTCCGGAATCCAGCCGTCGGCGATGCTCACGCTCACGCTGGCATTCATGGCGGCGGTCATGCCGCTGGTGCCGCTGGCCTCGCGGGGGTAGCGCGGAGTGTTCAGCCAGAGGTCGGAGCCCTTTTTCATTTCGGCGCTCAGCTCCAGCTCGTAGCCCGTGAGCACGGCGCAACGCTTGAGGTGCTTGGTGCGGGCAATGATGCTATTGAAGATGTCGATGGCCCCGAAGTCTTTGGGGTAAGGCTTGCCGGCCCAGATAACCTGCACCGGGCGGCTGTCGTCGCTCACGAGCTTTTCAAAGCGCTCGAAATCACGCAGAATGAGGTCGGCCCGCTTATAGGCGGCGAAGCGACGCGCCCACACGATAGTCAGCGCCTCGGGGTCGAGCAGCGTGCCGGTCTGGTCGGCTACTACTTTGAAAAACTCCTTTTTCAGCTCCTTCTTGCGGGCCAGCAGGGCCTCGTCGTTCTTGCCTTTCAGGGCGGCGGCCAGCTGCGGGTCGCGCCAGTAGGTGCCGTTCTGGGCGTTGGTGATGGAGATGATGGGGCAGATACCTTCGTAGTGGCCCCACATCTCGTTGGCCACGGTGCCGTGCACCTTGCTCACGCCGTTGGCCTTGCGGGCAAAGCGCAGGGCAGTGAGCGTATAGTTGAGCGAGTCGCCGTCGAGGCGGGCCACGCGGCGAATCTCCTCCAGCGGCACGCCGGCGAAGAAGCTCATGTCTTGCAGCAGCTTGAGGGGCCGCTCCTCATTGCCTGCCAGCTCGGGCGTGTGGGTGGTGAACACCAGACGCTTCTGCACCTCGGCCAAGTCATGGTTGTGCTTGGCGTAGAGGAAGAACGCCAGCGGCAGGCCGTGGCCCTCGTTGAGGTGGTACACGTCGGTTTTGCGGCCCAGGATGTCGAGCAGCTGCCCGCCGCCCGCGCCCAGCACGATGCTCTGCGCCACGCGGGTAGCCGCGTCGGGGTCGTAGAGGTGGTGGCTGATGGTGCGCGACAGGTAGTCGTTTTCCTCAATGTCGGTGGTGAGGAAGAACATGGGCGCGGTGCCGAAAACCTCGGGGGCCAGGTACAGCGCCTTCACGTGCACCTGCGCATCGTGGATAGTGACGGGAAACACGATGCCGGTGTCTTCCAAGAACGAGTACTGCTTGTGCAGAAACTCGGCCTTCATCGTCTGGTCGGGGTTGCGCACCTGGTCGTAGTAGCCGTAGGTCCAGAGCATCCCGATGCCGATAAGGTTCTGCTTGAGCTCGTAGGCCGAGCGCATGTGCGAGCCCGCCAGGAAGCCCAGGCCGCCGGAATAGATTTTCAGACTCTGGTCGAGGGCGAACTCCATCGAGAAGTAGGCCGCGGCGGTCTTGTATTTGGCGGCCGGAGCCGGTGCTTTAAAGGTAAAAGCCATGGAGAAAAAGTCGGTAGGTGTTTGGAGCTAAGAGGTTTTGGGCCAGTAAAGGAAGGGCCGCCGGACCAAAGCTAGCGGGGTGGCGGGGTAAGTCGGCGTATTTTGTCTGGAGCATCGGCGGCGGCTTCCGCAATGGTTTGCGGACCGCCGGGCTGCGTTGCCGCCGAGCTTACGGCCAATTGGCCGGCCCTGTTCATTATCTTTTTCTCCCACCTTTCTTGCTCATTATCTGCCTCATGCGTATTTCTCGCTCTCTATTGGCCGGCATCTCAACGGCGTTGCTGCTGACGGCCAGCCCAGTACTGGCCGCCCCGCCCGCCAAAACGGCCGCCCGCGTCGATCCCACTTACTGGTTTGTGGGCATGAAAAACCCCAAGCTGCAACTCCTGGTCAACGCGCCCGGCATCGCGGCCGACCAGGTGACGCTGGCCCCCTACCCCGGCGTAACGCTCGACGGCTTTCAAAAGCTGGAAAGCTCCAACTACCTCATCGTCAACCTCACGGTGAGCCCGCAGGCCCAGCCGGGCAAGCTGCAATTGAAATTCGCCGGTCCCAAGCCCCTGACCTACAGCTACGAGCTGCGCCCGCGCAACGCCGACCCGGCCCGCACCCAGGGCCTCACCCAGGCCGATTTCATCTACATGCTGATGCCGGACCGCTTTTCGAACGGCGACCCGAAAAACGACATCGTGAAGGGCACCCGTGCCCCCCGCATCGCCCGCGACTCGATGTACGCCCGCCACGGCGGCGACCTCAAGGGCATTCAAAATCACTTCGATTATTTCAAGCAGCTGGGCGCGACGGCCATCTGGCCCACGCCGATTGTCGAAAATGACATGCCCAAGGCCAGCTACCACGGCTATGCCGTCACCGACTGCTACAAGGTAGACCCGCGCTACGGTACCAACGCCGAGTATGTGCAGTTTGTGAAGGCCGCCCACAGCCAGGGCTTGAAGGTGGTGCAGGACATCGTGCTCAACCACTGGGGCAGCTACCACCACCTGTTTCTCGACAAGCCGGCGGCCGACTGGTTTCACGCCTTCCCCACCTTCACGCGTTCCAACTATAACGCCTACGTACTCAACGACCCCTACGGGGCGCAGCGCGACCGCGTGCTGGAAAACGACGGCTGGTTCGACACCTCCATGCCCGACGTCAATCAAAGCAATCCGCTGGTTTCGACTTACCTGATTCAGAATTTCTTGTGGTGGGTGGAAAGCACCGGGCTGGATGGCTACCGCATCGACACCTACCCGTATTCGGAGCCTAAGTTTCTAATGGACTGGGGCAAGGCCATCGGCGAAGAGTATCCCAAGCTGGCGCTGTTTGGCGAGGCCTGGGAAGGCACCGAGGCCGAGCAGGCGTTCTTTGCCCAGAATATTTTCCCGCCCGTCAACGGCTTTAAGTCGAACCTGCCGGGCGTGCTCGATTTTCAAATCTGCTTCGGCATCGGCGACGCGCTGCGGGGCGAGGGCGGCGATTTGCTCAAGCTCTACCGCGCCTTGCAGGGCGACTGGATGTACACCGACGCCACGCGCAACGTGCCCTTCCTCGACAACCACGACATGAGCCGCTTCTATTCGGTGATTGGCGAAGACTTTGCCAAGTACAAGATGGGGCTGGCCTGGCTGCTGACGCTGCGCGGCACGCCGCAGCTTTACTACGGCACCGAGGTGCTGATGAAAAACTTCTCGGACCCCGATGGTAAAGTGCGCGAGGACTTTCCCGGCGGCTGGGCGGGCGATAAGACGAATTACTTTGTATCGCGGCCGGGGCAGGCGGGCGAGGCGTTCGACTACGTGAGCAAGCTGGCCAACTACCGGAAATCGCACCCGGTACTTTCGTCGGGCAAGCTCATGCAGTTTATTCCGCAGGACGGGGTGTATACCTATTTCCGGTACTCTGACGATGCCTGCGTGATGGTGATTGCCAACAACACCAAGGACGCCAAGACCGTGGACGGGACTCGCTTTACTGAGCGCACGGGGGGGTATGCTTCGGGGGTTGATGTGGTGAGCGGGGCGGTTATTTCAGATTTGAAGACGCTGAAAGTGCCGGCGCGCACGGCTTGGGTGGTAGAATTGCGGAAGTAATTTTTTCACCGCGGAAGGCGCGGAAGAGTTCGCGGACGACGCGGAGGCTTATGCACGAAAATGACATCACCTATTTGATTAGGCAATCGGCTTATAACGTGCACACTGCGCTGGGGCCGGGTTTGCTGGAATCGGCGTATGAGGCGGCTTTGCTGCACGAACTGCGACTGGCGGGCTTGCACGTGCAAAATCAAGTGGGGCTGCCCATGAGCTATGGCGACGTCAAGCTGGACGTTGGTTACCGCCTCGACCTGTTAGTAGAAAGCAAAGTAGTGGTGGAGCTGAAGGCCGTGGAAACGGTGCTGGAAGAGCACCACATGCAACTCATCACCTACCTCAAGCTTTCGGGCTGCCGGGCCAGCTTGCTTATTAATTTCAACGTGCCACGCATCAAAGAAGGTATCTTCCGCAAAGTCAATGGCATGACGGACCAACTGCCTCCGCGCCCGTCCGCGAATCCTTCCGCGCCTTCCGTGGTGAAACCACTCCTCTCATGAAAGCCCTCCTCCTGGCCCTTACCCTAGCATCTCCCCTCGTGACCCTAGCCCAAGACGCGAACACCACGACCGAAACCCCGGTCGATAACAAGCTCATTATCTACCAGCTCCTGCCCCGACTCTTCGGCAACAAGGTGGCTCTGAACAAGCCCTACGGCACGGTGCAGGAAAACGGCTGCGGCAAGTTCAACGACATCAACGACCTGGCCCTGACTAAAATCAAGGAGCTGGGCACCTCGCACGTGTGGTACACCGGCGTGCTCGAACACGCCACCATGACCGCCTACCCCGAGGCGGGCCTGGCCGCCGACGATGCCGACGTGGTAAAAGGCCGCGCCGGCTCGCCCTACGCCGTGAAGGACTACTACGACGTAGCCCCCGACCTGGCCGTGGATAAAAAAGCCCGCATGGCCGAGTTCGAGGCCCTGGTAAAGCGCACCCACGCCCACGACCTGAAAGTCCTCATCGACTTCATTCCCAACCACGTGGCCCGCTCCTACCGTTCCGACGCCAAGCCGGCCGGCGTGGTGGACCTGGGCGCCCAGGACGACAAAACCCAGGCCTTCGCGCCCAACAACAACTTCTACTACCTGCCCGGCGAGCGTTTCGTGGTACCCGCCGGCTACAACCCGCTGGGTGCGCTTAAAGGCCCCAATGAGGATGGTAAATACACCGAATTTCCGGCCAAGGCTACCGGCAACGACGTGTTTGTGGCCGCGCCCAGCATCAACGACTGGTTCGAGACCGTCAAGCTCAACTACGGAGTCGATTATCAGCACATGCACCAATCGCACTTCGAGCCCATTCCCGACACCTGGAAGAAGATGCGCGACATCCTCGTGTTCTGGGCCAAGAAGGACGTGGACGGCTTTCGCTGCGACATGGCCGAGATGGTGCCCGTGGAGTTCTGGACCTGGGTTATTCCCGAGCTGAAGAAGGTAAAGCCCAGCCTTATCTTCATCGGCGAGGCGTACAATCCGAAGGAATACGCCACTTACTTTAACAAGGGGCAGTTCGACTTCCTCTACGATAAGGTGGGGCTCTACGACGGCCTGCGCCGCCTCATGCGCCAGGAAGGTAATACCGACGACATCACCCACGTATGGCGGGAGGAAAGCAACGGCTTCGGCTCCAAGATGTTGCGCTTTTTGGAAAACCACGACGAGCAGCGCATCGCCTCCAAGGAATTTGCCAGCAACCCGCGCCGCGCCATCCCGGCCATGACGGTGAGCGCCACGCTGGGCAGCGGCCCGGTGATGCTTTACATGGGCCAGGAAGTGGCCGAGCCCGCGCTGGGCAGCGAAGGCTTTTCGAGCGAGGACGGCCGCACCAGCATCTTTGACTACTGGGGCGTGCCTGAGCACCAGAAGTGGATGAACCAGGGCAAATTTGATGGCGGCAAGCTCAGCCCCGAGCAAAAGCAGCTGCGCGATTTTTACCGCCGCCTGCTCACGCTGGCCGGGAGCAGCGAGGCCATCCGCAAGGGGCAGTTCTACGAATTGCAGGACGCCAACAACCTGGGCAAGGAGTACGACCAGCGCAAGCTCTACTGCTTTTTGCGCTACACGCAGGGCCAGCAGGTGCTGGTTATCGTCAATTTCAGCGACACCAAAACTTACCGTCCCAATCTGCTCATCCCCGACAACGTGCTGAAGCACGTGGGCCTGCCCACCCAGCGCGCCTTCTCCTACCGCGACCTGCTCAACGGCGGTGAGCCCCGCTCCGCACTCAACCTGACGCTGGAACCGCTCAGCGCCATGGTCTTCGAAATCAAGGCGAAATAATACCAGCTCGCCCCGCTCTCTTTTCCCACCCCCCGCTTTTCATTTTTATGGCCGCCTCCACCGTCGTCGCCCCGTCCGGCCCGCTGCACGTCAAGCCCCGGCTCAGCTTCTGGCAAATCTGGAACATGAGCTTCGGCTTCCTAGGCATCCAGTTTGGCTTCGAGCTGCAAAATTCCAACGTGAGCCGCATCTTCGAAACCCTGGGTGCCAACAAGGACGACTTGCCGCTGCTCTGGATTGCGGCCCCGCTCACGGGGCTGCTCGTGCAGCCCATCATTGGCTACTTCTCCGACCGCACCTGGCACCCTACCTGGGGGCGGCGGCGGCCGTTTTTCTTCGTCGGGGCGCTGCTGGCCACGCTGGCCCTGTTTTTCATGCCCAACTCGGGCTCGCTTTTAGTGGCGGCCAGCATGCTGTGGATTATGGATGCCAGCATCAACGTCTCGATGGAGCCGTTCCGGGCCTTCGTGGGCGACCTGCTGCCGGCCAATCAGCGCACCACTGGCTTCGCCACGCAGAGCTTTTTTATCGGGGTGGGATCGGTGATCGCAGCCTGCCTGCCGTGGCTGTTCACCAACGTGTTCAGCATTGCCAACACCGCCCCGCAGGGCGTTATTCCGCCCTCGGTGAAATACGCCTTTTATCTGGGTGGCGCGGCGCTGTTCCTGGCCGTGATGTACACGGTGTTTACCACCCGCGAGTACCCGCCGGTCGACATGGCCGAGTTTGAGCGCGAGAAAAAGGAGGGTAGCATGTTCGGGGGCATCGCCGCCTCGTTCATGGGTATTTTCAACATGCCCAAGGCCATGAGCCAGCTCGCCGTGGTGCAGCTCTTTACGTGGTTTGCGCTGTTTGCCATGTGGATTTACTCTACCAATGCCGTTACCAGCAACATCTACAATATGCGGGTTAGCAGTGGGTTGTATCAAAAGGTGGTGCAGCAGGTAGAACAGGCTGCAACCGCCGTCAAAGACGTGCCCAACAAGAGCTTTTTCGACCTGAGCCAGACGACGGAAGCCGAGAAGCAGGTGAAGGAGCTGGGCGCGCTACGCGCCGACATTGCCGACATTACCGCCCACCAGGCAGCTAGCCCCGATAAGGTTATCACGACCAACCTGGCGGGCTACGCGCTGAAAAACGGCCAATTGACGCCCGCCGAAACGGCCGACCTCAAGCGGGTGCAGCAGCAGTACAACGACGGGGCCGACTGGCTGGGTATCTGCTCGTCGGTGCGCAACGGGGTGGCGGCCATCTTCGCGTTTCTGCTGCCCGTGCTGGCCCGACGTACCAGTCGCCGCTTCACCCACATGCTCTGCCTGGTAGTCGGCGGGCTCGGGTTGATTTCACTGAGCCTGGTTCACGACCCGCGCCTGCTGCTGGGGTCGATGGCGCTGGTGGGCATTGCCTGGGCCAGTATTCTGTCGATGCCCTACGCCATGCTGGCCGGCGCGCTCCCGGCCAATAAAATGGGCTACTACATGGGGGTATTCAACTTCTTTATCGTGACGCCACAAATCATTGCCTCGGTGGGGCTGGGCTTCCTGACCAATCACTTATTCAACGGCAACACGATGGGCGCGCTGGTGCTGGGCGGGGCGGGCATGATTCTCGGGGGTCTGCTCACGCTGCGCGTGCAGGATACCGACGACATCCGCCTGCCCAACAACATGACCCCGGCCGAAAACCTATCCTACGACGCCCTGATGGGCGACATCAACCCCAAGGTATAGCGCGCCGCTAAACCCCAAAAAGCCCGCCGTAACCGGCGGGCTTTTTTTACGTCCAGGTTACTCGTCGTGCCCCGGCAGCGCCCGGGCCGGCGCGGCCCCGGCGGCTTTGCTTTCCCGTGCGGCTTCCAGCTGGGCGGCGGCCGAGGGCTGCTGGTCGATACCCGTTAAGTCGGGCTGACCGGCATCGACCCAGGCCGTGTACCAGAACGCCCCGATCAGCCGCGCCGCGTAGCGCAGCTGACGCTCCACCTGGCCGTTGAGCCGCCGGTGGTAGGCTTGGCTGAACTCCCGCGAGTACACCCGAATGGTGAGATTGCCGCGCTGCTCGTAGCTGTACTTGCGGTCCTCGCTCAGCTCGGCCGAGACGGCCTTCTCCATCCTGAACACCGAATCGACGGCCGCGTGGGCGCGGGCCACGGCGGCCCAGGCGGCCTCGACGGGCTGCTCCAGGTAGGGCGCCGAGCCGGTGAGCAGGTCGTAATCGGCGGCTTGCAGCTCGGGCAGGCGCGACTCCCACAGGGCATGAATGCCGCGCTGGCCGGTGAGCTGGCCGTTGTAGTTGCGGGTGGTGTGCAAGGGCACGCAGGCATCGGCTACGTAGTGGCCCAGGTCGGCGGCCAGGTACAGAATGCGGTCGGTATCGCCGGCCTGAAAGGCGGCGGTGAGCTGCTTTTTCATGGTGGCTACCTGCCAGGGCACAATGCCGTGGCGCAGCAGCGAATCTTCCCCACCCACCAGGGCCACGGCATCGGCGTAGGCGCGGGGCAGGCCGTGGCGGGTGAGGGCGCTGTCGCCGTACGCATCGACGTCGAGGAAGTGACGCGGGGCCTCGGTGGGCACCACCGTGCGGCGCGAGTCGGGCCGGGTGGCATTGTTGGTGAGATAGTCGATATTGGCTTTGAAGAAGGGCAGCATCTCGGGCGGCAACGTATACACGGCCAGCCGGTTGAGCAGCCGGTGACCGAAGAAGCCCCAGGCCCGCGCCGGCCCGGCGGGTAAAGCCAGCCCGAGTAGTAATCCGGCCCACAACACCCGCTTGCTGAATATTTCTTTGCGCATGAATTGCTAGCTTGCCAGATGAGCCGGCAAATAACAAAGCGGCCGGTATATCTGGTAATATACCGGCCGATTTTCTTGGGTATTCGGACCACTATTTTTGCTTCAGCTGGCCACTGGCGCGAGTTTAGGCGTAGCCGTAACTCGCGCCGACAAGTGGGGTGGAGTTTCCGAACTCCACTGCCGCGCCAGCGGCAAACTCGCGTATGAGTAGTTCCACTGGCGCGCCTTCTGCGTCGTGGCTAACGTGCCGTATGCCGCACCGAATTGGCGCGGGGCAAGCTGAAGCTTACCCTACAGTACTAGCGGCGGCTGGCGAATTTCATGCGGTAGTCGTGCTTTACGTCGCCTTTGCTGATGCGCGAGAGCTTACCTTTGAGGAGTTGCTTTTTGAAGGTCGATAGCTTGTCGGTGAACAAGATACCCTCCAGGTGGTCGTACTCGTGCTGGATGATGCGGGCGGCCATCCCGCTGAAGCTCTCCTCGTGGACCTGGCGGTTTTCATCCTCGTAGCGCAGCACGATGTTGGGGCAGCGGTGCACCATTTCGCGCACGCCGGGGATGCTGAGGCAGCCCTCCTCAAAGCCCCAGGGCTCGCCGGTTTCGCTCAGCATCTGAGGGTTGATGAAGGCGCGCTTGATGGGGACTTCGGCTACCTCGTCGGGGGCGGCGACTTCTACGGGCTCATCGTCGTCGTCCTTGTCGGTTTCCAGCATGGGGCCGGAGTCCATTACGAACAGGCGCACGGCCTTCCCGATTTGGGGGGCGGCCAAGCCTACACCGTAGGCCGAGTACATAGTTTCGTACATGTCCTGCACCAGCTTGTGTAGGTCGGCGGCGGGCAGGTCGGCGGGCAGGTCTTTGGCGAGCGTCTTGAGCACGGGGTCGCCGATGGCAACAATCGGGAGAATCATTAGCGTAAGGGGGATTCTAGAAAAGACTGAAGAATAAGCGCGGCGCTCACCTTGTCGACGGTGCCCTTATCCTGGCGGGCCTTGCGACCGAGGCCGCCAGTCAGCATGGCCTGCTTGGCCAGCCGCGAGGTAAAGCGCTCGTCGATTTCGTGAATGGCCAGCTCGGGCAGCTCGCGGCGCAGGCGGCGCAGCAGGCCCACCACGGCGCTGGTCGAGTCGGTGGGCTCGTTGAGCAGCGTGCGGGGCATCCCCACCACCACCGCAGCCAGCGGCTCGCGCCGGTGGTAATCGAGCACAAACTTCACCAGGTCTTGGCTGTGAATGGTATCCAGCGGCGAGGCGATGAGCTGGAGCGGGTCGGTAATGGCCAGCCCCACCCGCTTGTGGCCGTAGTCGATGGCCAGGATGCGGCCGGTAGCGGGAGTAGACATAAGCAAGCGCGGTAAACCACAAAGATACGGCCCCGTAGGAGGGCTCACCCGCCCAGTTGGCGTAGACCAGTAAGAACCTTTGCTTGCCGTGCCTAAGCGCAATCCTCCTTGGGGCTTGCCAGGTATAAGGCCACTTACTTACATCGGCCGCTAGTCGCGAACCAAGCTTTTGACTTATCCCAAGAAAATATTTAGGCTTATCTGGAAAGCGGCTCGTTTACCGGTGCGAGCCAGCTTGTTGTGCGCAGGGCGTGGTAAATTTGATTGTATACCGAGCGTTATCTCTTATCCGAATTAAAATTATACGCCCTGCGGATTCGCTTATGCCTGCCCCGTTACCATCGCCCGAGAAGGTGATGCCCGCGGCCCCGGCGCCGGCCCGCCGGGGCTGGCGCTCCCGCCTGACGCTCCTGCCGCTCCTCACGCTAGGTATCGGTATTATCTTAGGTACCAACCCGTTCCGACCCCGCACTGAAAACCCCGACGCTACGGCTCGGGGCTACTTGCGCTACAAAGAAATTCTGACTTACATCGACCGCGACTACGTCGATTCGGTCGATGCCGATGGGCTCACCAATTACGCCATTGCCCAGCTGCTGGGTAAGCTCGACCCGCACTCGGTGTACATCCCGGCCAAGGACCGCGAGCAGGTCGATGCCTTCCTGCAAAGCAGCTTCGACGGCGTGGGGCTCGATTTTAACTTTTTCCGGGATACGGCGACCGTCGTGACTACCTTGCCGGGCGGGCCGGCCGAGGCGGCGGGCCTGCTGCCCGGCGATCAGTTACTGCGCGTGGACGAGCAGGCGGTGGCGGGCGCCCACCTCAGCACGGCGCAGCTGACCCAGTTGCTGCGCGGCACCCGCGGCAGCAACGTGAGCCTGACGCTGGCCCGGCCGTTGCAGCCCGAGCTGCTCACCGTGCACCTCAACCGGGGCCGCCTGACCAACGCTTCCGTAGAGCCCGGTGCGCTACTGGAAGACGGTAAGACCGGCTACATCAAGGTCAATCGCTTCGCGGCTACTACTTACGAAGAGTTCAAAGCCCAGCTGGCCGACTTGCAGCGCCAGGGGCTCAAGCGCCTGGTGCTCGACTTGCGAGGCAACCCCGGCGGCTACCTCGACCGCGCTACCCGGCTGGCCGACGAGTTTATTGCCGGCTCGCGCAAGCTCGTGTATACCGTCGGCAAGGAGGAACAGTACGCCACCCAGACCTACGCCCGCGTGGCCGGCGATTGGGAACAAGGCCCCCTGGTAGTGCTGGTGGACGAAAACAGCGCCTCGGCCGCCGAGGTACTGGCCGGGGCCCTGCAAGATCACGACCGCGCCCTGCTGGTGGGCCGGCGCACGTTTGGCAAGGGCCTGGTGCAGCAGCCCATCACCTTGCAGGATGGCGGTGAGCTGCGCCTCACGGTGGCGCGCTACTATACGCCCGTGGGCCGCTGCATCCAGAAGCCCTACGGCTCGGACCGCGATGCCTACAACCGCGAGCTAGCCGAGCGCGCCCAGCGCGGCGAGCTGGGCTCGGCCGACAGCGTGCGCTTTGCCACGGAGCAGCGCTTCCGCACCGACCACGGCCGCGTGGTGTACGGCGGCGGCGGCATCATGCCCGATGTATTCGTGGCCCGCGATACGCTGCTGCACGCGGCGTACTATTCCCAACTGCAACATGCAGGAGCCATTCGGGCCTACGCCCTCACCTTCTACCAGCAGCACCAAGCTGAGTTGAAGGCCCTGCGCTTTGCGCAGTACCAAGCCGTATTTCGCGTAACCGATACCGAGCTTGACGGCCTCGCTCGCACGGCGGCGCTGGCGGGCCTGCGGCCCGACCCCGCCGCTATGCGGCGGTGCGCGCCCATTTTACGCAATTGTCTCAAGGCGTGCATTGCCCGCATCGCCTACGGCCCCGAGGCCAGCCGCGCCGTGCTGCGCGACAATGACCTGGAGTTTCAGCAGGCGCTGCACGTAGTGCAGGACAGCACGGCCCAGTTGGCGCTACTAGGAGGTAAATGATCGCGTAACACCAAGCTCCGGCTTGGTGATGCGTTTGGCGAGCGCGTCCTAACGCATCACCAAGCCGGAGCTTGGTGTTACATCTCTCAGCTAAGATGAGGATTGCTCACCTACTTCGCCACCGCAATCCGGTTGTAGTAATCAAGCATCTTGGCTACATCGGTCGGCAGCTCGTAGCGTAAGTGGCGGGTGGTGGCAAAATTGCGCACCTCGTCGGCGCGGCTGTTGCAGAGGTGTAATACGGCGGCCTGAGTCAGCTCCAGCGGGCGCAGGGGCTCGTTGCTGGCAATGCCGGGGCCAGCCACCAGCACCTGCATGAGGCCGGAAGGCTCGGGCACCACGGGCAGCCAGGCCAGCAGCAGCGGCCCCGAGTCGATGGACGTCAGGATCTCGACGGCCTCGCGGCGGCTACCCTGTTTGCCCTCCTGCACCAGGCGGACGCGGTAGCGCCGCACGGCTGAAGCCGAACTAGTGGCACCCAGTGGGACGTCGTCTTCGGTTCCTAAATCGAAGCCCCGGAGGGCAGCCAGTGGCCAGTAGGTAGTGCTGTCCATTTGCAGCGAATCCTGCACTTGCAGCACGCGCTGCCCCACGTGGTAGCGCTGCCCGAGTACCAGCACCCGGCGCCCATCCAAGGGCCGCAGGTAGCCGGTTTGGTAGGCGCCTTTATTGAGAAATTCGTTTTCGTGCTGGGTAGTGGCGGCGCGCAGGCGCAGGCGGGCGGCGGGCGTATTGGCTTCGCGGTAGAGGGCGCGGCCGGGGTCGGCGGTTGAGTGGCCAGCCTGGGCCACGGCGGGGTAGCAGCCGGTGGCGGCTAGCAGCGTAAGCAGTAGTTGTTTCACAAAAAAGGAGAAGAGAACGGAGTTCAAATATACGCATCTCCGTTCTCAACTCCTTGGCCGCTAGCGATTGCGACCGTACTGCTCGTGGCTGCTCACCCAATCGCTACTGCTAATGGCCGCCCCCAGGCTGAGCTCGCCGGCCAGCACCACGCCCGCCACGATTTCGGCAAACTTGTACACCGTGCCCTGGCCTACGCAGCCCAGCATGCGCAGGCATTCATTTTGGGTAGCCAGCCCGGTGCCGCCGCCGTGGGTGGCCACGATGAGCGACGGAATGGTAATGCTGAGGTAGAGGTCGCCCTCTTTGGTCACCTCCGAATACAGCACCCCGGCGCTCGACTCGCTCACGTTGGCCACGTCTTGTCCGGTGGCGATGAAGAGCGCCGTAATGCCGTTGGCCGAGTGCGCGCCGTTGTTGTTGGCCCCGCTCAGGAAGGCGCCTACGTTGCTTACCTGGCCGTGGTAGGCCAGCTGCTCGGGCGTCACGCGCATGCGCTGTTGCAATACCTCGCGCTTCACCACGGCCTCGGCCACCACGCGCTTGCCACGGGTGCGCATCACGTTGATCTGGCTGGCTTTCTTATCAGTAGCAAAATTCGATTCCAGGTAGAAATGCCGGATGGGCGCGCCCTTATAGTTTTCCAGAATCCAGGAGCAAGCGGCGAACGTGGCGCGCCCCACCATGTTCTGCCCCGCCGCGTCGCCGGTCAAGAAGTTGAAGCGCAGGAAGGCAAACTTGTTGCTGAGGTAGGTATCGATGTATTGCAGCTTGGCCACCCGCGAGGTGCTTTCGGCCTCGGGCCGGATGTACTCCAGGCTCTCGGCCACCCAGCGGCCGAAGTCGCGGGCACCGCGCGCGTCGTCGAACACGAATACCGGGGCGCGCTGCATGGCGTCGCCAATTACGGTGCATTTCACGCCCCCGCACAGGTTGAGCACCTGCATACCGCGGTTGTAGCTGGCCACCAGCGTACCCTCGGTAGTAGCCAGCGGGATTAAAAACTCGCCCTCTGCGTGCTCGCCGTGCACGCGCAACGGGCCAGCCAGCCCCACCGGCACCTGCGCCACGCCCACGAAGTGCTCGCAGTTGCCCTTCAGCGCGTGCGGGTCAAACGAAAAATTTTTTAAGTGCTTGAATTCTTGCTGAGTGAACTGCTCGGCAAACGTTTGCCGGGCCTGAATGGCTGCCGGCGCGTAGTCGTCTTCCTCGGAGCGCGGAATGCGCACCCGGCCATCGGGGCCAGCAATGGCATCCTCTACCTCCACGCTCAGCTCACCAAACGCATCGGTGCTAAACTCCGCTCGCAGCCGGTGCATGCCCTCGGCCAGCGCGGACGTATCGAGCACAAACGTGATGGTGCGGCCCACCGGCAGCTCCACACTTTGGCCCTCGGCACCCAGGCTGGTACCGGGCCGCTGCTCGCCCCCACCCAGGTCGAGCACAATCGCCTCGGCCGGTACTACCTCGTCATCCAGCACCACCCGGTGCAGGCCGGTCAGCCGGGCATTGTCGAGGCGATTCTTAATGCTGAAAGCCACGCCCTGGCCTTCGGGAAGGTTGTGCAGGCTGCCCCGGTTATAGAGCAATTTGAGAAGCATGGGGCTGGGCGTGAAGAGCATGGCAGGCGAGGTGGTAGAGGTTAGAAAAGCGAAGCTGCTACGGGGCGTTAAGTAACGCAAGGTGGCGCGTATTCGCCAGCCAGCCCTGGCCCGGAGGCAGCGGGCTATTCCAGATAAATAGCCTTGCTGCGACGTACGTAAAACGCTCTACTGACCGGCTGAAATCACTCAATTTTATTCACGACTTCTTCATATAAAAGCCTGCTAGCCAAAAGAATTGGTAAAAAAGGCGCTTTTTGGGCTAAAACCTTAACTGTAGGGCAAACCTGATTCGGCGTCGGGAGGTTATAGGCCGCGCGCCGCTGCGTCGGCTGATAATCTTGCCCCCTCGGCGCGCCGTGTTAACGTATCTTTGCCCCTTCATTCTGACTCTCCGGGCGCCCGGAAA
Source organism: uncultured Hymenobacter sp. (assembly GCA_913776615.1). Classification (GTDB taxonomy): domain Bacteria; phylum Bacteroidota; class Bacteroidia; order Cytophagales; family Hymenobacteraceae; genus Hymenobacter. The sequence continues at coordinate 244,495 of CAJYPK010000015.1, forward strand.
TTAGTTCCGGCGACTTTTCCCTTATGGCATCTTTATCCGATTATCCGCGCTTTACTCTCGGCCAGGAATTGACGGCCGAGCAACGGGCCTTTTTTGCGAAATACGGGTTTTTGCACTTCCGGCCCTTTGCCTCGCCCGAGCAGGTGCAAGCCTACCTTAAGGCTACGCAAGACGTGCAGGCCAACTGGCTGGCCAACAACGTAGAGAAAGTAAACGGGGTGCCCATCAAGTACGGCAAGGACGTGGACGGCTCGCCCATCGTGCAGCGCTTCGCCTTTGCCTCGCAACACAGCCCCGTGCTGCACGAGTTGCTGCAAGACCCGCGCTTCCAGGCGCTGTTTCCGCTGCTCGAAACGCCCGGCGGCCGGGTGGGGGAAAACGAGCGCGACGGCCTGGTGGTAAACCACTACGTGAACGTGGAGGGCTCGGAATTCAGCCAGATGGGCTGGCACACCGACTCGCTGCGCGACGTTTTTTACGGCAAGAAAATCCGCCCCATGCTCAACGTGGGCCTGCACCTCGACGGCACCAAGGCTACCAATGGCGGCCTGCGGGTTATTCCCGGCACCCACCGCCAGGGCCTGGGTAAGATGCTGTTTCGCAAGAAGTACTACAAAGACGTGTATTACGACCCCAACGAGGTGGCCGTCGAAACCGAACCCGGCGACCTTACCGTGCACGACGGCCGCATGTGGCATCGCGTGGCCCAGTCGCCGCTCGTCGGCCCCGAGTCGCGCCGCCGCGTGATGTACGTACCCATCATCGGGGGCAAGTACCAGCCCAAGAGCGAGGAAAGCCCTACGCCGTTCTACCTGCGCTTTCTCCACTTGGTGAAATAGCGAACCGGTGAGATAGTGAGTGGTGAGGTGGCAAGTAGTAAGCTGGTGAAGCAGTGAAATAGGGGTTTGAAAGACAAGAGATAAAGTAATTGCTTTACTCCTGAGCTGCTAACCACCATTTCACCACCTCACCAATTCACTGCTCATCATTTCACCACCTCACTATTTCGCCACTCACCATCTCACCTCTTCACCGCATGCCTACCGCTCTCATTACCGGCGCTTCGCGTGGCATCGGCCGGGCCCTGGCGCTGGGCCTCGCGCAGCGCGGCTACGACTTGCTGCTGGTAGCCCGCTCGGCACCCCAGTTGGCAGAGTTGGCCCAAGAAGCTCAAGCGCGCTACCAGCGCCAAGCGCATACGCTGGCCCTCGACCTCACGCAGCCCGACGCGGCGGCCGAATTGGCTACCTGGGCTGCTCACCACGCACCCAATGGGCTGGCGGTGCTCATCAACAATGCGGGCTACGGTCTGTGGGGCCGCTTCGAGCAGCTCAACCTGGAGGAGCAGCTCAACATGCTGCAACTCAATCTCAACTTACCGGTGCAGCTCACCTACGCGCTGTTGCCGCTGCTGCGCCGCGCCGCCAAGAGCTACATTCTCAACGTAGCCAGCACCGCCGCTTACCAGGCTGTGCCCTCGCTCGCGGTATACGCGGCCAGCAAAGCATTTCTGCTGAGCTTCAGCCGGGGCCTGCGCTACGAGCTCAAGGGCAGCGGCGTGAGCGTGACCTGCCTGAGCCCGGGCGCTACCACCACCGACTTCGGCAACCGCGCCGGGATGGGAGTTGAGCTGCAAGCCGTAGCTAACAAGGTTTCGATGACGCCCGAGCAGGTAGCTGAGGCGGGCCTGAAAGCCCTGTTCGCGGGTAAGGCCGAATTTATCCCGGGCCTGCTCAATAAGGTCTCGGCCGGCCTCACCAGCGTAGTACCCAAGCCTATCGTGGAGAAAATAGCGGCTGGTATCTACGAAAAGTACTTGTAGCTTGCCCGAAGTGCAGGGCCAAAATTTCTCTTATTCTCCGCCATTATCCCGGATAGCGGGCATTTATTTGAAAGTAAGTGCCCGCTATCCGGGATTTTTTATGGACACTCCGTAGCATTCAGAAAGCAAAAGCCAGCTTTTAACGAGTTGCTAAGAGCATTTAGCAAAAAAAACTTTAAAAAGCCCAAATTTTACACGTAAAATTTTCTCACTGACTCCCAATCGTTTGCGGAGAAAAAACTGCGGTAAGTGTCTACTCACCCTACTATGGTGAGCTAACACTTACCGTGATTTCATTTTCTGTTGTAATATTGCATCATCAAACAGCTGGCGAGTCCCACCCGGTTAGCTGTCCACTCTTCAGTTGCCCGGCCGTCGTCCCACCCCAGCCGGTTCCGTCCACACACTCTTGCCCAGCTGTTGCTCCCACCCCAGCTGGTATCCATTATCACACTCTAGGTTGCCAGCCGTCGTCCCACCCCAGCTGGTTTTGTATCTCTGTCCCGCCCCGGCCCGGCAGAGTCTGAAAGTTTCTCAACCGGCCGATTTGGTATCCCCAAATTGGCCGGTTTCTTTTTGGGAGTTGGGGTGCCGCTGGCACTATAGGAACGCAGTGGGCGTTTAAGGTGCCGCCGTGCGGGATTTATGCCCGAACTTTGTACTTCATCTGCTGCTCCCCTGGCCAGCTTTTGCCCTACCCCACCCCACTACGTTTATGATTACCCGCCGCCAACACATTGCCAATGTGGCGCTGCAATTGTTCGGGGACAAAGGTTTTGAGAACACCTCCACCCAGCAGATTGCCAAGGATGCCGGGGTCTCGGAAGCCCTCATCTTCAAGCACTTTGGTTCTAAGGACCAGTTGCTCGACTTTATTATCAAGAGCGGCTACCAGCGCATTATCGAACACAACCGCGGCGGCCTGCTCGAAACCGACCCGCTGACGTTCATTCACAGCGTCATCGACCTGCCGTATAAGCTGGTACTGGAGGAGCCGCACTTCTGGAAGCTGCAATACCGGCTGGCCGACCGCGAGATGGCCCAGCAGCAGCACGAGCGCTTTATGCGCCCGGTGCCGGCGCGCCTGCAAGTAGCCTTCGAGCAACTCGGCTACCCCGAGCCGGAAAAGGAAACGCGCCTGCTGCTGCTGCTGATTGAGGCCCTGTGGAAAATTGAGGCCAATAAAACGGACGAGCACGTGCGCGAAATGCTGGATTTCATCAAGCGGAAGTACGAAGTACAGCGCAAGAGCTAGCGGCGGGGCGTTATTTGCCAGCGGTTGCGGGCCTGCCGGCGCGGGTGCGCGGCAGCAACTCCGCCACCGCTTTCCGATGACGCTGCTGCTGATCCAGTGCCCCGACGAGCCGGGGCTGATTTATAAGATTACGGGTGTGCTCTATGCGCACGCGCTCAACATTGTACGCAACGACGAGTTCGTGGAGCGCGACGGCGACGTGTTTTTTATGCGTACCGAGCTGGCGGGCGCGGTCAATACCGCGACCCTGCACACGGCGCTGACGGCAGTGCTGCCCGCGGCGGCCAGCATCCGCCTCACCGACAACCGGCCCAAAGACATTGTGCTGCTCGTGACCAAGGAGTACCACTGCCTGAGCGAGCTGCTGGTGCGCCACGCCTTCGGGGAGCTGAATGCAAACATTCGGGCGGTGATTGGCAACCACGAAGTGCTGCGCGAGCTGACCGAGAAGTTTGGCCTACCCTTTCACTACCTGCCGCACGAAGGCCGCAGCCGCGAAGCCCACGAGGCCGAGGTGCTAGACACGCTGGCTGGCTACGCCCCCGACCTGGTGGTACTGGCCAAGTACATGCGCATTCTGTCGCCCGAGTTCGTGGCCCCGTACGCCAATCGGCTCATCAATATTCACCACTCGTTTTTACCGGCCTTCGTGGGGGCCAGCCCCTACGCGCAAGCCTTTGCGCGGGGCGTGAAGATTATTGGCGCTACGGCCCACTTCGTGAACGAGCAACTCGACCAGGGGCCGATTATCGCGCAGAGCGTGATTCCGATAGACCACACCCAGAGCGCCCGCGAAATGGCCCAGGCCGGGCGCGACGTGGAAAAAATCGTCCTGGCCCGCGCCCTCAAACTGGTGCTCGACGAGCAGGTGTTCGTGCACCGCAACAAGACCGTCATCTTCGACTAATACCGCCCAGCTTAACATAGGAAAATTAGGGTGATTGCGGCTTTTTACCGGAATCGCCCGTATTTCCAGGGGTTCACCAATCGTTTTGGCGTATGCCCCGCACGTTAATTGTCTCCAATCGTCTCCCCACTAAAGTTCTGCGCAATGAGGAAGGCCTCACGTTTCAGCCCAGCGAAGGCGGGCTGGCCACCGGGTTGGGCTCTATCTACCGCCAGGGCGACAACCTGTGGATAGGCTGGCCGGGGCTCTTTGTGCAGGATGAGGCCGAGGAAAATCACATCCGCGCAGAGCTGCGGGAAGACAACATGGCCCCAGTATTCCTGACCGAGGCCGAAATCCGCGATTTTTACGAGGGCTTCAGCAACTCTACGCTGTGGCCGACCTTCCACTATTTCAGTGAGTTTGCCGTGTATGAGCAAAGCCACTGGGAAGCCTACGTGGAGGTAAACAAGAAATTTTGCGAGGCTGTGCTGGCCCACGCCGGGCCGGAGGACACCATCTGGGTCCACGACTACCAGCTGTTACTGCTGCCCGAGCTGCTGCGCCGGGCGCGGCCCGAGGCCAGCATCGGGTTTTTCCTGCACATCCCGTTTCCGTCGCAGGAATTGATCCGGGTGCTGCCCTGGCGCACCGAGCTGCTGCGCGGCATACTGGGGGCCGACCTCATTGGCTTTCATACTTTTGGCTACATGCGGCACTTCCTGAGCGCCGTGACGCACCTGCTGGGCTACCCCGCCCAGAACGGCCAGATCGAAACGCCCAACCGCTCGGTGCGCGTCGATGCCTTCCCGATGGGCATCGACTACGAGCGCTACGCCCAGGCCGCCGCCTCGCCCGAGGCCGCCGAGCACCAAGCCGCCTACCGCGAGGCCCTGCGCGATACCCGGGTGATTCTGAGCATCGACCGGCTCGACTACACCAAGGGCATTGCCCAGCGGCTGCGGGCCTTCGAGCAGTTGCTGCAACGCTACCCGGAGTGGCGCGGGCAGGTGAGCCTCATTATGCTCGTGGTGCCCTCGCGCGACCAGGTGGCGCAATATGCCTCACTGAAGGAGGAGATTGACGAGCTTGTGGGCCGCATCAACGCTCAGTACCGCACCATCAGCTGGAACCCCATTTTGTACTTCTACCGCTCGCTGCCGCTGGAGGAACTGGCGGCGCTGTACCGGCTGGCCGAGGTGGCGCTCGTGACGCCCATCCGCGACGGCATGAACCTCGTGGCCAAGGAGTACGTGGCCAGCCGGCTCGACCAGCGCGGGGTGCTCATTTTGAGCGAGCGCGCCGGCGCGGCCCGCGAGCTGTCGGACGCCCTCATTATCAACCCCACCGACGTCGGCCAGCTCGTGGAGGCCATGCACGAAGCGCTCATAATGCCCGAGGAAGAGCAAATGGCCCGCATGTCGGCCATGCAGGCGTTGGTGAAGCGCTACAACGTATTCTCCTGGACGCGCTTATTTATGAACCAACTGGCTTACACCAAGATGAAGCAGCACACGCTGGCCACCGAAAAGCTAACGGAAACCGCCACGGCGCAATTGGTGGCCGACTATCAGGCGGCGCAGCAGCGGCTTATTTTGCTCGACTACGACGGCACGCTCGTGCCTTTTCACCCCAATCCGCAGCGCGCCGAGCCCGACCAGGAGCTGCGGATGCTGCTGCGCGCCTTGTCGGAAATGCCCAATACGCGGGTAGTCATCATCAGCGGGCGCGACCGGGCGACGCTGGAAAAGTGGCTGGGGCATTTACCCGTCGATTTTATTGCTGAGCATGGCGTGTGGCTACGCACGGCGGGCGAGGACTGGCAGCTCTTTCAGCCGCTGCGCAGTGACTGGAAGCGCGACCTGCGGCCGGTGCTGGAGCTATACGTGGCTCGCACCGCCGGCTCGTTTATCGAGGAAAAAGACTACTCGCTGGTGTGGCACTACCGCCGCGCCGATACCGACCTGGGCGTGGAGCGGGCCCGCGAGCTACTTACCCACCTCGGCTTTATGACGGCCAATACCGACCTGCAAGTGCTGGAAGGCAACAAGGTGATCGAAATCAAGAACGCGGGTATCAACAAAGGCACCGCCGCCGCCCGCTGGATTGAGCATTATCCCTCCGATTTCATGCTGGCGCTCGGCGACGACCGCACCGATGAGGACACGTTTCGCGCCCTGCCGCCCACGGCCTACTCGGTGCGCGTGGGCAGCGGGGCCCGCTCGCTGGCTCGCTTCAACATCGGCACGCCTGCCGAGGTGCGGCAGCTACTGCGTCGGCTGCTGGCTTAACGTAACGGCAACCAATAGTTGCCGCCGCTCGTTATATTTGCAACGCAAAAACAAGAGGCTAGCCCTTGCGGACCAGCCTCTTGCAACCTTACAAGTAGTGCAGGGCCGCCGAGAGGGCACCCCCACTAATTGCCAGCCCGACCAGCCACCGCAGTAGCTTGTCGGACATACGAAGTTCGAGCTTTAGCTCAAACCCCGTTTTCGCACGCTCGTTTCTCATTGTGAGTCAAGACGCTAGGTGCTTAATCCACCTGCTTCTTTGAAACCCTGGTTGCTCCAACAACCGGGGTTTCGTCTTTTTATGGACAACCCGTGTGGTGAGGTGGAATAACCGTGCGATGCGACAAAGGTATTATTGCTTTGCTACCAGCTGGTTATCCCACCTCTTTCATTAGCTCACGAAGTTGGGCTTGTCCATTTTCTTGGCGATGCGGTAGGCGGCGTTGACTAGCCCCACGTGGCTGTACGCCTGCGGGAAGTTGCCCCACTGCGAGCCGGTTTTGGCGTCTACGTCTTCGGAGAGCAGGCCGAGATGATTGGTATAGGTGAGCAGCTGCTCAAACTCTTTCACGGCCTCGTCGAGACGGCCGACGCAGGCCAGCGCCTCGACGTACCAGAAGGAGCAGATGAGGAAGGTAGTTTCGGGCGTACCGAAGTCGTCGGGGTGGCGGTAGCGGTAGAAGAGGCCCTCGGGCGTCATCAGCTCCTTTTCCAACTCGACCAAGTGGTGGCGGGCGCGCTCGGAACTGGGGTCGAGATAGCCCATTGTAATCAATTGAATGGTGCTGGCATCGAGGTGTTCGGAGCCGATGGCGTTGGTGTACACCCCGCGCTCCTGGTCGTAGCACTGCTCGATGCGCTCTTCGGCCTGGGCCAGTAGCTGGCTGGCTTTGGCGGCCAGTTCCTTATCGCCCAGCGAGCGGGCCACTTGCAGGGCGGCGTGGCTGCCGGCCCAGTGGAAAAGGTAGGTGTAACAGTGTTTCTGGGCGATGTGACGAAACTCCCAGAGGCCGGCGTCGGGCTGGTCCATCGTAGCCTCGATGAGGCGCAGCGACTCGGTGACGAGGGCCAGCGGCGTGGGGCGGCCAGGGTCGCGGAAGCGGCAATCGACGTAGAGCGGCAGCAGCGCCACGAGTACCTGGCCGTATACGTCGTTTTGGATGTGCGTGTAGGCATCGTTGCCGATGCGCACGGGCTGGTTGCCGAGGTAGCCAGCCAGCGGCAGCTCCTGCTCCACGAGCTTGGCCTGGCCGCCGATGCCGTAGAGCGGCTGGTATTTGTCTTCGACCTTGGTCGAGATATTGGCGATGAAGTGGAAGTAGCGCTCCAGCTCCTCAGAGTGGCCGATGTTGTTGAAGGCCGTGAGGATGTAAAAGGTATCGCGCATCCAGCAGTAGCGGTAGTCCCAGTTGCGGGTGCTGCCGGGGGCCTCGGGCAGACTGGTAGTACTGGCCGCGATGATGGCCCCGGTGTCTTCGTACTGGTGAATCTTGAGGGCCAGCGCCGAGCGGATAACCTGCGACTGGTGGAAATTGCTGATGCTAGTGCTCTTCACCCAGTTGCGCCAGTACGTGATGGTGCTGATGAGAAAGCGCTCGGCGGTACTTTCGAGCGCGGCTTCGAGCGGGGCGCCGTAGGTGAGCACGAGGTATTTGGTTTCGTTGAGCACGAAGTCCTCCTCATCGAGCACGTAGGTGAGCGGGATATTGGTCGTGAGGCGGATTTCTTCCTCCAAGCCCAGAAACGCGATGTGGTTGGAGCTGCGGCGGCGGGTAAGCTCCTGCTCGCCGTAGCGGCCCACCGGGCGCACGGCAGCCCGCACCCGGGGCGTACCCGCCAGCGGCTCCACCTTGCGAATGAGCATCAGCGGCTTGTAGTAGCGCTCATACTGCATAAAGCGGGGCGCAAAGTCGGTGACGCGGTAGGTGCCATCGGCGGCCGTAATCTCGGTGCAGAGCACGTTGGTATTCGTCAGGTAGTACTGGTGCGAGGAGAAATCGGCCGCCACTGGGCGGATGCTGCACTCGCCGCCCTTCTGCTCATCGAGCAGGGAGCCAAAAACGAAGCTGCTGTCGAAACGCGGCCAGCAGAGCCAGCGCACGGCCGTATCGGTGCCGATGAGGCCCAGGAAGGCGCAGTTGCCGACCACGCCCATGTCATAGGTGTGCTTTATCATAAAGGAGAAGCCCCAGCGCAGGCCGGGTGGGTACGGGAGGGTGTACCCCATTCGGCCAGCCGGGGTTATCTCCTTGGCCAAGACTACTATAACACTGTCCAGGTTACTTCGAACAGTTAGTAGTTATTTACCCAAGCGTGAGCGTCTTGATAAGGACCAATTTGATATGGTGCCTCAGCTATCTACCCAGGCGTGGGCGCCTCACCCCCCAGCCCCCTCTCCGAAAAGGAGAGGGGGAGCCGAGCGTTATTTACCGCCTGAGTCAATAATTAAAATCCGCCGACCGACAAGCCCCATCCTTTACGCCCGTATCTGCGCAATCCGTTAAATCCGTTAAATCTGCGGTCTAGTGGAGTATTTCGACCCAGCCCTTAACCGGGGCCATACAGCCCGCCGGCCGCAATAGATAATAGTAAATACCCGCCGCCAAGCCCGCGCCGGTCCAATCGTGGGCGTAGTGCTCGGCGGCATACACGCAACGGCCCCAGCGGTTGAAGACTTGCAGCGAGGCCGTACCTGCCGGCAGGCCCAGGATACGGAAGGTTTCGTTGTGCCCATCGGCATTGGGGGTGAAGATGTTGGGCACCTTGTACTCGGCTACTTCGACTTGGGTACTAGCCCGCACCGGGCAGCCGCTGGCGCTGGTACCCTGCAACGTGATGCGGTAGGTACCGGGCAGCTCATAGGTGTGGCGCGACTCGGCAGTCGCTGGCGTACCATCGCCAAAATCCCAGCGGTAGTCAGTCCCGGTGGGCGCGGCTTGCAGGGCAATGGGCTGGCCAGCCAGCAGCAAACAGCTTTCGTAGCTGATGCTAACGTTGGCGGCGGGCAACACGGCAATTTCAACGCTCAAGTAGCGCACGGCCCCGCCGACACTGGTAGCCTGCACCGCATAGGTAGTCGAGACAGTAGGGCGGGCCCACACGGGGCTACCACTGGCAGGCCGCAGCCCATCGGTAGGATTCCATTGGTACGATTCGGAACCGCTGGGGCCAGCGGGCAAGTTGATTTGCACCGAGTCGCCCCGGCAGATGGTATAGCGCAACATGGCCGCCAGTTGGTTGCCGCTGAGGTCGGCAAAAACGTTGCACTGCTGGTAGGTAGTAGCGGGGGTCAGAAAGGCGTTCAGGTACATGCGCTGGCCGTTGAGGTCGCTCTCCGAATTGCCGTTATACTGGTGTCCGCCGAGGTAGAATACGAGGCCGCCGCGCCCGCTGTACTGGTCGGCCACGCTGGCTTCCATTACGTCGGCGTTGGGGCTGGCCAGCACGTCGTGCGGGTGGCCGCCGCGCTGGAAGCTGCTGCCGCTGGCCAGCCGCCAGTTGGTGACGCTGCCCCCGAGCACGGATGCTTTAAACTCGCCCTCGAATTGCGAAAATGGCTGGTCGGGGGCAGGGTAGCGGCGGGCCCCGTTGTCGCGCACGTCGGCATCAAGCACGCCGTTGGTGGTTTGGAAGCGACCGTTGGCGTAGTTCTCATAAGTTACCACGGCCTCGCACTCGGCCAGGAAATTGCCACCCCGGCCCACGAAGCGGCCGATGGCCTCCACTACCCCGCCGGCCGTGTTGGTAGAGTGCGGCTCGGAAGCGAAGGTGAAGCAATCGCTCTGGCTATCGAGGTTCACGGCCGCCTGGGTGGCGTAGTTGTCCTGCGGGCGCAGGGCGGCCACGTTGTCGTTGCCACTGATGCCCGCCAGCCGCATGTAGCGCTGGTGAATGGCCGCGTTGCCCCCGTCGTTGAGAATGGCCGCCACCGGCCGCTGGTTGAGTACGTAGCGCACGTCCACGGTAGCGGCATTTTGCAGGGCGTACACCTGCACGGCGGTGCCCTGCGCCGCGTTGAAAGCAGCGGCCAGGGCTCGCACACCGGCCGTATCGCGGGGCAACACCAGCAAAGGCCCCGCCCGGAAGCTGCGCGTGGCCGCTGCCACACCCGCGGCGCGAGGCACTACCCGCGTGGTCGGGGCGGCGAAATCAAGCTCATCCTTACCCTTACCGCTGCGAATAACCCAGCGCAGCGGCACCTTATTATTGAGCAGGTGCACGGCCAGGCCGTAGGCTTTGAGGTTAAAAACTCCGCCGCTGCTTTGATTGGCATTGTCCATTGCCAGGACCAGGGTGCCCGCCGGAGCCAGCACGGGCGTGGGCTGGGCCGGGGGTAGGTCGGGGTTCTGCGCCCGGACTGGGAGCAGCGGGTTACTCAGCGCGATAAACAACCCCAGGATTAAGTAGCGGATAACACGCACGGAATAATGGGCGGCCCGGCCGCGGCTGGTGTAGCAACAAATAACCGTTTGGGTACTTAGCTCGGCCTGAAGCTCAGATTAATTTTTCTTCAGGTTGGGCGGTGAGGGCTTTCAGCTCGCGTAGCATAACCAAGCCGACGAGCGAACTGAAAGTCCGCGCTACTGCTTGGCAGGCAGCCGCGACGAGGTACCTACCGTACTAAGGCAGCTTATGAACACTACTGCTGCCCGCCCTACCCTTACCCAAGGTCCCATTCTCAAGGCGCTGCTCACGCTGGCGCTACCCATCGTCTTCGGCAACTTACTTCAGACCGGCTATCAGCTCGTGGATGCCTACTGGGTGGGCCGGCTGGGGGCCAATGCCGTAGCCGCCGTGGCAGTGTGCTTTCCCATCAACTTTCTGCTGGTTGCCATAGGCTCGGGCTTTTCAGTGGCGGGCTCGGTGCTGGTGGCGCAGAATTTTGGAGCGCGCAATTTGAAGATGGTCAACCACATCGCGGCGCAGTCGCTAGTGCTCGAAACTGCGCTGGCACTGGTGCTCACGGTAGTAGCTTACGCCGCGTCGCCGTTTATTCTGCGCCTGTTTGGGGTTGGTCCCGACATTTTCGAGCTGGCCAATTCCTTTCAGCGGGTGCTCATGCTGGGGCTGGTATTCAACTTCGGTTTCCTCATGTTTCAATCGCTGATGCGGGGCGTGGGCGAGGTGCGGATTCCGCTTTACATCAACATCGGTACGCTGGTCCTCAATTTCGCTCTCGACCCGCTGCTCATCGACGGCTGGGGGCCGATTCCGGCCTACGGCGTAGCGGGCGCGGCCCGGGCCACGCTCGTTACGCAGATACTGAGCTTCGGCATCGGCATGGTAGTGCTGCTGCGCGGCAAATCGGGCATACAGCTCAGCTTTAATGGCTTCCGGCCCGACTTCCCACTCATGGCCCGCTCGATAAAACTCGGGCTACCCTCGTCCATCGACCTCTCGGCGCGGGCGCTGGGCCTGTCGATGATGACGGGGCTGGCCACGGCGTTTGGTACCACGGTGCTGGCGACCTACGGCATCGGGTCGCGCATTCTGGCGCTGGGCATTATCCCGGCGCTGGGCATCTCGCTGGCCTGCTCTACGCTGGTGGCCCAGAACATCGGCGCGCAAAACCTGCCCCGCGCCCGCCGCACCGCCAACTACGCCATCGTCATCAGCTTCGTGGGCCTGCTGCTGGTGGGCGCGGCCGGCTGGCTGGCGGCCGGGCCGCTGGTGCGCTTTTTTCTGAAGGGCGACGAGGCCGTGGCGCAGGACGCGATAGAGTTTGTACGCATTGCGGTGGGCAGCCTGTGCTTCACGGGCGTGCAGCAGTGCATCTCGGGCGCGCTGCGCGGGGCCGGCAATACGCTGGGGGCGATGATTCTAACCATCATCGGCGTGTGGGTCCTGCAGTTTCCCATCGCCTGGTATCTGTCGCGGCACACGGCGCTGGGCTTCCACGGCATCTGGTGGTCGTTCGTGATCTCCAACGTGCTGTCGGCCCTGCTGGCGGGAGGGTGGTACCTGCGGGGCAACTGGCTCAAGCGTAATTTGACCGCCGCCCCGGCCAGCCCAGCGATTGCGGCCGAATCAGCTTAGCTACCTGAATGGCAACCGGATACTAGTAGCTGTTTGATTCAAAGGATGGGAAAAAGTAAAGGCTGCATGTAAAATTACCGGCGTGTTACCGCTGCATTGAGGTTGGATGTATCCTTCATGCTGCATACATTTGGCTGGGCTGCAATTCCCTATCATTCAGTAGCCTTTTCCCTCCCTTCTTTTCTATGACAAACTACTACTTGCGCCTGGGGCGTGTAGTGGGTCGGCTGGCGCGTTGCTGGCGACCCGCCTGCGTGGTCGCGTTAACCGGCCTGCTTTCTCAAGGAGCCTACGCCCAAAAAACGTCCAGCGGCTTTTTTAGCGATGACGCCGGGGCCAAACGGGCGGCCGATTCCTCCCCCCTGGCTTCCGCACTGCGGTCTGCGCGCCCGCTGACGCTCAACGCCCCGGGCCTGCGCACGGCCCTGGCAACGGCCCCGCAGGAAGGCCGGGCTGGGGCCGGGCTGGTCGTGACGCTGCCCCTGCCCGATGGTACCAACGCCCGCTTCCGGGTGGTAGAGTCTTCCATCATGGCCCCCGAGCTGGCTGCGCAGTTTCCCGACATCAAAACCTACACCGGCGTGGGCCTCGACGACCCCACGGCCAGCATCCGGCTCGACTTTACGCCGGCTGGTTTCCACGCGCAGGTGCTGTCGGCCGCCACGGGCTCGTTTTTCATCGACCCCGTCAGCCGCACCGATAGCCAGCACTACCTCAGCTTCTGGAAGCGCGACATGCCCGGCCGCAGCTTCGACTGCGAGGTAAAGGACAACGGCGGGAGCGGCCGCCGCGACGCCGCTCCCAGCGGCCTGCGCACTAGCGGCCCGGTGCTGCGTACCTACCGCCTGGCCCTGGCCGCTACCGGTGAGTACACCACGTTTCAGGGGGGCACGGTTTCGCGTGCCTTCGCAGCGATGGTTACCTCGGTGAACCGTGTAACGGGTGTGTACGAAAAGGAGTTGGCCGTACGCTTGGTGCTGGTGAGCAATACTACCAGCCTCATCTACACCAACGCGACAACCGACCCCTACAACAACTTTGACGGCAGCACCATGCTGACCCAGAACCAGACGACCGTTGACAACATCATCGGTTCGGCTAACTACGACATCGGCCACGTGTTCAGCACGGGCGGCGGGGGCATAGCTGGCTTGGGAGTAGTCTGTAATACCTCTCGCAAGGCGCAAGGCGTAACCGGCAGTTCGCGCCCGGTGAGCGATGCCTTCGACATCGACTACGTAGCCCACGAAATGGGCCACCAGTTTGGCGGCAACCACACCTTCAACGGGGTGAGCGGCAGCTGCGGCGGGGGCAACCGCAATACCAGCACGGCCTTCGAACCGGGCTCGGGCTCAACCATCATGGCTTACGCGGGCATCTGCGGCAATACCAACGACTTGCAACCCAACTCGGACCCGTATTTCCACGTGGCCAGCTACGATGAGATCCAGGCCTACATTGCCACTACTTCCTGCGCCGCCACGGCCAGCACCGGCAATTCGTCGCCCCTCATCACGCTGCCAGCCAGCGGCAAGGTGCTGCCCATTGGCACGCCATTTAAGCTCACGGCCAGCGCCTTCGACCCCAACAACGGCGCGCTGAGCTACTGCTGGGAAGAATACGACCAGGTAACCACGGGCGGCGCCCCCACCGATGCCCAGGTGGCCGGCAGTGCCGTACCACTGTTCCGCTCCTTCAACCCGACCACCGATCCCACGCGCTACTTCCCGCGCATGGCCAGCCTGGCGGCCAACACGACCGTATTTGGCGAGCGCCTGCCCACGGTGTCGCGCCCGCTGAAATTCCGCGTAACCGTGCGCGACCAGAACAACGGTAGCCAGGGCATTATCGGCGGCGTGAACAGCAGCGGCATTGTCACGCTGAGCAGCACCAGCGCGGCCGGGCCGTTCTTGGTTTCTTATCCCAACGCGGCTGGCCTGAGCCTAACCGGCGGCAGCAGCCAAACCATCACCTGGGACGTAGCCGGCACCACCGGTAACGGCGTAAACTGCGCCAGCGTGAACATTCGCCTCAGCACCGACGGCGGCCTCACCTACCCTACTCTGCTGCTGAGCGGCGCGCCCAACGACGGCTCGGAAGCCGTTACGCTGCCCAACGTGGCTACTACTACGGCCCGCATCATGGTGGAAGCCGCAGATAACTACTTCTTCGATATTTCGAACAACGACTTCGCTATCACCACCAGCGCCGCCTGCGCAGCCCCGACCGGCCTAGCCGTGAGCAACGTTGCGCTCAACTCGGCTACGCTCAACTTTACGGGTAGCGGTGCCAATAGCTACAACATCCGCACCGAGCCCGCTTCGACCACCCAGACGGTAACCGGCACGACCGCCAGCCTGACGGGCCTCACGGCCGGTACCACGTACCGGGTATTCGTGCAGGGCGACTGCGGCAGCGGCAGCCTGTCGGAAGCAGCCAGCACCTCGTTTACCACCACGGCGCCCTCGATATGCGACGCTCCGACCAACCTGCGCCAAACGGCTTCTTCGGCCACTACGGCTACCATTACGTTCACGGCCAGCACCGCCGGGCCGGTAAACTACACCGTTACGACCTCGCCGACGACCACTACCCAAACCGTAACGAACTCGCCCTTCACCCTCACGGGCCTCTCGATTGGTACTTCTTACACGGTAAGCATCAGCAGCAATTGCAGCGCGCCGAGCTTCAGCCCCGTTGAAACCCTGACCGTGTACACCCAGCCCGCCAACGACGAGTGCGCCAATGCCGTGGCCCTGTCCAACGCGCCTGGCTGCAATTCCACCAGCGGCAGCGTACTGGGCGCGACGCAGTCGCTACCGCCCAGTACGTGCAGCGGAGATATTAGCACCTCTGCCAATGACGTGTGGTACAGCTTCGTGGCTAGCAAACCCATCTATGCAATTGCGGTTACTAGTTCGTTTGATGCGGTAGTACAAGCATTCAGCGGGGCCTGCGGCAGCCTGAGCAGCGTAGGCTGCGTCGATCGAGTTGCCGCTGGTACTGAAAGACTAAACCTAACTACCCTGACGCCCGGCCAGACGTATTACGTACGCGTATCGCCCTACAACGGCGTCGCTGGCAATGGTGACTTTACCGTATGCGCCCAAGCCCTCGAAAACCTAGTCGTAAGCTCGCCGCAAGCCATTGGGGGTTCGTACTACAACGTGACGGTAACGAGCACCGGCGCGGCCACGCTGAGCAGTGACCTCAACGTCGCTGGCACCATGACAGTGCAGAGCGGCGGCTCCGTCACCACCGACCCCATCAGCTACTACATCAGAGGTACGGGTAGCTTCGTGCTGCAAGCCGGCGCTACGCTTATCGAAACGAACTTGGCTGGTATTACCAACGCCGGGGACGCGGGCTTCCTCTTCACGAATACGACGCCTTCGTTCAGCACCGATGCCAACTACGTATTTGCTGGGGATGATGACCAAGATTCGGGTACCCTGCTGCCCCGCAGCGTCCGGAACCTGACGGTCAACAACGGGGCTACCCTCACGCTGACCAACTCCGTGAGCGTGGCCCAGGTGGTGCGTTTACAGAGCGGTAATATCACCCAGGGCACCCGCCGTCTGCTGCTGCGCTCGACGACAGCCGGCACGGCCCTGATCGACAATACCGGGGGCGTAGTTAGCGGCTCGACTGGGGCCATGCAGCGCCTCATCACGGGAGGGGCTACCACCACGGCCTACCGTCACTACAGCTCGCCGGTCGCCTTTATGACGTTCGACAGCCTGCGCACGGGCGGCTTCGTACCGGTAGTGAACACAGCCTATAACTCGGGCGCGACGCCCAGCACCACCCTGCCCTTCCCCACGGTGTTCGGCTACGACCAGAGCCGCATTGCCACGGCAGCTTCTAACTACAGCGATTTCGACAAGGGCTGGTTCTCGCCCTTTGCCCTTTCCAGCACCATGACCCGGAGCCAGGGCTACACCGTGCAGGCGCCCGCCTCCACGCGCCCCGTGCGTTTCACCGGTACCTTTAATACCGGCAACCAAAGCTCAGGTACCCTGAGCCGCGGCACCGCCACCGATGCCGGCTGGCAGCTGCTGGGTAACCCCTACCCCAGCCCCCTCGACTGGAGCACGGTAGCTCCCAGCCAGCGCCCCGGCATGGATGCCGCCATTTACGTATTCCAGAGCACCGGGCAGTACACCGGTACCTACCGCAGCTACACCAACGGCGTTGGTACTTCGCCGCTGGTAGAGGCCGGCTCGGGTTACTTCGCCCGCGTCTCGACCGCCGGCACCGATGGCGCAGTTAACCTGACCAATGCCAACCGCGTGACCACCTTTGGTGCGCAAAATACCTTCGGCCGCACGGCCGCCGACCAGCGCCCGCAGCTGCAGCTGCGCGTTGCGAATGCCGACCTGGCCGACGTTACGTACCTCTACTTCGAAAATGGTGCTAGCACTGCCGTAGAAGCCGAGCGCGACGCGGTGAAGCTGACCAACCCCTCGGGCCTGAGCCTGGGCACGCTGGCCGGCGCTACGCCGCTGGCCATCCAGGGCCTGGCCCCGCTCACTGGTACCGCCGAAGTAGTTATTCCGCTGATGCTGGCCGCACCGGCCGCCGGGAGCTATGCCTTCGAGGTTGCCGAGCTTGCCAACTTCGGCGGTATGGCCATCTACCTGCGCGATACCGAAACCGGCACCCAGCAAGCGCTCACGGCCAACGGCCGCTACGCCTTCACGCTGGCTTCGGGCGCGGCTGCGGCAGGGCGCTTTGCCCTGGTACTGCGTCCGGCCGGGGCGCTGGCTACTACCTCGGCTCTCTCGGCCGGCACGGTGAGCCTGTTCCCGAACCCCGCCCACGGCAGCTTCACGGTGCAACTGCCGCCGCTGGCCGGCCAGTCGGCCGTGCAGGCTACGCTGCTCAACGTACTGGGCCAGTCGGTGGCTAGCCGCCGCATCGCCCTCACCGCCGCCGGTGCCAAAGCCGACTTCGATACCCGCAGCCTCGCCCCCGGCGTGTACGTGCTGCGCCTCGCTGCCGCTGGCCAGACGATCGTACAGCGCGTGACGGTGGAATAATTCCGCCGCCTAACCGCGCCACTAAAAAGGCCCGCACCACCTTGGTGCGGGCCTTTTATGCTTTCGGGCGGCGCTGGAGCCGCTACCTCGGTACACCAATGAGACCTTGCAGACGGTCCTTTTATGCCTGCTATGCCTGCGGGTCGCGTCGGTGCACCAGTGGCCAGTCAGATTAATCCTCTTTTCGTCGCCAGCTCGGGCGACGGCTTGTATGAGGCGCTGGGGGTAAATAGCTCTACTGCTCGCCACGCTGGGGCTTGGAAATACAGTTGTCTACTTTGGACAAGGATAGAATGCCCCACAAAAAAGCCGGCCGGCATGACAATGCATACCGGCCGGCTTTCAGTGAAGAGTGAGCTTATCGGGCAGCTGCCTGCTCCGCTGGCTGCTCGGAAAAATCAGCCTCCGAGTGCTCGACTGCGGCGCGCTGCGTAATATGCCCAGCCAGCCAGTAGGCAAACCCCGCGAAGAAGGGAGCGGCCAGCACGTCGCAGGTGTAGTGCACCCGCTGCACCAGCACCAGCAGGCCAATGAGCAGGGCGACTACTCCCAGCAAGGGCCGCAGCCAGCGCCCCCGCACTGCCAGCGCCAGAATTGCCACCGTGGCCGTATGCCCCGAGAAAAACAAATCTTTGGTGATTGCGGCGTCGCCGGCCTGAAAAAACGCGGCCGTAAACGGGTCGGGCATGGGCACCAGGTCGAGCGGCGGCGACAGGGGAACCAGCCAGATAACCAGCATGCGCAGCGCCAGCAGAATAAAATACCCCCACAAGCCGCGCAAGAACAATACCGGGTGCCGGGTGAGCCAGACCACGGCCGCCAACACCCCGCCGTACATGAGCATAAATACGGGTACGGCCACGTTGTAGCGGGGCAGCAGGTGCAGCAGCGGATCGGCCAGCACGGGTCCGGGCCGCTGCTGGATGGCCGCAAAAAAGCCCGGCACGAAGGGCATCAGGCCCGCAAATCCTAGCACCAACAGCAGCCAGCTCAACCGGAACGCCGGCCGGGCCAGGGCCGGCCCCCAGGCATCGGCCAGGGGCAGCTGCGCCTGGGCGGCAGCGGCACTAGAAGCGGGCGGAGCAACGGAGGTGAGGGGCATGACGGCAGGTACTAAAGACTGGTTGGGGTGAATCTGACAAAAATAAGTCCAACCCCGCGCTTGTCAATACTAGTTCCTTCGCAGCCAATGATGTGCCCAGCGTTGTGATGCTGTTATTATTCTGTGTCGGCGCACGGGGGCAGCAGGCGGGCAGCCGTACCTTGGCCGCTATGA
Organism: uncultured Hymenobacter sp.; assembly: GCA_913776615.1. Lineage (GTDB taxonomy): Bacteria > Bacteroidota > Bacteroidia > Cytophagales > Hymenobacteraceae > Hymenobacter. The sequence goes on from CAJYPK010000015.1 coordinate 263,103, forward strand.
AACACGCGCTCCCCCTCCTGCTGGGCGGCCTCGCCCTGGGGCTACCGGCCCCCGATGCCCACGCCCAAAACGCGGCCCTCAACGCCCGCATCGCGCAGCTGGCCGCCGCCGAGCAGCCCAAAGTAGTCGCCTGGCGGCACGACCTGCACGAGCATCCCGAGCTGGGCAACGAAGAAACCCGCACGGCGGCCCTCATCGCCGCCCAGCTCAAAAGCCTGGGCCTGGAGGTGCAAACCGGCGTGGCCCGCACCGGCGTGGTGGGCCTGCTCAAGGGCGGCAAGCCCGGCCCCGTAGTAGCCCTGCGCGCCGACATGGACGGCCTACCCATTACCGAGGCCAGCGGCCTACCCTACGCCAGCACCGTCAAAGCCACCTACCTGGGCCAGCCGGTGGGCGTGATGCACGCCTGCGGCCACGACACCCACGTCGCCATGCTGCTCGGGGCTGCCGAGGTATTGAGTAAAGTAAAGCAAGACCTGGCCGGCACCGTCAAGTTCATTTTCCAACCCGCCGAAGAAGGCTCGCTGCCCGGCACGGTGGGCGGGGCCAAGCTCATGGTGCAGGAAGGCGTACTCGACAATCCCAAGGTCGACGCCATCTTCGGGCTGCACATTTGGGCTTCGGCGCCGGTCGGGCAACTGCAATACCGACCGCGGGGCGAGATGGCCAGCTCCGACCGGTTCTCTATAAAAGTCACGGGCAAGGGCGCGCACGGGGCCAAGCCCTGGGCGAGCGTAGACCCCGTCGTAACGGCCGCCGAAATTATTACCGCCTTGCAAACCATCGTGAGCCGCCAGGTAGACCTCACGCAGGATGCCGCCGTGGTCACGGTTGGCACCGTGCAGGCCGGGGTGCGCTACAACATTATTCCGCCCGATGCCTCGCTCAGCGGCACCATCCGGGCCTTTAGCCCCGAAACCCAGCAGCGCATCTGGGCGGCCATCAAGCGCACGGCCACCGGCATTGCGGCGGCCAACGGCGCTACTGCCGAAGTGAGCATCGAGCCCTACGTACCCGTAACGTATAATGACCCCGCCCTTACGGCGCGCATGCTACCCACGCTCCAGCGCACTGCCGGCGCGGCCAACGTGGTAGAAGTAAAGGCCGTAACTGGGGCCGAGGATTTTGCCTGCTACCAGGAAAAAGTGCCGGGCCTGTTTCTTTTCCTAGGTGGTACGCCGCCCGGCACCGATTTCAGCACCGTGGCCGACCACCACACGGCCGGCTTCAAAGTAGATGACAGCGCCTTCCCGCTGGGCGTTAAAACGCTGGCGACGCTGGCTGCCGATTATCTGAGTAAAAAATGAGGTAGGGTAAGCTTTAGCTTGCCCGGCGTCTGATGAGTTACGACCATCCGGACGCTGGGCAAGCTAAAGCTTACCCTACACGTATTTAGTCGTTGTGCACCAAGGGCTTTTTATGCCCTTTGCCGAGGGAGATTTCAGCCTTGAAATCGAGGGTAGCAAAGGCATCGAGTAGCTTGGGGTTGCCGCGCTGGCTAATGCCATCGAGCATGTCGGTGCTGGTGAAGTAGTATTGGCCCTCGATCGTGAAGGCCAGGCGCTGCGAAGCTCGTAGCGTAACACCGCCGCCTACGGGCAGCACGCCGGCCAGGGCAGGGTACGTATTGCGGCCTTCCGCCTCTATGGGCTGGTTATACTGCGCCGTAGCGGGGTTATAAACCAAGGCCCCTACGCCGGCTTCCACAAAAACGAGCACCGGCATCTCCTTGTAATAAGGACCGAGGTAGAGACTTTTGTCGGCGAACAGATTATAGCGCAGGCGACCGGTGAGCAGCCCGTTGTCGCTGCTGAAGCTGTAGCCCCGCTCGGGAAAATGGTCTACTGCCTTGAGGTGAAAATAGCTTAGGTCAGCCGCAATGGTCACGTGCGGGCTGAGGGTTTTGGCCAGGCCCGCGTTGATGCCTACGCGCAGCGTATTATCGTTGAGGCGGCTGGTGAGATCACCGTTATAATACGCTACGTTCAGCCCAAAATTTACGCGTAGCGGCAGGCGACGATAAGGCTGCCCGATGGCGGTGAAAAAGCGGCGGGGCGGACGGTAGCCCGGCGGGGCGGCCACCGCAGCTAGGCTGCTACTCAGCAGCAAGCTTAGTAAGAGGGTTCGCATCGGTAATAAAAGTAGTGGGCTAGGCGGCCAGCCAAACGGCACCGACCGGAAAGGCCCATACGGCAGAGGTAGGCCGCTCGTTGGCCCCGCCGGGCGGGCAGCGGGGCAGTATCTTGCGGGCTCTACTTGGTTTGCCTGCATGACACTTCGCTTTTCCCTGCCCTACCGCACCACCTACGGCCAGCGCCTGGTGGTTTGCGGCTCCTTGCCCGCGCTGGGCCACTGGAACGTAGCCCACGCCCTGCCCCTCGCCTACGACGAAGCCACTACCCGCTGGAGCGGCGAAGTGGAGGTGCCGGCCGCCACTAGTGAAGTGAGCTACAAGTACGTACTGCTCTTCGACGGCGGCGGCGTGGTGTGGGAGTGGGGCGACAACCGCCAGTTGGCCCTGCCCACCAACGCCGCCCCGGCTACCCTGGCCGTCCGCGACTTCTGGCGCGCGCCGGCCCAGCCCGACAACGAGCTATTCACGGCGGCCTTTACCAAGGCGCTGTTTCGGCGGCCGGCCGCGCAGCCGGGCATTGGCACGGCCAGCCCCGTTAAAAAAAGCTCCGCCAAGGGCAAAAAGGCCGCCCCGGCCGCTCCCTCCGCCAACGTGCGCTTCCGTCTTGAAGCACCCCGCGTCGACCCGCACCACCAGGTGTGCGTGCTCGGTTCCGATGCCGCGCTGGGCAACTGGGATAATACCAACCCGCTCCTTCTCTCCGACGCTGCTTACCCCGCCTGGCAGGCCGAGCTGGCCCTGCAAAATCCGGAGGCCGAGCTACGCTATAAATACGGCCTCTGGAGCCCCGAGCGCCACTCCGTGGTGCAGCTCGAAACCGGCGACGACCGGGTACTGCCCGCCGGCACCAGCCAGCCCGGCACCCTCACCGTGCTCGACGACGAGGGTTTCCGCTACGCGGCCCAGCCCTGGCGCGGGGCCGGCGTGGCCATGCCCGTATTCTCGCTACGTAGCGAAAGCGGCCTGGGCGGGGGCGAGTTCACCGACCTGAAGCTGCTCATCGACTGGGCCGCGCAAACGGGGCTCAACATGGTGCAGATTCTGCCCATCAACGATACCACGGCCACCCACACCTGGGTCGATTCGTACCCCTACGCCGCCATCTCGGTGTTTGCGCTGCACCCGCAGTACCTGCACCTGGAGGGCATCGCCGAGCTCAAGGCAAAGGCCGCCCGCGCCGAGCTGGCGAAAACCAAGGCGGAGCTGAACGCCAAAGATTTCGTGGACTATGAGGCCGTGATGAACGCCAAGTGGAAGTTTCTCAAGCTCCTGTATCAGCAGGAGAAAAAGAAATTCCTGGCCGACCCCGAGTTTCACAAGTTCAAGGCCGAGCAGGCGAGCTGGCTGATTCCGTACGCGGCCTTTTCGGCCCTGCGCGAGCGCTTCGGCACGGCCGACTTTCACCAGTGGCCCCGCGAGTTTCACGCCCCGGTGGGCCTGGAAGCGCTCACCGACGAGCACGGCCCCGACTTCGACGAGTTTGGCCTGCACTTCTTCACGCAGTTTCACCTCGACAAGCAGCTGCGCGCCGCCGTGGACTACGGCCGCACCAAGGGCGTGGTGCTGAAGGGCGACCTGCCCATCGGCATCTACCGCCACTCGGTCGATGCCTGGACCCAGCCCGAGCTCTACCACATGGACCAGCAGGCCGGCGCGCCGCCGGATGACTTCTCGACCACCGGCCAGAACTGGCGCTTCCCCACCTACAACTGGGAGCGCATGGCCCAGGACAACTACCAGTGGTGGCGCCAGCGCCTGGGCCACCTGGCCCGCTATTTCGATGCCCTGCGCATCGACCATATCCTGGGCTTTTTCCGCATCTGGGAAATGCCCGAAAACTCGGTCGAGGGCCTGCTCGGGCACTTCGCCCCGGCCCTGCCCCTGCACCGCGACGAGATCCAGCGCCGCCTGGGGTGGTTTGACTACGGCCGCCTCTGCGCGCCCTACATCCGCTGGCACCTGCTGGAGCGCACCTTCGGCGGCGAGGCCCAGGCCGTGTTCGACGAGTTTATGGTGGCCGACCAGTACGGGGCCATTCAATTTAAGCCGCAGGTGAGCAGCCAGCGCCTCATCGAGCGGTACGTGGACGAGCAGATTGCCGCCCACCCCGAGCGGGCGGAGTTCCTGCTGCGGGTGCGGCCGGGTCTGTACCACTTCGTCAACGAGGTGCTGTTCCTGCCCGCTGGCAACGACTACTATCACCCGCGCATTACGCTCAACAAAACCGCCAGCTTCGCCGAGCTGGCCGACGATGAGAGCCGCCGCCGGCTCTACGACGACATCTACGTCGATTATTTCTACCACCGCCACGAGGAGTTCTGGCGCGAGCAGGGGCTCATCAAGCTGCCGGCCGTGCGCTACGCCACCGACATGCTCATCTGCGGCGAAGACCTGGGCATGGTGCCCGCCTCGGTGCCCGGCGTGATGCACCAGCTCGGCATTCTGGGCCTTAACATCCAGCGGATGCCCAGCAACCCCGCCACCGAGTTTGGCCACCCGGCCGATGCGCCCTACCTCTCGGTAGTCACGACCGGCAGCCACGACATGAGCACCCTGCGCGGCTGGTGGGAAGAAGACCACGTGCGCAGCCAGCGCTTTTTCGAGACTACGCTGGGCCACTGGCGCCAGCTCGCGCCCTACTACTGCGAGCCCTGGGTGGTACGCGAAGTGCTTCAGCAGCACCTGGCTTCGCCGGCCATGTGGGCCGTGTTCCCGCTCCAGGACTTCCTGGGCATGGATGCCAGCCTGCGCCGCGCCAACCCGCACGACGAGCAAATCAACGTGCCCAGCAACCCCCAGCACTTCTGGAAATACCGCCTGCACCTCACGCTGGAAGAGCTGCTCGAAGCCGTGGGCTTCAACGAACCGGTGCGGGCGCTGGTCGAGGCCAGCGGGCGCGGCCCGGCGTATTAATACTGTTTCGACACGGATAGCGCGGGGCTGCGCCCCGCGCTATCCATATGTACTCACCGCCACCTCGCGTTTACTCCCGGCCTGTCATGCTGAGCTTGCGAAGCATCTTATCACGTTAAAAAGGCTCGCTTAGCGTGATAAGATACTTCGCAAGCTCAGCATGACAGCTGTTGAATTGATTTTTTAAAGATATAGTGTAGTCAAAACGCAAAAAGGCCGCCCAGTTTGGGCGGCCTTTTTGCTTTTGAGCGCCGTGGTAGCTCAGTTTTCCAGCAGCATCTCCTTGAGATAGATTTTCATCTGAGGCGTGGCCTCCAGCTCGCGAAACATTCGGAGCTGCCCGGGCGACATCAGGTGCCCGGCGACCAGGCGCAGCTGCGCCCGCTCGGCCGGGATGAGCTCCGCCACTTCAGTGGCCGAGTGATTGGCGGCCTGCACGGCCATAAACTCAATCTCCTGCTCCAGGTAGGCCCGCAGGCCGGTACGCTGCTCCTCGCTCAGGGCGAGCTGTTCGGTGCAGGCTTGCACGAAATAATCAGCGGCGGGTGGCCCGGCAACTGCTGGCAAACTACTTAACGAACAGGCGATAAAAGCCGCCGCAACCTGGGTGGAAAGGAGGAAATTCATGGCTGGTGGATGAAGTAATGAGGCGATTTTTGGTCAACACCATTTTGCTTTCATAAGTGACATTTTTTCATGAAATAATTACTTATCGTTCAGTTAAACCGGTTTTTATAACTCGTTAATTATCAATTAAAAATTATACTAAGCGACGAAAGTCCAATTTTTAGAATTGCCGGGCTTAGCGGTTCCAAAAATGATTTATTCTATTTAAGACAGGTTAAGACCTTATCAGATAAATACAATTTTCATAATCATCATAAAAATCAATCAAAACCGTAACGCGGGAACAAAACGTATTTTGCCCATTGTAAAGCGCTAGCTTGCAGCGTTATCGAAAAACTGGCGACTGGATACAGAAAGGCAGACAGTAAGTTCATTTTTCACTCATTATTAGGATAAACATAATTTGCTTACCTCTTTTTCCACCTTGCATGAAACAAAACCTACCTTTTCGGAGCAAGCTGGCAGCTGCTCCGGTCAGTCTATGGCGTAGAATTATACTAAGAAGCCTTTCTCGGCGTAATCTGGCGAGATTTTCTGCCGGAGCCGGGGGGCTTGGTCTACTGGCTGGCCTGTTGCTTACCCCGGCTCATAGCTGGGCGCAGTGCAATACCTCGGCCACGACTACCCTCAGCTTTACCGATACCAACCCGGCCCGGCCGACTGGCGAAAACTGGAATGGCCACCTGCCAACCGGCGTGCCCGAGCCCCTGGGTGCCACCCAGGTGAGCAGTAGCGTGCTAACCGGGGCCAGCGCGACGAGCTCGCTGCTAATCGACACGCCAGGCGGCGCCAAGACCCTGACGTGGACCAGCGACTTTTCGGCGTCCAACGGGTTTGTGAACGTCACGTTCAATTTCAACCGGCCGCTCTCCAACTTCAAGGTCAATCTCTCGAACATCAACCTCAGCCGCAAAACGGCCGGGCTGTTAGGGGCCGACTACACCGACGAGGTAGTGGTGAACGGCGCTAACGGCGCCACGCCCACCCCGGTAGCCAACATCTCGCTGACGACGCTGGCGGGAACTGCGGGGATAAGCGCGAACGTGGCAACGGCCCAGACGACGGGCAACGCGACCGTGCAGGCGTCGTTTGCCTCCGCCATTACGTCGCTCACGCTCACGTTCCGCAACGGCACGGCCAGCTTTACCAACCCCGACGAGCAGATTATCGGCATCGACCAGATGACGTGGTGCCGCCTGGCCCCGCTGGCCACCAACACCACCACGGCCACCGTACCCAGCACGGCGACGCAGGCGGGAATCAATACCCTGACCTCGTCGGTCGATGGGGCGGTGCAGAGCTACTTGCTCACGAGCCTGCCCACCCGCGGCACGCTGTTTTACAATACCACGGGCACTACCTACGCGGCCATTACCAGCATTCCGGCCGGGGGCCTAGTACTGACGCCGGCCCAGGCGGCCAGCCTGCGCTACACGCCCGACGGCACGTTTACGGGGAGCAGCGCCACCTTTACCTACCAGGTGCGCGACGATGCCAGCCTGACTTCCACGAACACCGCGACCTATACCATTCCGCTGCAATACATCGCTACGTGCGGCACCAACCCCGGCACGACCACGCTGGCCTTCGGGAGCCGCCCGGCCGGCGAGGACTGGAAAAACCACGCGGCCGAGGCCGTGCCGGTGGGCTCCACGGCGACGTTTATCAGCTCGGGCAATTACCAGAACGGAGCCGCTACGGCCTCGACGCTCGTGGTGGGCACGGTGAATAGCTCGACGTTGCAGTGGAACAACGACTTCGCGGCAGGCAGCACCAAGACTTCGCAGGTGACGTTCAACTTTACCCGGCCCTTGTCCAACTTTACGGTGCAGGTGCAGGACATCGACGCGGGCACCGACTTCGTGGACCAGGTGACCTTCGCGGGGGCCAACGGCGCCACGGCCGTGACGCCGTTGCTGAGCGCCGCCAACCCCGGCGCGGGCATCACCACCATCAGCGGCAACGTGGCCACTGGCCGGAACGTCACCAGCAGCCCCGTGGATGGTACCGTGACGGCCTACTTCAGCAGCCCCATCACGAGCCTGACGATTACCTATAACAATGCCACCGCGTCCAACGACGGGGCTACCCAGTTTATCGGCATCGACCAGATGACATGGTGCCGCGCCCTGCCCACGGCCGTGGACGTAACCAGCGCCGCCCTGCTCAGCTCGATTGGCACGGCCAGCATCAGCCCGCTGGCCTCGACGGCCGACAACGTGCCGGTGACCTACACGCTGACCTCGATTCCGACCCCGGCCCAGGGCGTGCTGTCGTACAACTCCAGTGGCACGACCTATACCAACATCACGGCCGCCGGGCAGGTACTCACGGCGGCCCAGGCCGCCAGCCTACGCTTTACGCCGGTGGCGGGCAGCAGCGGCAACGTGACCTTCACCTACCGGGCTACCGACGCGCTGAATAACCTGTCGGCCAACACGGCGACTTACACGATACCGGTAGTGAACGCGCCCTGCACCACGGCTACGGCCGAGCTGAACTTCCGCACCTCCACGCCGGTGCCCGACGATTGGAAAGCCCACGCGCCGGTGAACATCGGTAACTCGCTCACTACGGTGAGCACCAGCAATTACCAAATCGCCGCCGGGGCCACGACGAATACGTTCTCGGTCATCAGCGGCACGGCGACCAACAACGTCAACGGTGTGCAAAACCTGGCCTGGGCCACCGACTACGCCAGCCAGGCCAACAATACGGCCAGCGTGACCTTCAACTTCAGCCGGGCGGTGAGCAACTACGCTATCCGGGTGCAGGACATCGACCGGGGCGAGTCGGGCAGCACGGCCTTCGCCGACCAGGTGACGTTTGTGGGGAATAACGGCGGCGCGACCGTGCTGCCCGCCCTCGCGGCCGTGGGCGCGACCAACTCGGTAAACATCAGCGGCAACGTAGCCACCGGCACCGCCGACGTATCGACCACCAACCCCACTGACGGGACGGTGGTGGCCTACTTCGCCAGCCCCATCACCTCGCTCACGCTGACGTACCGCAACGTCTCGACCTTCAACGCCGACCCCTCGCTCAACATCATCGGCATTGAGTTGATGGCTATATGCCGGCTGGCCCCGGTGGCCACCGACGTGACCAACACCAGCCGCCCCAGCGGCCAGGGCGCGGCGGCCATCAACCCGCTGAGCGCCACGGCACCCGACGGGACCATCACCTCGTACTCCATCACGGCGCTGCCGCCGGCCTCGCAAGGGACGTTCTTCGTGAACGGCGTGGCCCTGACGGCTTCGACGCTGACCCTGACGCCCGCCCAGGCGGCCCAGCTGAGCTTTGCCCCGGCCGCCGGCTTCAGCGGCAACGCGGGCTTCTCGTACTACGCCACCGACAACGCGGGCGTGGTGAGCAACACGGCTACTTATACTGTACCGGTAACGAACTCCGGTGCCCCCGGGACGCCCGCGCCCTGCGGCACGCCCGGCAAGGACGGCTCGCCCACCATTGCCGACAACCCCGATACCTACTACCCCAGCGTTGATGCCCAGGCGCTGGCCGCGGGCGCGACGTCCATCAGCGTCGGCACGGCCACCGTGGGCGGCACGACCACCACGCCCACGAGCATCGTGCGGGGCGACCTGCTGCTGGTGATTCAGATGCAGGGCGCGGACATCAACTTTACGAACTCCGACAGCTACGGCGACGGCGTGGCGGGCGGGGGGGCCAGCGGCAACCTCGGCACCAACCTCACGGCAGGTACTTATGAGTACGTGGTGGCCAGCAACGCCACGCCCATCGCGGCGGCCACGGGCGGTACCATCACGCTGGCCACGCCGCTGGTGAACAGCTACGTGAATGCCCCGGCCACGACCACGGCCGGCCCGCGTCGGTTCCAGGTAATCCGGGTGCCGCAGTACGGCAACCTCACGCTGGGCGGCACGCTGGCCGCCACCCCGTGGAACGGCAGCACCGGCGGCGTGCTCGTGCTCGATGTGGCCGGCCAGACCAATTTCAGCGGCAACCTTATCACGGCGGCCGGGCGCGGCTTCCGGGGCGGCGGGGGCCGCACGCAGAGCGCAACCAACTACGACTCGCCCGACTACGTTAACCTGACAGCTAGTGACTTCAACGCCCAGAAGGGCGAAGGCATTGCCGGTACGCCGCGCTTTGTAAACGTGCCCGGCACGCCCGACAACGCCGCGACCAACGTCACGGTCAACACCGGCGTGGAGGGCTACCCCGGTAGCAGCACCAGCCGCGGCGCCCCCGGCAACGCGGGCGGCGGCGGCAACGACGACCTCAACAACAGCGGCGGCGGCGGCGGTGCCAACGGCGGCAGCGGCGGCCGGGGCGGCAACAACTTCTCGAGCAATAAAGCCATCGGCGGCGAGCCGGGCGCGGCATTCGCGCTGACCAGCAGCAGCCGCCTCGTGCTGGGCGGCGGCGGCGGCGCGGGCTCGACCAACAACTCGACCGGTACGCCCGGCAATGGCTACGCCAGCAGCGGCGCGGCCGGCGGCGGCATCATCATCCTGCGGACGGGTACCGTCGCGGGCACCGGTACCATCTCGGCCAACGGCAGCACCGCCAACGGTAGCGTGGCCGACGACGGCGGCGGCGGCGGCGGGGCCGGCGGCTCCATCCTGGTAACGGCCAACAGTCCGGCCAGCCTCAGCGGCCTTACCCTCACGGCCAACGGGGGCCTGGGGGGCAACGCCTCCGGCGGCACCTCCGGTCCCCACGGCCCCGGCGGCGGGGGCGGCGGCGGCGTCATCCTGACCAACGGCGCGGTGGCCTCGACCTCGGCGCTGGGGGCGGCCAGCGGCACCACCCAGGGCACCCCGGCCAACTTCGGCGCGGCGGCGGGCCTCAACGGGATTACGAATACGGGTATCAGTAACAGCATCGCGGGCAGCGCGGTGGGCACCACCTGCGCCGCCGACGTGACGGTAGCCCTGGCTGGCCCGGCTACCCTGGCCCCGGCCACGCCCTCGGGCACGTACCGGGTGACGTTTGCCAACCAAGGCCCGGCTACGGCGACCAACGTTACCCGCACGGTAACCCTGCCCGCCGGCGCGACCAACATAATTGTCAACGGCTCGCCTTACTCGCCCACCACCGCGAATACCATTGACTTCGGCACGGCGGCCTCGGTGGCCAGCGGGGCGTCGAGCACGTTCACATTCAGCTTCACGCCGGCCACTACGGCCACGGGCAGCGCGGCCATTACGAGCAACGTGGCCACGGCCAGCGGCCAGGGTGCCGACCAGGCGCCGAACACCTCGACCATCAATGCCAGCATTCCGCCGGTGGCGAACGTGGCGACGACCATCACGGCCGGTACGCCGGTAGCGGCGGGTACCCTGGCCGCGGTGGCCACGGCTCCCAAGTTCACGGTGAGCTTTGCTAACAACGGCCCCAGCCCGGCGGCCGGGGTAGTAGCCTCGGTGCAATTGCCGCGCGGCCTCACCAACGTGACGGCGACCAACGGCGGCGTGTACTCGCCCGCCACGGGCCTCGTCACCTACGCCGGCATTACCTCGCTGAACGCGGGTACCACGACCACTTCGCTCATCAACTTCGACGCCCCGGTAACGACCCCCGTGGCCGCTACGGCCAGCATCTCGACCACGACCAGCGAAGCCGGCCAGACGGCCGACGACCAGGCCAGCGCCAGCTACGGCATCACGCCGGCCTTCGACCTGGCGACCACGCTCAGCGGCCCGGCCTCGGCCGTGGCGACCGACCTCGTGACACTGAACCTGACCATGACCAACAACGGCCCCAGCGCCGTGCCCAATGCCGTGCAAACCGCCCAGCTGGCCACTGGCCTGGGCAACGTGTTCGTGAGCAACGGGGGCTTCTATAATAATGGGACGGCGAGTACCACCGTCACCTACGGCGGCGTGGCCTACACCGTGCCGGCGGGCGGCGTCATCTACCCGCCGCTGGCCAACCTGCCCAGCGGCCAGACGGTAACCAACTCGGTGAGCTTCGCCATGCCCGGCACGGCCTTCAAGCCCACGGCCAGCGTGAGCACGACCACCGCCGGCGAAACGGCCGTGGCCAACAATACGGCCAATCTCAATAACGCGGCCAGCACCACCGCCCCGGCTGCTACCCTGAACGTGGCCAGCCCCGTGGGCAACCCGGCCAACGTGTATACGACCCTGAGCGCGACGGCTACCGCCGCCAATAACGTCACGGTGAGCGTCGTGACCGGCAACCGCGGCGGGCTGGGCTCGACCTCGGCCAGCGGCATCGTGGAAACGGTGCAATTGCTGCCCGGCCTCACCAACGTGGCCATTACCGACTCGACGGGGGCTACGCTCTCGGGCGCGAGCTACAACGCCACGACTGGCCTCGTTACTTTCAGCAGCGTGAGCCTGGCCAGCGGGAGCAAGCTGCGTAACCTCATCACCTTCACGGCCCCGGCCGGGGTGGGGAACAACGGCCAACTGCTGCTGACCGCCGCCGTAACGACGGCCAACCTCGACCCCGTACCGGCCGATAACCTGGCCGCCGCCACCGTGGCCATCAGCCCCACCACCGACCTGGCTACGACCCTCACCGGTCCGGCCTCGGCTACCGTGGGCCAGCCGGTGCAGTACACGGCGACGTTCACGAATAACGGCCCGATGACGGCCAGCGGCTACAATGCCAGCGGCACGCAGACCAGCGGCATCTTCGCCACTGCGCAACTGCCCGTGGGGCTGAGCGGCGTGGCCATCACCGACGCCAGCGGCGCGCCGGTGAGCGGGGCCACCTACAACGCGGTTAACGGCCTCGTGACCTTCCCCGCGCCGACGATGGCCATGGCGGGCACCACCCAGGTGTACAACCTGCGCTTCATCGCCCCGGCCCAGTCGCTGACCGTGCGCACCAGCGTCGGCTCGGCCGCCGCGGATGCCACGCTGACCAACAACAGCGCGGCCGTCGCCACCGCCGTAACGCCCACGGCCGACCTCGTGACGAGCGTAGCCGGCCCGGCCTCGGCCCCCGTGGGCAACCCCGTAACCTACACCGTGAACACGACCAATAACGGCGCCTCGGCCGCCACTACGGTCGTGCCGACGCTGCAACTGCCCACGGGCTTCACGGCGGCCTCGCTGCAAGTGAACGGCCAGGCGGGCACGCTCAGCGGAGCCAGTATCAACTTCCCCGGCGGGGCTAGCTACGACACCGGCAGCGGCCTCGTGACCTTCCCCGGCACCGCCAGCCTCGCCACCGGGGCCAGCGTGCTCAACCACGTCACTTTCCTGATGCCCAGCCCGGCCAGCGGCCAGGTGGCGGGCGTCGCCACGGCCACCTCGGCCACGGCCGACCTCACGCCCGGCAACAACGGCACGAGCGTCGCCACCAGCATTGCGCCGGTTACCGCTACCACGGCCGACCTCGTGGCTTCGGTGAGCAGTTCGCCCTCGCCGGCCCCGGCAAGCGTGCCGGTTACGCTCACGGCTACTTTCCAAAATATTGGCCCCGGCGCGGCTACCAACGTGCTGCCCACCCTGCAACTGCCCGCCGGCCTGACCGGCGTGACGGTGAGCGACAACGGCAGCTACAACGCCACTACCGGCCTCGTAACCTGGCCTACCATCCTGAGCCAGGCCAGCGGTGCCCTGGCCTCGTACACGGCTGCCTTCCCGGCCCCGGGCACCGGCTCGTTCGTGGCCCTGGCCAGCGTGTCGTCGGATACGAGTGAGCCCAACAATGGCACGGCGCAGGGCAACAACGCCGGCACTGGGACAGTCAACGTAACGCCGGTGTACGACGTGGTGACGCGCATCAGCGGCCCGGCCACGGCGCTGGCTGGCACCAGCCAGACCTACACCGTCACCACGCTCGACAACGGCCCCTCGGCCGTGCCCAATACCACGGGCAGCCCCACCATCCAGACGGTGACCGTACCCGCCGGCCAGGTGCCCACTAACATTACCAACGGGGGCGTGTATTCGAGCGCCAACAACACCATTACCTGGACCATCACGGCCGCCCAGGCCCCCGGCGCGGCCGGGGCCGTTACTAACAGCTTCACCATCGTGCAGCCGGCCGGGAGCTACTCGCCCGTGGCTACCGTGGCCACGCCCGGCGACAGCAACCTCGACCCGCTGGGCAACACCGCCAGCGTGACCACCGCCCTGCCCAACCAGCCGCCCACGGCCGTGGCCGTGGTGAACAGCCTGCGCAGTCCCGCTGGCAACACGGCGGCTAACAGTACTACTGCGCCTTTCGGCCAGCTCATCTCGCCCCTGGCCGCCCTCGACCCCGAGAATAGCCTCAGCAGCAGTGCGGCGTTTACCATCACGGCCATCCCGGCGGCCAGCCAGGGTACGCTCTACTACAGCAACGGCGGCAGCTACACGGCCGTTACCGGGGTGCAGAACCTGACGGCGGCGCAGGCGGCCAGCCTTCGCTTCCTGCCGACGCTGGGCTACGTGGGTAACGCGTCCTTCACATATCTGGCTACCGACAACGCGGGCAACCAGTCGCCGGCCGTGGCCTACACCCTGCCGGTGGGGGCCGACCTGAACGCCACCTACGCTACCTACAACCAGGCCAAGGGCGGCGCTACGCCCTACCAGACCGGCGACGTACTGGCCCAGCCCACCGACCCCAACGCCGCGACCTACAACAGCACCGGCGCGCTCTACAACGCCGCCACCGGCGCGCAGCTGGCGGGCACCGGCAACGGCCTGAGCAACGCCGTGCTCACCGCCGGTACCCTCCCCAGCGGCGTGAGCCTCGACCCCGCCACCGGCCGCCTCTACGTGAGCAACGCCGCCGCGCTGGCCAACACCGCCACCGCCCAGACCTACACCGTCAGCATCACGACTACCGATGCCTACGGCGGAGTAACTACCGTACCGCTGACCTTTACCATCGGGGCCCGGCCGCTGCCGGTGGTGCTGAGCGCGTTCACGGCCGTGGCCGTGGGCAACCGCGACGCCCAGCTCGACTGGACGACGGCCTCGGAAGTGAACTCGGCGTATTTTGACATCGAGCGCAGCTTCGATGGCACAAGCTTCTCGAAAGTTGGTCAGTTGGCGGCCAAGGGCAGCAGCAGCATCCCCACGGCCTACGCCCTGCTCGACAAAGGGGTGGCCAGCTTGGCTACTACCGGCACGGTCTACTACCGCCTCAAGCAGGTAGACCTCGATGGCAAAGCCGCCTACTCGCCCGTGCGTACGGTGAGCTTCACCAAGGCTGCCGTGGCGAGCCTGAGCCTGTTCCCCAACCCGGCTCAGACGAGCACCAGCCTGGACCTGCGCCAGTTGCCGGCCGCCGGCTCGTACCAGGTGCGCCTGCTCGACGCCACGGGCCGGGTGGTGCGCGAGCTCACGCTCGGCGGCGGGCAGCTTCAGTCGCTAGAGGTGAGCAGCCTGGCCACGGGTTCGTACCTCGTACTGGTAACCGGTACCCAGCCCGATGGCTCGGCCCTGCGTCAGACCTTGCGACTTACTAAGGAATAGGCTCTGGCGAAGACCAAATGCAAAAAGGCTCCTTCTCAAGAGGGAGCCTTTTTGCAAGTCGAGCCTGATCAAGGGCTGGCTTAGCCAAGCAGCCCGCGGTGATAAAGAGCTGCCGGGTGAAAAGTAATTATCTGTTTATCAGCAAACGATTAATAAAATTTTATCCGGAAACCTAATGCAAAATATGATTTTTTTCTTTTTCTTGAAAAAGCAAAAAATTTTCTCGAAAATTTAAAATCCAATTGGGTTTAGTGCTTAACGAAGAGCCTGCCCCTGTGAGTCCGCTGACTCGTGCTTAGCGAGAAAATAGCCTGGTTCGGCGAAATACGTTCGCTTGAAAAGTGGTGCTTTTTATTTTTGCAACTCCTGAGTTATAGGCTAACGTGCAGAGCACTACTCTCCACGGGGGCAAACCGCTTAGTATAACCGTTCGTACCTGCCACCATCTTACTCAACCTTTCCTTTTTCATTTTACCTGCTTTACCTCGCAGCCTTATGAAATCAACCTTACGACTACTCAGCCTTATATTGGCTGGAGCGGCTTTTGGGCCGCCCGGCCGGGCGCTGGCCCAGACGCCAACGCTCGAGTTTACGACGGGCGCTGGCAACCCCACCGGTAACGGTCCTACGACAGCCAACCAGGTTATCACGTTTCAGAACAACACGGATAACCCGACTGGCGGCACCTTTGCGGCCTACACGCCAACTACGCAGGCCACGTTTGTACTGAGCAACTTCCAGTACACCCTGACTACTGCCCAAACGCCGACTACAACGCCGGTATTTTTTGGGGGTGGGTCTGCTCAGGCTCAGCAAACAGCGGCTTTTGCACTGTTTCCTAAAATGAATGCCATTGGTGCTCCTGCCAACGGCATGTACAGTTCGGTTGCCAGCACAGTGGGGACGGGTATCGATATTGCCGTCAATAATTCGACTGAAATATATATGTCGGCTGAGGCAATACCAGCAACAGTACCAGCCAACGCCCGCTACCGATATGCTGACCTGACTATCAATTTTAATCAGGCCGTTGTAAATCCCGTCATACAGCTTGCCGGTTTAGGGAGCAGTGGTTCGACTAACGGCGGAAACTTTACAACCTCCATCGGTTTTACGACCGAGCTAGACTTGCTAACGACGGGCGTAACGCTCTCCCGTTTGAGCGGCTCGAACGAGCTTACGGTAAACGCTACCCAGATACTAAACAACGCGACTTCGCCCGGCGCGGCCTCTAACAGCGGGGCAGCCAGCGGCTCCGTCCTGGTTACGACGCCCTCCACGGGTATTACCTCGATTACGTTCCGGCTGTATCTGCGGCCAGCCGCAGCGGGTGGTACACTGCACAGCCCCGATGGCTCCACGCACTCCGGCGATGGCTGGACCGTGGGCGTATCCTCGCTAGCGGCCGCTCAGCCCATTTCGGGCTACGTATACGAGGATGTGAACTACGGCGGCGGCGCGGGTCGCCCCCGCTCGGCCAGCGGTACCGTAGGCCGGCCTAACGCCCGCGTGGAGCTCTACAACTCAGCAGGCACTTTTGTATCGGCGACTACTACCGATGCCAACGGCCTCTACACCTTCAATCCTGGCGCGGGTACCTACACGGTGCGCGTAGTCAACAGCTCGGTTACCAGCAGCCGCACGGGTGCGGTAGCGGGCCTGCTGCCAGTACAAACCTATAACGGCACGACCACCGCCGTGGGCGGGGCTAACCCTGCTAAAGTAGACGCTGGCAACGGGGCCGCCGGCACCACCCTGGCCAGCCTTAACACGGCTACGACCATCGCCGAAAGCCAAGCCGTGGTAACTTCTGGCGTGGGCTCGGCCACCGCTACGGGCGCTGATTTCGGCTTCAACTTCGACGTGGTAGTGAATACCAACGATACGGGCCAGGGATCGCTACGCCAGTTCATCACCAACAGCAACGCACTGGGCGGCGAAGCTTCGTTGGCCCAGGCTGGCTCTAACGCCGCCGGTGCCCTGCCGACCGGTACGGAAACGAGCATCTTCATGATTCCCGACGGCGCTGCTCACCCCGGCTTGCTGGCTAGCGGCAATGGTGGTCCTGCTTCGCAACTCACCGGTGGAGTAGCCATTATCTCGCCGGCCTCGGTGCTGCCGACTATCACGAGTGCGAATACCAGCATCGACGCTACTACGCAGAGCAGCAACATCGGCGATACGAACGCCGGCACGCTGGGCGCCGGTGGCACGGTAGGTACTGCGGCCACGGCCCTCTCGACCGTAAACCGGCCCGAAGTGCAGTTGGTAGGCAATCGTAACTTCGATGGGGTAGTAGTAGGTGCTACCAACGCAGTCGTGCGTGGTCTGAGCCTCTACGGCTTCAACCATGATATTACTGTTAATACCGACATCACGCTTTTCTTGATTGAGCGGAACGTGATTGGTACCTCGGCTACGAGCTTTACTGACCCCGGCGTAAACGTACGGACACTCAACGAGGGTGTACTCCTGAATGGGGCCGACAATGGCATTGTTCGCAACAACCTTATTGGTTACAACGGCGGTATGGGCGTTTGGGTACTTGCCAACGGGGGCAACGGCTCAAACAACAACACGATATCAGGCAACGAAATTCGGGGTAATGCTCAAGAAAGCAAGCCGGCTCCTGAAGGACTGGTGTTTGATGGTCTGGAATTGCAAGGCAACAGTACGGGCAACACCGTATCGGGCAACCTGATTACGGCCAACTATGGCCACGGCATCGACTCCTTCGGTAACGGCATCGGTGGCAACACCGTCACGGGCAATACCATCTCCAACAATGGTGTGGGTGTAGCGACCAACACGGGTGAGGAAGGTTCGGGCCTGCGCATATTCGGCGCTACCAACCAGACCATCATCTCCAACAACGTACTCTCGGGCAATAACGGCTCGGGCGTATTGGTGACTGGCTCGGCCAATAACGTCACGATTTCACAAAATTCTACTTTCGGCAATACCCGCCTGGGCGTTGACCTCATCAGCGAAACCAACGCACCGGTATTTTACAACGGCAACACGGGCACTACGTCGAACGTGACAATCAACGACAGTGGCGATGGCGACACGGGCGGCAATGGATTGCTCAACTTTCCGGTCATCACCCGTGCTACGCTGACCAGTAACGGTCTGCTCGTGCAGGGCTTTGCCCGCCCCGGCTCAGCTATCGAGCTGTTTACCGCCGACAATACGCCCAACAGCGTAGCAGCCAACGTGGGCTTCGGCCAAGGCCGCACCTATCTCGGTACCTTCACGGAAGGCAGTACTACCGGTACCAGCCCCGACACTGACAACAGCACCGGCACCTATGGCCCAGGGAACATTAACGGTCTCAACCAGGGTACCGATAACACCAACGCCTTCTCGTTCCTAATTCCGCTGACTGGCAACTTCGCTGGCTTGGCGGCTGGCGCTACGCTTACCAGCACTGCTACTCTGAATAACTCTACCTCGGAGTTTTCGGGTAATGCCACGTTGGCCGCGCTCACAGGCTACGTGTATGAGGACGTGAACTACGGCGGCGGCGCGGGCCGCCCCCGCTCGGCCAGCGGTGCCGTGGGTCGCCCCGGCGCTACCGTTGAACTCTACAACGGCACCACCCTGGTGGGCACTACTACCACCGATGCCAACGGTCAGTACACCTTCGGCGCTACGCCCGGCACCTACACGGTACGCGTGGTCAACAGCACGGTAACCAGCTCGCGCACGGGCTATGTGGCCGGCCTGCTTCCAGTGCAGACCTACAACGGCACCACCACCGCCGTGGGCGGCGCAAACCCCGCCTTCACCGACGCGGCCGCCAACAGCGGCAACCAGTCGCTGACGGCCCTCACCACCGGCACCTCTACGCCCCAGAGCGTAGCCACTGTAACGACGACCAACGCGAGCACGACCGGCCCCGACTTCGGCTTCAACTTCGACGTAGTGGTGAACACCAACAATGCGGGCCAGGGCTCGCTACGCCAGTTCATCACCAACGCCAACGCCCTGGGTGGTGAAGCTAACCTGGCACAGGCCGGCTCTAACGCCGCTGGCGCTTTGCCAGCCGGCATCGAAACCAGCATCTTCATGATTCCGAACGGTACCGCCCGTCCCGGTCTGCTGGCCAGCGGTAACGGCGGCCCCGCTTCGCAACTCAACGCTAATGGGGTAGCAGTAATTACGCCCGCTACGATCCTGCCTTCGGTAACGGGCGCCAATACCAGCATTGATGGCTCGACACAAACTTTCAATATTGGTAATACCAATAACGTAACACTAGGCACTGGCGGCACGGTAGGTACTGGTGCTACTGCCCTGAGCACCGTCAACGGCCCCGAGGTGCAGCTGACTGGCAACACCAACATCAACTCGGGTCTGTATCTGACTAATACTGCTACTGGCACGCGCGTTACCGGCTTAGCTGTTTATGGCTTCGGTAATTCGGTCGATGCTGATGACGTAGCGAATATCGTGACACTGGCCAACAATACCGTCTTCACGGCCAACGTGCTGGGCAGCACTGCTACCAGCTTCAGCCTGCCCACGGGCGGCAACGGTGGTCAAAACGTACGGGTGCAAGGTGGTACGGGTGCAAACTTTACCAATAACTTGGTTGGTTTCGCGGGTGGCACGGGCATTTACACGGCCAACGGCGTTACCAATGTTACCATCACCAACAACGAATTTCGCAGCAATGCCAATGTAGGCAACTACCTAGATGGAGTAGACGCCCATGGTGCTTCCTTGACGGTAACGAACAACCTGTTTGCCGGCAACGCTGCGCAAGGCTTCGACAGCTTCAGCAGCGCCGGTTCGAACGTGGTAACGGGCAATACCTTTACTGGCAACGGCGTAGGCAATGCCGGCGGCGCACCCTCCGAAACGGCAGCCATCCGCATTTACGGCACGGGCAACACGGTAAGCCAGAACGTTGTCAACGGCAACTACGGGGCTGGGGTGGCGGTAACTAACGGTGCTACGACCATCATTAGCCAAAACTCTATTTTTAACAACGGCACCATTACCTCGGCTAATGGTACAGCGGCTAGCGGAGAGATTGGCATCGACTTGCTGTCGGCTTCCGACAATGCGAACACGGGGACGGCCCCGTACGTGACCATCAACGACAACGGTGATACGGACACGGGTGGCAACGGCCTGCTCAACTTCCCGGTTATTACCTCGGCTACCATCTCCAATGGCAACCTAGTCGTGCAGGGCTTTGCCCGCCCTGGCTCGGTTATCGAACTCTTCAACCCCGGTGCCACGGCCGACGCCTCTGGCTTTGGCGAAGGCCAGACCTACTTAGGCACCTTTACTGAAGGCAGCGCCGCTGATACCGACAATGGCACGGGTACCTACTCGGGCGCTATCAACGGCCTGAACCAGGGTACCGACAACACCAACCGCTTCTCGTTCACCATCCCGCTCACGGGCAGCTTCGCCGCCTATGCTGCTGGCTCGCGACTGACTAGCACGGCCACGCTCAGCGGCGCGACTTCCGAATTCTCGGGCAATGCCACTGTGACCAACGCCCTGACGGGCTACGTGTACGAGGACGTAAACTACGGCGGTGGCGCTGGTCGCCCCCGCTCGGCCAGCGGTACCGTAGGCCGTTCGGGTGCCCGCGTTGAGCTTTACGACGCCAGCGGAAACTTTGTAACAGCTACGACTACCGACACCAACGGCCAGTATGCCTTCAACGTGCCCGCCGCCACCTATACGGTGCGCGTGGTCAACAGCACGGTGAGCAGTTCGCGCACGGGCTACGTCGCTGGCCTGCTACCGGTGCAGACATACAACGGTACTACCACCGCCGTGGGCGGGATTAACCCAGCCAAGATTGATGCTGGCAATGGTGCCTCTGGCACCACGCTGGCCAGCTTGAATACGGCTACTACTATCGCCGAAAGTCAGGCTTCCTTTACGCTAAGCAGCGGCGCTTCGGCTGGTCCCGACTTCGGCTTCAACTTCGATGTGGTAGTGAACACCAACGACACAGGCCAGGGCTCGTTGCGTCAGTTCATCACCAATGCAAACGCTCTTGGCGGTGAGGCCAACCTAGCCCAGGCTGGCTCGAACAGTGCCGGTACCCTGCCAACTGGCACGGAGACGAGCATCTTCATGATTCCCGATGGTGCAGCACACCCCGGGCTGCTAGCCAGCGGCAATGGTGGTCCTGCCTCACAGCTCAACGCTAGCGGGGTAGCCGCAATCACTCCCGCTACGGCACTACCCGCTATTACGGGTACACTCACCCGCATCGACGGCACGACGCAGAGCACCAACATCGGCAACACCAACGGTGGCAATACGGCTACGCTAGGCGTGGGTGGCACGGTAGGTACCGGGGCTACGGCGCTCTCGACCGTAAACCGTCCGGAAGTGCAGCTCATCGGCTCAACCGCCGTGGCCATTGGCCTCGACCTCAGTAATACGGCCACCAACTCGACCATTGCCGGCCTTGCTATCTACGGCTTCGGCAATGCGACCGACGACAACAACAATGCTAACATCCGCGTGGCAGCTGATAATACGACCATCGCGGGCAACGTGGTGGGTAACAGCGCAACGAACTTCACTACCAACTCGCCGGTAGCGACCAACGCCGACAACGTGCGTGTCGTTGGCGGCGCAGGTGTGCAGGTGACAGGTAACCTCATCGGCTTCGCCAATGGCAAGGGTGTTGCCATCAACCCTGGCGTCACGGGTACGACTGTATCGGGCAACGAAATCCGCAGTAATGCCCAAACGGTAGCCTACCTGGACGGCGTGGATATTCAAGGCTCGAACGCGACGATAGCCAACAACTTGCTTATCAACAATAGCGGGCAGGGTATCGACAGCTATGCCAGCGCCGGCGGCAATACTATTACCGGCAACACTGTTTCCGGTAACGGGGTCGGTAATAATGAGACGGCGGGCGTACGCATCTACGGTGCCAACAACACACTGCGGAACAACGTCGTGAATACCAACTACGGGACTGGCATTATGGTGGTATCTAGCGCCAGCAATACCACCATCAGCCAGAACAGCATCTTCGATAATGGTACCATTACGGGTACGGGCGGCATAGCCCCTACGGGTCAGGTTGGTATCGACCTACTCTCGACGGCTGACGATGAAACCAAGGGCACCAGCCCCTTCGTGACGCTCAACGACAACGGCGATGGTGACACGGGCGGCAACGGCCTGCTCAACTTCCCGGTACTGACGACGGCCAATGTGAGCGGCACTTCGCTCGTTGTGACCGGCTACGCCCGCCCCGGTTCGCTGGTTGAACTGTTTCTGGCTACGCCGCCAGCCACTGGCCCGGCTACCAGCCGCAGCTTCGGCCAAGGCTCCAGCTACCTGACCAGCCGCACCGAGGGTAACGCGACCGACGACAGCAACACGGGCACCGGCTCGTACAGCGGCCTCATCAACGGCGTGAACCAGGGTACGGATAACACCAACCTGTTCACCTTCACCATCCCGCTGAGCAGCCTCACCGCCGCCCAGCGCACGGCCCTGCTCAGCGGCAACGCCATCCTCACGAGCACGGCCACGCTGGCCAACAGCACCTCGGAATTCTCGGGCAACCTCGCCCTGCCCATCACCGATGTGACCGTGGCCCTCACCGGTCCGCAGACGGTTAGCCCCGGCCAGCCCACGGGCACCTACACGGCCACCTTCACCAACGAAGGCCCGGTAACCGCCAGCAACGTAACCCGCACCGTAACGCTGCCCAGCGGCGCTACCAACGTGGTACTCCCCGCTGGGGCCACGCTGTCGGGTAACGTCATCGACTTCGGTACGGTGGCCACCCTGGCCAGCGGTGCTAGCAACAGCTTCTCGTTCAGCTTCACGCCCGCTACCACGGCAACTGGTACGGTAGCCATCACGAGCAACATCTCAACCGCAACCTCGCAGGGCAATAACAACGCCCCCGACGCTTCGACCATCAACGCGACGGTAGTTCCGGTTGCCGACGTATTCACGACCATCGCGGCCACTACTACCTCAGTAGCTGGTGGTACCCCGCGCACGGCTGGCACTCCGCCCACTTTCACGGTGACGTTCAACAATAATGGTCCCAACACGGCGGCCGGCGTAGTAGCGGCGGTGCAACTGCCCACGGGCCTCACCAACGTGGTAGCTACTAACGGTGGTACGTACAACAGCACGACGGGTATCGTATCGTACACTGGCCTGACTTCCATCGCCAGCGGCACGCCCACTACCTCGGTTATCACCTTCGACGCCCCGGCCGCTGGCCCGATTGCGGCTAGCGCCACCATCACCACCACGACCGCCGAAGCCAACCAAACTGCCAACAACCAAGCCTCGGCTACGATGGCGGTGGTGCCGGCCTTCGACCTGCTCACCACTCTCACCGGCCCGGCCTCGGCTGTCGCCGGTGATCTTGTGACCCTGAACGTGACCACGACCAACAACGGCCCCAGCCCGGCAGCCAACGCGGTGCAAACCGTGCAGATTGGCCAAGGTCTGAGCAACGTGTACGTGAGCAATGGCGGCGTATACAACTCGGCCAGCACCACCCAGACTATCGTATCGAACGGCGTGAGCTACTCGGTACCGGCCGGCGCGGTAGTATTCCCGACGCTCGCCAGCCTGGCCACCGGCCAGACGGTAGCCAACACCATCAGCTTCTCGATGCCCAACGCGACTGTTACGCCCACGGCTTCGGTAACGCCCAACACGGCTTCGTCGGCCTCCACGGCTGGCGATACGAACACGGGTAACAACTCGGCCACCGCTAGCGTGACGGTACTGACCCCGCAAGCAGGTACGGCTAATGCGTACACGACCATCAGCACGTCGGCCGCTACTACCACGGTAGGCACCCCCGTCACGCTGACCGTAACCACCGGTAACAACGGCCCCAACGCCGCCACCGGCGTAACGCAGACCGTGCAGCTGATGCCGGGCTTCACCACCAGCACCATCCAGGTGAATGGTACGACGGGTACGCTCAGCGGCAACACCATCACCTTCGGCACCGGCGGCCCGACGTACGACACCACCACTGGCCTCGTCGTATTCCCGACCCTGACCAACGGTGCCAACGGCAGCGCCAGCGGTACCAGCGTAACCAACACCATCCGTCTGACGCCGTCGGCCGCTACCAGCACTACGGTAGCCACCACCGGCAACAACGGCCAGATCCTGGCAATGGCTGGGGTACGCACGACCAACACCGACCCGGTAGCCGCCGACAACGTGGCTTCGGTAGGCGTGACGGTAGCTCCCTCGTCTGACCTGGCGACGACCATCACTGGCCCGGCTTCGGCCCAGGCTGGTCAGTCGGTAACGTACACGGCTTCGTTCGTCAACAACGGCCCGATGGCCGCCGCTGGCGTAATTGAAACTGCCCAGTTGCCCACCGGCCTGAGCGCGGTTACCATCACCGATGCCAACGGCAACGCCGTGAGCGGTGCCGCTTACAACGCGACTACGGGCCTGGTCACCTTCCCGACCCTGACCAGCGACGCCAGCGGCGCTACGCAGGTGTTCAAGCTGACCTTCGCCGCCCCGGCCCAGAGCTTCACGCCGCGCAGCAGCATTGCTTCGACCAGCACCGAGTCGACCCCGGCCAACAACAGCGCCAGCGTCGCTACCTCGGTGGCTGCCACCGCCGACCTAGCTACTCTCGTGAGTGGCCCGGCTACGGCCGTAATCGGCAACCCCGTTACCTACACCGTAACCACGACCAACAACGGCCCGGTAGCCGCTACCAACGCCGCGACGACGTTGCAGCTGCCCGCCGGCTTCGACGCCACGACCCTGCGCGTGAACGGCACGACGGGCGTACTGAGCGGCACGACCGTCACGTACACCTTTGCTTCGGGCGCCACGGCTACCTACA
This sequence comes from uncultured Hymenobacter sp., assembly GCA_913776615.1. Lineage (GTDB taxonomy): Bacteria > Bacteroidota > Bacteroidia > Cytophagales > Hymenobacteraceae > Hymenobacter. The sequence goes on from CAJYPK010000015.1 coordinate 288,067, forward strand.
GCACGACCAGCGGCCTGGTAACCTTCCCAACGGTTGGCACCCTGACCAACGGCACCAGCGTGAGCAACTACGTAACCTTCGTAATGCCCAACGCTACCGGTGGCCAAGTGGCTGGCGTGGCTTCGGTTTCGGCTTCGGGCAATACTGACCCGACCGCTGCTAATAACTCGAGCAGCGTCGCTACGAGCATCGCACCCACGACGACGACCTCGGCCGACCTGGTAGCTACGCTGTCTACCTCGGGCGTTACAACGGTAGCGGCTGGGGGCACCGTAACGTACACGGCTACTTACAGCAACGCTGGCACCGACCCCGGCGTGAACGTAGTACCCACCCTGCAACTGTTGCCCGGCCTCACTACGGCTACGCTGCCGCTAGTAAGCAACGGTACCGGCACCCTGAGCAATGGTAACATCACCTTCTCGAACGGGGCATCGTACAACCAGCAAACGGGTATACTGACCTTCCCAACCATTGCCAGCCAGGCCACCGGCAGCGCAGGTACCGTGAGCTACACCGTACAAGTAATAGCTCCCAACAATGGTCCGCTGCTGGCCACGGCTGCCACTACCTCGAACACGAGCGAGCCCAACACGACCGCCGCTCAAACCAACAACGCGCAGAGCGCCAGCGTGAACATCACGCCGTCGTTCAACGAAGTGACGCGCATTAGCGGTCCGACCACGGCCGTAGCTGGCACCAGCCAGACCTACACCGTGACCACGGTCAACAACGGCCCCTCGGCTACGAGCAACGCGACTACCCAGACGGTAACGGTGCCCGCCGGCCAGACGCCCACCAACATCACCGGCGGTGGCGTGTATTCGAGCGGCAGCAACACCATCACCTGGACCATCCCAGCCGGCCAATCGGCTGGTGTGAACGGTGCCGTAGCCAACAGCTTCACCATCGTGCAGCCCACCACGGCTACCACGCTCACGGCTTCGGTAACGGTAACCGGCGAGAGCAACACCGGCGACAACTCGTTCGCCATCACGACCTCGCCCACCAACCTGGCTCCGCTGGCCTACGCCGTCGTAAATACGCTGCAAAACCCGCAGTCAAACGACGCCGGTGGCCTGGCTACCGGTCTGCTCATCTCGCCGCTGAACGCCTCGGATCCCGAGAACTCGTTTGCCACCGCTAAGTACACTGTAGTAGCTATCCCCAGCACCGCCCAGGGTACGCTGTACTACAACAACGCTGGTACTTATACTGCCGTGACGGCCGGCCAGACCCTGACCGATACCCAAGCGCAGACGCTCCGCTTCAAGGCTGCTACCGGCTACGTAGGCAACGCGTCCTTCACGTACCTGACCACCGACGCCGCTGGCAATACCTCGCCCGTGGTGAACTACACCATCCCGGTAGCTACCGACGTGGAAGCCGCGGCTTACTCGCTCACGCCCACCAAAGGTGGTTCCAACCCCTACGTGGCTGGCGATGTCATCGCCTACACTATTGATACCAACGGCGCGGTGTACAATGCCGCTACCGCCGCGGTTTACCAGACCAATGGCACGCTGCAACCCCAGGTTGCGGGCAGTGCTGCCCCGACCAACGGTATTGCTGCGGCTAGCGCAGTGGCTGGCTCCATCACTGGCCCCGGCACCACGAGCGCTACGGTACTCTCCGACATCGGGCTGGCAGTAGATGCCACCGGTCGCCTCGTAGTAGCCGCTGCTCCCAATACTAGCAAGCTCAAGGCTGGCTCCTACTCGGTGCAGATTACGACTACTGATGTGAACGGCGGCGTTACCACCCGTACCGTGTCGTTCACTATCCCGGCCTTCCCGCTGCCGGTGGTACTGAGCGCGTTCACGGCCTCGGCCGTGGCCAACCGCGACGCCCTGCTCGACTGGACCACCGCTTCCGAGATTAATTCGGCGGCCTTCGACATCGAGCGCAGCTTCGACGGTGTGAGCTTCACCAAAGTCGGCCAGCAGACGGCCAAAGGCACCAGCAGCACCCCCACTGCCTACGCCTTCACCGACAAAGGCGTGGCCAGCCTGGCCACCACGGGCCTGGTTTACTACCGCCTGCGTCAGGTTGACCTCGATGGCAAGGCTGCTTACTCGCCCGTCCGCACGGTGAGCTTCACCAAGGCTGCCGTGGCTAGCCTGAGCCTGTTCCCCAACCCGGCCCAAACGACGACCAGCCTGGACCTGCGCCAGTTGCCAGCCGCGGGTACGTACCAGGTGAGCCTGCTCGATGCTACGGGCCGCGTAGTGCGCACGCTGACGCTAGGTGGCGGCCAGCTCCAGTCGCTGGAGGTGAGCACCCTGGCTTCGGGCTCGTACATCGTGCTCGTCACCGGCACCCAGCCCGACGGCTCGGCCCTGCGCCAAGCCCTGCGCCTCACCAAGGAATAGGCCTTCGGACCTTGTTCCTTTAAAAAGCCTCCCCGCCAGTGGCGGGGAGGCTTTTTTGTTTGGCTACCGCTGGGGGGCATCCCGTATAGCTAGCCGTTCTTTGTGCTTCGCAATCTTTCCTTATGGCTGATACTTCCTCTTCCCAGCTTACCCACATCGGCCCCAGCGGCCAGCCCGCGATGGTCAACGTGGGCGGCAAGGCCGTGACGGCCCGGCTGGCCCGCGCCCGCGCCCGGGTAGTGCTCGGCCCCGAAATTTTGCAACTCGTGCAGGCCGGCGACCTGCCCACCCGCAAAGGTCCGGTGTTTCAAACCGCCATCCTGGCCGGCGTAATGGCCGCCAAGAAAACGGCCGACCTCATTCCCCTCTGCCACCCGCTGGGCCTCGACGACTGTCAGCTCACCATCGAAGTGCTCCCGCCCGATGCCGTCCTTATCGAATGCACGGCCCGCGTCACGGGTAAAACTGGCGTGGAAATGGAAGCCCTCACCGGCGCCTCCGTGGCCGCCCTCACCGTGTACGACATGTGCAAGGCCATGTCGCACGATATCGTAATCGAGCAGGTACGCCTGATCGAAAAAACCGGCGGTAAGTCCGACTTTTTAATGAGTGAATGAGTGAAGTGTGAATGAGTGAATTTAAGTAGCCAATTCACTCATTCACTCATTCACTCATTCACTCATTAAACTACGGATGGGCGGCTACCCATACGGTACCATCTTCGTATTCCTCCTTCTTCCAGATGGGTACTACCTCTTTCAGCGTATCGATGATATACTGGCAAGCGGCGAAAGAATCGGCGCGGTGCGGCGTGGATACGGCTACTACCACCGCTACGTCACCTATTTCGAGCGTACCGTGGCGGTGCACTACGGCCACCTGGCGCAGCATGGGCCATTTTTCCTGGGCCATCTCGGCCACGCGGCGCAGCTGATGCCGGGCCATCGGCGGGTAGGCCTCGTAGTGCAGGCGTACCACCCGGCGGCCCTCACTCCGGTTGCGCACGGTGCCGATGAAAGCATTAACGGCCCCCGCCTCGTCCGATTCGGCCGCTTGCAGCACGGCCGCTACGTCAATGGCATGATCTACTAAGTCGATAAGCATCGGGTAAAATTCGTGGTAGTTGGTAGTGGATTAAAAAGCAAGGTCATGCCCTTCCGAGTGGGCATGACCTTTTCCGTTGACAGGTACTGGCGGCTAGCCTCCGCTCACGGGCGGAATCAAGGCGATCTCATCCTGCTCGTGCAGGGGCGTATCGGCGGCCGCGTACTCGCTGTTGACGGCCACGGCCAGACTGCGGAGGCCCGCCAGCGCGGGGTAGCGCGTACGCAGCTCAGCCAGCAGGCCGGCGGCCGACTGCCCATCGGGCACCGTCAGCGGCAGGGTAGATTGCCCCACTATTTCGCGGGCAATACCAAACAAGGCAATTGTTAAATTCATACTTATTAAGATGCAATGAATAGTCAGGCAGCGGGCGCCGGGTACGAAGCACGGCTAGCGGCGGCTACCGCTAGCCGCCCGCACTACGTTACCCGCCGATAGTTGCCATGCTCTCGAAGCTGAGCTGATGCACCGGACGCTGACGCTCGGCCTCGAAGCCATTGGCAGCGCGGTGGTAGAAGGCCTGGCTCAGCGCCTGGGCTATTTGCTGGTCGGTGGCTCCCGTGCGCAGCAGTGCGCGCAGGTCGAGGCCCCCTTGGTCGTAGAGGCAGGTCTTGATGCCGCCCTCCGCCGTGAGGCGCAGGCGGTTGCAGGTGCCGCAGAAGGTGCGCGAATAGGCCGCGATAATGCCGACTTTACCGCGGTGCCCAGCTACGGTGTATTCGCTGGCCGTGGCCCCGGCCGCCGCCGAGGCGGGCACGAGCGCGCCCAGGTGCGCCTCCAGGTGCTGCCGGATGCGGCGGTGGTGCCAGGGCAGCGACTCGGGCGTCGCCACGTGGCTGCCCCCGTTGAAGGGCATCTCCTCAATAAAACGAACTTCCACCGGCAAGTCGCGCGTGAGCTCGGCCAGCGGCACCAAGTCCTGAATGTTGCGCCCATCCATCACGACCGCATTGATTTTCACTTGAATGCCCGCATCAAGCAGCGCGTAAAAAGTGCGCATCACCTGCGGCAGCTCGTCGCGGCGGGTTATCGCGAAAAACCGCTGACGGTCGAGCGTATCGAGGCTGAGATTCACGGCCTTTACGCCGATGCGCGCCATCGTGGGCACGTGGGGCGCGGTGAGCACACCGTTGGTAGTCAGGCTAATATCGTCGAGGCCGGGCAGGGCAGCCAAGCGCTCCATAAAAGGCACCAAGTCGCGGCGCACGAAGGGCTCGCCGCCGGTGAGGCGCACCTTGCGCACGCCGAGGTGCGTCATTATTTCCACCAGGCGCAGCATCTCCTCGTAGGTCAGCAGCTCGTGCTTGGGCATGTACTTGATGCCTTCTTCGGGCATGCAGTAAAAGCAGCGCAGGTTGCACCGGTCGGTCACGGCCAGGCGCAGATATTCGAGCGGCCGGCCGTGGGAGTCGTGGAGCACAGTGGAGGGAAGGGAAGACATCTAGCCAAATATAAGTCGGGGGCTAGCGGGCCGGCTGACTGCGGCCGGCGATACCTAGCATGGCCTACGCGGCCACGGCCGGGTAGGTTGGCCTCCCCCGCAATATCAGAAGCCTACCACGGGGTAAAAAGTTACCCTCGCTCGCCGTACGCCGCAGCCGATTGCTCCGCGAATCCCCCGGCTTACTCCGCGTATTCTTCGAGTCCTCCACTGAGACTTAGCACATTATCGTACCCAAACTCACTACGCAGCAGCTCCGCAGCCCGGGCGCTGCGCACGCCGCTCTGGCAATACACCACCACCGGGCGGGTACGGGGAACTTCGGTAGCTCGGGCAGCCAGCTCGGGCAGGGGCAGCAACAGCGCACCGGGCAGGTGCCGCCGCTGAAACTCCAGCGGCCCGCGCACATCGAGCAGCAGCGGGGGCGCGGCCGAGGCCAGCTGCTGCCGCAGTTCCTCGGCCGTGAGGCTGGCCGGAGTAATCGGCGCGCAACTCACGTCGAAATAATCGGCGGCGTTGGCCGTATCGAGGTTGATGGCACTTTGAACGGCATCGCGCTTGAAGCGCAGCGTACGGCTCTGAAACGTGAGGGTATCGAGCACCCAAAGCCGGCCGCTTAATACATCGCCCAGGCCTAGTATCACTTTCACCGCCTCGGTGGCCTGCACCGTGCCAATGAGACCGGGCAGCACGTTGAGTACACCGGTAGTATTGCAGTCCGGGGCCTCCGCAGCGCCGGGGGGCTCCGGAAAGAGGCAGCGGTACGTAGGCCCATCCTGATAATTAAACACCGACACCTGGCCCTCGAATTTATAAATGGCTCCCGATACCAGCGGCCGGCCCAGGCTCACGCAGGCATCGTTGAGGAGGTAGCGGGTCGGGAAATTGTCGGAGCCGTCTACCACTACGTCGTAAGCCGCTACCAGCGCCCGCACGTTGGCGGGACTCACGCGCTCGGGATGCAGCACGTAGGTATTCAATTCGTTGAGGTGGCGCAGGGCGCTGGCGGCGGCCTCTACCTTCAGCCGGCCCACGTCGGCGGGACCGTAGAGAATCTGGCGGGGCAGGTTGGTCAGCTCTACCCGGTCGGCATCGGCCAGGCCGAGCGTGCCCACACCGGCGGCGGCCAGGTATTGCAGAATAGGACAGCCCAGCCCACCCGCCCCCACCACCAGGACGCGGGCCTGGCGCAGCCGCAACTGGCCGGCCTCGCCAATTTCGGCTAGTTGCAGGTGGCGACGGTAGCGCTGGCGCTCGGGGGCAGAGAAAAGAGAAGACATAGCCGGGTATAAAGCGGTGAGTAGGCAGAAAGTTGCGTTGCCAGTCGCTCTACCGCCGCGCGCCAACCTGCCTCAACGCAATACGCTCCCGAAGTTAAATCGGCACGTTGAACCCAAAGCCATAGATCAACTGCGCCGACCCAAAGTGGTGCGTGACGCGCCCCAGGCGGTCGGCCCCGATGTAGCTGTTGGTGTAGTTGGCAAATGCTCCTTGAAAATCAGTATTCAGGAAGAAATAGTGGTACAACTCTAGGCGCAGGCCGCCACTGGCCCCGGCTACCCAGCCCTCGTAGTGAAACGGCCCCTCGGCGTGGCTCGTGAAGATGGAGGAGATGGTGTACGAAATCATGGGACCGCCGCCGACCTTGCCAATGCCGCTGAGCACCACGTGCCGGCCAGCCAGCAGCTGCCAGCGCTTGACCAGATTCACCATCAGGTAATTATTACCATTGGTGTGCTGCAAGTGCACAAAGTCGGGCGTCACGAGCGTATCGCGGTCGAAGCGAAAGCCCCGGATCTGCCCCGATACCCGCATCACTTGGTTGTCGTCGACCACGTACTTCAGGTGGTTCCAGCTTACCTCAATCCCTAGGTCGTGCTTGTCGTGAAACATGTAGCCCGCCGTGAGGTCGTACTGCGGCACGGTGAGGTTGCTGGGCTTCCAGAAGTCGCTCATGCTGGGGTGGTCGTGGGCCACCGCATTGTGAAACGTAAAATCGTAGTCGTCGGACTTGCTGTTACGAAAGCGAATATCCGATTTGGTGTACCAGTCGCGATTATAACTCCAGCTGATATACACGCTGCCGTGGTCGCGGCCGCGGACTGGTAAGTCTAACGTATTGGCACTCACCCCCACCTGTGCCCAACTCACTCTGGCGCTGCCTATCAGCAGCCCTGCCAACAGTAAAAACTTCTTCATTAAGAAACAGTGAATAAACTTAGCGTATGGCTAAGGCTACTCAAAGTTACTGCGGAGGCTAGAGTTGATAAATATTTTCTTGGTTGCCCCTGGAATTCACGCTTTTTACACATAGTTTTGTCGGGGTGTTTTATGTCTAGTTACTAAAACATTACTAGTTCTCTTTCTTATCCTTTTTTCTGATGAAGGCACGCCTACCCATTTTACTGCTAGCCAGCGCTAGCTTACTTTCTTCTTGTGCCTCTATCGTGAGCCACTCTACTTGGCCGGTGACGTTGAGCAGCGCACCCGCCGGGGCTACGGTTTCGGTTGTCGACCGGGGGGGCCGCGAAGTATTTTCCGGCGTAACGCCGGCTGCCGTACGCCTGAGCTCAGGTGCTGGCTTCTTTCAGCGAGCCAAGTACACCATTAATTTCTCTAAGCCCGGGTTCGCCTCCAAAACCATTCCGCTCGAAGCTGACATAAATGGGTGGTACTTCGGCAATTTTCTGTTTGGCGGAGCTATCGGCATGCTCATTGTAGATCCTGCTACTGGCGCTATGTACCGTCTCTCGCAACGCGACGTACAGGTAGCCCTCGTGCAAACCACCGCCTTTGAGCTAAACCCAACCTCTCCCACTGGCTTGCGCATCGTGTCGCTAGATGAAGTACCCGCCGCCGCCCGTGCGCTCATGGTACGCGTACAGCCGTAGCCCTCGTTATCCTGAGTATTTATAAAAAGGGGTGCTAGTCACAAGACTAGCACCCCTTTTTAGTGCATTTAGTGCACGAAGGCCGCGCCCGCCAGCGCCAGCACCGCCCGGCGCGTAGCCTCGGGCTGCTCCAGGTAGGCTTGGTGGCCGCTGCCTTCGAGAAAAAGCGCCGAGGCCAGCGGGGCTAAGGCCGCCTGGGCTACGGAGTCGGCCAGCGGCACGGCCACGTCGTGCTTGCCGGCTACCAGCAGCACTGGAAAGCGGGCGGTGCGCAGTACGGCGGTGCGGTCGGGCCGGGCGGCCATGGCGCGCATCGCCCCGGCAATTGTCGCCTCGGGCGTGGCCTTGCCGATGTCTTCGAGCAGGGCCAGCGCCTCGGGTAGCCGGTCGCGGTTGGTGGGCGCAAAGAGCGGGCGCACAAAGCTTTCCATGAACTTAGATAAGCCGTGGCGCTCCACGAAGCCGATGTTTTTCTCCCGGTTTTGGCGCTTCTCGTCGGTGTCGGGCTTGGCGGTGGAGTTGATGAGGGCCAGGCCCGCCACGCGGTCGGGATAGCGCTCGGCCAGGGCCAGTGCCACGTAGCCGCCCATGCTGTGGCCCACCACGAGCACCGGGCCGGGGCAGCCCTTCTGGTCGAGGTAGCTAACTACGTAGCGCGCCTGGGCCTCCATGCTGAAATCGGGCACGGCCGCACGGTTGGTGCCATGGCCCAGCAGGTTGGGCGTGAGCAGCCGAAAACCCGCCGGGAAGGGTCGGGTAAATTCGGTCCAGACCTCGCGGCTTTCGGCGAAGCCGTGGAGAAACAGGATGGTGGGCGCAGTAGACATGACCGGTAGTACCTTGCCAGCGGCAAGTATTCGGGCCAAAACTACGGTATGATCGCACGGCAGCGCTACCCTTTTCTAGTTGCTATTGGCCTGGGCTTATTATTTGCCCTGCTGTCACGCTACTTATTCAGCGACGAGTTGGGCAACCGGGCCGGCAACCTGCTTACGGTAAGTTTCTTGCTGGGTGTACCTATTGCGCTCGGAGCTATAACGGCGCACTTTATTCCGGTAGAAAAGTTTGGCTGGCGGATGTTTGGCGCGCCAGGGCTTACTGTCTTACTATTTATTATTTCGGCGTTCATTTTTCATCTCGAAGGTCTTATTTGTCTGATTATCATTGGGCCGATATTCTTCGTCCTGGCATCGCTAGGGGCTTGGCTTTACCAGATTATCGCCGACCAACTGCCGCCCCGGCGCGACAAGACGCTGGTAGTTACCGCCTTCGCCCTGTTGCCTTTTCTGGCCATCGGTATTGAAAACCGCTTCGATAACCCCGACGATTTCCGGCGCGTCGAAAACACTATCGAGATAAACGCGCCGGCCGCCGTAGTGTGGCAGCACATTATACGGGTGGCCCCGATCAGGGCCGCCGACTTGGGCCACAGCTTCATCGACGACATGGGTTTTCCGCGCCCCGTTGAGGCGACGCTCACCCGCGAGGGGGTGGGCGGCGTTCGCCACGCCACCTTCGAGCGCGGCGTCGAATTCATCGAAACCGTGGACGACTGGCAGCCCCTCAAGCAACTATCCTTCAGCATCGTACCAAACACGGCTACCATCCCGCCCACTACCTTCGATGAGCACGTTATCGTAGGCGGACGGTTTTTCGACGTGCTGCGCGGCACCTACGAGCTACGATCCGCTGGCCCCGGCCGCACGCTGCTCGTGCTGCATAGCCAGCAGCGGCTAAGCACCCACCTCAATTGGTACGCCGGCCTCTGGACGAGCTGGGTAATGCACGAAATTCAGGGCCGCATCCTCACTGTACTCAAGCGCCGCTGCGAAGCTGCCGGTTAGCTGGCAGGTTGTGGGGGTAGCCCGAGGTGGGGGTTTACAACCTCTGCCCCCGCAGCGCGTCTGTGACTGGCGGCGCTAGCAGCGCCCGCCCGCAACCTTCTTCGGGCATTGGTAGTTGCCACTTGCCAGCCGTCTTTTTAACGTCTTATTTTCTAGGCTCATGCTTTCCTTTTCCCCTCGTTACCTTTTCGCCGTGCCGGTGCTGGCGGGCAGCCTGGCGCTGCTGGCCAGCCAGTCGCACGTCAGTGTCGCCCCCGACCCCGACAATGCCGGTCTCAAGCTCCCGGCGGGCTTCGGGGCTCTCAAAGTAGCCGAAACCGGCGGCAAGGCCCGCCACCTCGCCGTGACGCCTCAGGGCGTTATTTACGTGAAGCTCAACCGGGTGAAAGACGGTAAGGGCATCCTGGTGCTGCACAGCCAGCCCACCGGCAAGGCGACCGTCACGGGTGGCTTTGGCGACTACGGCGGTACCGGCATATACGTGAAAAACGGCTACCTCTACGCCTCCTCCGACCACGCCGTGTACCGCTACAAGCTCGATGCCAAGGGCGAGGTAGAGGCTCCCGGCAAGGGCGAGCTGCTGGTGCGCGGCCTCAAAGTGGGCAGCCAGCACGAGTCGAAGTCCATCGTGCTCGACAACGCGGATAATCTATACGTTAACATCGGGGCCTACGCCAATGCCTGCCAAGAGCAGGACCGGACGCGCGGCTCCAAGGGCATCCCCAATTGCCCCATCCTCGACTCGGCGGGCGGCATCTGGCAATTCAAGGCCAGCCAGGCCAATCAGACGTATAAAAACGGTACGCGCTACGCCACCGGCTTGCGCAACGTGGTGGGCCTCGACTGGAATCAGCAGGATAATCAGCTCTTCGTGATGCAGCACGGCCGCGACCAGTTGCACGACAACTGGCCCGCCCTGTACACCGACCAGCAGTCAGCCCAGCTACCCGCCGAGTGCATGTACGCCCTCAAACCGGGCGATAATGCCGGCTGGCCTTACCTCTACTACGACCCGCAGCAGAAGAAGAAAATTCTTGGCCCCGAGTACGGCGGCGATGGTAAGAAAGAAGCTACCGGCAATTACCTCGACCCCGCCGCCGCCTACCCCGCTCACATGGCTCCCAATGGCCTGCTGTTCTACACAGGCACCATGTTTCCGGCGAAGTACCGCAACGGGGCCTTCATCGCCTTCCACGGCTCCTGGAACCGGGCTCCCGAGCCGCAGGCGGGCTACTACGTGGTTTTTCAACCGTTTAAGGATGGTAAGCCCAGCGGCCAGTGGGAGGTTTTTGCCGATAATTTCGCGGGTTCGGCGGCCAAGGTGGCCTCCGGCCGCGCCGACCACCGCCCCTGCGGCCTCGCCCAGGGTCCCGATGGCTCGCTCTACGTGAGCGACGACTCGAAGGGCACCATCTACCGCATCGTGTATAACGCTAAGAAATAATGACTTTCCGACTAGCCTTCCTGGCCTTCGCGCTGGCGGGCGGCGTGTTCTCGCTGCAAGCCCAGCACCGCCCGGCCCCCAAGAAAGCGCCCGCCAAAGCCGACCCCGCCCTGGCAGCCTCGCTCGCACGCGGCGCAGTAGTGTACAAAAACGTCTGCATCACCTGCCACCAGGCCGACGGCGGCGGCGTTCCCAACATGAACCCGCCGCTCATCAAAACCCAGTACGTGCTCGGCGACAAGGCCCGGCTGGCCCACATCGTGCTGGCCGGCCTGGCCGAACCCATCGAAATCGACGGCGACGAGTACAAGCAGCACATGCCCGCCCAGGCTTACCTCACCGACCAGCAAGTGGCCGACGTGCTCACCTACGTGCGCAACAGCTTCGGCAACAAGGCCAGCGCCGTGCAGGTCGCCGAAGTCAAAGCCGTACGCGCCACGCTGCCGAAGTAGCAGCGAATGAGTTGAATCTCAAGTTGTGTCATGCTGAGCTTGCCGAAGCATCTTGTCTGCATTGGCTGGATTGTCATTCCAACGATGCAGGCAAGATGCTTCGGCAAGCTCAGCATGACGTTTTTTGATAAGGCAAAGTTTTCTAGACCGCCTAGCTTTGCAGCCTTATCTTAGAAATTATGAACGAGCAGTTGATTGTCAAGAATTTCGGCCCGATTAAAGACGCCACGGTGGATTTTAAGCGGGTTACGGTTTTCATTGGGCCGACGGGTGGGGGGAAGAGTACGTTGGCGAAGTTGGTGGCGATTTTTCGGGATGTAGATTTTTATGCACAGCAAGATGAGCCAGGTTATTTATTCTCACATTATAATCTAGATAATTTTTTTAGTAAAAAAAGTGAACTGCGGTTATTAAGAGGAAAGTATGGGGTTAAAGTAAGGGGCAGAAAAATAACTTTTGATCCTCTTACCAACCGATTGATTAGTACTCAAGCAAAAAATGCTACGGATATTTTTTCAAAATACTCAACCACAAAATCTAGCACCATTTCAAAAACTTTAAAAGCAGCTACTGCGATAGCGAATCTAACCGAAGACGATGTCAGTGGACTAAAAGACGATGTACAATCTTTTGCTGATAGAATAATTGAAGAAACTGGCGTTGAATTATTAAGAATGATTTTTGCAAAAATTTTTCACTATACTGCACCTATTTACATACCATCGGAAAGAATTTTTGTATCATCTTTAACAAATTCCTGGGCTGGCTTATTACGTGATGACATTGGTCTTCCACCTACATTGTTGGCTTTTGCAAATAATTACTCTCAATTCAGAACAATCATACCCAAATTAGAATTACCAATATTTAATGCAAGTTATTTACACAGCAAAGGAAATGACTTTATAAAGGTCCGAGGCAATACGAGCCTACTGAATTTACACGAAACAGCTAGCGGCATACAATCTGTCACCCCGCTACTAGTGCTGCTAGAGCACCTGAGCCGCAACACTGAGCAGGCGCAAAGCTTCATCATCGAAGAGCCAGAACTAAACCTCTACCCCACTGCCCAGCAAGGACTACTAAACTGGCTGGTGGAGAAATGCACCAAGGGCGAAAACGACCTGACCATCACCACGCACAGCCCCTACATCCTCTCGCACCTCAACCTGCTGCTCTACGCCTACCAGGTCGCGCACAACCACCCCGACCGCGCCGAGGAAGTGGCCCAGCTCGTACCTCGCGAAAGCTGGATTAATCCCCAAGAATTTGCCTGCTACCAAGTAGAAGACGGCGGCGTCACCTCGTTGGTGAGCGAGGAATTGGGCCTGATTGACGACAACGGACTAGATAACTTGTCGGGCGACGCGGCCGATGCCTTCGACAACCTCATTCGCCTCTCCAAGGCAGCGGCGCGGAAATGATAGACCGGATAACGGCCCACTTTGCCAACCAGCCACTGCTGTGCATCAGCAGCCACGGCGAAGCCGAGTTTCACATATTCGACCCCGAAGGCAACTTCCCCTGTCGGCACCGCGGCCCGGATGCCCCGCAGGAAACCGACCTCACGGTGCGCAATGCTAGCCCGGCCGCCGTCCACCTGGTAGCCATCGACCACTGCCTGTACGGCTCGGCCGATGCTACCCGTTGCGACTGCGCCCTGGTGCGGCAGGAAGAAATCCGCTTTGTAGAGTTCAAGCACGGTAAATCCAAAAATCGCCCGGACCGTCTGCGCGAATGTATTCCGCAGCTGGCGGCGGCCATCAACGATTTTGTGCGGGCTGGCATTATCGCTCCGCACAGCGTGGTGCAAGCTATTGCCTGCGTAGGTTTTGCCGAGCAACGGCCGCCACGGGGCGCGGCTATCGAAGCCCGGATTCTGCAACTCAACAAACTAGTGACGGAGGGAGTAGTGGTCGAGCTGCATATCAGTGACAACACGTTGTTTGGCTAGCAAGCGGTGCCATGTAACACCAAGCTCCAGCTTGGTGATGCGGCAGGGTATACTCGCTGAGCAATGCCCCCAGCCCCATCACCAAGCTGGAGCTTGGTGTTACATCTCTCTTCATTCTAACGGCTCAGCATCACCTGCTTGGTGAACGTAGCGGAGCCGGCTTGCAAGCGCAGCGAATAGATGCCCGCCGCCAAATCAGCCATCGGGACCGTGAGGCGAGCCCCGGTGCCGGGCAAGCCCGCCGTCTGCGTGCGCACCACCTGGCCCAGGCTGTTGCAGAGCGTGGCCCGCACCTCGCTGGCCCCGGCTACTGCCGGCACCCACACAGCTAGGTTGGTCTGGGCCGGATTGGGAAATAGTTGTACTTCCGCCGCGGCCAGCGCCGGGGCCGCGGCCAGGGCCGTCGTAGCGGGGGTGAAGGTGTACACCTGCCCCGTCACCGGCCGGATCAGCCGGTTGTAAGATGTCGTGGACGAGACCGTTGGCGCGCTGCCCGCACTGGTCAGCGATAAAAAGCTGCCATCGGCCGCCTTGAGGCCAATAGTCGCATCCGTAGCCTCGTTTATCGGTCCCCGACGGTAGAGGTAGTCGATGCGGCCGGTAGCCTCGTACAGCTTCACCTGGAAGGAGATAAAGCGGGGCGCGTCGCCGTTGACATCGTAATAATCGAGCCACTCCATCGTCAGCACCCGCGCCGGGGCGGTGCCGCTCAGGGCGTATTGCGCCGAGGCTCCCTGGCTGGCATCGCCGAATAGGTCAGTCCAGAAAGGAGCAAGCACGGGCAGGCTACCACCGGTTAGCTGGGAGCTGGTCAGGGTGTTGCTCATTTCCGCGCCCGCCGTCGAGAGGTTGCCGCCAAAACCCAGCAGGCCATTGGACGACACCTGAAAACTGCTGTAGCCCACTCCCCCAAACGTGAAAGTAAACCCAATGGGCAGGCTGCCCGACACCGTGTTGTTGCGCAGAATAGCCGGCACCGCAGTCCCGCCCACCAGCGGGGTAAACGTACCGGCCGACGCCGTAAACTGGTAGCGGCTCACCGTCGACTGCGCCCGCCCCGCAGTCGTAGTCAGTAGCCCGAGGCCAAGTAGCACATGAGTGCCCGGCCGCCGGAAAGCCGGCCGGGCTGGCAGTGTAAAGAATGAAAGCATGTAAGATGCGCTGAGCGTGAGTAGCAAGCCTGGTCGTTAGCGCCGGCTCGCGTTTGGGCTGCAAATATCTTTCTTTTTTGCATCATTGTTGCAAATTAATTTTTTGCCTCGACTCATCATTCCGCTTCCTAAAGCCATACACTGCGATCTCGACAAAAATACTTGCATCATTGTTTCAAAAATGAAATACCCCTTACTTTTGCGGCATCCACGGAGGCGGTCATTTCTGCCTATTCTTATGCACAAAAGTATTACTCTTACCAGCGGGGCAGCGGCGCTGCTGGCGGGCCTGGGCTTGGCAGGCTGCAAAACGGAGCTGGAACAAGTAGTCAACCTGGGCTACTTACCGCCCATTACCCTACCCGATTCGCTGGTCCTCACCTACGGCCAGCAAACGCAGTTGCTGTTACCCGCCGAGTATCAAGGCCGGGCCGACGTGCGGCTGGCGCTTGGTTTCGGTGACAATCCGCGCCTGAAACTAACCGACGCTGATTCGCTCAAAGATGTGCTGGTCCGCGCCATTACGGTAGACCAGGCGGCGCGCCGCGTCAGCATCGACACCCGGCGGCTGTACCCTAGCAACATGCTGTCTATCAGTAACGGGGTGCGCACGCCGCGCGTGTACCGGGTTACGCTCACGGCCCGGTCGACCAGCGGCTTCCAGCCCGTGAAGTCGCTCTTTACCGTGCGGGTAGTCCCCGCCCAACTCAACATTGCGGAGCTGAATACGCCGGATAAAATTCCGTACGGCTACGGGATTTACGATGGCAAGCCCTTGTACTACACCATCGATTACGCGGGCCTCGATGCGACCAGCACTACGCTGGGGCTACACGTAAATGGCCGCCCCGACGGCAAAGTGCTCCTCAGTGGCCAACGCGTGCAAATCGCCGCCGACGCTGGCGACCCCACCCGGAAATACGAGTGGACCTACGATATGATCCCGCAGTTGTTTAAGGACGGGTACGAGGTGGCTCGCCGGCAGTTCCGGGTGGTACTCATGCCCAAGCCGAAGTTTTTCTTCGGCACGTACTATGCCAGCTACGACCTGACGGTACTGCAAAACCGGGTTGTCATCCTGCTGGGTAAAGGCTATACGTCGGCCGCCCCCACGTTTTATCCCGACAAATACAAAGGCAGCTACGCCCTAAAAAGCATCGAGAAGGATGGTCTTCCCTACCCCGATAGCAGTCAGATATTCAGCGTAGATGCTACTACCGGCATTGTGACGGTAGCGCCCAACGTGGTATTGGCCGCTGGTAGCTACAAGGTGACCGTACAAACACAGACCACCACCGGCCTGCCCCTGACGGCAGACCTGACGCTGGTGATGGAACGCTAACTACGCCAACGTCCCCTCACTCGGCGCGTATAGCCATGCTCATTCCATCTCTTTGAGTATGAAAACTATGCTCCTGCTGGCCCTGCTGGCAAGCTGCGCCACCCTGAGCCGCGCCCAAACCACTCCCTCCACCTCGCCATCGACGGCCCCGCCCAGCGTGGCGGGCACCAAGAACGTAGGTGCCGACCGCGCCGACGCCCCCCAGGCCCCCGGGATGAGCACGACCCCACCTACGTCGCCAGGTCAGAAAAGCCGCTCACGAGCCGCCGCCCGCAAAACCGCCGCGGGCAAATTGCCCAGGTGAACACAGCCGAATGCAGAACGGCTTCGCCTTCCTTGATAGAGAAGCTCTTTAGAAAGCGCTTTTCAGGTGAACACTCCTCGGCTTAGTTCGCCCGCGAGACCCCATCCCCGGCAGGGCGACTTCCTAAACAGTTTCAGAATCAAAAATTCAACCCAAAGGCATACACCAACTTGCGTAGCTAGTGCTTGATTCTTCGAAGCTGTTTAGGAAGTGACACGACCACATAACTATTGTCATGCTGAGCTTGCCGAAGCATCTTGGCAGGTTCGTTGAATGGCTAAACAGTGAACCTGCCAAGATGCTTCGGCAAGCTCAGCATGACGGACGTTTGTGGTTTACTTATTTCCTAAACAGCTTCTTAAAGTAACTGCCCCTGCACCGCGCCCCCGTAACCTGCCATGCTATCTCGGGGGTCTCCAGCCATTGCCTATCAGGTGGATGCAGCCGACCTGGCCGACGAGTAAGCTCCTCATAACTCATCGGGCTGAAAACGGTACTACCATTTCCAGCCAACCCCTCACCCGATGAGCAACTCCTTTGACTCCCGCGCTTCGCGCCGTGATTTTTTGCGCGCCCTCTCGCTGGGCGCGGGCGCTACGCTCGCGGGTAGCACCGGGCTGGCCCAGCCGCTCAGCTGGCTGGCTAATGACCTGGCCGCCGAGCGCAAACTCGGGGTGGCGTTGGTCGGCTTGGGCAACTACAGTACCGGCCAGCTCGCCCCAGCCTTGCAGCAGACAAGATTTTGCCAGCTAGCGGGTATCGTTACGGGCTCGCCCGCCAAGGCCGCGCAGTGGCAAAAGCAGTACCGCCTGCCCGCCGGTAACTGCTACGATTACAAAACGTTCGACCGCATCGCCGACAATCCGGCCATCGATATTGTGTACGTGGTGCTGCCCAATGCCTTGCACGCTGAGTACGTGGTGCGGGCGGCGCAGGCCGGCAAGCACGTTATTTGTGAGAAACCAATGGCCACCTCAGTGGCCGATGCTCGCCGCATGATTGCGGCAATGGAAAAAGCGGGCAGAAAGCTTAGTATCGGCTACCGGCTACATTTCGAGCCGCACAACCAAGCCATGATGCGCCTGGGCCAGGCGCAGACCTACGGGGCCATCAGGCACCTGGCGGCCGACAACGGCTTTAAGTTTGACAGCGGTAGCACACCCTGGCGGGTAGATAAAAAGCTCAGCGGCGGGGGACCGCTCATGGACATGGGCATCTACTGCCTGCAGGGCTGCCTATACACGAAGGGCCAGGTGCCAGTCGCCGTCACGGCCAGCTTCACGCCCGAAACCGGTACCGGCTACTTCAAGGAAGTAGAGGCGGGCGTAAACTGGCAACTGCGCTTTGCCGATGGCTCCGTGGCCGACTGCCGTACCACCTACGCCGACAACATGCCGGGTCGCCTGCGCGCCGATGCCACCGGCGGCTGGCTGGAGCTGGCGCCGGCTTTTGGCTACGGCGGGCTAGCTGGCCGCACCAGCAAAAACGACGGGCTGCTTAACCTTCCCAATATCAATCAGCAGGCCGCTCAACTAGACGATTTCGCCCAGTGCGTGCTGCTCAACAAGCCCACCCGCGTACCCGGTGAGATGGGCCTGCGCGACGTCCAGCTGCTCCAAGCCATCTACCGCGCCGCCGAGACTGGCCAGCCAGTTTCGACCAAGGATGTGGTACAGCTAATCGACCGCCGGTAGCGCGAACGCGGCGAGTCCGCGCTACCCTACCTGGCAGGCACCGGGAAACGGGCAAATACGTCTTCTACCCCCTTATCAATCTGCTTGGCCGAACGGCTGGGGGTACGCGATAAAATAGCGGTCGTCGTACCCTGCCACACCAGCTCCTTACGGGTGGCATCGACCAGGTCAATGGTGGCGGTGCCTTCCTGATAAGTCCCCACCGGAATGTCATTGGCCTGCCAGTGGTAGTTGCGCTGGCCGATGTAGTAGGGCGCGCCGTCGGTGCGAAAATTCGCCTCGCGAGTTTGCACCCGCTGCTGGGTTACGAGGGCGATATTTACCCACAGGTCGGGCTGGTCGGCCTGGCGCAGGCCCCGGGCCTCCAGCTCGCGGGTGACGGCGCGCTTGAGGTCAAATACGTTGGAGCCCGAACCCATGAAGGCTGAATCGTTGCGGGCGACGGCATCCATAAAATTGAAAGTCCGGTAGCGGGTCAGATTCACGCCCGGCCGGCTATCCACCCGCGTAGTCGCCTGCTCCGACGAGCAGGCTGCCAGCCCCAGCGCCAGGGCCAGCAAAGGTTTTTTCAAGACGTGGGGCAAGCTGGGCATAGCGGAAGAGTGCGGATTATATCAAATAAAAAGCCGGCTAGCGAGGCTAGCCGGCTTTGCTTAACGCACAACAACCCAGCGGCGTTACGCCGGCTTGATTTTATCGAGCGTGGCCATGTCCTCGGCCGAAAGCCGGATGTCGGCCGTTTTCATATTCTCCTCCAGGTGCTTCACTTTGGAAGTGCCGGGGATGAGCAGAATGTTGGGCGAATGGTGCAACAGCCAGCTCAGGGCGATTTGCTGCGGGGTAGCGCCGTGCTTGTGGGCGATGCTATCGAGCGCCGCCAGCGCCTCCTTGTTGCCCCCCGAGAGCGGGTACCACGGGATAAAGGCGATGTTCTGTTCGCGGGTGTAGTCGAGTACGGCCTCCCACTTGCGGTTGTCGACGCTGTACATGTTTTGCACCGACACTACCTCGAAAAACTCCTGGGCCTTTTTAATCTGGTCTACATCGACTTCCGAAAGGCCGATGTGCTTGATCAGGCCATCCTGCTGGGCTTTTTTGAGGAAGTTGAAGGTGTCTTCCGCTGGCACGTTGGGGTCGATGCGGTGCAGCTGGTACAAGTCAATCTGCTTTACCCGCAGGCGCTGGAGGCTACCGTGCAGGGCTTCCTCCAAATGCTTGGGGCTGCCGTCGAGGGGCCACTGGTTGGGGCCGGTGCGCAGCAGCCCGCCCTTGGTTGCGATTACCAAGCCTTGCTTGTAAGGGTGCAGGGCCTCGGCAATCAGTTCCTCCGAAACGTTGGGGCCGTAGCTGTCGGCGGTATCAATAAAATCGACGCCCAGCTCCACAGCCCGCTTCAGCACGCGGATGGCCTCGTCGTGGTCTTTGGGCGGCCCCCAGATGCCGTCGCCGGTGATGCGCATGGCCCCGAAGCCGAGGCGATTAACGGTCAGGTCGCCGCCGATGGTAAACGTGGCGGGATAAGATGCGGTGGTAGCTGCCATTGGTGGAAAAGGATTAGGCGTGAGCGCCGCCTGCGCAGCGACAAGTCGCCGCCAGGAGCGTTGGGGTAAGACAAGCTTGCTTAGCCTATTGTTTACCGCCGCACCTAAGCAGTGTACACTTTTTCAGGTCCGTTAGGCTCATCTGGCGTCCGCTTGCCGAAGCATCTTGCTCGCTTCGTTGCACTACTCAGCCAATACAAAAGCCCAAGCAACCACCGTTGCTTGGGCTTTTGTAGGCTTAAGCTAAGCAGCCTCGTCAGGCAATAACGGAAACCTGAGCGGCTACCTTGGTAGCCATTTCGCGCACGGCCCGGGCGATGCCGTCGGCGTCGAAGCCGCACTCCTTATACAACTGGTCTTGCGTACCGTGCTCCACCACGCGGTCGGGAATGCCAAGGCGACGCACGGGCAGGTGCTGACCGTGGTCGGCCAAGAACTCCAGCACGGCCGAGCCGAAGCCGCCTTGCAGGCAGCCGTCTTCCACCGTCACGATAGCGCGGTAGCGGCGGGCCACGGCCAGCAGCATTTCCTCATCGAGCGGCTTGCAGAAGCGCATGTCGTAGTGGCCTACGTCGAGCCCCTCGGCGGCCAGGGCGGCGGCGGCTTTCACCGCGTAGTTACCGATGTGGCCGATGGTGAGGATGGCCACGCCCCCTTCCTGCCCTTCGTGAATAACCCGGCCCGTGCCGATGGCTACCCGTTGGAGCGGGGTGCGCCAGGCGGGCATCACGCCCTCGCCACGCGGGTAGCGAATGCTGAACGGCCCGGCGTTTTCGGGCAGCTGGGCGGTGTACATAAGGTTGCGCAACTCCTGCTCGTTCATCGGGGCGGCGACCACGATGTTGGGGATGCAACGCATGTACGCCAGGTCGTAGCAGCCGTGGTGCGTGGGGCCATCGGCCCCGGCAAAGCCGGCCCGGTCGAGGCAGAACACCACGTGCAGGTTTTGCAACGCGACATCGTGCACCACCTGGTCGTAGCCCCGCTGCATAAACGACGAGTAGATATTGCAGAACGGCACCAAGCCCTGGGTAGCCATCCCCGCCGAGAACGTTACGGCGTGCTGCTCGGCAATGCCCACGTCGAATGCCCGGTCGGGCATGGCGGCCATCATGATGTTGAGCGACGAGCCGCTGGGCATGGCGGGCGTCACGCCCATGATTTTGTCGTTGGCCTGGGCCAGCTCCAGCAGCGTGTGGCCGAATACGTCCTGGTACTTGGGCGGCTGGGGCTGGTCGGGGATTTTGGTAAAAATCTCGCCCGTAATCTTGTCGAACAAACCCGGGGCGTGCCACAGCGTCTGGTCTTTCTCGGCCAGCGCGTAGCCCTTGCCCTTCACCGTTACGCAGTGCAGCAGCTTGGGGCCGGGAATGGCTTTGAGGTCGTTCAGTACCTCTACCAGATGCTGCACGTCGTGCCCATCGACGGGGCCGAAATAGCGGAAATTCAGCGCCTCAAACAAGTTGCTTTGCTTGAGCAGAGTGGCCTTCATGGCGGCCTCTACCTTGCGGGCAATCTGCTGGGGGTTGGGGCCAAACTTGGAGAGCTTGCCGAGCACGTTCCACAGCTCGTCGCGCACCTTGTTGTAGGTGCGCGAGGTGGTAATGTCGGTGAGGTATTCTTTGAGCGCGCCCACGTTGGGGTCGATGCTCATGCAGTTGTCGTTGAGCACGACAATCATATTGTTGCGCATGGCCCCGGCCTGGTTCAGGGCCTCGAAGCTCATACCCGCCGTCATCGAGCCGTCGCCGATAACGGCAATGTGCTGGCGGTCAAACTCCTTCTTGTAATCGGAAGCTACCGACATGCCCAGCGCCGCGCCAATGCTGGTGCTGCTGTGGCCCACGCCGAAAGCGTCGTACTTGCTTTCCGACATTTTGGGAAAGCCCGACATGCCGCCGTAGCGGCGGTTGGTCGGAAAGCGGTCGCGTCGGCCGGTCAGAATTTTATGACCGTACGCCTGGTGGCCCACATCCCACACGAGCTGGTCGTAGGGCGTGTTGAACACGTAGTGCAGCGCCACCGTCAGCTCGACTACCCCCAGCGAGGCCCCAAAGTGTCCGCCGTAAATGCTCACCGTGTCGATGATAAACTCGCGCAGCTCGGTGCTGACTTGCACTAACTGTTCGGGAGCAAGCTTTTTGAGGTCGTCGGGCGAGGAAATTGCCGCCAGAAGCGGGCCAGGTTCAATTATCATCGGGGCAGCAGAAAAAGGGGCGGTGCGGTAGCTAACCGCCGGGCGGGCTAAGAGATTGGCTCGCCGACCTCAAAGGTACGACAACCCGGGGCGGGCGGTTGCGTACCGTCGGGCTAATGCGGCGGAGCGGCTCCGCCGGACGGTCGGCGAGGTAGCTGGCTTGGTCGGTAGAGGTGGGCAGCTGGCCGAGCAATTGCCAAAAAGCCGGCTAGCCAGTGCAACTATTGTACGGCATTTACGCACTTTGGCCGTCAATGCATTTTATGAACAAGACTACCTTCCCCGCCGCTCCCCTGCTGGCGGTGGCCCTGGCAGCCAGCCCCTTGCTGGCCCATAGCCAGGCCCCCGGCCGCCCGGCCGCTGCGCCCGCTGCTGCCCCGCGCTCGGCTACCGGCCGCGTGAGCGGCACCGTAACCGACGCCGCCAACGGCAAGCCCGTGTCGTACGCCACCGTCAACGTCATCAACCCCAGCACCAACAGCCCGGTCAACGGCGGCGTGGCCGGCGACGACGGCAAGTTTGTGCTGCCCGTACCGGCGGGTACCTACCGGGTGGAAATCAGCTTTATCGGCTACACCACGCAGGTGAAGGACGGCGTAACCGTGACGGCCGGCGGCAACCTGGCGCTGGGCAACGTGGCCCTGGCGGCGGCGGCCCAAAAGCTGGCCGAAGTAGTCGTGACCGGCAAAAAGCCGCTCATCGAAGAGCGCGTCGACCGCACGGTGTACAACGCCGACGTGGATAAAACCACTCAGGGCGGCGACGCCACCGACGTGCTCAAGCGCGTGCCCCTGCTCAGCGTGGACCTTGACGGCAACGTGAGCCTGCGCGGCAGCAGCAACATCCGGGTGCTCATCAACAACAAGCCCAGCACCATCGCGGCCAGCAGCATCGCCGACGCCCTGAAGCAAATTCCGGCCGACCAGATTCAGACGGTGGAAGTCATTACCTCACCCTCGGCGAAGTACGACGCCGAAGGCTCGGGCGGGATTATCAACATCGTGACCAAGCAAAACAACCTGCGCGGCGGCTCGCTGAGCCTCAATACCGGCGTGGGCCTGCGCGCCACCAACCTGGGCTTGAACGGCAACTACAGCAACGGCAAGTTTGGGGTGAGCCTGGGCGGCTTCGGACGGGCCAGCTACAACCAGCCGGGCAGCTTCGACAACAGCCAGCAGAGCATCAGCCTGGCTACCGGCAACCGCACCAGCGTGGCCCAGAGCGCCGATACGCGCCGCAACGACATCTTCGGGCGCTACACGCTGGGCCTCACCTACGATTTCAATAAGCAGAATTCGCTGGCCGGCTCCATCGCCTACGGCGTTCGCAACGCCGACAACTACCAGGATAACCTGCTGAGCCGCATTGCCGCCGGCACGGCCCCACTCACGGTTAACTCCATCCGCGACGTGGCCTCGACCAACAACTCGAACACCGTCGATGCCAGCCTCAACTATACGCACCTCTTCGACGTGAAGCAGCGCGAGTTGAGTGTGCTCACGCTGTTCAGCCGCAACAATCAGACGAACAATTTTACCAACAGCGTCTTTGACCCCAACGGTCCCACCGACCGCGACTCCCGCCGCTACGTGGGCCAGCTGGGCAACAACAACGACAGCTACAACGAGGAATACACCGGCCAGGTCGATTACCAGACGCCGACCGTGAAGGACCAGCTGCTGGAAGTAGGCGTGAAAGACATCATGCGCCGCGTGAGCAGCGACTACAGCTACTTCTACGACGCCAACTTGCAGCCGCAGGCGGGCGGGGCCACGCTCAACAACTCCTTCCGCTACCGCCAGAACGTGGCCGCTGGCTACGCTACCTACACCATCGGGCTACCCAAGGGCTTTACGCTGAAGCCGGGGGTGCGCTACGAGTACACCAGCATCTCGGCCGATTTCAGCAATGGCCAGGGCGCACTCACCAGCACCAATATTCCCGACTACAGCGTGCTCGTGCCCAGCGTCAACCTCTCGCGCAAGCTGGAGAACGGCAACGTGGTAAAGTTTTCGTACAACCGCCGCATCCAGCGCCCCTCACTGCAATTTTTGAACCCCAACGTACAGGCCAGCAACCCGCTGAACGCCTCGCGGGGTAATGCTGAGCTCGGTCCCGAATACACCAACAACTACGAGGTTGGCTACAGCACCACCGTCAAGCAAAAGGTCAACCTGAATCTGACAGCATTCGTGCGCAACACTACCGACGCCATTCAGACGGTGCGCGTGCCGCTGCCTCCCGAGCTGAACCCCAACAATATTCAGGGGGCGCTGCTGACCACCTACCTCAACTCGGGCACCGAGAATGCCTACGGCGGCAGCCTCTTCGCGGGGGCCAACACCGGCAAGCTCTCACTGAATGGCAGCGTAGACGCCTTCTACGCGGTACTAAAAAACAACGACCCCGAGGCGGCTTACAACTCCCGCAACAGCGGCGTGGTCATCAATGCCCGGGCCTTCGGCTCTTACGACCTGGGCAAGAGCTACTCCTTGCAGGCTTTCGGCTTCTACCGGGGCCAGCAGGTGCAGCTGCAAGGCACGCAAAGCGGCTTCGGCATCTACAGCCTGAGCTTGCAGAAAAGCTTTGCCGAGAAGCGCGGCAGCATCGGCTTCGGGGCCGAAAACTTCTTCACCGGCTCTATCCGCATCCGCACCAACGTCTCGACGCCCTACGTGGATAACTACAACGGCGTGGCCATCAACGGCCCGGTGCTCCAGCAAAACAGCACCAACCTGACCCGGAACCTGAACTTCAAAATCAACTTCAGCTACCGCATCGGCAAGCTGACGGTAGACCAGCGCCCCCGTAACCGCAAGAGCGTAAACAATGACGACCTGAAAGAAGGCGGCGACGCCGGCGGCGGCATGGGCGGCGGGGGTGACCTCGGCGGCGGCGGCCAAGGCGGCGGGGGCGGCGCTCGCCCCAATGGTGCGGGCCAGCGCCCGGCCGGTACCACCGGCTACCCCGGCGCGGGCCAGCGCCCCGCAGGCGCGGCTCGCCCGGCAGCCCCTGCCGATGCTGCGCCAGCCACGCCCGCAACCCCCGCCGACAGCACTGCTACGCCGGCGGGCCAGCCCAACCGGCGGCCCGCCACGGCCCCGGCCGACAGCTCAACCGTGAAGCCCAGCGTGCCCGCCACCACGCCGACCAACGCGCCCTCGCCGGGCACTACCTCGCCCAGCGGCATCGTACCGGCCGGTAGCCCCGGCGGCCGGCCGTAGCCTCCCCACAGCCTGGCTAACTACTTGATTGTAAAAGGGCCGACCGCGCTAAGCGTGGTCGGCCCTTTTTATGTTCGCCGAGCAGTAGCAAGTGGCTACTGCCCGCGCCTGCTTGTGCGAAGGCCTTTTTATCTGCGGCTAAAGCATTAGGCCGATTTCGCACTCAGCTTATTTTCTCTCCTATAAAATAGTAGTGGCGGTACAGCAAGGAGCGAAAGCCGAATAGCTGCTTGCGCATTTCCCAGCTAGTGGTGCTGCGCAACCGACGCAGCCGGAGCCACTGCAACGGCCAGAGCAGCGCGGCCAGTGGGGCAAATAGCCAGTCCTCCGTGTAGAAAGAGGTGTAGCCCACCTTTTTTAAGCGTAGCCCGTGGCGGTCAAACAGGCGCTTCAATTCCTGCTGCGATACCTGCTGTACGTTACCCTCCCCTGGCTCGTAAAGCCACTTAAACCGGCGAGTCCGACCCAGAAATAGAAAGCTCAGCCGGTCGCGCACGGTGGCGTAGTTGTCGTTGGTAACGACCAGCAAACCGTCGGGTTGCAGCTGCTGGGCGCACCGCGCAATAAATTGGTCGGTGTTACCAAAGCACATGATGCCGCTAACGGAGCTGATCACAGCAAACTGCCCGGTATCCGTGAAAGGAAACTCTCGATTAAGATCGATGACGCGGTAGCCATTCAGGCCGCCGGGTACGGCCGGGGCAACGGGGCGAATGTCAGCCCCCCACAGCTCGGCTGGGGCAAAAAAACGGCGGACCTGCGTCAAGAATTCGCCTTCCCCGCAAGGTACATCCAGCCAGCGAAGGCCCGGCCGTTGCAACCGGGGAGCCTCGTGTTGCAGCAAATAGGCTAGGAGGTCGCGGTTAACATTCTTCTGGGTATTCCCGCGGGGCACGGCGTCTAAGTCGGCTGCTGTCGGCGTTGGCTGGGCTTCGATAGTTGGGAGCATATAGCTGGTAAGAAAAGTAAATTTACTTAAAGCTCATCTGCTCCGCCAGCAAATAAATGAACAAATGGTGAATTTATTGCGCAAACTCCTCCTTATCGCCTTGGAAGGAAAGTAATAACTCCCGTAGCTGGCCAGGGCTGCACGCACGCGAAAACTAGCTGCTTTCACTCGCAAGCTTATGCAGGGAGTGACCTCAACGGCTACTACTTTCTTGATCGAATAGAGCGGATTTCGTTACACCTGACAAGCAGCAAGTTGAGCACCACTATTCCAGTCTATTCGGCAACGGCGCGATAAATCCTTTAACCGCTTTATCAGCCCGGCACCCCGGTACGGCCTGGCCCGGTTTTCTCACCGGCTAGTGCGCCTGCCTAACCAGTTAGCCAGCCACTAGCTGCTCCTGCCCTTACGCTACCAGCAGGCTACTGCCAGGGCTCCAAGCGGATGACCTCCCCCGGTGGGCCTATTTTTGTCTACCCTTTCCCTGCCTATGCTGTCTACCCCTGCTACTCCGCCCCCAGCCCGCCCCGACGCTGACCTTGTGCAGCAATTGCGCCCTTCGCGCATCGTGCTGCCGGCGCTGATTGGCCTGAGCGTAGTGGCCTTTCTATTCTGGCACTCCTATAAGCCCGGCGATCTCGCCCCGCTGCGCGACGCCAGCTGGGAATGGCTCTTTATCACGCTGCTCGTGCTGTGGGCGCGCGACCTGGGCTACATCTACCGCATCCGCAGCATCTCCGAAAAAGTGCTGAGTTGGAAGCAGGCATTTGGGGTCATTGTCGTGTGGGAATTTGCCTCCTGTGTACTGCCGTCGGCGGCGGGAGGCACGGCAGCCGCCCCGGTCATTCTCAACAAGGAGGGCATTCCGCTCGGCAAGGCCATCGCCTACACCATCGTCACGGCCTTTCTCGATAATCTGTACTACGTACTTATGGTGCCGCTGGTGGTGTGGCTGGCCGGCGACGGCCTGTATCCCCACGGCCTGCAATCGGCCTTCGTGCAAACGCTCCGGGTGCTTTTTATTGTTAGCTACGTAGCCGTGTCGGCCTATTCGGGCCTGCTGTTCTACGCGCTGTTTATCAATCCGCGCTCGGTTCGCCGCCTATTAGTGCGGCTCACCTCGCTGCGCGTACTGCGGCGCTTCCGCCGCCTGGCCTACCGCCAAGGTCAGGAAATGGTATCGGCTTCGGCGCACTTGCGCGGGGCAGGCGCGGCCTACTGGTGGAAGGCCGCGCTCAGCACCGTCTTTGTGTGGACGGCCCGCTACGCGGTGATCGGCTGCCTCATCGCCGCCTTTGCCCCCATGACTACGGGCACCTTCCTGTTTATTTTCGCTCGCAACATCACGTACAAAGTCATTCTGCTGCTGGCTATTACGCCGGGTGGCGCAGGCATCGCCGAGGGGGCTTTCCCTACCTTCTTCGGCCGCTTCATGGGCACGGCGGCCATGACGAGCTTCCTGGTACTACTCTATCGCATCGTTACGTATTATTTCTACCTGGCTCTGGGCGTAGCCTACCTGCCGCGCTGGCTGGCCACGCCCGGCCACAAAAAAAGCCTCGCTCCAGAAACGGAGCGAGGCTTATAAGCGGACATAAGTCCTGCGAAAATCTTGGCTACTTGGCCTTGAGCATCAGTTTCGACTCGGGGCTGTTCGGGTTTACGAGCGTCAGCTTGCTGTCGGTTAGCGTTTCAATGTTGAAGGTATTGCTGGTCGTGCTGCCTTCGGGCGTCATCGTGATAGTCTTGGCCGTTTGGTCAAATACGTACTTACCGCTCTGCGTGCCCGAGTAGGTACCGTTCGAAGCAAAGCTAATTTCCTGCTCCTGATCGGCGTCGCTTTGCTTCACCTTATCACCGGCCGCATCGGTCTGCTTGTCGGTCACCCATACCTTGCTGCTCGAGCCGTACAGCATGTTTGCGCCCTCTACCTTGCCTTTGTCGCTGCCGCACGAGGCTACGAAAAATAGCAGGGCTACCACGCTAAACAGCGCGGTGAAATAAGACCGGTAGGATACGTGTGCGAAGTTCATGGGGAGAAAAGAGGTTGTGAGAGAAAAGTCAGGATTAGTCCGGTGCTGCTTACGGCCGCATTTTTTTTTGGTTATCCAGGGCAACCTCTCCGCGCCAGGCCCCGTAAAAAGCCGCAAGCCACCCAGCCCGGCTGCGGCAGCTATTCTTCACTCTTAATCTCGCACTTGTCACATGGGCTTGCTCGATTTCCTGAACAACGAAGGTGATAAAAAGCCCGTTGCTCCCGCCCAAAACACCGGCGGTACCGATTTTTTTGGCAACAGCGATAAGTCTGCTGCCGATAATACTGCCGCTGGCACTACCTACACCGTAGTAAGCGGCGACTCGCTTTCCAAAATTGCTAAAGAACACTACGGCGACGCCGCCAAGTGGCATCAGATATACGAGGCCAATAAGGCCATCATCGGCAGTAACCCCGACCGCATCGAAGTAGGTCAGGAGTTAACCCTACCTAGTATCTAGGTACTTTTTGCAGAAAAAAGGTGAGAAAAGCCACTCCAGTCTTGGGGTGGCCTTTTTGTTTTCTGTAGGGTAAGCTTCAGCTTGCCCGGCGTGAGGTGAGTACCGCCCGGACGCCGGGCAAGCTGAAGCTTACCCTACATTTTTTTTGCAAAAATTTGCAGGTTTAGTTGGCGGCGCTATCTTTGCCCTCACCAACCCGGTACTCCTCCGCAGCAGGCGGGGCAGTTTAGTTTCAGTTTTATACAGAAGCGGCGAGAGATTAGGCTCCCTGACCCGCTGGCAACCTTCACCCGCTGAAAGGTGCCAATTCCTACCCCGGCAGCTGCCACGCGCCGCCCGGGGGTCTATAAATCGAGTACCCATGGCACACGCAATTTCCTTCGCTGTCCCCTCCGCCCCCGCTTCCCCTAAAAGTGGTTACGGACGTTTCTTGCCCCTGGCTTTAGGTAGCTCGACCGCCTCTCGGCGAATGCGAATGTGCTGTTGTTGCTGCGGCTAGCTTGTCAGCCCGGCGCTTTTTGCTTCTTTCCTCTTTTTGTGGGTAGTGCCTTCGTCTGCCGGCTTTGCCGCGGCCTAGGCTAACTGATGCGGCTACTTAAAAGATAACGCCTTATACATCAGATACTTACAAAAATGCTACTCATCCGATAGTAGTTGAGGAAGCGAAAAGCCAACAGCACGGAGTTTACCCAAACTTTTTTTCGCATCTATTTCCTCCCCAGTATGTCTACCTCAGCTTCGTCTGGCACCCCCTCTTTATTCAAGCAAAAACTAGCCGATGCGGCCCAACACCTGGCCGGCGTTTTACCCGCCGCCGTCGCTCAAACCATCGATTCTGGTATCGCCCACGCGGAGGCTGCTGGCTTAGTTAGCCACGCGCTCCGCGTCGGCCAGACGGCTCCGAACTTCACGCTGCCCGATGCCGCCGGTCAGCTCCAAACCCTAACTAGCCTGCTGGAGCGCGGCCCGGTAGTACTCACCTTTTATCGCGGCAACTGGTGCCCGTATTGCAACGTGCAACTGCGCGCTTATCAGCAGGCGCTGCCCGAACTGGCCAGCCAAGGGGCCACTCTGGTTGCCATTTCGCCCCAGACGCCGGATGCTACTAGCCTCACGGCCAGCGCGCAAGAGCTAACGTTCACCGTACTCAGCGACGTGGGCAATAAGGTAGCCCGCCAGTACGGCCTGGCATATCGCGTAGGGGCCGACGTGGCCGATACGCTGCGTAGCGTTGGCATCGACCTGGCGGCCCACAATGGCACCGAGGATGACGAGTTACCGCTCACGGCCACGTTTGTCATCAACACCGATCAAACCATCCTCTGGGCCGAGGTACTCGCCAATTTCAAGGACCGCCCCGATCCGGCAACCATCCTGGCGGTACTGGCCCGGCGACCCGAGGCGCTACCCGCTTAGTCTTTGCTTTTCGCTTGATTTTTAAAAAATAATAACTACATCTCCCCCATCATGGCTACCCAGAACCTGCACTTCGAAACCCTTCAACTCCACGCCGGCCAGCAGCCCGACCCTACCACCGGCTCGCGGGCGGTACCCATTCACCAGACTACCAGCTACGTGTTTAAAAATGCGGAGCATGGCGCTAATCTGTTCGCCCTAAAGGAGTTTGGCAACATCTACACTCGCCTGATGAACCCCACCACCGACGTATTCGAGCAGCGCATTGCGGCGCTCGAAGGCGGCGTGGCAGCGCTGGCCGTGGGCTCGGGCCAGGCAGCGCAGTTTATTGCGCTCAACAACATCCTGCAAGCCGGTGACAACCTCGTAACCAGCTCGTACCTCTACGGCGGCACCTACAACCAGTTCAAAGTGGCGTTCAAGCGCCTGGGCATCGAAACGCGCTTTGCCGATGGCGACGACGCCGACAGCATTGAGGCGCTGATTGATGACAAAACTCGCGCTATCTACCTCGAAACCATCGGCAACCCCAGCTTCAGCGTGCCCGATTTTGAGCGCGTGGCGGCCGTGGCCAAGAAGCACGACATTCCGCTGGTGGTAGACAACACCTTCGGCGCGGGCGGCTTCCTGTTCCGCCCCCTGGAGCACGGCGCCAACATCGTAGTGGAGTCGGCTACCAAGTGGATCGGCGGCCACGGCACGAGCGTGGGCGGCGTGATTGTGGACGGCGGCACCTACGACTTCGGCAACGGGAAATATCCGCAGTTTACCGAGCCCAGCGACGGCTACCACGGCCTGGTTTTCAACGACGTATTTGGTAAAAACGGGCCGTTTGGTAACATCGCCTTTATTATCCGCGCCCGGGTAGAAGGGCTGCGCGACTTCGGTCCGGCCATCAGCCCCTTCAACTCATTCCTGCTGCTGCAAGGCCTCGAAACGCTGAGTCTGCGCGTGGAGCGCACCGTGGAAAACGCCCTCAAAATTGCCCAGTGGCTGGAGCAGCAGCCCCAGGTAGCGCACGTTAACTACCCCGGCCTGGCCAGCAGCCCCAACCACGCCACGGCGGCCAAGTACCTCAAGCGCGGTTTTGGCGGCGTGCTGTCGTTTGCCCTGCACGGCAGCAAAGATACCGCCACGGCGTTGATCGATAACCTCAAGCTCATCAGCCATTTGGCCAACGTGGGCGATGCCAAAACGCTCATTATTCAGCCCTCGGCTACCACGCACCAGCAGCTCAGCGAGCAAGAGCAGCTGGCCTCGGGCGTAACGCCCACGCTGCTGCGCCTGTCGGTGGGCATCGAACACTTCGAAGACATCCGCGCCGACCTGGAGCAGGCCCTAGCCGCCGCGACCACCGCCGCCCCGCAGGGTGAGACTGACGAGGCCGAAGCCATTGCCGAGCCCCAGCCCGAGCACGCCCAGCCGCTGGAAGTATAGTTGTTGACGCTTTTTCACCGCGGAAGGCGCGGAGGATTTACGCGGAAGACACGGAGTATCAACCCTCCGCGCCTTCCGCGTAAGCCTTCCGCGCCTTCCGCGGTAAATTCATTTACCATGAACGAGTCTGTTTTTTTGCTCCCCACTCCCCTGCCGCTGGAAAGCGGCGAGGTGCTGACCGGTGCCCGGGTGGCCTACCGTACCTGGGGCCAGCTCAACGCCGCGCGCAGCAACGTGGTGTGGGTATGCCACGCGCTCACGGCCAATGCCGACGTGCTCGACTGGTGGCCGGGGCTGTTCGGGGCCGGCTGCTTTTTTGATCCTGCCGACTGGTTTATCGTGTGCGCCAACGTACTGGGCTCGTGCTACGGGAGCACCAGTCCGCTCGACGCCGACCCGGTGACCGGCCGAGGCCGCTACCACGACTTCCCCCTGCTCACCATTCGCGACCTCGTAGCGGCCCACGAAGCTCTGCGGCAAGAGCTGGGACTGACGCACATTCACACGCTCATCGGGGGTTCGCTGGGCGGCCAGCAGGCGCTGGAATGGGCGGCCAGTCAACCCGGTATAGCTAGCCACTTGGTGGTTATCGCCACTAGCGCCCGGCATTCGGCCTGGGGTATCGCCTTCAATGAGGCCCAGCGCCTGGCGATTGAGGCCGATGCCACTTACCACGAAAACCAGCCCGAGGGTGGCGCAGCGGGCTTGGCAGCTGCCCGCGCCGTAGCCTTGCTCAGCTACCGGGGCTACGATGCCTACACAGCCACCCAGACCGAGCCCGACGACGACCGCCTGCGCGACTTCCGGGCCAGCAGCTACCAGCGCTACCAGGGTGCCAAGCTCGTAGCGCGCTTCAACGCCTACAGCTACGTGGTGCTCACCCGCGCGATGGACTCGCACAACCTCGGCCGGGGCCGGGGTGGGGTAGCGGCGGCGCTGGCGGGCATCCGGGCGCGCACGCTGGTGCTGGGCATTACCTCCGACGTACTATTCCCGCTTGGCGAGCAGCGCGACATCGCAGCGGGTATTCCCGGGGCAGTGTACGGCGAGCTGGATTCGAGCTTCGGTCACGATGGCTTTTTGCTTGAAACAGCTAAGATTTCGCAGGCGCTGGAAGCTTTTTACGCGAGCGAGCTGATACCCCAATCCTCTATTATTCGCTGATTATCCGACGCTTGCGCCTGCCCAGTCCCGCGCAACCCGGCGCTTGCGCCCGGCGCAACTCTGCGGGCAATAACACCAGGACCGTAGTTTCTTTGCAGCTTCTCTGCCCCGCTGCCCCATGCCTCCCATTGCCCCTCCCTTTCTAAAAGCCGGCCAGCGCGTGGCCATCGTGGCACCCGCCCGCAAAATCAGCACCGCCGAGGTCGAATTTGCGCGCCAAACGCTGCAAGGCTGGGGTCTGGAAGTGGTGCTGGGCGAAACCATTGATGCGGCGCACCACCAGTTTGCCGGCGAGGACGTACTACGCCGCCGCGACTTTCAGCGCCAGCTCGACGACCCTAGCATTCGGGCAATCTTGTGCGCCCGCGGCGGCTACGGCACGGCCCGCCTGCTCGACAAGCTGGATTTTACCCAGTTCGCCAAAAGCCCGAAGTGGATAGCCGGGTTTTCTGATATTACGGTGCTGCACAGCCACTTGCTACGACTGGGTTACCAGAGCATCCACGGAGTGATGCCGGTGCTGTTTGGGCAAGAGCACGGGGCGGCCGCGCTCGAAAGCCTGCGCCGCGCCCTGTTTGGCGAAGCACTGAGCTGCGCCGCCCCGCCGCACCCGCTCAACCGCCCCGGCACGGCCAGCGGCGAATTGGTGGGGGGTAATTTGAGCTTACTCCAAACCATCACGGGCACGCCTTCGCAGGCCAGCTTTGCGGGGCGCATTTTGTTTTTGGAAGACCTCGACGAGTACCTCTACCACGTTGACCGGATGTTGCTGCACCTGCACCGCAGCGGGCAGCTCACCGAGCTGGCGGGCCTGGTAGTGGGTCATTTTTCGCAGATGCGCGACAACGCCGTACCCTTCGGCCACTCAGCCTACGAGATTATCGACCACTACGCCCGCCGCTACCAGTTTCCGGTGGGCTACGGCTTTCCCATCGGCCACGAGCCCACCAACGAGGCCGTAGTAGTAGGCCGCCCCGTGACCCTGACGGTCGGGCCAGCGGGCAGCCAGCTGGGCTAGCCCCGGGCGGACCGCCGGCCCTGTTGCAACATATTTTCAACGGCCCGGTCTCATGCGCTGATGAGCAGCCCCCCCGCCTCCTTGCTTACCGACCAGCAGCTTGTGGCCCAGATACTGGGCGGCAACGCGGCGGCGTTCGGGCAGGTGGTGCGGCGCACCGAGGGCCTGGTCACACAGATGGTTTTCAAGATGATACGGCACCCGGCCGATCGCCCCGACCTCGCGCAGGAGATTTATCTAAAAGCCTATAAGAATCTGGCTGGCTTCAAGTTTCAGGCTAAATTATCTACCTGGGTGGGGCAGATTGCCTACAATACCTGCCTGCATTACCTCGAGAAAAAGCAGCTCGTGCTGCTGGACCCCACCGAGGCTACGGCCGACGAGGACGCCCCCAATTACCGGGCCGCGCCTACCCATCTTGCCAGTACCGACGCCGACCCTGAGGCCGCCCTTTTTGGACGCGACCTGGCGGACATTTTGGGGGCGGCCATTGAACAGCTGCCCCCGCTCTACCGCACGCTCGTCTCGCTCTACCACCAGCAGGAGCTGAGCTACGAAGAAATCGCCCAGATTACCTCCCTACCCGACGGCACGGTAAAAAACTACCTGTTTCGAGCCCGCAAACAACTCAAACTACATCTGCTGGCTCGCTACCAGCGCGCCGACTTATGACCAGTTCTCACCTCCCGGAGCCTGCCCTCCAAGCGGCGGCCGAATCTCTGGCTTCACTCCCATCTGCCCAAGCGGCGCATTTGCACGCCTGCGCGCAGTGCCAGCGCCAAGTAGCCCTTTACCGGCAGCTCTACGTAGCGGCGGCCCAGCTACCACCCCCAGTTTTCAATTTCGATTTGACTGCCAAGGTATTAGCGCAGCTACCTCGGCCCCCGGCCAAACCCGCGTTTACCTGGGCGCTGGGCTTGGTGGCTGCTCTCGTGGCAGGAGTAGTGGTCGTATTTACGCTCGTATTCGGCGGGGCACTGGCCCAGGCGATGCAGGGCCTGTTTACGGTGCTGGGTGCCGGGCTGGGAATAGGAGCGGCCGTCTTGCTGGCTGGGCAGTGTCTGGAACTGGTAGCCCAGCACCGCCAACGCATGCGTCTGCTGGCTTTTTCCTGATTTTTTGCAACCAGATTCTAACTGGCCGGTCTCATCCGGTATCGTCCCCTTTCTCGCTCGCCTTATGAAAAGTCTTCCGTTGCTTTTGCTGTTCTGCCTGCTTGCCGGGGGCGCTGCGGCCCAGGGCAGCCCGGCGGCTCCCAACTATGAGGCGCTCTATCCCTTCGTAAAGCAGATCTTGCTGCCGCTAGTTGGCCTTTACCTACTGTGCAACTTCGTGCTGGCTATCGTGCGCACGGTACTCAACTACTTATTAAAGCGCCAGATAGCCGCCTCAGCCGTTTCCGAAACCGTGGTGGAGCGGCTGCTCCCCGGTCCGCAGGCCGAGCACAACAAGCTGGTGAAGTGGATAGCGCTGCTGCTGAGCACTGGCACCGGGCTGGCCCTCTGCAACTGGTACCTGCCGCTGGGTATTCACTCGGTTATTATCTTGATTTTCAGCACGGCGTTCGGCTTTTTGGCTTATTATCTTTTTCTGCGACGCCAAGCCAGCTAAGCCTCCACCACACTACCCTACCCGCTACGACTGCCTTCGCTTGCCGAGCTTACTGCTGGGTTAGGCAAGCTATTGTCCTGCCAATGGGCACTACCGCTCTGTTTCGTTCAGTTCATGAGGGCTAACGCAGGGCTTTCTTATAAAATCGGGACGCCTCCACCACACACCTTTTTTCTGGCCTTTTAATCCCACGCTCGCATGAAAGCATTGGCAAATTTCGCACTTTTTACTATGCATAGCATAGTAGCTTGCATTAAAAGCAACTCATTTAATCAATACGTTGCAAGTGGCAGCGCAGCAAAACCTGCCCTGGCAACAGCCTGGTTTAAGCGACTACTCGGGCGGGGCGGCTGGCTGCGGCTAGCGGCACTAGGCGGGCTGCTAGCTGCTGGCTGGCCCGGCGGAGCAGCGGCCCAAACCTTGGGCGAAGTAGCGGGTACGCTGCTCGAACGGGGTACCCGGCAGCCACTGCCGTTTGCCACCGTCCTGCTGCGGCGGCTGCCCGATTCTGCCGTGGTTGCCACCGCGCAAACCGCGGCGAACGGCAGCTTTGCGCTGAACAAGCTGCCGCTGGGTCGCTATCTCTTACGAGCTGATGCGCTGGGATATCAAGCGAGTAGCCAACCTATTGCGCTAACCATTGCTACCCCAACGGTACGCCTGGGCGAGTGGCTGGCCACCCCGACGGCCGTACAGCTTGGCGGCGTAGTAGTGCAAGGCGAAAAGGCCGTCATGCTGGCTGATTTAGACAAGAAAGTCATCAACGTGGCCAAGGACCTCAACAGCGCGGGCGGCACGGCGGCCGACGTGCTGCAAAAAGTGCCCTCGGTGGCGGTGGATGAAAACGGGCAAGTGAGCCTGCGCGGCAACGC
This sequence comes from uncultured Hymenobacter sp., assembly GCA_913776615.1. Classification (GTDB taxonomy): domain Bacteria; phylum Bacteroidota; class Bacteroidia; order Cytophagales; family Hymenobacteraceae; genus Hymenobacter. The sequence goes on from CAJYPK010000015.1 coordinate 323,985, forward strand.
AGGCGTGACGATCTATCTCGACGGCCAGCCCGCGCCCAGCAGCCTGCGCCTCGACCAGCTGCCCGCCAGCCGCCTCGAAACCATCGAGGTTATCGCCAACCCCGGCGCCCGCTACGCCGCCCAGGGCACGGGGGGCATCATCAATTTGATTCAGAAAAAACAAGCCCCGGGCGGCTGGAATGGCGACGCGCTGCTCATGGTGGGCACCCGCGCCAAGTACAACGGCTCGCTCAACCTCGGCCGCAAGGTGGGCAAGTTCAACTTTTATGGCAACGTGAATGGGCTGAATAACAAGTTTCGCGGCAGCTCGGCCTTGCAGCAAGTTGCTACGGCCGAAGGCCGTACGACCGGCATCGACCAGCGCGGCGGCACCGCCCGCCACCAGGTCAACAAAGCCCTGCGCCTGGGCGTGGACTACGACCTGCGGCCCGAGCAAAGCCTGACTCTAACCGCCGAGTTTTACAAAAACGACTTATTCCAAACCAACGACCTCACCACCCTGCTTACGCGGGGCACTTCCCCTACCCTCACGCTGCAAAACCAGAACCTGGAAACCGACGACCTATACACCATGCGGCTGGCGGGTAGCTACCGGCATACCTGGGCCGCCCACCCCGGCCGCGAGCTCACCGCCGGCACGGTCTACATCCTGGACGGCGGCACGGTAACGCCCGAGCAGCGCGTACTCTACGGCCCCGCCGACTACTCCCGGCAGGCCCGCCGGCAGGTACTCGACGTCACCATTCACATGCCTTCTGCGCAGCTCGACTACGTGCACCCGCTGGACGACAAGCGCCGCTGGGGCGCGGGCGGGAGAGTCGACGCCATGCTGACGCCCGGTACGGCCGACTACGCGGTGCAGCCGGCGGTCGGGGCCGAGTTTGTCCGCCAGGAGGCTGACTCCTATCGCTACCGTTATCAGCAGTTTATCCCGCAGGCCTACGGCACTTACCAGCAGAAAGCGGGGGCCTGGGACTACCAGGCAGGCCTCCGGGCCGAGTTTACCGGGCTGCAAGCCCAGGTGCAGCCCAGCGGCTCGGCCAGCCAGCGCATCTTCAACCTGTTTCCTTCGGCCACGGTGGCGCGAGCCTTGCCCCACGACCAGCGCTTGCAGCTCAGCTACGCCCGCCGCCTCAACCGGCCCAACTTTTTACAAATCGTTGCCCTGCCCATCTATTCCGACGCCCGCAACTACGCAGTGGGTAACCCCGACCTGCGCCCCGAGTACTCGCACGTAGCCGAGCTGGGCCACCAGATAAATTGGGCGGCAACTACGCTCAGTACGACGCTGTTCGGGCGCTTTACCGGGCAGGCCATCCAAAGCCTGCGCACCATCGACACGCTGGCTACCCGCCGCAGCGGCCAGCCCGACTTCATCACCCGCACCAGCTACGCCAACTTTGGCCGCACCACCAGCTACGGGCTGGAAGTCTCCCTAACGCAAACCCTGGCCCCGTGGTGGAAGCTCGTTGCTAACGGCTCGTTTTACCGCAGCCAGGTTGCCAGCTACGACGGCGACGGTACCCGCGCCAACTTCACCGGCACGGCCTATCTGCTCAACACCTTCAGCCCTACCCCGACGCTCACCGTGCAGCTCAGCGGCAACTACCGTGCGCCGCTGGTGGTGCCGCAGGGTCGCCTGCTGGCCGTGTATGGGCTCGACCTGGCCCTGCGGCAGCGGCTGTTTCACGACCGTGCCGCTCTCACCCTCCGCGTGAGCGACATCTTCAACACCCGCCGCCAAGTCACCCAATTGCAAGCTCCCAACCTGCTTACCGACCTGCAAACCAAGTACGAAACACGCGTGGGCTACCTGGGCCTGACGTGGTTTTTCGGCGGCAAAAAGCCCGGCGGTAATCTCGACAACCAGCCCAAAGATGACACGGGCGGTATGGGAGGTTGATTAAGCTGTTAGCCATTAGCGGCTAGCTGTTAGCTTTTATGCAGAAGGCTAACAGCTAGCCGCTAACGGCTAACAACTCAAGTTTTGTACTCAAAAGGCTAATAGCTAGCCGCTAACAGCTAATAGCTCAAATTTTGCGTTGGTGGCGCAACCGCTGGGCCACGAGGCCCGCGACCAGCCCACCCACGGTGTACCAGGCCACCGTCATGGCCTGCGTTTGGGGAGTGCGGTTGCTGGGAGCCTCACCCAAACCCATGGGACCGGGCAGCAGCACCCCGCCCACGCCAGCTAAAGCCCCCAGTAGCAGGCCTCTTTGCAGACTATGCTTACCGCTACCTACAGCCGTGTAATACAAGCCATTACTAAGCACGTCGCCCAGTAGGGTAGCCGTGTAGGCCGTACCTTCGGCGGGCTGGGGCAGGTCGGCCAGGTGCAGAATTTTGCGCAGGCCGCGCTCGCCCAGCACATCCATGCGGGGGGCGTCGTGGGGGCGCAGGCGGCGGGCTACTTCGTGGAGGGCGGTGAGGGCGACGGCCCCGGCAAAGCCAGCGGCCAGGGAAGGCAGAATTTTCATAAAAAGAATGGCTAGTTGCCAGCGGTAGCTTGGTCAGACGCAGCCCAGCCAGCCGGGTTGCATAAAATTTTGCGGAGCATTGCGCAGCAACGGCGCGGCGTCTTATATTTGCAGTCCCAAACCGCGTGAGTGGTTCGGAAAGCGCCGATTTAGCTCAGCTGGTAGAGCAGCTCATTCGTAATGAGCAGGTCGTTGGTTCGAGTCCAATAATCGGCTCCAGCAAAAAGCCCCTTGCAAAGAGATTTGCAAGGGGCTTTTTTAATGGCTTACTACCCGGTGGCTTTAGTATACCGATACTTTCGGCATTACTCTTTTTAAGGTTATCCGTTTAGAATCTTCAATGCCCGTTGGGGAGATAGCCAAGACTTCAAAGCTATCAACCAGCTTGCCGCCCCGGTATATATCGACTAGTTGCGCGTTTTTGCCTTTCGCCAAACGCAGTTTTTTCTTGGTAAGAAAGCGGGATGCGAGGTCGGGGTGAGCACAGGCATCGTAGGATACGATGGCGAATTTCCGGGCGGTAATCTCCCACGTAGTGTATTTGCATAGCCCGGGCGGTAAGGCCCGGGCATCGCTGACGAAAGTCAGCGTTTTAGCCTGGTAATAAGCGCTGTCTGCGCCCGGCGCGTACCATACGCCGGGTGCAGCCAACCCAGCTCTCGTTAGTTGACCCAAACTTGATAGGGGCAGCAACACTAGACCGGCCAGGCCCGGCAGCAGGTTGGTGAGGTTTATCATGGTTGCTTCTTTGCACTAAGTACGCGTTCAATGATAGCGCCTAGCTCTTGGGTAGATAGCAAATCTCGCGTTCCGCTAGCGTGTTGCCTCTGCGCACTTGCCACGAATAGCAAGTCGGAATAATCGTTGTGAACAGCGTTGCTATGGTACTCGCTACCGTTTTTCAGGTAGAAATCAATAGCTACTCGCCATTTACCCGCCCATCGCCCATCGCCCGGGCGAAATGGATGCGCCACCCGGTAGGCATGTAGAATAGCTGCAATTATAGCAGAGTCCTTTACTATTCGATCGGGCACGAATTTATTCTCTAACAATTCCTCTTTGGTCATATCGGGCGTTTGAATCTCGATGCGAGCTATTTCCCCGGCTGAAATTCCTCTCAGCTTAGCTAGCCTCTCAAGTGGCTGGCTTACATCTGAAAGCTGGCGCGATACCCAAAATGACAAGCCGACTATCAATGTGCCGATGATCAACATTTTATTCAGTATTTTATCGGGAATGTCTATTGCCATTAGATAAGCTTGATTTACTTTAATTTAACCACGATTATTTAACTTCGCCAACTGTATTTGACGCTGTTTAGGAAATCTTCTTCAAGCACCTGAGCGAGCGCTGCCCTGGCAATAGACCCCTCCCCCGGCAGGGCGACTTCCTGAACGGCTTCTTTATGAACTACGGCAGCTAACAAGAATAAGCCTCGCGCTCCTTCAAGGTACTATTGGATAAACACTTCTCTCTACCGGCCAGAAAGCCCCGCAAGCACCTGACCCTTGCGGGGCTTTTGCGTGGTGCCCCCGGCTGGCCCAACCTCGGCGGGCTAGGTGCGTACACGCGAGTTGCCTATGTCTGCAAATTCTTCCTCCAAGCTCTCGCTCTACGGCGGCATTGCCGCCAACGTGGCCATCGCCGTCTCCAAATTCGTAGCCGCCTACGTCACCGGCTCGTCGGCCATGCTCTCCGAGGGTATTCACTCGCTGGTCGATACGGGCAACGGGGGGCTACTCCTGTACGGTATAAGCCGCAGCCATCGCCCGGCCGATGCGCAGCACCCATTTGGCCACGGCAAGGAACTGTATTTCTGGGCGTTGATAGTAGCCGTACTGATTTTCGCCATCGGTGGCGGCATGTCGTTTTACGAGGGCATCAAGCACTTGGAGCACCCCGAGCCGCTCGAAGATGCCAAGTGGAATTACATTGTACTGGGTATTTCCATCTTGTTTGAGGGGGCCGCGCTGGTGCTGGCCCTGCGGGCGCTGCTCGAAAAGCAGGCGGCGGGCACTAGCTTCTGGAATACCCTGCGCACGAGCCGCGACCCGGCCGTTTTTGCCTCGGTGCTGGAGAATGCCGCCGCCGTGGCGGGCCTGCTCATCGCGCTGCTGGGGGTTTACTTCGGTCACTTACTGAATAATCCGCTCTTCGACGGTGGGGCGTCCATCATCATCGGCCTGCTGCTGATGGGCGTGGCCGTGCTGCTGGTGAGCCGCACCAAGGCCCTGCTGGTGGGCGAAGGCGTGAACGACGAGACGACCCGGCAGGTGCAGGAGCTTACGCGCCAGGTACCCGGCGTAACCACCGTGCGCCCGCCCCTTACCATGTACCTCTCGCCCGACGACGTAATGCTGGCCCTCGACGTGGATTTCGACGACCAGCTCACGGCCACCCAGGTAGAGGCGGCCGTGGTCGCCGTGCAGGACCGCATCCGGGCGCAGTACCCCGAGTTCAAACGCATTTTTATCGAGGCCAAGTCGCTGGCCGACCGCGCCTAGGTGGGGTCGTACTGCTTATTTTTTTTACCCTATATCCGTTTCCTATGCCCGCAATTTCGACTGATACGCCTTTTGCTTCCTTTTGGTGGGGTGGCTACGAATGCACCGATCAACTCAACGCCTTTGGCAATCGGGTTGACTTTCTACCGCTAACCGGCCACCTACCCTTGCTCGACGAGGACTACGCCAACCTGGCGCAGTTCGACGTGCGGACCGTGCGCGAGGGCATCCGCTGGGCGATGATTGAGAAAACGCCCTACCAGTACGACTGGAGCACCGTAAAACTGATGCTGGACGCCGGCGAGCGCCACGGTATTCAGCAGATATGGGACATCTGCCACTTCGGCTACCCTGACGACCTTACGCCGCTGCACCCCATGTTTGCCCGGCGCTTCGCGGCGCTGTGCCGGGCATTCGTTGATTTTTACCGCTCGGTGCGGCCCGAGGGTACGCTCATCGTCACGCCCATCAACGAGGTGAGCTTTATGTCGTGGCTGGGCGGCGACGTGCGCGGCACCGCTCCCTACTGCGTAGGCCAGGGCTGGGAGGTAAAGCTGGGTTTGATGCGCGCCTACATCGAGGGCAGCTGGGCACTGCGCGAGGCCGACCCCGGCATCCGCTTCCTCAGCACCGAGCCACTCATCAACATCGTGCCCCCGCCCAATCCCTGGGCCAGCCACGCCCGCGAGGCCAAGCGCATGCACCTCGACCAGTTTCAGGCCATCGACATCCTCTCGGGCCGGATGTGCCCCGAGCTGGGCGGCCACGAAAGCCTGCTCGACATCATCGGCTTCAATTACTACTACGACAACCAGTGGCAACTGCACCCGCACCGCCACTTGGGCTGGAACGACCCGGTGCCCGACCCGCGCTGGACGCCCCTGAGCGAGCTGCTGCGCCAGGCCCACAAGCGCTACCAGCGCCCGTTTGTCGTCACCGAAACCAGCCACCCCGGCGTAGACCGTCCCATTTGGTGGCACATGATTGGCCAGGAGTGCGCCAAAGTGCTCCAGATGGGCCTGCCGCTGCTGGGCGCCTGCATTTACCCGATGGTCGACCGCCCCGACTGGGACCACCTCGACCACTGGCACCGATCGGGCCTCTGGGATGCCGAGCTGCGGCCCGACGGCCCGCCCCGTCGCATCTTGCACGAGCCCAGCGCCCACGCGTTGCGCGAGGCGCAGGCCGTGGTGCAACAGGCGCAAGAACAGGCCAGCCAAGCGGCGGCCCGTCGCCAGCGCCGCGCCGTGCTCGTCGGCTAGCCAACGCTTGCAAGTAGCGCGGACTTTGCAGCCCGCGTCCCCATTTGGTAAGCCGAGCGGGGACGCGGACTACAAAGTCCGCGCTACTTTTTTATTTTGCGCGCTATGGAAGCCCTTGTTCACTTGTCTTCGCCCATTGGGATGCTGGCCCTGCGCGGCTCCGAGGCTGGGCTGCACGCCGTGCAGTTTCTCGAACCCGGGCCAGTGCAGCCCACCACCCCGGCCGATCTGCCCGCCTGCCTGCAAGAGCCTCACCGACAGTTGACCGCTTATTTCAACCGCGAGCTGCGCGAGTTTGAGCTGCTGTGCGCGCCGCTGGTGGGCACGGAGTTTCAGCGGCAGGTGTGGGCAGCGCTGGCGGGCATTGCCCACGGGCGCACGGCTTCGTACCTCGACGTGGCCAAGCTGCTGAACAACCCGAAGTCGGTACGGGCGGTGGGCGCGGCCAATGGCCAGAACCCGCTGGCCATCGTGTGGCCTTGTCACCGGGTAGTGGGGGCTGATGGCTCGCTCACGGGCTACGCGGGCGGGCTGGCGCGCAAGCGCTGGCTGCTGGCCTTCGAGCAACCTGCGCGTCAAGGCGCTCTCTTTGGGTGAGGTGGCCTGCTTAACTTTAGCGGCACTCACCTTTTCCTTTTCTTATGAAAAACCTTCCTCTTCTGCTAGCCCTGCTGGCGGCTGGGCCGGCGGGCGCGCAGACCCTGGCCGCCGGCAAGCCTCTACCCTACCCCAGCACCCGCAAGGTCGATACCGTAACCACCTATTTCGGCACCAAAGTCCCCGACCCCTATCGCTGGCTCGAAAACGACCAGGCCGCCGATACCAAGGAGTGGGTACAGGCGGAAAACCGGGTGACCCAGGAGTACCTGAACAAGATTCCGTACCGCGAAAACATCCGCCAGCGCCTCACCAAGCTCTGGAATTACGAGAAATATTCGGCTCCTTTTAAGGAAGGTAAGTACACGTATTTTTCTAAAAATACTGGTCTGCAAAGCCAGTACGTACTGTACCGGCAGGTTGGCCAGGGCGCACCCGAGGTCTTTCTCGATCCTAATACGTTCTCGAAAGACGGCACTACCTCGCTGGCAGGCATCAACTTCACCCGCGACGGGAGCCTGGCGGCCTACCAGATTTCGGAGGGCGGCTCCGACTGGCGCAAAGTCATTGTCCTCAACGCGGCCACCAAGGCCATCGTGGGCGACACGCTCAAGGACGTGAAGTTTTCGGGGCTGGCCTGGAAGGGCAACGACGGCTTTTACTACAGCAGCTACGACAAGCCCAAGGCCGGCAGCCAGCTGGCTGGCAAAACCCAGATTCACAAGCTCTACTATCACAAGCTGGGCACGCCGCAGAGTACCGACCAGCTCATTTTCGGGGGCGAGAAAGACCCCAACCGCTACATCGGGGCCAGCGTGACGGAAGACGAGCGTTTCCTCATCATTTCGGGGGCTAACACCACGACTGGCAACAAGCTTTATCTGCAAGACCTGAGCAAACCGGGCAGCGCCATCGTAGCCGTAGTACCCGACGAAAAGAGCATCAACCAGGTGGTGGACAACGTAGGCTCGAAGCTGTATATCGAAACCAACTACAACGCCCCCAACCACCGCCTCGTGACGGTTGACGCCGCCGCGCCTACCCAGGCCAACTGGAAGGACCTGATTCCCGAAACCAAGAACGTATTGAACATTAGCACGGTGGGCGGCCATATTTTCGCCACCTACCTCAAGGATGCTACCTCGCTGGTGGAGGAATACGACATGAACGGCAAGAAGCTGCGCACCATCGCCCTGCCGGGCGTGGGCTCGGCCGGCGGCTTCGGCGGCAAGAATACGGACAAGGAAACGTACTACACATTCACGTCTTACACCTACCCGCCCACCATTTTCAAGTACGACCTGGCCAGCGGCACCTCTACCGTGTGCAAAAAGGCGGGTGTGCAGTTCGACCCCAGCAAGTACGAGTCGAAGCAGGTGTTTTACACCTCCAAGGATGGCACGCGGGTGCCCATGATTATCACTTATAAAAAGGGGCTGGCGCTCAACGGCAAAAACCCCACGCTGCTCTACGCCTACGGCGGCTTCAACTCCAGCCTGACGCCCAGCTTCAGCACCAGCAACATCATTTTGCTGGAGCAGGGCGGCGTGTACGCCGTGGCCAACCTGCGCGGCGG
>CAJYPK010000016.1 GCA_913776615.1 uncultured Hymenobacter sp.
CCTGGCTCAGCGCCTTTCGCCGGCTAGCCGTGGACTACGAACGTACCCCGGCTAGCCATGTGGCGTGGCTCTTACTCGCCAATTTGACAATCACGCTGAACCGACGACATTCCTAAACACGCTCTAAAAGCAAAATTGAAGTGCTCAGCCAAGATTAACAGCTAGGTACTACGCAGTAAAAAGGGCTACCCGATCGGGTAGCCCTTTTTACTGCGTAGTACGAAATGGGTCTTTCACAGCAACCCAAAAAACCGGGGTGGCCGACCCAGCTCCACATTAATGGGCTCCAGGGTTTTCTCGATGCTGGCCTTCAGATCGTCGGTGGCTGGGGCCTGCAAAATTTGAATGAACGCAGTGCGCGACTGCTCCAGTAGCTGCTTGCGCTCCTTGCTGCGGTTCTTGTGGTCGAGGGCGCGTTGGCGCAGGCAGTCGGCCTCGGCAAAGGCTACTTGGTCGCGCAGCAGCTCGATGAGCTGCTTGGCCCCGGCGGTGGGCGGGGCCGCTACCGGGGCCGCCCCGCCGCCCCCACTTGGCTGCGGGCGGTTGAGGCTGGCTTGCAGCATGATAATCTGCTGCTTAGCTTGGTCGAGCTGCTGTTGCAGGCGGTCGTTGCCAGCCACGGCTGCTCCGCTCTTTTCCGTTTCCTGGCGCAGCCGGTCGATGGTGCTGCGGTTGGAGCGGAACAGGTCGAAATCGCGCAGGATATTGCGCGCAATCTGGCGGTGGGCGGGCACCTGCATCTGGGCCGAGTCGAGGCGCAGCTGGCTCAGGCTCACGGCAATGTCGTTGAGCTTATCCTTGGTCAACACGTCGAGCTTACCGCGCACCAGCTCGTTGGGATTCACCAGCATCTGCTGGTCCACGGCGTCAATGCGCAGCAGGTGCTTCGTCAGGGTATCGAACTGCACGACCAGGCGGGCCTGCTCCTCGTGGGTGCGGTCGAGCTCGCGCTTGAGGCGGGCGTTTTCGTCGGCAATGCTGCGGTTGGAAAACAGGTAGTACGACGCACCCAGCGGCACGAGCAGCGCCAACAGGTACAGAACCGAAAACTGCCACAAGCGCGTGCGCCGCTCGGGTTGATTGAGGGGTTTCATGCGGAAAGGAAAAAAACGACCCGCCGTCGCGGCGCGGGGTTAAAAAGGATTCCAGCGGGCAATGCCGGCCGGCCGCGCCTCGGGGGGAACGGGCGCCGCGGTCGGGGCCTTGGCCACCGGGTTTTCGTTGATGAAAGTGCGCCAGCCCTCGCGGTTCTTGCCAATGTATTCGAGCTGGCTCAGCTGCCGGAATACTGTGCCTACCAGGTTCCACAGCTGCTGCTGCTGCCGCAGGTGCTCGTGCAGCTGCTGGTGGTTATAGCGCAGATTTACCGCGTCTTGCAGGGCGCCCAGCAGCGTCGCGGGCGCTACTTCCGACCACTGTTCCACGTACTTGAGCAGCTCCTCGCGCTCGGCTTCGGTGAGGCGGTCGAGCGAGGTTTTGAGTTGCTTGGCCACCCGCAGCAGGGCGTCGAGCAGGTAGATGGGCGGCTGCGCGGCGGCCAGCAGACGCAGCGTGGTCAGCTGCTGGGCCAGGGCCAGCACAGTGTGGTCGGCCAGCTCGCGCACGAGGTCGGCCAGCGGGCTGCGCTTGTCGGGGCGCAGCTTCACCTTGTGAATGATTTTGAAGGCGTCGGTTTCCAGCTCCGTCAGCTGCAAATCGAGCTGGTGCAGGGCCTGAAGCAGCGCCGGGTGGCTGGCCAGCGCCAGGCTCGGCGGAATAAACTGCGGCACCGGCCGCAGCTCGCCGTCGGCGTACAGCAATTCGCCCACCACCAGCGCGAAGGCGGCGCTGGCCTCACTTTCCAACTGCTGGGTGGGCACGAAGCTCAGCTCGTAGGCCGGGCGCGAGTAGGGGTGGCGGGGCGGTACTTCCTCGGGGGCCGGCGTGCCGGTGGGCACCCGCTCAAACGGATTGACGGTCAGCACCACGCTGAAGCGCAGGCCCTCGGTAGCGGCCAGGTTGTAGGTAGTCAGCAGCTGGGCCAGGCTGGCGCGGGCCGTGAGCGGCGCGCTGGCGGCCGTGATTTCGATGCGGGCTCCGCCCGCCGTAACGGCCCGGCACTGCGTGAGGCGGGCTTGCACCTCGCCCTGCACGTCGACGCTCAGCAGCAGCTCGAAGGCGGCGGGGCTGCCCAGATTATTGGTGGCGGGCAGCAGGCCGTAGTAGTCGGGCCGCAGCTGCACGGCCGTGGCATCGCGCAGGTGGTCAAGGGTAAAGCGCTCGGTTTCGGCGAAGTGCCGACGGGCGATTTTCATCCCATCCACCCAGTTTACGGGGTAGTAATTTATTTCTGGAAGCATAGCCGCGAAAGTGAGGCGAAAGTAACGGACAAACGGAAGTGCCGGGTTCTCACCCCCTAGCCGGCGGTGCGGTCGGGGGGCGGTAGGGCCACCCGCTGGGCCACCACGATACTACCCTGGCGCAGAAAATTATCCTGAAACGTGAGGTCCGGGTCGAAGTACCGACGGCGCTTCCACCACGGCTGCTTGGCGTAGAACAACCACCCGTAGGGCTGGCCCTGGCCATCCACGTATTGCAGCGCCTGGTCGGGCTTGAGCTGGTTGTAATCCGTGAGAAAGATGGCAAACAAGTCGCTCAGCCGCATCTGGTAAGGAGCCTTGGAGGAGAAGTCGTGGTAGAGGTTTTCTCCGTAGCGGCGCGTCATCCAAAAGTGCAAAACCATGAAGTGGTTGAGATCCATGCGCGACAGGTCGGGGTGGGGGGCCAGCGGGTTGTAATACCACAGCTTGTAGCGCCGGTGCGGAATGGCCAGCCAGGCCCGGTACGACTCCCAGAAAAAGAATGGCAGCACGAACGGAATAACGGCCAGCGCGAAGCCCGCCGGCTCCCAGCGGCCGTGGCCCCAGGGCAGCCAGCGCAGGGCATAAATCGCTCCCGCACCCAGGGCGGCCGTCAGCGTCAGGATGAGCGCGCCCTGCCAACGCGCCCGGGGGTTGTACCAGCCCAGCCAGCGGGGTAGCTGCGCAGCGTAGAGCCAGCCTAGCCCCACAATGGCCAGTTGCAACAGTCCCTGCGTAAGCGGAAACGACCACGGGCTATGCACCGCCGCCAGCCCCAGCAGGCCGAAGGCCAGCCCCGTGCCTACCACGTAGAGTAGGCCGCTGATGAAGGCTTTGCTGCCCTGCACCCGGGAGCTAAGGTCGGAAAGCGAACTCGTGACGGCCCCGCGGGCCTGCGACTCAGGATTGGGCAGCATGTGGAAAAGGCAATCAGAAGAATAGCAGCGCAGCTTGGCTACCGAAGTAGGCACGTGCCGAATGTACGGCAAAATACAAGCCGGCGGTTATGCCCCGCCCCGCGGCCGGGGCCAACGGCGAGCCCGCCGGGACCGTACGTTTGCGCGGGTGGCCTGCCTTCTCCGCGCTGGCTCACCCCTTGCTTCTCTATGGCCGAATCATCTTCCGTTCACCGGCTGCTGGCCCACCTGCGCCGCCAGCCCTTTGACCTGCGCATCGAAGTAATTCTGGCCGAATTGCTGGCTTACGGCTACGCGTTCGACGATTTTCTGGTGCAGCCGGTGGGCTCGTTTGCCCGTCGCTACCGCCGCGACCTCGGCGCCGTGCGCGACGAAGACTACCGCCGCGCCCACCGGCCCGTGGTGCGTACCGTGCTCGAAGTGCACCGCGAAGGGCTCTACGACGCGCTCCCGCAGCAGGCTTTTCACCAGCCCGGCACCCCAGCCCCCAGCGTGCGGGCCATGATCGAGGACATCCACGTGCAGCGCCGCAAGGAGAAGGCCACCCGGCTGTTTTTCCTGCCCTTCGAGCAGGAGTTTTTTCGCTTCCGGGTGCACATCGAGCAGGAGGAGCGCCGCTACTTCACCAACCTCTCGGCCCGGTGGTACAACGAGGCGCTGGCCCGCTTCTGGGGCCTGGCCGACCGGGGCCTGCCGCCCGAAGTACTGACCAATCTGCTCTACCTCTTACCCCTGGCCCACAGCGTAGTCGGCGACCTGCCCCGCACGCAGCGCTGCTTCGAAAGCGTGCTGGGCCAGCCGGTGCAGCTGCGCGTGGTAGCCCCGCTGCGCCATCCGCTGCCCGCTGCTCCGGCCGGCCCCGCCGAAGCTGCCGGCGGCGCGACGCTCGGCAGCCTGGCGCTGGGCCGCGACCTGGTGCTGGGTGGCGACTACCAGGAAACCCTGCCCGCGCTTGAAATCAGCCTGCACCAGCTTTCCGTGCCCGAGCTCGAAGCCTACCTGGCCGGCGGCTGGCCCGCCACGGCGCTGGAGTTGTTGTGTAAATACTTCATTGCCTTCGAAACCGACGTCGTGCTGCGCTACGAGCTGGCCGCTGCCGCGCTCACCTTTGAGCTGGGCGAGGGCGAGCAGGCCCCGGTGCTGGGCTACACCACGGGCGGCATTTAGGGTGGCAAAAGGGGGCGTTGGTTGCCGGGGCAGCCGCGCTGACGTACCTTTGTCCCAATCAAACGGATTACCAGCACCGAATAATAGCCCCAGTTGCTTGCTTTTCAGTGCTCACGTAGTTTTTCGGGGTGTAGCGTAGCCCGGTATCGCGCCTGCTTTGGGAGCAGGAGGCCGCAGGTTCGAATCCTGCCACCCCGACTTGTTTACTTGGTAAGCTGCCGCCTAAGCAGCGTGCCGGATGCGGTGGCAATTGGCGCACAGCAGCACACATTTTTCCAGCTCGGCCCGGAGGCGGGCGTTGCTCGCCAGGCGCAGCTTGCTCCAATCGACGTCCTTTTGCTGAGGGTCGAGGTGATGAAACTCGAAGACCGCGTAGTGGCTGTCGGCCAGGCGCAGGTGGCAATCGAGACACTGCCCGCCCTTGTCGGCAATCGCCACCAACTTGCGCTGCACCCAGCGCCGTTGGCAGCGCAGATTGAAGCAGTGTTTGCAATAAGACATGACTCCCTGCGCATGGCACCGCTGCGCGTAAAATTCGTTAAGGGGTTTGTGTAACTTGCAGTCGGCGCAGCATTTCGTATTCATGCCCTGTTCGTATAACGGATAATACGATGCTCTTCTAAAGCATCTATGGGGGTTCGATTCCCTCACAGGGTACTAAGCTACTGGCTAAAATAATTCGCCAGTAAAGTTGAGCTAAAAAAAGCCCTTGCTGCTAGCGGCAAGGGCTTTTTTTGCGCCCGAAAATACCCGGAAAATCCTGGCCGGAAACTAGGCAAAATGGAGCTAAAAGAGTACCTTTGGCTGTTCTGTTCCTGACCGTATTTCCGGTCGGTTTAACCCCCTCTCTCGCATGAGTGAAGTAGTAGAAAAGAAAGCCCCCGCCGCCGATTATTCGGCCGACAGCATTCAGGTGCTGGAAGGGCTGGAGGCGGTGCGCAAGCGCCCGAGTATGTACATCGGCGACACGGGTATTAAGGGCCTCCACCACCTGGTGTGGGAAGTAGTCGATAATTCCATCGACGAGGCGCTGGCTGGGCACTGCGACCTGATTCAGGTTACCATAAACGAAAATAATTCGATTACCGTCCGCGACAACGGCCGGGGGATTCCCGTCGATTTTCACGCCAAGGAGGGCCGCTCGGCCCTCGAAGTAGTACTCACCGTGCTGCACGCCGGCGGCAAGTTCGATAAAGACTCGTACAAGGTATCGGGTGGCCTGCACGGCGTGGGCGTAAGCTGCGTCAACGCGCTCAGCACCGACCTCAAGGTGACCGTGCGCCGCAAGGGGCACGTGTACCAGCAGGAGTACAGCATCGGCCAGCCGCTGTACCCGGTGAAGGAAATCGGTGACACCGACGAGCACGGCACGGAGGTGCAGTTCCTGCCCGACCCCACCATCTTCCCCGAAACCGAGTACCGCTACGCGACCATCGCCAGCCGCCTGCGCGACCTGTCGTTTTTGAACAAGGGCATCCGCATCACGCTGACCGACCGCCGCGAGAAGCCGCTGGGCGACGCCGCCATCGGCCACGTCGATGCCGAGGGCTTCCGCTACGAGGAGTTTTATTCGCAGGGCGGCCTGCGCGACTTCGTGCAGTACCTCGACGGCACCGAGCGCCCCTCGCTGCTGGCCGAGCCCATCTACGTGGAAAGCGAGAAGGGCGGCACGCCGGTAGAAGTGGCCTTGCAGTACAATACCTCGTACCAGGAAAACGTCTACTCGTACGTCAACAACATCAATACCATCGAGGGCGGCACGCACGTGGGCGGCTTCCGCTCGGCCGTGACGCGGGTGCTGAAGTCGTACGGCGACAAGAAGCAGCTGTTTGAGAAGGCCAAAGTGGAAATCACCGGCGACGACTTCCGCGAAGGCCTCACGGCCGTTATCTCGGTGAAGGTGGCCGAGCCGCAGTTTGAGGGCCAGACCAAAACCAAGCTGGGCAACTCCGAGGTGAGCGGCGCGGTGAATACCGTGGTGGGTGAAATTCTGACCCAGTACCTGGAGGAAAACCCCAACCAGGCCAACAAAATCATGGAGAAGGTGATTCTGGCCGCCAAGGCCCGCATCGCCGCCCGCAAGGCCAAGGACATGGTGCAGCGCAAAAACGTGCTGGGCTCCAACTCCCTGCCCGGCAAGCTGGCCGACTGCTCCGACTCCGACCCCGAAGTGTGCGAGCTCTACCTCGTGGAAGGGGACTCGGCCGGTGGCACAGCCAAGCAGGGGCGCAACCGGGCTTTCCAGGCCATTCTGCCGCTGCGCGGTAAAATCCTGAACGTGGAGAAGGCCCAGGAGCACAAAATCCTGGAGAACGAGGAAATCAAGAACATGATTACCGCGCTCGGCGTCACCTTCAACGAGCGTAAGTCGCTGGCCTTCGGCACCGACGACGAGGGTAACGAAACTGGCCCGCTGAACTTCGACAAGCTGCGCTACCACAAAATCATCATCATGACCGATGCTGATATCGATGGCTCGCACATTCGGACGCTCATCCTCACGTTCTTCTTCCGCTACATGCGGCAGCTCGTGGATCAGGGCTACATCTACATCGCCCTGCCGCCGCTCTACCTCGTGAAGCGCGGTAAAGAGGAACGCTACTGCTGGACCGAGGACGAGCGGGCCGCCGCTACCGAGGAGCTCGGCCGGGGCCGTCCTGAAACCGTAAACGTGCAGCGCTACAAGGGCTTGGGTGAAATGAACGCCGAGCAGCTCTGGGAAACCACCATGCAGCCCGAAACCCGCACGCTGAAGCAGGTGACGGTCGAGTCGGCCGCCGAGTCGGACCACCTGTTCTCGATGCTGATGGGCGACGAGGTGGCGCCGCGTCGCGACTTCATCGAGCAGAATGCCAAGTACGCCAAGCTCGACGTCTAGACCGCAGATTTAACGGATTAAACGGATTGCGCCGATACGCCCGCCAGGACCGCAGATTTAACGGATTAAACGGATTGCGCCGATACGCCCGCCAGCCTGCGGCGGCGGGCTGACTACTCGGATGTGAAGAAGGCTACCCAATTGGGTAGCCTTCTTTTTTTGGGCTTACATGGCTGGTATCCAAATAGTCAGCCCGCCGCCGCAGGCTGGCGGGCGTATCGGCGCAATCCGTTAAATCCGTTAAATCTGCGGTCCTGGCGGGCGTATCGGCGCAATCCGTTTAATCCGTTAAATCTGCGGTCTAGTAGGTAGTGCGGTCCTGTTTGTCGGCCCAGGCTTTGAAGGATACGAGCGCCTCCTCGCGCAAAAATTGTTGCATGGGCAGGCGGCGCTGGTCGAGCGGCTTTTCCAGCTCCTCGTAGATAAACTGGTCGTCGAAGCCGATGGCTGCCGCGTCGGCCTTAGTGTTACCGTAGAACACCCGGGTCGGGCGCGCCCAGTAGATGGCTCCCAGGCACATGGGGCAGGGCTCGCAGGAGGTGTACAAGTCGCAGCCATCGAGCTGAAAGGTACCCAGCGCCTGGCAGGCCTTGCGGATGGCATCGACCTCGGCGTGGCAGGTGGGGTCGTTGGTGCTGGTGACCTGGTTGAAGCCGCGGGCAATGATCTGGCCGTCCTTGACGACCACCGCGCCGAACGGGCCGCCCCGGCCGGCCTGCATGTTGGTGAGCGAAAGGTCGATGGCCTCGCGCATAAACGCGGCCTCGGGGGCGGGAGGAAAAGAAAATGAATTTTTCACGAATTGATAATCAGTTTTTTAGCCAGGGAGTGTAAGAAATATTGGGGAGCGCCGGAATCTTTTGGCCGCTCAACTGTTTCTACCTACGTGAAAGAATAGTTTTTTAAGGTGTTTTGGTTGGAAAGGCGAATGGCTCTGCTATTCGCCTTTTTTTCTTGCCCGCCGGTGAGCGTGGCTAGGGGTGGGGCAGGGCGGTGGGCTAACTTGCGCCCGGGCCGCCGAACGGGCGAAATTAGGGAAAACGGCCCGACTGCCGATGCGCAAACTCTCCTCGCTTCTCCTGCTGCTGGTCGCTACCGAGGCCGGCGCCCAGGCATTTACCCCCGCCGAATTGGCCCGCTGGCAGCAGCAGGCCCAGCGCATTACCATCGTGCGCGACACCTGGGGCGTCCCTCACATTACGGGCAAAACCGACGCCGACGCGGTATTCGGCCTGCTTTATTCGCAGTGCGAAGATGATTTTGCCCGGGTCGAAGACAACTACCTGACCGCGCTGGGCCGGCAGGCCGAGGTGCGCGGCGAGGCCGCTTTGTACGAAGACCTGCGCCAGCGGCTGTTCCTGGATTCGGCCCGGGCGGTGGCCATCTACCAGCGCAGCCCGCGCTGGATGAAAGACCTACTGCACGCCTTTGCCGACGGTACCAACTACTACCTGGCCACGCACCCGGCCGTGCGGCCCCACTTACTGCACCGCTTTCAGCCCTGGATGCCGCTGCTGTTCAGCGAGGGCAGCATCGGGGGCAACGTGAGCGTGGTGCCGCTGGAGCGGCTAAAAGCTTTTTACAGTCAGCCCAAGAAAACGTCGTGGCAGGCACCTTTCCCGAAGGCCGACCCGCTCCGGGCCGACGACGAGCCGGTGGGCTCCAACGGCTTTGCCATCGGCCCCAGCAAGAGTGCCAGCGGCCACCCGCTGCTGCTCATCAACCCGCACACGTCGTTTTATTTCCGCTCCGAGGTGCAGATGACCAGCGCCGCCGGCCTCAACGCCTACGGGGCCGTGACGTGGGGGCAGTTTTTCATTTACCAGGGCTTCAACGAGAAATGCGGCTGGATGCACACCTCCAGCCAAGCCGACTCGATGGACGAATACCTCGAAACGGTAACTGAGCAGGCGGGCAAATACACCTACCTCTACGACGGCCAGCAGCTGCCGCTGGCGACCGATACCCTGAGCCTCGTGTACCTGCACGAGGGCCAGCGGCGCCGTCGCACCTTCACTACTTACCGCACGGCCCACGGCCCGGTGGTGGGCCAGCAGGGTGATAAGTGGGTGACGGTGAAAATGATGAATACCCCGCTCGAAGCTTTGGAGCAAAGCTACCTGCGCACCAAGGCCCGCGACTACGCCAGTTTCCGGGAAGTGATGCGCCTGAATGGCAACGCTTCCAACAACACGGTGTTTGCCGACAACGCGGGCACCATTGCCTACTGGCACGGCAACTTCATGCCCCGTCGCCCGGCCGGCTACGACTGGAGCCGGCCCGTCGATGGCTCGCTGCGGGCCAGCGAGTGGCTGGGCCTGCACCCGGTAGAGGACCTGGTGCAGGTGAAAAATCCGGCCAGCGGCTTTATTCAGAACTGCAACGCCACGCCCTACACCGTGGCTGGCCCGGCTGGTAGTCCCGACCCGGCCAAGTACCCCGCCTACATGGCCCCCGACGCCGAGAACTACCGGGGTATCAACGCCGTGCGGGTGCTGAGCCGCAAGCAGTCCTTCACCCTCGATACGCTCATCGCGGCGGCCAATGACCCCCACCTCGCCGGCTTCGAAAAGCTGCTGCCCGCCCTGCTCAACGACTGCCAGCTGCTGCTCGACGAGCCCGGTGGCTCGCTGCCCGCCGGGGTGGAGGAAGCCCTGCCCGTGCTGCGCGCCTGGGATTTGAACTATAGCAAAGCCTCGACCGCCCAGACCCTGGCCATCTACTGGGCCGAGCGGATGCAGCGGCTGGCCCGGCCCCGGCTGGCCCCCGGCCAGCCCGCCGACTACCTCAGCTTTACCACGTTCATCATCGAGCACACCACGCCCGAGGAAAAAGCCACCGCCCTGGCCGAAACCATCGCCGAGCTGACGCGGGACTTCGGCTCCTGGCAGGTGCCCTGGGGCGAGGTCAACCGCTACCAGCGCCTGACTGGGAACATCACCGAGACCTTCGACGATAAGCAACCCAGCTTGCCGGTGGCCTTCACGTCGTCGGCCTGGGGCTCGCTGGCGGCCTTCGGGGCGCATACCTACCCCGGCACCAAGAAGCGCTACGGCGGCGTGGGCAACAGCTTCGTAGCGGTGGTCGAGTTTGGCCCCCGCGTGGTGGCCCGCTCGGTGGTGACGGGCGGCCAGGCCAGCCGCCCCGGCTCGCCCCACTTCACCGACCAGGCCCCGCTGTATTGTGAGGGACAGTTTAAGGACGTGTGGTTTTACCCCGAGGACGTGGCCCAGCACGCGGAGAAAAGCTATCATCCGGGCGAGTAGGAGAGAAGGTAGGGCATTTTCAAAGATAAAAGAATAGCCTACCGCGAAGCACATACTTAGGCTTAACGGCATCTGCCGTACCTGCTTGTTTTAGATAAGACGAGAGCTTTCAATCTACCTGCTTGGGTATCTGGCTTATACTCTCTTAGCCTTGATGGCTAAGGTTAGCTATGCTGTTACCCGTACCGAGTTTGCGTCCACCGCAGCCGTAGAATTGCCGACTACTGCCTCGCATTACTCGTCGCCACGGTTTACGAGCTGGGTGGCAGGCCCTGCGGCGGCGACAAAGCCAGTGCCGACCGGGGGCTTGCAGCTTCCGGCATCCGCTTTCGGGGGCGTGGTGCCTGTGGCCCAAAATCGGAGCCAGTGGCCCGTTGGGGCGAGCAGCCCTACGACCAGGTATGGTGCTATTCAATAAAGACGATTCCGAGCCGGGCCGCATCCACGCCGCCATCGAGCGGGCGCAGGCGCTGGGGCTGCGCGTGGCGTATTCCAGTCAGTGCTTTGAGTTTTGGCTGTTGCTGCACTTGACGGAGCACCCCGGCGGCGGCCTGCGATGCGAGCTGTGCGGCAGCAACCTCGAAGCCCACGACCCGGCCGCTCGCCCCACCGGTCAGTCGCGCCGGGCGCTGGCCATTCGTCGGGCTGGGGCCATCGACGCCCGCTGGCAGGATAGCGGGCAGCCGCAATAAGCCCGGGCGGCCGCTTCATCGGGCAGTTAGCATTATTGCCGTCCGCCGTACCAGGCGCGTTAGTGGGACAAGCGCGCCGGGCACGGCGGACGTGGCAGGGGCCGCTCGCTGGTAATCCAGCAGCCGATTCGTAGTGGGTAAGTCAGGCTGATGCTACCGGCGTTTTCTGCGGGGGGGCGTTCACCCGGTTGGTCGGTGACGCGGATGGGTCATTAACTGGTCGGCAGCAGTAGCCAGCAAGCCAGTTCAACGTGCCTATTCCCCCTTTTTCAGGTCGGCAGCTAGCATCAGGCCACGAAACAGCGCTGCTCCGAGAAAACGCGGTAATGTAGATAGGTAATAGTGTAAAAATAATTGAGTTTTGATAGATCTCTTTAATATAACCTGAACAGTAGATCTACGCAAGATAGCTAACTATTGTACATACAGTGATTTACTGCTAAGTCTTTTATACTTAAAGCGATTGTTGGATTGGATTTTTTTCGCAAAAAATTTATAACCAATTCCACTAGCATAACGCGGCCTTTTGCTTTGAACTTTGCAGCGATAATGGACAGGTGTAGGCCTGGTTATCAACTTAGTTAGCTTGCTCTGTTTCACTTTTCTGCTCAAAGTATGAGAGTATTTTTAAGTAATTTAATAATTGCTTGGGTACTGCTTGCTCGCCCGTTGGCCGCCCTGGCCCAACCGGCTGGCTGC
This sequence comes from uncultured Hymenobacter sp., assembly GCA_913776615.1. GTDB lineage: Bacteria > Bacteroidota > Bacteroidia > Cytophagales > Hymenobacteraceae > Hymenobacter. Next base: position 11,959 of record CAJYPK010000016.1, read on the forward strand.
ACCAGTACGTACACCTCTACGGGGACTACCCCGGGGGGGGCCAGCGGCCTGTTTGCCGAGTACTACTCCGGAACGTTCCAGGCGCAGCCAGGCTACAGCGAGTCGAGTCCCAACACGTTTTTTACGACCACGGCGGTTGGGCAGAGCGGCGTTACGGGTACTCCCATCAATTATCAAAGCCCGGCGGCCGGTGGCTACGTCGCTTTTCCGGTAAACGTGCCGCCGGCCAGTGGCAGCGCGGGTACGCCTACTACCTTCAGCGCCCGATTCCGGGGCAGCGTCTACCTGAAGGCGGGCGCCCCCTACACCTTCACCATGCAGGGCGACGATGGGGCCTACCTGTTTTTGGGCAAGGAGGCGACGCTGGCCAACCCAACGCCCAACAACGCTTTCATTAAGAGCAGCGGGGGCAGCGCGACCAATCGGTTTGTCGCGCCGACTACCGGGCTGTACGACGTACAACTTATCTACGGGCAGTACTCGGGCACGAGCATTCTGCGCCTCGACTACGCGGGTGGGCCCGACGGGCTCGGCCAGCAGCGGGTTGCCTTGTCGGCGCTGTGCGCGGGCCCCTCGGGCATCGACTATACCACGACCAACCTGACGCCCACGGCCAACAACGTCACCAACGGCCAGCTCTACGCCAACGGCTCGCAGGCCGCGCTAAACGCGGGCTTTTCGGGCTACGACGCCGATGGTACGATTACCGGCTACACCATTACCTCGCTGCCGGCGCAGGGGCAGCTCCTGTACAATGCCAACGCCACGGGCGCGGCCAATTACCAACCCATCACCACCCCTTTCACGCTAACGCCGGCCAACCTTGGGCGGCTCGTGTACAAAACGCCGACGGCGGCCAGCGGCTCGTTTACGTTTCAATACCAAGCCGTAGATAACGCGGGGGCCAGCGGCTACCTGGCCACCTACACCCTGCCGGTAGCCACGGCCTCGGCCGACCTGAGCAGCACGCTGGCATCGCCGGCTACGGCCCCGCAGGGTAGCCTGGTGTATTTCACGGTCAGCTTCGCCAACGCGGGTCCCGCGACGGTTTCCGACGCGGCCGTGACCATTCAGCTACCAACCGGGCTGACCGGTATCTCGCTCTCGAACAGCGGCAACTACAACAGCGGTACGGGGGTGGCCAGCTGGCCCACCTTCTCGATCAGCCCCAGCGGCAGCGGCACGCGCAGCATTGCCTTTACGATGCCGGGTACGGCGGTGAGCGGTACCTCCAACATCACCTCGGCCCTGTTTACCGACCCCAACAGCAGCAACAACCAAGGCACGGCTTACACCGGGCCGACGCAAGTGGCCGACGTATCGGTGGCCATCTCCGGGCCGGTGCGGGTGGTAACCAGCCAAAGCATCACCTACACGGTGGTGACTACCAACCTGGGGCCGAGCGCGGCCACCGGCGTGGCGCCGGCCGCCCAGCTGGACGCCGGCCTGACGGGCGTAGTGGTAAGCAACGGCGGGGTGTACAACGCTACCAACGGCCAGGTGAGCTGGCCCACGAGTACTTCGCTGGGCGTAGGAGCCTTTTTGGCCTACACAGTAAAGTTTAATGCCTCGGCCACGGCGGGTACCAGCTACGCGGGCGTGGCCTCGGCCAGCAGTACGACGGCCAATGGCGACCCGGCGGCTACCAACAACGATGGCAGTACCGGCCAGGCCCAGATCACGACCCAGGTTATCAGTACGACGGCCGCTACCACCGAGTGCATCAACCCCGAAGTGCCCGATCCGGGCTACGTGGCCGTTCCCAACTCCTACTACCCCGGGCTGGGTACGGCCAGCGCCGGCAGCAATTCGCTGAGCGTAGGCCCCGTGCTGAATACGGGCAGCCAGAAGGCGATAGTTCCTGGCGACCTGGTGGTGATTATGCAGATGCAGGGCGCTGAGCTCAACACCACTAATACCGATGCCTACGGCGATGGGATAGATAACAACAACGCGGCGGCGGGCAATTTGCAGAATAGCAATTTCCGGGCGGGCCTCTACGAGTACGCGGTAGTGAGCAGCTTCGCGGGCGGTACGCTCACGCTGACGAGCAACCTGATCAACACCTACGTATCGGCCGATGCCAGCAGCACCCAGGGGCAGCAGCGCTACCAGGTAGTGCGGGTGCCGCGCAACGGCGGCCTGACGCTGACCGGCAACGTAACCGGCCCCCGCTGGAACGGCCTGACCGGCGGCGTGGTGGTGCTCGACGTAAGCGGCACCCTGAATTTCAACGGCAAGAATATCGACATGGCGGGCCGGGGCTTCCGGGGCGGGGCCGGCCAGCAGCTAAGCGGAGCCAGTGGCATTGCCAACACGGCCTACCGCCACAGCAACACGCTTAGCACCGATGCCAACAAGGGCGAGGGAACGGCCGGTACGCCACGTTACCTCAACGACCCCGACAACTTCGCGGCCTACCGGGCCGGTACCGCCAGCACGCCCTTTCTCGATACGCAGGCCAGCGGCTTGCTGCCCGCCAGCCTGAGCGACGGCTACCCGGGCGGCGACCGGGCCCGCGGCGCGCCCGGCAACGCGGGCGGCGGCGGCACCGACGGCACCCCGAGCGACAACAGCCAGAACACCGGCGGCGGCGGCGGGGCCAACGCCGGCCGCGGCGGCCGGGGCGGCAACGGCTGGAACTCCAACTCGCCCAGCGGCGGCTACGGCGGGGCCGACTTTACGCAGGCTACCCCTAGCCGCCTGATCATGGGCGGTGGCGGCGGGGCCGGCACTACCAACAACGGTACCGTCGCCACGCCCACCAGCACCTACCCGGGCAACGCCGGCGTGCCGGGGGCGGGCAGCACCAGTGCGGATGGTACGCCCACGGGCGGCTTTACCAGCTCGGGCTCGGCGGGTGGCGGCATCGTCATCGTGCGGGCCACCAGCGTCAGCGGGGCAGGCACTATCGACGTTAGCGGAACCGACGTGCCGTTCGTGCCCAACAACGACGGCAGCGGCGGCGGCGGGGCCGGCGGCTCGGTGCTGCTGCTGGTGAACGCGGCCAATGGCAACCCCAACAGCACGGTGCTGCAAAACATCAAGGTGCTGGCCAACGGGGGCAAGGGCGGTAGCAATACGGGTGGTGGCTCGCCCCACGGCCCGGGCGGCGGCGGGGCCGGCGGGCTCATCTTCGCTTCTTCCATGCTGGCCAGCGGCACGGCTTCCAACCCGTCCCCGAACGGTACTACCTTCGGCTTTGAGAGCTATGGCTCAGGCGTGGGGGCCGCCGACCAGGGGCAGAGCCAGACCGGCATCACGCGGGCCGACGTGCCCAACCAGATTTCGGGCTGCCCAGCCGACGTAGTAACGACGCTCAGCTCTTCGGCCAGCCCGACCAATACTGCTGCGCCCAGCACCAGCGTAACGTTTACATTGACTTCGACGAACGTCGGCCCGGGCACCGCCCTCAACGTGGCCCCCGCGCTGACGCTCGTGCCCAACCTGCCGGCCGCGGCCTTCACCAGCCTCGGCGGCGGCAGCTACAACCCGACCACGGGCGTCGTTACTTTCCCGGTGACGTCGCAGCTGACCAGCGGCAGCACCCTGACCTACCCGGTCACCTTCACCATGCCGGGGCAAACGGTTATCGGCACCGGGGCCTCGAGCTCGGACGGTGACCTGGACCCCCGCACGGCCAACAACGATGGAACCTCGCCCGACGCGCAAGTGCGCGTAGAGCCAATCTTCGACATCGCCGGCCGCATCTTCGACGACGTAAACTACGGCGGGGGCGCGGGCCGGCCCTACGCGACGGCCGAAGCCTCGGCCCGCAACTCCGGGGTAAGCGTGGGTGTCGATGGCTCGGCGACGGGCAGCGCCGGTACCACGGTGGAACTCTACGATGGTAATGGCCTGCTGGCCGCAACCACCACCAGCGGCCCCGACGGCCTCTATGGCTTCTCGGGAATCGTGAGTAGCAGCGGCACCAGCTACACGGTGCGGGTAGTCGGCGCAACGGTGAAATCGGCCCGCCGACCCGCCGCCAGCGGCGTCGCGCCGGTGCAGACTTTCCGCGCCACGAATGGGACCGACGATACCGAACGCGTAGGCGGCGAGGCCCCCGAACTGCTGGACGCCCCGGCCAATACGGGCAGCCAGCCGCTCGGTGACCTCTTCGTGGCCGGCACCAGCCAGCCGCAATCGGTGGCGATGGTCACCTTCGGGAGCACGCCGCAGGTAACGGGGGTAGACTTTGGGTTCAACTTCTCGACTATCGTGAGCACCCGCGACGCGGGGCCGGGCTCGCTGCGTCAGTTCATCACCAACGCAAATGCCCTACCCAACCTGACGCTGGCCCAGGAAGCCAGCAGCAACGGCGGCGCGGCCCCGGCGGCGGGTACCGAAACGAGCATCTTCATGATTTCTGACGGCCAGGTGCACCCGGGGCTGCGCGCGGGCCTTACCAACCAGCTCACCAGCGACGGGGTGGCCAGTATCGTGCTCAACCCGGCCCTCAGCGGGGGGCTGCCTGCCCTTACCGATGAGCACACGACTATTACGGGCTACACCCAGACCAGCAACGTAGGCAACACCAACCTCACGGCCGACCTGGGCAGCGGCAACCCCAGCGGTGGCCTGGGTACCACTGGCACTACCCTCGACAAGGTGACGAGCCCCGAGGTGCAGCTGACGGTGAACGCGCCCGGCAGCGCCGGCTCGGAAATCGGCCTGACGCTGCGTGGCGGTAGCCAGGCGGTAACGGGGCTGGCCATCTACGGCTTTGGCCGTACGGCCGGCAGCCTCACGGGCGCTGACCTCTACGTGACGGGCAACGCGGTGACGGGTACCGTCATCAGCGGAAACGTGCTGGGTACCTCGGCTACGAGCTGGAGCGACCCCGGCAGCGGCACCCGCAGTCCGGGGAGCGGCATTGTGCTCGGTAATTTTAGCAGCAGCGCGGTGGGTGCGGTGGCGGCCACCATTAGCAACAACCTGGTCGGCTACCACGGCGGCAGCGGTATTCAAAACCTGGCCAGTGGCTCGCCCACGACGCTGCTCATCCAGGATAACGAGATTCGGGGCAACGGCCTCGCCGATGGCACGGCCGCGGGCTTGCACCTGGGCGGCTACGGCGGCCAGGTAACGGGCAACTTGCTGGTAGCCAACCAAGGCGCGGGCCTCGACCTGCAAGGTAGCGCGGGTACGGCCACCATTGGCGGTAATACCGTGAGCGGCAACGGCCTGGCCGGGGTGGCGACGGCGGGTATCCGCCTCGATGGCACGGCCAACGTAATAAGCCAGAACATTTTGCGCGGCAACGCCGGGGCCGGGGTGCTGGGCATGAGCAGCGCGGCCGTCAACACCATCAGCCGCAATAGCATCTACGGTAACGGTACGCTGGGTATCGACCTGATGACGAGCGGCGACGACCCGCAGCGCGGTACCAGCACGTACGTAACGCGCAACGCCAGCGGTAAAACGGCCAGCTCGGGCGGTAATGGCCTGCAAAACTTCCCCATTCTGCGCCAGGTAGCCCTTAGAAGTGGTATCCTTTACGTGCAGGGTTGGGCCCCGGCCGGTAGCCGTGTCGAGCTGTTCCTGGCCGACCCGGCCGCGTCGGCCTTCGGGCAGGGCCGTACGTACCTGGCGACCCGCACGGAAGGCGCGACCAGCGCCGCGGGTAACTCGCTCACCGCCGGGCAGGACTTCAACACCGCCACCGGCGGCTATACTGGAACCATTAACGGCCTTGACCAAGGCAGCGAGAGCAGCACCAACTGGTACGAATTCCGCATCACGATGTCGCAGCTACCCAGCGCCGTGCAGGCGGCGCTGAACAGCACGAGCACCCCGGCTTACCTCACGGCGACCGCCAGCCGGGCCAGCGGGTCTAACTACGCTACCTCGGAGTTTTCGGGCAACGCCCCGGTGAAGCTCAACCAGCCGCTGCCCGTGGTGCTGGCTACCTTCACGGCGCTCGCCGCCGACCGGGCCGCTCAGCTGACCTGGACTACGGCCAGCGAAATCAACAGCGCGTACTTTACGGTAGAGCGCAGCCTCGACGGCATCACCTACGCGGAGGTAAGCCGCGTCGGTGCCCAGGGCAATAAGCAGACGACTACCACGTATGCCTACCCCGATGCCAACGCGGCCAGTCTGCTGCCCGCGGGCCAGTCGCTCTACTATCGCTTGCGCCTCACCGACCTGGACGGCAGCTACAGCTACTCCTCGGTGCGGACCGTAAGCTTTGGTCCGGCAACTCAGCTGGCCTTGTATCCTAATCCCGCAACTGCCGCCACTCTGCTCGATTTGGGGGCGCTGCCCGCCGGCGAGGCTTGCCAGGTGCGCGTGTTCGACGCGGTGGGCCGGCTGGTGTGGGCCACCCCCGCCACCGGGGCTACGTCGTTGCCGCTGCCCGCTCAGCAGTGGGCCACTGGTATCTACTTAGTGCAGGTTAGCACCAAGAATTCCAATCAGACGCTCCGGTTGGTGCGGGAGTAATAATACAGGATAGATGCCACCCGCTTGGGGGTGGGGGAGTAGACTCGCCGCACTGTCGGCACAGTCGCTTCCCCACCCCCAAGTGCATTATCGGCTCTGGGAAGCACCCCAAGAAGTCACTGGCGGTTACTGGCGCGAGTTTAACGCAGCGTAACTCGTGCCAGTGCCGCCCGTGCAGCGGGCCAGCAGCCCCCGGTAGCCAAAGAAATCAGCGGCGCTATTTTAATCCAGTGCACCATCCACCCAATACCTTCGTAGGTGCATCCGTAACGTTTGCTTTCTATGAAAAAACTTATTGAGAAGCACCCGCTGGCCATTCGCTGGTTTCACTGGGTTAATTTCCCGGTGCTGCTGCTCATGATTTGGAGTGGCCTCTGGATCTATTGGGCCAACGACGTGTACCGCATTGGCTGGGGCGATACTACGCTTTACAAATTCTTCCCGCAGTCGTTCTACGACATGGTGCACCTCGACCACAAGCTGGCCCAGGGCATGGCCTGGCACTTCGTGCTGATGTGGGTCTTCTTCCTCAACGGCCTGCTCTACGTGCTGTACACCCTGTTCTCGGGCGAGTGGCGCTACCTGCTGCCCAACCGCCACTCCTTCCGCGAGGCGGGGCAGGTTATCCTGCACGACCTGGGCCTGCGCAAGGCCGCCCCGCTGGTGCAGAAGTACAATGGAGCCCAGCGCCTGGCCTACACGGCCGTTATCCTGATGGGCGTGGGCTCGCTGCTCACGGGGCTGGCCATTTATAAGCCCACGCAGTTTGGCTGGCTTACGCAGGGGCTGGGCGGCTACGAGGCGGCGCGGGTGCAGCACTTCGTGCTCACCCTCGGCTACGTGCTATTCTTTGTGGTGCACGTGGCTCAGGTGGGCCGCGCCGGCTGGAATAATTTCCGCTCAATGGTAGCCGGCTTCGAAGTGGCCGACGTACCCACTGGCCCGGCCGGTGCCCCGCTGGCCCGGCGCGAACCCGATTCCCGCGCCTGATTGTTTATCCGCTAGCTTATTCGCTTCATGGCCCTGGAACCTACGTCTACTTCCGCGCAAGAAATTCCCCCGCACCCCTCGCCCGACGGCGCAAACCTGACGCTGCCGCCCGGCTCGCCCCTGGCCCGCGAGGCCGCGCGCCGCACCCGACGCTCGTTTATCGGCCTGGGGCTGGCGGGGTTGGGCGGCGTGCTGGGCTGGCGCTACCTGCTCAACGCGCCCGATGCTGATGGCATACCCGCGCCCTTCCGCCGCGTGCTCGATGCTAATGGCCGCCTTTCGGCCGCCTACTTCCGCGAAACCCGGCTGGCTCCCGAGTTTGCCAAAAGTATGGCCGTGCGCGAAGTGCGCACCAACGGCAGCGCCGGCCTGGAATCGGATATCGACCTCGCCGCCTGGCGACTGGCGGTGCAGCCCTACGGCGGCGGCAAACCCCAGAAGTTCACTTTGGCCGACATCAAGGCCCTGCCCCGCGTAGAAATGACTACCCAGCTCAAGTGCATTGAGGGCTGGAGCATTATCGTAAACTGGACCGGGGCGCGCTTCGCCGACTTCCTGGCCAAGTACCCGCTGGCCAGCCGCAGCGGCCAGCCGCTCACAGACATCGCCCGCCCACCCGCCGACCTCGCGCCCTACGTCAGCCTCGTCACGCCCGACGAAGAATATTACGTGGGCCTCGACATGCCCAGCGCCATCCACCCGCAAACTCTGCTTTGCTACGAGATCAACGGCCAGCCCCTGAGCCTGGAGCACGGTGCCCCGCTACGCCTCGTCACGCCCCTCAAGTACGGAATCAAGCACCTCAAGCGCATCGGTACCATCGCCTTCGCCGACACCCGCCCCGCCGACTACTGGGCCGAGCAGGGCTACGACTGGGACGCGGGACATTAGGTGAGATGGTGAGATAGTGAGGTGGTGAGTAAGATGATACACCATTTCACCACCTCACTATCTCACCATTTCGCTATCTCACACCACCACCCGGATTTCGTAGTGTTCAGTACCTGAGCCGTCGGGGTTGGGGGTGCGCCAGGCGCCTACGCGGCTGGGGCCGTAGCCGAGGTTGACTTTTACCCACTCGTCGCGGGTGGGTAGCAGGGCCAGAATTTCCTGTTTGAGGTGGTCGAGGTCGGCTTGGGCGTCGTCGCGGCGCTGTTGCAGCTCATCGGCGTGCTGGTCGAAAGAGCCGGTGGGCGGGCGCTGCTCGAAGGCGGCGGCCGAGGCAGCTACTTCGGCGTCGTGCGTTGCCTCGTTGTGCTCGGCAATGGTGAGTGTGCGCAGCTCTTTTTCGGCCGCGAGGTAAGCTTCTACTTTTTCTACCAAGGGCTGACGATCGGGAGCAAGGTAATCGAGGTTGGAGGCCATCTTTTAAGGTGATTAGGTGATGGAGTGAGGAAGTGAAAGGTGTAAGGAAAGCAGGGGCCGTGGGTTGGCCGGAAGCGGATAGCCATGAGTTGGAACGAGTTGCTTGCCTGACACCGGCTCACTAGCTTCCTTATCGTGCTGGCAGCGAAATCAGTTACATCCGTTAAATCTGCGGTTATGGCTCCGCACCAGTTTTCTTATTGCGCTGGCAGCGTTCGCTGCAATACTTTACTTCCGGCCAGTTGTTGCGCCATTTCTTGCGGTACTCGAAGGGCAGGCCACAGGTAGCGCAGATTTTAGTGGGGAGCTGGCCTTTTTTGAGCGAAGCAGCCATGGGGCGGGGGAGAAAGCAAAACGCGCCGGACCTTTGCCGGCCGGCCAGGAGGTGTTTACGTTTAAAAGTGCCCCGCTGGCCATTCGCGCCCCTTATATGCCTCACCAAGCCCCCGACATTCTCGGCCAGGCCCTGCTCGACTACCAGCACGGCCACCACAGCGCCGCCCTCACCGTGCAGTGCAGCGCTGCTGAAGATGAACAGCTACCCGCTGCCTACTTGTTTCGTACCCTGCTGGCCATGCCCGAGCTAGAGCGCCAGGCCCTCGACGAGTGCCGGGGCCGCGTGCTCGACCTCGGGGCCGGGGCGGGCTGCCACGCCCTGGAGCTGCAAAGCCGGGGCTTCACCGACGTGCGCGCCATCGACCACTCAGCCGGGGCCGTGCAAGTGATGCAAGCCCGCGGTGTGCAGCAGGTAGCCCAGCACGACGTCTTCGCGCCCCGCGGGAAAGACGAGCGCCCCTACGATACCATTTTGCTGCTCATGAACGGTATCGGCCTGGCTGGCACTCTCGAAGGGCTGGACAAGTTTCTGGCCCACGCCCGCACCCTGCTCGCGCCCGACGGCCAGATTCTGGCCACTTCTTCCGACATCAGCTACCTCTACGAAGACGAGGACGGCGCGCTGGTTTTCGACCTCAACGGCCCGTACTACGGCGAAGTCACCTATACCTTCGAGTACAAAGGCCAGGTCGGCGAACCTTTTCCCTGGCTGTTTATCGATGCTTCACTGCTCGAAGATGCCGCCCGGCAGGCGGGCTACGAGGTTGAGTTTTTGGGTGAAGACGAGGCCGGGCAATACCTGGTGCGCCTGACGCTGGCCGGGGGCTTCGAGCCGGTAATTAATTAATAACAAGCTTCCTCAACATGCCACATAGCCAGGAATACACCGTGCGGTGGGCCGAATTGGACCCCAACGGCCACATGCGCCACTCTGCCTACGCCGACTTTGCCGCCGACCAGCGCGTGCACTGGCTGGCCAGCGCCGGCTTCGACGTGCGCAAGTTTGCCGAGCTGCGCATCGGCCCCATCCTCTTCCGCGAAGAAACCAAGTACCTCAAGGAATTGCACGGCGGCGAGAAAATCAAAGTCGAAGGCCGCGTCACGGGCGGTACGCCCGACGGGGCCCGCTGGACCATCGAGCACGCCATCTACAAGGCCGACGGCCGCCTGGCCGCCACCGTTACCGTCGATGGGGCCTGGCTCGACCTCGATCGTCGTAAGCTCACCGTACCGCCCACCGAGCTGGCCCAGGCCATGGCCGTGGAAGAATAGCCTCCGACGTTGTCAGTCGCACAAAAGGCCCGGCCGGGCGACGCTCATTATGCATAAGCGTTGCCCAGCCGGGCCTTTTTCAATTGCTCGTTGGCAGAGTTAGCCGCTATTTTTTCAGCAAGGCGGCGTGCTCTTCCTCAATTTTTTTGTGGTCAGCCACGAGCTGCTGGTGCTCATCCTGCATTTTCTGATCCTCGGCCCTCATTTGGTTGTGGTCGGCCAGCATTTGGGCGTCGGTCATGCTGCCAGCGGCGTGCTTGCTTTCCAGCTCGGCGTGGCGCTTCAGGATGGCCTCGTGCTGCGCTACGATTTCCTTGTGGCGGGTAATAATTTCGGTGTGACGCTTTTCCAAGGCTGCGAAGGCCGGGGTAGTGGCCTTGCCAGCCGCTTTGGCTGCGGCGACGGCCTGCTGGTGGTCGGCTTCCATTACGGAGTCGGCGGCGGCCATCGTGCGGTGGTCAGCTTCCATCTTTTGGTGGTCGGCCACGAGTTGCGCGTGGGCGGGCGACGATTTGGTACTCGCCGTGTCGGTGGTCGCGGTGGTGGGGCTTTCAGTGGTAGTGGTCGCGGTGGTCGTGGCTTTGTCACCGTCGCCGCAGCCGGTAAGAACAGCGGTCAGGGCCATAGCCCCCAGTAAAGCAATTTTTTGCATGCGTAAAAAAATTATTTGAAACTACGTTGCAAATAAAGCTAAAAATACTGGATGGCTGGCAAGATTGCTTTTTAACACTGAGTTGTTTGTTATAAATTGTATCATGTCTGCAAGCTGCCGAGGTAATAACACTGGCTAATGGCTGGCTGTTGTTGCGCAATCGACTCAATGTTGCAGGTGCGGGAAATGGCAAGGAAAGCCACGCGCAAAGTCGCTCCCGCCAGTGGCATGCCCGGTAGGCGCCAGCCTTATTTCAGCGCTTTGCTGATGCGATTGAGCTGCTGCTGATGGTGTAGTGTGTGGTCCAGCACCGAGGCCACCGTTTGCCCAATGGTGAGCCAGCCCGCCCGCGGGTGCCGAAATACCGTGTGCCGCAGCTTGGTGCCCGGAAACTCGTGCAACACCTGCTCCAGCTCGCGGCGCACGCCAGCCCACTCGGCCCGGAGTGCGGGCAGGGGCGCAATGGTTTCGGGGGCCGGGGGCGGCGGCAGCGTCGGCGGCACTTTGAACTTGAGGCCCGGCACGCGCAGCGCCAGGCGCAGCAGCAGCGCCCGTACCTGGTGCTTGAGGGTACCCAGCCGCCACTGGCTGTGGTCGGCCGCCAGGGCGTGGCGCAGGGCCGCCACAATCTTTTTTTCGGCCGTGAGCAGGTGGTGAATTACCTGCGCCGCCGCCCACTGGCCGGGTACCGGCGGCGTGTGCGAGCGCGGCCCCAGGGCCTCGGCTGAGGTAAGGGCGCGCTCGGTGGCCAGGTCGAGCTGCTCCATCAATAGGTGTAAACGGTTGGTCATGGTTGCTGAGGGAAGCGGGTGGGAGGGGAGAGAAGGACCACAGATTGAACGTGCTAAACGAATTGCGCCAGGTGTGCGGGTGTGGAAGTAGCGCAAATGCCTGCTAAGGCAGCAGATTATGCAGGGGGCGCGTAGATTTGGTCGGAGGGCAGAAGGCCAGCGAGCAATTAGCAGCGGGCAATTTCCTTTGTAGTAGGTCGAAGGACCTTCTGCAAAATTCGTGCAACCCCCGTACTGGTCTTTTGGCCCTTCGTTTTAAGCTGCTTGCTCCGTGATTTTTAAGAATACGATTTCCAACCTGGCGCGGATTCGGCAGGTGGCCGAGGTGTTGCTCCGCTACGGTTTCGAGGATGTGGTGACGACCACGCCCCTGCGCCGGCTCGTGAGCCAGCGCCGCCGGGGCCGCTGGCTCGAAAACGACGACCGTCCGGTGTTCGAAACCACGCGCTGGGAGCGGATTCGTCTCATTATCGAAGAGTTGGGGCCTACGTTTATCAAACTGGCTCAAGCCCTGAGCAACCGCGCCGACTTGCTGCCCCAGGAGCTTATCGACGAGTTTGAGAAGCTGCAAAGCAACGTGCCGCCCTTTCCCGTGGACGAGGCGCGGCTCATCATCGAGGCCGAGCTGGGGCGCCCACTGGAAGCGGTGTTCAGTGAGTTTGACGACGTGCCGCTGGGCTCGGCCAGCATCGGGCAGGTGCACCGGGCGCGGCTGCACGGCGGCGAGGAGGTGGTAATTAAGATTCAGCGGCCCGGCGTGCGCGAGAAGGTGGAGGGCGACCTGCGCCTGCTGCACGAGCTGGTGCGGCTCACGGGTACGTTCCTGCGCAATCAGGGCCTGGCCAATCCGCAGGACGTGGTCGATGCCTTCGAGCGCAGCATGACCAAGGAGCTGGATTACACCTCCGAGGCCCGGGCGATGGAGCAGATGCGCAAGCTCTACGAGCACTATACCACGTTCTATATTCCGAAGCCCTACCGCGAGCTGAGTACGGCCAAAATTCTGGTTATTGAATTTGTAAAGGGCTGTAAAATAACTGACAAGCCGCAGCTGCTGGCCTGGGGGCTCAGCCCCGAAACGGTGGCCGAAACGGGCATGGACATCTACCTGACCCAGATTTTCGAGTTCGGGTTTTTCCACGCCGACCCGCACCCCGGCAACGTGCTCGTGCGCCCCGACGGCACGCTCGTGCTCATCGATTTCGGCATGGTGGGCAAGCTCACCAAACAGCAGAAATACGCCTTTGCGGGCGTATTCATCGGCATGGCCCGGCAGGATGCCCGCAGCATGGCGCTCAATTTCCGCCGGCTGGCCCTGAGCAGCGACATCCCCGACATGCGCGCTTTCGAGGCCGATCTGAGCCTGCTCATCGAAGACTTTGCCGTGCTCGACGTCAAGGATATGAGCATGAACGACCTGGCCGATTCACTTCAGAACATCATTTACCAATACAAGCTGCAAGTGCCGGGGGCAGTTTTTCTCATCCTGCGCGCCCTGGTTATCCTCGAAGGCATCGGCAAGGTGCTGCACCCCAATTTCAATACTTTCGAGTTCGTGCGGCCCTACGGTGCCCGCATTCTGAAGGAGCAGTACTCGCCCCAGAATATCCTGAGCGAGGCCGAATACACGGGTACCCAGCTGCTGGCCCTGCTCCAGACCCTGCCCATCGACCTGCGCCAGATCATGCGCAAGGTTAGCAAGGGCGACCTGCGGGTGAAAGTCGAGCTCAGCGGCTATACCACTCTGCTGCGCAAGGCCGACCAACTCGTGACGCGCACCGTGCTGGCCCTGCTCACGCTGGGCAGCATCGTATTTGCGGGGCTGAGCCTGCTGGGCCACTACTCGGCCCAGATGCCGTACTATCGGGGGCTGCCCGTTATTACGTGGTATAGCTTGGGAGTCAGTATGTTCATGGTACTGTTGCTCACCGCCCCCCGCCGCGCCCGGCGCGAATGAGCCGATTTACGTATCCTGCCGCTTGGCACATGCCCACCGGGCCGCCGGGCGCTGGCGCTAGCCGCACTATCTTACCGGCGGCGTGCCGACCACGTTTTTACGGCGACTACGTATTTAATTAATACACGGGTCCCGCCCAAGTCCCCGTTACTTTGCAAAACTGCCCGGTCTCCTGCGTACGGGGGCAAGCTAACGCTTACCCTACAGCCAGCCCGCCGGAGGCGGGCGTATCCCCGAAATCCGTTTAATCCGTTAAATCTGCGGTCCATGAAGTTATTTAAGTCGGCCGACCTTATTCGCAAAAGCAAGTACATCAGCCGCGATCTGAGCTGGCTGCGCTTCAACTACCGGGTGCTCGACCAGGCCAAAGATCCCGGCCGCTCGCTGTTCGACAAGCTGCGCTTCCTGAGCATTACCAGCTCCAACCTGGACGAGTTTTTCATGATTCGGGTGGGCTCGCTGTATAATTACCTGGATTATGGGAAGGAGCGCGTCGATTACTCGGGCCTGCGCGAGCTGCCGTTTCGGCGCAAGCTGCTCGACTTTGCCCACCGCTTCGTCAACGACCAGTCGCTGACTTACCTCAACGAGCTCAAGCCGCAGTTTGAGAAACAGGGCTTCAGCATCCGCCGCGTGGAAGAGCTGACCGAGGTCGAGCTGAAAAAGGTGGAGGGCTACTTCAAAAACACCGTTTTTCCGCTGCTCACGCCGATGGTGTACGACTCGTACCACGGCTTCCCGCTCATCATGAACCAGGTACTGACCTTCGGCGTGGTGACGCGGGAGGCCGGGGCCAGCGAGGGCGCGCCGACCGGTATGGCCCCTGATCTGGAAAAAGGGCAAGAGCGACTCACCTTCGTGCAGATTCCGCAAAACCTGACGCGCTTTTTCGAGATCACGCGCAAGGATCGGGTAGTGTTCGTACCCATCGAAGAAATCGTGCGGGCTAACCTGCACAAGCTCTTCCGCAACGTCGAAATTGTGTCGGCCGACCTGCTGCGCATTACCCGCAACGGCGATTTTACCCTGGAAGAGTCGGAAGATATCGACAGCGACTTTATCAAAGAAATCCAAACCGGCCTCAAAACTCGCAAGCGGGGCCGGGTAGTGCGCGTGGAAGTCGAGCCCGATGCCTCGCCCTACCTGATGAACGTGCTGCGCGAGCGCTGGAACATCGACAACGGCAACATCTTCGTGATTCCGGTGCTGCTGGATATGAAGGGGTTGAACCAGATTCTGCGCTACCCGAGCTTCAAGGGCAAAGGTGCCAAGCTGCCCGCGCCCGTGCTGCCCCAGAGCCTGCCCGAAGGGGCGGAGGACAACATGTTCGAGTACCTCAAGCACCACGACGTGCTGCTGCACCACCCGTATAATTCAATCGAGCCGGTGGTGCGCCTGTTGGAGCGGGCGGCCGAGGACCCGCAGGTGCTGGGTATCAAGCAAACGATTTACCGGCTGGCCGAAGACTCGCGGGTAACGGCCGCGCTGCTCAAGGCCGCTGAGAACGGCAAGCACGTATCGGTGCTGTTTGAGGTGAAGGCCCGCTTCGACGAGGAGCGCAATATCCGGGAGGGCGCTCGGCTCGAAAAGGCGGGCTGCTTCGTCATCTACGGCGTGGGGCGGTACAAGACCCACACCAAGATGCTCATGATTATCCGCAAGGAAGGGGAGAAGGTGACGCGCTACGTGCACATCGGCTCGGGTAACTACAACGAGCAAACCTCGCGCCTCTACACCGATCTGAGCATGCTTACCACCAACGATACGTACGGTCACGACGTGTCGGAATTCTTCAACGTAATCACCGGCCACTCGCAGCCCGACGACTACGAATACCTCATCACGGCCCCGCGCGACATGCGCCAGCAACTCATCCACTTAGTGCGCGAGGAAGCTAAAAATGCCAAGAAAGGTCTGCCCAGTGGCATCGTCATGAAAATGAACTCGCTGGAAGACCGGGAGCTGATTGACGAGTTTTACAAGGCCAGCAAAGCCGGGGTACCCATCCGCTTTATCGTGCGGGGCATTTGCTGCCTGCGGCCGGGCCGGGCGGGCCTCAGCGAGAATATCGAGGTGAAGAGCATCGTGGGCGAATACCTGGAGCACGCCCGCCTGTTTTATTTCCACCACGGCGGCGAGGCCCGACTTTACGCTGGCTCGGCCGACGCGATGGTGCGCTCCTTCGACCGCCGCATCGAGGCGGTGTTCCTGATTGTGAATCCGCAGCTGCGCCGTGAGGCCATCAATATCTTACAGCTCAACCTGCTCGATACCCAGAATAGCTACCTCATGCGTGAGGATGGTGCCTACATCTGCCAGCGCCCGGCGGCCGGCGAGCCGTCGGTCAACATCCACCGCGAATTTTACCGCCGCCCCGACGAGGCACAGCTAGCCCAGGCTACGCCCGAGGGTCTGCTGGCCCTATTGCACGACCAAACTGCCAAGCGCCGTCAGCAAGCCGCCGCGGGGGCTAGTCCTACGAATGCCGTTGCCCCGGCAATTGCTGTAGAAGAGGGCGCCGACGAATTTGGCCAGGGCGAGGCGCTGATGGAAGTTGAGGTAGAAAACGAGGCCGACATAACCGCAGATTTAACTGATTAAACGGATTGCGCGGATACGCCCGCCAGCCTCCGGCGGCGGGCTGACTACTCGGATGGTCTCTTCAAAAGAAAAGGCTACCCAATTGGGTAGCCTTTTTTGGCGAGTCCGCTGGCTTAGTCAGCCCGCCGCCGCAGGCTGGCGTATCCCCGAAATCCGTTTAATCCGTTAAATCTGCGGTCTAGACGAGGGGGCCGTTCTCCACATCCGGCACGGGCAAAATGCTGGGGTGCACGGTGGGACTGATTTCGTCGAAATACTGTTCGAAAAGCGCCTGTAACATGCCGTCTTTCAAGCCAATATCCGGCACTATCATGTTGCTGACCCCAGCCCATTCCATCGCGGAAAGGTAGATGTGGCCCGCGGGTACGATAACGTCGGCGCGGTCGGGGTTGAGCATGGCCACGTTGACGCGCTCGCTCATGCTCATCTTGCTGAGGCGGTCGAGCACGGCCTGCACGCTGCGCTTGGTGACGGGCTTGTTGGGGGCGGCGGGGGAGAGGCTGTAAATCTTGTTGATGTTACCGCCCGTGCCGATGGCCCGCGTTACGTGATAGCGGCGGGCATTTTCGTGCACCCAGGCTTCCATACGCTGCCAGAGGCCGTTCATTTCCTCGACGGTGCGGCCGCGCTCTTCCTGCTGCATCCGGCGGATGGAGCCGATTTCAAACGACTGCGCGGCCACCTTGCGGCGGTCGTAGTAGATGTTGAACTCGGTGCTGCCGCCGCCCACGTCGATGTGCAGGTAGTGGCGGTTGTCTTCGAGCAGGTGCTCGATTACGCGGTTGATGTAGGCAGCTTCGGCTTGGCCATCAATAACTTGAATTTCGAGGCCCAGCTCGTCTTTTACCCGCTGGGCCACGGCCGCGCCGTTGGCGGCGGTCCGCATGGCCGAGGTGGCGCAAATGAGGTGGTGCGATACCTCGTGCACTTCCATCAACAGCTTGAGTGAGTGCAGAAACTTTACGAATTTATCGGCCTTGCGGGCCGGAATCTCGCCGGTGGCAAACACGTCTTCGCCCAGTCGTAGCGGGTAGCGCACGTACTCCACGCGCTTGAGCCGGTAACGTCCCTGAAAAAACAACACGGCTGAAATCTGACAGCGCACGGCATTGGAGCCAATATCAATGGCGGCGAGCTTAGTCAGTTGATACTCCATAGACCGCAGATTTAACGGATTTAACGGATTTCGGGGATGCGCCCGCTGGCCTGTGGCGGCGGGCTATTCGAAAGTCCAATGATACAAGTAGCAAAGGTAGACCGCAGATTTAACGGATTTAACGGATTTCGGGGATACGCCCGCTGGCCTGTGGCGGATCGCAGATTTAACGGATGAAACGGATTGCGCAGATACGCCCGTCGACCGGCAGCGGGCGGGATGATTAGGCAACTATACTAATAGAATATGGTACGGTACATGGTAAGGGAAAGGGCTCGCCACCGGCACGTTGATAGTCGAAGTCCCTAACGCCACCACCTGGCCCGCCCGCCGCCAGTCGATGGGCGTATCTGCGCAATCCGTTTCATCCGTTAAATCTGCGATCCGCCGCAGGCTGGCGGGCGTATCCGCGCAATCCGTTTAATCCGTTAAATCAGCGGTCATTTGTCGATCCGGAAGCCCAGGCCGAACTGAATAAGGCTGTTTTCTTCCGAAATCTGATAGGAGACGGAAAAGGCCAGCGTCTCTACTACCGGGGCCAGGTAAACGCCCCCGCCGTAGCCGGCGTGCCAGCCGCCGGGCGAGCTGCCGTTGTAGTACACCCGGCCTTGGTCGTAGAAGCCAAATACCCCGTAGCGGAAGGGCAGAAAGTGGTTTTTGCTCTGGCCCAGTGCGAAGCGCAGCTCGGAGTTGTAATACAGGCTGGCATCGCCAGTGAAGCGGTTGCGGTAGTAGCCGCGCAGGTTCTCGGCCAGGCCCAGGCTGGTGAGCTTGTAGAAGGGGATGGCCTCGTCGGGGCCGTAGTTGGCCGCGCCGCCGCCCTTGAGGACCAGCGTGATTGGAATGCCGATTTTGGCCGTGCCGTAGTATTCAGCAAAGCCCTGGGTGAGCCCGAAGCGGCGCTTGTCGCCGGTGAGGGCCTGGTACGAGTCGTGGCGCACGAGCAGGCGCACGCCGCGCTGGGCAAACGAGCGGCGGTTACGCAGATCGAGGTCGAGCAGGGCATTGAGCCCCACCAGGCGCTGAAAATCAGCATTCGGACGCGGGTTGTCCTGGCCGGGTAGCTGCTGGCGGAGGTCCTGGCCGAGCTGGCTGTCGGTGGCGTAGTTGGCGTTGTAGTGCTCGTAGCTGGGGCCGAATCGGAACACGCTGCGCTGCCAGAATACCCGCTCGCCGAAGGCCCGGATGACGAAGCCCTTGTAGCGGGCCCGGTAGTAGCGGGCATCGTACAAGTCCTCGGTTTTCTGGGTGTTATTGCCGATGCCGAAGAAGTTGTAGAACGGGAAATAATTACCGTAGCTCACTTCCGCCCCTAAGTCTACCTTGCCGATGGCGTAGCGGTGGCGGCTGGCCGCCGTAAGCTGGAACTGCCCGCCCGTCGAAGTCTGGAGACTAAAATCGTAGCGATTCTTATAGTCGGGCTTGCGGAAGCCCTGGCGTAAAAAGCTCAGGCCCAGGCTAAGGCCGAAGCCGTCGTTGCGGTTGTAGAAAATGCCGGCCCGGGGCGCGTAGCTATTGAATTCAAAGGCCTCGCGGTCGTAAGCGTTCACGCTGGGGCTATCGGAGCGGCGGTCGTCGGTTTCGGAGCCAGCGGTGAGGGTAGTGCCGGGCGTGTCGTACACCTTCGTCAGGGTGCGCAGGCCGGGGGCGCGGGAGTCGTCGGCAATCTGGTCTTTGCCCGCGCCGCCTACCACGTGCACCACGATACTATGCTTGTCGCTCTGACCGGTCACCTGAAAAATATCCTGGCCGTCGAGGCCGTACACGCAGATTTCCTGGGTTTCCCGGGGATCAAAGGTGCGGTCGAACAGCGCCGGGCCGTTGGGCTCCTGGGTATCGCCCTTGCGGTCAAATTCCTGCACGCGCACCCGGCCGTCGGCCAGGCGCTCCACCTTGAAAATCTCGGCCTTGTTGGAGCCTACTACATCGACGCGGCGGGCCAGCAGCAGGTAGTAGCGGTCGATAGCCTGGGGTAACTGCTGGAGGCGGGCCTTGAGCTTGCGGTTGATTTCCTGGCCCGACAGCGGCTGGACCTCGGCTGGCATCGTAGCCGTAGCCTGGTCGATAACGGCCGGCGTGAGCTGGGCTTGCAGGTACTTGGCGGCGGTTTGCCAGTCCTGGCGAGTCAGGCTTTGCAGCAAGAAGCGGTCGAGATGGCGAGCCGGCCAGTTGAGACTCTTCATATCGCCAAACTCCTCACCAAAATCCTCAATGCTGGGTACGGCCCACTCACGGTTGGCCAGGTAGGTGAGCAGGCCGTTCCACTTGGTAAAGGCCTGGTCGCGGTCGCGCGGAATGGGGCGGTATACGGTGCCCTTCCCTTCCTTGTAGCCCGCCCATTTCCAGTTATCCTCGTGCTTGCCGAAGTCGGCCACGAGCATGTCGAAGGCGCGGGCGCGGGCCAGCGCGGGGGCATCCACCCGGTTGTCGTGGTCCTTATACAGCTTGCGGAAAAAGCCGTAGCTGCGCGTTACCTCGTCCGACTTGCCGAAGCCGGGCAGGTTGGGCTTCGGGTCGGTGGGGCGGTCTTCCAGCGTACCGAGCAGGCCGGCGTAGTCCTGGCGGTAGGGGCCGAGCTGGTTATTATCAGGCAGGCGAAACAAGCGCGGCCGGGCGTGCAAAATGTCGGTGTGGTCGAGCAGCGCGCTGATGGGCAGGCCCGAATACGGGTTGGCCGTGGCCGTGATATCCTTGAGAATATCCGACACGAACGACTGCTGCAGCTCGGGCGGCAGAATGCCGGTCACGTCCTTATCGACCGAGCGGAACACGTACTCGGCGCTGTCGGCCGCGATGAGCTTGAGCGAGGTCGTTTGCCGCCCCCCGCCCCGGCCGAAGGGCGTGAGCCCACCCTTCTCGCGGCGCAAATCCAGCGTGGGCACCTGCACCGGCTGGAGCCACGACGACCGATAGAGCGACCCGATGAAAAACCGCTTTGAGGGGCCGGCCTTGTACTCCGGCCCCGGCACCACGGTGGTAGTGGCCCGAAACGGCGCGTCGGGCTTGCGTTCGGCGGGCGTCCGCTTGGTGCCAGGGCAGCTTGTAATGAAGGAGTTGACCGGCACCCCGCCCGCCGTGTCGGCCGCGCAGGGCGAGCGGAACAGCGTGCCTACGTACGCCTGCGTAGCGGGCTGGCCTTCGCCCGCAAACGTGAAGAACCGGCTCTTCACCGTGCCATCGGCGTAGTAGTCGAGGGCCGCGTAGCCGTCGGCCTTCTCGTTGAAAAGAGCCTGCCCATCGGCCCCCACGTGCTGGCTTTGCACGAAGCTGCCCGCCACGAGATGGTAGTTGCCCTGGAAAGGCGTGAGCTGCAAGGAATAGTCGTGCGAGGCAGCGTATACCACACCGGGGTTACTGCGCAAGGTGTTGTTGAGCAATTCTTTGCGCAGCTCCTGGTAGCGTGGGTTGGCCAGGTCGCGGGGCGAGCCCACGTTTTGGCGGTAGGCAGCGTAAATGGTGCCCAGCACGGGCGGGCTGAGGTGGCGGCTCAGCGGCTCGTGGCCGCCGTACACGCCGGTGGTCACTACCGGGTGGTGGCCCACCAGCAGCAGGTTTTTGCCCTTGGTGTCGTCGATCACGTCTTGCAGCTGCTCGCGAAACTCCTCCTTGGTCAGGGTTTTGCAATCCGTATCGGGAGCTTCGGGGCGGTCGTAGGGGTGCGTAAACCAGGGGGTGTTGAGGGCCACGAGCCGCACGAGCGGGGCGATATCGACCACCTCGGGGCCGGGGCAGCCGTTGGTCGGCACGAAGGCGTTTTGGCCGGGTAATTCCTTTTCAATATACTTTTCGAGGCGGCGCACGGCCTTTAGGCCATTGCGGCCCGAGTTGGCCCAGTCCTTATCGCCGGGTACGAAGTAGATTTTGCCCAGCGGCAGGCCTTTAACCAAGTTAATCAGGGCGTCGGCGCGGCCTTTTTCCTGCTGCGAGAGGGCCGAGTCTTTCTTGGAAACCAGCCCCTCATTGCCCACGATATCGCCCAAGTGCACCACCGTGAAGGGCGTTTTTTGCTGCTCCAGCGTTTGGCGCAGCAGTCGCAGGCGGGCGGCGGGCAGCTCGCCCTGGGCCGTGTTGCCCAGCAAAAAAACGGTATGCGCCGGCTGGGCAGTTTGGGCTAAAACAGGGCTGGAAATCAGCCAGCCGGCAGCTAAGAGGGCGGGGAAAAGTTTCTGCATACGGGAAGGGTAATGGCGCACTTACGCACAAAAACACCCCTGGGATATGCCAGGGGTGCGGAGTGAGCGTGAGGCAGCGGAGCGGACCTGAATAGAATTAAAAATTAAAAATCTAAAAATAAAAATTACTGATTTATAAGCTTTTAATTTTGTATTTTTAATTTTTAATTCAACCAAGAGGTGTACGCCAATTCGGAAACCGTTCTAGTGGCCGGGAGGCGCAATGCCCAGTGCCCGCAATTGCTCGGCGTATTTGTCGTAAATCACTTGCAAGTCAGCGTTGTGCTTGGCGGCGTCCACGCCCTGGCTCACGTTGGCCGAGTGGAAGCGGTGCAGGTGGCTGTAGTGCGGGCACACCACGGGCAGGTGGCCCGCCAGCAAAAACCGCACGTAGAGGTCCAGATCTTCGGCCATGGCCAGCTCGGGGTCGTAGCCGCCTACTTCGTCGAGCAGGGCCTTGCTGTAGCACACGTTGCCTTGGATGAAATGCTCGGCCCGGAAAATGGCCGTGAGCATGGCCGTGGGCGAGTCAAATTTCCAGGCGTAATAATCCTCGTTGGGTAGGTAGCGGGCCTGCTCATCGACCCGTAGAAAATCGGCGACCAGCCAGGGCCGGCCGGGGTTGGCTGCGATGGCGGCGGCGTAGTGGTAAAGCGTGCGTTGCAGCAGCAGGTCGTCGTCGTCGAGGGGCACTACCCAGGCCCCGGCGGGCGTGCGTTGGCTGAGCTCGTTGCGGCAGAAGCCCGGGCGTTTGGGGTCGGGGTGCTGCCAGTGGCGCAGGGGCGGGTAGGGCTGGGTGGCCGCCTCGGCGAGCACGGCGGCAGTGCCATCGTCGGGGCCATTCTGATAAAGCAGGTGCTCGAAAGAGAAGTCCAGCGGGGCCGAGATGCTGGCGCGTACGCTGGCAATGGTCTCGGGCAGCAAAGCGCGCCGCTTGAAGGTCGGGGTAATGACGGTAAAATGCATGACTCCTTCATTCGGCCCGCTTCCGCTAAAGGTTGCGGCTTGTAGGACAAGCGTTAGCTTGTCCGGCGTAGAATAGCCTCGCGCCGGACAAGCTAACGCTTATCCTACAGCTACTTCCTTGCGCTCGCCGATTTGTTGGCGCCACATGGCGTAGTACAAGCCTTTTTGGGCCAGCAGCTCGGCGTGGCCACCGGCCTCAGCCACCCGGCCGCGTTCCAGTACGAAGATGCGGTCGGCGTGTAAAATCGTGCTCAGGCGATGGGCAATGAGCACGGTGATGTGCTGGCGTGAGCCCGATAGCTCGCGCACCGTGCGGCCGATTTCTTCCTCCGTGAGCGAGTCGAGGGCCGAGGTCGCCTCGTCGAAGACTAGTAGGGTAGGGTGGCGCAGCAGGGCGCGGGCAATGCTGAGGCGCTGCTTTTCGCCGCCGCTCACCTTTACGCCGCCCTCGCCGAGTACCGTATCGAGGCCCTTGGGGGCGCGGGCCAGCAGGGTATCGGCCGCAGCCTGGTGCAGGGCGCGCAGGCACTCCTCGTCGGTGGCCTGGGGGGCCACGAAGCGCAGATTTTCGCGGATGGTGCCGGCAAAGAGCTGGGTGTCCTGCGTCACGAAGCCAATCTGCTCGCGCAATTCGTCGAGATCTACTTCTTTGCTCGAAACGCCGTTGTAGAGAATCTCGCCCGAGAGCGGGGGGTATAGGCCCACCAGCAGCTTCACGAGCGTCGTCTTGCCCGAGCCGCTGGGGCCGACGAAGGCGATGGTTTCGCCCAGTTTGGCCCCGAATGAAATGCCCGCCAGGGCCGGCGCCGGCGCCGTGAGGTGCTTGAACGTAACGTGGTCGAACGCTAGCGTTTCAATGCGGGCAATATCCACCGGATGGGCCGGCTTCACGTCGCGGGGCGTGTCGAGAATGGTTTGAAAGTTACCCAGCGAAATTTCCGTTTCGCGGTACGTGCCAATGATGGCCCCCAATTCCTGCAACGGCCCGAAAATGGAAAACGAGTAGATGAAGAACGAGAAGAATTCGCCCAGGCTAATGTGATTCTGCACCCGTAAGTACAGTAGCAGCAAGATGATAACGTTGCGCAGCAAGTTCACAAACGTGCCCTGCACGAAGCTCAGCGAGCGCAGGTAGCGCACCTTACGCAGCTCTAATTTCAGAATTTTATCGGTGATGCCGTTCAGCCGCTCAGTTTCCTGTTGGGCTAGGCCCAGGCTCTTGATCAGCTCGATGTTGCGCAGGCTTTCGGTGGTGGAGCCAGCCAGGGCGGTAGTTTCGCCCACAATGGTTTTCTGAATGACCTTGATGCGCTTGCTCAGCACAAAGCTCAGAATACCGAGCAGCGGGATAGTCAGGAAGTAGCCCAGCGCGATGGGCCAGTACACCGTAATGGCGTACCACATCACGAAGATGATGCCCACAATGGCCGTAAACAGCACGTTGACGAAGCTCTGAATCAGCTTTTCCACGTCGAGACGCACCTTCTGTAGCTTGCCCAGAGTTTCGCCCGAGCGTTGATCCTCAAATACTTGGTACGGCAAGTCGAGCGAGTGCCGCAGGCCATCGGAATACATGCGCGCCCCCAGCCGCTGGGTGATGACGTTGACGTAGTAATCCTGAAAATTCTTGGCGATGCGGCTCACCATTGCCACGCCCAGCATGGCTCCGATGTAGGGAATGGCCTCCCAGAAAAATGGCCAGAAAGGTACCAGCCGCAGGCTGCCCACGGGGCCATTGCGGGGCACGAAATGGTCAACCAGCCGGCGGAATAAATACGGGTCGAGCAGCGAAAAAACTTGGTTGACGGCCGCCAGCACTAGGGCCAGCACCAGCAGCGGCCAGTAGCGGCGCAGGTAGGAGTACAGTAATTGCATGAAGAAGCGGACCACGCTAAGCATTGCGTAGCGTGGCATTCTGCGAAATAAACCAGTGAAAAAAGGGCTGGCTAGCCAGCCAGCGGCGTGGTCCGACGCAGGCGCGTCAGCACCACCAACAGCAGCAGGAGTAACAGCGCGGGCATACCATTGGGCAGCAAGCCCCCCGGAATACGCGTCGTGTGCATAAAGGCTGCCCCCACCATGATGAGCGCCAGCCCAATAGCGGCTGGCCGCACAAAGCGCGGCACCAGTAAGCCGATACCGCCCAGCACTTCGGCTGCCGCGATGAAATAGGCAAACCACGCCGGCAGCCCCATCTTCTCAAAAGAGGTAACGGTATTGGACAGGTGCAGGAATTTCATAATGCCCGAGGCCGTGAAGGCAAAAGCCAGCAGGGCTTGTAAAATCCAGGCAATGACGTTGCGGGTAGAAACGGACATAGTACCAGCGTAAAAAAATGATGAATAATTCCCTACTCGATAAATCGCTCCCGATGGTTGCCTTAGCAGAGCACAAAATCTTAGGGACTATTTAGTAAGCTGACTACTAGGCAAAATGTTCTGCCGGGCAGCTACGAAAAAGCCCCTCCTGTGGGGGAGGGGCTTTCACCAGAGTTAAAGGAGTGGCTACTTAGTAGCGGTACACCTTATCGGCGTTGCTGTTCTTAAACTGCTCTTCGAAGTACTTAGCATCTTCGGCGTTGCGGGGTTTTACGCCCATTACAATGCCGCCGTTTTTGATGCCTTGCTCATACTCAGCAGCGTGCTCTTCCGGAATACCCGAGCCAACCAGCGCGCCTACCAGGCCACCCGTGAGACCACCGGCACCAGCACCAGCCAGGGCTGCGGCCAGCGGGCCAGCAATGATGAGGCCCAGACCGGGCAGTGCTACCGAAGTACCAATGGCCGCAATAGCGCCGATAATAGCGCCTGCCGTACCACCGATGGCCGAGCCTACGCCAGCACCTTCCATTGCCTTGTCGCCCAGCTCCGTACGCTCGGCATCGTATTCGTCATTAAACTGCGATTTGCGGGTCTCGTCCGACATCATCAGGTGCACGTCGTCTTTGCTGTAGCCGCGCTCGTGCAGCGAGTTATAGGCTTTCTCGGCGCTGCTACGGTCGCGGAAAATACCGCTCGTGGTGCTGCCTTCTTTATAGTCGTAATCGTAGCTGTCTTTTTCGCCGGTGAACGCATCTTTCACGGCGTGGGCAGCGCGGTCGGTGGTATTTTGTACCGCATCAATGCCGCGGCCTACTACGGCGCCGGCCGTGCCAGCCACGGCGGCACCTTTGGCGGTGGCGCTGTAGTCGTCACCGGGGCGCGACGAATCGGTGCCCAGCGAGTTAGCTACTTTGTTGTGCTGGTTGTAGTCGTTTTGCGAAAACTCGCTGCGCTTATTGTAGTTGTTATCCTGCGAGTAGTCGCTCGAATAATCATTGCGCTTATTGTAGTTGGCGTCGCTCGAATAATCGTTGCGCTTCGAGTGGTCGCCGTCGTAGCTGTCATTTTCACCGGTAAAGGCATCCTTTACGGCGTGGGCGGCGCGGTCCGTAGTATTTTGAATAGCGTCGATGCCGCGGCCTACGGTAGCGCCAGCGCTGCCGGCAATGTGGGCGCCCTTCTGGGTAGCGCTATAGTCGTCGCCGGGGCGGGCGTTGGGGTCAGTCGAGTTGAGGGGGGCAGTGGGCGAAGTCGTGGACATCGGTTTGCGGTTGGTCGAGTCCAGTTCGGTAGCGTCCGAAGAAGTAGTGCCGCCGGTAGCGCTGCTGTAGCCGGTGCCGGCGCTGTAGCTTGTGCTCTCGTTGCTGGTAATGCCACTGTTGCCCAGGCCGGTGCCGGTGTTGCTGGTGCCGTAGTTGGCGCCTGCGCCAGTACCGGTATTCATCGGGTTGTTTGCATCGTTGGTGTTCATCGGAAAAGGGAATTTTGGTGGGAAAAGGAAGCGACAAGCCTACCGGCCAGCTTCGGATAGCTAAACGGGACGAGGCGAACGGGGGTTGCGCCGATAGGCCGACTATTCGTAGATTCGGGCGCACACGCCACAAAAAAAGCCTCACGGTTAGGTGAAGCTTTTTAATGAAAAAATCCTGGTTTTCTGGCGGCTAGTAGGCCGTCTCGCCCATTGCAAACTGCACGTAGTTCGCTTCCTGCTGCCAGAAATCGCGGCACTCCTTGATCAGGTTTTTTAAAAAATTCTCGTCTTGCTTCAGGGTGCGCCACTCGCCCATGCCTAAGCGCTCGCACAGCTTGTAGAAGTTGTCGCCCTGTCCCTTGGAGCCCGGCACCCGCACGAGGCTGCTGAGAATGGGTCGCCCGGCGGCGTGCTCCTCGGTCGAAATCTCGGCCAGCATCTCGTTGAGGCGCGATTTTTCGTGTGAAATATCCAGATTCAGACCCAATTCGGATTCCTGCACCAGCGTAAGGTAGCTGACCGTACCGGCCTGTTGGCGAGCGTAGCGGATGAGGTAGTGGCGAAGACGGTTAATCATTGGAAAATCGAGTGGCCGCTCCCGGCCAGCGAGCAGCCGGGCCAGCCTGGGCTTGGCAAAAAGTGGGACAAGTAGCTGCTAGAAGGCTGAGCATCAGCAGCTGCGCTCCACGCAAGGCGTAGCTGCTGGCTCAGTACCCCGGCAAGGTACCAAAAATCGGGCCTACGTTGGTAAAATTCCGGGTCGCCGGCCAGAAAACCTGGCTCGCTAACGCCGGCTAGCGATTCTGGCGGCGGCGCAATTCCTTTTGAATCAGCAGAAATTCGCGGCTGCTCTGGCCCGCGATGGCCGTGTTTTCGTTGGCCCGGCGCAGCAGGTAGGGCATCACGGCCTCGACCGGGCCGTAGGGCACGTATTTGGCGGTGTGGTAGCCCGCGTGGGCAAGGTTGTAGCTCAGGTTGTCGCTCATGCCGTAGAGCTGGGCAAACCACACGCGCTCATCGCCGGGAGCCAAGCCCGCCTGCTGCATCAACTGCGTGAGCAGCAGCGAGCTAGCCTCGTTGTGGGTGCCGGCGCAAATGCTAATGCGGTCGATGTGCTGCACGCAGTAGCGCAGGCTCTCGTTGTACAGGTCGTCGGTGGCCTGCTTGGTGGGGTTGATGGGATTCTGGTGGCCGCGCTGCTGGGCTACGCGGGCTTCCTTCTCCATGTAGGCACCGCGCACGAGCTTCACTCCCAAGTAGTAAGCGCCGGCTACGGCCCGCTCGTGGGCGGCTTGCAGCGCCTCCAGCCGGTCGTGGCGATAGAGCTGGTAGGTATTCCACACGATGGCGCGCTCCTGATTGTAGCGGCGCATCATTTCCTCGGCCAGGTCGTCGATGGTTTGTTGAAACCAGCTTTCCTCGGCATCCACAAACAGGCGCACGCCGTGCTTGTGGGCGCTGGCGCACAGCGCGTCGAGGCGCTGGCGGCCGCGCTCGAAGCTGGCTTGCTCCTGGGGCGTGAGCGTGGTACCCGCCTGCACTTTTTCGAGTAGCTCGGTGGGCATCAGGCCCGTCACTTTAAATACCGAGAACGGGATATTGGGCGTGGTAGCGGCGAGGGCGATGGTGGCCAGAATCTCGTCGCGGGTGCGGTCGAAGCTCTGGTCGTTGCCAGTGCCTTCGACCGAGTAGTCGAGGATGGTGCCGATGTGGTACTTGCCCAGCTCGGCAATTACCGGCTTGCATTCCTCGATAGTTTCGCCGCCGCAAAACTGCTTGAAGATGCTGTGCTTGATGAGAAACTTGGTGCCCGGAAAATTAAATTTCAAGGCCGACTGCATGAGGCCGCCGCCGGCTTTTACCAGGCTGCCGTTGTTCATGGCTGCGAAGAGGGCGTACATCTTGCGCAGCTCGCCGTCCGTTTTGGCCTCGAAGGCAATGCGGGTGTCTTCAAAGGAGATAGGAGCCACGGGCGGAGCCGGAACGGGGGAGGGGGTAGCCATGCGAAAATGCGAGGGTAATGCCAGGGAAGAAGAGCAGACTACGAAGATAACAGGAGGGGGGCAGAACCCCGTTCCAGCCCGTGGAGTCACGGGAGGAGGTGCTTTAGCCGGGCGCGCGTATTAATTTTCGCTGGGCAAGCTACAGCTTGCCCTACAGTTAATGGAAAACACTACTACTGCCGATACTTTTTTCACGCGTCGGCTGGCTGCCAAGGGGCAGCCGCTCATTATTGCGGGGCCATGCTCGGCCGAGTCGGAAGAGCAGGTGCTCACCGTGGCCCGCGCCCTCAAGGCGGCCGGGCAGGCCGACATGTACCGCGCCGGCATCTGGAAGCCGCGCACCAAGCCCGGCGGGTTTGAGGGCCGGGGCACGGCCGCGCTGCCCTGGCTGCAAGCCGCCCGCCAGGAAACCGGCCTGCCGATGGCCATCGAGGTAGCCACGCCCAAGCACGTGGAAGACGCCCTGAAGCACGGCATCGACGTGCTCTGGATTGGGGCGCGGACTACCGTTAACCCTTTCGCTGTGCAGGAGCTGGCCGACGCGCTGGCCGGCACCGGCGTGCCGGTGATGGTGAAAAACCCCGTCAACCCCGACCTCGCGCTGTGGGCCGGGGCGCTGGAGCGGCTGGAGCGCGCCGGGATTACTGACCTGGCGGCTATTCACCGGGGCTTCAGCACATTTGCGCCCTCGCGTTATCGCAACGCGCCCACCTGGGCCATCCCGATTGAGCTGAAAACCCGCTACCCGCAGCTGCCGCTCATCAACGACCCCAGCCACATCGGCGGGTCGCGCGAGCTGCTGCTGCCCATTGCGCAGAAGGCGCTCGACCTCGACTACGACGGGCTCATCATCGAAACGCACCCCGACCCCGACCACGCCCTCAGCGATGCCGCCCAGCAGGTGACGCCCGCCCGCTTGCAGGAAATCCTGAGCGAGCTCAAGTATCGCTACCGTTCCAGCGACAACGCCGACTACCGCAACAAGGCCGAGGAGCTGCGCCAGAAAATGGATACCGCCGACCACGAGATCCTCGAAATGCTGGCCCGCCGCATGGCGCTCATTCAGGAGCTGGCCGAGTACAAGAAGGAGAACAACGTAAAAATCCTGCAACTGGAGCGCTGGCAGGAGATTTTCAAAACCCGCCCCGAGTGGGGCCGCAAGCTCAACATCGACGAGAAATTCGTGGGCGAGCTGTACAAGCTGATTCACATCGAAAGCATCCGCAAGCAAACGGAAGTGCTCAACGGCCGCCCCGTGGATGGCCCGGTCCACCTGGGGCCAGGACTTTAGGGGAGTTATGAGTTATGAGTTAGAAATTATAAGTTGGCTGGGCTACGCCTAGTAACCCCGTGAGATTAGCTTTTTAAGGCCCTCGGCAGGAGTGTTAGAAGTTATGAGTTGGCTGGGCTACGCCTAGTAACTCATAACTTCTAACTTCTAACTCATAACTTAGTATAAGTATACTTGGGGCCGTCGGCGGCGCTGCACTGGTCAATTACTAAGGTATTGCCTTGCAGGGTGTAGGCCCCGTGGGGGGCGTAGGCGTCTTCTGCGGTGGGAGTAAGGGTAATAATGGGCTCGCTGGCCCCCCCGCCGCAGCTGACGCCCTCGCCGGTCGTGTAAGTACCTTCGGCGGCCAGGGCCTGGTTGCGGTATAGCTTGAAGCGCTGGCCCGGCTCGAAGGTCACCGACTCGTTGGGTACGGGCTGATTGGGGGGGCAATGGCACTGGTAAGCCGTGAGTTTCCAGGTGCCCACGAGCGTGGCGCTGGGAGCTTGGGCCTGAGTGGCCGCCCGTTGGCAGCCGCTGGCCCCGGCGGCCAACAGGGCCAGGGCAAAGGGAAGGTAGTGCATGGGAAAAGGGAAAAGATGAAGCGCAGGAGCTCGTCCGGCCGCAGGGTGCGGGATTGCACCGAGCAGCTACTGCCAGGATTGTGCCAGCAAGGTAGCGGCGGGAAGCGAAAAGCTCGGCTTATTCGGCCACCCAGTGATAGGTTTCCACGGCGCCGCCGTCGAGGCACAGCGCCTCGCTGGTGATGGTCAGCACCTGCCGACTGGCCTCCTGCCGCAGCACGTAAAGCTTGCTATCGGTATTGCCTAACTCGGGCTCGCTGGGGTAGGTGATGAGCGGCACCGCGGCCCCGCCGCAGGCCTGCGATTTGCCCATCGACAGCTGGTACGTAGTGCGGTAGTCGCTACGGTCGGGGCGGTGCACCGTCAGCCGGCCCTCGGGGCCGAATGTCAGCTGCCGGCTAAAACCCAGGCTGGCCGGCGTTTGGGTGCCGTTGGCGTAAGCTGAGCTATCCCACTCCCAATGCCCGGTGGCCAGCGCCAGCGCATCGTAGTGCGCGGGGCGAACGTCGGCGTCGGTTTGGCAGCCGGTGACCAGCGGCAGGGCTGCCAGTAGTAGGGCGTAGCGCAGAAGTGGAGTCATAGCGATGAGATAGCCAGTTGAGAGAGACCAACGCATTGGCAAGCGTTGCACGACTGGCCGCCCTGATTGGCTGCACTGGCCCACCCTTGCCCATACTGGCGCGAGTTTAGCGCAGCGTAACTCGCGCCAGTATGGGCAAGGGTGGGCCACACTGGTACGAGTTACGCTACGCCAAGCTCGCGCCAGTGCGGCCAGCGACAAGCCAGTGCGCGTCGATATGGGCGGGCAAGTATTTTTTAGCTCCACGCTTAGCGCCGCGCTAATGTATGCTTGGGCTGGCCCGCCGTTTATTTGCATTCGCTTTACCCCCGCCGTTTTTGCCTTGACCAATCCGCCTACCATTGGCCCCGAAGCCCTGCCCGCGCTGGCCGAGCTGCTGCGCCAGGCACCACCGAGCCGCCTGTTTGTGCTGGCCGATACCAACACCGCCCGCGACTGCTACCCGCACCTGCGACCCTACCTCCCCGCCCACGAGCTACTGGTGATCGAGGCCGGAGAGGAGCATAAAACCCTGGCTACGTGTGCTGAAGTGTGGCACTGGCTGACTGCCCACCACGCCGACCGCCACGCCCTGCTCGTGTGCCTGGGCGGCGGGGTGGTCACAGACCTAGGCGGCTTTTGCGCCGCTACCTACAAGCGTGGCCTGCGCTGCGTGGGCGTACCCACTACCTTGCTGGCCCAGGTAGATGCGGCCGTAGGAGGCAAGACGGGCGTTGACTTTGAGGGCTTTAAAAACCACATCGGCGTGTTTCAGGAGCCCGAAGCGGTGGTGATGGACCCCTCCTTCCTGGCCACGTTGCCAGCGGGCGAGCTGCGCTCGGGCTATGCCGAGGTGATCAAGCATGCCCTCATTGCCGATGCGGCCGCCTTTGCCGACCTACGCGGACTGGCCGTGGCCACGGTGTCCGACTGGACGCCCATCATTCGCCACTCGGTGGCCATTAAGGAAAACATTGTGGCCCAGGACCCGCACGAGAGTGGGCCGCGTAAGCTGCTCAACTTTGGGCACACCGTGGGCCACGCTCTCGAAAGCTACCTCCTGGCTCAGCCCGGCCGCGCCGTGCGCCACGGCGAAGCCGTGGCGGCGGGCATGGTGTGCGAAAGCTGGCTGGCTGCCCAGCGCGGCTTGCTTGGCGCCGAAGAATTAACGCAGGTGCGCGAAGTAGTAGCCGCTTCATTTGAGCCGCTGCGCTTCGCGGCGGATGAAATCGACGCTATTGCCGCCTACGCCCTGCACGACAAGAAAAACCGGGGCGATAGCATCAAGTGCACGCTGCTGCGCGGGCTGGGACACGGGATTTTCGATCAGGCCGTGACGCTGGCCGACATCGCCGCCTCGTTGCGCGCTTACCTCACCTTTTAGCGCGGCGCGCTCCCGCGCCGCATTCTTTCTTATGAGCACCAACTCCCTGCGCTGGCCGGGCGGTCCGCTGACCGGCACCGGCCGGCTGCCCGCCTCCAAAAGCGAAGCCAACCGCGCCCTGCTGCTGCAGCGCCTGGCCGGCGGCGGCACCCTCGCCAACCTTTCCGAAGCCAACGATACCGTATTGATGGCGCGCCTGCTAGACGAGGCCGATACCTCAACCCTGCTCGATGCCCAGGACGCCGGCACCGTCATGCGCTTCATGACGGGCTACCTGGCCGTAACCGGCTGGCGCGGTACGCTCACCGGCTCGGCCCGCATGAGGCAGCGCCCCATTGGAGTGCTGGTCGATGCCCTGCGCACGCTGGGAGCCGACATCAGCTACGCCGAGCAGGAAGGCTACCCGCCGCTTGTATTTGGCGGGCAGCCGCTGGCGGAACGCACCGATCCGGCCGAGCTATCCGTGCGCGGCGATCTGAGCAGCCAGTACATTTCGGCCCTGCTGATGGTCGGCCCCACGCTGCCCGGCGGCCTGCGCCTGCGCCTCACCGGCGAAGTCGGCTCGCGCCCCTACATCAAAATGACGCTGAAGCTGATGCGGCACTTCGGGGCCACGGCCACTGAGGTCGGGCCGGCCGAAATCGTGGTGCAGCCCGGCGGCTACCGCCCGGCCGACTACACCGTGGAGAGCGACTGGTCGGCGGCCAGCTACTGGTACGCGCTGGTGGCCCTGGCCCCGGCCGGGACCAGCGTGGTACTGCCCGGCCTGCGCGAAAAGTCGTGGCAGGGCGACCACGTTATCCAAATCATTATGCGGCCGCTGGGGGTCGAAACCGAGTTTTTGGCCGATGGCGGCGGGGCTCGCCTCACCCAGGTGCCCGCTACGCCGGTGCCGGCCGGGGCTCCCACCACCGACTTCACCGACTGCCCCGACCTGGCCCAGACCGTGGCCGTAGTAACGGCCGCGCTGGGCCGCCCGCGCCGTTTCGCGGGCCTGCACAGCCTGCGCATTAAGGAAACCGACCGCATCGCGGGGATTCAGAACGAGCTGCGCAAGTTCGGGGCCGACATGCTCGAGGTAGAGCCGGGTATCTTTGAGGTGCAGCCCGGCGCATTCCACGTCGAGGGCCAGACCATTGAAACTTACGAGGACCACCGCATGGCGATGGCCTTCGCGCCGCTGGCCATGCGCGGCCCGCTGCGGGTGCACGAGCCGGAAGTGGTGCGCAAGTCGTACCCCAGCTTCTGGCGGGCGCTGGCCGCCGTGGGCATGGAAGTGGAGTAGCGTCAGAGGTCTAGTTGGCTGGCTGGGGATAACTTGGCGAGGCGTGTAGAGCTGCCTTTTTTTTCAAGTAATTACGTCCGTCATGCTGAGCTTGCCGAAGCATCTTGGCAGGTCCGTTCAGACGCTGTCCTGCCAAGATACTTCGGCAAGCTCAGCATGACGACAGTGTGGTTTAGAGCATTAAAACCTCGTTCCTACCGCCTGTGAAAAACGAAGGGTATTATCCAAGTTAGATTTCAGCAGGTATAAGCTTTTGAGAAATTTAAAAGCTCTGCTGCGGCAAAAAATTTACTGCTCAACGGCAACCTCTGCTTTTATCATGGCATTGAATGGCTAAGGAGTCGATTCAAAATTCACCAGCTTCCAATCCTACCCAAGCGCCACGCTCCACGTGCGAGCTTCGGTAAATTCGAACGTAGGCCGCATGATCTGTCCACAG
This sequence comes from uncultured Hymenobacter sp., assembly GCA_913776615.1. Lineage (GTDB taxonomy): Bacteria > Bacteroidota > Bacteroidia > Cytophagales > Hymenobacteraceae > Hymenobacter. Next base: position 45,980 of record CAJYPK010000016.1, read on the forward strand.
GTGAAATAGCCTTCCTGGAATTCTGCTGGGGGGCAAACTTGCAGCCATTCCATAGCGACTAGAGTAGCTCTTAAGTGAGGGTGCTGCCGTAACACCAAGCTCCGGCTTGGTGACTTGCCCGGCGAGTATGCCCTAACGCCTCACCAAGCTGGAGCTTGGTGTTACGGCAGCACCCTCACCAGAGGACGGCGGAATCCCACTTGATCGACACGAGCAACGCCCCGCGGCATCGGCAGTAACTCAGCCGCTGCTTACTTTTCAGCGTCGCTTTGGTAAGAATTCCCGACGGCTCTGCCTTTCTCACCCATGACCTATTACGAACTGAGCGCCGCGCTGCTGGCCAGCGGGCTGCTGCTGGCGGGCTGCCAGGCCAAGCCCGCAGCCGACGAACAGGCCGACGCGGAAGCCGCCCCGGCGGGGGCCATCTGGCACTCGGCCGCGTACACGCTCTACCCCGACCGGGTGGTGCAGGGGGCCAGCCAGGCCCGCGCTACCTCGGCCACGGCGCTCGCTTCCGACTACCACAGCCCGGGCGCGGCACCCGCCACCCGGCAGTGGCACCCCACACTGAACACCGCCGACCTGCCGCAGTACCAGTCGGACTATCCGCTGGCCGACGCGCTCTACAACCTGGCCCTGGAGGAAGCCCGCCGGGCCGTGGAACCCGACGGCACCTTCCGCACCGGGCAGGAGTGGGCGGGGGTGTGGACCCGCGACATCAGCTACTCCATCATCTTGGCCCAGGCGACGTTGCAGCCCCAAGTGGCCATGACGAGCCTGCTGCGCAAGGTGAGCCCCGAGGGCCGCATCGTGCAGGATACCGGCACCGGCGGGGCCTACCCGTGCTCGACTGACCGGGCCATCTGGGCCGTGGCGGCCTGGGAAATCTACCTCGTGACCGGCGACGAGCAGTGGCTGCGCCGGGTGTACCCGGTGGTGAAAAAATCACTCGAAGAAGACGCCCAGAACGCCTACGACCCGGCCAGTGGCCTCGTGCGCGGCGAGTCGTCGTTTCTCGACTGGCGCGAGCAGACCTACCCCCGCTGGATGCAGCCCGCCGATATTTATCAAAGCCAGTGCCTGGGTACTAACGCCGTGCACGCCCAGGCCAATACCGTGCTGGCCCGCATGGCCGAGCAGCTGGGCGAAGCTGCCGTGGCCGAGCGGCACCGGCAGGCGGCGGCGATCATCCGGCAGGCCATCAACCAGCACCTGTGGCTGGAGCCGGCCGGCTACTACGGCCAGTACCGCTACGGCCGGGTGTACCCAGTGGTGTCGCCCCGGGCCGAGGCGCTGGGCGAGGCCCTGAGCGTACTCTTCGACGTAGCCGACGCGGGCCGGGCGCGGGCGGTGGTGGCCCACGCGCCCACCGTGCCCTTTGGGGTGCCGTGCATCTACCCGCAGATTCCGGGCGTGCCGCCCTACCACAACGACGCCGTGTGGCCCTTCGTGCAGAGCTTTTGGGCGCTTGCCGCCGCCAAGGTGGGCAACGAAGCCTCGCTCACCGAGAGCCTGGCCGCCATCTACCGGCCAGCGGCGCTGTTTTTGACGAACAAGGAAAATTTCGTGGCGGGCACCGGTGATTTTGCCGGCACCCAAATCAACAGCAGCAACATGCTCTGGAGCTTGTCGGGCAGCCTGGGGCTGGTGTACAAGGGGCTGTTTGGAATGCACTATGAAACCGACCGGCTGGTATTTCGGCCCTTTGTACCCCAGGCGTTCAAAGGGGTGCGGCGGCTGACCAATTTCCCGTATCGGCAGGCAGTGCTGAGTATTGAGCTGATAGGCTACGGCAACGAAATTCAGGAGATTACTCTCGATGGCCAGCCGCTGCCCGGAGCCGCCGTGCCGGCCAGTCTGCGCGGGCCGCACGCCCTGCGCATCGTGCTGCGCAACCAGGCACCGGTTGGGGCGGGCGTGATGCGCGTGGCCAATCGGTTCAGTCCCGCCACGCCGCAGGTCGCGCTGGCCGACGGCCACCTGCACTGGGCCGCCATCGACGGAGCCCAGACCTACCGCGTACTCCGCAACGGCCTGCCCGTCAATGCCAGCGGCGCGCTCACCTACGCCGTGGCGGCCGGCGAGTTTGCCGAATACCAGGTGGTGGCGATTGATAAAAACGGGCTGGAGTCCTTCGCCAGCGAGCCCATAGCAGTGGGGCCGCCCGCGCTGGAGGTGCAGCTCGAAGCGCTGGCCCCGGCCGCTGACTACGCCTACCAGGGCTTTAGCGGAACGGGCTTCATTGAAGTGAGTCCCGCTGTAAATCAACGACTGGCCTTGCCCATCGACGCTCCCGAGGCCGGCCTCTACGCCCTCGATTTCCGCTACGCCAACGGCAACGGCCCGCTCAATACCGAAAATAAGTGCGCCTTCCGCACCCTGCGCGACGGCCGGGGGCACTTGCTGGGCACCGTGGTGCTGCCCCAGCGCGGGGTAGGGGAGTGGAGCAACTGGGGCTTTTCCAACCCCGTGCTGGTGCCACTGATCAAGGGCCGTAATACCGTAGTCCTCACCTACGAGCCCGCCAACACCAACATGAACGGCCCCGTGAACCAAGCCATGCTCGACTACCTGCGCGTGCGCCGGGTGCCGTAGCGCGGACTCGGTAGTGCGCGTTTCGCCAGCTTACCAAAACGCGAACTACCGAGTCCGCGCTACTACTTTTGCTTTTCATGACCGACGCCGAATTTGACCTGCTCGACGAACTATATTTTGTAACGCCTTTCCGGGTATTGCTGGAAAAAACCGGCCGGCCCGCGCCCGAGCTGCTGACCCTGCTGGGCAGCCTGCTCGAGCGCGGCCTGGTGCGCTACTACTGGCCCGACCCCGATACCGAGCTGGCCTACGAGCCCACCTCCTTCGGCGCGCTGGGCCAGGATGCCAGCTACCTGGCTTCGAAAGAGGGCCTGCTTCAGCATAATAGCCGCTAACGGTGGCCGCCGCGCCCGCTTTTCCCGACGCCCAGCCGGCCGCGCCCGATACGGCCGTGGTGGTGCCGCCCCCGGCGCGTACCCCCGGCTACTACGTGCGCCAGCGCCTGTGGGCCAACCGTCCCGCCGTAGCGGGCCTGGTCTTTATCGGGCTCTGCACGCTGGTGGCGCTGCTCGGCTACTGGATCCTGCCCGACCCCTCGCCCAACGCCAACAACGGCTTGGTGCAGCTGCAAAAACAGCCGCCCGGCTTCGTGGCGACCCTCCGCCAGGTGCCCAACCCTGCCGCCGCGCCCCCCGGCAACCTCTGGCAAGTGTGGCTGCACGGCCGCTCGCCCCAGGTGAAGGAAGAGATTGCGACTGATACTCACCCTCTCACCACCTCACCCTCTCACCACCTCACCACCCGCCGCTACTGGCTGGGCACCGACAAGGCCGGGCGCGACGAGCTGAGCCGACTACTGCTGGGCACGCGCATCTCGCTGGGTATCGGGCTGGTGGCGGTGCTCATCTCGCTGGCCATCGGCGTGGTGGTGGGCGCGGTGGCCGGCTACTTCGGTGGCTGGGTCGATAGCCTGCTGCTGGGCCTGATGACGGTGGTGTGGAGCATTCCGGGCATCATGCTCGTGATCGGCATTTCGCTGGCGCTCGACAGTAAGGGCGTGTGGGTGAGCTTCGTGGCCGTGGGCCTGACCATGTGGGTCGACGTGGCGCGGGTGGTGCGTGGGCAGGTGCTGGGGCTGCGCTCGGCTACGTTTATCGAGGCGGGGCGGGTGCTGGGGCTGCCGACCGGCCGGCTCATTTTCGGGCACCTGCTGCCCAATCTGCGCGGGCCGCTCATCGTGCTGGCGACTAGTAACTTTGCCGCCGCCATTCTACTCGAAGCCGGGCTGAGCTTTCTGGGTCTGGGCGTGCAGCCCCCGGCACCCAGCTGGGGCCTGATGGTAAAGGAGGGCTACGACCTGCTCGGTACCGAGGCGGGCCTCTGGCTCACGTTGCTGCCGGGGCTGGCCATCAGCCTGCTAGTGTTGAGCTTCAACGTGCTGGGCAACGGCTTGCGCGATGCCTTCGACCCCAAAACCCAGCTGAGCTAGGTACGGGGCGGCGAGTTGGGCGGCGGGACGCGTATTATTGTACCCCCTTCCTTTTCCCTTCTTTAGTCTGGCGCGCTTGGCGGGCCATTTCTCTCACCCCGGCCTATGCCCCACCAAGCCACCATAGCGGGCCTCGAAAAGCGCCTCTTCCTGAAGGAGCGCGAGCTAGGGGCGCTGCTGGAAATCACCCAGGCCATCACCCACGACTCGTCGGAGGGCGATTTGTATAAAATCTATCAGTTCACGCTGATCGGGCAGCTGGGCGTGCGCCGACTGGCCCTGTACGTGCTCGATGAAGGGGCTTTCCGACTAAAGGTAAACTTTGGCACGGCGCTGCCCAACGACTCCAATTTTTTGCCCGCCGAGGTGGCCAGCTGGTGTCATTCGCCCACGTGCTTCGTAAAGGAATTGGGGCTGGGGCCGGCCTGGGAACACTTCGAATTGATGGTGCCCGTGCGCCAGCTGGAGAGCGTGCAGGCGTTGGTGTTTGTGGGTACCCTGCACGGCGACTACGCCAGCAGCGAGGCGCTGTCCTTTCTCGAAACGCTGAGCAACATCCTGCTCGGGGCGGTGGCCAACCTGCGCCTGGCCCGCCAGCGCGAGGCGCTGCTGGTGGCCGAGTCGGCCGTGCGCCGCGAGATTGAGATTGCCCAGCAGGTGCAGCAGCGGCTGTTTCCGCAGTCCTTGCCCAACAACGGTCACTACGCGCTGCACGCTACCTATCAGCCCCACACCGAAATCGGGGGCGATTACTACGACGTAGTCGAACTAGACGACCACCGCCTGCTGGTGTGCGTGGCCGACGTGAGCGGCAAGGGTGTACCGGCCTCCCTGCTGATGTCGAATTTTCAGGCGGGCCTGCGTACGCTGCTGCGGCAGGGCGTGGACCTGGTGACCACCGTGCGCGAGCTCAACCACCTCATTTTCCGCAACGCGGGGGGGGAGAAGTTCATCACGGCTTTCCTGGCGCTTTACAACCGCGACTCCCAGGTGCTGGAGTACGTCAACGCCGGGCACAACGACCCGCTGCTGCTACCCGATACCGGCCCACCGCAGCCCTTGCACGAGGGTACCGTGATGCTCGGTATCATGCCGAGTTTGCCACCCTTCCGGGTTGGTATCGCCGCCATGTTGCCGCACTCGCTGCTCTTCACGTATACCGACGGCCTTACCGAGGTCTTCAACGCGCAGCAGCAGGAATTTGGGGAGGAAGGCGTGCTGCGCGCCCTGGTGCGTAATCGCTACCTGCCGCTGCCTCGCCTGCACCAGGAGCTGCTGCACTGCATCCGCCAGTTCAATGTCAACGGCGAGCGCTTCGCCGATGATGTCACCATGCTCAGCCTGCGGGTGAAATAGGTGAAATGGTGAGGAGTGAAATGGTGAGTGCTGCAGCGATAAATCTCGCTTGCAGGTAGCAATTAATACCTTACGTAAGCTCACTGACTTGGTCCGGCTGGTACTGGCGCGAGTTTAGCGGAGCGTAACTCGTGCCTGATGATGACGTGGAGGCGGCGCCTCCACTGCCGCAACGCGGCAAGCCGACGATAGGGAAGCTCTTCTCTACTGCTGCCAGCACCGGAAAGAGCGTAGAGTCAACGCTGATTTGCCGCGTTGCGGCAGTGGAGGTGCAGCCTCCACGTCTCATTAGGCACGAGTTACGCTCCGCTAAACTCGCGCCAGTGAAAGAAGAGAACAAAGAAATAGGCGATCTAATGACGCCAACCCGCGCACCGACTCGCCGTTCCACCATCTCACCATCTCACCATCTCACCATCTCACCATCTCACCATCTCACCATCCGCCTCTTTGAGCCAGGTGCCGGTGCGGATGAGCAGCGCCAGGGCCACGAAAAAGATGGAGCCGATTTTATCGGTTTCTACCAATTCGTTGAATAGCAAGTGGAAGACGATGATGACGAAGGACAGGGCAACGGCCACTACCACGCGGCGTAGCTCGGGGTGCGGCTGGGTGGCGTGGTACAGGCGCTCGGCGGTGAGGAGGGCCGCGCCCACCAGCGCGCAGAAAAGCACAAAGGCCGGAATACCCTGCTCGGCTAGCTGAAGCAGGAAGTAATTATGTACGGTAGAGCCTTGGTAGTTAGCGCTGATGGAGGTGCGGAAAGCGCTCACGGTGTAGCGCTTGTATTCGGGGAAGAAAGTGGAGGGGCCACTACCCACTAGCGGCTTGTCGGCCACCATGCGGGCGGCGGCTATCCAGCGATAGAGCCGCTCCATGCCCGAGGTGTCTTGCAGCTTGTAGGTCGAGCGCAGATGGGCGATAAAGCTTTCGCCGTGCCAGGCAGTCTGGGCGTAGTCGGGCCGGTAGCGCATGTAGTTGTCGTTGTGCACCAGGTAAGCGACTGTGCCGGCCGTGCCCAAGGCCACCGCCAGCAATACTATTCGCGTGAGGCGCAGCCGTATCACGACGTAGTAGAGACCCGCCACCGGCAGGGCCAGCCACGAGGCCCGCGTGTACGAAGTGAGCAATCCGAATAGTAACAGCCCCCCGGCCCCCAGCCACAGCCAGTGCCAGCGGCGGTTGCTGGCCCGCCACGCTAGCCCCCCGGCAAACGGCAGCAGCAGGGCCAGCGTGGTAGCGTAGATGACGTGGTTGAGGTAAAAAGGCTGGAGCGCCCAGTTGACCTGCGCAAAGCTGAAGCCGATGCTGGCGTGGCGCGGTAGTACCCACAGCAAGCTCGCCACGGCGCTGCTTACGTAACACATCGCCAGCTGCCAGAAGTCGGCGGGGCGGCGCACCACCAGCAGCGAGCCGAGCAGCAGTGGCACCAGATACCAGCATTTTGCCAGTAGATACTTGATGGACTTTATTTTATCGACCGAGAAAAACGTGTCGATGCCCGCCCAGAGCAGCAGGCAGAAAGGCAGTACCAGCAGCGGATGCCGCCATTCGCGCCGGGCCAGCTGCCGCCAGCCACCCGGGCCAGCCAGCAGTGCCACCGGTACGCAGACGAGCAGCGCCAGGAGCAGCGGCTCGGAAGGAACGTCGATCTTCCAGCTGCCCACCAGCGCAATTTCGCGGGCGAAGGGGAGCGTTAAGAACAGGCCGTAGTACAGCCAGTGCCACCGGGTGGCCGCCAGCACGCCAACGGGCACTGCCAGCGTCGGCAGGAGCCAGGCTGGCTGCCGCGATACCAGGCTGGCTGCCAAGCCCCCCAGCCCCAGGATCAGCAACCCCGCCAGCAGCCAGTGACTGACCCTGGCAAGCCGTAGGCGGAGCAATAAAGAATACATGGGGGTAAAAAGCGGAAGGGCGGAAGTGGCTACTGCCGCCTACGTCGGGCGTGGGCGGTGCGCACGCCTACAGTAGCTCCACCGGCAAAAATAAGGAAATTTGGCAAGGCCTAGCCAAATCTGCCGGAGCCGCACCCGGCGAAAAAAGAACAAGTACCACCAGCCGCGCGGCTGGGCCTGGCGGTGGCCGCCAGCCACGATGAGGCCAGCGGGCGACCACCCGGTTACCTGCCCCGACGGGTGCCCGTTGCCAGCCGTCCGGGCAGCGTTGGGATAGCTACCCAAGTCGTTGGGGGGCAAACAATACCGAATGCTGATTCACCACCGACGCTGAACTGCCGGTGACTAAAGTAGCGGGGGAGATGGAATGAGCAAAAAGATAGGTAACAGGAATTAAGCGGCTACTTACAGCGCAGGCAATCGAAGAGTATCAGCGCCAATAAGCGCGGCTAGCAGCAGAAAAACGCGACGCTGGCCGGTCGTTTCGCAAAAGAGCAGAAGGCAGGACAGTAGGAGGAAGCAAAAATGCCCGAATGCCGGGTTGCGAGGGGCGGCTAGCGAGCGGCAGCGCACTGACAGGGCTCTATCTTTGTGCGTTCACTGGTCACGGGCTACCCCCGCACTCATCCGCATCAAACGCTTTCTCGGTAACATTAGCCTCGCGGTAGCGCTCAACCTGCTCGTAAAGCCGGGCTGGGTGCTGCTCGAAAACCTGGTGCAGGATCGCCTGGGCCATGCCACCTTCGGCTTGATTGCCGCCTGTTCGGCGCTGGCCGTGGTAGTTGCCACCTTTGCCGACCTGGGCCTGACGCAGTTCACGGTGCAGCGCCTGGCCGCCGAGCCGCGCTTCGCCGCCCGGCAGTTCGACACGCTGTTTCCCTTGCGCGGGCTCCTCACGCTGGGCTCGCTGCTGGCACTGTTGGCGCTGGGGTGGGGGCTGGGCTACCGGGGGCCGGAACTGAGCTTGCTGGCGGCGGTGGGCGCAGGAATGCTGCTCACCCAGTACGGGCAGTTTTTGCGCGCCCCGGTGCAGGCCCGCCAGCATTTCAACACCGATGCCCTGCTGTCGGTACTCGAAAAGCTGCTGGCGCTGGGGATGGTGGGCGTGTTGCTGGTGGGCGGCAAGCTGAGCCTGAGTTCCTACATCGGGTCGCGGCTGGCGGCGGCGGCGTTTACGGCGGTGCTGTTTCTGGGGCTGCTGCGGCGGCTGTTTGGGCGCTTGCCGCACCGCTGGCCCCGGCGGCGGCGGGCGCGGCGGTTGCTGCGCGGCAGCTTGCCATTCGCTTTTATTGCCCTGCTTTACGGCATCAACGAGCGCGTGGACATGGTGCTGCTCGAACGGTTATCGTCGGCCCGGGAGGCCGGGTATTACGCGGGTGCCTACCGCTGGCTCGACGCCGTTATGATGTACGCCTGGACGGTACTGCCGTTGTTTTTTGCTCGCTTTGCCCACGCCACCGCCCGGCCCCGCGAGCTGCGCCAATTGCTGTGGGTGGGCCAGCGGGTAGTAGCCGTGCCCCTGCTGCTGGTAGTAGCGTTCGTATTGTTCCGGGGCGAGGTTCTATTCTGGCAATTCGACCGCAGCAGCGGGGCCGAGGTGGCGCACATGACGCTGTGCCTGAAAATCTTATTCCTCAACGTGCTGGTCAATGCCTTCTTTGCCATCTACAGCACCCTGCTTACCGGTACGCGCCATCAGCGGCCCGTCAGCTGGCTTGTAGCGTTGAGCATCGGCCTCAACCTCACGCTGAACCTAGTGCTGCTGCCCCACTACGGGGCCGTGGCCGCCGCCCTCAACACTCTCGTGAGCGGCATCCTCGTGTCGGGTGGCTACGTGTGGCTGGTCGATAAGCGGATGGGCATTCCCGTACCCTGGCACCTGCTGGCTAAGCTCGCGCTGGCTTTCGGGCTGCTGTGCGGCGGCTGGTACCTGGCCCGCACCCAGCTAGCCCTGAGCTGGTGGCTGGAAACCGGGCTGATGGGCCTAGTCTTCGCGGGCCTGCTGCTGCTCACCGGCCTGGTGCGGCCGCAGGAGCTGCGCCAGTTGCGGCGGCGCAAGCCAGGGGCGACCCCGGCTGCCTGAAGTACTGCGAAAGCGCGCTGATTCGCAGCGTAAAACTACCAAAAGGTCGTTTTCTTAGTCGGAGAAGCGGCCCGCCGCGCCGGCTTTCCGCACTAAAAACCAGGTAGACTAAGAATAACCGGAGTAAGCACTTCTATTTACTAAAAAAAGCCAGGCGCTGCTGGCCCTGCCTCCGTAGCGGTCCCTTTTTCATGCACATCGCCGTCACTACCCGCTTTCTACTGCCCGGCGGCCACCTCGAAGGGTTGGGGCGCTACACGTTCGAGTCCTTGCGCTGCCTGGTGCAGCAGCGGCCCGAGTGTACGTTTCACTTCCTGTTCGACCGCGCCTACGACTCCCGCTACCTCTTCGGCCCCAACGTGGTACCGCACGTGCTGCTGCCCCCCGCCCGCCACCCCCTGCTAATGCTGGCATGGTACGAAGGCGCGGTAGGCCACTGGCTGCGGCGCCACCGGCCGGCCGTGCTGCTCTCGCCCGAGGGCTTCACGGTGCTGGGCACCACGGTGCCCCGCGTGATGGTGCTGCACGACATCGCCTACCTGCACCGCCCCCAGGATACGGGCCGGCTGATGCGGCGCTACTACGCCTATTTTTTACCGCGCTTTGCCCGCGCCGTCGAGCAGCTCGTAACCGTGTCCGACGCTACCCGGCAAGACGTGGCCCGGCAGTACGCCCTGCCGGCCCGCCGCATCCTCGTCGCGCACAACGCGCCGGCCGAGCATTTCGCCCCGCAGTCTGCGGCGGCGCAGGTGGCGGTGCGTGAGCGCTTCAGCCAGGGGCAGCCGTACTTTCTTTTTGTAGGGGCGTTGCAGCCCCGTAAAAACCTGCCCAATCTGCTCCGGGCCTTTGCTCAGTTCAAGGCCGAGGGCGGCGCGGCGGCCGGCCCGGTGCGCCTGCTGCTGGTAGGGCGCACGGCCTGGAAGGCAGGACCGGTATTTGAGCTGTTTCGCAGCCTGCCGGCGGCGGTGCAAGCGGCCGTGGAGTTTACGGGCCGGGTGAGCGAAGCCGACCTGGCAAGTCTCTACGCGGCGGCGTTGGCTACGGTGTACGTGCCTTTCTTCGAAGGCTTTGGCTTGCCAGTGATAGAGGCGCAGGCCAGCGGCTGCCCGGTGCTGACGTCCAGCGTATCATCGTTGCCCGAGGCGGCGGGCGGCCCCGAAGCGGCCGTGCTCTGCGACCCAACCCAGCCGGTGGCCATTGCCCAGGGCCTGCACCAGTTATTTGCCGACGAGGCCCTGCGCGCTCGCCTGCGCACGGCCGGGCTGGCCAATGCCGCTAGCTTTAGCTGGGAGCACACGGCGCAGGTACTCTGGCAGGCCGTCCAGCAGGCGCTGGCGCCCGTGCCCCAATAGGGCGTAGGCGCTGCTACCTTTGCCAGCAGCCGGTGGGCCAGGTAGCAGCAGCGACCGTCGCCCACGGTTTTGGAAGTAGCTAGCAATCTATTATCAAGCAGCCGCGGGCTACCCGCTCCCGGCTGGTCACTCAGTCGCATGGCCCGCCTGCATCCCCACCACTTTGCCTACCTGATGCTGCCCCAGCTGGTAGGGCGCCGGCCGGCGGCCGTGCGCCGCGAGCTGGCCGACCCGCTGCTGGCCCGCGAACTGCTGCTGTACATGTGGGATAAGGCTGCCGAAAACCTGGCCCCGCGCGAGCGGGTTTCGCCCCGGGGCTTGCACCTGAGCTGGCACCAGGTAGCCGGCCGCGCCACTGCGCTGCTGCAACTGCCCGCCCCCCAAGCCACGGGGGAGGCCCATTTAGTGGCCATCGTGTACGAAGGGGCCGAGCCCGGCCCGGACGACCAGCCGCATTTCACACCCGAGGACGACGAAGACGACTTGGCTCCCGAAGAAGCGCAGCCGCGCTACTTCCTGCTCGAAGCTACCCTGGGGCGCAGCCTGGAGGAAGCGGGTACGCCCACGCTGCTCGGCGAGCTGCACGGCGAGCAGCATCGCCACCATGCGCCCGGGCCACCAGCCGGCCGGCCCGATACGGCCGGCCGGTTTCTACAGGCACTAGCCGAACTGCTCGGCCCGCTGCCGGACGTGGTGCCCTACATGCGCATCGTGCGCGGCTAGCTAGCGCTTAGCTGCGTCCAGTACGGTAATGTCGTTGCTCGTTTCGGGGAAGTTGAAGCGACCCCCCACGGCTTTTTTGCCGTTGACCCGGCATTCCCACGTGTAAGCTCCCGGCGTAGGTTGCGCCGCCAGGCCAGCCATGTTCTTGAAGTACTCCGGGTCGCTGGGCTCCGTCGGGAAAAAGACGTCCACGCCGTTTTCGCCCTTGGATACCTGCTTGGTGAGCATGAATTCCTGACCGGTTTTCTCGTTCTTCACGATGAAGTTCGCACTGTAGCCACCAAGCGCATTGTACTTATCCAGAATGCCGAGCTTGATGTAGGGCGAGGTCGATACCATCCACGTCTGGGCGTGCGCGCTCGAAGCACTCAGGCTCCCAATCAGTAAAGCAGCTGCCGCTACACCGTGCCGCACCCAAGTGCTTTGAACAAGAGTAGAATAGTGTACCATTTAGAGAAAAAAAGAAAGAAAAAAGAGAAGAAAGGCTTACAAAGAATTAATAATGCGTAAACATGCAAAACTGCGGTCAATATAAGGGGCTAATGGATTACAATGCAACTCGTAACGCTTAAAAGTAGTTAAAATGCAGCAACAGCTTAACTTACTCCAACTATTCACTTTGTGACTCGCCGTCAGCAACTTGCCCAGGCTGCCGCGGAAGCCACCGCCCGCGCCCAGCAGTCGACCGATACCCGCTGCGGCTTGTGCGAGCGCGCCGTGCAGCACACCAGCCGCCACCACCTCGTGCCCCGCGAAGAAGGCGGCCGCCACGGCGAAACGGTAAATCTGTGCCAGCCCTGCCACAGCAGTGTGCACCGGTTTCTGACAAACCGCGTCTTGGCCCAGCGCTACCACACTGTAGAAGCGTTGCGCGCCGCCGAAGAATTGCAGGGGTATCTTAGTTGGATTCGTAAAAACCGCGTGGAGAAGATTCGCAACCGGCGGGGAAGTAAATAAACATGAGTGAGCAGCAAGCAGCGGCTCCGGGCGAGCCGGCCCGGTATTTTGTGCCATTCGGGCAACTGCGGCGGCAGCCCACCATTGTGGTAGATAGCACGGGCCTGGGAGCGGCCCTCACGCTGGCGCACTGGCGTGGGGCGGCTACGCCCCCGGCGCTGCGCGACGATACCAGCGCCGGCTCGTGCCTGCGGGCGTTGCACGCGCCGGCTACCCCGGGCCTCGCGGCCCGCGCCGTAACGGCCAACCATTTTGATATCGACGGCTTTATCGGCGTATGGGCGCTGCTGCACCCCGCGCTGGCGCTGGCCTACGAGCCCCTGTTGCGTCTCACGGCCACCCTGGGCGATTTCCGCGAGCTGGATTGGCAGCACCCGCTGGCCGAGCAGGCCTTGCAACTGGCCTGCTGGCTCAATGCCGAGGAAAAGGCCCGCTTTTACGAGCCCTTCGGCGCGCCCGCCCGGCGCCGGCGCGAAGACGAGGCGTCGGCCGAAAAGTTTGCCTGGTTTCTGCCCCGCTTTGCGGCGGTTTTGCAAAACCCGGAGCTGGGGCGGGCCAGCTGGGAGCCGGAGTTTTACCGGGTACAGCAGGCCGTGGCCGTGGTGCAGGGGCCGCTTTCCCAGCACACCACCTATCCCGCAATTGGCCTCGTGGTGGTGCGCACGCCCCAGCCAGGACCGTACTACGCGCAGTTTGGCGCTACGGCGGGCTTCGATTGGGTGCTGAGCCTCTACGATGGCCAGCGCTACGAGCTGGAAGCCAAGTATACTACCTGGATTGATCTGGAAAGCCGCCCCACGCTTCCCCGCCTGGGGCTGGCCCCGCTGGCGGCGCGCCTCAACGAGCTGGAAAAAAGTGGCTACCGCTGGGCCGCCGATCCCCTTACCGATACCGGCCCACTGCTGCGCCTGACGGGCCGGGCGCTGTCGAAAGCCGAGCGCTACGCCGACCCGGATGGCCGGCCCATCTACGCCTCCTCGCTGGCACCCGGCACGGTAGAAAGCGAAGTAGTGGCCTTTCTGCAAAATAGCTACGCCACCGTGCAGCCCAAAAAATACTGGACCTGGGCCGAAATACGGAGCGTAGGAGTGTAGGGTAGGCTTTCGCCTGCTTACGTAAGGTCGGTCGCAGCTTTATCCGAGTCACCGGTTGCGCTTACGCCAGGCCGGCGGAAGCTTACCCGACGCAGTCGGTCTCGGTGCCGGTTACGTCGACTACGCGCACGGTGCTGTTGCCGCCCGCGCCGGGCTGTACTCTGATTTGGGTGCCGATGCGCTCTTTTAAATCGGCAACGTGTGAGATAATGCCAATCATCTTGCCCGAATGCTGCAAGCGCTCCAGCGCATCGAGGGCCGTGTTGAGCGAATCGGGGTCGAGCGTGCCGAAGCCCTCGTCGATAAACAGCGATTCGATACGGGCTTTATAGCCCGCTAGTTCGCTCAGCCCCAAGGCCAGGGCCAAGCTCACCAGGAAGCTCTCGCCACCCGAGAGCGAGGCCATGGGCCGCACGGTATCGGCCTGGTCGTGGTCGATTATCTGCAATTCCAGGTTGCGATTAGGCGTTTTGAGGATGGTGTAGCGGCCCGTAAGCTGCCGCAACCGCAGGTTGGCCAGCCGGGCCAAGTGGCTGAGGGTAAGACCTTGGGCAAACTGGCTGAACTTATCTCCCTTGGCCGAGCCGATTTGTTCGGCCAAGTCTTGCCAGCGCTGTTGCTCCCGCTGGCGGGCGGCTAGCTGGCGCAGGCCCTCGGCCTGCTGCTGGCGCGCCGCGTCATCCTGGGTTAATTGGCTGGCGGCAGCCCCCAGGCGCTGGTGAAGCTTCTCGTTTTCGGTGTGCAGCTGGGCCAGCTCGGCCGAAAGGGCCGTGGTAGGCAAATGCGTGAGCGCCAGCTCGTGGTGCTGCGCCAAGTCGGCCGCGAGCTTGGCTTGAAGCTGCTGCGCCGCTTGCTGATCGGTGCGGTGCTGCTGGCGGCGTAGCGTTAGCTGTCGGGCTTCGGCTTCGGGGAGCAAAAGTGCCTGGGCCTCAGCAGCCGTAGCGAAGCCAGCCGCCGCGAGGGCGGCGGCTAGGTCGGCCTGGCGGGCCTGGTGAGTTGCTTGGTGCCGGTGCAGGTCGGCCTGGCGCTGGGCTAGTTTTTCGCGGGTGCCCGCCAGGGTGAGCTGCTGGTGCGTACGGGCTTCGTCGGCCTGCTGAGCGGCTTGGCTTAGCTGCTTGGTGGCTTGGTGCAGGCGCTCAGTTTCGGCGGCGGGATCGGGGCCGGCGTAGCGAGCCAGCCGGGCCGCCTGCTGGGCGTTGAGGGCCAGCTCGGCGGTGGCCAGGTCGGCGGCGGCCGCCGTGAGGCGGGCTTCATTGCGGGTCAGCTCCTCGGCCTGCGCCAGCTGGCGGGCCTGCAAGCCCGCCAGCTGGCTTTGTAGCCTGGCGCGGTCACGGGTCTGGTTGAGAAACGTATCGGCCCGCTCGTTGAGGGTAGCCAGCAGGCCATCGTAGGGCAGCGGGGCGGCTGGCAAGAGCAAGCCGTGAGGGTGGAGCAGCTGCTGAATGTCAGCGCGATAATTCGTGGCCTGCGCCCGGGCGTCGGCCAGGTCGGCCCCGAGGGGAATTAAATCCTGCTGGGCCTGGTGCCGGCGCTCGGCAGCCAGCTGGGCTTCTTGCTGGGCGCGCCGATGCTGCTCGCCCGCGGCGGTATGCTCGGCTTTCAGGCCCGCCAGCTGCTCGTTGAGGGCGGCCAGCTGCCGGCGGTCCTGGTCGGCCCGCGTTTGTTGTTCGGTAGTAGCCGCCAGGGCCTGGGCCACCGTCGCGGGGTCGGCCGCGGCTGAAATAGGGGGCAACAGCGTCGCGCCCAGGCTGGTGGCCTGGTGGTGAGCCTGGGCCGCTGCGGTGGTGGCCTCGTCGCGCTGGGCCAGTCGCTGCTCCTGGGCGTAGCGCAGGCGGGCCAGCGTTTGGCCGGCCTGCGCCAGCTCGGTATGCAGCTGCTGTAGCGCTGCCTGTTGCTGGCGCACGCGGTCTTCCTGCTCATCGGCCACCGCCGCAAAATCGGGGGCAAAGGCGTGCTCGGCCGCCCCGCACAAGGGGCAGGGTTGCCCCGGTTGCAGTTGCTGGCGATGAGCGTTGAGGTCGGCCAGGGCCTGCTGGGTGCGTAGCTCGCGCTGGTAGCTTTCGAGTAAGCGCTGCCCATCAGCTTGGCGCTGAGCCAGGTGAGAGGCTGCCAGCTCGGCCCGGGCCAGCGCCGGGGCTTCCTGCTCGTGCTGCTGGGCGAGGGCCGCCGCCCGGGCCGCGTGGTCGTGGGCCGCCTGGGCCAGCGGGGCCAGGCGCTGCAACAGCCGCAGGCGAGCCGTCAGCGCGTCGTATTGCTGGTCGAGGGCCTGGGCATCGGCGCCCTGCAAGAGCGCCGTAACTTTCTCGCGGCAGGGCCGCCCCTGCTCCACGAGGGCCCGCTGCTGGCGCAGGGCTTCGGTGGCGGCCTGCTCGTGGCGCTGGTGGTCGGCAGTGGCCGCGGCCAGTTGCCGCAGCAGCGCCTTTTGCTGCGCCTCCAGGCCAGCCAGGTTTTTATTCACCGCTTCCAGATCGAGAAACTGCCGGGTGATTTCGCGCAGCTCCTCCGGTAGATTTTTCTCGTGGTCGTGGGTTAATAGCCAGCTTTCGAGCTCGACCTGACGCTGGGTCAGGTGGGCGAGCTCGCTGTTTTGCGTGTGCTGCCAAGTCTGCCGGGCGGTAGTGTGCGCGGCGTAGTCGCGGTCGTAGGTAGCGCGCTGCTCGGCCAAACGGTAGCGATTTTCCTTGATGCGGGCATCCTGCGCCAGCGCTTCCTGCAAAACCGGGTGCAGCCGGTCGGCCTCGGCCTGGGCCGTGGCCTGGCTGGCAATGGCGGCGGCGTGGGCCAGCTCGGCGGCGGTGGCGGCGGTAAGCTGGGCGGGGAGCTGCTGTTCCAGCAGCGCCAGTTCTTCGGTGTGGCGGCGCAGCTCCTGGTGAGCTTGCTCGCTCAAAGCCAAGGCGGTAGACAAGGCGGGAGCGGCCGCCCGCTCGTGGTCGGCAAGGCGCGCAAAAGCCGGTTGCAGCTGCTCGGCGGTGGCTTGCAGGGCGGCGACTTCGCGCTCGGCCTGGGCGAGCTGCTGGTCGAGCTGGTCGAGGATGGTGCGCCAGGCCAGGCAGGTGGTGAGCTCCTGCTGGTGCTGGTAAAGTAGCTCGGCCTCGTCGTGCAATATACCCAGCAGGTTTTCGAGGCGCTGGCGCTCTTCCTCGGGTAGCAGGCGGGTGGCGTGCAGGGTAGCTTCGAGTAGCTTGGTCTTGTGTTCTTCCTCCTTGGCTTTCTCAAAAGCCGCTATCGACAGCCGCGAGTAGATGCCGACGTTGGTCATCTTTTCGAGCAGGGCGCTGCGCTCGCGCTCGGGCGCGTGCAGAAAGCGCGCAAATTTGCCCTGGCTCAACAGCACGGCCTGCTCAAACTGCCCGAAGTCGAGCCCCGACAGCTCGCCCACGCGAGCCGGCACGGCTTCCTTGCCGCTAATGACTGCCTCGCCCGACGGACTGAAAACCAGGGTCATGGCGTCCTGACCCAGGCCGCCTTTGTCCTCGCCCCGCGTTTTACGCTTTACCTCCCAGCGCGAGCGGTAGCGCACGCGCCGGGCGAGGCCAGTGTCGGCATTGGTTTCGTACACCTCAAATTCGACCTCCGAAAACGCGTTGGGAGCGTGGCGGCTCACCATTTCGCCCACCTGGCGGTCGTGGCGCGGCACCCGGCCGTAGAGCCCCACCGCGATGGCGTCGAGCAGCGTACTCTTGCCCGCCCCCGTGGGGCCGGTAATGGCAAATAATCCCGTGTCGGCCAGCGGTGCCGCGTCGAACCGGATGTGGTACGGGCCGGGCAGCGAGTTGAGGTTGGCAAAGCGCAGGCTGATAATCTTCATACCTTAAAATTACGCCCTGGCCCGCGTGGTCGCGAACCGGGGCATTTTTCGGCGGCTACCCGGGGCCGGGCGTGGTCGGGGCAACGGCCGGCGGGCCGGCGGACGGCGGCGCTAAGCCGGTGCCTCGCCGCCCCAGGCCTGCGGGTCAGCCTCGGTCAGCAGTTGGCGCAGTTCCTGAAACGTGCTGGTGAGGGCAGCGGCGCGCTCGGGTGGCAGGCCCGCTACCCGGCGGCGAAACACCTCGTCTATCGTCAGCTCGTGCAACTGCTCGATGGGGGCAATGGCCTCGGCCCCTACGTTGGGGGCCTGGGTAAGCCGGTGGTGGCGCACGCCGCGCGGGGCCAGCACTTGCTGGCGCTGCTCTTTGAGTACGAGCTGGATGCGGCGCTGTACCTCGGTGGTCGCCTCATCCGAATGCACGACTACATCGGCCCAGGCCACCAAGGAAAACGCCTCGTTGCTAAACGCCAGGATGGCGGCCTCTACCTCCTCCAGCGTACCGTGAAAGCGCTGGAGGCGGCGCGCAACGGGTACGGCCAGCGGCGTGATAACGGGTGCGCCAGCCCCGGCAAAATCCAGGAGCAGGACTTGCTGCTTGTCGTCGGCTTCGGTAAAAGATAGCGGTACCGGCGAGCCGGAGTAGCGGATGTGCGCCCGGCCGCCCACTACCTGCGGGCGGTGCAGGTGGCCCAGCGCCACGTAGTCGAAAATAGCCGGGAAGTGCTCGGCCCCGACCACGCCCAGCCCGCCAATGTGCACGTCGCGCTCGGCGCCCTCGCGGGTTTCGCCCCCGGCCGCGTAGAGGTGGCCAGTGGCCAGCACCGGCACGTCGCGCTCACGCAAGCGTCGGACCATATCGTGTTCGCCCAGTGCGGCGTAGTGCCCGGCAATGCTGTCGCGGATGCGGAGCTGGCGCTCGTCGGGCGTCTCGCCGGCCACGGCCAGCCGCAGGTCGCGGTCGCGTAGAAAAGGAACCGCCGCGACTAGCAGCCCCGGGCGCCCGGCCGGTCCGGCGAGCTCAACAAGTTGCTCGCCCGGGTCGGCCGGCACGCTCCCCACCACGTGGATGCGCAGGGCCCGCAGCAACCGCCGGCTGGCATTGAGCAGGGTGGGGGAATCGTGGTTGCCCCCCACGATGACAACGTCGCGGCAGCCGCTGCCCTGCAGGCGCACCAGGAAATCGTAGTACAATTCCTGCGCCGCGTGCGAAGGCGTGGTCGTATCAAAAACATCACCGGCCAGCACCAGGGCTTCCACTCCTTCGGCCTGCACGGTGGTCAGGAGCCAGTCGAGAAAAGCGCGTTGCTCGGTAAGGCGCTCTTGGCCCGTGAGAAAATGCTGGCCTAAGTGCCAGTCGGCAGTGTGTAATACGCGCAACTTAACGAGTTAATAAGTAACTACCCGGCCACCTGATGCGCCGGTTCGGCGGCGGCCGGTGCATCAGCCGCCTCGGCGCGGGGCCAGAGGTGCCGGTGCTGCCAGGCCATTACCAGCCAGAACATGACGATAACACGGGGCTCCTGCCAAAAGTCCTGCGCCAGGCTGTGCATCAGAAAAAAAGCGTAATAAGCCAGCAGGCCCAGTACGAGGACGGGCAGGGGGCGCCGCAGCATCTGCCGCACGAGTGGTCCTATCGAGTAAATTAGCAGCAAAACCCCCGTAATGAATCCCAGTGCGCCCGCCTCGGCCAGCCAGTTGAGGTAGAGGTTGTGCGCGTTCATGCGCTGGTTGGTATCCAGGTAGATAGGGTGGTTGGGGGTGCGCTTTACGTAGTCGAGGTACCGATCGGGGAAGGTGCCGGGGCCGACGCCCAGCACGGGCATCTCCCGGAACAGCTGGACGCAGTATTTCCAGCGGCTCAGGCGCTCCGCATTGGAATCGTTGACGGGCGGCGGGGGCGTGGCGGCAACGGGCGGCGGGGCGGGGGCGGCGCTCGCGGCGGCATCGCTCGTGGCGGCGGGGGCCGTGGTGGCCGTGGTGGCCGGGGCCGCCGCTACCTCCGATTTGGTGTCGGGCGCTTTGGTTTCGGTATACAGGTCGTGCGTAAAATCCTGCACGGTGCTCATCTCCTTGAATAGAGTCGTATTGTGCAGCGACGCATTGTCGTAAATGTGCGCCAGTACCTGCCAGGCCCCCGCAATAACTACTGCGGCCGCTCCCCACACGAACAGCAAGCGTCGCAAATCGGCCCACCGGGTATACACCAGGAGTACCCCGGCTTGGAGTAGCAGTGAGCAAAATGAGGCCCGCGAATACGAAAAGACAACCACCATGAGCGTGATGGTAAACCCGGCCGCCACCAGGAACCGCCGGGGACCGGCCTGGGCCCACGGGCACCCTAGCAGCAGCAGGCTCAGCCCCAAAATGAGCGGCTCCAGCTGCACGGTAAAGTTGGTGTGCCCATTGGCCGAAAATGGCAGGGCGATGGTGTAGGAGATGCTGTAAGAAAAGCCTTGCTGCAAATGGCGGGCAAACACGTAAGCCGCCAGCAGCGCAGTTCCCAGCCCGAAGGCGGCCCCGGCCCGGCGCCACTCGCGGCCCGAGAGTTGCAGCACCTTGGGAATGCCGTAACCCACCAGCATGTACAGCGTCACCGATAGGGAGTACTTCGTCGATACCAGGCGGTCGCTCGACAAGGCAGTGGCCAGCAGCAGCACTACGAAATGCGCCGCAATCAGCAGGTCGAGCCGGGTGTATTTGGTGGGCCAGGGTAGTTGGCCCAAGAGCAGCCCCAGCGCCAGCACGCCCATTGTAAGCACCATCAGCGGCTCTGAGATTACCGTCAGGCCCACGTGAAAGCGGGGCGAAAACCACTCGATGGACAAGGGCACGCTCGCTAGCGTGAGGTAAAACAGAATCAGCAAAAACTCCCGGTAGCGAGTAGAATGCATAAGGCAAAGAAATGATGGCCGTAGAGACAATAGCCACCGCAAAAGTATAGCAGTTGACACCAGCTTTTTAGGCGCTCAGCATAAATTATTAGCCGAGCTAACCTGTGGTGCCCGTCGTGACAATGCCGGGTGGCGGCAACCTGGCTGGTGGTAGTTGAAGTGGACACTGTCGGCATTCTGGGCACAGGGCACCTGGAGGTGAATGCGGCCGGAAAATAAGGCGGCATTACTGAGAAAATAACGATATGCACCGAGTAGCTGCTGCCTTGGCTGGGTCGCCCCACCGCTCAGTGGTCAGTAAATTTTTCCGCGCGGCCCGCGCGGTTTCGACGGGATGATTTCAACTTGGGCGCTGCGTAAGGTAAGTAGCTGTTGATAAGATGAATAATGGGTGAAGGGAATGAGATGGCTGCGTCCGCCATCCGCAAGAAAGTCGCGAAGTTTCGGCTGCACAGCCCACTGCTGCGTAAAAGGCAACAACCCCGCGCCTACTTATTGCCCGGGATGTGCTTCTAATAACTCCTTTCTCCACAAGTAATTATGAAATCCTCGCACTTCTTCGCCGCCGCCCTGCTGGGCCTGGCCACCAGTTTTTCAGCCCACGCCCAAACGCCCGTGGTGGGTGCGCCGGGGGCCATCGGCACGCCGGGCGCGCCGGCTACGCCGATGAACGGCGCCGGCACTATTGTGCCGGGCCAGCCCGGCACGACCACTACCGGCACGGTGAGCCCGAGCGTAGTTTCTCCCGGCAGCCTGCCCACTACCACGCCGGGCGGTACGCTCTCGCCCATGGGTAGCTCCCCCGCCCGCACCGTGGACGGCGGCACCCTGCGCACTGACCAGCCCACAATGACCAATCCCGCCGTCGGCGCGCAGCCCGCCCGCGGCCTCAACCGCACCCGCACGACCACGCCCAACCGCACGCCGACCACCACGCGCCCCTAAGCGGACTGTGCGAAACAAAAAGCCCTGGCTACCGAGAGGTAGCCAGGGCTTTTTGTTTCGCACAGTCCAGCGGCTAGCCGATTTTCTTACCGCTCATAGCCTGCTTGATGGAGATATTCATCACGCGCTCGGCGAAGGGGCGGGTCAGCTCGTCGAGCTCGTCCATGCGGCGCAGGATGAGGTCGCGGTCGGCGCCGGCCAGGGCCTGGCGTAGCTCGTCGGTTTTGGCGGTGGTGGCGCTCACCTCGGTGGCTTCGAGGTGCTCGGCGTTCTTCTTCAGAAAGCGCTCAACCTGGTAGAGTAGCTGCTCGGCGGCGGTGCGCGCCTCGATCAGCAGGCGGGTGGCCACGTCCTGCTTGGCGTTGGTGAGCGAGTCCATTAGCATCTGCTCTACCTGGCTGTCGGTGAGGCCGTACTGGGGCTTGATTTCTACCTGCTGACGGGTGTTGGAGCGCAGCTCCACCGCTTCGACGCGCAGAATGCCGTCGGCATTGAGAAAGAAATTGACGTCGATTTTGGGTAAGCCAGCGGGCATGGCTGGAATTCCGCTGAGGATGAATTCGCCCAGCTTGC
This sequence comes from uncultured Hymenobacter sp., assembly GCA_913776615.1. Lineage (GTDB taxonomy): Bacteria > Bacteroidota > Bacteroidia > Cytophagales > Hymenobacteraceae > Hymenobacter. The sequence goes on from CAJYPK010000016.1 coordinate 67,681, forward strand.
GGTTTTCCTGCACCAAGTCGCGTTCGCCCTGGTACACGCCGATTTTAAGATTCACCTGCCCATCCACGCTCGTGGTGTACTGGCGGCCGGCCTTGGTCGGAATCTTCGAATTGCGCGGAATAATGGCGTCCATGAGCCCCCCCAGCGTTTCGATGCCCAGCGTGAGCGGCGTTACGTCGAGCAGCAGCACGTCGCGGCGGTTGCCGGCCAGGATGTCGGCCTGAATGGCGGCTCCCAGCGCCACGACCTCGTCGGGGTTGAGCGAGTTATTGGCCGGCTGGCCGAAAAACTTCGACACCTCGTCGTACACCAGCGGTACGCGGGTCGAGCCGCCCACTAGTAGTACGGCGTCGATTTTAGGGTAGGAGGGTAAGGGGGTGGGAGGGTAGGAGGGGCTTGTTGAGGATATCCCCTCAGACCCTCCTACCCCCATACCCTCAGACCCTAAGTTCCCCAGCCCGGCGTCGCTCAGGGCTTGGCGGCAGGCCGCGATGGTGCGCGCCACGAGCGGCCGGATGAGGTCGTCGAACTCGGCGCGGGTGAGCGTAACCACGGTCACGTCCTCGTCGCCGTCGATCAGCTGGGTCGTAAAGTCGTCGTGCTGGCTTAGGTAGCGCTTGGCCATTTCGGCGGCCAGGCGCAGTTGCTGCTGCAAGGCGGGCACTTCCTGGAAGTCGCGGCCGAGCTGAAATTTCTTCAGCCAAAACTCTACCACGGCCCGGTCCATGTCGTCGCCACCCAGCCAGGTATCGCCGTGAGTGCTCAGCACCTCGAAGATGCCCTGGTGCAGCCGCAAAATGCTGATGTCAAACGTACCGCCGCCTAAGTCGTACACGGCTACGGTCTTTTCCTCGTCGGGGTTCAGGCCAATGCCGTAGGCCAGGGCGGCGGCGGTGGGCTCGTTTACGATGCGCAGCACCTCCAGGCCCGCCAGGCGACCGGCGTCGCGGGTGGCCTGGCGCTGCGAGTCGTTGAAGTAAGCCGGCACAGTGATAACGGCGCGGCGCACCGGCGTTTTGAGGGCGTGCTCGGCGCGGTGGCGCAGCTCGCGCAGGATGTCGGCCGAAAGCTCGATGGGGGAGTAGAAGCGCTCGCCCACCCGCACCTTCACCAGGCCCTCGGTATCGTCGTCGATAACCTTGTAGCCCAGCTGCCCGGCGTGCTGGCCCAGGTCGCGGTAGCTTTTGCCCAGCAGGCGCTTCACCGAGTAAATGGTGTTGGCCGGGTCGGCCAGCAGAAAATCCTTGGCCTCGTTGCCCACCAGCGGCGCGCTGCCGTCGGCCGGGAAGTGCACGACCGACGGCACGATGGTACCCCGGCCCAGGTCGTTGATGGCCGCCGGCTGGCGGGTTTCGGGATGCACGTAGGCCACCAGGCTGTTGGTAGTGCCCAGGTCAATGCCCACAATCAGCTCTTCCTGCTGAATGGCGCCCGTGGCGAGATTAATGGCAACTTTAGCCATAAGAGAAGTAAAAGCAAACGCCGCCCGGAAGCGGCCGAAAAACAGGGTAACAAACGCGCCGGCAAAACGGCCCGGCAAAAATACTCGGTGCCGGGGCCGCCGGGCCGCTGGGCCGGCACAACCCGGGCCTGAAGCCGGTCCGCTAGCGGCGTTTTTTTAACCCACCCAACTCCTATAGGTTGATGAGGAGTGGTATTTTTGAAAGAATCAACAGGCACGAGTATGGTTTGGGCAAAAAGTAAACGGGAAATCGCCGGCCTGCTGGCGGCGTTGGGCACACTCGGCGGCTGCTCGCGGGCCACGCCGGCCGACATGGGCGGCGCGCTGCCTCACCGCCCGGTAGCGGCCCGGCCCGCCACCCCAGCGCCGCTGCCCGACTCGCTGCGGCCCACGCCCGTGCCGCCCGTGGCCGGCGTACCCGACACCCTGCGCCAGGCTATCGCGCAGTTGCGCCAGGCCCTCGGCCCCGCCGCCGCTGCGCTGCGTCCCGCCGTGCTGGAGCAGGCCTGCGTGGGCTACCTCTCGCTGCACCCCACCGGGCGCATCGAGCGCTCGGGCGTGCTGGCCGTGGCCGACATGGACCTGCCCAACACCACCGAGCGCCTGTGGGTGATCGACGTGGAGCACGCCCGGGTGCTGCACCGCAGCCTGGTGGCCCACGGTGAGGGCTCGGGCTACTTGCGGGCCCGGCGCTTTTCCAACGTGCCCGGCTCCGAATGCACCGCGCTGGGCTTCTACCGTACTTCGGGCACTTACAGCGGCGTGCACGGCTACTCGCGCCGCCTCTGGGGGCTGGATAAGGGGCAAAATTCCAATGCCTTCGACCGCTACATCGTGCTGCACGCCGCCGACTACGCCGGCCCCGAGTACGTGCGGGCGCACGGCCACCTGGGCTACAGCCGGGGCTGCCCGGCATTGCCCCCGGCGCAGTACAAAGCCATTATCAGCACCGTGCAGGCGGGTAGCCTGCTGCTGGTGAGCGGGCCGGGACTGGCCTCGCGCTGGCTCGACGGCCCGGCCGCCGGCCGTCGCTTCGCGCGCCGGGGCTGGCGCTAGGCCGGAATTTTTTCGGGAGGGGAGGGGTTATAGTAGCCCTGGCAATTCTTGGCTACGTATAGTATCTTTGAAAATGCCAGCCTGGTGGCGGCCGCTTTCTACTTCTGTTTCAGGTTGAAATTGTTATGAAAAAGCATCATTCCAGTGTGGTTCAGCGCCAGCGCGACGGGCGTCGCCGCTCGCAGCGCCTGGTGCGCCGCGTGTTGCCCTTCGTGGCCTCGCTGTTTCTGGCGACGCCGCTGGCCGGACCGCTGCTCAAGTCGGTCGCGCATACTTCCTTGGCTACCGGGCACAAAGCCGCCGCCCCCCTCACGCCGCTGGCCCGCTTCGATGCTACGCTGCGCGAAACGTACGACCGCCTCGGGGCTGCCCAGCAGGGCCTGCGCTACGAGGTATTTACCAAGGCCATGACCGGCTACCTCAACCTGCGCGAAACCGGCCACCTCGCCGCCGACCAGCAGCACCTGACGGTAGTAGACTTCGACCTGCCCTCGACCGAAAAGCGCCTGTGGGTGCTCGATCTGGCCAACGATAAAATTGTGTTTCACACGCTCGTGGCCCACGGCCACAATTCGGGCGAGAATGGCGCCAGCCAGTTCTCAAACGTCAGCGAAAGCAACATGAGCAGCCTGGGCTTCTACGTGACCGGGCAGGAGTACGAGGGCAAGCATGGCCACTCGCTGCGCCTGCAAGGGCTGGATGAAGGCTTCAATACCAATGCCTTCGCCCGCTCCATCGTGATGCACGGGGCCGACTACGTGAGCGAAGACTTCATCAAGCAAAATGGTCGCCTGGGGCGCAGCCTCGGCTGCCCGGCCCTGCCGCTTGATCAATACGCCCAGATTATCGACGCCGTGCAGGGCGGAAGCTGCCTGTTTCTGAGTAAGTCGAACGCCGGTTACAGCTCGAAATACCTCAACCAGGATATTGCGCTGGCGGCTATCTCGCCCAAGCCCACCACGCATTCTTAGTGCGCCATCTGCGTAATGCCCTATAAAAAAGGGTCCGCTCACGGTTGGTGAGCGGACCCTTTTTTATGCGGTCGCTCGCTGCCCGGCGGATAGGGGTTGAGTGTTTGGCCGTACGGTCTTAGGGAAGGACTCCCTCACGTACAGTACCGCGCTGCCGCTTGGTGACGCATTCGGGCGCGCTGAGCAGTGCGCCAAGTCGAAAGCTGGAAGTCAATCCGCATGGCTACGAGAAATAGGCTGAGCTTAGGGCGGCTGAGGTGGTGATCTGCCAGGATAATATCCCCGCTCGCCGCTAAGAGTTTACGAGAAGAAAACAGCCGAGCCAGGCTGCCAGTCCGACGTTTTTCACCCAAAAAAACCGGTTGGAAGCGAACTTTGCGGCCTGCTCTACTCTGTCTACCGCACAGCAAATCAATTGGTTGAGCGGATGGGCCTTCTTATCTACCAATAATGTCAACCCTTACTACTTTCCCGCCGGCTTCTCCGGTGGTGGCCTCGCCATATGCCGCCGTCTTTATTGATTTTGAGAACGTTTATTACTTTCTTAAAAATCATTACCTCGACCCCCAGGATCCCCACGACTACGCGCTGGACCTGGTGCGCGCCCTGCGCGACGCGCTCAAGCGGGAGTACAGCCTCGATCCCCTGGTGCTCAATGCCTACGCTGATTTCGACAAAATACCAACCGGCCCGCAGGGGCCACTCTACCTCATGGGCGTGAGCACGCGCAACGTGCTGGGTACCGACCATAAAAACGCGGCCGATATGCAGCTTTGCATCGACGCGCTGGAGGTTCTGTATACTAGGCCCGCCATTGGCACCTTCGTGCTGGTAGCTGGCGACCGCGACTACATTCCGGTGCTGCAACACCTGCGTCGGCAGGCCCGGCAAGTGAAGGTGGTTGGCTTTCGCGAAAGTATCTCGGGCGATTTGCTTCAGATGCTGGGCCAGGAGCACTTTATCGACGCCCGCGAGCTGCTGCCCGCCGAGCGCCTCCAGATGCTGGAGGACCACCGCACGTCGCGCTTGCGGCAGGGGGAGGCAATCCGTCGCCTGCGCGAGCAAGGCATGGTCGGCGTGCAGTCGGCCGCCGCCCGGCAGGCCGCGCAAGATGCGGTAAGCCTCGCGGCAACCCCGTCGGCCGCCGCGACTGAGGAGAGCGCCGGCTCCGTACCCGCGCCCCGCCCCGCCGCCCGGCCCAGCATGCTGGAGCAACTACTGGAGCCGCCGGCTACGTTTGCGCCCATTCGCCGGATCACGCGCAGTGACGAGCGCCGCTGCCTGGAGTTTTTGCTGGAGCAAATGCAGCGCTTTGGCAGCCAGCAGGCGACCCCCGAAATTTGGGCCAGCCCCTTCCTCCGCCGTCTGACCGACGTGCTCCCCGAACTGCCCGACTGGGAGCGCCGCCAGCTGCTCAGCCACTTGCGCGACGCCGGGGCCGTGCGCCTCGAAAAGCGCGAGGGCGAGCCGCACCCGTTTTCGGTTATTCTCGTCAACTACCAGCACCCCGACGTGCGCGAACTCAACCCCGGCCCGCCCGAGGAGAAATAAGCTTGCCGCGTTGAAGCTGAGTAGGAAGGGAATTTCGGGTGAAAGCTCTTTCTCACCGGCTCATAAGGTATGGTCCCGCACTAGCGTCGGCCTTGCTAAGCTGGCACGGGTACTTCAACAAAAAAGGGAGCCGATGCTCCCTTTTTTGTTGAAATGCGGTAAGTAAATTATTTAGCGCCGCCGGTAGTAGTGGTGGTAGTCGTCGGCGCGGTACCAGTGCCGCACCAGCCGGTGCGGGGCTGAGGGTCGTCTTTCTTCCGATCGCCGAAGCAGGAAGTGAGCGCAACGCTCGCGAGCAGGGCTAGCAGCGGCAGGCGCAGATGCGTAAAGAACGGGTGCATAGGAGTTGGGTTAGGCGAAAAAATGAGTACCGGGTACCTTGTGGAGCCCGGCGCGGCGGCCAGAGTTGCAAGGGCACGAAAAGATACTGATTTTTTGCTAACCACCTAGCCCACGGCCTATTGGCCCAGCTCGAAAAGAGGCAGGGGCTGCAAGTTGGCGTACTTACCGCCGAGCTTGTCGAGGTCGTCGTGGTGCACTTGCAGGTAGTTGTTGTAAGCCTTGGCGGCGGCGTCGTAGTGGGCGCGGTAGCTTACTACGTTGGCATCGGCTAGCTGAATGGCTTCCACGTAGTCGCGCACGCGCTCGGAGGGAGCGTTGCCATCGGGCGCGGCCAGCGGCAGCACGATTTTAAGCACCGAGTCCTGGGCAGCGTCGTAGCGGTCGATGAGCGGCGACGAGGCCATGCTTTGGCGGGTGTAGCGCTGCTTGGCAAAGTTGGCGCGGGCCGTGCGCAGGCCTTCGAGCTGCGCCTGGTTGGCGTTGGGGTATTTGCTGAGGTCTTGCAGCAGCTCGCGCAGGTCGTCGTTTTTCTTGTCGTCGCTGGCCATCATGCGCCGCCAGTTTACATCGGCCGAGTCGCGCAGAATGTCGAATTGGGCACGCACAGCGGCCGGCGAGGCGGGGCCATCGGTGGTAGTGGCGGTGTTTTGCGACGCATCGGGCTTGCACATGGGCAGCACTGCGAGCGTGAGGAGACTGGCAAAAAGAACGGCTTTCATGAAAACCAAACGAATAACCGGCGGTAATAATGCACTGCCGGGGCCGCCAAATTTACGGTCCCGAACGCGCCGCCGCTACGGGCCGTACTTTTGAGCCCCGATTTTAGCATTTCTTTTTTCTTATGGCTGATTTAACGCCCATTTCCCAGCTCGGCGAGTTTGGCCTCATTCGCCGCTTGCAGCGTGACATTACCCTCACCCAGCCCTCGACCATCCTGGGCATCGGCGACGATGCCGCCATCCTGGCCCCGCCCGCCGGGCAGGAAATCGTGGTGACGACCGACTTGTTGGTAGAGGGTATTCACTTCGATTTGTCGTTTTCGCCGCTGCGTCACCTGGGCTACAAAGCGGTGGCCGTCAACGTGTCGGACGTGGCGGCCATGTTTGCCACGCCCACGCAGGTAGTGGTGGGCCTGAGCCTGCCCAGCCGCTTTACCGTGGAGGCGGTCGAAGAGCTGTACGCCGGGATGCGCCTGGCCTGTGAGGCCTACGGCGTCGACCTCGTGGGCGGCGATACTACCGGCAGCCGGGGTGGGCTGGTCATCAGCATCACGGCGCTGGGCCAGGTAGAGGCCGGCAAGGCCGTGCGCCGCTCGGGGGGCAAGCCCACCGATATCCTGTGCGTGACCGGCGACCTCGGTGGGGCCTACCTGGGCCTGCAAGTGCTGGAGCGCGAAAAGCAGGCCTTCCTGGCCGACCCCGAAACCCAGCCCGAGCTCGATAATTATAATTACGTGGTGCAGCGCCAGCTCAAGCCCGAGGCGCGCCTCGACATCGTGCACGAGCTGCGCGAGCTGGGGGTGCAGCCTACCGCCATGCTCGACATCAGCGACGGGCTGGCCTCCGAGGTGATGCACTTGTGCGCGGGCAGCGGCACCGGTGCCCGGGTGTTTAGCGAGTACCTGCCGCTGGCCAACCCCAGCCTCGAAGCGGCTGCCGAGTTCAACCTCGACCCGCTCACCTGCGCCCTCAACGGCGGCGAAGATTACGAGCTACTCTTCACCATTCCCGTTACCGATCACGCTAAAGTGAAAAATCATCCGGATATCACAATTATTGGCCACCTCACCGAAAAAGAAGATTCTGTTAACTTAATTACCAAATCGGGGCAAGCCGTGCCGCTGCGGGCGCAGGGCTGGCAGCATTTCTAGGCTGATTGCCAAGCCAAACGGTAAAATGTTGCTGCTCACGGGTAGAAAACGGGCGTAAAGCTGGGGTAAAGTAGGAAACAAGGAGGCTAATCGCTACCTGTTTAGCGCAGTAGCTTTGCTGCGTTATGCTGCGCCTGCTCCCTTCCTTTTGTGCTAAATCGTTTTTTATGAAAGTATCGCTACGCTGGCTTGGTCGCTTGGCCGTACTGGGTGGGCTGGCTTGGTATAGCCCGTCTGCCCAGGCGCAATGCCTGCCCCTGCGGTTGCTGACCGCCGGCCTGGCCCAGGGCCAGTCGCCCACCATTCAGACAGTGAGCGCTAGTTTGCCCGCCTCGGAATGGCAGATGCACAAGACGGATACCGGCGCCGCTTATTGGTCGTTCACTGGCGAAACCGGCACTGCCGCCGCACCTGAGACCCAGCTCGAACTGCGCCGCTCGGCCCAGCAAACTCAGTTTGACATAGTATATAAAACGTCGCGCAGAGGATGCTTCACCGACCTGTTGGGAGACCTGCGGGCTGATTTGCAGCGGGCGCAAGTTAAGGCGGAGGCCGTAACGTGCATCCAGTGCGAAGCAGGGCGCTACACAGCTCCTACTTACACAGTTACCATCTTCGACCAGCAGGAAAATTTCAGCCGGGGTAAAGCTCCTTATCCATATGTGGTAGTGATCCACCCGCTCATCGGGGGAGCACCCGCCCCCGCCGCCGGCCCGCCCAACTAAGACCGCAGATTTAACGGATTAAACGGATTGCGCGGATACGCCCGCCAGGACCGCAGATTTAACGGATTAAACGGATTGCGCCGATACGCCCGCCAGCCTGCGGCGGCGGGCTGACTA
>CAJYPK010000017.1 GCA_913776615.1 uncultured Hymenobacter sp.
GCCCCGCGGCCGCTTCTCTTTTTTATAGTAAGCCGTTTTCGCGCAGCAGGTCGTCGCGCTCTTTATCGGAAATGGATTCCTGCTCCGACTTGTCGTAAATCGTGAGTAGAAACACCTGTTCCCCTACGATTTTGACGCAGGTAATAACGCGGGCACCACCACTTTTGCCTTTACCCTTCGACGCAATGCGAACGCGCACTTTATAACAGTCGCGGCCCAAGGGCTCGCCTTCTTGCGGGTTGGCTAACAGCGTTTCTCGAAGCCGAATGATATCTGCCTTAAAAGAAGCTTTATACCGTTTTGCCAGTGATTTAGCACTCCGCTCAAAACTGTCGGTAATGACTAATTTAAAGCTCATCAATAAGCTCGTCAAGCGTTTTCAATTTGATTTTTCCCTGCTGATGCAGCTCCACCTCGTGGAGCGCCTCGCGGAAATCATCAATCCACTCCTGCTGCTCGGGCGTGTATTTTTTGGGCTGCGCTATGGCCGCAGGCTTAGGTTTGGCGGCGGGCTTCACGGCGAGGTTCAATTCGCGCAGGAGCTTTTTCACAAAGGCAACCCGTTCATCGGGCACGGTTACAATCAGGTCCATAGCTTCAAATTTACGGGGTAGCAGTACCTAAACAAGCGAGCGGGCGGGCGAAGTTTCGGTCGCCCTAGCTGGCCTTGGCCCAGCGGGTAGCGCGGCGGGCGGTCTGCTGCGCGGGCGAGAGAAACGTCCAGGCGACCAGGCGACTTTTCTTCTGACCCTGGGCCATGTCGATGGTTTTTACTTCCACGGCCTCGGCCCAGTGCAGCTCTTTATAGATGCCGGGCAGCGTCTGGCTTTGCGAGACGAGCGCCGTAAACCAGAAGCTGCTTGTGGGAAGCGCCCGGCTTTCCTGCACCAGGCGGCGCACGAAGGCTTCTTCGCCGCCGGGGTACCATAGCTCGTTGGCCTGCCCGCCGAAGTTGCGCACCGGCGCAGTCTTACGGCCCTGGCCCAGGTTGGCCGTTTTGCGTTGGGTGCCGGCCGTGGCGGCGGCCAGCGAGGGGTAGAAAGGTGGGTTGCACATCACGGCGTCGAACACCTCGCCGCGCTTCACCGCGCCCGTCAGCACGTGGCGGGCGTCGGGCTGGAGGCGGAGGTCGAGGCTACCGGCCAGCGTGGGGTTAGCCGCTACGAGCTGGCGGGCGGCGGCGAGGGCCACGGCGTCGGTTTCGGAGCCGGCAAAGCGCCAGCCGTATTCGTGGTGGCCGATGATGGGGTAGATGCAGTTGGCTCCCACGCCGATGTCGAGCACCGATACGTTTTTGCCGCGCGGTATCACGCCGCCGTTGCTGGCGGCCAGCAGGTCGGCCAGGTAGTGCAGGTAATCGGCCCGGCCGGGAATCGGCGGGCACAGGTAGCCTTCGGGAATATCCCAGTGCGCCACGCCGTAAAATTGCTTCAGCAGCGCCTGGTTCAGCGCCTTCACGGCCAGCGGGTTGGCGAAGTCGATAGTGGCGTTGCCGTACTGATTGACGTGCACGAAGGCGGCGAGCGGCGGGCTGGCCTGCACCAATTGGGCAAAGTCGTAACGGGCGCGGTGGGGATTGCGCGGGTGCAATACCGTCTTGCCAGCCAGCAGGTCTTTGGGCGGGTTACTCATTCGTCAAAGTTACGCCGCGGGGTAGTGGGCAAAGCCTTTGCAACACCAAGCTCCGGCTTGGTGAGGCGTCCGGTCGGCGACCCCAGGTGCCTCACCAAGCTGGAGCTTGGTGTTACAAAAGACATTACCCCTCCATCGTAATTGGGCGCATATCCGCGCTTTTATCGCATCAAAGCGCTTTTCGCACCCCTACCTTGCGGTTTCCAAACTTGCTTTTTTGCCGATGCCCGCTTCTTTTACTCCTTCTTTCCTCACTACTTCCACACACCTGCTGCGCGGGGCGGCCCTCGTGGCAGGCCTGCTCGCGGCAAGCGGCAGCTACGCGCAAGCGCCCGCCCCGGTGACCACGACGGCCGCCGACGCGGCCGGGCCACTGCTGACGCCCACTCAGTTTTTGGGCTACCCGCTGGGTAGTCAATTTACGCCGCAGGCCGACGTGCTGCGCTACGCTGCCCACGTGGTGGCGCACGCGCCGGGCCGCATGCGCATCACCCCCTACGGCCAAACCTACGAGAGACGCCGGCTGGAGGTAATAGAAATCGGCAGCGCTGAGAATTTCGGTCGGTTGGCTGATATTCAGCAGAATGACCGCCGGCTGGCCAGCCTCGAAAGCGGGACGGCCAGCCGCCAGCTGCCCGCCGTATGCTGGCTTAGCTACAACGTTCACGGCAACGAGGCGGTGAGCTCGGAGGCCGTTATGCAGGTGCTCTACGACCTGGCCAACCCGCAGGACGCCCAGATGCAGGACTGGCTTAAAAACACGGTGGTCATAGTGGACCCCTGCGTGAACCCGGACGGCCACGACCGCTACGTGAACTGGTACAACCGCGTGCGCAACCAAACGGTCAACGCCAGCCCCGATTCCTGGGAGCACCACGAGCCCTGGCCCGGCGGACGCTACAACCACTACTACTTCGACCTGAACCGCGACTGGGCCTGGCAGACCCAGCAGGAAAGCCGCCAGCGCATCGTGCTCTACAACAAGTGGCTGCCCCAGGTGCACGCCGACTTTCACGAGATGGGGCCGAATAATTCGTACTACTTCTCGCCGGCCGCCAAGCCGTTTCACGCCGACATCACGCCCTGGCAGCGGCAGTTTCAGAACGTGATCGGCGACTACAACCGCCGGGTGTTCGACGCCAATAACTGGCTGTATTTCACCCGCGAAGTCTACGATTTGTTTGCCCCCACCTACGGCGACACCTGGCCCAGCTTCAACGGGGCCATCGGCATGACCTACGAGCAGGGCGGCGGCGGCCCGGCCGGCGTGGCCTACGCCCGCCCCGCCGGCGATACGCTCACCCTGACCCAGCGCATCGCGCACCACCACGCGGCCAGCCGCGCCACTATTCAGGCCACGGCCGAGCGCCACGACGACCTGCTGCGCGAGTTTCAATCCTACTTCACCACCGCCAAAACCAAGCCCGGCGGCACCTACAAAACCTACGTGCTGGCCGCCGGCAGCGACCCTGGCCAGCTGCGGATGCTGACCCAGTACCTCGACCGCCAGCAAATCAGCTACGGCTTCGCGCCCAAGCAGCTCAAAACCACCGGCTACAGCTACGCCAGCGGCAAGACGGAGGACTTCACCGTGCAGCCCCGCGACGTGGTCGTGAGCATGTACCAGCCCAAATCGACGCTCGTGAAGGTGCTGTTTGAGCCCCGCCCGCAGCTCGAAGATTCGCTCACCTACGACATTACCTCGTGGGCGCTACCCTATTCGTTTGGGGTGAAGGCCTACGCCCTCTCTCAGCGCCTCGACGCCAGCGGCCCCGCCCCCGCCCAGCCCGTCGTGAAGGGCAGTGCCGCCGCCATCGACAAGCCCTACGCCTACCTCGCCCGCTGGAGTAACCTCCAAGACGTACGCTTCTTGAGCAAGCTGCTGCAACAGAAAGTAAAAGTGCGCTTTGCCGAAGAGGCTTTCGAGGCGGAGGGCCAAAAATACGCCCCCGGCACGCTCATCATCACGCGCACCAGCAACGAGGCGTTGGGGCCGAAGTTTGATCAGCTCGTGCGGGCGCAGGCCGACTCGGCGGGCTCGGTGGTGCAGGCCGTAAAATCGGGCTTCTCGACCAGCGGCCACGACCTGGGCTCGGGCTCGGTGCATTTTGTGAAGCAGCCCACGGTGGCCGTAGTGGCTGGCCCCGGTATCGATGCCACGGCCTTCGGCGAGGTGTGGCACTTCTTCGAGCAGCAGCTGGGTTATCCCATTACGGTGCTGGGCACCGATTATTTGAACCGGGTGAGCATGAGCAAAATAGACGTGCTCATCCTGCCCGATGGCAACTACCAGGATATTTACTCGGCCGCGGCCCTCGAAAGCCTCAAGGGCTGGGTGCGCGGCGGCGGTAAGCTCATCGCCCTCGAAGGAGCCATGAAATTTTTGGCGGGTAAGAAAGACTTCCTGCTCCGGGCCAAGGCCGCCGACTCGGTGGCCGTGCGCAAGGCAGAGCAGGCCAATCCCTACCTGCCCCTGCGCCGCTACGGGGCCGCCGACCGCGAAAGCACCCAGGACCAAGCGCTGGGCTCCATCTACCGGGTGCAGCTCGATAATACCCACCCGCTGGCCTTCGGCTACGGCGACACCTACCCGGCGCTTATCCGCACGCCGCTCAGCTACAAGTTTTTGGGACAGGGTGGCTGGAACGTGGGCGTTATCAAGAAGAATGGCTACTACGCCGGCTTTAGCGGCAGCAAGGCCCGCAAGCAGCTCGTCGATACCTTCGTGCTGGGCACCCAGGATCTGGGCCGGGGCCAGGTTATCTACCTCGGCGACAACCCGTTGTTCCGCGCCTTCTGGCAGAGTGGCAAATTGCTCTTCGGCAACGCCGTGTTTCTGGTGGGGCAGTAGTCAAACTCCTACACTCGTTCTGTCATGCTGAGCCTGCGAAGCATCTACTCACGTCCGAACGTGCCGTTTCAACCTGACAAGATGCTTCGCAGGCTCAGCATGACAGAACGTAAAAAAGCCCCGCCGATAATTGGCGGGGCTTTTTTACAGTCTGCACTCACCTCACCTTCTGCACCAGCTGGCGCTGGAGGGGCTGGCCCGCCGCTTCCACGCTCAGCACGTAGCTCCCCGCCGCGCAGGAACGCAGATCAATAAGCTGACTATTACTTCCCGGCTGCGACTCAAAAGCGCCTTCGCGCACTAGTTGACCCAGCGCATTGGTCAGGTGCCAGCGGCCGGGGCCAGCAGTGGCCGCGTCCCATTGCAGGGTTGCCTGATCGGCCACCGGGTTGGGGAAGAACGCGAGGGGCAGCGTAGAGGCCCCGCCCGCCAGATGCACCACGGCCACCGGTCCGTAGGTGGTGCGGCCATCAAGGTCTACCTGCTTGAGACGGTAGTAGCTGACGGGCCGCGCCGGGGCCGCGTCAAAATACTGATACACTTTGGCAGTCTGACTATTACCCGCCGCCGGCAGCTGGCCGATGCTGGCAAACTGCACGCCGTTGGTACCGCGCTGCACTTCAAAATGGGCGCTGTTTTGTTCGCTGGCCGTCGTCCAGCTCAACGCTACTCCGGGGCCACGGGCGGCGGCCCCGAAGCTGGTCAGCGTCACCGGCAGCGGCGCGGGCGTACCGTAAATTTTGAATTCCCAGGTGGAAAAGCCGCCGTTGTTTTGCCCGCCGTCCATGGCCAGCAGGCGCACGAAGCGGCCGCTCGCGGCCACGGCGAGCTCGTTGTAGTAGGCCCGGTTGTTGGTAAACGTGGCGAAGGTTGTCCACAGCACCTTGTCGCTGGATGCTTGCAGTAGGAAATTCACGCCGTAAGCCAGTTCCCAGTTGAGGTAAATGCGCGAGATACTGGCATTTTGCCCCAGGTCGATGTCCAGCGTTTGGTTGGTCGGATTCAGCGTCGACCAGCGGCTGTTGTCGTCATCATCGCAGGAAAAACCCGCCTCAAAGCCCGCCTGGCTATCGGAGGCCGTGGCAACCTTGCCCTTGGCCAGGCTCAGCGCCGAGTTGGTGAAGGTAAACACTTCAAACTCAAAGATGGAATAGCCAAACGCCGTATTGCGCGCCGTGCCCAGCAGCCGCACGTAGCGGCCGATGCTCGTGCCGTTGGCATTCAGGCCGGGATACTCGTTGAGGAAATAGCCGCCACGATCAATGGGGGCATTACCGGTCACGGTTTGCACCGTGGCCCAATTCAGCGCGTCGTTGGAAACCTGGAGCAGAAAATTCCGGCCGCTGGCCGCTTCCCAGGTGATACGCACGCGGTCAATGGTTTGCACTGAGCCTAAGTCAACTACCAGGCTTTGATTGTCGGTAAACTCGCTCGACCAGCGAGTGCGGTTGTCGCCATCGGTGGCGTTGCTGGCGGGCATACTGGCGTTTTCCTGCGACGAGGCCTCGGTGCGCTTACCGTAGGCCAGGTTTAGATTTTGGGCGGCCAGCGGTGCGTGCGCCGCAAGGAGCAGCACGCACAGCCACCCCCAGGAGAAGCGTAAAGAAGTTTTCATAAGCTGGAGAAAAGGATAAAATTTATTGAAATAATACCCAAACATACCTCCCGCTCCCGTCGAAAGATTCTTCAATACTGCTCAGGCTATCAATAACTTGCTTATCACCAAGCAATTTTTTTACGATAAACCCGAGGTTTATTATAAATATTTATTTTTCTTACTCCCCCCTCCCCTTGCCACTGGCCCAAACGCAGCGAGGCCAGGCTCCGCGCTGGAACCTGGCCTCGTAAACACCGGCAACGTGAACGCGTGCCCGGTTATGGAAAATATCTTACTGCCCCGCGTACGGCCACCAGTTATTCGGCGGTCGCCTGGCGCAGCTCCTCGCGCACGGCCTTGGGCAGGGCGGCCACTATCAGCTCGTAGGAGTGCGTTATCCATTCGCGCAGCTGAGCGGGGCTGGCCCCGGTGCCGACCCGGATGGTGTTCCAATGCTTTTTATTCATATGGAAGCCCGGCAGCACGTAGTCGTAGCGCTCGCGCAGGTCCACGGCCCGCTCGGGGTCACACTTCACGTTGAAGCTCTCAAATGTGCGTAAATCGGTGAGGGCAAATATCTTACCACCCACCTTAAACACCAGGGTATCCGGCCCGAAAGGCGTTTCCTCAGTGGTGCCGGGCAGGCCCAGGCAAAAGTCGCGGTACTCCTCAATATTCATCGCTTACTCAGCTACCTAGCGCAGAAACCACCGGTACAGCAGCACGCACAAGCCGACCAGGAACATAGCCATGCTCAGCTTATTGATGAAGTGCATGGTCCGCAGGTTGAAGTTCGTTTTGCGGTTGGGGTCGTTGCCGCGAAAGAAATAACCGAGGGCGGGGCCAAAATCAAACAGGTTTTTGCCGTTCATGTCAGAAGAAGTTGGGTCTGCCAAGGTAACATCAGCCGCGCCAGAAAGATTGTCGGAATGGGAGATTTCTCTTCCCGGCCCCACCCACTAAACCCGCCGTTGACGCGCCGCCCGAAACCATCGGTGGAATAGCTTTGTAGCCTGCTCCGTACCACCGCGCCCGCCTCCCCACCCCGCCCATGAAGATTTTGCTAGTTGAAGACCACGCCGAGCTGGCCCGCAGCATCGCCGGCTACCTGGGGCAGGAGCATTATATCTGCGAGGTAGCCAGCACGTTCGACGAGGCGCGGGAGAAGCTGGCGCTGTTCAGCTACGACGTGGTGCTGCTCGACATCATGCTGCCCGACGGCAACGGCATCAGCCTGCTCAAGCTGCTGCGTAAGGAAGGCATTGAGAGCAGCGTCATCATCATTTCGGCCCAGAACGCGCTCGATTTCAAGCTCACCGGCCTCAGCGAGGGGGCCGACGACTACATCACCAAGCCATTTCCGCTACCCGAATTGCACGCCCGCATCAAGGCCATCATGCGCCGGCGCAGCGCCCACAAAAACAACGTGCTCACCTTCCAGGACATCACCGCCGACCTGGAATCAATGGAGTGCCGCATCAATGGTAAGCTCCTGAACCTCACGCGCAAGGAAACTAACCTGCTGCTGTATTTCATCAACAACAAGGGCCGGATGCTGACCCGGCAGGCCATCGCGGCCCACCTCTGGGGCGACTACACCGACAACCTCGACAGCGTGGATTTTGTGTACCAGCACGTCAAGAATCTGCGCAAGAAAATCACCGACGCCGGCGGCAAGGACTACATTAGCACGGTGTATGGCTTTGGCTACAAGCTCAGTGCGCCCGACCAGTGAAACTCAACTATCGCTACACGCTGGCCTACGCAGTGCTCACGTTTTGCGTGCTCAGCCTCGGGTTTGCCATCGTGTACGCCGCCCTTTCGCGCAGCGTCACGCAGGCCACCATCGGCGAGCTCGAAAATTTGAACGAGCTGATCGCGAATCAGCTGCGCCGCGGCCAGCCCACCGTGGCCGACTCGCTGCGACCCTACGTGCAGGCCAGCCCCGTGGCGGCCACCGACACCACCCGGCGCGTGCGTACCGTGCGCGTGCGCCCCGAGTGGGATGCTGCCCTGCAAGCCCGCGTGTCGGTGGTGCGCCTCACCACCTACCCCGTGGTGGGCGGGCGGCCGTACCGGGTGGCCAGCCGGGCGGCGGTGGTGGAACCCCGCGACGCCTACCTCACCGGCCTGGTGCTGGTATTCGCCTGGACCTTCGTTTTCCTGCTGGCCTTAGTGGTCATTCTCAGCGAGTTGATTTCGTGGCGCATCCTACGGCCGTTTAATGCTACGCTGCACGGCATTCAGCAATTTGAACTGGGCCAGCCGCACCCCATCGAGCTGCCCGCTACCCGCACCGCCGAGTTTCAGGAGCTCAACGAGTTTTTGGTGAAGATGACCGCCCGCGCCCAGCGCGACTACCGGGGCCTCCAGGAATTCTCCGAAAACGCCTCGCACGAGCTGCAAACGCCCATCGCCAGCATCAAGGCCAAGCTGGAATTGCTCATGGATTCGGAGCTCACTGAAAAGCAGTGGCAGACGCTCACCACTATGCACGACGAGCTGGAGCGCCTGGCCAAAATCAACCAGGCCCTGACGCTGCTGGCCAAGCTCGAACACTTCGAACCCGCCCCCGAGGCCCTAGCCGACCTCAGCCAGCTCGTGCCCGCCACTGAGGCCGCCTTCGCCGACCTGGCCGAAATGAAGAGCCTGACCACCACGCAGCGCATCGCACCCGGCGTGCGCGTGCCGCTCGACGCCTCGCTGACCCAGCTATTACTCAATAACTTGTTCAGCAACGCCATCCGCCACAACGTACCGGGCGGCCAACTTGAAGTGGAGCTATCGGCCACCGGGTTGCTGCTGGCCAATACCGGGCTGGCCCCCTCGGCCCCGGTGAGCGAGCTGTTTGGCCGCTTCAAAAAAGGCAACTCGGCGCTCGACTCCATTGGCATCGGGCTGGCCATTGTTAAGCGCATCAGCGAGTTGTACGGGCACCGCATCAGCTACGACTACGCCGACGGCTGGCACCGCATCCGGCTCGATTTTGCCCAGCCCGCAGAGTAGGGCCGCTGGCCCCCGCGCCGGGCCCCGCGAAAATTTCAGAGAAATGATAAGTTTTATTTGAAATTTCTTCAAAATCGGGCGGCTCCTTTGCAGCGTAGCTTCCGGGTAAGTAACTACTCACTCGGCCGCCAACTGCTCCTAACCTCCCACCCGATGCCCACTCTGTTGTCATCTTCTGCGCTAGCTGTCGCTTCTGCCAGTTCGTCTGCGTCGGCTGGCACCCAGCCCGGCCGACGCTTGCGGGCCATCCTCAGCGGCTCGGTGGGCAACTTGGTGGAGTGGTACGATTGGTATGCCTTCTCGGCGTTCTCGCTGTACTTCTCGGGCTCTTTTTTTCCATCCGAAGACACTACCGCCCAGCTGTTGCAAACGGCCGGCATTTTCGCACTGGGCTTTTTGATGCGGCCCATCGGCGGCTGGATGTTCGGCCGCATTGCCGACAAGGTAGGCCGCAAGCAGTCGATGACGCTCTCGGTGCTGCTCATGGCGCTGGGCTCGCTGCTCATCGCCCTCACCCCGACCTACCAAACCGTGGGCCTCGTGGCCCCGGTGATGCTGCTCACCGCCCGCCTGTTGCAAGGCTTGAGCGTGGGCGGCGAATACGGCGTATCCGCCACGTACCTGGCCGAAATGGCCACCCCCGGCCGGCGTGGCTTCTACTCCAGCTTCTTGTACCTCACACTAATCGGCGCGCAGCTATTGGCGCTTGGCATTCAGCTCATTCTGCAAAAAGTGCTGACTCAGGCGCAATTGCTGGACTGGGGCTGGCGCGTGCCTTTCGTGGTGGGCGCGGGGCTGTCGGTGGTGGCGCTGTACCTGCGCAGCAACCTCACCGAAACGGCGGCCTTTACCGCCCAGAAGCACACGCCTGAGGCGCTGCGCGGCAGCTTGCAGGTGCTGGGCCAACACCCGCGGGCGGTGCTCACGGTGGTGGGGCTCACGGCGGGCGGCACGCTGGCCTTCTACACGTTCACCACTTACATGCTCAAGTTTTTGGTGAATACCGCCCACATGGCCCCGGCTACGGCGGCCAACGTGAGCTTTTTATCGCTCCTCGTTTTTGCGGCCTTGCAGCCGGTTTTTGGCGGGCTGTCGGACCGTATCGGGCGGCGGCCGTTGCTGATTTTCTTCGGCGTGGGCGGGCTGCTGGGCACCGTGCCGCTGCTCACCGCCCTCAGTCACAGCACTGATCCGGGGGTGGCGCTGGGCTGGCTGGTGGGGGCGCTCGTCATCGTGAGTGGCTACAGCGGCATCAACGTGGTGGTGAAGGCCGAGCTGTTTCCGGTGCAGGTGCGGGCGCTGGGCATCGGCCTGCCGCACGCGCTCACGGTGGCCCTGTTTGGCGGCACCGCCGAGTACATCGCCCTCTGGTGCAAACGGGCCGGACACGAGTCGTACTTCTACTGGTACACCGCCGGCTGCATCGGCCTCTCGCTGCTGCTGTTCCTGACCATGGCCGAAACCAAAAACACCTCGCGCCTAAACGAGGACGCCGTTTACAATTAACAACTAACAACTTACAATTACCCATGTCGCTCCTCTCCCGCCTCCAGTCGCTGGGCTTCAGCCAGGCCCACTCCATTTGCCTGAACCTGCCGCCCGCCGCGCTGGTCGAGGAGGCGCTGCGCCGGGGCGAGGGCGTGCTCACCGACACCGGGGCGCTGATGGCCGACACCGGCCAATTCACCGGCCGCTCGCCCAAGGACCGGTTTATCGTGCGCGACGCGCACACGGCCGACAGCGTGTGGTGGGGCGACATCAATATTCCCTTCGAAGAAAATAAATTCGACCAATTACACCAGAAAATGGTGGCCTACCTGGCCGACAAGCCGCTCTACGTGCGCGAAGGCTACGCCGGGGCCAATCCCGACTACCAACTCAAGCTGCGCGTGGTCAACGAGCTGGCCTGGCACAACCTCTTCGCCTACAACCTTTTTCTGCGCCCCGCAGCCGGCGCGGACACCAGCTGGGCGGCCGATTTCAGCATCATCTGCGCGCCCGGCTTCGCGGCCGACCCGGCCGTGGACGGCACCCGGCAGGCCAATTTCGCCATTCTCAATTTCAGCAAAAAGCTGCTGCTCATCGGCGGCACGGCCTACGCCGGCGAGATGAAAAAAGGCATTTTCGGGGTGCTGAATTACCTGCTGCCCCACGAGCGCCAGACCCTGCCCATGCACTGCTCGGCCAACGTGGGCGCCGACGGCGACACGGCCATTTTCTTCGGCCTCTCGGGCACGGGCAAAACGACCCTCTCGGCCGACCCCAACCGCGGCCTCATTGGCGACGATGAGCACGGCTGGACGCCTACGGCCGGCATTTTCAACTTCGAAGGTGGCTGCTACGCCAAGGTTATCGACCTGAGCGCCGAAAAGGAGCCCGAAATCTGGCAGGCCATTAAGTTTGGGGCCATCGTCGAGAATACGCGGTTCGTGCCCGGCACCCGCACTGTGGACTACGCCAACACCAGCGTCACCGAAAACACCCGCACCGCCTACCCGCTGGGCTACATCGCCAACGCCGTCGAGCCCAGCGTGGGCAACGCGCCGAAGAATATCTTTTTCCTGACTGCCGATGCGTTCGGCGTACTGCCGCCCATCAGCAAGCTCGATAAATCGCACGCCATGTACCACTTCATGAGTGGCTACACGGCCAAGGTGGCCGGCACCGAAATGGGCATTACCGAGCCGCAAACCACGTTTTCGGCCTGCTTCGGGCAAGTGTTTCTGCCCCTGCACCCCACCCGCTACGCCGAGATGCTGGGCCAGAAAATGGACGAGCATCCCGACGTCAACGTGTGGCTCATCAATACCGGCTGGACCGGCGGCCCCTACGGCACCGGCTCGCGCATGAAGCTGGGCTACACCCGCGCCATGATTACGGCCGCCCTCACCGGCCAGCTCGCCGACGTTGAATTTCAGCCCCATCCCGTATTTGGGGTGCTGGTGCCCGCCGCCGTGCCCGGCGTACCCACCGAGCTGCTGGACCCGCGCACCACCTGGGCCAGCCCCGAGGACTACGACCGCACGGCCGCCGACCTGGCCCAGAAGTTCGTCGATAACTTCCAGAAGTACGCCGACTACGCCAGCGCCGACCTGCTGGCCGGGGCCCCCCGCGTGGCCGCCGAGCAGACGCTGTAACGCGCCGGATTTAGTTCACCGAATTCCTTACGAGGCTAAAGCAGCCCTTACGGGGGCGCGACTGGCTACGCCTTGCCCCGATTTTTCGTTCTTCCCACCCCACTCTCTCCTTGTTTTTATGAAACGCTGGTATTCCAACCTTACCGTGCAGGTGCTCACGGCCATCGCGCTGGGCGTGCTGGTCGGTGGCTTGTTTCCCACCTTCGGGGCGGCCCTCAAGCCGGTAGCCGACACGTTTATCAGCCTCATCAAGATGCTGATTGCGCCCATTATTTTCCTCACCGTGACGCTGGGCATCGCGGGCATGGGCAGCATGAAGAAGGTGGGGCGCGTAGGCGGTAAGGCGCTGCTATACTTCGAAATAGTGACCACCCTGGCCCTGGCCATCGGCATCGGCGTGGCCAACCTGACGCAGCCCGGCGCGGGTGTGCAGGCCACCGCCCAGGCCGTGCTGCACGACAGCAAGAAGGCCGAGGAAGCCGCCAAATTCACCGAAAAGGCCGGCGAAATGAACTGGGTGGAATTTTTCACCCACATCGTGCCCGACAACGTGGTGGGGGCTTTCGCCAAGGGCGACATCCTGCAAGTGCTGCTGTTTGCCATTCTCTTCGGGCTGGCCCTCAACAAGCTGGGCGAAACGGCCCAGCCGCTGGTCAAAACCTTCGATCGGCTCTCGCACGCCATGTTTACGGTACTGGGCATGGTGATGAAGCTGGCGCCCATCGGGGCGTTTGGCGGCATGGCCTTCACCATCGGCAAGTACGGCATCGCCACGCTGCTGCTGCTGGGCAAGCTCATGCTGGTGGTGTACGTTACCATGTTCCTGTTCATCTTCGTGGTGCTCAACCTCATCCTGCGGTACTACAACCTGCGGCTGATGCCCTACCTGAGCTTTATCAAGGAGGAGATTCTGCTGGTGCTCGGCACCTCGTCGTCGGAGTCGGCCCTGCCCCGCATGATCGACAAGATGGAGCGCTACGGCTGCTCGCGCTCGGTGGCGGGGCTGGTTATTCCGACGGGCTACTCCTTCAACCTGGATGGCACGTCTATTTACCTCTCCATTGCCGTCATCTTTCTGGCCCAAGCGTTTAACATTCACCTGGGGCTGTCGCAGCAACTTTCGCTCATCGCCATTCTGGTCGTGACGAGCAAGGGCGCGGCGGGCGTCACGGGCTCGGGCTTCATCGTACTGGCCTCGACGCTGGCGGCTACCAAAGTTATTCCGGTCGAGAGCGTGGCCCTGCTGCTAGGGGTTGACCGCTTCATGAGCGAGGCGCGGGCCATTACCAACGTCATCGGCAACGGCATTGCCACGCTGGTGGTAGCCAAGAGCGAGGGCGAATTCGACGAGGCCCGCCACCGGCTGGCCCTGCAGGGCTGCGCCGTACCCGAGGCCCTGCGCCCTGAGCCGGTGGCCGGCCTGCCGCTCGTGGAAGTAGCGCGGCACTAGCCCGCCCCTTCCCTTTTCTATAGCTGGTACAGCCCGCCTTTCGGCTCTTGGTCGCGGGGCTGGCCGTGCCGTGCCTTTCCTCTCCTTCCCACCCCGTTACTCTTTCATAATGCGTACTTTTTACGGCTACGGCCTGCTGGCGGGCCTGCTGCTGGCGGGCGCTGCCGCCCAGGCCCAGGTAGTAGTACCGCCCGCCACCGGCAAGGCTCCCAACCCGGCCCCGGTGCAACTGCCCAAGCCCGCCCCGGCCCCCGCCAAGTCGGCCCCCTACGCGGGCGGCATGAAAATCAACCTCTCGCCCGATGGCTCCAAATACGTGCGCCTGATGACGGCCCACCAGTTCTGGGCGCGCTACACCGAGAATAATTCCAATACTACCAACGCCACCGAGGAGCTCGCCTACGACCAGGTAGATTTCGGCCTGCGGCGCTCGCGGGTACTCATGGTAGCCCAGCTCAACCCGCGCTTTCTCATTATTACCCAGCTGGGTATCAACGTCCAGACGACCATCTCGGGCGGGGCACCCAACGAGTCTACCGGGCCGGGCAAGAAGCCGCTTTTCTACCTGCACGATGCCTTGGTAGAGTACAAGATCAACAAGTACCTCAACTTCGGCGGGGGCCTGCACTACGTCAACGGCATTTCGCGCCAAACCAGCTTCGCAGCCTTCTCGCTGCTCACGCTCGACGTGCCGGGCACGCAGTGGCCGATTATCGACGCCATCGACCAGACCGGGCGCGGGCTGGGCATGTACGTGCGCGGCCGGGTCAAAAGCTTTGATTATAAGCTGTCGGTCAACGACGCCTTCCGCAGCAACCTGACCAGCACCCCGGCCACGCTCACCACGGGCGTGGCCCAGTTCAACCCCCGCGCCCGCGGCATGGTGTACCAGGGCTATTTCGATTGGGAATTCATGGATAAGGAAGCCAACCTCGTCCCCTTCCAGGTGGGCTGCTACCTGGGCGCCCGGCGAGTGCTCAACGTGGGCACGGGCTTTCTGTTCTACAAGGATGGCATGTACTCGCGCCCGGCGGCTAACCCCACCACCCTGCCCGCCAACGTGTGGGCGCTGCCCTACGACAAGCAGAACGTGAGCACCTTCGCGGCCGACGTGTTCTACGACACGCCCGTGGATACGGCCCAGCAAACGGCCTTTACGCTCTACGCCGCCGCCTACCGCTACAACATGGGCCCCAACTTCGTGCGCTACGGCGGCACCATGAACCCCGGCACCGGCTCGGCCCCGCTGCGCGGCAACGCCGTACCCGTGCTGGGTACCGGCTCCGCCCAAACCATTCAGACCGGCTTCCTCCTTCCCAAAAAGCTGCTCGGCCCCAAAGTGCGCCTCCAGCCCTACGCCGACTACATCCACGGCCGCTACGACGGCATTCGCACCGGTGACGGCAACATCAAAGACGTGCATATTTTCGACAGCGGCGTCAACGTGCTGCTCGATGGCCACCAGGCCAAAATCACGCTCAACTACCGCGCCCGCCCCGATTTTACCAACGTCAACGATGTGCAGTATCGCCCCGAGATTACCACTCAGCTCCAGGTGATTCTGTAGATGGCTGGGAAGCTGTTTGAATTATTGCTAGCCCTCTGGAAGTTGCCTGTCATTGCGAGCGCAGCGAAGCAACCGCACCCAAATGACTAAGCTGAACAGGTGCGATTGCTTCGCTGCGCTCGCAATGACAGGTAGTATAGCTAACTTAAACAGCTTCTAAGAACTTAGAAGCAAGAACCGAAAATTCAGGCCTGAGAGTGGCTTGCAAGTGTGCGGGCTTCTGGCTAAGCTCTCATTTTCAGGCTCTAACATCGCAAATCTTGCTAAGTCAAAGCCAGCCGCTCGCGCCAAGCCAGCCCGGCCGGCAGCTCCTCGGCCGAAAATTCCAGGTGCATGACCCGGCGCGGACGGGCGCTGGTGCTGCGGCTGGAGGCGTGCAGCAGCAGTGGCTTCATGAGCATGGCCCCGCCGGCGGGCACGGCGCAGCTGGTAGCCGCGTCCGTCTGGCTGGCAATGGTTTCGGCTGGCACCACGCCCCGGCGATGCGAGCCGGGCACTACCTTGAGCGCCCCGTTGGTGGCGTCGCAGTCGTCGAGGTGCACCCGGATGGTGACGGTGTTTTCGAGCACGGAAACGGGCGGCTGCACGGCTACCCAACCCGTTTTGGTCGTCCAGGGGCCATAGCCGGGTGCTTCGGCGCGGCGGGCCACGTTGATCATTAAATCCTGGTGCCAGGCCACGAGCCAGTTGGATCCCGCTGGTTTGTCAAAATAGATGGCCTTGG
Source organism: uncultured Hymenobacter sp. (assembly GCA_913776615.1). Classification (GTDB taxonomy): domain Bacteria; phylum Bacteroidota; class Bacteroidia; order Cytophagales; family Hymenobacteraceae; genus Hymenobacter. The sequence continues at coordinate 15,965 of CAJYPK010000017.1, forward strand.
TAAGGTGACAGCCGGCCGGAAACAACTCGCCCAGCAACCCGCGCAGCGCCGGGGTGGCCAGCAGCGGCCCCAGCGCCGGAATCTCGCCCAGCAGGTTGCGGATGGCAAATACGTCTTGGCTGCGCCGAAAATTAGGGCCAGCGGCGGGCGCGCTTTCCACGCAGGCCAGCAGGGCCGCTACTTCGGCGGGCGAGTAAAGCAGCGGCAGCACTGCAAAGCCGTTAGCTGCAACATCGGCTAATACCGTTCGTCCAAAGGTCATTTCCATAGCGGGACCAAAGGTACGAGTAGCCACGAAGCCGCTGGCCGTAGCTTTGGCTTCCCTAATGAGGTACATCCCTATGGAACCCAAGCGCTACCCCCGGCAGCTCTCCCGCGGAGCCAACAATGCCGTTATCGTGTTGTCGGAAACGGAGGTCGGGAAGCTTTTCAATGATGACACCCGCTCCGACATCGGCTCTGAATCGGAAAAAATGCGCTATGCCAATCAAGTCAATGATTTAGTAGCCAAATTTCTCCGCCTTGAATACAATGCGTCGCTAGCCTCCGATATGCTGGTAATGGAACGCCTCTACCCCCTCGATTTTCGGGCCTACGAAGTGGAACTGCGCGAGCTGTGGCTGGACGTTTTCACCGACGAGCTACGCGCCCTGCACGCCGCGGGCTTCGTCCACCGCGACCTGCTGCGCCCGTCCAACATTACTGGCGACCGCTACGACAACATCCTGCTGACCCCGCAGGGACTGCGCCTTATTGATGTGGGCATCTCCGTACTACGGCAGCAAGTGGGCGAGTCGTTTTTCGCGGCCTACGTGCAGCGGGAACTGGAAGAACTAGCGCGATTCAAAGAATTTTTCCTGGGGCGCTGAAACTATCTGCCTATCATAGACATGAAAGTTAAAATTCACTGCTTCGAAGGCGAATGGGACCGCCAACGCCCCGACTTAAGCGTCAAGCCATTTATCAAACTTCTAGAGCAGATTTGTGATTCGGCTGGTCATCACCTATTATTTACCTATAAGTATTGTCAATCTATCGACCGGCTAAGCGAAGAATTAAAGCTCGACGGACGTACGTTAGCGAATAAAAGCTTTCAACACTGCTTGTACTTCGCCTTCCACGGTGATGGCAATAATTTATGGAGTACCGCAGGTGATAGTTGCATTTCATTTGAGGAGATAGCTAACTTGCTCGGACAAAAAGCAGCCGATAGCATCATTTTTTTTGGAAGCTGTGGTACTAAAGCCTCCTCACTATCACTTCAAAATTTAAAAGCCAAGACTAATGCTAGATTAGTTGTCGGTTACTCATCAACCGTAGGTTGGCTTGAATCCTCCATGTTTGAGATGCTCTTTTTTAATGAGCTGTACTATTATCAGAGAATGGGGGCTTTTGTAAACAAGATGCGTAAAGTAGCCAGTCAGGAATTATTCGCTAAGCTGAAAATTCACTTAGTCTAGCTCCAGCACTTTCTTCTCGATCCACTTGCCATCCTCGCGCATGAGCTCAATCAGCTCATCCACGGCGTTTTCCTCGGGCACGGCTTTCTTGATGACTTCCTGGCCGCGGTAGAGGGCAATTTTCCCCTTGCCCACGCCCACGTAGCCGTAGTCGGCGTCGGCCATCTCGCCGGGGCCGTTCACGATGCAGCCCATGATGCCGATTTTGATGCCCTTGAGGTGGTCGGTCCGCTTGCGAATCATGGCGGTGGTTTCCTGCAAGTCGAAGAGCGTGCGGCCGCAGCTGGGGCAGCTGATGTACTCGGTCTTGCTCATGCGGGTGCGAGCCGCCTGCAAGATGCCGAAGCTCAGCTGATTGAGATTACTCAGCTTGTCGAGCCACTCGGCGTGGCTGCGCGAAGCCTGTAGCTCGGCACCAATCACCACGCCATCGCCGAGGCCGTCGATGAGCAGACCGCCGATGTCGGTGGCGGCGTCGAGTTGGGTTTGCTCCAGCGGCTGGTCGGGGTACGAGCGGGCGATGACGACGGGGCAGGTCACCTGGTTGATAATCAGCTCGAAGAAGGCCCGGCGCATCTCGGGCATGGCGTGGGCGTTGCGGCTGTAGAGCACGAGTACCACGCTGGTATCGTGGCGCAGGTGCAGCAGCAGGTTGGCATCGAGCGTGTCGAGGCTCACGAGCAGGAAATTGAGCTGCGGGTGCCGCACGGGGTTGTCCATGTAGCGGTCGGCCGTCATGAGCGGGTAGTGATGCGAGCGCTGACCGGCGTCGAACCAGGCGGGGTAGTTCACCACTTCCTTCAGGCCGTTGGGCAGCATGAAGGGCACGGGCCGCTCGCCGGTGTAGATGTAGTCCGCACCCTGGTCCGACATCTGGAATTTATCGAGAAACGGCGAGTACAGGTGGCCGGCCGCCCGTAGGTCGGCATACTCCAGCTTGGGTAGCTGCGGCAGGCTGGCCACCACCCGGGGCACGTTGAGCCCGCCGAAATTCAGCACCTCGTGGGTGTTGCGGCGATGATATTGGAACGGGTTAATCGGCTCGGGGCCAGCCAGCGGCTTGATGGGCTGGGCCAGCGCGGCGCGGTCTACGTAGCGGTTGATGAGCATGCGGGCCACCGGGGCCTCGGCCTCGGGCGCCTCGGTCAGGCTCACGCGCACGGTGTCGCCGAGGCCGTCTTCGAGCAGCGTCCCGATGCCCACGGCACTCTTGATGCGGCCATCCTCGGCCTCGCCGGCCTCGGTCACGCCCAAGTGCAACGGGTAGGGCTGCAAGCCTTCCTCATCGAGCTTTTGCACCAGCAGGCGGTAAGCCTGCACCATTACCTGGGTGTTGCTGGCCTTCATGCTCAGCACCACGTCGTAGTAGTTTTCTTCCTCGCACAGCCGCAAAAACTCCAGCGCCGACTCCACCATGCCCAGCGGCGTATCGCCGTAGCGGCTCAGGATGCGGTCGCTCAGCGAGCCGTGGTTGGTGCCGATGCGCATGGCCGTGCCGTACTGCTTGCAGATTTTCACCAGCGGCCGAAACCGCTCGCGGATGCGCTCGACCTCGGCCGCGTAGGTGGCGTCGGTGTACTCGATTTCCTCGAATTTCTTCTTGTCGGCGTAATTGCCGGGGTTCACGCGCACTTTCTCCACGATGCGGGCCGCCAGCTCGGCGGCGTTGGGCGTAAAGTGAATGTCAGCGATGAGCGGTACGTTGCAACCCCGCGCCCGCAGCTCCTTTTTGATTTCCAGCAGGTTCTGGGCCTCCTTCACGCTGGGGGCCGTAATGCGCACGTACTCGCAGCCGGCCTCCACCATGCGCAGCGTCTGCGCCACCGAGCCCATTGTGTCCATCGTGTCCACGGTGGTCATGCTCTGCACCCGGATGGGGTTGTCGCCACCCAGCGGCACCCCGCCAATGTTCACAACGCGCGCCACGCGGCGCTTATACTCGGTCAGGCTGGGGCAATAGATTTTGTTCATCACGCAAAGGAAACTGGGGATGGCGGGCCGCGAAAAAGCCCGCGGCAAAGGTACGGCGGGCAGTTTACGTCGGTTCGGCGGGCGTTGGCCTACTCACCTCCTCCTAGGAGGTCACAAGAAAAAAGCCGGCGGACGGCCAGCTTTTTCGATATTCGACAGTGAAAATATTAGGAAGCCAGTTGCTTACGCAAACGCTGCACCTCGTGCTCTAATTCCAGATTGCGGAAGGTCACTTTGACCTCCAGGTCATTGTAGGCGTTTTGCAGCTGCTCTTGCAGGTGGCGCATTTCCGTTACGTCGGTATTGGTGCCCAGCCAGCGCAGCAGCTGGCCTTGCTCGTCGCGCACGGGCACCGCCCGCGTCAGAAACCAGCGGTACTCGCCGTCGTGGCGGCGCAGCGGGAAGGTCAGCTCCCAGGGCTCGCCTTTTTGCCAGGCCGCCCGCACAAATTCTACTACCGAGGCCCGGTGGTCGGGGTGATGCACTTTATCCCAGCCCCAACCTTCCATCGCCGCCAGGTCGGTGCCGGTGTAGTCGTACCAGCGCTTGTTATACCAGTAGATGTGGCCATCGGGCCGGGCCATCCACGACAGCTGGGCCACGTTGTCGGCCAGGGTGGTAAACTCCGACTCGCGCTCGGCCAGCCGATCGGCGGCCAGCTTTTGATCGTGAATGTCGGTGCAGGTGCCAAACCAGGTGGTAATGGCGCCCGCCTCATTGCGCCGGGGCAGCGCCTGGCCCAGAAACCAGCGGTACTGCCCATCGCGGCCCTTAAAGCGGTATTCTATTTCGTAGGCGTCGCCGGTAGCCAGCGAGTGCCCCCAGATTTGCCGGGCGCGGGCGCGGTCGTCGGGGTGCAGCAGGTTGTTCCACATATCTGGCCCCACGCTGTCGGCCAGCGTGTAGCCCGTGTAGTCAACCCAGCGCTGATTGAAATAGGTATGAAACCCGGTGGGGTCGGTTATCCAAACCAGCTGCGGGATGAAGTCAGCCAGAAATTGAAATTCCTCCGCAGTGTTTTGCGAAGAGGTGGGAACAGCGGCGGGAGTGGACACGGCAGGCAAAAGGACTAGAGCGGCGGGAAGGGAACACATAATACCGACGGCTAGGGCCGGTCGAGCTGCATTTCAAGCCCCGAGCTGAAATACAGATTGAGCTGGCTGCGGGCACCGTCGGTGGTGCGGCGCAGGCGCGTCACGAGCGCCCGGGTTTCCTCGTTCGGAAAATTCAGGCGCAGGTATGGGCGGTTCAGCAGCTCGTCGCGCTGCACGGCCCAGCTGCCCGTGGCACTGTGCGAGGGGGCTTGCAGCTGCAGCAACTCGTCGGCGAGCAACAGGTTGGTAGCCTGGGCCAGCGGGCTGGCGGGGTCGGCGCGATTGACCACCCGGTGCGCTACCCGCCAGGCGCCGGCCAGATAGCTGTCCGGTACCTGCTGAAGGTTGATATCGAGTAATAAATCGGACATTGGGAAAGATTCAGCTGCTACGAATACTAGTTTTCAGGCTAAGCTGACAAATATAAGCCTCAACAACTGAGGGGGGAGAGTACCGGCTTAACAGGATCATAACAACGCGAGTCCGACGCGGGTTTCTCGCACACGGCCGAGCTTGTGGCAACACTCGCATTTTCAGCCATACAGCACTAATCAATAATTAGTTAGCGATTTTTATTTTTCTACTAGTACTGCTTATACTCAGCCGTGCTGGCTTGTCCTCGGCTCCTTGCGCCTCGGCTGTCGTACACTACCTACCCAGCGTCCGCCCACGCTTTTTTCGTCTGCCTCACTATGAAATCTTTTTCGCTACCGACCCAGCTACCCCGCCAAGTCTTGCACGCCGCTCGTCAAACCGGCCTGCGGGCCTGGCAAACGGGCCGTCTTTTCCGGCAAGTAGCCCAGCGCGCCCTCGACTCGGTACAGGAGGTACTGCGGGCCGAAATTCAGAACGGCCACGCCCGGCTGGTGGCCGACTTCTTGGCCGACAAGGCCTTGCCCGCCGCCAAGGCCTTGCTCCTGGAGCGGATGACGGCCCGCCTGCTACTGCGCCTGGGCCTACGCGGGGCTTTTGTTACCAACGTGGCGAGCTGGGTGCTGCCCTTCGTGCTCGAAAAGCTGTTGCAGGCGGCCCGGGCCAGCGGCCTGCTCGCCCGTCTCGAAGCCAACCCCACCGTGGCCGATGCGCTGGCCCGCCTCGACGAGCTGCGCCAAGCCGCCAGCCGCCTCATCTTTCCCGATGGGGCTACCGAAGCCCGCGTACTCACCGATGAGGAAGCCGCCGAGCTTCTCCGCAAACCGGAGGTCAGGCAGCTGGCAGCTGGCCATGCAGAAGTGAAGCCTACTGCTTCTTAAGTTAATAACCCCGAGACAGGTTTACCAGGTTTTCCAGGGGCTGGCCAGCTTGCAGACGGGCTACGTTGCGCAGCAACTGGGCCACCTTGCCCTCGGCTTCGGCGGGCTGGCCGCCGCCAGTGTGCTGGGTAAGCAGCACGCGGGGCAGCGTCCACAGGACATGACCAACGGGTAGTGGCTCGGTTTCAGTTACGTCGAGCACGGCACCGCCCAGCCGGCCCGTGCGCAGGGTTTCGACGAGCGCCGCTTCGTCGGTTGTATTGCCCCGGCCCACGCTGGCGTACAGCGCTCCCGGCGGCAGCGCGGCAAATTCAGCGGCCCCAAAAAATTTGTCGGCGCTGCCGGGCAGACAGTTTACTACGATATCCGTCGCGGGCAGGGCAGCCAGCAGGTCGGCCCGCGAGTGCAGTTGCGCCTGCGGGTCGGTGCGGGCCAGCAGCCGCACCACGCAGCCGAAGCCGCTGAGCTGCTGCTGCACTGCCTGGGCAATGGTACCCGCTCCCAGCAAAATCACCCGCTTCGCCCGCAACAGCCCCATGCGCCCCCGGATGGGTGCCCCCACCCAGCGCTGCTCGGTTTGCAAACTTACTAGCTCAGGCAGGGCGCGGTAGAGCGCCAGCAGGCCCGCCACCATTGTTTCGGCGCAGGGCCAGGCAAAATAATCGCCCATGTTGGCAACCGGTGCCGCTAGCTCCAGGCCCTGGTAGCGGTCGAAGCCCGCCGAGTCGAGTTGCCACAGGCGAAGGTGCGGCAGCTGGTCACCGGCCAGCCACTCGGGCGGCGGATTGCCGAAAATAATGTCGGCCCGCTGGCACTCCCGCGCCCGCTGTTCGGCGGGCAAGTCGCTGCTGTACAGCGTAAGTATCCCGGGTGGCAGGCCCTGGACCAACTGCGCGCGCGCCGCCTCCGGCAGGGTTGGATACACAAATAATTGCATAAGCTCAAAGTGCCCGCCCGGCGAGCGTAGTAAAGTGAGAGAGACTAATAAAAGCAAAAGCGGTGCTGGGAGCCTGGCTCAGGCTACCCAGCACCACTTTTTAGCGCAGACTGCTGCTGCGGAGCTCTTTACGACTGGCTATCAGCGCCGCGATTATTATTCTGCAAGTCTTCCTCGGGCGAGGTACTGCCGCCTTGCAATTGACCGGCGGCGGCCAGCAGCGCCGCACCCAGTTTCTCCACGTGCGGGCGGGTATTGCCTTCGGCGAAGGAAGCCACGCGAGTGGTTTCGGTGCCCAGGTGGTGCACGAGGCGACCGACCTGGTCGGCGTCGTAGGTGCCCCCGTGCAACAGGGCTTTCAGGGCCTGGAGGTCCACTACCAACTGGTGAAACTCGTGGTTGTCGGCGGCTTTCAGGTCTTCAATCCAGCGCTGGAGCTGGTTGTCGATGCCGGCGCGGCTGGCTTCTTCGGCAAGGTCGCCGGTAAGGGTTTTGATAGCACCTTCGAGGTGAACTTGGTGTTGAACGGGCGTTTTTTCCATGATGCGGGCTAACGAAGAACGGGTGGGCAAGCCCCGGGGCTTGTGGCTTCCTCAACGCAAGGCAGCCCGCGCAGGTTAGCTTAGGCACTAAAAAACCCCGCCGGTAGCCGGCGGGGTCGTTCAGTGGTAGCAGGTAGAACCTACTCAATTTTGCTCATGCGCTCCTTCACCGATTCGAGGGCCACGCGCATGTTCACAATGTCGGCGCGAGCGGCTTCCTGCTCTTTCAGGTTAGTGTCTACTTGGTTGTTAAGCTGCTGCAATTCAGCCACGTTGGCGGCCAGCTGCTGCTGAATTTCAATTTTGCGCGCCTTGTTGCGCTCAATGTCTTTCTTAATGGCGTCGCCCTTGCTGATAACGGCCATGTGGCTGTTTTGCGAGTTTACCAACGCCTTCTCAGCGTCCGTTACCTGGGCTACCAAGTCTTCGCGGTACATCAGGCGGGCGAAGTCTTTCAGGTATTTCTCGGCCGCTTTCCACTGGGTCGGCGTCGAGGCCTGGCCGAGGTAAGCATTACCCAGGTCGATGCTCCACCATACGCCGGTACCCGTAGGCAGGGCATCGACGCGGCTGATAACCCGCACGGGCGTGGGCGAGATGTCCGGAATGGTGATGCCGTCGGCCGTAATAATGCCTTTGTTGTTCTTCACCTTGCCCGGGAATTGCTCGTTGAGCTGCTTGAGCCACGCCGTTTCCACGCGCTTGTTATCAAGCTGTAAGCTCACCCGCTGGCCTTTACGGGGGATGTTGTTGATGTTTTGGTCGGCCTCATCTACCGGCGAGCGCTGAGCCGACACTTGCAGGGTGGCACCCCACAACAGTAGGAAAAGTACTAGTATGTTTCGTTTCATCGGTAAAATAAAAAGACGAGTAAAAAATGGTAGAAACAAAAGAAATGGAGCCACGCTGGTTCTCCGACAGCCCAAATTTAAGCAGTTTAAAGCAACTGTATGAGGTCAGGAAGTTTTTTTTTTGCTGAGTTAATTTTTTATTGGCAAAGTACAAATGAGCCATCTCGGAACACCCTGCACTCCGAATTTGACTAGGCTAATTTTTTATTTATTTAGTCCTACTGCCCTCCCCCGCTCTAAGCGGCCTCAACAAAAGTCCGCGCCAGCGGTTTCTCCGCCCATGCCCCAACTCACTATCTGCCGCTCCGAACATTTCAACGCCGCGCACCGCCTGCACAATCCCGCCTGGGACGAGGCGCGCAACCAACAGGTGTTTGGCAAGTGCAATAATCCTAACTATCACGGTCACAACTATAATCTGACCGTGCGCCTGACCGGTGAGGTGGATCCTGCCACGGGCTACGTCTTCGATCTAAAAGCACTGAGCGACATCATCAAGCAGCAGGTGCTCAACCGCTACGACCACCGCAACCTCAACCTCGATACCGAGGACTTTCGGGAGCTCAACCCCACGGCCGAAAACATTGCCGTCGTTATTTGGCGGCGGTTACGGGCCGCGCTGCCGGCCGCGCTCACGCTGGCCGTGACGCTCCACGAAACCGACCGTAATTTTGTGGACTATTATGGAGAATAATTCTGACGGGACGATTGCTACTCATCCTTCGGGGACGCATCCCGACCACCATTTGCCCGCCGGCCTGCGCACTCCGCTACGGGCCGACGCCTTCGACCAGGCCGACGAAGCGAAGATTGCGGCCATCAGCGACCATTTCCGGGCTATCATGCAGGAACTGGGCCTCGACCTGACCGACGACAGCCTGGCCGGTACCCCCCGGCGCGTGGCCAAAATGTTTGTGCAGGAGTGGTTTAAGGGCCTCAATCCCGAGCACCGGCCCGAGGTGCGCTTATTTGAAAACCGCTACGAGTATCAGCAGCTCCTGGTGGAGCGCGACATTACGCTGTTTTCGTGCTGCGAGCATCATTTTGTGCCCATTATCGGCAAGGCACACGTGGCCTACCTCCCTGGCAAGCACGTAGTTGGCCTGAGTAAGCTTAACCGTGTGGTGCAGTACTACGCCCGCCGCCCGCAGGTGCAGGAACGCCTCACGCGCCAAGTGGCCGAACACCTGCGCCAGAGCCTGGGCACCGACGACGTGGCCGTGCTCATCGAGGCCGACCACCTGTGCGTAATGAGCCGGGGCGTCAACGATACCAGCAGCTCGACCATCACCAGCGAGTACGGGGGTAAATTTCTAGCGGACACAAACTTGCGTAATGAGTTTCTGCGTCAGATTGGCAAGTAACGGCCGCCGCCGGTTGCCCGTTGACAAGTGGCTGCCCGTGGCAAGCTCAACCACGAGGCCCTTCCCAACGAATAACCTGACGACCGATACCAAGCACCTGACACCTAACCTAGTATGAAAATCCTCATCACGGGCGGCACCGGCATGATAGGCCAGCGGCTGGCAGAGCTACTGATTGACGGCGGCCACGAGGTGGCGCTGCTTACCCGCACTCCTCAGCGGGCCAGTCACTTCCGGCTTTTTGGCTGGGACCCGCAGGGGGGCACTATCGACCCGACGGCCCTCCCCTACGCCGACTGCATCGTGAACCTGGCGGGCAGCAGCGTAGCCGAAGGGAAGTGGACGCCCGAGCGCAAGCATGAGATTATCCGCTCGCGCCTCGATGGGCTGGAGCTGCTGCACCGCGAGTTGGCCAAGCCCGGCCACCACGTCCAGACGCTGCTATCGGCCTCGGCCATCGGCATTTACGGCGACCGGGGCAGCGAGCTGCTGTACGAAAACTCGCCCACGGCCGCGCCCGGCGACGATTTTCTGGCCGACGTAGTCATTCAGTGGGAAGCCGCCGCCCGGCGCGTGGGCGAGCTGGGGCCACGCGTAGTGCTGCCGCGCATCGGCATCGTACTCAGTCCCGAAGGGGGCGCGCTGGTGCCCATTGCCAAAACGGTGCGCTACGGCGCGGGCGCACCGCTCGGCTCGGGCCGGCAGTACATGAGCTGGATTCACCTCGACGACCTGTGCCGCCTGCTGGTGCAAATGCTGGAAGATACCCGCTGGCAGGGCGAGTATAATGCCGTGGCACCCCACCCTGTTACCAATCAGGAATTTACCGAAACGCTGGCCCAGGTGATGCACCGGCCGCTGCTGCTGCCCAAGGTCCCGGCCTTCGGCCTGAAGCTGGCGATGGGGGAGATGAGCGAGATTGTGCTCGGCTCGCAGCGCGTGAGTGCCGATAAAGTACTGAGCCAAGGCTTTACCTACGAATACCCGCAGCTACTAGCCGCGCTGGCTTCGTTTTATGAGTCGTAGCGTGGGCTTTGTAGTCCGCGCTACGTTGCCTGTAAAATAAGCTCGGTAGCGGCCCGCAGATCGGCTACGCGGGGCTCGTAGGCCAGCGGCTCGGCGTGGCCGACCAAAATGCCACGCACGCCCAACTTGGCCCCGGCTTCCATGTCGCGGGCGCGGTCGCCCACGAGCCAGCAGCGGGTGGGGGCGAGGTGGAAGCGGGCCACGGCCTTTTCAAGCATCCCCGAGTCGGGCTTGCGGAAAATGGACTCGCTGACGGAGGGATGGTTTTCCGCGAAGTAGAGCGCGTCCAGCTTATAGCCACAGGCCTGCTGCAACAGCTCGTGGCAGGCCAGCACGTCGGCCCGGGTGTAGAGCCCCTTGGCGATACCGGCCTGGTTGGTCACTACCACGAGGTAGTAGCCAGCGGCCTTGAGGCGGGCCAGGCTTTCGGGCACGCCGGGGCAGATGCGGAAGCGCTCGGGCGTCCAGACGTAATCGCCCATTTCTTCATTGAGTACCCCGTCGCGATCCAGAAAAATTGCCTGATTCATTCTTAATTCGTTGGCTGCTGGCGGTGGGCGCCCAGCTTGATGGCCTTTAATTTTATCAGCAAAGCTACCTGCCCGCTCCCATCGGCCGGCTGCTCTCTACCATGCGCATTGCCATTATCGGCGGCGGCCTCACCGGTCTCACGCTGGCCTTTTACCTTGAGCAAGCGGGCGTGCCCTACGACCTGCTGGAAGCCAGCCCCCGGCCGGGCGGCAATTTGCTGTCGCCCCGCGCCCCCGAGGGCTACCAGCTCGAAGCCGGCCCCAACTCCCTTCTGCTCAGCACCGAATTGGAAGAACTGTTGACTGAGCTGGGCCTGCAAGATGCCATCCAGGAAGCCGCGCCCGTAAGCCAGCACCGCTACGTGCTGCGCCAGGGGCAATACCAGGCGCTACCCGCCTCCCCGCCCGCGCTGCTGGCCAGCAGCTTTTTCGGCTTCCGCACCAAGCTGCGGCTGCTGGCCGAGCTGCTGCGCCGCCCCGCCCCGCCGGTGCCGGGCGAAACGGTAGCCGCGTTTTTTGCGCGGCATTTCGGGCCGGAAGTAGTGCAGTACGCCGTCAACCCCTTCGTGGCGGGCATCTACGCCGGCGACCCGGCCGAGCTGCTGCTGTCGCTTACCTTTCCGCAGTTGGCTACGCTGGAGGCCCGGCACGGCTCGCTGCTGCGCGGCTTGGCCAAAGGCCCCAAAACCGGCCGCCGCCGCACCGTTACGCTGCGCGGCGGCGTGCAAACGCTCACCGACGCGCTGGCCGCCCGCCTGCGCGCCTACCAGCCGGGGCAGCCCGTGACGGCGGTGCGCCGCCTGGCCGGCGGGCAGTACGAAATAAGCTGCGCCGGCCAGCCGCAGCCCGCGCTGTACTCGCACGTGGCGCTGGCGTTGCCCACCTACGCCGCCGCCGAGCTGTTGGCCCCGCAGTTTCCGGCGGCAGCGGCGGCTTTGGCAGCCGTGCGCTACCCGCCCATGACACTCGTGTACTCGGCCTACGACCGGGCAGCCGTGGCGCACCCGCTGCAAGGCTTCGGGGCGCTCAACCCGCAGGTGGAGGGTACGTATTCGGCTGGCTCGATCTGGACCAGCTCGCTGTTTCCCGACCGGGTGCCGACGGGGCAGGTGCTGTTTACCAGCTTCGTGGGCGGGGTGCAGTTTGCCCGGCAGGCCCAGGAGCCGGAGGCCACCCAGCTGGCGGCAGTGCACGCCGAGCTGAGCCGACTCTACGGCATCAGCGGCGAGCCGCGCTGGCAGGGGCGCGCTTACTGGGCGCAGAGCATCCCCCAATTTGATCATCAGCTGGCCGCTGCCCGGGCGGCCGTGGCTCCGCTGGCTGCCGAGGGCATCGTGGCCGCGGCCAACTGGCAGGCCGGCGTGAGCGTGCCCGACTGCGTACGGCATGCTCGCCAGCTGGCGCAGCAGCTAGCGCCTCCCGGAAAATAATAGCTGAATGGGCATTTATTTCGCCGCTGGCTGGTTTTCCGCTCAGAAAGTCGCCTTCTTCCTTTCGGGCGCGCAACCCTCTTCTCCCACCCCGTATCTTTGCCTGCGATGAGTACTATGGCCGCCGGACTGGTCTTAATTCCGACGTACAACGAGCGGGAAAACGTGGAGCTGATTATCCGCGCGGTGTTTTCGCTGCCCAAAAACTTTCACGTCCTGATTATCGACGACGGTTCCCCCGACGGTACGGGCGCGCTGGTACGCGAGCTGCTCCCCGAGTTTGCGGGCCGGCTCTTCCTGGAAGAGCGGGCGGGTAAGCAGGGACTAGGCACGGCCTACATCTTCGGCTTCCGGTGGGCGCTGGCCCGGGGGTACGACTTTGTGTTTGAGATGGATGCCGACTTCTCGCACAACCCGCAAGACCTGCTGCGCCTGTACGAAGCCTGCGCCGTACAGGGCTATGATCTGGCCATCGGCTCGCGCTATAGCGACGGCGTAAACGTAGTCAACTGGCCCATGAGCCGCGTGCTCATGTCGTATTTTGCCTCCAAGTACGTGCGCCTCATCACGGGTATGCCCATCCACGATGCCACGGCCGGCTTTAAGTGCTACTCGGCCCGTGTGCTGCGGGCCATCGACCTGAGCCGCATTCACTTCGTCGGCTATGCCTTTCAGATCGAAATGAAATGGCTGACTTACCGGCTGGGCTTCCGCATTAAAGAGGTGCCCATCATCTTTACTGATCGCACCCGCGGGCAGTCTAAAATGTCGAAGGGCATTTTCCGGGAGGCACTCTTCGGCGTGGTGCAAATGAAACTGAGCAGCTGGGTGCACCCGCCGCGCCGCACCGACGGCGCCCCGCAGGGCCAGCCATCCATGCAAGTAGGGTAAGCTTTCGCTTGCCCCGCGTATGGAAGGCATCACTCTACTTGTAGCAAGTAGCTTTCGCAGCGCCTACCCGGGCGCCGGGCAAGCTAAAGCTTACCCTACAGGCTGATTTTTCGTATTCTGACAAGCTTGCCTTGCCGGATGGAAAACACGCCTCTCTTCTGGGTTTTATTTAACCTGTTCGTTATCGGGCTGTTGCTGCTCGATTTGCTGGTGCTCAACCGGCGCGCCCACGCCGTGAAGCTGGGCGAAGCCCTGGGCTGGAGCGCTTTCTGGATAACGCTCTCGCTGGGTTTCAACTACCTGGTGTACCGCACGATGGGGCACGAGGCCGGTCTGCAATGGCTGACCGGCTACCTCATCGAGAAGGCGCTGAGCGTGGATAACTTATTCGTATTCCTGCTCATTTTCACTTATTTCAAGGTTCCGGCCGAGTATCAGCATCGCATTCTGTTCTGGGGCGTGCTGGGGGCGCTGGTACTACGCGGCATTTTCATTCTGGCGGGCGCGGCGCTGCTGGCCAAGTTTCACTTTCTACTCTACCTGCTGGGGGCCTTTTTGGTGTACACGGGGGTGCGCATGGCCTTCAGCGGCGACGCCGACCCCGAGATTGACCCCAACAATAACCCGGTAGTGCGGTTCTTGAGTCGACGCCTGCCCATCACCCGGCAGCTCGACGGTGGCAAGTTCTTTACCCGGCGCGATGGCCTGCGCTTTGCCACCCCCCTCCTGGTAGTACTGGTGATGGTCGAAACCACCGACGTAGTATTCGCCGCCGATTCCATTCCCGCCATTCTGGCCGTATCGCGCAATACGTTCGTGGTCTATACCTCCAACGTATTTGCCCTGCTGGGGCTGCGGGCGCTGTATTTTGCGCTCGCCAGCCTCATGACGCTCTTTCACTACCTGCACTACGGCCTGGCGCTTATCCTGGTCTTTATTGGCGGCAAGCTACTGGCCGAGGATATGTTACGCGACCGCTTTGGCTGGGAGCTACCCGTGCCAATGTCGCTCGGCATCGTCGGGCTACTGCTGCTGGGCTCGGTCGGCGCCTCCCTGCTGTGGCCAAAAAAACAATAACTAATTGTTAAGTATTACTGGTTAATTGTTAATGTTTTTCTTCAAGAATACCATAGTGTCGGAAAAACATATTAACAATTAATCATTAACAACTAACAATTAACAATCACCAACCCACCCTCATTTTGAATCACCTCGCCGCCCACCTGGCCCAGGGTTTTAGCCAAACACCCAAAACGCTGTCGTCGAAATACTTTTACGATGCTACTGGCAGCCGCTTGTTTCAACAGATAATGGGCCTGCCCGAATACTACCTCACCCGCACCGAGCTGGCAATTTTTCAGGAGCAAGGAGCCGCCATTGGGCGGGCGCTGGGGGCCGGGGCCGCCGGGCAACCGCTGGCCGTCGTAGAGCTAGGAGCCGGCGATGGCCTGAAAACCAAGCTACTGCTGCGTGAGCTCCTGGCCCAGCCAGCTCCCATCACCTACGTACCGGTTGATATTTCGCCCTCAGCCCTTGAGGAACTGGTGGCTTCGCTGCACACCGAGCTTCCCGGCCTGCCCACCGAGCCGCTGGCCGCCGAGTACGGGGCCGCGTTGGCCCAGCTGGCCACCCGACCGGGAGCCAAGGCCGTATTGTTCGTGGGCTCCAACCTCGGCAATTTTACGCCCGACGAACAGGTGGCGTTCATGCGTGAGCTGGCCCAGCCCCTCACCCCCGCCGACCGCCTGCTGGTGGGTTTTGATTTGCGCAAAGACCCGCGCCGCATCCGGGCGGCCTACGACGACGCGCAGGGCGTCACGGCCGAATTCAACTACAACCTGCTGCGCCGGCTCAACGCCGAGGCCGGGGCCGATTTTGAGCTTGATGCCTGGCAGCATTTCCCCGACTATGACCCCAGCACCGGGGCCATGCGCTCGTGGCTGGTGAGCCGCCGCGCCCAGACGGTACACTTAGCCAGCTTACCCGGCCAATCTTTCGAGATTGCCGCCTGGGAGGCCGTACATACCGAAAGCTCGTACAAGTTTACCCTGCCCCAGATAGCCACCCTAGCCGCCAACGCGGGCCTGCGCGTGGTCGAGGTATTTCAGGACGCGGCCGGCGACTTTGCCGACGTGGTTCTGGCGCTGGCCGAGTAAGGGCGTAAATTTGCGCCCGCAACCCTTGTAAAAACGTCGTGCCGCGCCCCGCGTCGCATCTGCTAGAATCGTTAGCGGCCCCAGCCCTGGCGGTGCGAGCAAGATGCGACGCGGGGCGCGGCACGCCGTTCTACCCTACCCGATTATGCTTGTTAAGTCCCACCTCCGCCCTACCCTTTTACTAGCTTATCCCGTGGTGCTCAGCCAGCTGGGGCACATTCTGGTAAGCGTGTGCGACTCGGTAATGGTGGGCCAGACCGGCAAGCTGCCGCTGGCCGCCGTGAGCGTGGGCGTGAGCACTACTACCGTGCTCATGGTGCTGGGCCTGGGCATCAGCATGGGCGCGGTGCCGCGGGTGGCCGCCGCCAATGGCCGGGGCGACCATGCCGCGCTGGGGCACTTGCTGGTGGGCACCATCTGGCTCAATACCCTGGTGGGCGTGTTGCTGGCCGGCCTCAGCCAGCTCCTGCCGCTGGCCATGCCCCACCTGCACCAAGCGCCCGAAGTAGTGGCGCTGGCCACGCCCTGGGTGCGGGTGGTGGGCCTGTCGCTGCTGCCGCTGATGGTATTTCAGGGCTTTCGGGAATGGGCCGAGGGCCTGGGGCTCACGAGCCAGGCCATGCAGCTATCCATTCTGGGCAACGTAGTCAACGCGCTCCTGTGCTACGCCTTGATATTCGGGCACTTCGGCGCCCCCGCCCTGGGGCTGATGGGCGCTGCCTGGGCTACGCTGATCTCCCGGGTACTCATGGCCCTGATGATGGCGCTATTCGTGCTGCGGGCCGAGCGGCTGCGCAGCCGCCGCCCCGCCGAAGCGGCCAACTGGCTGCGGCCCGGCCTGGCCGAGCTGCGCGGGCAGCTGGCCCTGGGCCTGCCCATCGGGGTGCAGATGATGTTTGAAGTCGGCGCCTTCGCTACCTCGGCCCTGATGATGGGCTGGCTGGGCGTAACCACCCAGGCCGCCCACCAGATTGCCATCAACGTGGCCTCGGTGACGTACATGGCGGCCAGCGGCATTGCGGCGGCGGCTACTATTCGGGTAGGCAATTTGCGGGGCGGCGGCGACCTCGGCGGGGCGCGGCAGGCGGGCTTTGCGGCCTACTGGCTGGCCTTCGGCTTCATGGGCACGATGGGCCTGCTGCTGATTGTGCTGCGGCACCTCATCCCCACGTACTACAACACCGACCCGGCCGTGGTGGCCCAGGCGGCCACGCTACTCACCATCGCGGCGGCCTTCCAGGTGTCTGATGGCCTCCAGGTGGTGGGGCTGGGCGCGCTGCGCGGGCTGGAAGACGTGAAAGTACCTTCGGTAGTGGCGCTGCTGGCTTACTGGGCCATTGCGCTGCCGCTGGGCTACTGGTTGGGCTTTGAGCTGGGCATGGGGGCGCCCGGCGTGTGGCTGGGCTTGCTCACGGGCCTCACCATCGTGGCGGTGGTACTGCTCCAGCGCTTTCGTAAGCAGAGCGAGCCGGGCCAGCGGCGGCCGGGAGTCGGTAGCCTGGCGTACCCGGGCCAGCAGGTGGTGGCCGCCGAGGAAATCCTGACTACCGGCCAACCCGCCGGCTAGGCGCGGAACTCAGAGCCCAGGCTTCATTGTCCGAACATCAACCGGCGGCTTTGTACCCCGCTGCCTGATTTTCACAATCGACCAGCTCTTTTCTCAAATGACCAGTACTTGGTGGAAGCCTCTCGCGCTCTTGGTATGCCTGGCCGGGCCGGCCGCCGCGCAGCAAGTAAAGCTGCCGCCCGGCGCCATCCGGTGGTCGGCCAACCGCCCGCTTACGGTAGCCGACTTTAAGGGTCGGCCCCGGGCCAACCAGGGTCACGCAGCCCTCACTTCGGCTAATATCAACACCGGGGCTACCTGCCGCAACAACATCTTCGCGGGCACGGCCCAGGCCAGCTTCGACCCCGCTACCTCCTGGGTACGCGAGCCAGCAACCATGACGCCCGCCCTACTGCGCCACGAGCAATTGCACTTCGACATCGCCGAGGTGTACGCTCGCCGCCTGCGCCAGCAGCTGGGCGCGATGCACACGGCCTGCGACCAACTGGGCTCGACTTTCGACCGCATCAGCCAGAAGGCCTACGCCGACTGGCAGCAGGCCGAGGATACCTACGACCGCGATACCAACCACGGCCTGCTGCACGAGCGCCAAGCCCAGTGGGAAGCCCAGGTGCGTCAGCAACTACTCGACCTGGCGGCTTTCGCTGAGAAAGACGCCTGAAGTACTACCGTTGGCTCGGAAGTCTTACTGGCGCGAGTTTAGCGGAGCGTAACTCGTGCCTGGCCATGACGTGGAGGCTGCGCCTCCACTGCCGCAACGCGGCAAGCCACGGGCGGATAGAATACCATTACGAAGCAAAAATAGTACAGCCTTC
>CAJYPK010000018.1 GCA_913776615.1 uncultured Hymenobacter sp.
TTCGGCCGCCTGAAGGAGGCACGCGGCTTTGCCACCCGCTACGAAAAGACGGCTTCCTCGTTTTTAGCCGTGGCCCACCTACTCGCCGCCTTGGATTGGATGCGCTAGCTGTCCACAGACTTTAGGGCGTTCGTCATGCTAGGCTTGCGAAGCATCTCTTCAGGTTGAAATGGCCCGTTTGAACGTGATGGGATGCTTCGTGAGCTTGGTATGATGGCCGTGTTAGAAGCAGTTGCGATAAGCTGCTGGAAACGCTGTGCTGTCGATGTTGCGTGAGCTGGGGCAGTCCACCGGTCCGCAAATCGTTATTTTTGCGCCGGGCACAATACCGTGTCCGGCTTCGGCCACAACATCCGATTAATCCGAAAATCCGGCGGAATCCGTGGTCTTGATAAAAGTAGCTTATGGGCCAGATTGCGCTTGAGGGACTGGAGTTTTTTGCCTTCCACGGGTATTACGACGAGGAGCAGAAAATCGGTAATAAATACGGCGTTGACCTGCACCTCAAAACTGATTTGCACGCCGCCGGGGCTTCCGATAAGCTGGCCGAAACGGTTAATTACGAAGTACTTTACCGCGTTACGCTGGAAGAAATGCAGCGCCCGGCCCGGTTGCTGGAGCACTTGGCGCACCGCATTCTCGACCGCGTGATGGCCGAGTTTCCGCAGGTGCGGCGGGCGCAGGTGAGCGTGTCGAAATTCAACCCGCCGCTGGGGGGGATTTGCCACCGGGCGCGGGTAACGCTGGTGCGCAAGCGGGCGCGCACGGCCTAATGTATTTGTGAGGTGACGCGGGCGGGCGGCGGCGGTTTCGAGGTGAGGAAGCTGAAGCGTAAGCCAGCGCCGCTGGCACCCGCCAGCGCGGTTGGGGAGTCAACGGCAGGTAGGGTGAAGGAAGCTACTTTTAGCGACTAATCCGCTTGTTAACTCATTGCCATGCCACACTCTTCCGCGTCCGATTTACCTCCCGGTACTGGAAGCAGCTTGCAGCAGGAAATCCGGCAGGCGCTGGCCGAGCCCGACGCAGTGCTCGCTAACCTGAAAATTACCCGCTGTCATTTCTTGCTAGCCCAGGCTTTGCAGCGGACGCTGGGTGCCGGGGCCGGGGCTAATTTTCACTCCTGGGCGGTGTGGGGCTCGCGCAAGGCGGGTGTTACTATTCGGCAGGAGGATCTGGACCAGGCGCGCCGCGATGGCTCCGTGGTGGGTGGTTGCGTAGGGGCCGTAGTAGGGTGGGGCTGCGGCTGGCTGCTGGGGTGGGCAACGCACTGGCTACCGGGGGCGGCACTGCTCGGGGCCGGGTGCGGCTTGGCGGTGGGGCGGTTAATTATCCGGCATAGCCGCCAGCGGTCGGCCGAGCTGATTCTGGCTGGCAACCGCACTGTGTTGGAAGACATAGGCTTGCAAACCGCGCGCTTTGTGGAGTGGCTAGTGCAAATACCGGCTGCCCCGACTACCGAGCTAGCAGATTTTTTAGCCGGGCTGCCCAGCGAACCCCCGCAATCAACGCTCCTGCGACGCGCCTTTGCGCACTATTTTGAAGCTTATCAGGCCAAGGATGCGGCCGCGAAACAGGAGGCTACTTACCTCGGCAACTGCTTTGCGGTGTGGCACGAGCACGTGCGCCTTGAGCCCTTCATCAAGGGCGCAATGCCGGTAATTATCCGCCGGTGCGTCACGCGGCGGCTCTTGCAATTTGAGGTGGGGTCACTGAGTCTGGCGGTGGCGCAGGATGTCCCGGCAACCGGCGTTTTCGGCCAGCTGGCCGCGGCTGACAGCCCGCAAAAAGCGGCGGATCTCTACCTGCTGCGTTCGGTGGGTGGGCGGGCCTTCGGCAAGGAGGCGGCGCACGCCGGTACCGCGGCCCGCGACTGGACGGCGATCAAAGAGCGGATGCGCTACGTCTTTGCGCTATTTCGGACTTTCCACGCCGAGCCGCAGGTATGCCTGGCACCGTACGAGCCCGCCCAGCTTGCCGCTATCCAGGCGGGGCAGTACCCGGGAGGGCAGTGGCGGTAAGGCGGGGTGGGGTGGCTACGGCGGCTCGAGATCGGAAGGTTGTAAACTTTGAAAAATAAACCTGCTGTGCGTAAGGCAGTTGCAGTTTGCATAAGATAAATACGATAAATTTCGTACTTGCCGTTTGCAACTACGAAGAAAATCGTATTTCCTTTGGCCTACGAAATACTTCGTATGAAACTTTTTTCCCGACAGCCATGCCCAAAGCGCCCCCCAAACCCACGGATTCGGAATTAGAGATTTTGCAAGTGCTCTGGCAGCACGGCCCGGCCACGGTTCGCACCGTGAATGAGCAGCTGAGCCAGCACCGGGAAGTGGGCTACACCACGACCTTGAAAATCATGCAGCTAATGCTCGAAAAGGGCCTCGTGCAGCGCGACGACGAGGGCCGCAGCCACGTGTACCGGGCGGCCGTGCGCGAGCAGGATACCCAGGGGCTACTGCTCGACAAGTTTGTGGCGGCCACCTTCGGCGGCTCGGCCCTGAAGCTGGTAATGCAGGCCCTGGGCAACCGCAAAACCTCGGCCGACGAGCTGGCCCAGATTCGCCGCCTGCTCAACGACATTGAAATTCAAAACGCCAACCCCTCAACTTCCAAGCCCGATGACAACGCTCCAGCTGCTTAAGGAAATAGGTTCGCCCGCGCTGGTGCGCGGCGTAGGGTACGCCCTACTGCACTCGCTGTGGCAGGGTGGGGTGCTGGCGCTGCTGCTGGCGGGCGTGCTGCCGCTGCTGCGGCGGCAGCGGGCCGAGGTGCGCTACGCCGTGGCGGCGGGCGCGCTGGCCAGCCTGGTGTTGGTAGTGGGCTTGACGTTTGGCTGGTATTACCAAAGCCAGCCGGTAGCGGCTGAATCAGTGAACACGGCCACCACCCTGGCGAGCGAAGCGGCAGCGCGGTTGCGGCCGGTAGTGGCCAGCCCCGCCGGGCCGGTGGCGGCGGCGACTGCACCGGCTGCTCTTTTACCCGTTGCCTGGCTGCAAGCCAACCGCCACCAGCTCGAAGGTTACCTGCCGCTCGTGGTAATTGCCTGGCTGCTAGGGTTGCTCTTGATGAGCGGCCGGCTGGCCGGGGGCTTGCTGTACGCCAACCGGCTCCGGCGGGCTGGCACCCAGGCCCTGGGGGCCGAGTGGCAGCAGCGGCTGGCCGAGCTGGCGCGCCGCGCCGGGGTGCGCCAGCCGGTGGCCCTGCTGGAGTCGGCGCGGGTGGCCGGGCCGGTGGTACTGGGGCACTTGCGGCCGGTTATTCTGCTGCCGCTGGGGGCCGTGGCCGGCCTGCCGCCGGCGCTGTTGGAAGCGCTGCTGGCGCACGAGCTGGCGCACATCGTGCGCCGCGACTACCTGCTCAACCTGGGTCTGGCCGTGGCCGAGGTACTGTTTTTCTACCACCCCGCCGTGTGGTTTATGGCGAATTGCCTGCGGGCCGAGCGCGAAAACTGCTGCGACGACCAGGCGGCGGCTCTCTGCGGCGGCGATGGCCTGCGGGTAGCCCGCGCCCTGGCCGCCCTGGCCGAATTGGAAGCAACCACCGCGCCGCCCCGCCTGGCTTTGGCAGCGGTGGGCTCGGGCCGCCAGGGCTCGCTGCTGGCCCGGGTGCGCCGGCTGGCCCTGGGCCGGCCCCAGGTACCCACCGTGAGCGAGCGCCTGCTGGCCGGCTCGCTCACGCTGCTGGGGCTGCTGGGCCTGAGCACCGGTGTGGTGCTGGCAGCCCGCCCCGCGCAGACCACACCCGGCCAGACGGCCCCCGCCACCAACCTGGCCGACACCGTGCGCCAGGCTGCGGCCAAGCTGCCCGCACTGCCCAGCCTGCCTAGCATGTCCGGCTTGCCTGGCCTACCCGCATTGCCCGGCTTACCCGGCCTGCCGGCACTCCCGGACACCGCCCGCCGCGTAGAGCGAACCGTCCGCGTGCGAGTAGACGAAGAGGACGAGCCCGAAGGCCGCATGCGCCGCTGGCAGCACGCGCCGCCGCGCCGGGGGCACACGCCCACGATAGTGCTGGAAAAAGATAAGAAAGGCCGCGTCGTGAGCCTGACCGTGGACGGCCAGCGCATTGATACCGACACGCCCGGTAAGAAAAGCAAGCACGGCAAGCCGGTGCACACCGTTGAAGTAGTAGTGCCAAATAGGGCAGAACTGCGTCGGCCCCGCCAGCTGCGGCGCATCGAGCGCCTGGAACTCCCCGAGCTAGCCGAAATGCCGGAGCGCCCGGAAGCGCCGGAGGCACCCGAAGTACGGTCATTCAGCTTCGATTTTTCGACCGATGACGTTGCCGAAAAAGCGGCCCAGGGCGTCCGCCGCGGCCTGACGGAGGCGCTGCGCAATCCCAACCTGAGCACCGAGGAGCGCCAGACAATGCAGAAGGAGCTCCGCCGCCTGGAGAAGGAAGGCTTGAAAACGCGGAAGCTGCGCAATGGCCGCGAAATACACGAGTTTCACTTCGACCTGAACGGGGAAGCCGCTAGCCACCCGGCGCACCCCAGCTACCGTCTCGAGCGCAGCAAGCGGGGATACACCCGCATGCAGTTTGATAAGTCTGGGCGACTGCTCGACGCCGCCGTGCAGGCCGAGCTCAGCGCCCGCCGCGCCGAAGTTGACGGTCGCACGGCTGACGCCGCTGCCCGCCGTGCCGAGCTGCGCGCCCGCCTGGCGGCCGATGCCGCCGAGCTACGCGCCTTGGAAGGCGTGGGAAGTCGCTTCGAAGTACCAGCCCCGCCCCAACCGCCCCAGACGCCGCAAGGCGCTGGCAGCGGGCAGAATCCAACCGTCCGCTTCGCCCCGCCGCGAGGTGCGGGCAGTGGGCGCAGTCCCAAAGTTCGCTTTGCCCCACCGCAGGCTCCCCCGGCCCCGCAAGGCCCCGCGTCGCCCCAGGCTCCGCCGCCTCCGCCGCCCCCGGCTACTCCCAACCACAACCGGCTGCGCAATGCCCTGCGGGAGGATGGCCTCATCGGTAAAACCGACCGCAACTTCTCGTTTGACCTCGACGACAAGGGTGGCCGGGTGAATGGCCAGGCCCTCACGCCGGCCCAGGTGGCGCGCTACCGCCAGCTGTTTGGCCAGCCCGCCCAGCCGGTCAGTGGCAAGTCGTCGAGCTTCCACATCAACGTGAACGAAAACACCTCGACTAACTAACGGCGGGCGGCGCCTCGCCCCAGTCGGCGGGCCGGTGCCTGGGAAACCAGGACGCCGGCCCGCTTTTTTGTGCCCGGCGCGGCCGGTTGTCAGCTTTTTGAAATAATTTTTTACCCCGCTGTAACGAATGGCTACTTCGCCGGTACTCCCTACAAAACCTCTCGATTCCGACCTTTTTACCGCCGCCTGCATGCCCGCCACTGCTACCACTTTCAGCGATGAAGCCTTGATGGCCCAGGTGCAGGCCGGCGACCTCGACCAGCTAACCGGGCTGTTTGAGCGTTACCACGGGCCGCTCTTTGGCTTCCTGGCGCGCCTGGCCAACGGCGACCGCGACCTGGCCCAGGACCTGACGCAAAACGTATTTATGCGGGTGCTGCGCTACCGCGCCAGCTACCAGCCCGGCCAGGCTTTCCGGGCCTGGGTGTACCAGATGGCTCGCCACGTGTGGGCCGACCACTACCAGCGCCAGCGCCCCAGCGCTGACCTGGAAGAGGTCGAGAAAACCGCCGCCCACGGCCGCCAGGCCCAGGCCCAGCGCGCTGCCACCGACCAGCACCAGGCCCTGCACGAAGCCCTGGCGCTGCTGCCCGCCGCCCAGCGCGAGGTCTTGCTGCTGCACCGCTTCCAGGGTTTCGACTACGCCGAAATCGGGGAGCAGCTCGGCTGCACCGCCGGCGCGGCCCGCGTAAAAGCCCACCGGGCGCTGGACGCGCTCCGCAAGATTTACCTAAGCTGAATTCCTGCTACTTAATAAAAGATACTACTAACAATTAACAACTAACCACTAACAATTACTAAAGATGTCCGCTGCTATTAATCCCACTCACGCTAATGCGGCCTGCGCTGAATTGCGGCTCTGGCTGCCCGACCTGGCCGACGGCCAGCCGCTGCCGCCCGAGGCGGCGCACCTGGCTGCCCACCTGCCCACCTGCCCCGCCTGCCAGGCCGAGCTGACCGAGCTGCGCCAGCTGTTCAACGACCTCGACGCCCTGCCGCCCGAGCTGCCCCCGCTCACCATGCGCGACGACTTCCAGGCCCTGCTGGAGGCTGAAAAGGCGAAGCTGGCCGCAGCTTCGCCCGCCGGGCTGACGGCCACGCGCGGCGGCCAGCCGCTGGCCAGCGCCCCCGCGCCGGTGGCCGAGGCGCCCGCCCGCCAGACGGCCCTGGCCGACCACCGGCAGTGGCTGCGCATCGCGGCCAGCGTGGCCCTGGTGGCGGTGGGCGCGGTGCTGGGTTTGCTGCTGCGCGGCGGCCAGCCGGCTAGTCAACTAGCTCAAAATGACCAGCCCCAGCAGCCCACGCTGTCGGCCCGGCTGGCGGCGGCCCGGCAGCAGCCCGCCACGGCCAGCCAGCGCTTGCAGCTGGTGAGCCAGGCCCCGGCCGCCATCGTGGAGCCCAACGACCCGGCCGTGCTTACCCTCATCCACACCCTCGACACCGACCCCAACCCCAACGTGCGGCTGGCGGCCTGCGAGGCGCTGTACCGGCTGCGCGCCGACCCCCGCGTAGGCCCGGCCCTGGTCGAAGCCCTGCCCCTGCAAACCGACCCCAACGTGCAAATCACCCTCATCGAAACCCTGGTGACGCTGCGTGAAAAGCGCGCCGTGCCCGGCCTCGAACAGCTAGCCAAAAAGCCCGACGCCCTGCCCGCCGTGCGCCTGCAAGCCGAAAGCGGCCTCGGGCAGTTGATTTAGTGAATTGGTGAATTGGTGAATTGGTGAATTGGTGAATTGGTGAATTGGTGAATTGGTGAATTGGTGAATTGGTGAATTGATTGGGGCTAAATTATTGGTTCTTACTAAGAAAATGAAATTCGGTAAAGTGAATGCGTGATTTACTCACTATGCGTAACTCATAATTCCTAACTCATAACTCATAATTAAAAAATACCATGCGGCGTGGCACGTCGCCTCTGGCAAAGCCCACCGCGAAGGCTATCGGCAGCGGGTGGGGGGGCGTGGTGCCACCGCGCTCTGGAAGCTGCCCCTCATTTCTTTCGCTTGACGACCATGAAAAAATTTGCCCTGCTCCCCGTGCTGGCCCTTGCGCTGGCCCTGCCCGCCACGCTGCGCGCCCAGGATTTTAAAATGAAGTTTAACAGCTCGACCAACCGCAAGGTGGTGCTCGACATGCGCGGCAGCGACGTGACGGTGGAGGGCTACGACGGTGACGAAGTGCTGATTCGGGGCACCGGGCACTTCGAGGCGCCACCCGCCCTGGCCAGCGGCCTGCGCCCGGTGTACAGCGGTGGATCCGACAATACCCGCCTGGGCCTGGCCGTGACCGCCACCGGCGACAACACCATCCGCATTGCCAAGGCGGGGCGCAGCGAGGGGCACTACACGGTGCGCCTGCCCCGGCAGACCGACGTGTCGTTTGCGCAGGGTGGCTGGGGCGGCTCCGACGACCTGACGATGCGCGACCTGGCCGGGCGCATTGAAATCAGCCTGCAATCGGGCGATTTGCGCCTGCTCAACGTGAGCGGCCCCATCGTGGCCAACACCATCAGCGGCGACATTCAAGTGAAATTCAGCGCGACGCCCAGCCAGCCCAGCGCCATCTCGTCGGTGAGCGGCGACGTGGACGTGACCCTGCCGGCCAGCTCCAAGGTCAGCCTGTCGATGCGCTCGATCTCGGGAGAAATCTACACCGACTTCGACCTCAACCTGGGCGGCGGCAACGGTCTCAAGCACGTGGGTGGCCAAACCGTGGACGGCCGCGCCAACGGAGGCGGCAGTAATCTGGGCCTCAAGACTATCAGCGGCGACATTTTCGTGCGCAAAGCCAAGTAGCGTCGCGCCGGACGCCGCGCCAAGTAAATCGAGCCAAGCTGGGAAAATAAACCGGACGAGCCGCCCCCCGGGCGGCTCCGACGGCCCCCGGCTGCGCCTTATCCTCCACGCTTTTTCTTCTTTCCACCGTGCTTAACTCGCTACCCATGAACCGTTTTCTGCTTATCGCCCTGCTGCTGTTGAGCGGCCTGCGCCCGGCCCTGGCCCAGCGCCTCGTAACCCAGACTGCCACCCTCGCCGCGGGCCAGGGCGTGGTGCTGGAACTGAAATTTGCCCAGCACATCCGGGTGCGGCCCGGGGCCAGCCTGAGCGTGCAGGCTAAGGTGAACATCAACGACAACCAGCAAAACGACCTCTACAGCCTGACGCTGGAGCGCTCGGATGCGGAGCTGAGCGTGGTGGAGAAGCTGGATATCGATAAGCTGCGCGACACCCACTACACCGGCGACTGCGAGGGCGGCAGCCGCAATAATTCCAGCGGCGGCGTGCAGGGCGGCTACACCCGTTCGAGTAAGACGGGCGGGGTGCGGCCCACCGTGAGCTACCACCGGGGCGAGTACAGCTACTGCACCAAAATCGACTACGAGGTGACCGTGCCCGCCAATACGACCCTGCGCATTACCACCCTCACCGGCGACGTGGACCTGAGCGGCCTCAGCGGGGCCATTACCGCCAAAACCGTGAGCGGCGACCTGTTGCTGAGCGCCCTCACCGGCCCCGTCAACGTGCGCAGCGTGAGCGGCGACGTGAAGCTCAATACCGTGAGCGGCAGCACCGTGGAAGCGACCAGCGTGAGCGGCGACGTGGACCTGACCTGGCCCCAGGCCCAGGCCGCCGAGCTGAGCCTCAAGTCCATTACGGGGGAGGTGTATGCCGACCCGGCCGTGAACTTCAGCAATCTCAAGCAGCGCAGCTACGTGGGGTACCAGCTGCACGGCAGCTACGGGACGGGCAGCGGGCCGCTCGTGAAGTTGGAATCGGTGAGCGGCGACGTGTTTTTCCGGAAGCAGCCCTAGGTAAGGTTTCGCGCAGGGTTCCGGGGTGTTAAAGCGCAGGGTCTCGCAGGGTTTTTTCGAATGGAACCCTGCGAGACCCTGCGCGAAATCTCGAAAAATAATAAAAAAGGAATGCCCCAGACAACGCCCGGCCCGGCCCGCGTGTCTATGCCCGGCTAAACGTTACTTCACTTCCCCGTCATGTTTTTTTTACGCGTCAAATGCTGGCTGTGGAGCCTGCTGCTGGCCTGTTTTTGCCTGGGCGCTACTCCGCCGGCGACCGCCCAGAAAGGCCCGCCCGACGCCCCCGCCGCGCCGCGCCGCCAGCTGGCCGCCCAGCGCCTGGCCGCACCCATCAAGCTCGATGGCCTGGTCGATGAGGCGGCCTGGGCGAGTGCCCCGGTGGCGGGGAAGTTTATTGAGCAGCGGCCCCGGCCCGGCCGGCCCGAGCGCCTGCCTACCGAGGTGCGGGTGCTCTACGACGACGCGGCCCTGTACGTGAGCGCCAAGATGGTGGAGGCCAGCCCCGACAGCGTACGGCGCGAGCTGACGCAGCGTGACAACGGGGGTAATACCGATTTTTTCGGCATCTTCATCGACCCCTACCGCGACCACCTCAATGGCTACGGCTTCATCGTGCTGAGCACGGGCGTGCAGATGGACAGCCGCTACTCGCCCGCCAACGGCGAGGATTTTGCCTGGAACGCCGTGTGGGACAGCCGCGTGGCCCCGCTGCCCGACGGCAAGGGCTGGAGCGTCGAAGTCCGCATTCCGTACTCGGCCCTGCGCTTTGCCCAGGCTCCGGTGCAAACCTGGGGCGTCAACTTCATGCGCCAGCGCAAAAAGGACAACCAGCAGTTTTTCTGGAATGAGGTGAAGCCCGCCGTCGATGGCTTCGTGAACCAGTGGGGTGAGCTCACCAACCTCGAAAACCTGCACCCGCCGCTGCGCCTCTCGCTTACGCCCTACGTGAGCGCCTACGCCAACCACTACCCGTATAATGAGCAGGGGCGGCGCAACCTGAGCACCAGCTTCAACGCCGGGGCCGACATCAAGTGGGGCATCAACGAGAGCTTCACGCTCGACGCCACGCTCATTCCCGATTTCGGGCAGACGATCAGCGACAACCAGGTGCTCAACCTCTCGCCCTTCGAGGTGCAGTACCAGGAAAACCGGGCCTTTTTCACCGAGGGCACCGAGCTGTTTAACAAGGGTGGGCTCTTCTACTCGCGGCGGGTGGGGGCGCAGCCGCTGGGCTTCGGCGACGTGAGCGGGCAGTTGGGCAAGGGGGAGTTCGTGTATAAAAACCCCGGCGTGACGCGGCTCATCAACGCCACCAAAGTGTCGGGGCGCACCAGCAAGGGGCTGGGCGTGGGGGTGTTCAATGCCCTGTCGGCCCCCAGCTACGCCACGGTGCAGGACTCGGCCAGCGGCCGGCAGCGCGAGGTGCTGACCCAGCCGCTGACTAATTACAACATCGTGGTACTCGACCAGAGCCTGCCGCACAACTCCTACGTGTCGCTTATCAACACCAACGTGACGCGCGCCGGCACCACCTACGACGCCAACGTGACGGCCGGCCTGTTTCGCCTCGTGGACAAGAAAAACGAGTACGCCTTCAATGGCCAGCTCAACTACTCGCAGCGGCGCGGCCAGGCCATGTTCAGCGAGGCCCCGGTGAGCGACCGTAGCGGCTACAAGTACTACCTCAACTACGGTAAGATCTCGGGCAACTGGCTCTGGAACGTGGACCACGGCATCGAGTCGAACACGTATAACCCCAACGACCTGGGCATCCTGTTCGGCAACAACAACGTGAGCCAGTCGGCCACCGTCAATTATAATAAGTACCAGCCCTTCTGGAAGGTCAACAACCTCTACACCTCGCTCGGCGTGTACCAGTCGCTGCTGTTTCGGCCGCTGCTCTACCAGGATGCCGGCCTCTACGGCAGCCTCAACACGACGTTCACCAAGAACTTCTTATCGATGGGGTTCAACCTGAACGTCGATCTGGCCAAGCACGACTACTACGAGCCGCGCACCGCGCCGCTGGGCGACTACTACGTGCGCATCCCGACCAGCTGCAACCTGGGTTACTATGCTTCCTCCGACTACCGCAAGAAAATAGCCTACGACGTAAACGCCGGCATGCGCCTCTACGAGCGCGACGGCCGCCTGGAGCGCCCGCGCCGCGCCGGCTACGGCCTCACGCTGAGCCCGCGCTACCGCGTCAACAACCAGCTGAATTTTCGGTACACCTTCGATTACAACCTGAAAGTAAACCAGGTGGGCTACGTGAACGACGGCTTCGACCTCTCGCTGCCCATCGACCAGCTCTACAGTGACATTCTGGGAAGCGACCCGCTGCTGGGTCGGCGCAACGTATCGACGTTTACCAACACCCTCACGACTAATTACACCTTCACCAACCGGCTGTCGTTTACGATGCGCGTGCGCCACTACGTGAGCACGGTGCATTATTTCGACTTTATCCGCCTGCGGCCCGGCGGGCCGGAAGAGCAACTGCCCGGCTACGACCGCAACCACGACAACAGCTTCAGTGCTTTTAACGTGGATGCCGCCCTGGTATGGTGGTTTGCGCCCGGCTCGCAGGTGAGCCTGGTGTGGAAGGATGCCACCGCCAGCTACCTGCTCGGCAACGAAGCCACCCCGCTCTACTTCGACAACCTGGCCAACGTGGCTAACACCCCGCACAATAATAACGTGTCGGTGAAAGTCCTGTACTACCTCGATTACCTGAGCCTGCGACGCGCTAGAGGGTAAGTTATTAGCTGAATAATGACCGTCCGGCCGCCGGAGCTTCCCTCGAAGCTCCGGCGGCCGGACGGCGTTTAGGACCAGTGAATTAGGGTAGGATTGGGCGAGTGCTAATTCGATTTAGCCTTGTGGAGCCTTTAAGATGGGGAGGCGCTAATTCGATTTAGCCTTGTTTAACCTTCCGCGTCAAAACCCTTCACGCACAAAAATGCCTAGTTCGTGGGATGGGAGGTGACGTTTAGCGAGAATGGGAAAATGGCGGCAAGGGCAAAATCTACCTTTGTAATGTAATCAGAACGCACTGAATATCAGGCTTAGACAAGAGCTAAGCGGGGGTAAGATATGCCCCGGTCAGGCGGTGATTACGCACAAAAAACACCTGCCCTTCGCTTCCCCGCTCTTATTAATTATGTTTACCTCGCTGCGCTCTTTTCTGCTCCTGCTGGCCACTGTAAGCGGTACCACCGCCCTGGCCCAAACGCCCACCCTGGAATTTGCCCCCGGCGCTGGCAACACGACGGCCAACGGCCCCACGGCCGCCGCCCAAGCGATAACGTTCCAGAACAATACCACCAACCCCTCGACCAACGCCATGTCGAGCTACTCGCCGACTACCACGGCGACTTTCTCGCTCAGCAACCAGCAGTACACGCTGCCCACCAGCCGCATCGCCAGCGGGGCAGGGGTAGCCTTCGGCTCGGGCCTCTCGACTACGAGCGGCACCGCCCCGGCCTTTCAGTTGTTCCCGCTGCTCAACGCCGTGGGCGGCTCCAGCAACGGCAACTACACCTCGACCAGCGGCGTGAGCGGCGGCATCGACGTAGCCGCCAACAGCGGCATTGAGGTCTTCACCTCGGTCGAGCCCCTGCCCTCGAACATGCCCGCCAACACCGCCCGCTACCAGTTTGCCGACCTGACCATCACGTTTAACAGGCCGATGGTCAACCCGGTAGTGCACCTCACCGGCCTGGGCGGCTCCTTCACCATCAACAACGTGAAAACGGGCTACACTACCGAGCTGGACGTACTCACCACCGGCGTTACGCTCTCCCGTCTCAGCGGCTCGGCCGAGTTTGCCGTGAGCAACACCCAGATTACGAACACGGCCACCGCGCCCGACGGGAACACGGGCAGCGGTGCCGCCAGTGGTTCGGCACTGGTGATGACCTCCGGCAAGAGCATCAGCAAGTTGGTGTTTCGGCTGTACCTGCGCCCGGCGGCTTCGGGCGGCATCATTCACGGCGACAACGCCAGCACCCACCTCGGCGACGGCTGGATCATCAGCGTCTCGGAGCGTACCTCCAGCGCCTCGACGGCCAACCTGCTGGCCCCGCTGCCGGTACAGCTGGCCGAGTTCACGGCCCAGGCAGTCGCCGGCAGCCGTAGCGCCCGCCTCGCCTGGACGACCGCCTCGGAAGTAAACAACGCCTACTTCGACGTGGAGCGCAGCTTCGACGGCACGACCTTCGCTAAGCTGAGCAGCGTGGCCGGCCAGGGTAGCAAAGCTTCGGCTACCACCTACGGCTTCGTGGATCAGAACGGTGGCGCGCGCCTGGCTTACTATCGCCTGCGCCAGGTAGATGCGGATGGCACGGCTACCTACTCGCCGGTACGCACGGTGAGCTTCGGCGAAATGGGTACGGTAGGGCAGGCGGGCCTGTACCCCAACCCCGCCCAGGCCAGCACCACCCTCGACCTGGGCGCGCTGCCCGCCACGGCTACCTACCAAGTGCAGATCCTCGACGCCACCGGCCGTCAGCTCCAGCGCTTGGCCGTGGCCGGTGGCCAGGCCCCCAGCCTCGACCTGAACGCCCTGACTCCCGGCCTGCTCACGGTGCTCGTGACGGGCACCCAGGCCGATGGCTCGGCATTCCGCCAGGCCCTGCGCCTGCACAAAGAGTAGGCCCCAAACTAGCGGGAGCGGAGGGATGGCCCCCCGGCCGTTGGCACTGCCAGCGGCCGGGGGGCCACTTCGTTGGGAACGTTGCCGACAACGATTGCGCAAAGAAAAGCGCCGCGCCGGGCGCCGCGGCCGGGCCAGCCGGGCATCTTTGCAGCTTGCTACTCCCGTTATTCCCACCCTTTTTAGAGATTTTCTGCCGATGCTGCTGGGCTTTGGACTGCGCCACGCGCTGCTGTTAACTACGATGGGCGCGGGCTGGGTGCTGCGTCTGGCCGCGCCCCCGGCTCCCGCGCCGCTGCTGGCTTTCCCGGGGGCCGAGGGCGCGGGGCGCTACGCCAGCGGCGGGCGCGGCACGGCGGCGGTGCCTACTACGGTGCTCGAAGTCACCAACTTGCTCGACGACAACCAGCCCGGCAGCCTGCGCTACGCCGTGCAGCTGAGCGCCGCCCAGGCCCCGGCCCGGACCATCGTTTTCCGGGTGGCGGGTACCATTCACCTGCTGGCCCCGCTCACCATCGGTCGGGCCAATACCACCATTGCCGGGCAGTCGGCCCCCGGCGGGGGCATCTGCCTGGCCGACTACCCCGTGCAGGTGAAGGCCAACAACGTGGTGGTGCGCTTCCTGCGCTTTCGGATGGGCGATAAAAACCAGAACCAGGGCCTTACGGACGGGGCGGGCGGCGACGATGCTTTTGGTGGGCAGCGCTGCCGCCGGCTCGTCATCGACCACTGCTCGATGAGTTGGAGCACCGATGAATGCTTTTCGGTGTACGAGGGCGACAGCACCACTTTGCAGTGGAATCTCATCGGGCCGCCGCTCAATTATTCGTACCACTTCGAGAAGGGCGATACCGATTTTGAGCGCCACGGCTACGGGGGCATTTGGGGCGGGCAGCACGCCAGCATGCACCACAACCTGTTTGTGCACTGTAACTCGCGTACGCCCCGCTTCAACGGCAGCCGCTACACCCACCCGGCGGGCTACGAAAATTGCGATTTTCGCAACAACGTTATCTACGACTGGGGTGAGAACAACGTGTACGCCGGCGAGGGCGGTAACTACAACATTGTCAACAACTACTACAAGCCCGGCCCCAGCACCCGGCCCACCGTGCGCCAGCGGCTGCTGAATCCTTACAAGCTCGACAAGGGCAGCAACCCGCTGCCCTACGGCAAATTTTACCTGGCCGGCAACTACCAGGAAGCCAGCGCCGACGTAACCGCCCACAACTGGCGGGGCGTGGATATGAACGGCGGCACCCGCGCCGATACCGCGCTGGCCAAGGCCAGCCAGCCCTTCAACCTCGGCCCCGTAGCCACCCATTCCGCGGCCCGGGCCTACGACCTCGTGCTGGCCGGGGCCGGGGCCAGCCGCCCCCGGCGCGATACCCTCGACCAGCGCCTCGTGCGCGAGGTGCGCACCCGCACCGGCCGCCTCATCGACGTGCAGGGCGGCTACCCGCACGGCACGCCCTACCGCACGTCGCAAGCGGCCTGGCCGGTGCTGGAAGCTGCCCCCGCCCCCGCCGATACCGACCACGATGGCATGCCCGATGCCTGGGAGCAGGCCCACCAGCTCAACCCCCGCCACCCCGCCGACCGCGCCACCCCTGGCCCCGGCGGCTACCCCATGCTGGAGGTGTATTTGAACGAGCAGGCGGGTGGGTAGACCGTGCGGAAGCTGTGTGAAAGTCAAGGCGCGTCCGCCCGGCCGAGGCTGCCGAAGCATCTCGCTCAAAGTGCGTGGTGCCCATGCGGCCAAGAGGTAGTAGCGCAGACTTTGCAGTCCGCGTTTTGTCAGCCCGATAGTCGCGGGCTACAAAGTCCGCGCAACTATTTTCTGACGCCGAAGCCGCGCTAGCGCACGCGAGATGCCGGGTGGGCAGGATTGTTACAAGAGCCTGCTTGACAAGAATTATAGTTCGGGCTAGCTCAATTGTGAGAAAATACGCCCGCGACCCAAGCGC
Source organism: uncultured Hymenobacter sp. (assembly GCA_913776615.1). Classification (GTDB taxonomy): domain Bacteria; phylum Bacteroidota; class Bacteroidia; order Cytophagales; family Hymenobacteraceae; genus Hymenobacter. The sequence continues at coordinate 15,586 of CAJYPK010000018.1, forward strand.
GTAGCTACGCCGAGGTGACCAACCCAGCGGGATACCGATAAATAGACCAGTAAAATTTTTAGCTAGTTCTATGTAGCCCTATCTTTGCCCGGTTCGCGTTGGGGTTATGCCCCGCGACCTAGCAGCCGGCTTTCGTTAGAAAGACGAAAGCCCAGCCGTAGCAGCGGCCGGGCTTTCAGAAGTGCGGGGTTATTTGGCAACCCTCTACTTCCACACGAAAAATGGAGAGGAACGCGAAAAAACTACTGCTGGCGCTGGCAACGGGCTTTGCAAGTGGGGTCGGGAAAGCTCTCGGAGCGGTCCTAGCGACTTACCTGCTAACCCAGCTCGTTAGCTGGCTGCTAGGGTAGTTGGTGAGGTGGTACGGCCGGGTGCCGGGCCGCCTCATTTTTTGTCATTACTCTACAAAGGTAGGTAAAGGTTACGAAGTTGTACAAAGAATTGATATAAACTTTCGTTGCCCGGGCGGGCCTACTCCCGCACCAGCTTTACTACTTGCTGCTGACCGCCTTGCAACACGCGTAGCACGTACACGCCGGTTGCGAGCCCCTGCGCCAGACCGAGCGGCTGCGTGGTAGTGCCCGGGCTGAGGGCGAACTGCTGCCGGCCCAGCTGCCGGCCCACGGCATCGAACAGCAGCAGCGTAGCCGGGCCGGCCTGGTCGGTGCGAATGGCCAGCGTGACCTCGGCGCTGGCGGCGCTGGGATTGGGGTAAGCTTGCACCACCAGCCCGGCGGCCAGCGGCACCTGCACGGTGCGCACGGGCGAGTAGGACTCCGTGCCATCGGTATCGACCTGGCGCAGCCGGTAGTACACCTGCGGGGTGGCGTAGCGGCCCAGGTTGGCATCGATAAATTGGTAGCTGTGCGCCAGGGCGCTGGTGCCCGCGCCCGTCACCTGGCCCAGCCGCTGAAACGTGCGGCCGTCGGCCGAGCTTTCGACCACGAAATAGGCATTGCGCAGCTCCGAGGCCGTGGCCCAGGTGAGCAGGCCGTCGGTGCCCTGCCGCTGGGCCGCGAAGCTGACCAGCGTAACGGGCAGCGGCTGGCTGCTGTTGCTGACGGTGAGCACGCCCAATTGCGTCAGGCTGGCCGTGAGGGAGCGGGCGCTGGCCGAGGCCGCCGCGCCCTGCGGTGCCCACGGCCCGGCGGCCGTTGCGGCCCGCCACAGCTGGGCCGCGGTGCCCGGGTTGAAGCCGTTGTCGTCGTCGCTCACCCAGCGTAGGGTAACGCTGGTGGCCGCCGTGGGGGCTTGGCCGGCAGTGACTTGCCACACCCGGTCGATGCCCTTGGTCGTGCCCCCCACGTTTTGGCCGTAGCTCACGCCGGCTTGTTGCAGACCGGCCGTGCGGGTGACGATAACGGTGCCCAGGTTTTGGCCGGCGGCATTAAGCGACAGGCCGTTGGTGAAATCAACCGGGCTGCTGCCGTCCACGGCCCGCTCTACTTGCAGGCGACCCTGCACGTACCGGCCGGGGCCTTCGCCCAGCACCTGGCCGCCGCTGGATAGGCGCAGAGTCGCCAGGCTGGCCCCGGTGCCCGGCCCCAGCGTGCGCACCAGGCCCTGGGTAAGGGTGAGCGTGGTGCTCACCGTCAGGTTGGCCGGAATGAACAGGCGGTTGCGGCCCGTGGTCCCCGTGTTGTTGAGCGTGAGCGCCGCCACGGTGGCCGCGCCGGGCGCGAAGGTTTGGTCCTGGCTGCCCGCAAAGAGCAGGCTGCCCGCCGAATTCAGCGTGCCGGCGTTGGTGAGGTCGCCGGTGAGCTGCACGGTGCCGGCATTGGTGAGGGTAGCCCCGCTGGCAGTTTGTAAGCCCCCGTCCACGTAGAGCGTGGCCCCGCTCTGCACGGTGAGGCTGGCCCCGCTGGTGGCGGTCAGGGTTTGGGCGGCGACCGGGCGGGCCAGCCAACCCAGGGCGGCCAGCAGCAGGGGCCAGGCGGAGTGGGCCTTAGTAGTACAAGTCTGATTCATGGCATAAAGGATAAATTCGTTGCCGATACGCAAGCAGCCCGGGCGGCCAGCCGCCCGGCTAGGGCAGGAACATGCTGAAGCTGAAACCCCGGTCGGTAGCCGCGCCGCTGAGGTTGAAGGTGAACACGTCGAGATAGCCGGTGCCGGGGCGGTAGGTGATAACGCCGGGCGTGGTGCCGAAGAGCGTGGTCGTGACGGCGGTATTGGTCAAATCAACCGCGCTCAGGCCGCTGGCGCTGCTGAACGTGAGGCGGTAGGCCCCGGCGGCCTGGCCCGGCACCCGGGCCACGGTGTAGTTGTCGGTGCTGCTGAGGCTGGCGGCCTGGCCGCCCACCGCGCCGTAGGCCACCGGCAGTAAGCTGTGGCTGCCGGTAGTAGGGGAGAGCACGCTGCGTACGCGGGCCGCGCCGTTCACGTCGAGCCGGGCGACGGGGGCCGAGGTGCCGGTGCCGATGCCCACGTTGCCGTTGGCCGCCACCACCAGGTCGGGGTTGCTGGGGTCGCCGTCGCCGCTGATTTGCACCGACGTGCTGCCGCGCAGCTCCAGCGCCCCGGCCCGGAAGCCGGTGTAGTCGGTGCCGATGTAATCAACTATCCCGGTGCCGCCGTTGGTTTTGGTGAATTGCAGGTGCGGCCCCACCGAGTTGCTTTCGAGCCGGGCCACGTCGAACGAGCTGCTGCTGTACACGTGCAGCGGCGAGAGCGGCGAGCCGCCGGCGGGCAGGCCGAGGCCTACGTTGCCGGCGCTGCTCACATTCAGGCCCAGGGTGCTGGGCGCGGTGGCCGAGCCGCCCACCAGCCGGAAGCCGGCCAGGTTGAGGTTTTGGGTGGCGAGGTGGTTGCCCAGGTTGTCGCCGGCGGCGACGGGCAGCGTTACCGAGTTACCCCCGCCGATGCTCAGCGTCTGCCCGCTCAGGCTGAGCGAGGGTGCCGGCTGCGAGGGCGCGGGCACGGTGCCCAGTGAGCCGTCGAGGCCCACTACCACTACGCGCGGCGTGCCGCCGATGGTATACACTTCAATCCGGCCACCAAAATCGATGCCCACGTAGGCGTAGGTGCCGTCGGTGGCTAGGTAGCCGGGGTACTCGTCCGGGCCTTCTCCGTGCGAAGGTGCCGGCACGGCCCCGCGCAGCACCGGGGCCAGCGGATTGGTGAGATCGAAGGAAAGGAGCTGGCGACTGCCGGGATCCACGAGCAGCCCCGAATTGCTGCCGATGGCTAGGTCGCCGCCGGTGCCCGGCACCGAAGTTAGGGCGCGGGGCGCGGTGCCGTTGGTCACGTCGTAGGAATGCAGCGAGCGGGAGTCGGTCAGGTAGAGCGAGGTGCCATTCAGGGCGATGCCGCCCGTGAAGAAATTCAGGGGCAGCGTGCTCATAACGGTGGGGTTGGGCGCGTAGCTGACGTTTAGAATGCGCAGTACCAAATCCTGGTTGTCGGCCACGTAGAGGGTATTGCCGCTGGGGCTAAGCACCATCTGGTCGGTGCCGCCTACTGCTACCGAAGTGAGCCGCACCGGCGCGGCGGGGTTGCCGATGTCCCACACGGCCAGGCGGGCACCCGAAATGCCGGCAGCGCTGGAAATAAAGACGATATTATCCTTGCTCACGATGGCCGCCGCCTGGCCGTCCTCGCTGGCGTTGCTGGTCGAGCTCAGCAGGGTAGGCGCGGCGGGGTTGGTTACGTCCACCACGTGAAAGGCATTGCCGGTAAAATCCGACGTTACGGCCAGCAGGCGCCCGTTCACCGTCGTAACGGTGACGAAAAAGGCTTCGGGCAGGTTGATGGCGCCGAGCAGCGCCAGCGTGGGCGGTACACCCGGAGTGGTAAGCTGGGCGTTGTAGATGCGGAGTTGCCCGCCGGTGGGCACGTAGAGGCGCCCCCCGCTCACCACCGGCCGAAACACCCGGTCGCCGTTGCCCACGCTCACGTGGAGGCTATCGACGGATTTGGCAATGTTGGCCGAGCTGCTAAACAGCGGGTCGCTGCCCACCGTGATGGTACCGTCGGCCTGCACCTGGGGCAGGCGCAGGCCGCTGCCCGAGAGGCCACGCAGGCGCAGGTTGCCATCCACGTCGAGCTTCTGGGTGGGGGCGGTGGTGCCGATGCCCACGTTTTGGGCGCGGGCGGCCGGGGCCGTGAGCAGGGCTAGCACCAGCAGCAATAGCCCGGGAAAGAGGACGAGCCGGAAGGCGGAAAATAAGCGTGTTTTCATGCCTGCAAAGCACGCGTCCTATTCTATCCGCCGATAGTACATCTTGATGTACCCGCTGGGTGGTCGGGAAAGGGCAGGCGCCCCCTAATTGGATGTTTACGTTAGCTAGCTAGTCTGTCCTTGCGAGCGTAGCGAAGCAATCACATCACAACGAGCCGTTCGGGTGTGATTGCCTCGCTGCGCTCGCAAGGACGAACGAGTTTCAGACAGCTAATGATAAATTAGAGAGCTTCTCAGGCAAGGGTACTATAGGTTGTAACACCAAGCTCCGGCTTGGTGAAGCGCTCGGCGGGGGCGCCCTGCCGCCTCACCAAGCCGGAGCTTGGTGTTACAGCCCGACTAAGAGCGTGTTTAGGAATGTCGTCGGTTCAGCGTGATTGTCAAATTGGCGAGTAAGAGCCACGCCACATGGCTAGCCGGGGTACGTTCGTAGTCCACGGCTAGCCGGCGAAAGGCGCTGAGCCA
>CAJYPK010000019.1 GCA_913776615.1 uncultured Hymenobacter sp.
GGCCAGCAGGGCCGCGCCCACGCCGCTTTCGGCGGCTCCAAGGATGACGATATTTTTCATAAGTGGGCTCACGTATTTATTTACCGCGGACGGCGCGGAAGCTTTTCGCGGAGGGTCGCGGAAGAAAAGTCTCCGCGTCGTCCGCGAAAAGCTTCCGCGCCGTCCGCGGTAAAAAAATACGTGAGCCCACTTATGAAAAATATCGTCATCCTTGGAGCCGCCGAAAGCGGCGTGGGCGCGGCCCTGCTGGCCCAGGCCAAAGGCTTCGGCGTGTTCGTATCCGACCGGGGCAGCATCCAGCCTAAATACAAGGATAAGCTAACCCAGGCCGGGATTGAGTTCGAGGAAAACGAGCATTCGCTCGAGCGCATCCTGCAAGCCACGGAGGTAATTAAAAGCCCCGGCATTCCGGAGAAAGCGCCCGTCATCCAGGCCCTGCGCGAAAAGCAGATTCCGATTCACTCCGAGATTGAGTTTGCCAGCCGCTACACCCAGGCGCGCTTCATCGCCATCACCGGCACCAATGGCAAAACGACTACCACCCTGCTCACCTACCACTTGCTGAAAGAGGCGGGCCTGCGAGTGGGGCTGGCCGGCAACATTGGCTACTCGCTGGCCGAGCAGGTGATCGAAGACCAGCACGAATATTACGTGCTCGAACTGAGCAGCTTTCAGCTCGACGACATCAGTGATTTTCATCCCTGGATTTCGCTGCTGCTCAACATTACCCCCGACCACCTCGACCGCTACGAGTACTCGCTGGAGAAATACGCCCGCGCCAAGCTGCGCATTGCTGAAAACCTGGCGACCGATGACTACCTGATCTACAACGCCGACGACGAGGTGACGGGCCGCTACCTCACCACGGCGTTCATGTCGGCGTTTACGCTGCCGTTCAGCCTGCACCGGCTGCCCAATCAGCACCTCGCCGCCTACTACCAGGACGAATGCACGCTGCGCATTCACCTGCCCATCGAAGACCGCCACCCCGACCAGGTGAGCATCAAAAACTCGCCCCTCATCGGCCAGCACAATCAGCAAAACATGGCCGCCGCCATCCTGGCGGCCCGCGTGGCCGGGGCCTCACCCGCCCAGATCGAGGCCGCGCTCCGCACCTTTCAAAACGCCGATCACCGCCTGCAACTCGTGCGTACGCTCAACGGCGTGCAGTACATCGACGACAGCAAGGCGACCAACGTCGAAGCTGCCTGGTACGCCCTCGACGGCATCAAGCACCCCATCGTATGGATTGCCGGCGGCACCGATAAGGGCAACGACTACGAGCCCATCCTGCCGCTGGCCGCCCAGAAAGTGAAAGCGCTCATCTGCCTGGGCGTCGACAATGCCAAGCTCCGCGCCGCCTTCGAAACCCAAGTGCCGCACCTCGAAGAAACCACCAGCATGGTTGAGGCCGTACGTCGGGCCGCCGCGTTGGCCCACCCCGGCGACGTAGTTCTGCTCTCCCCGTGCTGCGCCAGCTTCGACCTGTTCAAAAACTACGAAGACCGGGGCCGGCAGTTCGCTGCCGCCGCGCAGGCGCTCCCCTCCTAAAAAACAATAAGGATCAATTTGTTAATAAAATAGGAAAGTATCCTTTTTACAAAGCCGAATACTTATTGCAACTACTAAGAAAGCTAACCCGCACCGGGTGCCGCTGCTCAAAGTATTCTGCATGCTACACTAATTTCCTTGTCAGATGAAGCGAGCAAGATGCTTCAGCGAGCTCAGTATGACAAACGTCGTGGTTACGGAGAATCTTTAAACAGCTTTCTCCCATAAAAACCAGCCGCGTCCGAATCCCCGAAATCCGTTAAATCCGTTAAATCTGTGGTCCAGCACCGTCTTACTTGGCTTCAGCGTAACCTCAAGGGCGACCCCATTCTGTGGGCTATCGTCATCCTGTTTTCGCTCATCAGCATCGCAGTAGTGTACTCGGCCACCGGTACGCTGGCCTACCGCAACGAATTGCACGGCCGCACCGGCTCGGTCGAACTCATCGTGCTCAAGCACACGAGTCTGATATTCATCGGCCTGGGCCTGATGTGGCTGGCCCACCGCATCGACTACCGCCACTACTCGCGGCTGTCGCTCTACGCGCTGCTCTTGTCGGTGCCGCTGTTGCTGTTCACTTATTTCATGGGCGGCGAGGTGAATGGGGCCTCGCGCTGGCTGACCATCCCGGTTATCAACCAGACGTTCCAACCCTCCGATTTGGCCAAACTGGCCCTGATTTCGCACCTGGCCAGCATGCTCAGCCGCCGGCAGCAGCATTTGCACGACTTCTGGAGTACGCTGTTTCCGGTAATGCTCTGGGTGGGGGTTATTTGCGGCCTCATCGTGCTCTCGAACGCCTCCACGGCGTTGCTGTTGTTCCTGACCTGCCTGCTGCTCATGTTTATCGGCCGCGTGCCCATGAAGCAGATGCTGGTAATGGTGGCCATCGGGGTGGTGCTGGGTGGGGCCGGCCTGTGGGCGGGCGAACGTCTGGGCACGGTTATCTCGCGGGTAACCAACTTCACCGACAAAGCCAAGAAGCCTCAGTTTCAACTTGAACACTCGTTTATCGCCATCGCCACGGGCGGCCTCACCGGCAAAGGTCCCGGTAAGAGTACGGAGCGCAACATCATGCCCCACCCATACTCCGACTTTATCTACGCCATCATTATCGAGGAATACGGGATGATTGGCGGGTTGTTCGTGCTGTTTCTCTACCTCGCTTTTTTATATCGAGGATTGAAAACAGTGATGAATAGCCAGGGTGCTTTCGGGGGGCTGCTCTCGGCCGGACTGTGTTTTAGCCTGGTACTTCAGGCGATGGTAAATATGGGCGTGGCCGTGGGGCTGGGGCCCGTGACGGGCCTGCCGCTACCCATGCTGAGCATGGGTGGTACGTCGCTCATTTTCACGGGTTTGAGCGTAGGTATCGTGCTGGCAGTGAGCCGGGGCGAGCGCGAAACCCGCCCGCTGGCCGGCGAGCCGACCGATACCGTGCGTATTCCGAGCAAGCGAGCCCAACTCGCATAAGTTTTCAGGCAAAAAGCTACTGGCTACTAGCTGGTAGCTTTCGGGTAAATTAAAGCATGTCCAACAAAAGCTAATGGCTAACAGCTAGCAGCTAACAGCTTAAAATATGAAATTCATCATCTCCGGCGGCGGTACGGGCGGGCACATCTTCCCGGCAGTGGCGATTGCCAACGAAATCCGGCGGCGGCAGCCCGACGCCGACATTCTGTTTGTGGGCGCCAACGGTCGCATGGAGATGACGCGCGTGCCCGAGGCCGGCTACCCCATCGTGGGCCTCGACATCACGGGCTTGCAGCGCCGCCTTACGCCGCAGAATATCTTGTTCCCGGTGCGGGTATTTCGCTCGGTGCGTAAGGCGGGCAAGCTGATTCAGGAATTCCGGCCCGATGCCGTGGTTGGGGTAGGGGGCTACGCTTCGGCGCCGGTGCTGCTGGCCGCAACCTCGCGCGGTATTCCGAGCTTGATTCAGGAGCAGAATTCCTACGCCGGCCTGGTGAATAAGCTGTTGGCCCGCCGCGTGAATAAAATCTGCGTGGCCTACGACGGTATGGAGAAATTCTTCCCCGCCGATAAGCTGGTGCTTACCGGCAACCCCGTGCGTACCGAAATCGCCCACGGCAGCCGCGCCGAGGCCCTCGACTTTTTCGAGCTCGACCCGAACAAGAAAACGCTGCTCGTGGTGGGCGGCAGCCTCGGGGCGCGTACGCTCAACCTGGCCACCGCCGCCGCTCTCGGCCGCCTGCGCGACGCCGGGGTGCAGCTTATCTGGCAGACGGGCAAAATCTATTTCCCCGAGGCTCAGCAGCAGGCCGCGCCCTACGCCGCCGACCACCTGTACGCGATGGAGTTTATCCGGCGCATGGACTTAGCTTACGCCGCTGCCGACGTGGTTATTAGCCGGGCTGGGGCGCTGTCGGTTTCCGAGCTGTGCCTCACGGCCAAGGCCAGCGTGCTGGTGCCCTCACCCAACGTGGCCGAAGACCACCAGACCAAGAACGCGCTGGCCCTGGTCGGCAAAGGGGCCGCCGTGCTCATCACCGACGAGCACGCACCCACCCGCCTCTACGACGAAACCCTGCGCCTGCTCGCCGACCCGGCGCGCCAGCAGCAGCTCAGCCAGCGCGTGCAGGAACTGGCCCGCCCCGACGCTACCCGCGCCATCGTCGATGAATTGATGAAGCTGGTCAGTAAGTAAAACGTGAAGCTGTTTAAAAATTCCCCTGTTAAAAATATGCTGTCATACAAGCATGACAAACATGGTTGATTGATAGTTTTTCTGGGCAGCTTTCGCTGTTATTGATAGAATTCCCACCCGCCGCAATTCATAATTTCTAACTCATAATTCATAATTAACAAAAACCGGTGCAGCAGTTTCCGTACATTTTTTTCCTGGGTATTGGGGGCATTGGTATGTCGGCGCTGGCGCGTTGGTTTAAGGCCAACGGCCACCAAGTGAGTGGCTACGATAAAACCGAAACGCCCCTGACGCGGGCCTTGCAGGCCGAAGGTATCGCCGTGCATTACGTCGATGCGGTGGAGAATATTCCGCTGGAAATCCGGGAGCACAAGGCCGAAACGCTGGTGGTGCTGACGCCCGCCATCCCGGCCACCAGCCTCGAATGGGCGTGGCTGCGCGAGCAAGGGTACGACATTCGCAAGCGCAGCCAGGTGCTGGGCGTGCTCACCCAGGGGCGGCCCACCATCGCGGTAGCGGGCACCCACGGTAAAACTACGACCAGCAGCATGGTGGCCCACCTGCTGCATCATGCGGGCCTCGACGCCGGGGCTTTCCTGGGCGGTATTGCGGTGAACCTGGGCTCAAATCTGTTGTTGCCCCAGAGCCCGGCCGCCCCCGTGGTCGTCGAAGCCGACGAATACGACCGCAGCTTCCTGACGCTGCACCCCGACGTGGCCATTGTCACGAGTACCGACGCCGACCATCTCGATATCTACGGCGAGCAAAGCGCGCTGATTGACTCTTTTTGCCAGTTTGTAAGCCAACTCAAGCCCGGCGGCACGCTGCTGCTCAATCACACGGCCGATGCCCGCGTGGCCGCGGCCGTGCCGCCTGGTACGCGGGTGCTGCGCTACGGCCTTACTGCCGAGCAGGGGGCCGACTTGTTTGCCGAACACATCACGGCCGAAGGCCACCAGTTTCGGTTCGATTTGCACGGCCCGCAGGGCGTCGTGCGCGGCCTGGAGCTGAAAGTGCCAGGCTTTCACAACGTAGAGAATATGCTGGCGGCTGCCGTGGCCGCGCAATTATTCGGCGTTACGGCAACGCAACTGCCTGAGGCTGTGGCTGCCTATCGTGGTGTGAAACGAAGATTCGAATTTATCGTAACCGGTCCCGCCAAGGTATACGTAGACGACTACGCTCATCACCCACGCGAAATAGAAGCGTTCCTGCGTTCGTTGCGGGCGCTGTACCCCGAAAAGCGAGTGCGCGTCATTTTTCAGCCTCATTTATTTACCCGTACCCGCGACTTTGCCGAAGGGTTTTCGCAAAGCCTGAGCTTAGCCGACGAAGTGGTACTGCTCGATATCTACCCAGCCCGTGAGCTTCCCCTGCCGGGAGTGACGGCCGCCATGCTGCTGGATAATATTACCGCGCCAGTTAAATCGCTGCAAACCAAGCAGGAAGTATTGGATAATGCCAAAAATACTGCTACATTTGATATACTGGCTACCGTAGGCGCCGGCGATATCGACACCCTAGTACCCCAGCTAAAAGGTGTGCTAGCTCCCCAGGAAAACGACTAGTATAAAGCATAGTATAAAAAACCTTTACCCCATTTCGCGCTTCTCGCACCGGACGAGCAAACGACGTCCGAATCCGCGAAATCAGTTGAATCCGTTAAATCCGCGATCCCATGGATAAGTCCGTCCGCAATCTGCTTGTCGCGCTCGCCTGCCTGCTGGGGCTAGGGGGCATGGCCGCATTCGCGGCTTTGCGGCAGGCCCGGCGGCCGGTGCAGAACATCGTCGTCAACGTGGCCAATGAGTCAGACAATTACTTCATCAGCGAGCGCGGCGTGACGGCCCTGCTCACCAACGGTGGCAAGGAACCGGTAATCGGCACCGTGCCCGAAGGCGACCGCTTGCGTGAGCTCGAAGGCCGCCTGAAGGCGCATCCTTTCGTGCGCGACGCCCAGGTGTACCGCGATCTTTCGGGCAACCTGCACGCCGACGTGCACCAGAACCGTCCCATTGCCCGCCTTGTGCATCCCGACGACCGCCTCGACACCTACGTAGACGCCGAGGGCCGCCGGCTGCCACTCTCACCGCTCTACACGGCCCGCGTGGCCACGGTGAGCCGGGCGGGCGGCGGCACGCTGCCCACCACGTTCTTCCAGGATAGTACTAGTCGGGGATATCTCGACTTCCTGCGCTACGTGGATGAGCACCCCTTCTGGAAGGCCCAGGTGGCCGAGGTCTTCGTGGAGCCCGGGGGCAAACTAAGCTTCACCCAGCAGGTTGGTGACCAACGCATAGAGTTCGGCGCCCCCGAGAACATTTCAGAAAAATTTGCCAAATTGATGGTATTTTACCGCCAAATTCCCTCGGTACTTGGCTGGGATACGTACCATCGCGTCAACGTAGAATACCAAAACCAGATAATTTGCGAGTAGTAACTACTTGGCAATCATCCCCCTGTTTTTTATACTTTTTACTAAGTAGGTTAGTTACTGCTCTTTCACTGCCCAGTCCGTTTCCATGCAACAAGATAAAATCGTCGTCGGTCTCGATATAGGCACCACAAAAATTTGCGCCCTCGTGGGCCGCAAAAATGAGTACGGCAAGCTCGAAATTCTGGGCATGGGCAAAGCCGTATCGGAAGGTGTGCAACGGGGCGTAGTGCTCAATATCGATAAAACTGTGGATGCCATCAAGCGGGCCATCCGGCAGGCTGAAGAGCAGTCGGGCATCGACATTGGCGTGGTAAACGTAGGCATTGCCGGGCAGCACATCAAATCGCTCCAGCATAACGGCTCCATTACGCGCCCCAGCGGCGATAACGAGATTACGCAGGATGACGTGAACCGTCTCACGGCGGATATGTACCGGCTGGTAACCCCGCCCGGCTCGCAGATTATCCACGTCATGCCCCAGGATTATAAGGTTGACTTTGAAGGTGGGGTAACGGACCCCATCGGCATGGCCGGCGTGCGTTTGGAAGGCAACTTCCACATTATCACGGCGCAGAGCGCAGCTATCAATAATATCAATAAGTGCGTTACCAAGGCTGGGCTGGCCATTGCCGACCTGATTCTGGAGCCGCTGGCGTCGAGCGTATCGGTGCTGAGCGACGAGGAAAAAGAAGCGGGCGTGGCGCTGATTGACATCGGCGGTGGCACCACCGACCTGGCCGTGTTCAAGGATGGTATCATCCGCCACGCGGCGGTGCTGCCGTTCGGGGGTAACATCATCACCCAGGATATCAAGCAGGGCTGCAACGTGACGCCCAACCAGGCCGAGCAGCTGAAGGTGAAGTTCGGCAAGGCCATTGCCGAGGAAGCCAGCGACTACGAGATCGTGAGTATCCCGGGCCTGCCCAACCGGCCGCCCAAGGAGGTGTCACTCAAGAATCTGGCGTACATCATTGAGGCTCGTATGTCGGAGATCATCGAGCTGGTGTACGCCGAGATCTACCGCATGGGCCTGCACGAGCATCTGTCGGCCGGCATCGTGCTGACGGGTGGCGGCTCGCAGCTCCAGAACCTGGAGCAGCTGACCGAATACCTCACCGGCCTCGACACGCGCATCGGCTACCCCAACCAGCACCTGGGCAAGGGCAGAATCGAAGCCGTGAAGTCGCCGATGCACGCTACGGGCGTGGGCCTCGTGCTGGCTGGCTACCAGGCCCAGGACGAGCGCATGGCCCGCCCCGGCTACACCGAGGAAGAACTGGCTCCCTATAGCTACCAGCCCGCCGCCCCGGTGGCAACCCCGGTAGTGCCCAGCTTCACCCCGGCCCCGCCGGTGCCCGCCCCGACTGCCCCCGCCGCCACCACGCCCGAGCCGCCCAAGCCGGTGAAGGAGCAGCGTGGCCTCAAGTTTTTGGGTGACATCACCCGCAAGCTGAAAGGCATTCTGATTGATGATTTTGATGATAAACAATACTAACTTTTAATTATGAATTATGAATTATGAGTTATGAATTAGGAATTGGCTGAACGATTGCCGGGTATCCATCTCATGACTCATAACTTATAATTCATAATTCATAATTCATAATTAAAAGAACTATGAATTTTACCTTCGACATTCCTGCCCAAAGCCGCTCCATCATTAAGGTGATTGGGGTAGGGGGCGGGGGCTCCAACGCCGTGAAGCACATGCATAAGCAGGGCATCAAGGACGTGGAGTTTATTATTTGTAATACCGACCGGCAGGCGCTGGAAAGCTCTACCGTGCCCAATAAGCTCCAGATCGGGGTGGACCTGACGGAGGGCCTGGGGGCGGGGGCCAAGCCCGAGCGCGGTCGCCAGGCCGCGCTGGAAAGCCGCGAGCAGATTCGTGAGCTGCTGAGCAACGGGACAAAAATGCTGTTTATCACCGCCGGGATGGGCGGTGGTACGGGCACGGGCGCGGCCCCGGTTATTGCCCAGGTAGCCCAGGAGCTGAATATCCTGACGGTGGGCATCGTGACGGCCCCCTTTCTATTTGAGGGGAAGAAGAAGCGTGACCAGGCCGAGCAGGGTATCAAGGAGCTGAGCGAGCACTGCGATACGGTGCTCGTAATTCTCAACGACAAGCTGCGGCAGCTCTACGGCAATCTCACGATGGGCCAGGCATTTGCCAAGGCCGATACGGTGTTGACCACGGCCGCCAAGTCGATTGCCGAGATTATCACGGTGACCAGCGACGTGAACGTGGACTTCGAAGACGTGAAAACGGTGATGAAGGACTCGGGGGCCGCCGTAATGGGTAGCTCCATCACGGAGGGCGAGAACCGCGCCCGCCGCGCCGCCGAGGAGGCGCTGAACTCGCCGCTGCTCAACAACACCGACATCAAGGGTGCCCAGCGCATTCTGCTCAGCATCATGTCGGGCGATCAGGCCGAGCTGGAAATGGATGAGCTGTCGGAAATCACCGAGTACATCCAGGACAAAGCGGGCGAGGATGCCGAAATGATTTTTGGCCACGGTACCGATGACACGCTGGGCCAGAGCATTCGGGTGACGGTCATTGCCACGGGCTTTGCCCGCGAGGCGCACACTATTTCAACTAACAGCCGGCCCGAGGTGGCACCCGAGCCGGTAGCTGCCCCGGTGGTTGAGCCCCTGCCCAGCGCGTTTGACCGGGAGCGGCAAACCCCGCCGACGGCCCCGCCCGCGCCGGTGGTACCGACATTTACCACGCCCGCCGCGCCCGAGCCGGTACGCATCACGTACGAGCTGAACGGCCCGGCTACCCCGGTGCCCCAGACCGGGCTGGCCGGCGCGCCCATTACCGCGCCCGGCGACCCGATATTGCTCTCGGGCCAAGGCCAAGGTCAGGGGCAGGTGCCCGGGCAGCCGCTGCCTGCGCCGCGCCCGCGCCCGGCCATGCTGGAGGCACAGGCCGAGGAGCGCCGCCGCCGCTTGCAGCAACTCAGCCAGAACCAGGGGCTGTCGCCCGAGGCTACGACCCACCTCGACACGCCCGCCTACCTGCGCCGCGGCCAGAAGCTGGAACCCGTGACGCCGAGCAGTGCCCAGAATATCTCGCGCTTTAACCTGAGCGACGATAATGAGCTGCTGGGGGATAACCGCTTCTTGCACGACAACGTGGATTAGCGCAATAACATGTTAGACGCGGTGAGGTACTGTTAAAGCTGCCCCAAAAACCAAGCTTCTCACTACGTCCTTCATGCTGAGCTTGCCGAAGCATCTCGCTCGCTTCGTTGCTTAGCCTCTCAGCGAGGCGGGCGAGATGCTTCGGCAAGCTCAGCATGAAGGACATATTGGACTGATATTTTAGAAAAGAGCCCGCTTGACTGTAGCAGTCAAGCGGGCTCTTTTTTGTGTAAAGTAATCGAATAATGACTTGACAAAGCTCCAGAGCTAGTGTGCAGTAAGACAATTTTGCCTGAAATTTTTGTTGATGGACTACCTTAGAGCGTGTTCAAAATCAGTGAGGTAATGGTAAAAGAACGCTGGAGATGCTTGACGTTCTTTTTGACATGAGTATTTAATGACCGGCTGCCCAATGAGCGCGACATTTGACGAAAAAGTCTCGCACCTGTTCGCGGTTGCCTCCCACATATATCTTGAACTGCGTGTTGTCTTTACGCGTGATAAGTAGGTAAGGAATTACAAAATTGCCGGGCGGGTTATAGGCTGTTGTAATCTGCGCGACATCTTGGTAATAAGCGGATTCTGTTTGGTAAGCGCGGTGGTCGCGCCAGTAGTGACCAATGCGCTTGGTAGTGTAGTAGTTACCAGCACCTTCAACCCCATTATGATTAGAGTAGAACTGGTAGATTTGCTCGTCTGCGCCTAGTTTGGCAAATATTCTGATTTGCGCGGTTTCACTAGGGGATAGCTGATCACCGTGGTATATTCTGTTACAACTGTTTAGCCAAGGTACCGCAACGGCTACGACTAAGAGTGTTTTTAGAAATGGGCGAGGCATAAAGAATGCTTAGTGAGACCTGTGGGATTTTAGCGTATTTACTATTTATATGATTGCGGAAAAATACTGCTTAATCATAGACTAGCGCTTACCCAAGCGTTAGTTGCTAACGCGCAGGCTCAGTAGCGGGCCGTGCGTAGGTAAACCGGAGACGCAGCCGGTCAAGCGGCGCTTCGAGGTAGTGCCAGGAAAGGGCACTCAGCCCGGCCAGCGCCGGGCAAAGTAGTAGCATAGTAGGGCCGGGGCCTAGCCAGAACTGCCGCAGACTGGCCGCCTGGGGCTGGCCGCTGGGCAGTAGGTGATACACCAGGCGCTGATAAAACACGGGTAGCAGCAAGTGGTAGAGGTACAAGCCGTAGCTGCGCTTGCCCAGCCACAAAGCCAGCGGGTGGGCCAGCCAGCGCGCCTGGCGGGGCGAGTGCATGAGCCAGCGCAGGGCGAAATAGCTGGCCAGCGCGCCGAGTCCCGGGGAGATTACTTCCCAAAGCTGCTCGGCGTAGGGTAGCTGGCGGGTAAGGCCCCACAGTAGGCACCAGCCGGCAGTAGCAAGCAAGGCGGGCCAGCCCGGGTACGCGGCGGGCGGCAGCGGCAGCTGCCGCTCGGCCGTTTTGTGCAATTGCAACAAGGCCCCGAAAGCAAATAGGTCGAGGCAGGATGGCAGTAGTACCGTGGCCTGCGAAGGAGCACTAGGAACCAGGTAGAAAGCTCCGTAGATGCGGTGCGCCAGGCTACCCACAATGAGCAACCAGAGCCAGCCGGCCCGGCGTTGGAATAAGCCGAGCAGCAGCGGCCAGATAAAATAAAACTGCTCTTCCACGGCCAGCGTCCAGTAGTGACCGAGTCCCTCGGGCCAGTGGCCCAGGCGGTAACAAAGCACGTTGGCCAGCGGCAGCAAAAACCAGCCCGGGTACTGATGCAGGACCGTTAGCGGGAGCAGGGCGCCCAGGGCCAGCGAGGCATAGTAGGGCGGAATAATCCGCAGGAAGCGGCGGGTGTAAAAGACGCCCAGCCGGTACAGGGCCGGCCGGCTGATTCCCCAGTAAATACTATTTTTCCAGATGATACCCGAGATAAGGTAACCGCTAAGAACCAGCAGCGGAATGCGCCCCATCTCCCCGAGCGGAAAGGCCAGCAGCGTCCAGTGCTTTACCACGACCAGGCCCACGGCCAGCGCCCGCAGGCCCATCAACTCAGGTTGGCGGCGGGCGGTGGCGGGGGGCAGAGTAGCGGTCGGCATGGCAGAAATTGGACGCGCAAGGTACGCGGCCGGCGGGGCTGCCGGGCCTGACCAATTCCATTTAGAAGGGATCGGAGAACCGCTTGTCGGTGACGAAGTTGGTGTCGGTCAGGGTTTGCAGGAAGGCGATGACCTGCCGCTTTTCGGTGGCGGTGAGGTCCATGTGCGTGCCAAAGGGTGGGTCGTTGATGCCTTGAATGAGGTTGTTGTCGAGGTTGGGGCTGGCCATCTGCACGTGGTCGGAGTAGTGGTCGAGTACTTCTTCCAGGGTTTTGAAGCGGCCGTCGTGCATGTAGGGGGCCGTGAGGGCGATGTTGCGCAGCGTGGGCGCGATGAATTTGCCTTGATCTACCGCCAGCTTGGTGAGGCCACCCCGGCCGGGGTCGGCGAAGGTGAGGTCGAGGCCGTTGTTGAAAAACTTGCCCTCGTAGTTCGACGACATCAGCGGCTGCGAGTGGCAATGAAAGCACTCGGCCCCGCGCACCGAGCCGGGCGCGATGTGCGTAGTGTAGAGCTGCAAGCCCGCCAGCTCGTCGGCGCTGAAGCCGGTGCGGGTCGCCATGTACGTGTCGTAGCGCGACGAGCCCGAGATGAGCGTGCGCTCAAACTGCGCCAGCGCTTTGAGCACGAGCTCATTGGTGATAGTCTGCGTACCAAAGGCCGCCTGAAACAGCGCCGGGTAGGTGCTGCTGGCTTGCAATCGGGCCACGCCCACGGCCAGCGGCTGGTGCAGTTCGATGGGGTTTTCGATGGGCTTGAGCGCCTGGGTTTCGAGGGTGGTGAAGGCCCCGTCCCAAGTGAGCTGGGTGCTCCAGAGCACGTTGGCCAGCGACATGGTGCCGCGCGGGTTGGCCACGCCATCGACGCCCACGGCCAGCGCCCGGCCGTCGGTGAAGGCCTTGCTTTGCTGGTGGCACGAGCCGCAGCTCATGGTGCCGGTGCTCGACAGGCTTTTTTCGTAAAACAGCCGCCGGCCCAGCGCCACGCCCTCGTTGGTGAGCGGGTTGTCGGCCGGGATAACGGGCGTGGGGAAGCCCGCCGGCACTGTAAGCGCGTAGGCCGTGGGGCTGCTGGGCTTGGGGGTTTCGTCGCTGCCCCCGCCGCCCGAGCTACAGCTCGCTACGCCCAGCGCCGCCGCGCTCAACAGGATTCCCAACCAAGAGGCAAACGTAGTGCGCTGGGCCATAAGTGCTGAAAATTAGAAATAATAGGCGGAAGAGAAAACCGTAGCCCGCGCCGATAACGACGCAGGTCGCCGGGTTAGTTTCGGGCGGCGAGGGGCGCTGACTCGGCGCGGCCGAGCTCCACTCGCGGCGGGGCCAGCCGGGGGGTGGTTAAAAACTCTTGGTCGGTCAAGGTGTGCAAGAAAGCCAGCAGGTCGGCCTGTTGCTGGCGCGAGAGCGGAATACCGAGCCGACCATCGGGCCGACGCAGCAGCGGGTCGAGGGTGGGGGAGGGCTGCACGCCGTGAGCGTAGTGCGCGAGCACCTGGGGTAGGGTGGCAAAGCGGCCGTCGTGCATATAAGGCGCCGTGCGGGCCACGTTGCGCAGGCTGGGCACCCGGAAGCGCCCCCGGTCGGTGGCTCGGCTGGTGATGTGCGCCCGGCCCGAATCGCGGGTAAAGGTGCGGTCGAGGCCGTTGTTGCGAAAGCTGTCGTCACTAAATAAATCGGTGGCGTGGCAGCCGCTGCACTTGGCTGCGAACAGCGCCCGGCCGCGCAGCTCGGGCGCGGTGAGCGTGCCGCCGGCCTCGTGGCGCACGTACTGGTCGTAGCGCGAATCGGCCGAGGTGAGGGCGGCCGTGAACTGGGCCAGCGCCCGCAAAAACTGCGGCGTATCAATCGGCCCCGGGCCGTAAATGGCCGCGAAGCGCCGCCGGTACACCGGGTCGGCGTTGAGTTTGGCCAGGGCGTCGGCCAGCGGCGTGTTCATTTCGGCGGGGCTGGTGAGCGGGGCCAGGGTTTGCAGCTCCAGGCCCAGCACGCCGCCGTCGGCCATGAAGCTGCGGCGCCAGCGCAGGTTTTGCAGGGCCGGGGCATTGCGCGTGGCCCGGCGGCCCGCCACGCCGGGGCTCAGGCGCTGCCCGGCGTGGGCAAAGGCCGCGGCCTGGCGGTGGCACGAGCCGCACGACACGGTGCCGTCGCTCGACAGCCGGGCGTCGTAAAACAGTTGCCGGCCCAACTCGAAAGTAGCCGCGTCGGGCGGGTTTTTAGCCAGCCCGTACACCATCGCCGGGAAATTGGTGGGATGGTGAATCGGTGAACTGGTGAGCTGGTGAGCTGAGGCCGCTGGAGCGGTAGGCTGGCCACCGGCGGGGCTGGCTTGCGTGGTTTCGGGTTGGGTGGCGCAGCTGGCTATCACCGCGCCGCCCAGCGCCAGCCCGGCCACCGGCCGCCAGTGGGCCCGCAGCCAGCGTAGCGCGGCGGGGAAAAGCGGGGGCCGGAGCATGGGCGCGGCGGTTGGCTACTTGGAATTGGGTTGGACCTGCGTCACCGAAAACATGCCCGCTGCGTAGTTATTGGCCACCTGCACCGAGGCGGCGCTGGGCATCATAGTGGTGGGAAAATTGCTGAGCGTAAACTTGGTAGGGCCGTCGAAGATCTTCAGCACGTCGGCCGCTATTGATAGCTTGGGTACCTGGCTGGCCCGCACTGGCAGCGTAGCGCCGTTGAGCGAGGGCGTGGCCGTGACGATGGCGCTGAGTGGCTGGCGGTAGCCGCCGATGTGGCAAGTAAACGGTTTGTTGGGGCTGGTCGAGGTCACGGTGCCCTCCAGCTTGAGGAAGATGTGGCCCGTATTCCAGGCCCAGTACATGCTGTTGGCCGGGTTGAGGTCGCCGGTCAGGGCCAGCGGGTCGCCCTTGGTAGTGGTCGAGTCAACCCCCACCACGAAGCTGACGCCAGTGTAATCGCCGGCCGGTACGTTGCCGACGGTGAAGCTGCTGCTACCGGGCTTGGCCGTGTTGATCAAGTGATACTCGTTGGGCGCGGCGTAGGTAGTGCCGTCGCTTTTGGTGAGCTTAACGTTAGAAATGTAATACTCAAACGTATTCACCGTGAAGGTCTCGCCCCCGGCCGTAGTGTAGGCTGTGCCATCGAGCGCGAGGGGCTGCTGCCCCACTACGTTTTTCAACTCGAAGGCCACGCTACCCGTCGAGGGCTGGCTGTCGGCATCGTGCTTGCAGCCGTTGAGCAGGGCCGCCGAGGCCGTGAGCAGCAAGGCCAGGAACGAATAAGCGGAACGTTTTTTCATCGGAGGCAAGGGCTACATGAAAAGCGGAAAAATACTCTGCGCCAGCGGCGTAAGCACGTTCAGGCAGAGGACAGCAGTAACCAAAGATAAGTGCCCCCGGATGGCGGCTGCATGTAGGAAAGCCCTGAGCGGGCCTATTTTTGCCGCTAAGTAGCCCATTTTTTCCTCGTGAAGTCCTCTTTCGCCTATTTGCTCGCGGCCCTGGTGCTGCTGCAAACCTTCAGCCGCGAGCTGCTGGTGGTGGACTTCACGCTCAATCAGGCGGCCATCACGGCGCGCTTTTGCGTGAACAAGGCCCGGCCCGCGCTGCACTGCGACGGCAAGTGCTACTTCGCCAAAAAGCTCCGGCAGCAGGAGGAACGCGAAAGCAAGTCGGCCGGCCCGCTCAAGGAGCGGCTGGAGATGCTGCCGGCGACCTTCGGGGGCTGGCAGGCCCGGGCGGCCCGGCCGGTTGGGCGCGCCGCCGTACGCTACGCAGTCCTGGTGCCGGGCTGCTACGCCGCGCCGCTGGGCGCCATTTTTCGTCCGCCGTTAGGCTAAAAACAACCATCGGGTGGGGAGAAACCGACCGGCGAGCGCCGGGGGCAGCCGTGTGCGCGCCCTGGCTTGCCCGGTCGGCTCCCTTGGTTTGTTTATGGCTTGATTTTCAAGGGGATGAAATCTATTGTATTGATGACCGGGCTGGCCGTTGCCAGCCTGGGTAGCGCCTATGCGCAACAAGCCGCCGTGCGCGGCACTATTCTGGATGCCCAGTCGCAGCAGCCGCTGCCGGGTGTATCGGTGGCCGTGCCGGGTACCACCGCCGGTACGGCCACCGATGCCAGCGGCCGGTTTGCGCTGGCCTTGCCCGCCGGGGCGCGGGAGCTAACTATCTCCTTTATCGGCTACAACGCCCAGCAGGTGCGCGTGCCCGCCGACGGCCGGACACTCACCGTGCGGCTCGAAGCGGCGCCGGTGAGCCTGCAGGGCGTGGTGGTGTCGGCCAGCCGCGAGCAGGAGCGGCGCACCGAGGCGCCCGTGGCCATCGGCCAGGTAGCGGCGCAGCTCATTGCCGATACCAAGGCCACCGCGCCCTACCAGCTGCTTAATAAGGTAGCCGGCGTGTACATGGTAGATTTGGGCAACGAGCAGCATATGATGGCTATTCGTCAGCCGATTAGTACCAATGCCGTGTATCTCTACCTGGAGGACGGCTTGCCCATCCGCCCCATCGGTATCTTCAACCACAACGCGCTGTACGAGATAAACCAGGCCGGGGTGCGCAGCGTGGAGGTGGTGAAAGGGCCAGCCTCGTCGCTGTACGGCTCCAATGCCATTGGCGGCGCCATTAACTTTCTCACCCAGCGGCCCACGCCGCTGCCCACGGTGGGGGTATCGGTGCAGGGCGATAACTTCGGCTACCGACGCCTCGATGCCCATGCCAGCGGTACGGCGGGCAAGCTCGGGCTGTACGCGGGGGGCTACGCAGCCCGGCAGCGCAACGGCTGGCAGGACTATACCGACTTCGATAAGCAGTCGTGGACGCTACGCGCCGACTATGCCGTAAGTACTAAAACGCGGCTGGTCGGCACTGGCACCTACAACTACCTCAACACCCAGACGCCGGGCACTCTCGACAGCCTGCGCTTCTACCGCCGCAGCTACGCCAGCAACAACCATTTCACCAACCGGGTGGTGACGGCCGTACGCAGCAGCCTGCGCCTGGAGCACGACTGGAATGAACGCCAGCAGACGGCTTTCACGGGCTTTTACCGCTACAATTCCACCGGGCAGCTGCCGAGCTACTACATCTCGGACGTGCGCGTGAACGGCGTGTATAAAAGCTCGAATGGGCAGATTAATAATTTGTCGTTCAATAGCTACGGGGCGTTGGTGCAGCACCGTGCCGACGTGGACTTGCTGCACGCGCGGCTCATCGTGGGCGGGTACTTCGACTATAGCCCCAGCACGTACTACGCCCGCTACCTCGACATTCAGAAGGACGTAGCCACCAATTTTTACACCGGCTACACCGAGACCGGCCGCTACCTCGACGACTACCGCACCACTCTTTACAACGCCGCCGCCTACGCCCAGCTGGAAGTGCAGGCCACTGAGGCCCTGCGCGTGGTGGGCGGCCTGCGCTACGACCGGGTACAGTACAAATTCTCTAATAACCTGAGCGGCAGCCAGACCACCAAGAAAGCGGCGCTCGACAACGTGTACAACATCGTGGCCCCCAAGCTGGGTCTCACCTATGCCCTCGGCCCGGCGCAGGGCGTGTATGCCAACCTCAGCACGGGCTTCCAACCGCCCGAAACCACCAGCCTCTTTAGCTCGCGGCAACTAATAGCCTTGAAGCAGGCCCGCTTTATCAACTACGAAGTGGGCGGCTGGCTGGCCCTGCTCGACCGCAAGCTCTACCTTGACTTTAGTCTCTACCAGCTCGAAGGCCGCAACGAGATAGTCAGCATCTTGCAGCCCGACAACACCACCCAGAACGAAAACGTGGGCGCTACCCGCCACCAGGGCGTCGAATACACGCTGACCTACGCACCCATCTCGGAGGTGAATTTTCGCCTCAGCGGTACCAATGCCCGGCATACGTACCTGGAGTACAGTGAGGTAGTGGCCGGCCGCAACCGCGACTACGCCGGCAACCGCATGGTCGGCGCCCCCGGCTGGCTGGCCAATGCCGAGGTGTTTTATAAGCCGCGCTTCGTGCCCGGGGCCCGCCTGGGCCTGGAATACCAGCGCGTGGGGGCCTACTACACCAATACCGCCAACACCCGCACCTACGCCGGCTACAACCTGCTCAACCTGCGCCTGGGCTACCGCCTGCCGCAGGCCGCCCTGCGCGGCCTCGACGTGTGGGTCAACGTGGTGAACCTCAGCAATGAGCTGTATTCCACCAACACTACTACCAACCAGTACGGTACCACCTACGTGGCCGCCGCGCCGCGCACGTTTACGCTGGGCGTGGGCTACACCTTCGCCGCCCGCGCGGCCGAATAGCGTCGGCCGGCCCGGCTACGTGGGCGGCAATTTATAATCACCCAGGCGCTGCGCCAGCGGGCTGTCGGCTCGCCGGTGCGTCCTGTATGCTTTTTTCATATGGCTGTTAATCAACTTACTGAGTCGCCCGTGCGGGCGGCCGTTTCGCCGGTGCGCCGCTACGTGGGGCGCCACCTGTACCGCTGGCACCGGGTGCTGGGGCTCATCACGGTGGTGCCCGTTATCATGTGGGCGCTCAGCGGGCTGGCGCACCCGCTGATGTCGAATTTATTGCGGCCGGCCATCGCCCACGAGACCGTGCCCGCGCCGCCGCTGGCACCTGCCGCGCTGGCCGTGCCCGTGCCCCAGGTGCTGGCCCGGTACGGGCTGGCCGCCGTGCAAAATCTGCGCGTGGTGCAGCTGCACCGCCAGCCCGCTTACCAAATTACTGATTTTCGGGGGCGGCTGCGTTACTTCAGCGCGGTTACTGGCCGGGAAATCCCCGGTGGCGACCGGGCCTATGCCGAGGCGCTGGCCCGCTACCTGCTCGCCGATTCCACGTCGGCCGTGGCGGGGGCCGAGCGCCTGACGCACTTCACGGGCGAGTACAAGTTTATCAATCGCCTGCTGCCGGTTTGGAAAATTACCCTGGCCCGGCCCGACGGCATGGCCGTGTTTATCGAAACCGGCCAGAGTCGGCTGGGTACTTTCAATAACCACGCCCGCGCTACCTTTTTGTGGGTGTTCGGAATGCTACACAACTGGGATTTTCTCGACGCGCTGCCCCGGCCGCTGCACCTGGGAATTATGCTGGTTTTTACCACCATTATCTGGCTGTCGGCGCTGAGCGGATTGGTCATCTACGGCTTCGTGCGCCGGAAGCTGCGTCAGCCGCGCTCGGCCCAGGACCAGGTGGGCTGGCTGCGGCGGCGGCACCGCACGCTGGGGTTGTGGGTGGCCTTCGTCACGTGCACGTTTGCGCTGAGTGCGTCTTATCACCTGCTGCAAAAATTTACCCCCGACCGGCGCAATGAAGTGGCCCGCGTCAGTGCCTTTGCCGCTACCGAATTGACTTGGCCGCTCACCGAGGCGCTGGCCGCCGCGCCGGTGCAGCAGGTGTCGCTGGCCCGGATAGGGGGCCAGCCCTACTACCGGCTGGTAAGCGAAAATGCGGCCGGCCCGCCCGCGGTGCAGTACCGCAGCACCCGCACCGGCCAGCCGCTGCCCGATGGAGAATTGCGCTACGCCCGGGAGCTGGGCGACGAGTTTATGCGGCGTCTGCATGGCCAGGCGGTGCCCGCCACGGCCACCGGGGCCAGCGAAAACGGGGCGCTGCCCGACTGTTGCACCCCACTCAGCCCCACTACCGAAGCGCCCGCTGGCCCGACCCCCGCGCAAGCCAGTCTGGGCCGCCCCGAGCTGGTAGCCAAGTTTGCCGGCGAGTACGGGTTTGTCAATAAGCGCCTGCCGGTGATGAAGCTAGCCTACGCCGGGGCCGGCCACCCCGCCCTGTACGTGGAGCCCGCCACCGGCCGCCTCGCCGCCCTCGTCACCGACGATGCCCGGCGCGAAGGGCTAGCTTTCGCCGTGCTGCACAAGTTTTTCCTGCTGGATTGGGCCGGTAAAAACGTGCGCGACGCGGTAGCCATGTTCTCCGCGCTGGGCGTGCTGGTCGTCACGCTCTACGGCTTCCTATTACTGTTGCGAACCCGCCGCCCGCGGGCGGCTAGCTAGCCAGCAGCGCCAGCGCCTGCTCGCGCAGCAGCTGGGCAAAGAGCGGGCTAGCCAGCTCGCCCTCGGCCGACAAATGCTGGCTGATGCCGGGCAGGCGCACGCGCTGCGGCAGCACGGTGGTGCCCAGGTAGAATAGAATGTCGGTGAGGTGGCTTAGGGCCAGCGCGCCGCCCATGCCGCCGCTGCTCAAGCTCACGAGTGCCGCCTTTTTGCCCCGGATGCCGCCGGGGTAGGGCAGGGCGTCGATAAACGCCTTGAGTGCCCCGGGGATAGAGCAATTATACTCCGGCGCGATGACGACGAGCTTATCGGACTGGTCGAGCGGGGCGATAAACTCGTTGAAGCCCGGGTGCTGGCCGGCGTTGTGGTAAAGCGCCGTATTGAGAAAGTCGGCCGGCAGCTCCGTCAGGTCCAGTACCTGGTGGGGAGCGCCCAGCTCAGCCAGCAGGGCGGCGTAAAAATTGGCCACGATGCGGGCGCGGGACTGGGGGCGATTGGTGCCGACGAGGATGGTAATCACGCAGAGGTTACGAAAGAGCAAGCGAACGATACGTTAACGCCCACTATCGGTTCGGTTTAGTTGATTGACCCGTAATTCTTAATAAAGCCCTTTCAGCCAGCCGCCATCCACGGCCGTGGAAGTGCCCGTGATGTAACTGGCCCGCTCTGAGCACAGGAAGGCGGCCAGCGCCGCAAACTCCCGCGGCTCGCCGAGGCGGCGCATGGGTATCTCGTTGGTCCAGCGGGCAGTAGCCTCGGCCTCGCTGATGCCCTCGCGGGTAGCGGCGGCGCTGGCCAGGTGCTCGACGCGCTCGGTGCGGGTGTAGCCGGGCAGGATATTATTGACCGTAATGCCCGCCGCCGCTACCTCGTTGGCCAGGGTGCGGGCCATCCCGGTCACGGCCGCCCGCAGGCTATTCGACAGCAGAAGCCCACCCACCGGCTGCTTCACCGCGATGGAGGTGATGTTGAGAATGCGCCCCCAGCCCCGGGCCTTCATGCCGGGCAGGACGGCCCGCGTCAGCTCCACTACGCTCGTGAGCAGCAAGTGCGTAGCAGCCTCCCAGGCCGCCGCGTCGTGCTGCTCGAACGTACCGGCCGGGGGGCCGCCCGCGTTGGTAACCAGAATATCGATGCGGCCGAATTCGGCCAAGGCCGCTTGTACCAGCCGCGCGACATCGGCTGGCTTGGCCACGTCGGCGGCTACGCCCAGCACGCGCCCGCCAGAGGCTTCGCGGATAGCGGCGCAAGTCTGTTGCAAGGTGTCGTCGGTACGGGCGCACAGAACGAGGTGCGCGCCTTCGGCGGCCAGCTCTTCGGCCACGGCGCGCCCCAGGCCCTTGCTAGCGGCGGCCACCAGGGCCACTTTACCGGTCAGTCCGAGGTCCATGAGTGAAATGGCGAGATAGTGAAATGGTGAGTTAGTGATGCGGCGGATAGATAAAGAAGTTGTTGAGGAAGTGATACGACCACACAACTCTTGTCATGCTGAGCTTGCCGAAGCATCTTGCTCGCTTCGTTGAACGGCTGCATAACGAAGCGAGCAGGATGCTTCGGCAAGCTCAGTATGACCGACGTAAGGAAGAGAAAACTTTCTAAACAGCCTTACATGGAAAAAGGCGGAGGGGTGCCCTGCAGGGCTTGATTGCGACAGTTTATGTTATGTCCCCATCTCACCATTTCGCCATTTCACCATCTCGCCACTACTTGCGCAGGTAGCTATCACTGCCATCGAGCCAGTCTTGGCGGGGCGGGCTGAACACGTCTACGTCGAGCGTGTCTTCGAGTGCCTCGGCCTTGTGGGGTAGCCACGAGGGAATAGTCAGCACCTCCCCGGCCCGCACTACAACCTCCTGGCTCTCATCCTCACCGAGGTGAAAGCGTAGCGCGCCTTCTAAAATATACGTAATCTGCTCGTTATGATGCGAGTGCTTGGGCACGATGGCGCCTTTTTTCAGATACACGTGGGCCAGCATCATTTGCTCCCCCGTAATGAGGCGGCGGGAAATCGTATCGGAAAGCTCATCCTTGGGCATATCATCCCAACGGTAAAGAGTAGCAGGCGGTAGAGGGCTCATGAGTGGAAAAAGAAACGGGCAAGCGTATAAAAGAACGCCAAGCTAGTGCGAAATCGGGAAATTTGCTTTTTCCCGTTATCTGGGTTACTGGACCATCCCTCGGCCACCTGGTCCGATTGAAGCCCGTTGAACCCGCGGGGGAAATAGAGGGTCGTCGATGCGTGATGGTACGTGAATAGGCCCGATTACAAGCTGCCCAGCTACGCAAGATACTTGCTGATTGGCTCGCCTTGCCGTTTCATCAGGGCTCAATCAGCAGGCCGTATTTGTCGAGTAGGCCTGGCAGGGCGGCCAGCGCGAAGCGAGTGCCCCGCACAGCATTGGCTTCAGGGTCGAGGCTAAAGCCGGTGGCGGTGGTAAAGTCGGCCCCGGCCAACTGGGTGTTGTGGAAGATGGTACCCGTGAGGTCGCAGTGCGCAAAGGTTGAACCCGTGAGGTCGGCGTTGGTAAAATCGGCTTCGGGCAGGGAGCAGTGATTGAAGCGCGTACCAGGCAGCTTCTTGCCGCCGAAGGAAGCGTAGCGCAATTGGCAATCGTCGAAGTGCACACCAAAGAGCATGTCCTGGCAAGCGCCGAAGGCAACGCCCAGCAGCTTACACTCGGCAAAAGCCACGTTTTGCAGCGCCGTGCCGCTGAGTTTGGCAGTAGTGAGGTTGCAGCGCTCAAACAAACAATCCTCGAAGCGCAGCCCCGCCAGGTCGGCTTCGCTCAACTCACAATGCACGAAGCGGAATTGCTCGAACTCACGGCCCAGG
Organism: uncultured Hymenobacter sp.; assembly: GCA_913776615.1. Taxonomy (GTDB): domain Bacteria; phylum Bacteroidota; class Bacteroidia; order Cytophagales; family Hymenobacteraceae; genus Hymenobacter. Next base: position 22,674 of record CAJYPK010000019.1, read on the forward strand.
GCCAGTAGGCGCGGGGCCGTAAGGCCGGTCAGTACCTGCTCAGCGGGAAAATAATCGGGCTTGCGCAGGGCAAGGGGCTTGCGGCGGGGCTTCATGCGGTGAGTAGTAAATAAGGAGTGCAAGCTAACCTAGCGCCCGGCATCCTAGTTAAAGGCGGGTTGACCGGGTGCTGGTCGTCTCGCCGGGTAGTCCGGCCGGGCTGGCAAGGCGCTCGCCGTGCGCGTGCTATGGCTGCTACTTCCACTATCTATTTTAAGAACAACGTCGGCTGCGTGTGGGAAGAACCCGCTGGTTATCTGCGCCTTGAGTATTATTCCGGCCCGCGCGTAGAAGCCCAGTTCCGGGCGCTGCTCACGCACCTGCGCCAGGCCTTGCAACGCCACGGCTGGCACCGGGTGCTGGTTAATCAGCAGCAGATGAGCCCCTTCACCACCGCCGAAGAAAGCTGGATGATGAACGAGTGGCTGCCCCTGGCCGTGCAGGAAAATGGCTACCGCTACGGGGCCGTGGTGGTGGCGCACGACGTATTCGCCCGCCTCGCCATGACGGGCATCGTAATGACGAGCCGCAAACTGGGCCACACCTACCGCAATTTTGAGCACGAAAAAGAAGCCATCGACTGGCTGCTTACTCAGTAGTGAAATGGTGAGGTGGTGAAGTGGTGAGTTTTCCTAGTTCAGAAAATCACTATTTCACCACCTCACCATTTCATCTATACTTGGCCAGCCAGCAGGTCTTCGAACGTTTGGCGGCGGCGGATGAGGCGCGGGGCGGCGTCGCCGTCGAGCAGCACCTCGGCGGGGCGCAGGCGCGAATTGAACGAGCTGCTCATCTCGAAGCCGTAGGCCCCGGCGTTGTGGAAGGCCAGAATATCACCCTCGCGCACCTCGGGCAGCAGGCGATCCCAGGCGAAGGTGTCGGTTTCGCAGATGTTGCCGACTACCGTATACAGGCGCTCGGGGCCGTTGGGGTGCGAGAGGTTGCTGATGTAGTGGTAGGCATCGTACATCATGGGCCGGATGAGGTGGTTGAAGCCCGAGTTGACGCCCGCGAATACGGTGGCCGTGGTGTGCTTCACCGTCGAGACTTCCACCAGCAAATAGCCACTTTCGCTCACCAGGTATTTGCCGGGCTCAAACCAGGCTTCGAGGGGCCGGCCGTATTCTTTTTCAAATTCGGCGAAGGCCGCCGCCACCTGCCGGCCCAGGCCCGCCACGTCGGTTTCGGGGTCGCCGGGCTTGTAGGGTACTTTGAAGCCCGAGCCCAGGTCCAGAAACTCCAGCTGCGGGAAGCGCCGGGCGGCGTCGAACAGAATATCCAGCGCCCGCATAAACACGCCCACGTCCTTGATTTCGGAGCCCGTGTGCATGTGCAGGCCGCGCACGTGCAGGCCGGTGCCCTTCACCACGCGCTCCAGGTGGCGCATCTGGTGAATGCTGATGCCGAACTTGCTATCGATGTGGCCGGTCGAGATTTTGTAGTTGCCGCCCGCCTCAATGTGCGGGTTCAGGCGCACGCACACCGGGTAGGAGCCGCCGAAGGTGGCCCCGAACTGCTCCAGCAGCGAGAGGTTGTCGATGTTGAGGTTGACGCCCAGCTCCTTGGCCTCGACCAGCTCGCTGAAGGCGACGCTGTTGGGGGTGAAGAGAATATTTTCGGGCTGGAAGCCAACGTGCAGGCCCAGCCGCACTTCGTTGAGGCTCACGCAGTCGAGGCCCGCGCCCTCGGCCAGCAGTACCTTGAGAATGGCGACGTTGGTGAGCGCCTTGCAGGCGTAGAAAAACCGCGTGGGGTGGCCGCTGAAGGCCGACGTGAGCTTGTGGTACTGCGCCCGAATAGTATCGGCCTGGTACACGTAGAGCGGGGTGCCAAACTGCTCGGCGGCAGCCAGCAGGGCAGAAGCAGGAAGTGCGGACATAATACCTGCAAAAATACGGGTGCCGACCCCGCCGACCCACGCTGGCCGCGCCCGCTAAATCCCCGTAAGGCGGTTATTTAGCCGAAAAACTTAGCTCATGTCCCACGCCCTGCCCGAAGTGTGGCTGCGCGGCCCGCTGCCCGGGGTGCCGCCGTTGCTTCAGCCCGTCGCCCACGCCCTGCTGCAAGCCCGCGAAGAAGTAGCCGAACTACTGACCGACTTCCCGGCCGCCCGGCTGGCCGAGCGGCCGCTGGGGCTGGCCTCGGTGGGCTTCCACCTGCGCCACTTGGCCGGGGTGCTTGACCGCACCTTTACCTACGCCCGGGGCGCGGCGCTGAGTGAAAGTCAACTGGCCTACCTGGCCGCCGAGGGCCAGCCGCCCACCCACGAAGGGGCCGTGGAAGAGCTGCTGGCTGCATTTTCCAGGCAAGTGGATGCGGCCCTGCAACAACTAAAAGCTACTCCCGAAAACAGCCTGCCCGAGTGGCGCGGTGTAGGGCGGGCGCAGCTACCGAGCACCGTCATCGGCCTGCTGGTGCACGCCGCCGAGCACACTACGCGCCACGTAGGCCAGCTGCTGGTGACGGCCCGGGTGGTGCGGGCCGCGTAAGCGCCGCACGGCGGCTCGACGGGTATTCGCGCCACGCGTTAGCTTTGGCGTAATGTCCAGCGGGTGGGCATCCGTATCAAGTTGCGCTACCAATGGCTAATCGCCGTAAATTTCTGACTTCTTCCGCGGCCGGGCTGGCCCTGCTGGCCGCCCGCCCCGGGGCCGCTGCCCCGGCTGGCCCCCGCGCCAATGCCCGCGGCAAGGCGCTCGTTATCTCAACCTGGGACGACGGCATCGCCGCCAACCAGGCAGCCTGGGCAATTCTCAAAAAAGGCGGGGCGGCCCTCGACGCCGCCGAGGCGGGCGTGATGGTCACCGAGGCCTCGCAAAACTGCTGCGTGGGCCTGGGCGGCAACCCCGACCGCGACGGCATCGTGACGCTCGACGCCTGCATCATGGACCACCAGTTCAACTGCGGTAGCGTGGCGGCGTTGGAGCGCATCAAGCACCCCATCAGCGTGGCGCGCCGCGTGATGGAAAAGACGCCCCACGTGATGCTCGTGGGCGAGGGCGCCCAGCAGTTTGCCGTGGCCCAGGGCTTCCCGCTGGAGCCCGCCCAGCTCAGCCCCGACGCCGAGAAGGCGTATAAGGAGTGGCTGAAAACCAGTCAGTACAAGCCCATCATCAACATCGAAAATAGCGGCAACCGCAAAACCGGCCCCGTGGGCGGTCCCCAAAACCACGATACCATCGCCCTGCTGGCCTTCGACGCTACCGGCAACCTCAGCGGCAGCTGCACCACCAGCGGCATGGGCTTCAAGATGCGCGGCCGGGTGGGCGACTCGCCCATCATCGGCGCGGGCCTCTACGTGGATAACGAGGTAGGGGCCGCCGCCGCCACCGGCCAGGGCGAAGATGTCATCCGCATGGCCGGGGCGCATACCGTAGTAGAATTGATGCGCCAGGGCCGCACGCCGCAGGCGGCCTGCCGGGCGGCCGTCGAGCGGGTAGCCCGCATCAAGGGCGCGGCGGCCAAGGACATCCAGGTCTGCTTTATCGCCGTGAACAACCAGGGCCAGCACGGGGCGTTTGCCCTGCAAAAAGGGTTCAGCTACGCCGTGTGCAACGCTGCCGACCAGCGGCAGCTGTTTAAGAGCGAGTATTTGCTGAAATAATCAGAAACTTCCAGTAGAAAAACTAAACCGTCATGCTGAGCTTGCCGAAGCATCTCTATCGCTTCATCTAAACCGTTCTAACGGTGCGGTAGAGATGCTTCGGCAAGCTCAGCATGACGGTAGTTTTTGGTGGTAATAGGACGGGCGATTTTATCCCAGCTTCCAGCCTTGACGATACTCGCGCTTCACAAATTGATTGACTTCATCTAGGTTGGTAATCCGCATCTGCGTATTGTCCCAGAGCAGCTTGCGGCCCCGGCCGGGGTAGTCGAAGCCCTGGCCGCTGGCCTTGGGCACCCGTAAATCATAACCCCGGATGGCCAGATTAGCCATCAGCAGGGCCTCGGTGAGCGGGCCGGCCAGCTCGAAGGGCGAGCTGACGGGCTTCTTGCCCGCGCCGGCCAGGCAGGCTTCGACCCACTGGCCGTAGTGGCCGTCGGCCTGGCCGGGCACGCGGGGCAGGGTCTGGGGCACGTTGACTTCCTGGTTGCGGGAGAGGGGCAGCAGGCGCGGGTTGGCGCCGTAGGTGCTGGCCATCATCTTGCCCTTCTCGCCGATGAAGAGCGTGCCGTTGCCACCGTCGCCGAAGAGCTCGTTGGCTCCCAGTTCGTCGGGGCGCTCGGGCTGGATGCCGCCGTCCATCCAGTGCACCGTCACGTCGTGCTGGGTTTTGTTGGTTTTGGGGAAGGTGAGCGTGACGTGGCTACTGGGCGGGCAGCTCTCGGGGAAGTACCCGCGCTTGAATTCGTCCACGTACACGCTGCCCACGCTGGCCTGCACCGAATTGGCGTATTGCAAGTTGAGCACCCGGAACGGCGCTTCGAGCAGGTGGCAGCCCATGTCGCCGAGTGCCCCGGTGCCGTAGTCCCACCAGCCCCGCCAGTTGAAGGGTACCAGCTTATCGACGTAGTCGCGCTGGGGCGCGGTGCCCAGCCACAGGTCCCAGTCGAGCTCGGCGGGCGGCGTTTGCTTGGTGGTGGGCCAGGCAATACCCTGGGGCCACACCGGCCGGTCGGTCCAGCAATAGATCGTGTGTACCTCGCCGATGGTGCCCGCGTCGTACCACTCCATGAGCTGCCGTACGCCGTCGTTGCTCGCCCCCTGGTTGCCCATCTGAGTTACCACCTTGGGGTAACGCCGGGCGGCGTCGGTGAGGGCGCGGGCCTCGAAAATATCGTGGGTTAAAGGTTTTTGCACGTACACGTGCTTGCCCAGCTGCATGGCCGCCAAGGTCGTCACGGCGTGGTTGTGGTCGGGCGTCGAAACCGACACGGCGTCGAAGTGCTTGTGCTCTTTATCGAACAGCTTGCGCCAGTCCTTATAATATTTCGCCTGCGGAAAGGCTTTGCGGGAATTGGCGGCCCGCCGGTCGTCCACGTCGCAGAGGTAGGCGATGCGGGCTTTGCCGGTTTTGGCAAACATGGCGATATCGCTTTCGCCCTTGCCGCCTACGCCCACGCCGGCAATCACAAGCTGGTCGCTGGGGGCGGTGTAGCCCTTGCCGCCCAGCACGAAGCGCGGCACAATGAGAATACCGGCCGTGGCGGCCGCACCTTGCTTGAGAAAGGAGCGCCGGGTCGGGTCGTCGGGAAGCTGACTCATAAAGAGATGGTTGGATGGGAAAAGGTGGCCGAAAAGGTACGCAGAGTTGCGGGTTTTTCGGCGCCCGCTTTTCGAGTTGCTCCGGTCTCAGCTTCCCCTCCGCCGAATCAGCATCGGGCCGGCAGACCTCGTGGGGTAGCTTGCGTCACGAGGTCGCCGGGGTAAACTTGGCGGCACGTCTGCTGGCTGGTATCCTCCCCAAAGTGCTACCCGCCGCCGCTGCTGAAGGTAGGGTTTTTGGGTAGCCCAGCCGGCCGCGAAATTTTCAGATCGGCTGCACTTATCGTCCTAGGCAACGTAAGCCATGTGCCAGTGCAAAACATTCGTAATGAAGATAGTAAGAGTGACGGCTAGGGCAGCGGAGGATAACGCGACCGCTGCATGATGCCTCACGGGCACTACGCTACAGGCCAGGGCACTACCGGCTAAGAGCATTTCTTTACCGAACGAAGCCTCTCGGAATAAGTACGGTTTTGGGCTTGCGTCTGGGGTGCGGCTGATGTGGTGCTTCGGGAAGAAGATGTAGAGATTCTTCCTTTCTACTAAAAGCAGCGGCAACGCTCAGGTATTTTGCATTGCAGAGCACATAGCACCGCGATTGGTAAAACAAGTATTAGATGAAGCCCTACTTACTTTCTTTCTCTGCAGTATCCTTGGGCGCGCACCTTCTACTGGCGGGACCTTATTTGCGGGCCAACCTTCCCAAGACGCCTGCGGTTCTAACACCCCATCCAAACAAAGTACTGCCGACCGTCTTGGATACCTTACTTGATGTAGGCGGACACAAGTTGCACTTCCGTATCTGGCGGGGAAAATTGCCGGTCATTTTATTTGAGTCGGGTGGGGGCGATGAACTCTCTGTGTGGAAAAGCGTCCTCGCGCCGATTTATCGGGCAACTGGGGCAACGCTGATAACGTACGACCGCGCCGGATTTGGAAAGAGTGAGATTGATTCTAGTCAACTAACTATAAATCAACAGATAATTTCGTTAAAAAACGGGTTGTCTAAACTCGGGCTAGACCGCAAATGCCTAGTAGTAGCCCATTCGCTGGGGGGTATTTTCGCGACTGCCTTTGCCGCTCGTTACCCCACCCAAGTAAAAGGAGCAGTATTACTGGATGCTACCCAAGCCGCCTTTTGGACGCCCAGTCAGCTCAACAGCTTTTTGACGCAGTACGCGTCCGTGCAGGCACAAACCAGAAAGACAGCCCCGGGGCGATATTGGATGTACGCTACGATGCCGCAACTCGTCGCGGAAATGCACCAGACAGTCTTTCCCCATACAATACCCGCTATTGCTGTCATGGCCGATCAACCATTCTATCCCACTGCCGACGAAACTACTCGTTGGCGGCAAGCACAACAACAATTTGTTGCCGCCGCCCCTAATCGCAAGCTACTCTTAGCAAAAGGCAGCGGGCATTACGTGATGAACGACCGCCCCGACTTAGTTATTAAAGCTATTTCGGCCTTATACAAAGACATTAAGCCAAAGAATAATACACGCAAAAAAACAAACTAGTGAGAGTATACATTTGCGAGCCAGGCTTTGTAAAGAAGCCTTCTCAAGCAGCTGTGTAGTGTAAGCAACCTTCTACAGTTTATAAAAAAGCGCCCGATTAGCCGTTTGATTAGGGTAGAAACCTCGGCGGACCACCAAAATGAAAAGCGCCAGCCTCCTGGCTAGCGCTTTTACAACGGAAGTTGGCTACAGCCAAGACCGGAGGCGAAGACAGACGCCCCGCGCCCCGCTACCGCCGCGGCCTGGCGCGCTCGTACTGCACCGGCCACGCCACTTCGGCCCCCAGCGCGTGGGCGGCGTGCAGCGGAAAATACGGGTCGCGCAGTTCCTCGCGGGCCAGCAGCACGAGATCGGCCTGGCCGCTGGCTACGATGGCTTCGGCTTCTTCGGGCGTGGTGATGAGGCCCACCGCGCCGGTGGCAACGTTCGCCTCGCGCTTGATGCGCTCGGCGAAGGGCACCTGGTAGCCGGGGGCGACGGGTATCTGGGCATCCGGTACGTTGCCGCCGGTGGAGGCGTCCACGAGGTCCACGCCGCGGTCGCGCAGCCAGGCGCTAAGCTGCACCGAGTCGTCGGCCGTCCAGCCGCCCTCGGTCCAGTCGGTGGCCGAGATGCGGACGAACAGCGGGTAGTCGGCGGGCAGCGCCTGGCGCACGGCGGCTACTACTTCGAGCAGAAGCCGGATGCGATTCTCGAACGAGCCGCCGTAGGTGTCGGTGCGCTGGTTGCTGAGCGGCGACAGAAACTCGTGCAACAAATAGCCGTGGGCCGCGTGAATCTCAATCACCTTGAAACCTGCGGCCAGCGAGCGCTCGGCCGCGCTGCGGAAGTCGGCGATGACCTTCCGGATGCCGGCCGCGTCCAGCGCCACCGGCTGGGGGTAATGGTCGGCAAACTTGACGGGGCTGGGGGCCACCACCTGCCAGCCGCCCTCGGCCTCGGGCACCGCGCCGTGGCCCAGCCAGCTGGTGTAGGTGCTGGCTTTGCGCCCGGCGTGGGCCAGCTGCACGCCCGGCACGCTGCCCTGGGCTTCGATAAATTGATTGATGCGCCGCTGAAATTCGATGTGCTCGTCTTTCCAGATGCCCAGGTCTTCGGGTGTGATGCGGCCCTCGGGCGAGACGGCGGTGGCTTCCTGGATGAGCAGGCCCGCCCCGCCCACGGCGCGGCTGCCGAGGTGCACCAGGTGCCAATCGTTGGCAAAGCCGTCGTGGGCGCTGTACTGGCACATGGGTGAGACAACGATACGGTTTTTGAGCGTGAGGCCACGCAAGGTAAGCGGCTGAAAAAGGGCGGACATAAGCAAGGAAAATACGGGCCGAAAAGCGGGCAAAGGCCGCGCCGGCCGGGGTTGAGACCTGCTTAAACCGCGCCGCCGGGCAGAGGTTGCCATAGTCGAGCTTACTCCCGCCAGCCCATAACTTTTTACGGTCCTGGGCACGTACAGCCAGCCGTTTTCTTCCTTTTCCACAAGCTCAACCTATCCATGTTTCAAGAAACTTCCACCGCCTCGGTGCTCGACCAAGTAGCCGCCGAGGCCAGCCCGGGCACCTGCGACGCCTCGCGCCGCCAGTTCATCAACCACGCCGGGCGCGGCCTGCTCGCCGCCGGCCTGGCCACCGCCCTGCCGCTGGCCGCAGCCGAAGCCAGCGACCTCGGCGGCTTTGGCACGGGGGCAGCCGCCCCGCCCACCGGCCCGCTCGACATCAAGCTGCCGCCCCTCGAAGCGCCCACCGACCCCAAGGCCGGCCCCTTCCCCAACCCCGACGCGCCCGACCAGCGGGTGGGCTACGCCATCGTAGGCCTGGGCCACCTCACGCTCGCCGAGATTCTGCCCGCCTTCGGCCAGGCCAAGCACTGCAAGCCGGTGGCCCTAGTGAGCGGCGATCCCGACAAAATGGCCAAAGCCGCTAAGCAGTACGGGATTAAGCCCAGCAGCTGCTACTCGTACGAGAACTACGACAAGCTCAAGGACAACCCCGAGGTAGAAGTGATTTACATCGTGCTGCCCAACTCCATGCACCACGAATACACCATTCGCGGGGCCAAGGCCGGCAAGCACATTCTCTGCGAAAAGCCGATGGCCAACTCCGTGAAGGAGTGCGAGGAAATGATTGCCGCCTGCAACAAGGCCGGCAAAAAGCTGATGATTGCCTACCGCATTCAGTACGAGCCGCTCAACCGCGCCGCCCAGAAGCTGGTGCGCGATAAAACCTACGGCAAGACCAAGCTCATCCAGATGATGAACTGCCAAAATCAGGCCCACGATCAGCAGTGGCGGCATAAAAAAGCGCTGGCCGGTGGCGGCTCGCTGCCCGACGTGGGCCTGTACTGCCTCAACACCACGCGCTTCCTGCTGGGGGAGGAGCCCACCGAGGTAAGCGCCCAGATCTACACCACGCCCGGCGACGACCGCTTCAAGGAAATCGAAGAAAACGTGAGCTTTACGCTGCGCTTTCCCAGCGGCGTGCTGGCCCAGTGCATGACGGGCTACGGCTCGTTCAACAATAAGAGCTACGCCGTGCACGCCGAAACCGGCACCATCAAAATGGACCCGGCCTTTCCCTACAAGGGCCTCAAGCAAGAGCTCGTGCACGCGCCCAACGGCAAGCAGGTAATCGAGCAGCCCAGCAACCCCGCCAAGCAGCAGTTTGCCCTCGAAATGGACCACATGGCCGAGTGCGTGCGCCAGAATAAAACGCCCTACACCCCCGGCGAAGAGGGCCTGCAAGACCAGCGCATTATGGAAGCTATCTACCAGTCGGCCCGGGAGAACAAGCCCGTGAAGCTGGCCGGCAGCAACGGCAAGCTGGATGCCTTCCGGGGCACGCCGCCCACGGAGGAAGAAGCGTAATATGCTGTAGGTGCGCAGCTTGTAGCTTGCGCTAAAAAAAATACGACCGTCATGCTGAGCTTGTCGAAGCATCTCGCTCGCATCGTTGGGGTTATCATGCCGACGATGCGAGTGAGATGCTTCGGCAAGCTCAGCATGACGGTTTTTTATGGGGTAACGAAAACGTCACGCCGCCTCTACTTTTGCCCGTTCCATCCTTTTCCCACCCCCATGCAAAACCAGTTTTTACGCCGCTGCCTACCGCTGGCAGTGGCGGCGCTCAGCACCGTATCCGCCCTGGCTACCCCACCCGCTGGCCCCGCCAAGGTAACTGTGCGCCAGGCTAATGGCCGCTACGAGCTATTGCGCGCCGGTCAACCCTACTTCGTGAAGGGCGCGGGTGGCAGCCAGTATCCCGAGCGCATTGCGGCCTACGGCGGCAACTCCATCCGCACCTGGGGCACCGGCGACGCGGCCCGGGTGCTGGCCGCCGCCAACCAGCACCACCTCACCGTGATGCTGGGCCTCGACGTGGCCCGCGAGCGCCACGGCTTCGACTACAACGACCCCGCCGCCGTGGCCGCGCAGCTGCAAAAAGTGAAAGCCGAAGTGCTCAAGTACAAGGACGACCCGGCCGTGCTACTCTGGGGCATCGGCAATGAGCTGAACCTCGACTATACCAATCCCAAGGTGTGGGACGCCGTGAACGACATCGCCCGGATGATTCACGATGTAGACCCCAACCATCCTACCTCGACCGTGCTGGCGGGCGTCAATAAGAAGGAGGTGGACTACATCAAGGCCCGCTGCCCGGCGGTGGATATTCTGAGTATCAACACCTACGCCGGGCTGGCCACCCTGCCCAAGCAGGTAGCCGCTGCCGGCTGGACCGGCCCTTACCTCGTTACCGAATGGGGCCCTACCGGCCACTGGGAAGGACCCCAAACGCCCTGGAAAGCCTCGGTGGAGGAAACCAGCAGCCAGAAAGCCGCCGTGTACCAGAGCCGCTACGAGGCCTCGGTGCCCCAGGATCGGGCGCACTGCCTGGGTTCCTACGTATTCCTCTGGGGCCAGAAGCAGGAGCGCACGCCCACCTGGTATGGCCTCTTCACCGAGGCCGGCGAGGAAACCGAGGTGATGGACGTGCTCCAGTACGAGTGGAGCGGCCGGTGGCCCAAGAATCGCGCCCCGCACATCGCTTCGCTAACGCTTGACAATAAAGCTGCTACCGCCGGCGTGACCCTGCGTCCCGGCCAGCCGTACCCCGTCGCCGCCGCTGTCACCGACCCCGAGCGCGACCCGCTTACCTACCGCTGGGAGCTTCTGCCCGAAAGCACTGACCTTAAGCAGGGGGGCGACCGCGAGAGCCGCCCCGCGCCCGTGGCCGGGGCGCTGCCAGCCGGGGCGCAGGGTCAGGCTACGCTCACCGCGCCCAGCCAGCCGGGGGCGTACCGGCTGTTTGTGTACGCGCACGATGGGCACGGCAACGTGGCGACCGGCAATATCCCGTTTTTGGTGCAGTAGGGGAGGAGCGACTTTGCTTGTAAAATCAAAATTCCTCGCTACCTTGCGGCCCAATTCGACCAGCATCATGTTCAGCAACCGCTACTTTTTTGGCTTCTTTTATTTTACGCCGCCCGCGTAGAACGAGTCGCCATGTAGCTAAGCCACTAAAATCTAGCCGCGCCACTCGTTCATCGGGTGGCGCTTTTTTTATGTTTTCGACTGCTTGTAAGCTCAACCGCAGTCAGCCCGTAACTTATACTTAATACACCGTCGCCATGCAAGTTGCCATTCAGGGTTTCCAGGGAAGTTTCCACGAAGTAGCCGCCGGCCAGTATTTCGGGGCGGGCACGGCGCTGAGCTTCTGCGCTACCTTCAGCGAGGTGGTGGCGCGGGCCGCCGACGGCCGGGCCGATGCGGCGCTCATGGCGATGGAAAATTCATTGGCCGGCAGCATCTTACCTAATTATCTGCTGCTGGAGCGCCACGACCTCACCATCACCGGCGAGATTTACCTGCCCATCCACCAGCACCTGCTGGTGCTGCCGGGCACCACCCTGGCCGACGTGCAGGCCGTGCATTCGCACCCCATGGCCCTGCGCCAGTGCGGCGATTTCCTGAGCCAGTATCCCGCCTGGCAGCTGGTCGAAACCGAGGATACCGGCCTCAGCGCCGAGCGCCTGGCCACCGCCCGCACGCCCGGCGTGGCCGTGATCGCCGGCGCCCAGGCGGCCGAGGCGTTCGGCCTGGAAATTCTGGCCCCGGCCATCAACGACGACCCCAACAACTACACCCGCTTCCTGGTGCTGGAGCGCGCCGCCGAGGCCGCGCCCGTGGCCAGCCCCGACAAGGCGTCGCTGTATTTCTACACCTCGCACGCGCCGGGGATGCTGGCCCGGGTACTCACGCTGGTAGCCAGCCACGGGCTGAATTTGAGTAAGTTGCAGTCGTGCCCGCGCCCCAGCCAGCCCTGGCACTACGGCTTCCACGCCGATGTGGAGTTTGCCGCTCCCGGCCAATTGGCGGCCCTGCTGGCCGAGCTGCCCACCGTGACCGAGGAGCTGCGGGTGCTGGGCACCTACCAGCGGGGCAGCATGGAGTTTGGGCAGGAGTTGGCAGGCAGTGCAACCCCAAGCAATCGCCATGCTGAGCTTGCCGAAGCTTCTCTACCGCAGCAGTAAACCAATTGTTGAACGATACCCAAACGGTGCGAGCGAGATGCTTCGGCAAGCTCAGCATGACCGTTTTTAGTTGATACGCTACATGCAAGTTTCCACCGCTAGCCGCCTGGCCAATACCGGCGAATACTACTTTTCGCGCAAGCTGCGCGAGCTGGCCGCCCTCAACGCGGCTGGGGCCAATATTATCAGCCTGGGTATTGGCAGCCCCGACCTGCCGCCGCACCCGAGCGTGGTGGCGGCGCTGGCCGCCACGGCCAGCCAGCCCGGTACCCACGGCTACCAGAGCTACCAGGGTACGCCGGCCCTGCGCCAAGCTATGGCCGCTTTCTACCAGAAAAGCTACGGCGTAACCCTCGACCCCGCCACCGAGGTACTGCCGCTGGCTGGCTCCAAAGAGGGCCTGATGCACATTGGGATGGCCTTTCTGGAGGCTGGCGACGCGGTGCTCATTCCCAATCCCGGCTACCCTACCTACCGGGCGGTCGCTGAAATCTGCGGGGCCGAGGTGCGCGAGTACGACCTGACCGCCGCCACCGGCTGGCTGCCCGATCTAAAGGCGCTGGCCCAGAGTGATTTATCTGGGGTGAAGATGATGCTGGTCAACTACCCGCACATGCCCACCGGCACCCCGGCCAGCCCCGAGTTTTTACAGAAGCTGGTGGAGTTTGCCACCGCTCACGGCATCATGCTGGTGCACGACAACCCCTACGGCTTCGTGCTGAATGAAACGCCGCCGACAAGTTTGCTGAGCATTCCGGGGGCGAAAGAAGTGGCATTAGAGCTCAACTCGCTGAGCAAAAGCCATAACCTGGCCGGCTGGCGGGTGGGGATGCTCGTGGGCCGGGCCGACTGGCTCACCGAGGTGCTGCGCTTCAAGAGTAACATGGATTCGGGAATGTTCCTCGGCATTCAGCAGGCGGCGGTGGCGGCGCTGGCTCTCGGCGACGACTGGTTTGCGGAGCTCAATGCTACCTACCGCGCCCGCCGGGCGCTGGTGCGCGAGCTGCTGGCCGCCCTCGGCTGCGACCCCGCGCCGGGGCAGACGGGCTTGTTCATGTGGGCCGCCGTGCCGCCGCAGTACGCCGATGGCTACGCTTTGAGCGACGCCGTGCTGGCCGAGGCCCGCGTGTTTCTGACGCCGGGCGGCATCTTCGGCAGCAACGGCAACGGCTACATCCGCGCCAGCCTGTGCCAGCCCGAAAGCGTGCTGCGCGAGGCGCGGGAAAGAATTATGAATTGTAAATTATGAGTTATGAATAGGGTGGCTACTGTTCATTCTCAATGTCTTATTCCGCCCATTTTTGCCTCAGTAATTCATAACTCATAGTTTATAATTCATAATTAACAAAATGACTATCACAGTTATTGGGTTGGGCTTAATCGGTGGCTCGCTGGCGCTCAGCCTGCGGCAGCACGGGCTGGCCTCGCGGCTCATCGGCGTAGAGGCTAACCCCGCCTACGCCCGGCGGGCGCTGGAACTGGGCTTGGTCGATGAGCTGGCCCCCGATCTGGCGACGGCCGTGGCCCCGGCGAATCTCGTCGTCGTAGCCGTGCCAATGGATGCCATGCTGGCCGTACTGCCCCAGGTGCTCGACCTGGTAGGTGATGGCCAAGTGGTTATCGACGTAGGCTCGACCAAACATAACCTGCTGGCCGCCGTGGCCGGGCACCCGCGCCGGCCCCAGTTCGTCGCCGTGCACCCGATGGCGGGCACCGAGTACTCGGGGCCGGACGCGGCCGTACGGGGCTTGTTTGAAGGCAAAACCCTGGTAGTCTGCGATGCCGAGGCCAGCGACCCGGTCGCCGTGGCGATGGTAGAAATGCTGTTTCGGGCCTTGCCCATGCGGGTGCTGCACCTGGGCGCGGCCGACCACGACCTGCACACGGCCTACGTGTCGCACATCTCGCACCTTACCTCGTTCGCGCTGGCGCTCACGGTATTGGAGAAGGAGCAGCGCGGCGAGCAGCGCATTTTCGACCTGGCGGGCGGGGGCTTTGCCTCCACCGTGCGGCTGGCCAAGAGTGCCCCGGCCACCTGGGTGCCCATTTTTCGCCAAAACCGCGACAACGTGCTCGACGTGCTCGACGAGCATTTACACCAGTTACAAAAGCTGCGCGAGCTGCTGGCCGGCGAAGACTACGCCGGGCTCACCACCCAGCTCGAACACGCCAACCAGATTCGCAAGATTATTCCCTAGATGTAGCGCGGACTTTGTAGTCCGCGCCCAAGCGCAGCAAGTACCGACGCTTGCTGCCACCTCCCTTTACTTATCAACCCGGTTCGCGCCCGGCCGACGATACTCGCTCTGCTCGTGCGCGGACTACAAAGTCCACGCTACTACCTCTCAAGCCCATGTTCAACGACCTCTTCAATCGCAAGCCCGAGGATAAACCCTTCCTCATCTCCGGCCCGTGCTCGGCCGAAACCGAGGCCCAGGTTCTCGAAACCTGCCAGCGTTTGGCCGCTACCGGCAAGGTGCAGGCCCTGCGCGCCGGCATCTGGAAACCCCGTACCAAGCCCGGCGGCTTCGAAGGGGTAGGGGCTAAGGGCCTGCCTTGGCTCAAGAAAGCCAGCGAGCTCACCGGCCTGCCAGTGGCCGTGGAAGTAGCCACCGCCAAGCACGTCGAAGACTGCCTGGCCTTCGGCGTAGACTTGGTGTGGGTGGGTGCCCGCACCACCGGCAATCCCTTCTCGGTGCAGGAAATCGCCAATGCCCTGCGCGGCGTGGAGATTCCGGTGCTGGTAAAAAATCCCATCCACCCCGAGCTGGAACTGTGGGCCGGGGCCATTGAGCGCCTGCAAAAGGCTGGCCTGAAGCAAGTAGGCATGATTCACCGCGGCTTTTCGAGCTACGGCAATACCGACTACCGCAACGCCCCGATGTGGCACCTGCCCATCGAGATGAAGCGCCGCATGCCTGAGATGCCCATCCTCAACGACCCCAGCCACATCTGCGGGCGGCGTGATACGCTGTTTGCCGTGGCCCAGCAGGCGCTCGACCTCGACTTCGACGGCACCATGATTGAGAGCCACATCGACCCCGACAACGCCTGGAGCGATGCCAAGCAGCAAATCACCCCCGAGACGCTTAAGCAGCTCATCACCGACCTGGTGTGGCGCCACGAAACCACCGACAAGGCCGAGTTTGTCAACGCCCTGGCGGGCCTGCGCGAGCAAATCAACAACCTCGACGCCGAAGTAATGCAGCTGCTGGGCCGCCGCATGGCCGTAGCCGAGAAAATCGGTCAGTACAAGAAAGACAACGACATCACCATCCTGCAAACGGCGCGTCTCAACGAAATTCTGGAGCGCAGCAAGCGCCAGGGGGCGCAAGTGGGCCTCACCGAAGAATTTGTGGAGCGTTACATGGAGGCCGTCCACCTGGAGTCGGTGCTGCGCCAGGAAAAGGTGATGCAGCAGGGCTAATCTGCGCGAGCCTATTTATCCAAACCCGTCCTGACCGGCAGGCTGCTCGCACGAGCGGCCTGCCGGTCAGGACGGGTTTCTTTATGTCAGCCCAGACTTAGGAGCTGCGGGAGGTAGCAAGCAGGCGTGCAGGGCCAGCATGCTAAAGTTATATTCAGTACCGATAAGTAGAAAAGTAGATGGCTGAGCAGTGCGTGCGGCTGGCCGTTGCCCTGCTACACTTGCCCCACGCCAGCGCCCCGGTGTTGGACCGATTTGGGGCGCGCCTAAGCTAGGCCAACTGCCTAAACGTAGAGCAGGGAGGTGGTATGAAACCTACGACAAATAATGGTATACGGGGAAATCCTACGCAATAGACTTTTCGTGCAAACTAGGTGAATAGATTCTTTTTTGGATAGGTCAGCTTAATATACCCCTCATTTTACGGGAAAATGCCCCCGACGTAACATATAGGGAAAGAGGAAATTTGTAACACCGACGAGTAGCAGAGTTCAGGTAGCTGCTTGAATGCTACGCATCCGGTCCGTCGTCTTTCACTCCTCTTTTCCCCACCCATCAGTCGGCGGCCCTGCTCTGGGTAGCGCCTGAGCTGGTCGCGACACGACGACCAGTTCCCTTATACATCTCCTCTATTTCTGGGTATTGTTCAACTTCAACGAAGACGCTTTGCGCGGCTTGGCTGGCTTGGTATGCATTACCTGTTCACTTTATCTATTTTACTGCTGGAAAAAATGTCTACTTCTAAAAAAGGTAAGGCTGCGCGGCGGCCGGGCGCGCTATGCTTGCTCGTGCTGGGTGCAGTGGCAGCGGTGCCCGCCGCGCCGGCGCACGCGGCGCTCTCCTCCCTGCCCTTGCGGCAGACTGTGCCCATGAAGGGCCAGGTGACCGACCAGAAAGGCACGCCGCTGCCGGGCGTAACGGTGCGCGTGAAAGACCAAGCCATCGGCACCGTGACTGATGCGGCGGGTAACTACAGCCTGAATCTGCCCTCGGGCGGCGTCACGCTCGTGTTTTCCTTCGTGGGCTACGTGAGCCAGGAGGCCGTCGTCAACACTAGCAGTACCCTTAATATCAAGCTGCTGGAGCAAGCCAACTCGCTCGAAGAAGTGGTGGTAGTGGGCTTCGGTACGCAGAAAAAGACCTCGACTACGGCGGCCGTCTCGACGCTGCCCGCCGCCGACGTGGCGCAGAAGCCGGTGGTGAACCTCACCAACTCGCTGGTGGGCCGGGTATCTGGCGTGGTGTCGGTGCAGAGTACGGGCGAGCCGGGCTACGACGGGGCCAGCATACAGATTCGGGGTATCGGCACGACCGGCGGCACCCAGCCGCTGTACATCGTGGATAACGTTCCGCGCGACTTCAGCCGCCTCGACCCTAACACCATCGAAACCATCACGGTGCTGAAAGATGCTGCTGCCGTGGCCCCCTACGGCGTGGCGGGCGCCAACGGCGTAGTGCTGGTGACCACTAAGCGCGGCGCCAAGGGTGCGCCGCAGCTGTCGTACAACGGCTACGTGGGCTTCCAGAATCCGACCCGCGTGCCCAAGATGGTGAATTCGTACCAGTACGCGCTGATGCGTAACGCGACGGTAGCCAATGACTTCCCCAACGACCCTAACCGGCCGCTGCCCTACTCGGCCGACGACCTCCAGAAGTTTCAGGACGGCTCAGACCCTGATGGGCACCCCAACGGCGACGCGCTGAACGACATTATCCTGAAAAACCGTATCCTGACCTACCATAACCTCTCGCTGTCGGGCGGGGGGGAGAAGGTGCAGTACTTCGCCTCGCTGGGCTACACCCACCAGCAGGGCATGTGGAGCTCGACCTACCTCAATAAATACAACGGCTCGCTGAGCGTGACGGCCGAGCCCACCAACACCACCCGCGTGGGCCTCACGGTGAACAGTTGGATCGAGGAGCAGAACTTTCCCTCCTTCGGGGCGGGTACCATTCTGCAACAGGCTTACCGCCAGGCACCGACTACGCCGGTGCGCTTCAGCAACGGCCTGCCCTCGGGCTACATCGGGCAGTCGCTCATCGGCGAGATTTACGGCAGCGGCTACCAGGTCAACCAAAACCCGACCACCCAGGCGCAGCTGCTGATCGAGCAGCAATTGCCCTTCATCAAGGGCTTGAGCATCAAGGGAACGGCGAACTTCGACCCCAGCAGCTCGTTCCAGCGCACCTACACGACGCCGATTGTTTTCTACAACGTTAATACCAACACCACTCCTTACACCTACAATCAAGGTATTCAGGGCAGTACCAAGCCGAGTTTCCGCCAGTTCTACGGCCAGGACCAGGCGCTGACCTTCCAGGGCTATCTCAACTACGCCAATACCTTTGGTAAGCACGCCTTTACGGGGCTGGCCGTAGTGGAGTCGCGTCGCCTGTACCACCAGGAGTTCCAGGCCCGCAAAATCAACTACAACACGTCGATTGACGAGCTGGACTTTGGCGGGCCGGCCGCCTCGGACGCCACCAACGGCGGCTCGTCGTACGTCACCAAGCAGATTGGCTACATCTACCGGGCCAGCTACGCCTACGACGACCGCTATCTGCTGGAAGCCACGGGCCGTTACGACGGCAGCTACCTGTTTGCCCCCGGCCGCCGCTTCGGCTTCTTCCCGGCCTTCTCGGCGGGCTGGCGCCTGAGTGAGGAGTCCTTCCTGAAAGACCGCGTAACCTGGCTCGACAACCTGAAGGTGCGGGCCTCGTGGGGCCAGTCGGGGGCCTACCCCTACATCGACGGCAACATCGCGGCTTTCGAGTACCTCAGCCCATATTCGCCCGGCGGCGGTGCCGTGCTCGACGGCGCGCCCACCCAGGGCCTCCGGGAAGTACGGCAGGGTAACCCCGACATCACCTGGGAGCGGGCTAATAAAACTGACGTGGGCCTCGAAGCCACGCTGTGGAAGGGTTTGCTGAACGTAGAAGTGGACTTTTTCCACGAGAAGCGTGCCAACGTGCTGACCTCGCGCAGCAACGTGCTGCCCGGCGAATACGGCATCGGCGTGGGCCTGGTAAATGCCGGCGTGATTACCAACCGCGGCGTGGACCTGACCATCCGCACCTCGCGCCACTTTGCTAAAAACTGGAACCTCGACGTGACGGGTACCCTGACCTACGCCCGCAACAACCAGGAGCAGATTTACGAGAACAGCGCCACGTTCAACAATCCCAACCGGCGCATTTCGGGCCGGCCCATCGGCACGCAGTTTGGCTTGCAGGCGCTGGGCTACTTCACGGCCGACGACTTCCAGGCCGATGGCAGTACGCTGAAAGCCGGGATTCCGACGCCCACTTTCGGCCCGGTGCGGGCGGGGGATATTCGCTACGCCGACCTCAACGGCGATGGTAAAATCAATGCCGATGACCAGACCGTAATTGGACGTCCGCGCACCCCGCAGCTCGTGTACGGCCTGGCCCCGCGCCTGACGTACAAGAATTTTGACCTCGACGTGTTGGTGCAGGGCGCGGCCCTGAGCAACCTCTACCTCACCGGCCCCATCGTGTGGCCCTTCGACGCCTCCAGCTCGGCTACCGAACTGCAATTCAACGAATACTGGCGCCCCGACCGCACCAACACGCTGTACCCGCGCCTGACCGGCACGCCCACCGCCAACAATACCCAAGGCTCGTCGTGGTGGATTCGCAACGCGGCCTACGTGCGCCTCAAGAGCTTCGAGTTCGGCTACACCTTCAGTAGCGCCACGTTGCACAACGCCCTCAAATCGGTGCGCATCTACGTCTCGGGCCAGAACCTGGCGACCTGGACGCCTTACATCCGCGAAACCGTGGATCCCGACCAGAACGGTACCAATCGCAACTACTTCCAGCAGCGCGTTTTCTCGCTGGGGGCCAATGTCAACTTTTAATTATTCCCAGCCATGAAATCTCTTAAGCTACGGCCCTGGACTACGGGCCTGATGCTCGGCGCCCTGGTGCTGACGGGCGGGTGCAAAAACGACGACTTTTTGAACGTTAACCCCAAGAATGCGCTCAATGAAGCCAACGCCTACGCCAGCGAAACGAACGCTGACCTCGTCGTCAACGATATCTACGCGAATATTCCCGACGTTTATAATAGCTACCAAATCACTGAAGGCTATACCGATAACGGCTTCTGCGGGGCGTCGTGGCTCACGGGCCAGAGTTTGGTGAAGGCGGGGGCCATTTCGGCCAATGACCTACCCACCGGCCCCGCCGGTTGGTGGAACTGGGGCGGTAACTACACGAAAATTCGCAAGTGCAACCTGTTCTTGCAGAACGCCGAAAAATACTCGGCTAACTTCTCGGCTTCTTGGAAAAAGCAGCGCGTAGCCGAGGTGCGTTTCATGCGCGCCTTCTTCTACACCGCGCTGGCTACCAACTACGGCGGCGTGCCGCTCATCGACAAGCCGCTGAGCGACTCGGATGGCTCCGACATACTGGTGCCCCGCAGTAGCCTCGACGCGACGGTGGCCTTCATCGCGGCCGATTGCGACGCCGCCGCGGCTGACCTGCCGCTGCGCTCCATCAAGAAAGGTGACGGCCGCGCTACCAAGGGTTCGGCCCTCACGCTCAAGGGCTGGATGCAGCTGTACGCGGCTAGCCCGCTGCACAACGCCAGCAACGACAAGACCAAGTGGGCCGCCGCCGCCGCCACCAACAAGCAGGTGATGGATTTAGGCGTCTACTCGCTGTTTTCGGATTACGCGGCGATGTTCCTCATCGAGAATAACGACAACAGCGAGGTTATCTTCAATAAAGAATACGTGCCGGTGGTGGCCGGCCACGCCCGCGAGGGGATGCTCGGGCCGGTGTACGTGAAGGGCGTGCAGCAGAGCTGGGGCAGCATCGCGCCTACCCAAAACTTGGTTGATGATTACTTGATGAGCAACGGCTTGCCCATCACCGACCCCAATTCGGGCTACGATCCCAACAAACCCTACACCAACCGCGAGAAGCGTTTTTATCAGTCCATCGTGTACGACGGCTCGACCTGGCAGGGCGACGTGATCACGACCCGCGTGGGCGGCAACAATGCCATCGACATCAACTCGACCAGCGACATCTCGAATACGGGCTACTACTTCCGTAAAACGCTGGATGAACGCATTATCGCCCAAACCAGCCGGGCGCAGAACTCGGGTGGCTCCAACTACATCATCTTCCGCCTGGGCGAGGTGCTGCTCAGCTACGCCGAGGCGCAGAACGAGGCCGTTGGCCCCGACGCCAGCGTGTACAGCGCCCTCAACCAGCTCCGCACCCGCTCGGGCCTGCCCAACCTGGCTACGGGCATGAGCCAGAGCGACATGCGCGCCTACATCCGCCGCGAGCGTCGTATCGAGCTGGCCTTCGAGGAAAAGCGGTGGTTCGACGTGCGCCGCTGGCAGATTGCGGGCGGTACCAACGGGGTGATGAATACGCCGTCCTACGGGATGCTTATCAACGCCGCCGGCACCAGCTACACGAAAGTAAAGGTCTTGGAAAACAAGTATTTTGACTTTCAGAACCTGATCCCCCTCTGGCAGGGCGACCTGGCCAAAAATACCAAGCTGACCCAGAATCCCGGGTATTAATTCTGCGCAGTAGCTTGGCTCGCATGTAAAAAGGGGTTGCGAAGGCCGTGAGGCTTCCGCAACCCCTTTTTTGCTTAGGCACAGGCGCAGTGGCGGCCCCTGGCCGGGTTGGCGCCGCGAGCCTACGCCGCGTGCAGAATAGCGTAGAGCGAAGCACCCGCAACGAGTACCCACAGCCCCGTGCCCAGCGCGTAGGGCCGCCAGCCCACCGACCGCACCACCCGCATCGACAAGCCGGCGCCAATGAAAAAGAGCGTTGCGGTAAGGCCCAGCTTAGCCAGGTGGCCCAGCAGCGGCCCCAGCGCGCTGGCGGCCGGTACGTAGGCCGGGGCGTAAGTATTGAACAGCATGGCCAGTACGAAGCCGAATATGAAGTACGGGATGGGTATTTTCACACCCCTCTGCTTGAATAGCAAGGCGGTACCGAAAGCCACGGGAATAATCCACAGCGCCCGGGCCAGCTTGATGGTGGTAGCCACGGCCAGCGCCTGGCTGCCGTAGGCCGCCGCCGCGCCCACCACCGAACTGGTGTCGTGAATGGCGATGGCGCACCACAGGCCAAACTGCTGCTGGCTCAGGTGCAGGGCGTGACCGATGGGCGGAAAGATGAATAAAGCCACGGCATTAAGCACGAATACCGTGCCCAGGCTCACCGACATTTCTTCGTCCTCGGCTCCCAGCACCGGCCCCACCGCCGCAATAGCCGACCCGCCGCAAATGGCCGTGCCGCACGCAACGAGGTGTGCCACGCGCCGGCCCAGCCCCAGCCACTTACCCGCGAAGTAGCCCAGCCCGAGCGTACCCAGAATGGAAGCCACGGTAAAGAGCAGCCCTGCGCGGCCCGCCTGCACGGCGGCGTGGGCATTCATCCCAAAGCCCAGCCCCACGACGGATAGTTGCAGGAGCTTGCTAGTTAGGCGTTTGGTGAGCAATGCGAAGGGATTGCCCAGCGTTTGGGCCAGTACCAGGCCCAGCGCCAGGGCCACGGGCGGCGAGCCCCAGGGCGTCAGGCAGAAGACCAGCAGTAGGCCAAACACGACTTGCCGCAGGGTGATAACCCGTCCGGCTACCAGGTGCGGCGTGTGCAAGTGCCGCAGCAAACCACCATCTTCAGTGCGAGCCGGGGCGGACGCGACGGCCGGCGTTGCCGAAAGGGAAGGGGCTAGGGAGGTGGGCGGGAGGGTAGTAGGGAGCATATGTCGCAGCGATTATTTCTGCGACAAAATTACGTAATGGCCTGAGGTATAGGTTATTGAAAAATGTTATGCAAAATAACCAAAGGTTATGCAAGTGCTTTGCGCCGGGCCGATAAATGGCCATTGACGCGAAGGCATGCTTTACTAATTAGACGTCAGTTTACGGCGGTTTCGCTGCCAGCGTACTGGCAGGCAGTTGCGCGGACTCGTAGTCCGCGAATCGACTGTATGTATGCTAGCGCTCGCGGACTACAAGTCCGTACAACTGCTTTAAATACTCCAGCTGACTAGCTGGTCGGCCAGCGCAGCGGCGCGGGCCTGGTCGTGCGCCCAGTGCAGGAAGCGCTGGGCTGGGCGGGAAAGTGGTTGGCCCTGCACCCACACTGCCTCAAACTGTCGGGGCAGGTGCAGGCCCGCGATGGGGACTATTTCGAGCACCCCGGCGGCCAGCTCGCGGGTCAGCGCCCGGCGCGATACGAAGCCCAGCGCGCCGGGGG
The DNA here is from genome assembly GCA_913776615.1 of uncultured Hymenobacter sp. Taxonomy (GTDB): domain Bacteria; phylum Bacteroidota; class Bacteroidia; order Cytophagales; family Hymenobacteraceae; genus Hymenobacter. Next base: position 45,646 of record CAJYPK010000019.1, read on the forward strand.
CCGCAGCCAGGTAGCTTTTAATAGCCTCGGTGCTGTCGAGGTACAGGGCCACGCGCAGGTCGCCGAGCTTGATTTTGGCTTCGCGGAGCGCCATTTCCAGTACTTCGAGGGTACCGGAGCCACGCTCGCGCAGCACTAAGGGATTGGCCAGGGCCTCGGCCAGCGGGAGGGGCGCGGCGGGCGGGCCAGTGGGCGTGGCGCGGCGCACGGGCACCAGCTCGTCGGGTAGCAGCAGCTCGTAGTGCAGGTCGCGGCTTTTGGTGCGGCCTTCCACGAAGCCCAGGTCGAGGTCGCCGCGCAGCAGGGCCTCGGCAATGCGCTCGGAATTGACGTTGAGCAACGTGAGCTGCACCTGCGGATAGCGCGCCTGAAAGCCAGGCAGCCACGCCGGTAACAGGTACTGGCTGAGCGTAGTGCTGGCCCCCAGCCGCAGCCGGCCGGCGGCTTCCTCGGGGTCGCGCAGGCTGAGTAATTGCTCATCGAGTTGCCGGGCCGAGGCCGCCACGGCTTCGGCGTGCAGTAGCAGTAGGCTGCCGGCTTCGGTGAGGGCCACCCGGTTGCCGCGCCGGGCCAGCAGGCGCTGGCCGTACTGGGTTTCCAGCTCGCGGATGTGCTTGGTGACGGCTGGCTGCGAAATAAATAATTCCTGCCCGGCCTTGGTGAAGCTCAGGTGCCGGGCCACGGCGGCAAACACGCGCAGGCGAAAATCAGACATGGGGCAAAGTACGCGCCGGCCAGGTGCTGAGGGCTGGCGAACACGTGGTACGAAAAACACAGTGACGCCGACGGTAGGCCGCTACTGACTTCTTAGAAGCTGCTCAAGCTAGATTAATAACCTGTCATTGCGAGCGTAGCGAAGCAATCGCACTCCGACGGTACGGCTGAACAGGTGCGATTGCTTCGCTACGCTCGCAATGACAGATTATAATAAGACCACTGACAATAAATTAAACAGCTTTTTAGGTAACAAAAGTATCTTATTACGAAGCTGTTTAGGAAGCGCTTTTCAGGTGAAAACTCCTCTATTTAGTTCGCCCGCGAGACCCCACCCCCGGCCCCTCCCCTTCGGGAGAGGGGAGCCTTTCGTGAGCGGTTAGCTGCTAGCCATTAGCTATTAGCTCGCTGTTCAGAAAAGCTAGTAGCTAACAGCTAAAGGCTAACCGCTCACGAAAGGCTCCCCTCTCCCGAAGGGGAGGGGCCGGGGGTGGGGTCCACCGGCAGGGCGACTTCCTGAACAGCTTCTATGTTAGGATAAACTCTCAATCGTGATCAGATGCTTCGCAAGCTCAGCATGACGAGGTAGTTGGTTGGTGGCTAGCTTGTACCGGGCCACTACCAAATAACCGCCCGATCAGCCGGGCGGCGGGTCATCTTATCGCCCTCCTTGCAGCCGAAGGCCGCCTGAAACTGCGGCATGTTCATGATTGGCCCGATGGTGCGGTACTGGCCGGGCGAGTGCGGGTCGGTCTGGATTTGCTGGCGCAGGGCCTCGGGGCGGATGTTGGTACGTCGCAGCTGCGCCCAGCTCAGGAAAAAGCGCTGCTCGGGCGAGAAGCCGTCGTACTGCGGGCGCGGGCCGTTGCCGTAGCGCTGCTGCAATTGCTTTTCGAGGGCCCCGTACACGATGGTGAGGCCCGCGAAGTCGGCCAGGTTTTCGCCCATCGTGAGCTTGCCGTTGACGTGCACCGAGTCGAGGGGCGAGAAGGCGTCGTACTGCCGGCCCACCACGGCGGCGCGCTTCGTAAACTCGGCCGCGTCGGCGGGCGTCCACCAGTCGCGCAGGTTGCCGGCGGCGTCGTACTGCCGGCCCTGGTCGTCGAAGCCGTGGGTCATCTCGTGGCCCATCACCCCGCCGATGGCCCCGTAGTTCACCGCGTCGTCGGCCTTGGGGTCGAAGAAGGGCGGCTGCAAGTAGCCCGCCGGAAACACAATCTCGTTGAGCGGCGGGTTGTAGTAGGCGTTGATGGTGGGCGGCGTCATACCCCACTCGGTATGGTCCACGGGGCCGCCGAAGCGGGCGGCCTCGCGGCGGCTTTCCCAGCGGCGGGCGTTGAGGATATTGGTGGTGTAGCTAGCCCGCGTGATGGGCAGGGCCGAGTAGTCTTTCCACTGGTCGGGGTAGCCGATTTTCACCCGCAGCGCGTTCAGCTTTTTAAGGGCTTCGGCTTTGGTGGGGTCGCTCATCCAAGTGTTGGTTTGGATGTGCTCGGCCATGCTGGCCTTGATGTTGGCCACCATTTCCAGCGCCTTACGCTTAGCCTCGGGCGAGAAGGCCTTGTCTACGTACAATTGTCCAAAGGCCTCGCCGATGGTCGCATCGGTAGCGGCCTGCACGCGCTTCCAGCGCGGCGTTTGCTGCTTGGCGCCGGTCAGCACCTGGTTGTAGCGGAAGCTGGCATCGACGTAGGCGGCGGGCAGCGTGGCTGCCACCGAGCGCACGAGGTGCCAGCGCATATAGGTCTGTAAGTCAGCCAGCGGCTCCGTTTTGAGAATGTTATTGATTTCGTCGAAAAACGCTGGCTGGCCCACGATTACTTCCTTCGCCTTGCCCAGCTGCCTGGCGGCCAGCAGCTGGGGTAGCTGTAGGGCGGGGTAACGCTGGGCGGCGGCGGCCAGGGTCATCTGGTTGTAGTTGGCCTGCGGGTCGCGCAGCTCCACGCGGCTGCGCGAGGCGGTAGCCAGCCGCTTTTCGAGGCGCTCCACGGTGGCGGCGTTGTGCTGGGCCGTGGCGGCGTTGTCGCCGAGCAGGCCAAACACCTGCTGCATGTAGGCCTGGTAAGCGGCCCGGATTTTCTGGGTGCGCGGGTCGTCTTTGAGGTAGTAGTCGCGGTCGCCCATCGTGAGGCCGCCCTGGTCGAGGCCGATGACGTAGCGCGTGGTGTTCTTCTCATCCACCTGCACCCCGCCCCGGAAGAAAACGCCCGTCCCCAGGTCCTGCTCGTGGGCAATGAGGGCGGGTAGCTGGGCGCGGGTTTTGAGAGCCGCGATGCGGGCCAGTTCGGGTTGGAGCGGCGCGATACCAGCCTTTTCGATGGCGGCGGTGTCCATCGCGGCGGCGTAGAAGTCGCCCACTTTCTGGGCGTTGGAGCCGGGCGCGGCGTTGCGGTTGGCGGCGGCGTCTTCGAGAATCTGCCGCAAGGTGGCCTGGGTACGCAGGCCCAGCAGGTTGCGCGGCCCCCAGCTGGTGGCGTAGCTGGGCACCGGATTAGCCTTGAGCCAGCTGCCACCCGAGAACTCATAAAAATCGTCGCACGGCGATACCGAGCGGTCGAGGTCGGCCACGTCGAGGCCCACTCCTTTGAGCACGGGGGCAGCGGGGGCAGCCGGCGTAATCGGCGGTGCGGTGGTTGTGGCTATGGGGGTTGCCGGGCCGCTGCTGGCGCAGCCGGCTGCGGCCAGCAGGCCCGCACCCATTAGTGCTTTGGTAGTTAAAGAGGAAAAAGAAGCCATGGTATAACTAAGCTAGGAGGGCAGTAGGGCGGCCACTACCCCCAATTGCGTAAAGACAAGTTAAATGGAATTGGGCTGCATAGTGTGCTTTCGTCTCATTGATAAGCTATTGACAAAAAAGGGTGGCGAAGCTAAGCTTCACCACCCTTTTCCAGCTGTCGTCTTGAGCTTATCACGTCATGACAACGTGCCTAGCTAACTCGCCTGTCATTGCGAGCAACGCGAAGCAATCGCACCTGTTCGGCCGCGCCATTCGAGTGCGATTGCTTCGCGTTGCTCGCAATGACAGGCGTAGCACAGTAACAGGAGTACTTGAAAGCCCGCTAGTAAAAGCTTTAGCAGCTTCTCAAAACGGATACCCAATCGCCAGGTTCAGGCGCCCCGTTTTGTCGTCCGGCGTGCCGTAGTTGGCGCGCAGCGGAATGGCATAGTCGAAGCGAATGACGAAGAACTGCACGTCGATGCGCAGGCCCACGCCCGTGCCCACGGCCAGCTGCTGCAAGAAGGTGCTGGCCTGAAACTGCCCACCCGGCCGCTGGGGGTCGTTGTTCACGAGCCAGATGTTACCCGCGTCCAGAAACACCGCGCCCTTCACGTAGGGAAATAAATCCTGGCGGTATTCGACGTTGCCCTCCAGGCGCAGGTCGCCCACCTGGTCGTAGTAGCCGAAGTTACTAGCGAGCTCAGCGGTAGTAGGCTTGTAGGAGCCCGGGCCGATTTGGCGGGCCGCGTAGGCCCGGATAGAGTTGGGGCCGCCGATGCCGTACTGCCGCACGTACGGCAGCGAGCCCCCGCCAGAGTTACCGTAGGGTAGGCCCACCCCAATCTGTAAGCGCCCCACGATGCGATTGCCCGAATTAGGGTTGGCGCTGATGCGGTAGTACTCACGCAGTTCTAAGTCGAATTTGGCATACTGCGCAAAGCGCTGGCCCGCAATCGTATAGTACTCCGTTGGCGATTTCTCACCCACCACCGCGCTGCTGATGGCATTGGCTACGTTGCCACTCACCTCCGCCATCCCCTGAAAGAAAATCTGCTGGCGGCGCTTTTCCAGCACTTGCTGGTTGTAGGTGTAGCGGTAGGAGCTAGCCAGGATGAACTGCGAACGGTAGGCTTGCCGTAAGAAGGGCCGGGCAGCCAATATTTTTTCGAACGCATCTTGGGTCGAGACGGCATTGTACGAAACGTCAACTAGCTTGAGTTCCTGCTCGTTGGTAATGCGAGTTTTCCAGCTGTAGCCGTAGTTGAGGTTATAGCTGGTTGTGGAGAAGTAGCCCGTGCGCGATACGTAGCGCACCCCGGCGCCGAAACTGGTGCGCGGCTGAAAGTCGGAGTTGACCAGGCGCGGGTTCAGGAAGGGTAGCTGGGGCGCGATGAGGCGCGGCACGATGAGCTGAGCGTTGAGGCCGAATTCATTAGATACAAGGCCAACGTTGTTGCGGCTATCGGACCCGGCTGGGGCGCGGGTGGAGGTTTCGGTCGAGGCGACGGCGTTGATGAGCAACTGCTCGGCCCCGCGCAGGGCTGAGCGATTACGAAACTGAATGGTGAGGCCCGGCCCGGTAAAGCCGTTACTCTTGCTCACGAGCTGCACTTCGGCCCGCAGGCTTTTCTTCTTGAGCTGGGTCATCAGCACGTCCGAGTCGAGGCGGGCGCGGCCGGCCGAGTCGCCGGCCGCCGAGGGCCGGAACTTGATTTCGACGAAGCGGAACGTACCCAGGCTCATGAGGCGGCTCAGCGTCTGGTCGCGGCGCCGCTGCCGGAACAGGCTGTCGGGATACAAGAAGACGGCCCGCGTAATGGCCCGCGCCTTGAATACCTCCTCGTCGGGGTAATAACGGTATTTTTTAAAAATGATGGGATTACGCCGGGTAGTATCAGTAAGAACGTAGTTGGTATTCAGGCTAATAGTATTGAGCCAGTAGGGCTGGCGGGCGCGGGCCGGGGTCTCCGCCTTCAGCTTGTAATACACGTTCACCTTGCCCTGCAACGTGCTATCGACTTGAAACAGCAGGTAGTTGGGATTGAAGTAGTAAAAGCCCTCGTTCTTGAGCGCCTGGTCGATGCGCACCCGTTCATTGGTAAATACGTCGAGGTCGTAGGGCTCGCCAGTCTTGAGCAGGGTACCCGGCTGGGTGGCTTGGATGGCTTTCACCAGTGCGCTGTCGCCCTGCGGAAAGCGCACGTCCTGAATAAGATATTGCTGGCCCGGGCGTGCAGTGTAGTCTACCTGGGCCGTTTTTTCCTGCTCCTTCACCGCGCTACTCACCGACCCGTGGAAATAGCCTCGATTTTGGAGGCGGTTGGTCATCAGGGTGCGGGTTTGCTTAGCCTGTACCTGGCTCAGGAGCACGGGCGCTTCGCCAAATTTATCGGCCAGAAAGTGCTTCAGGCCCTTCTCCTTCCCCAAGCCTAAGTGCCAGAAATACAGCTTGGGCCGCTGGCCCAGAATGGAGCCGTTGGGCTTGGGGCGCAAAACTGCCTCCAACTCAGTTTGCAGGGCATCCTGGTTGCGCAGCTTGGTGGGGGCCTCAATGGTCACCTTGCTGCCGGTGTAGAGCTTCTGGCCCTCGGGAATGTATTTCAGGCCCGAGCACGAAGCCAGCAGCAGGCCACCCAGCGCGGCGGTGCCGCGACTAGCCAGCCGGCTGGTCGTAGTCCGTTGATATTTAATCAAATACTTGGGAATAAAATAAATACGCTTCATGCTCACTTACTGGCTGGTCGCCGGGCGGCGGGTGGTGTCGCGGCGGGCCGCAGCGGCGGTGTTGACGGCCGCCGCCGAGTCGGCCTGCTGCTGCTCGCGGCGCTTGCGCTCCTCAGCATCCTTCTTATCCTGCTTGCGGGCCTCGCGCAGCTCGCGTTTGGTCTCGGCCGGAATCTTGGCAAACAGCTCCTGGAGATTGTTGTAATCGCGCTGGAAAACGAGCGAGGCCCCGGTACGCACGATGTTGCCGTCGATGTCTTCGTAGGCATTCTGGCGGAAGGCCCGCAGGCGCAGGCGGCCATCGCGCAGCACGGTGTATTCGACGCTTACGTCGCCGGCAAAGTTGCTGGCCGCCGCGTTCTGGTTGGTTTGGTTGCCTCCGCTCAGCGGCACATCGGTACCCAGACGCACGGTGAGGCGGTTGTTGAGCAGCTGGCGGCGCACGGCCACGTTGAGGTCGGTGCGGCTCTGGGCCGAGCCGGTGCTGTAGTCAGCCTGGTTGGTGATGCCCAGGTCGAGGCCCAGGCCCGCCAGGTATTTGCCGGTCAGGTTCTGGAGCTGGTCGGTGAGCACCTGGCTGACCGAGCCGCGCAGCTGGCTGGCCACGATGCCCTCGCCGGCCGTGGTTTCGAACGGATTTTGCTGCACGAAGCGCCCCAGTACGAGCAGCGAGAATACCTGCTTGCTCTGTTCCGAGGTATTAGTCGGCTGTCGCAACTGGGCCAGCCGCGCTTCCACCTCACCCCCCAGCGCCCCGCGCTGCCCCTCGGGCAGGGTAATGTCAAAATTGATGGTGGGCTTGCTGAGCTTGTCGGTTACTTTAATCAATACGCTAAACGGCAACGCATTGCGAGCTGCCGTATTGGCGTACTGGCTGTCGCTGCCCTGGCTGGCCAGCAGCTCGGCCGGGGCGGCTTTGATGCGGTACACGGCCGTCAGGTTGAGGTCGGCGTTGTAGGGGTCGCCGGTCCAGGCAATCGACGAGTTGGGGGCGATGATGAATTCGCGCGTTACTAGGCCGTAGAGCGAGAGCTTGTACTTGCCCCGGCGCACGTCGAGGCGGCCGTTGAGGGTAAGGTTGCCGCTGGGGTCGAGGGTGGTGGTGAGCGTGCCGGCGGCCCGCACGCGCAGGTTGTCGCCGCTCACCGGGTCAACTACAAACGTGAAGGGCGTCTTGTCGGTAATCGTAATTTGGGCCGTGAGATCATAGCCTACCGCGCTGCTGTTCACCGAGTCGGGGTCGGCCAGTACTACCAGGTGCGGAGTGGGCCGCATCTTCAAATCCACAAACTGCACGATGCCTTCGCGGGCTACCACGCTGGGGTCGGCGGCGGGGTTTTCCACCGTCAGGTCCGAGCCGTCGGCCACGGTGGCGCGGGTGTCAATTTTGATGAGCGAGAGCGGCCCCGTGAGGCGGGTATCCGAATCGACCACCAAGCGGCCGTAGTACAGGGTGTTATCCTGGGTGCGGCGGCTCCGCACGGCCAGGAACTTGTCGGTCGTCACCCGCAGATCGAAAGCATAGTCCACCAGATTTTTGGTGAGCAGGTAGCCATTGGCCACTGCTTTGTTGCCGGCCGAGTCGAGCACCGTGAAATTGTTGAAGGCAATGCCCTTCTCGTCAAACGTTACCGGCTGGCTCACGAGCCGGAACGGCGAGCCCAGCTGCGGTACCACGAAGCTGGCGTCGGGCGAGGTGGTGAGCTGACCGCGCACCTGCGGCGCGCCGGCCGTGCCCGCAATGTCGAGCCGCCCGCTGAGGTAGCCCGTGGCCTGGCTGATCTGTCCGGCCGAGAAGGGCTCGGCGGTTTTCACATTGAGCCTGGCCACGTCGAGCACGAAGGCCAGCGGCGTGGCATTGGGGGCCGTGTTGTAGGCACCGCGCAGCGTCACGTCGTTGCCGCCGCCCCCGGTGAGGCGGGCGTTCACGTCGTAGCGGTCGGTCACGGGGTTGCTGGCTTGCAGGCTGAGGTCGCCGAGCACCGTCTTGCTGTACAGCAAGTCCTTGATGGTCAAGTTGGCGGTGAATGCCTGCTTCTTGGTACCCAGGCCGCGGGCCACGGCCTCGCCGTTGAGCGTGCCGCCCAGCGTGGAGTCGGGCTGGCCGATGGCCTTGCTCAGAATGCCCAGCTGAAACTGCTCGAAGCGCACGGCCAGCGGCGAGGTATTGACGGCGGGGTTCTGGCTCTGCACCACGAGGGCCGACGAGCCGTTGGTGAGGCGCAGGTTGTTGGCTACCACGGTGCCATCGGCGTTGTAGCGCACGTAGTTGTCGTTGCCCGCCGTCCAGGTGTCGTAGTTGATAATCTGGTTGTTGGCGAAGACAAACTGGTAGGCGTCGCCCCGGCTCTGCGTCAGTACTTGCAGCGCGCCGGCCAGGGCCAGCCGCTCGCGGCTGGAGCTGTCGCCGAGAATGGCCACCCGGGTGTTGATCCGGTTGTCGGCCACGTTGCCCACCACGCTGGGCTGGCGCAGCTTAAAGCTGCTGTCCTGCCGGGCGCGGGCCAGCCGCAACGCGTAGTCGAGCTTGCGCGGGTCGGAGTTCACGCGCAGCGTGAGCGAGTCGAGCCGGTAGTTCTGGTAGCGGATGTAGCGAATGTCGCTGTTGGCTGTGAGGCGGGCGGCGGCGCGGTTGTAATCACCGGCCAGCGTAAAGGGCGAGAGCCGCTTAATATCGGGCACAAACCGGCGCAGCAGCCGGGTGTTTTTTACCCGCAGTGAATACGTAAACTGCTGATTGCCGCTCTCGTTGCGGAAAGGCGTTACGCCCGCCAGGTGGAAATACCGGTTGATGTGGCGCTGCAATTCGGTAGCCAAGTCGCCCAGCCGCACGTTGCCATCGAGATTGAAAGCCGCGATGTTGGAATTGAAATCCACCGCCGTGCGGCTGGCCGTCTGCACGATGCGCCCCTGCACCGAGTCGAGCGGAATGCGCTGCTTGTCCTTCACAATCACGATGCGGTCGCCGCTGAACGTGCCGTTAATTGTATTCAAATCCGAGCCGCGCAGGTTGGCCTTGAGGTCGCCCTGCACGCGCAGGTCGCCGCCGGTGTAGAAGCCCAGCGCCGTGAGGTTGGCCCCGCGCAGGTTGAGCGACGTCACCTCGTAGCTGGGATTCTTGGCGTCGCGCAGGTTCACCACGGCCTTCAGGTCGAGGTCGAGGTTGGGGTCGGAGTGGCTGCTGGCGGCGATGTTGTACTTGCCCCGGTCGATGCCCACGGTCGTGGTCACGCCGTGGTAGGTGTAGCCGTTGTAGCGGGCGCTCTGGATGTTGGCGTTCAGCTGGCCCACCAGCGTATTGGGGTCTTGCAGGTTGCCGGTCGCGTTGATGCGGCCCGTGCCCGTGATGGTACCAATGGTCGGGTCTTTCAGTAGCTTGCCCGCGTCGAAATTCTGCACTGCGAAAGTGCCCACCAGCGGCTGCTGGCCATTGGCCCGCGCCGCGCCCAGCTTACCGCTGAAGGCCACGTTGCCGTAGGTCGAGCGCAGCTTGAGGTTGGTGTCGAAGGCCAGCGTGGTGGGCCGGCCCCGGAAGGTGCCGCTCAACGCGAGGGTAGGGGGGAGGCTGATGTTGTTGGGCACCGTGCCCTTGGGCAGCACGCTCAGCAGGTCGGCGCGGGTGCTGCTGAATTTCTGAATGTCTAGGTCCACGTACAGGCGGCCGTCTACGTTGGGTAGCCCCACGATGTGCGCCCGGCGGGCCTGCACGGTCGTGTTGCGCAGCCCCACGAAGTCGAAATTCCGCACCAGTAAATCACCCAGCCGGCCGCTTACCAGGCCGCTCAGCAGTACGCTTTGGTTGGGGCCGGTGGTGAAGGGCGGCGTATCCGCCAGGCTCGGCACCAGGTACAGGATGTCGCGGAAACCCAGCCGGGTATCGCGCAGGTCGCCGCCCAGGCCCAGGTTGGGCAGGTCGTCGGCGATGGCTCCCAGGCTCTTGTAGCGAATACCCAGGCTGCGCTTGATGCGCGAGTTGGGCGTGATGAGGTCGAGGCTGTCGAGCTGAATCTGAACCGAGTCGTACACCACGTTGGCCCGCGCCGAGCTGATGGCGAAGCCGCTCTGGTCCTTACCGGCCAGGTTGTCGAGCTTCAGCGTGGTGCGATTTTCAGTAAATGTCAAGTCCCGCGTATTCAGCACTAAATCAGTAAAGTGCAGGTGGCTGTAATCGAGCGCCGGGTAGCGCGTTTTCAGCTTGGGGTCGTTGAAATTATCGAAGTTCACCGCCACTTGGCTGATGTCGGACTGCGCCAGTGTCACGCGCCATTTCAGCGGCGTGGGACTGGCCTTCTCGGCGGCCTCGTCCACCTTGCGCACGGCCTCGGCGGGGTTGATGGCGCGCTGCTCGGCGGGCACGTTCTCGTTCTGGGCGTAGGCGAAGGTGGTATTCTTCAGCGTCAGCTTGTCGAGGTCAATGCGCTCGTTTTTGAGGTCGATGTTCCTGGCCGTCACGTCAGCCAGCCCCACCTGCGCGTTGATGTACTGCGCCGCCGGGTCGTTTTTATACACGAAGCCCACGTCTTCCAGCGTCGCCTTATTCAGGCCGAAGGTGAGCGTCAGGGGCTCCTCGGGCTTTTTGTCGTCCAGCTCGGGCGCGGTTTTGGTTTGCTCCATGCGAATGGCCGCGTGCCGCAGCGTCGCGTTATCCACTTTATACACAGAGTTATCCACATCTACCTCGTCCATGTTGACAAGCAGGTCGCCAAGTTTGGCGCGCAGGTCGGAGCCAGCTATCTGGTCGTTCTGGGTAAACAGGATATTGGCCAGGTGCACCCGCCCGATATCGTATTTCAGGCCCGATCTGGTGGTATCGACCGGGGCCGTGGGGTCGGAGAAGGCCTTGATGATAAAGTCGTAGTTGTTGACGCTGTCGGGCGCGGTGCGGGTGAGGCGCACGCGGCCGTTTTCCAACTCCACATCCTTGATGTTGACTTGCTTGCGCAGCAGGGCGAAAATATCGACGCTCACGCCCAGGTGGCCCACGCTCAGCAGCGTATCGCGCTGCTGGTCGGCCAGGTACACGTTGTCGAAGTTGATGGCGTGCCGGAAGTCGGTGCGGAAGGTGCCCAGCCGGACTTCCGTTTTGAGCTTGTCGCGCAGGTAATTCTCGGCGCGGCGCGCCACAAAGTCTTGGCCCGCCGGAAATTGTAGGTACACCACCACACCGATCACCAGCACCACTACCAGCGCCAGCAGCCCCAAGACAACGTACAGAAAGCGCCGTAGATACACTGACACAGGCAGAAAAAGGAATGTGAAGCCGCGTCGAGCTTCCGTAAAAGAACAGAATTATCCCCTCCCAAACGGTAAACCTTTAACTGGGGTTGGCTCCGGGCCGGGCAGAAGCGCATCCGCGCAAACCAACCGTAACCTGGCTAAAGCCTACCGGTTGAGCCTATTTTGCCCGCCGCCCGGCGCCCCGCAAACGGGAGGCAGGCCGTTACTTTGCCCCATGCAGCCTACTTACGCCCCCGATTATCGTCCCCTCATTCGCCAGGCTTTCGCCGAAATGGAAAAAGTAGTGGTGGGCCAGCGCGCGCTGGTCAGCCGCCTGCTCATTGGCGTGTTTACCGGCGGCCACATCTTGCTGGAGGGCGTGCCCGGCCTGGCCAAAACGCTCACCGTTTCGACCCTGGCGCAGGTGCTGCACCTGCACTTTCAGCGCGTGCAGTTCACGCCCGACTTGCTGCCTTCCGACCTCATCGGCACCATGATTTACAACCAGAACCAATCGGTGTTTGAGGTCAAGAAAGGTCCCATCTTCGCCAACCTCGTGCTGGCCGACGAAATCAACCGCTCGCCCGCCAAGGTACAGAGCGCCCTGCTCGAAGCCATGCAGGAAAACCAGGTGACCATCGGCGAAACGACTTACCCGCTCGACCGCCCGTTTCTCGTGCTGGCCACCCAAAACCCGGTGGAGCAGGAAGGTACCTACCCGCTGCCCGAGGCGCAGGTCGACCGCTTCATGCTGAAAGTCCACGTCGATTACCTTAAAAAGGCCGACGAACTGGAAGTGATGCGCCGCATGGCCAACCTGGGTTTTCAGGGCGACGTGCAGCCGGTGCTCACCAAGGAGGATATTTTCGGCATCCGCGACCAGATAAATCAGGTTACCATCTCCGATACGCTGGAGAAATACCTTATCGAGTTGGTTTTCGCCACCCGCCGCCCGGCCGATTACGACCTGCCCGAGTTTGCCCAGGCCGTGCAGTTCGGGGCCAGCCCCCGCGCCAGCATCGCGCTGCACCGCGCCGCCCGCGCCGTGGCCTACCTCGACGGCCGCGACTACGTGCTGCCCGAAGACATCAAGGACGTGGCCGAGGACGTGCTCAACCACCGCATTCTGATGACCTACGAGGCTGAGGCCGACGGCATCCGCACCCACGACCTGATTGAGGCCATTCTGCGGAAAGTGCCGATTTCGTAGGTCGGCTTACTTGGCCCACTCCACGAATACGTGGTTTTCGCCGGCCAATTCTTCTTTGATAATCGCCGCGATAATAGTCCAGTCGCCGCCGGCCAGCCCCGCCCCGATGGCCGGGTAGGCGATGCGCTGCCCGGCAAAGTCGTGTTTCAGCCGGCGAAAAACCTGCCGAATGGCCTCGTAATCAACATTCGGTCCCGGGCCGCGCCAGTGGTATTGCGTGTAGGCGTTCACAATGGTCAGCGGCCGGCCGCTGGCTGCAACCTGGGCAAGGGAATAGGAGCCCAGCTTGGATGCCTCGCCGGCAGGAGTAGCCAAATCGGCTTGGTAAGCAGCCGGGAATACTTGCTTTATAGTCTTGGCGATGCCCGCGCCCATCGTGCAAAAGCAATTGCAGCCATGCACGAGTACGTCGAACTCGCCAGCTTTTGCCCTCTGAATTAAATCTCCTTTTTCGACTTGCATGAAGGTAAAAGTATGGCTGTGGTCAGTAGTAGTACCGACGCAGACCGCCACTCCGGGCCGACAACCCTGGCGGCCGGGTGCCGCGTAGCAGATTACCGGCCGTCCCGCGTTGTGGCGGGGCTTATTGCTCCCCAAGCTATTCGTCTTTATGACCACTCCCGATTTGCCGCTCGCCCAAACCGAACAGGAACTGCTGGAGCGCTACGCCGCCCTGGCCTTCGATAAGCAGACCGACTTGTACGAGGTTATTGGTGATAACTCCTGGAACGTGGACATGGATGCGGGCACCATTGCTTTTGGCCCGCAGCTGGTTTTTCCCATTCAGGTGCTGGGTACGTTTTCGCACTCTTCCCAAACGTGGCGCTGGGGCTGGGTCAATGCCCCACAAGCCCTGCCCGGGCCACTGCTGCGCCACGCCCATCGCCTGCAAGCCTACGGCGAGCAGGCGGGCCTCGATTTGCTCACGGTTGGCGAGTTCGACGCGACCGAAAGCGACCTGCACCTCATCGGGGCGACGGCCGTCGGCCTGTGCGGAGCCAGCGCCTACTACCTCGCCGATCACGGCCCCGGAATTTTGTTGCTCACCCTTGAAAGCGAGCGGATTGACCAAGTGCCTAAAAATGACTTCGCCCGCATTACGAGCGTATTCCCGCAGGTTATCAAGGCCTTCGACATGCACCACCGGCCTGCTTTCATCCACTACCTCACCCAAAAAGGCTACCCGGTAACCGAAACGGCCAACGCCGTAAGCGCGGAGACGGACGCTGGTGCGCTCACCGCCACCTTCGACGACCGGGGCCGGCTAACCAATTTGCAAGGCAAAAGCAAGTAAGGCGCGGCCGCCCATTCCGCTGGCCTGGCTACTTTCTGGTATGCCAAATGCCTGCGGCGGGCCTGGGCGGACAGAATGCACCGCCTTAAACACTTGGCGTAAAATACTTGGTATAAGCGGTAAAGACGGCCTTGTTTTTGGGCAGATGGTTGACTGTCAGCCTTATTCTCAACTTTTCGGATAACCTGTCGTTAAAAGCCGAGCGGTTGTCCGCCACCGGCTACCCAGCCGCCACCCTTCTATCCTTCCACAGAAAACACTACACTCCGATGAAAAAGCTGCTCATTCTGGCCGCTATGCTGACCGTAGGGGCCTACTCGGCCAATGCCCAAACCGGCACGACGACCACCACGACCCGCAAAACCACGACCACGCCCGCCACGACGACCACCTCGCCCATGACGGGTACTATGACGGAAACCAGCCCGTCGTCGACCACCGTAGAATCGACCACTACCACGGCCAGCCCCACCGCTTCGGCCCCCGGTACCATCACCGTTCCGGCCGACGCCAAGGTAAAGTCGAACGGCAAAAAGATGAAAATCAAGTAGGCATTTGCCCAACGCACAAGAGCCCGGTCGCACGTACGTGCGGCCGGGCTCTTGTGCGTTGGGCCGGGGCGGAAATGGCGGGCCGCCTGCCGCAAGTCGAGGGAAATTTTGCGGCACTCATCCGATTTTTCCGCGACTTCACCACTTTCCGACTGGCTGCGGGCCGGGGCATTTCTTGTTTTGGACATCTTCTCCATCAAGCCCCGCCGCCATGAAGCATTTCGTCCCCTTTTCCCTGGTGTTGGGCCTAGCCGTTGCACCGACGCTGCGCAGCCAAGCCCAAACCGCCGGCCGAGTAACGGGCCGCCTGCTCGATGAGCGTCAGCAGCCGCTGCCCTTCGCCACGGTGCTACTCCAGCCCCTGCCCGATACGGCCGCCGTGCGCGTCGGCGGGGCCTCGCCCGACGGGAGCTACGCCTTCACTGGCGTACCCGCGGGGCGCTACCAGGTAACGGTGCTACTGCTGGGCTACCAGCGCTACCGCTCGGCCCCGTTTGAGCTGACGGCTGCCCGCCCGACCGTGCAGCTGCCCGTGGCGCAGCTGGCGCTGGCCAGCCAGCAATTGGCCGGCGTGCAGGTAGTGGGCCAAAAGCCCCTGCTCGAAATGCAGGGTGGCAAGGTGGTGGTAAACGTGGCGGCCAGCCCGACCACGGCGGGCGGGACGGCCATCGAGGCACTGCAAAAAGTGCCGGGGCTGGTGGTAATGAACAACCGCATTAGCCTGGCTGGGCGCGAAGGGGTGATTATCCTGCTCGATGGGCGCACCACGCACTATACCGACGTGGTGAGCATTCTGCGGGACTTCCCCAGCAGCAGCATCGAGAAGATCGAGGTGATGAGCCAGCCCGGGGCCGCCTATGACGCCGCCGGGAGCGCGGGCATCATCAACATCGTGCTCAAGAAGAATACCGACCTCGGTACCAACGGCGCGCTCACCCTTACCGGGGCCTATGGGCGCTTTGGGAAAGGGGGCGGGACCCTCGACCTCAACCACCGCACCAAAGGGCTCAACCTGTTTGGCAGCTACACCTACACCTACCGCAAAACCTACGACCAGCTCAACACCGACCGCACGGTACTGGAAGGCGGCCAGCCGCAGTACTACCGCCAGCAGAGCTACCAGCCGCGGACTTCCAACGTCAACAACCTGCGCCTGGGGGCCGACTATAGCCTGGCCCCGCGCCAGACGCTGGGCGTCTTGCTGAGCGGTTACACCACCCGTACCAATATCAACGCCCTCAACCAGATTGACGTGAATGAGGGGGCCCTGGCCCGCAACAGCACCCGCAACGACAGCTACCGGCCCACCGACAGCTACGCCGCCAACCTCAACTACAAGCTGGGCTTTGCCACGCCGGGCCGCGAGCTGACGGCCGATGCCGACTACTCAGGCTACCGCTCGGGCAACGACAGCCGCCTCACCAATGCCGTGGAAGCGGCCGGTAACTCGCTCACGCAGTGGCTGGGCTTCAACCAGCAGACGAACATCAAGCTGGCGTCGGCCAAGACCGACTACGTGCAGCCGCTGGGCAAGAAGGGCAAGCTGACCGCCGGGGCCAAAGTAAGCGCGGCCGATATCGATAGCCGGCTGGACTTCAGCCAGCTGCTGGCCGGCGGGTGGCAGGGCGACGCCCAGCGCTCCGACCACTTTCAGTACCTGGAGCGCATCGGGGCCGGCTACCTCAGCTTCGACAAGGCGCTGCTGGGGGTGCAGCTGCAAGCCGGCCTGCGCGCCGAGCAAACCCACTCGGTGGCCAATTCCGTGGCCCTCAATAAAACCGTGACGCGCGATTACCTGGAGCTGTTTCCCAGCCTCTCGGTCGATAAGCCCCTGACTAAGGTAGTAGGAGTGAACCTGGCCTACAGCCGCCGCATCGACCGGCCCAGCTACCAGGACCTGAACCCCAGCATCGTGTACCTCGACCCGTACACCCAGCAAAAGGGCAACCCCTTCCTGCAACCGCAGTTTACCAACTCGTACAAGCTGGCGCTCACCTACCAGAAGCAGCCGGCCCTGTTGCTGGCCTACAACCGCACCAACAACGCCATCAGCCTGGCTACCGCGCAGCAAGACAGCGTGATTTATTCTACCAGTACCAACCTGGGCCGCCTCGATAATTACAGCGCCACCCTCAACCTGCCCCTCAGCCTGGGCAAGCGCGTGAGCGGCTACGGTGGCACGACCATCTTCTACAACCAGTACCGCAGCCAGTATCTGGGCAGCACCTACGACAACGGCCGCCTCTCGGCCACGGTGTACCTGCAAACCAAAGTGGCGCTGCCGCAAGGGGTAAGCCTCGAAGTATCGGGCTTTTACCAAACGGCCGGCGTCAACGGCCTCGTCAACTACCGGCCCTTCGGGTCGCTCAACCTGGGACTGCAAAAGTCTTTCTGGCGCGACCAGGCCCAGGTCCGGCTGGCCGCTACCGACGTCTTCTTCACCAGCCAGCAGCGCGGAACTGTGGCGTACCAGGATATGGACATCCACTTCTTCACCCAAACCGAGTCGCGCCAGGTGCGGGCCAGCTTTACCTATAAATTTGGCAATCAAAGCCTGAAAGCCGCCCGCAAGCGCACCACCAGCCTCGACGAAGAGCGCGGCCGCGTGAAAACCGATAAAGAATAAGCCGCTGGCTGGCGGCTCCGTACCGCCAGCCAGCCACCTCCGCAGTGCAAGACTTCCTCACCAACCGTTTGCAACGCTCCGACTACGTCGTGGCGGCCATCTACTGGGTACTGGCCCTGATTTTTATCTTGCCAGTGTACGTAGCGGGCTACGGGTGGCCCCGGGCGGTGGCGGCCATGAGCTACAACATCGTGCTGGATACGGCGATGGTATTTTGGCTGGTGTTTGGGCTCCTGCCGCGCTTCACCGAGGTACACCGACTGGCCTACGGCTTGTTGCTGGCCCTCGCTGCGCTGGTACTGAGTGGGGCGCTGTACCGCGTGGGCTACAATTTTATTCTCGACGAATACAGCCCGCTCACCTTGCACAGCTTTTTATCCGCCATTATCAACCACGGGCGCAGCTACGGGATCCTGGCCGTGCTGCTCATTGGTAAAAGCTATTTCGACGGGCAGCGCCGCTTGCTGCTGGCCCAGAAAGCCCAGGCCGAGAGTGAGTTGAAATCATTGCGCGCCCAGATCGACCCGCACTTTCTCTTCAATAACCTCAACATTCTCTACGCGCTTATTCAGCACAATCAGCAGGAGGCCAGTCATTTCCTGAGCTGCTTCTCCTCGCTCTACCGCTACCTCATCCGGCACAAGGATGCCGATTTCGTTTCGTTGGAAGAGGAGCTGCGCTTTGCCGACGAGTACATCTACCTCTTGCAGCACCGCTTCGGCAAGGCCTATTCGTTTCACAAGGCCCTGCCGCCCGGCCCGGTCGATACCGGTAGTTTGCTGCTGGTGCCGGGCACGCTGCAAGTGTTGATCGAGAACGTTATCAAACACAACCGGGGCGACGAGGACGCCCCGCTGCTGGTTGTCATTGAAATTCGGGCCGATGAGCTGGCCGTGCGCAATAAAATCGCCCCCAAGCGCACGCCGGTCGAGTCTACGGGGACCGGCTTGCATAATTTGCAGGAGCGCTATAAGCTATTATCGGGGCGCGGGCTGCACATTTACCGCCACGACTTCTTCGAAGTAACCGTGCCGGTGCTGCGCCCCCAGCCGCGCTAGCCGTCGCTTTGTAGGGCAAGCTTTAGCTTGCCCGGCGTCCGGCGCTACGCCCCCAGCCGCGCTAGCCGTCGCCCCAGGAGCTTTCACTTATTTCTGCCTGCTGCCATGACCGTCCTGATTATCGAAGATGAAGAGCTCTCGGCCCGCCAGATAACGCAGTACCTGGCCGCCCACAGCCCCGACGCTACCGTAGTCGGCGTGGTCAAAAGCATCGACAAAGGCCTGGCGTGGTTTGCCAGCCACCCCATGCCCGACCTCATTTTTTCCGACATTGAATTGCTCGACGGCAACGTGTTTGCGCTGTACGCCGAGGTGAGCGTCACCTGCCCCATTATCTTCATTACGGCCTACGACCAGTTTCTGCTCCAAGGCTTTAAGGCCAATGGCATTGCGTATTTGCTCAAGCCGTTTACGGCCGAGCAGTTTGGCGAAACGCTGGATAAATATCACTTCCTGCGGCGCAACTTCACCCCGGCCCCGGCCGTACCCACTCCGCCGGCGGCCCCCTTGCTCAACCCCGAAGTATTGGCCGAGCTGAGCCAGGCCCTGCGTAATAATCACCGCACGTACAAGCAACGCTTCTCGGTGCGGCTGCGCAACAGCCTGTACATCCTGGCCGTCGACGACGTTACCTACTTGCAGGCCGACGAAGGCGTGGTGTTTGCCGTCGATAAGCAGGGGGCGCGCTACCCGCTGGCCGGTACGCTTACCGAGCAGGAAAAGCAGCTCGACCCCACGCGGTTTTTCCGTATCAACCGCAGCGAGTTAGTCAATATCAGCTACGTTGAAAAGGTCGAGCCTTATTTTAACAACCGACTATCTATCAAGCTGAAAACCGGGCTCGATGCCCTGGTGACCAGCACCGCCCAAACTTCCGAGTTTCGGAAGTGGCTCGAAGGCTAGGCGCCTTCCTTTTCCGCACTTCTTGGTTTGCCCGCCAGGGTTTTCGCGCTGCCAGTGGGGCAGCTGCCGGGCGGTCGCTTGCCGTTTCTATTCCTTCCACCTTCTTAGTCCGATGCGTATGAAAATGCTTACCGCCGTTGTGCTCACGACCGACAAGTTTTTCCAGGATACCGCCAGCTATTTCCTGGCCCAGCGAGGCTACGAGGTACTGCCGACCACCGCCGAGGCCAGCCCGCTCCGGGCCGACCTGTACGTGGCGCACGGCGGTACCGCCGCTACCGGCTTGGTGCAGCAGGTCCTGAGCGCCGCGTCGCTCGCCGCTTCCTTAGTAGTGTACGAAACTGCTTGTTCGACTGCCACCTGGCAGCGGCTGGCCCAGCAAGACGCCCCCGTGGGCTGCCTCACCGCCGCCGATGGCCTGGCCGAGCTGCTGGCCTGCCTCGACGGCCTGCCCCGCGGCGAGCGCTACCTCAGCGCCCGGGCCGCCCACCTGCTCCAAACGCCGGCCTCCACCAGCCAGAGCCCCCTCGACAAGCTCAGCGCGCAGGAGCGCAACGTGTTTACGCTCATCGGCCAGGGGCTGGGGAGCAAGCAGATTGCCGAAACGCTGTTCGTGAGCTCGCACACGATCAAGAACCACAAGTCGAACATCAGCCGCAAGCTCGCGGTCGCCAGCTGCCGCGATTTGCTGTCGATTGCGCTGTCGGTCGCCGGTCAAACTGGCAAATTAGTAATGTATTCCTAGGACTAAAACAAGTTTTAGTATAGTATTCCTATTGTGGTGCCCCGCTGGGTACTCTTCCTTTGTATCACTCAAACAAACACGGGGCCACGCCGAAAACCCCTTCCAGAGTAGGCACCAAATTTCTCTTTTTTAACACGTTATGAACAACGTTCAAACTCCCCAAACCGACGCGAAAGTAACCTCGCAAGACCTCACCAACGGCCTGTTCGTGCTCGAGCTCGAAGAGCGTCTCGAAATGGCTACCCTGGTTGCCGCCGCCGCCCTGAGCGAGCGCTGCGATGTCGAAAACGCCGAGAACGCTTAGTACCGCCCGCCGGTCAGGCACATTCCTAAGTTACGGGGCCACGCCGAAAACCCCTTCCAGAGTAGGCACCTAGTTTCCCTTTTTCCTTTTTCATTTATGAACAACGCCCACACCCCCCAGCACGACGCAGTAGTAGCCTCGCAAGACCTCACCAACGGCCTGTTTGTCCTGGAGCTCGAAGAGCGCCTCGAAATGGCTACCCTCGTAAGCGCCGTTGCCGCCAGCGAGCGTTGCGACGTTGAAAATACGGCCGAAGCATAGTGTCATGCCCCGCTCAGTTCCTGCCACCCGGCAGGAACTGAGCTAGTGGGCGTTGCCCACCCATCGATTCCAACCGCCTCTTTCTACCTTTTCCTTCTCTTCTCCATGATTACCACCACTACTCAACTACCCGCCGCCAGCCTAGCTACCGCTCCCGCTTTCGTTGCCCCCGAGGAACTGTTCGTGCTGGCGCTGGAAGAACGGCTGGAGCTGGCCACCCTGGAGGTGGGCCAAGACAAATGCACGGCAATAAGCTCCTGGGGCGAATAAGCCCGGTACTGCCATATCTCCTCGTACTAGCTTGGCCAGTAGGCCGCTAGCCTCTTGCTATTTGTCGTTGCCATGTCCGCTGCCCTGCCCCTTGCCGCTACCTATCCTGGCCTGCTGACGGCCCAAGTTCGCCACACCGAAGACGACCGCTACCTCCTGCTGGTGGGCGGGCGCATGTTTCAGGTGGGCGACATTGTGTACGGGATAGTGCAGGATTTGCAGCGCGGGCTCGACCTGCCTACCGCTTGCGCGCACTACACGCAGCGCCACCAGCGCACCCTGCGCCCCACCGACCTGGAGCCTCTGCTGCGTAAGTACCTGGGCACCGAGGCCCCCGCGGCCGCCGTGTCGCGCACCAGCTACATCCACGGCCAGGTGCAGCTCATGCAAGGGGAGGTGCTCCACGCGCTGGGGCGGCCTTTCCAGAGCTTGTTTCGGGCCTGGGTGCTGGGGCCGCTGCTCGTGGTAGTGGCGGTGCTGCTGGGCGCTTTCGTGCTGCGGCAAGGGTGGTTTGTACCGCAGTTTCATTCGGTGCCGGCCGTGCAAACCACGCTGCTGGCTTACCTGGGCCTGGTAGTGGGTATTTTCTTTCACGAGCTTGGGCATTCGGTAGCGGCGATGCGCTACGGCATGCAGCCCAAGGGCATCGGCTTCGGCTTCTACCTCGTGTTTCCGGTTTTCTTCGCCGACGTCACCGAGGTCTGGGCGCTGCCCAAAGCCAAGCGAATTATTATCAACCTGGGCGGCGTGTACTTCCAGGGGCTGTTTACGCTGCTGCTGATGGGCGGCTACTACGCCCTGCCGCTCGCCTGGGCCGGCAGCCGCGAGCTGCTGGGTACGGTGCTCACGATGAACCTCTTCGTGATGCTGTACTCGCTCAATCCGTTTTTGCGCAATGACGGCTACTGGATTTATTCCGATTTATTCGGCTTGCCCAACCTGATGCACCAGGCCGTATTTTACCCCCTGCGCTTTTTGCCGCACGCGGGCAGCCGCCCCGCCGCGCTACATCGGCAGGAATTGCCACTGCTCCTGTACTCGTTGGCCAACTACGCGCTGTTTGGCTACCTGCTCGGCGTGTTTGGCCGCTACAGCACGCACACGCTGCTGCCCCGGCTGCACGGCCTGCTGAGCTCGTCGGCTTTCCCCGGCAACCTGCTCAACTGGCCCGACGCGCTTTTCCTCCTGAAAACCTTCGGTTTGTACGGCTTTATGGTCTACATGACCGCCTTCTCGCTGTGGCGCAACCTGCGCGCCTACGCCAAAAACCGGCAGGCGGCGGCCAAGGCTGCCGCGGTGGCCGCGCCCGTCTTGCAAGTCACCGCCGCCTAGGTCAGGCAGGGGGGCTTGGGCAGGGGCGAACTAATCCTTTTCCCTATGAGCGAGCAATTAGTTGTTGAAACGCAGGCCGTTTCGTATCACTACGGCCGGCGCCCGGTGCTGCACGAGGTCAGCCTAAGTGTGCCGGCGGGCAGCATCTACGGCTTTCTCGGCCCCAACGGGGCCGGTAAAAGCACGACGCTCCGGCTGCTGCTGGGCCTGCTGCGGCCCAGCGCGGGGCGCGTAGCCCTGTTTGGGCGCTGCCTTACCCAGCAGCGCCAGGCGGCTTTGCGTCGGGTGGGCGCGCTCATCGAAATGCCCTCGCTCTACGACCACCTCAGTGGCCGCGACAACCTGGAAGCTACCCGCCGGCTGCACGGCCTGCCCCCCGGCCGCACGGCCGAGGTGCTGGCCATTACCGGCTTGGCCGGGGAAGCCCACCGGCCCGCCCGCGAATACTCGCTGGGCATGCGGCAGCGCCTGGGCCTGGCGCTGGCCCTGCTGCCCGACCCCGATTTGCTCATTCTCGACGAGCCCACCAACGGCCTCGACCCGCAGGGCATTGCCGAAATGCGCCAGCTCATCCTCCACTTGCAGCGCGAGTGGGGCAAAACGGTGCTGCTATCTAGCCACTTACTGCCCGAAATAGAGCGGATAGCCACGCACGTTGGCGTCATTCAACAGGGGCGAGTCCTGTACCAAGGCAGTCTGCCCGCCTTGCAGCAGCTTCAGGCCGCGCAGGCGCGCATCGTGATCGAAACCGACAACGCGCTGGCCTGCCGCACGCGCCTGCCCGAGCTGCTGCACGATGCCGTGGCCGCCGACGCCACCCGGCTCACGCTGCCGTTTCGCTCGCGCGAGCAGGTGGCCCGGCTGGCCCAGCAGCTAGCCAGCGCCGGCCAGCCCCTCTACAGCCTGGTGTGCCAGCAGCCCACGCTCGAAGAAACGTTTCTGCACCTAACCGACCGCACCGCCCCATGAGCGCTTCCGTTGCTTCGCCGGCCTTCGCGGCTAGTCCGCGCCCGGCTTCTGCCTTGCTTCGTTGCTTGCAGGCCGATGCGCTCAAGCTTCGCCACACGGCCGCCGTGCGGCTGCTGGTGGGGGCGGCGGTAGTGCCGGTGCTGCTGGTTTTCCTGGCTTTCTGCTTTTACGGTACCATGTTGGTAAAGTCGGGCCGCAGCCCGTGGGCAACCTACGTACTCAACGCCTGGCACACCTGGGCCGGGCTGGTGCTGCCGCTCCTGCTGTTGCTGCTCGCCACGCTGGTCGTGCAGCTAGAGCACCGCGCCAATGCCTGGAAGCACCTCTATGCCTTGCCGGTGAGCCGGGGTACGGTGCTGCTCAGTAAGTTGCTTGTCCTCTTTGGGTTGAGCCTGGCGGTGCAGGTGCTGTACGCGGGACTGCTGCTGCTGGCCGGGCTCGGGCTGGGCTGGGTGCGGCCGGGCCTGGGCCTGCGGCCCGAGGCTATGCCGCTGGCCGCGGTGGCCGCGCTGCTGGGCCGCACCTACGTGGCGACGCTGGGTTTGCTCACGGTGCAGTACGTCGTGAGCGTGGCGCGGCGCTCCTTCGTGGGGCCGCTGGCCCTGGGGCTGGCCGGCCTCGTGCTGGCGCTGGTGCTCACGAGTCTTTCCACCGCCGGCTGGCTGCCTTACGCCAATGCGCTGCTCACGCTGAAAACCGTGCGCGCCGATGCCAGCGGCCTGGCCGTGGCCGGCGCGTTGGCGCCGCACGAGTGGCATAGCCTGGGCTGGGTAGTGCTCGCCGGCCTCGGGGGCGGGGCCTGGCTGCGGCGCTATCAGCGCGCCTAGTGCGGCCAAAGTCAACCCCGCTTTTGCCACGTTCGGCATATTTTTCTCCCGCTTCGGCAGGTAGTATTCGCCGCTGGGGGAGGGGCTTTCCAATTTGCTAACGTTTTCGGGGACCGGTTGTCCGGCCCCCGTTTCACCGCCTTTGCCATCCTCGCCATGTTCCCTACACTCCGCGCTTCCAGCTGCCTCGATTTCGCCCCGCGCCCCAACGGACAGGTTGAAGTCACTCACCGTTTGGTCGGCAAGAAATACCTCGTGGGCCAGGCCATCGGCGACCTCCTGGCCGGGTGGCAGGTGCCGCGCCCGCGCCACGAAGCCCTGGCCGACCTCCAGGCCCGCTACTCGCCCGAAGAAGCCCAGCGCACGGTGCGCTTTCTGGAAGAGAAAAGCCTGCTCATCAGCGACGATACCGACGAATCGTTTTTCGTGCAGGCCCCGCGCCAGGGGTTGCTGGGCCTGCCCACGCTGAGTTCGCCGCGCGCCGCGGCGCCCGCCGCCGTGCTCTGCGGCCTGCCCTACGGCCACGGCAACGCGGAGGACATCAACTGCCGCAACTTCCCGGTGCACCTGCGCCATTTTTTGCAGGCCTCCAACCTCGTGCGCGACCCCGAAGCACTGGACTTCGGCTTCCTGGACCGGGCTACCGATTTCGGGCCGCTGCGCCAGCGCCTGGCCCAGGGGCGCTGCTTCGACTGGGGCGACCTGCGCCTGAGTTTGAACGAAGGGCCGCATTCGGTGCACGAGAAAATCTACCGGGCGGCGCGCTCCCTGTTTGGTGCCGGGCACACCCCGCTCTTTTTGGGCGGCGACCACTCCGTCACCTGGCCCATCGTGCGGGCCTGCGCCGAAACTTACCCGGCCTTCCAGTTGCTACAGTTCGATGCCCACATCGACGTGTACGAGGGCCAAACGCCGCTCAGCAGCACCGAGCCCCCGCACCACGGCAATTTTATGAGCTGCTGCCTGGCGCTGAGCGCCGTGACGGTGGTGCACCAGTTCGGCATCCGGGGGCTGGTCAACAGCCGCCCCCACAAGCATCCCAAGCAGCGCGTCATCTGGGCCAGCGACCTCACCGGCGCGGCCCCGCTCCCCGCGCTCGACCCCGCCCTGCCGGTGTACCTCACGTTCGACATCGATTTCCTGGATCCTGCTACGGCCCCGGGCACGGCCACGCCGGTGGCCGGTGGCCTGGGCTACGGCCAAACCGCCGAGCTTCTGCGCCAGCTGCTGCCCCCGCTGCGCATCGTCGGGGCCGACCTCGTGGAAGTGAATCCGCAGCGCGATAAAGACTACCTCACGCAGCAAGTAGCCAGCAACCTGCTGCTGCTGCTGCTCAATTACCTGGCCTAACCTTTTCCCCCTCCGCTCCCCATGAAAGCTACGCCGCACTACCAGAATCGCTTGGCTGCCTTACGCTCGTCGGTGCGCCGGCACCTGGCCAGCCGCTCGCCGCACGACCCCGCCCAGGTGTCGGCCGAGTTCCTGCACTGCCGGGCCAGCCAGCGGTATTTTCTGCCCGAACATCCCGTCGCCCCGGCCGATTTTTTCGAGGATGTCCTGACGTATCGCGGCTGGGCGGGTCTCGACGAGCTGGAGGATGAGGTGTACTTTCTCACCCAATTCACCGGCGATCAGTCGTTTCTGGACGACATCCGCGAGCGGCCGCGCATTTTCTGCACGTTTCACCTGGGCTCGTACCGCATGATTCACCACTACCTGCTCCGGCACAAGGTAGATTTTACGTTGGTGATCGACCACAACACGTACACCCAGCAAGGGGAGAAGTTCCTGGATTTGCAAACCAGCAATCCGGCTTATTGCGACGCCGATTTCCGCATTCTGGACGCCGAGCAGCGTACCGGCGGCATTCAAATGATCCGGGAATTGAAAGCCGGCCGCAGCCTGCTGTTTTACATCGACGGCAACTCGGGCGTGGGCGGCATGGGGCGGCAAGATGATAAGGTCGCGCTCGTCGATTTTCTGGGGCAGCGGCTGTTTGCCCGCAAGGGCATTGCCTACATCGCGCACGCTACGAGTACGCCTATCGTGCCCCTGGTGTCGTTCCGCCACGCCGACGATGCCTTCGAAACGCATTTCTTCCCCGCCATGCTGCCCGATGCGGCCCAGCCGCGCGATGCGTACGCCCAGGCCACCACGCAGGCTATCTTCCGCCTCTTCGAGCCGGTGCTGAGCCGCTACCCCGCGCAGTGGGAGGGCTGGCTGTACATGCACCACTTCGTCGATGTGAGCCCGCGCGATGCGGCCCCGGTGCCGGCCTTCGCGCCCGAGCAGGCCGAGCACTTGTGCTTCAACGAAGACCGCTACACCGTGTTCTGGCAGCACGAGCAGCCCCACCTGTTCGACGACGGGAGCTACCAGGCGTTTCGGATTTCGGCCCCGCTGGCCGCGGCCTTGCAGGGGTTGAGCCAGCAGCCCGCGGGCTACAAGCATCGCCTGGCGGCCAGCCCCCTTTTCGCCGAATTGTTGCAGCGCCGGGTGCTGACGGTGCAGGTGCCCGCGGTGCTTCAGCCCGCCGCGCACTAGCCCGGGCCTGGCCATGATTTTGATTCTCAGTCACCAGGGCAGCGAGCAGGGCACCGACCCCGTAGTGGAGTGGCTGCTCGCCGCCGGGGCCGATTTTCGCAAGCTCAGCAGCCAGGAGTTAGCTTCCCCGGCCTGCCACTGGAACATCAACGTGGAGCGCGGCGATATCGAGCTGGACGGCCGCAGCCTGCGCGACGAAGTGCGCGTGGTGTGGTACCGGCGCTTCCAGGCGCCCGCGCCCACGCTGCCCGGCCTGGGCGGGCGCCACGCCGGGCAGCTCCGGGCCGAAGTGCGCCGCGAAACGGCCACCCTGGCGCAGTACCTGTTTGAGGTGCTGCGCGAGAAAGTGTGGCTGCCCGGCCAGCAGGCTCGCCTGCTGGCCGATAATAAGTTGCAGCTGTTGTACCTGGCCCGGCAGTGCGGCCTGCGCGTGCCCGCTTCCAAGGTTACGAATACCCGCTCGGCCGCTACCCAGTTTTACCTGGCGCACGGGGGCGAGGTGGTGAGTAAGCCGCTGGATTTTTGCGGCTATTACGTGGAAGACGAGGCCGCCTATACGGCCTACACCGTGCGCTTCGACGCCGAAAAGCTGCGGGCGCTGCCCGTCCGCTTTTTCCCGCTGCTGTTGCAGGAGGCCATCCGGCCGCGCTACGAGCTGCGCGTCTTTTACCTTGATGGCGACTGCTACGCCACGGCCATCCTGGGTAATTACCAGGCGGCCCCGGCGGGCTTTGCCGACGTGAAGCTGCTCTTTCACAACCAGCAAACGCACATGGTACCCTACCACTTGCCCGCAGAGCTCCGGCAGCGCTTGGTCGCCTTTATGCAGCAGGCCGGCCTCAACACCGGCTCAATCGACCTGATCCGGGCCGAAAATGGCGAATACGTTTTTCTCGAAGTAAACCCCGTGGGCCAGTACCTGGAGCCTTCCAACCGCTGTCATTTTCAGGTAGAAGAAAAAATAGCCCGCTGGCTTATCCACCACGACCAGCCGCACTCCCATGCCTGACTCAACGCCCCCCTTACTCTTTTCCGAGGCCGAGCTGGCGCAGCTGCCGGTGCATTTTCGCTACCTGCGCGGGCAGCCGCGTGGCCGGGTGGGCGAGCTGGCCGCTGCCGAGCGCGCCAGCCCCAGCCACCGCCACCAAACGCGGGAATACCGGCCGGAGCCGTTGCACAAGCCGCTGTCGGATGCCGATTACGATACCCTGCTAGACTTTCTGGCTGCTTCTTAAACGCTGGCTGCTCACCCCGTTTGCCGTCGCTCGACGGCCCGCTCACGCCATGTACCTTCAGCTCTACGCCCATAACGTACCCGTGCGGGGCAAAACCGGCGGTGCCATCTATAACTTGCAGCAGGGCAGCCTCGTCCGCGTACCCTTGGTGCTGCTCGACCTGCTGGCCCAGCTGGCGGTGGCCCCCCTGGCTACCGTGCGCCAGCGCTACGCCTACGATTTGGCCAGTTTCGACCGCTACGTAGAGTTTTTGCTGGCCAAAGACCTGGCTTTTCATGCGGAGGAACTGGCCCGTTTTCCGGCCCTTGACCTCGCCTGGCGCTACCCGGGCGCGCTGACGCACGCCGTGCTCGAATACGATTTTGCTCATTACGCCTTGCCCGACGTGCTCACCCAGCTCGATCAGCTGCTGTGCCGCCACCTCGAATTGCGGCTGAGCCCGGTCGGACAGCCTGCCGAGCAGCTGCACGCATTACTAGCCCCGCTGGCAACCAGCACGTTTAAAACCATCGCGCTATTCGTAGAGCATTCGGCCGACCTTACCCCGGCGGCCCTCGACGAGCTGTACGCCGCGCACCCCAAGCTGACGTACGTTTTTTGCCACTCGGCACCCGTTACGGTGCGCAGCAGCCACTACCCCCGGGTGCTGACCACGCGCTGGACGCTGCCCAAAGGCGACGTAGCGCCGCCACTGCCCGCCCCGCGCTACATCGTCAACAGCCAGTTTTTTAGCGAAGCGCAGCAGCATAATCCGTACTACAATGGTCGGGTGTGCATCAATCACTTAGGGCAGTTCAAAAATTGCCTGCGCCACTCCCGGAGCTTTGGCCAGGTGCAAACCCAGTCCCTGCGGGAGTTGATTACGCAGGCTGATTTCCGGGAGCTGTGGTATGCCAGCCCCGACAAAATCGATGGCCTGTGCGATTCGGAGCTGCGCTACGCCGTGTGCCTGCCCCAGGCCCTGCGCCGCAGTGGCCCCGGTCGCTACGCGGTAGCCTAGCGCGCCGCCCGCTCTAAAATAGCCTGCATCTGTACCGCCAGTTGCCTGCGGTCGAACTGCTGCTGGGCCAGCGCCTGCCCCCGCCGCCCGGCGATGACGCTCGCCGCTGGATCAGCCAGAATGGCTTGCAGCCGACTGGCTAAGGCTTGGGCATCTCCCGCCGGCGTGTACCAGCCGCAGCCGTGTTGCTCCACCAGCTGCTTGGTCCAGCCCCGGTTGGTTACGACCACCGGCGTGCCCACCGCCAGCGCATCGTAGAGCTTGGCGGGCGAGTTGGCATCGAGTACCGGCAACCCAAGAAATGAAACTACCGCCACCTCGGCCAGCGCAAACCAGTTGAATACCGCGTGGCGCGGCTGCCCGCCCACCAGCCGAATGCGCCCCGGCCAGCGGGCTGCCGCTGCCGCTACCAGCGGTGCGTAGTAGCCGTGGCCCAGGAAGAGAAAAGTCGCGGCCGGGTCGGCGGCTACCAGGGCCTCGGCAGCGGCGACCACCGTGGGCATATCATTGGCCCGGCCAAACGTGCCGGCATAGAGCACCACTTTTTGCCCCGTTAAGCCGTGCGCGTGGCGTAAGGCCGTCACGGCGGCCGGGGTAGCGCGGGCGGCTAAGTCAAGATCGGTGCCATTGAGCAAAGTGGTTAGTTTAGCCGGGGCGATGCCCAGCTCAGCCACGTACGCATTCATATCGGGCGAAAGCGGCACAATATGCGCCGCCCGCTGATAAAGCCGCTTTTCCAGGGCAAAAAGCTGCTGCCGGGCCAGCGCCGTGGGCACCGCGCCCATCGCCACCGGAAAGGAGGGCCACAAATCCTGCACTTCAAACACCCACGGCACCCGCCAGCCCCGCGCTACCCGCGCCGCTGCCCAGGCCGCCGTGAGCGGCGTGCTGATGCCCCATATTATATCGGGCCGCGCAATGCGCCGCCCCGCCCGCACGGCCCAGGCTGCGTATTGGGCAAAAGCCAGCGCCCGTCGCGCCGGTCCCATCTTGTTGTCGTACGGAATGGTCGCTTCCAGCAATTCCACGCCGGGCGGCACCCAGGGCCATTCCTGCGTCAGTTGCTGGCTACGCCAGGCCGGCGTAGTCAGCAGCGTAATCCGGTGGTGCTTGGCAATTTCAGCCAGCAGCGTGTAATGCCGACTAGTAGCCGGGCAATCGGGGCTGGTGTGGTACTGGCTGAAAACGGCGATGTGCATTTTGAGAAATTATGAATTATGAGTTATAAATTATTCTTTTCATAATTCATAATTTATAATTCATAATTATTTCTTGGGTCGATAATGCGAATCATTCAGCAGCCGCTGGGCGTCTTTGAGCGCCATGAGCTGGGCCAGCGTAACGTTTTCGTGCTCGGCCATGTACTTGCGCACGATTTGCAGGCCTACCCACTGGCCCACCCGGCCGGGGCAGGTGCGGTCGATTTCGGGCACGTTGGGGCGCTCGCCCACGTACTTCTGAATGATGAAAGGCGTGGTGCTGAACAGCAGGTTGTTCTCCAGAAAGTGACCCCACACCCGCGCTTCGTTATACTTCACGTTGGCTATCTCCTGCCGGGTGTAGCCCAGCAGCAGCGAATCGGGCGTGCAGGGGAGGACCTGGCCCGCGAAGTAGAGCCGCTTGCCCTGGTCTACCATTTGGTCGAGCATGGAGGTGGCCGTGAGCTGGTGGCGATTGTACTTATCGGCAACCATCGTGGCGAGCTCGGGCACTACGTTGGCCGGGCGGTAGCGGCGCAGCATGTACTGCGGCAGGTCGGGCCGGTAGCTGGCCTTGGGGCCGGCGTACCAATCCAGATTGAGCACGAGTAGGCTGTCGTTCACGAAGATTCCTTTGCCCGACAGGCCGCTCACGTTGGTAACCGCCGTCGCTGGTGCCTTAAAATCGGGGAAGTAATACTTCACCCGCCCAAACAGCTCGCGCACCTGCTGGGCCAGCCCGGCCGAGTCGGCAAAGGCGGCGGCCGTTTCGCGCCCCAGCTTTTGCAGCCCCTCGTTGGTAGCCAATTGGGCCAGTGCCCGCGCCGCCGTATCGGCCGGGATGCGCCCTACCTGCAAATAATAGCGGGCAAAAACCGGATTAGCTTGAATAAACTGCAACCCTTCGGCCGGATTCTTAATCTGGAAAAAGGATTTTTCCAGGTGCTTCAACCGTAGGGAAGCAGCCGGAGCGCTGGCGGCTGGGTCGGGGCGGCAGCCGTCCTGGCCCTGACGGCAGCCGGCCAGTAGCCCCGCCGCCGTCAGTAATAGCGCGGCTATTGACGAATAGAGTTTCAAGTGTAGAGTATTTTTGTTCAAAATTACACGCTCCCAACGCCGCCGCACGTTTTGTAGTGCCAGGCCCTCATCCCAACGACCTTATGAAAAAATTCCTTCTCACTATCGCGGCCCTGGCCGTGGCCCCGGCCGCCTTCGCGCAGGTTGAAATTGGGCTCAAGGTATCACCTTCCATTAGCTACCTGCGCACTAACTCGCCCTCGGCTACTGCCTTTGAAAGCGAAAGCAGTAAATTCAGCTTTGGCGGCGGCATTTTCATGGACTACTTTTTTGGCCAGAATTATGCCTTCAACACAGGGCTGTTTCTGACGGGTAAAGGCGGTACTTATTCGTATCGGGAGCAGGTTAATTCGCCAGGGGCTAGCCCCGTCCGCCCTAACCAAAAACTTGCTATGCAATACTTGGAATTACCGCTTACTATCAAGCTCTTCACCAACGAGGTAGCTCCCGATGCGCGCGTCTATTTCCAGGTGGGTGGCTCGCTGGCCGTGCCGGTGCAGGCGCGCATCAACGGCGAAAAAAACTACGTTGACGCTTACAACGGCAACAACGAGACGTCGGCCAGCAGCCACGTATTCGCCATTGATGCCAACCTCATCGGGGGAGCCGGTGTCGAGTATCAGCTCGGCCAGAGCACGAAGTTCCTGGCGGGCATTAGCTACCACCACGGCCTGATTGACCTCGATCGCTACTTTGAAAAAACGCGGGGCTTCAGCGATGTAGCCATCAAAAACAGCGTATTCTCGCTGGACCTCGGCCTCAAGTTTTAACCGCAGATTTAACGGATTAAATGGATTTCGGGGATACGCCCGCCTGCCTCCGGCGGCGGGCTGACTAGCCGATTTTGCGTTTCATGATGCAACTAAAAAACAAAGAAAGCCGCCCGATTGGGCGGCTTTCTTTATGTTGTTCGGTGGCTTTACCAGCTAGTCAGCTCGCCGCCGGAGGCTGGCGGGCGTATCCCCGAAATCCGTTTAATCCGTTAAATCTGCGATCACTTCGCGGTCCTGGGCACGGGCCATGGCCGCGGCGGCCGAGTGCAGCTCAATCTGCTCGCCGTGCTCGTCCTCAATGCGGAAATCGGTGAGACCGAGTGAAGTATCCTTCATCACCTTTACCCACTTGTAGTACTTGAGGTACCACTTCATCTGCCGCGATACTAGGCCTTTGGTGTAGAAGGCGTGCAGGAACGGGTGCACAAAAAGCGTGATGCCCGCCTGATTCTGATTGACGAGCAAATCGTCGATGCTGTTGTCAATCTCATCCGTTACCTGGATGGAAGCCGAAATCTTACCGGTGCCGCCGCAGGTGGGGCACACCTCGCCAGTTACGATGCTCTCGGCCGGGCGCACCCGCTGCCGGGTGATTTGCATCAGCCCAAACTTGGTGATGGGCAGGATGGTAAACTTGGCCTTGTCCTGCTTCATAATGTGGTACACCGCGTCTTCCACTTTCTTGCGGCTCTCGGCGGCCCGCATGTCGATGAAGTCTACCACGATGATGCCGCCCATGTCGCGCAGCCGCAGTTGCCGGGCTACCTCCTTGGCGGCCAGTAGGTTGATCATGAGGGCGGTGGCCTCCTGGTCGTTTTCCTGGTTGCTCTTCGAGCCCGAGTTAACGTCCACCACGTGCAGGGCTTCGGTGTGCTCAATTACGAGGTAGCCGCCGCCCGGTACGCTCACCGTCTTGCCAAACAGCGTTTTAAGCTGCTTTTCGATCCCCAGGTGCTCAAATACCTTGGCCTTGTTGCTGTGCAGCTTCACCAGCCCGAGCTTGTCGGGGGCGATTTTCTGCACGTAGCTCTTCATTTCCTCGAAGCGGGCGGGCGTGTCCACCACAATCGAGTCGAACGACTCGTTGAGCATGTCGCGCAGCATGGAGGAAGTGCGGCCCAGCTCGCCCAGCATCTTGTCGCGGGGCTGGCCCTTGCGCAGGTTGGCGTAGAGCGTTTCCCAGTTCTCCACCATGCTCTGCATGTCGCGGTCGAGCTCGGCTACCTCGTGGCCCTCGGCCACGGTGCGGATGATAACCCCAAAACCCTCGGGCTTAATGCTGGCAATGAGGCGCTTGAGACGGTCGCGCTCTGTCTTGCTCACGATTTTCTTCGACACCGAAATGGTGTTCGTAAACGGCATGAGTACGAGATAGCGGCCCGCCATCGAAATATCGGTGCTTACGCGCGGCCCCTTGGTCGAAATCGGCTCCTTAACCACCTGCACGAGCAGGCTCTGGCCTTTCTTAAAAACGCTATCGGCCTTGCCCACTTTTTCGAGTGGGGGCTCCAGCTTAAAGTGTTCCAGCCCGGCCGTCTGGGCTTGGTGCTTCAGCACGCTGCCCACCCATTTATTGAGGGACGGAAATTGTTCGCCCAAGTCGCCGTAGTGCAAAAAGGCGTCCTTCTCGGAGCCAATATCGACGAAGGCCGCGTTGAGGCCGGGCATTACCTTGCGCACGGTGCCCAGGAAGATGTCACCTACTGCGTAGTTGGTGTCGTTGCGGTCGAAGTGGTACTCGATCAACCGCTTATCCTGGAGCAAGGCAATCCGTTCCCCCTCGGGGGTCGAATTGATAATTAATTCATTGCTCAACGTAGTAGGTTAGTTAAAGTAGCCCACCCGGCCCCGAACTCAGGAGTGGATTGCCCCGAAACCAGCAAAAGGGAAGCCAGGACCAGTAGTGTCCCAGCTTCCCCTCGCGAGCCACGGCCCTGCCTCAAGTAGAGCAGGCCGGCACACCACGGTAGTCGTCCGCGTGGCGGAGGCTACGTGAGAGATAGGCGGGCCGCCGGCGCCGAAGCTGCCGGGTACCCGCCCCTTACTCCGCACTAAGTCAGAAGATTACTTCTTCTTGTGACGGTTCTTGCGCAGGCGCTTCTTGCGCTTGTGGGTGGCAATCTTATGACGTTTACGTTTTTTACCGCAGGGCATTGTCGTGAGGAGTTAAAGTGTAAATAAGAGGAGATGCTGAATACCAGGATTTAGCTTGGGGGTGTAAAAGTAACGCCCCGGGCGCTAGTTGCCAGTAGCCGGCGGTTAGTTTCGGAGCTTGGCCAGCTCCTCATCAACCGACGCGGCCAGGGCCGGGTCGTCGCTGAGGCTCTTAGCCTTTTGGAAGGCCGCCTTGGCAGCGGCCGCCCGGTTGGTGCGGGCCAGCGATACCCCGAGGTAAAACTGGCCTTCCACATTCTTTGGATTCACCTGGACCAGCTGGGCAAAGCGCTCCACGGCTTTGTCGTACTGGTTGCTCTGGATGGCCAGAATGCCTAGGTTATACAATACTTTTTGGTTTTTGGGGTCTTGCTCCAGCACCTCGCGCAGCAGGCCAATGCCCTTCACGGGGTTGTCGCTGCTCATGTAGGCCATGCCCAGGTTGGTCTTGGCGTCCAGGTTGTTGGGGTTGGCGTGCAGTACGTTGTCGTACAGCTCCCGCGCCCGATCGCCGAGCATCTTCTTGCGCTCGGCCGAAGCCGCGAAGCTATACGCCTGGAAATACGCATCGGCCGCCTGCTGCCAGGCTTTCTCGCTGGGCTTGGCGGCCGCTACCGTCGAGAGGTAGTAGCCGGCGCTGTCGAAGCGTTGCACCGTAGCGTAGCGGGCGGCCAGGGTAGTGGCTACCTGGAGCTTACCGGCGGCGGGAGCCGCCTGGTACTGCGCGAGCAGCTTGTTCAGCTCCTGGCGCTGGGCGGCCGTGGCCTGGGTGTGCGGCGCGGCCGCCGTAGCTTCGCCGGCCCCGGCTACGGTGCCAGTAGCCGCTGGCTGCGGCCCCGAGGAAGCCTCCGTTTTGGAGCCATTGGTGGCAATACCCCCGCCATCGCGGTTGGCCGTGCGGGCGGCATCCTGTTGGAGCGCAGCCTTGCCTTCCTTGGGCTTCACGATGCCCTTGGGCAGCGCGTAGAGCCCGCCAGCCAGCGCCAGCGCGCCAGCCAGTAGCAACAGTTGGTGCGTACCGGAAGAGGAAGTGGAAGCCATAACGGAAGAATGAGGAAGCTACCAAGCAATGAGGTGATAAGGAGAGAACCCGAGGCCGGCCTCGCAGCCCACCCGTTCGCCCTTATCACCCCATTGGTTGTTAACCTAATAATCTACTATAAACTAAGCCTTAGCTTTTTTAGCAGCTTTGCCAGCCTTGGGGGCTTTGTCCGAACCTTCGCCGGTGATTTTTTTGCTGCCTTTGATCTTGGCTACAAAGGTTTTGCTCGGCTTGAAGCTGGGGATGTAGTGCTCGTCGATGATGAGCGACGTGTTCTTCGAGATGTTGCGCGCAACTTTGCGGGCCCGCTTCTTATTTACGAACGAGCCGAAGCCGCGCACGTAAATATTGTGGCCTTCGGTCATCGAGTCCTTCACTACTTTGAAGAAGGCTTCGACGGTCGTCAGCACATCGGCTTTCTCAATGCCGGTCTTTTGCGAAATTTCGGAAATTACCTCAGCTTTGGTCACGTTGGTAAGGGGGGGTACTAGGAGTGAAAAAAAAATATCGGGCGGATAATCAGCCGTTTTCGACGTAAATCCTTGCCCGGTAGGATGTTCGTCATTCGAAACGGAGCGCAAAGGTACTTCTTATTTTCTGTTCGACCAATGGAAACGGCCAAGTTTCTACAGCGGTCAAAATATTCTGCCTCATTATTTTGCTTAAAACTGCATCGACCACGGCCTCGGTTCCGTCGCCTTCGTTTCTGGCCGCGGCCCTGCTGGCCTGGTACCCGCGCCACCGCCGCGACCTGCCCTGGCGCACTACCCGCAATCCCTACGCTATATGGCTTTCCGAAGTAATTCTGCAGCAGACGCGCGTGGCCCAGGGCTTGCCTTATTATCTTGATTTTCTGACTTCTTATCCTACCGTGCACGAGCTGGCCGCCGCGCCCGAGCAGGAGGTATTGCGGCACTGGCAGGGGCTGGGCTACTACTCCCGGGCCCGCAACATGCACCACACTGCCCAGCAGGTAGTGAGCGAGTTTGGTGGACAGTTTCCAACTACTTTCGCCGGTTTGCGGCAGCTTAAAGGAGTGGGTCCGTACACGGCGGCGGCCATTGCATCTTTTGCGTTCGACGAGGCGGTAGCGGTGCTCGACGGCAACGTATTTCGGGTGCTGGCGCGGGTTTTCGGCCTGCATTCCGACATCGCGGCCCCCAGTTCGCGCAAGGAATTTCAAGCTTTGGCCGATCAGCACCTGCCCCCGGCCCACGCTGCCGAGTTCAACCAAGCTATTATGGAGTTTGGGGCCTTACAGTGTACGCCGGCCAAGCCCGACTGCTTGTTTTGTCCCTTGCAAAGCCAGTGTTGGGCCTTTCAGCACGGCGAGGTAGCCCTGTTGCCCGTTAAGAGTAAGGCCAAGGCGGCGCGCACGCGCTATTTTCACTACCTGGTGCTGCGTTACGGCGAGCAACTGTACCTGAAGGAGCGGCTGGCCGGCGACATCTGGCAGGGCCTGTACGACTTTGCCCTGGCCGAAACCGACAGCGCCGATTTGCCCGCCGCCGAGGTGCTGCGTCATGTGGAAGCGCTGGGGGGAAACTACGACGCCCGCCGCGTGGCCGAAGACCGGCCGGCGCCGATGCTCCGCCACGTGCTCAGCCACCAGAAATTAGAGGCTCGCTTTCACGCCGTACCGCTAGTGGCCCCGCTGCCCGAAACCGCGCTGCGCGATACCGGCCTGCGAGCCTACTCGGCCGCCGAAATAGAGGAATTGCCTAAGCCAGTTCTCATTAGCAATTATCTGGCTAAAATCCGCTAGCCACTTCTGCTAGTTATTTTGGCAAAAATACCAATTTAATTTGCATAGAAGGCTGCGTATGCGTAATTTTAAGCCGTGGAAAGTCCGGGACGCCGGGTACCTTCCACGTCACTTTTTAAACTAGCGAAGACTAGCAAACATCATGGCCGGAGTAAACAAAGTAATTCTGGTAGGCAACCTCGGTAAAGATCCCGAGGTGCGGCACCTGGAAGGCGGCAACAGCGTGGCGCATTTCACCCTCGCCACCAACGAGTATTACAAGGATAAGCAGGGTGCCCGCGTAGAGCGCACCGAATGGCACAACATCTCGGCCTGGCGCGGCTTGGCTGAACTAGCTGAGAAGTACCTCAAAAAAGGCAGCCAGGTGTACGTAGAAGGCAAGCTGCGCACTCGTCAGTACCAGGATAAGGACCAGCAGACGCGCTACGTCACCGAAATCATCGCCGATGAAATCTCGCTGCTTGGCAGTCGCCCCGGCGGGGCTAGCCCCGGCGCGCCCGGCCAAGGTTCTGGCGAGCCCGTGAGCCTGCGCCAGGAGCCCGAGCTCGACCAGCTACCGTTCTAGACCGCAGATTTAACGGATTTAACGGATTGCACCGATACGCCCGCCAGCCTCCGGCGGCGGGCTGACTAGCTGACCAAGAGGCTGCCTGCTTTTAACGCGGGCAGCCTTTTTGTTTGTTTTGCAATTATCCATTCCAACGAACCAAGCCAACCGAGCAAGCAGATGACTAGCCAATTAGTCAGCCCGCCGCCGCAGGCTGGCGGGCGTATCGGTGCAATCCGTTAAATCCGTTAAATCTGCGGTT
Source organism: uncultured Hymenobacter sp. (assembly GCA_913776615.1). GTDB lineage: Bacteria > Bacteroidota > Bacteroidia > Cytophagales > Hymenobacteraceae > Hymenobacter. The sequence continues at coordinate 82,968 of CAJYPK010000019.1, forward strand.
AACTTTGCGTATTATGAGTTTTTCGCGTTTTGGGATTACGGCGCTGCTGGTGGCGGGCGCGGCTAGTTTGCTGGGGGCTTGTTCGTCGGCTTCCGATTTTACGCCCAAGCCCAAGGGCTATAATCGCATCGACCTGCCGCCGCACCGCTACCAGATGCTAGGGCCGGGGCACCCGTATACTTTCGAGTATTCGCGCGAAGCCAAGGTGCTGCGCGACTCGTCGTACCTGGCCCAGCCCGACTGGCTCAACGTGTACTATCCCAAGCTGCACGCCAACATCCAGATCACCTATACCAACGTGGTGCGCAACCGTCAGCTTTACAACAAGATGATGGAGGATGCGCGTAAGCTCACCGGCAAGCACCAGATTAAGGCGACGTCTATTGAGGAGAAAATCCTGCGTACGCCCAACGGGATGCGGGCTTCGGTATTTGAGTTGGAAGGTGAGGTGCCCAGCCAGTTTCAGTTTTATACTACCGACAGCACCAAGCATTTTTTCCGGGCAGCGCTGTATTTCCGCACGGCTACGGCCAACGATTCGCTGGCCCCGGTGATTGAGTACGTGAAATACGATATGATGCAACTGCTTAATTCGCTGAAGTATACTAAATAGCTTTCTCAAAAGGCCGTGAGGCTGAGCTTATCGCAGCATCTTGCCTGCGCCACTGAATTGATAGCCTCAATGTGGCGAGCAGATGCTTTACCTAGCTCAGCCTGACGGAATTGGGTAGGGTGCCTACTTGCTCTACGATACTCCGTACATGAGTAATTTCTTTCAAACCAAGCTCGAATACCTGCGCGGCGTGGGCTTGCAGCGGGCGCAGCTGCTGGGCAAGGAGCTGAACCTGTTTACCTACGGCGACCTTATTCAGCGCTACCCGTTTCGCTACCTCGACCGCACGCAGTTTTACAACATCGTAGACCTGCACGACGACCTGCCCTACGTGCAGGTGAAGGGCGTGCTGCGCGGCCGCGAGGTGATAGGGGAGGGGCCAAAAAAGCGCCTCGTGGCCAAGGTGGGCGATGCCAGCGGCGAGTTGGAAGTAGTGTGGTTCAAGGGAGTGAATTTCCTGGAGAAGATTATTAAAAATCACCAGGAATACATCGTTTTCGGTAAGCCGACCATGTTCAACGGCCGCCCGCAAATGGCGCACCCCGAGCTGGAGGAAGTAAGTGAGCAGAAGCCCGGCCAGAGCTTTTTGCAGCCGGTGTACAACACCAGCGAGAAGCTGAAAAACTACCACCGCATCGACAGCAAGGCCATCATGCGGATGGTGAGCGACCTGCTCAAAATCGCGTTGCCGCAGGTGACCGAAACGCTCTCGCCGGCCCTCATTCAGCACTACGCGCTGATGGGCAAGGCCGAGGCCTTGCAGCAGATTCACTTTCCGCAGTCGCCCGAGTTGCTGGAAAAGGCCCGGTTTCGACTCAAGTTTGAGGAGCTGTTTTACATTCAGCTCAAGCTGCTGCGCCAGAAAGACCAGCGCAAGGTGACCCTGGCCGGGCAGATTTTCAACGAGGTGCCCACGCTGACGCACTTCTATAAAAACGTCATGCCCTTCGACCTGACGGGCGCGCAGAAGCGGGTTATCCACGACATTTACAAGGACTTCCTGGCCGGCAAGCAGATGAACCGCCTGCTGCAAGGCGACGTGGGCTCGGGCAAGACCATCGTGGCCTTCATCTCCATGCTGATGGCCGCCGACAACGGGGCCCAAAGCTGCCTCATGGCCCCTACGGAAATCCTGGCCGATCAGCACTACCAGGGTTTGAAAGTATATGCCGACCAACTCGGTATCAACCTAGGCAAGCTGACTGGCAGTACGCGGACCTCGCAGCGGCGCATTCTGCACGAGCAGCTGCGCAATGGCGAGATGCAGATGCTCGTGGGCACGCACGCCCTGCTCGAAGATGTGGTGCAGTTCCGCAACCTGGGCCTCACCATCATGGACGAGCAGCACCGCTTTGGCGTGGCGCAGCGTTCCAAGCTGTGGCAGAAAAACCCCTACGTGATTCCCCACGTGCTCGTGATGACGGCCACGCCTATTCCGCGCACGCTGGCCATGACGCTTTACGGCGACCTCGACGTGAGCGTCATCGACGAGCTGCCCGCCGGCCGTAAGCCCATTGTGACAGTGCACCGCTACGACGCCAACCGGCTGAAAGTATTTCAGTTTATCCGCGACCAGGTGGCGGCCGGGCGGCAGGCCTACATCGTGTACCCGCTCATCGAGGAAAGCGAAACGATGGACTATAAGGACCTGACCGACGGCTACGAGAGCGTGCAGCGCGCGTTTCCCGATTTGCAAATCAGCATTGTGCACGGGCGCATGAAGGCCGAGGAAAAGGATTTTGAAATGGCCCGCTTTGTAAAAAGAGAAACCCAGATAATGGTGGCGACCACCGTTATCGAAGTGGGAGTAAACGTGCCCAACGCCTCGGTGATGGTCATTGAGAGCGCCGAGCGCTTTGGCCTGAGCCAGCTGCACCAGCTGCGGGGCCGGGTAGGCCGGGGGGCCGACCAGAGCTACTGCATTCTGATGACGGGCTATAAGCTGAGCAAAGACAGCCGCACCCGCCTCGAAACAATGGTACGGACCAACAACGGCTTTGAAATAGCCGACATCGACCTCAAACTACGCGGCCCCGGCGACCTTATGGGCACCCAGCAGAGCGGCGTGCTGGATCTGTTGATTGCCGACCTGGCCAAGGACGGCCGCATCCTGAGCGAAAGCCGGGCCGCCGCCCAGGCCATCCTGGGCGACGATCCCGAGCTCATGCGTCCCGAGCACCTCAACATTCGGCGGCACATCGAAAGCTTACCCGCTACGGCCGTGAACTGGAGCCGAATAAGTTAATCGGCTCCAGCCTAAAACCATTTAGGCATAAAAAAAGCGGTTTCAATTGAAACCGCTTAGCTGTTAGAACCAAGTGAGGGGTTGTTCCTGCTTCTTTCGCTGGTTAACCGGAACAATCGTGCTGGCTGGCTCCTCTTTGTAAGAGGTCAGCGACACCTTGGTGAGAGTGCTCGGAATGGAAAGCGTAACCGTTGCCTTCGCCAGGCCGGCCGAAGCGGCGGGCTGGGCCAGCTGCATGTAGCGGCCGGCGATGATGAGAGCAAATAACGAACCGAGTTTAAGAATTGATTTCATAAGATGCGGATAGGGGCACATCCTATCCCAAATTTTGTGCCAGTTAGTATGTTTTAACGCTGAATGCCAAAAACTTATGAGTGGGTGGGGAAAGGTAAGCGAAGAGAGAGAGTCTATTCCTCTGCCGCAGCGCGCGCCCATTAAACGGCTAGGCAGCGGCGGAGTTGCGTTTTCGAATGTTAAAATTCGGTGAATTGCATCTATTAGCAAAGATACGCCCGCCAGATTGCGCAACTGGGTTAGCGGACAGGGGCTTTTGCTTAGCGGGTTGTGCCGGGCTTGGTGCGTAGCTGGTACTTTTGGGGCCTGCAACGCCCACGCGGGCCTTTTTCCAACGACTGTTTCCAATGCGTTATTCTTTTGGTTTGACTACCCTGGCCCTGTGCGGCTTGCTGTGGGTGACTAATTCGGCCCAGGCCCAAAAAACCAAATCGACGGCCTTTAGCTACCTGCCCGAGCAGGGCGAAGACCGCTATAACCAGCGCGTGCCGCAAAAGACGCTGGCCTTGGCCGATGGCAGCGGCTTCGTGATTTTAGCGCACCAGAGCGGTAGCGCCTACGCCGTAGAGCGCTACAGCGCCGACCTCAAAAAGCAGTGGAGTACCACGCTGCCCGTGGAGCCCGGCGAAACCGTGGAAGCTTTCGGCCGCAACGCCGAGCAAGTGTGGGTGGTAGTCCACCACGCCGACGAAAGCAGCCAGAACCTGACCGTGCAGCCCTTTGCCCTGGCCGGCGGCCAGAAGGGCGCGCCCGTGGTGGTGATAACGGCCCCGGCCCGCGACCGCCGCCCGGTGGTACGCCTCTCGGCCGATGGCAACCGCCTGCTGGCTTTCCGCTACGTGGCTCGGGAAGAGCAGATTAAGACGCTGGAAGGCTCGCTCTATGACCAAAAGCTGACCAAGATACTGGACCGCACCTACGATTTCCGCGACCAGGGCGATTTTTTCGCGCCTAACATCCTGCTAGCCAACGATGGTACGCAGTACGTGACGCTGCTCGGCGACGGCATGAAGAAGCTGACCGTGCGCCGCTACCCGGCCACGGCGGACCGCGTGGGCGTGGCTACGTCCATTCAAGTGATGAGCGTGCCGGTGGGCGGTACCTTCGGCGGCCAGCCCATTACCATCCGCGATGCGAAATTCAGCCTCCAGCCCGAGGGCCAGCTGTACGCCGCCGCCCTGTGCGCCAACGACCGTACTGGTCAGCTGAGCGGTCTGAAAGTGGTGCGCTTCGATTTTGCCGAGAGCAAGCTGAAACTGGCTGAAGAGCTCCCGTTTGCGCCCGCTTTCCTTTCCGAGGTAACGGCCGCCACGGGTACCGAAGTGAAAAGCCTGGCTGACATCTACCTATCGGATATGCTGCTGACTGACAGCAAAAATCTGGTCATTATTGCCGAGCGTCATTTTGAAGAGGGCGGCCCGGAGTTGCCGGTGCACGCCCGCGAATTGTACTTATTCGGCTACAGCCCTTTCCTGACGCCCACCTGGCACACCATTGTGGCCAAGGACCAAGTGGCCCCGGCCGTCGACAGCTACACGGGTATCGGCTACCGGGCAACGGTATTTGGTGAAGAAGTTCAACTCGTGACGCTCGAAACCATTGAGGGTAAGTCGGATCTCTACCTGCGCAAAATTCAGGCGGCTACCGGGGTGGTAAGCCCGCCACAGCGCCTCAAGCTCAACGTGGCTAATGATCAGCAATTGGCCTACGTCAAGGATTTCACTACGTGGCTGGCTCCCAAAACCATTATCGGCATCAGCCGTCCCAGCAAAAAGTCGGCGGCTTTGCAATTGAATACCGTAAAACTTAAATAGGACCGCAGATTTAACGGATTCAACGGATTTCGGGGATGCACCCGCTGGCCTGCGGCGGTGGACTGCTAGTAAAGCCAAAAAGCAAACAAGGCTGCTCAACTGAGCAGCCTTGTTTGCTTTTCGTTGGTTTGGTTTAAGTCAGGTGACGGCTATCGGGCAGTCAGCCCGCCGCCGGAGGCCGGCGGGCGTATCTGCGCAATCCGTTGAATCCGTTAAATCTGCGGTCCTTAGTAGCAGTATTCGTTGGCCTCGATGAGCTTGGCGGCTACGCGGCGGCGAGCTTCCTTCACGTTGAAAAGGTCGGGCTTGGTGAAGCGCTTGAGGCCCATGCTGAGCAGGCGCTGCTCGTCGCCCTCGCTCATGCTGGCGATGGCTTCACGGCCCGATTTTTCGACCAGGTCGATGGCATCGGAGAGGTATACGCGGGCCATGTCGAGCTGCTGAGCCAGGGCTTCTTCGCCCTTGGTGGCGATTTCCTTTTCGACGCGCAGCAGGGTGCTTTCGGCCACGTAGGTTTTGATGGCCATGTCGGCGATGTTCATCAGCACTTCCTGCTCCTTGGCGAGCGAGTTCATGTACTTCTGCACGGCCGTGCCGGCGACCATCAGCACCGCCTTCTTCATGTTGGCGATGGCTTTCTTCTCGGTGGCGAAGGCTGAGTCGTCGCTCTCGCCCATGCTCGGGATGCTCATCAGCTCCTGCTGCACGGCCTGGGCCGGGCCCATAAGGTCGATTTCACCCTTCAGGCCCTTCTTCAGAATCATATCGACGGCCAGCATCCGGTTGATTTCGTTGGTGCCCTCGAAAATCCGGTTGATGCGCGAGTCGCGGTAGTTGCGGTCCATCGGGTAGTCCGACGAGAAGCCGTAGCCACCGTAAATCTGCACGCCCTCGTCGGTCACGTAATCCAGGACTTCGGAGCCTTCCACCTTCAGCATGGCGCACTCCACGGCAAACTCGCGGGCGGCCCCCAGCAGGGCCTCGTTGTGGCCCATGCCGCTGGCCAGCAGCTCCTGCTCCTTGCGGTAGATGTCCTCGCCGGCGCGGTACACGGCCGACTCCACGGCGTACATGCGAATGGCCTGCTGCGCCAACTTGTAACGAATGGCCCCGAATTTTGAGATGGGCAGCTTGAACTGCACGCGCTCGTTGGCATACTTCACGCTCTGGGTGGCGGTAGCCTTGGCCCCGCCCAGGCAAGCGGCGGCCAGCTTGATGCGGCCGATGTTCAACACGTTGAAGGCGATGAGGTGACCTTTGCCGATCTCGCCCAGCACGTTTTCCTTGGGCACCAGCGCGTCGCTCAGGAACACCTGGCGGGTCGAGGAGCCGCGAATACCCATCTTGTGCTCCTCGTTGCCGAGGCTCAGGCCGGGCGTGCCCTTCTCCACGATGAAGCCCGTGAACTGCTCGCCGTCAATCTTGGCAAACACGATGAAGACGTCGGCGAAGCCGGCGTTGGTAATCCACATTTTCTGGCCGTTGAGCACGTAGTGCGTGCCTTCGGCGTTGAGCACGGCCTTGGTTTTGGCCCCCAGCGCGTCCGAGCCGGAGCCGGGCTCCGTGAGGCAGTAGGCCCCCATTAGCGAGCCGTCGGTGAGGCCGGGCAGGTACTTCTGCTTCTGCTCGTCGTTGCCGAAAAACAGAATCGGCAGCAGGGCAATGCCCGTGTGCGCCGCGAAGGCCACCGGGAACGAGTTGCCGCCGCCCACGCCTTCCGTCACCCGCAGCGCGGTCGGGAAGTCCATGTCGAGGCCGCCGAACTGCTCCGGCACGCTCACCCCGAACAGGCCGAGCTGGCCCGCCTTCTCCATCAGGCCGCGCATGAGGCCCTCCTCGTGGTTGTCGAGGCGCTCCAGCAGCGGATGCACCTCGGCGGCCACGAAGTCGAGGCAGGTCTGGTACATCATATTCTGCTCCTCGGTAAAATCGGCGGGCGTGAAAACGTCCTGGGCTTCAGTAGGCTTGATAATGAATTCGCCGCCTTTTGCAACGGCTTTGTGCGAGGTTTCCATGAGGAAATATGGTAAGGTGGGAGGTTGAACTGTTAGGCGTGCCGACTATTAGGGCAACAACGATTTGCGCGTTTTGGTGTTGCAAGATAAGTGAAAAATGTTAGGCGTGCCGACTACTTAGGGAAAAGTAGCGGAAATTTTGGGGCTGCCTGAATGCCTGGCTAATAATAGGCGGTTGCTCCTGGAAGCAATTCAACATAAAATCATCATGCTGAGCTTGTCGAAGCATCTCGCTCGCACCGTTGGGGAATAACTTTGGCGGTGCGAGCGAGATGCTTCGGCAAGCTCAGCATGACGAATGTGTTTTCAGGCAGTCTGCCTGACTTACTCGGCGCGAAGCTCGATAGTCTGGCCAGCCAGCCCGGGCGCAGCCAGCGCCACGCGGATGAGGCCGGGGCCGGTGGCCTGCACGTAGAGCAGCAGCCGGCCCCGGTAGGCGCGGTGGCGGGGCGCGGCGTAGGGCTCGTGGCCGGCCAGGTCGCCGCTTTCGATGCCCAGCAGGCGGGCGGGGCCGGTGAGCGTGGCGCTGATTTCCGGGCTGGCATCGGGCACGGGGTTGCCGGCCTGGTCAACTACCTGCACGTCGATTTGCGCCACGCCTTGCGTGTTGGCGGCCAGGGTAGTGCGGTCGGTCTTGAGCCGGAGGGCAACGGGCGGGCCAGCGGTGCGTAGCACTGTTTCACCGACGGGCTGGCCGTTGCGGTAGCCGGTGGCCCGCAGCTCGCCAGCGGCGTAGAGCACGTCCCAGGCGGGGAGGCGGCCGGTCTTCCTGCCCAGCGACTGGCCGTTGAGGAACAGCTCGGTAGCCTCGTTGGTGGTGTAGGCGGTGACGCGCAACGGGCTGGCGGCGGGCCAGTTCCAGGTGGCGGAGCCGCGCGGGCGGCGGCCAGTAGCGCCAGCGGCGGGAGCTTCGGCCACGGCCAGGTAGAGCATGGGTGCGCTGGTCCACAGGCTCTGGCGGAAATAATATTCAGGTTTGGGGAAGCCCGCCAGGTCGAGTAGGCCCGCGCCGTTGCTGCGCTGGGGCCATTTGCCGGCCTCGCCGAGGTAGTCGATGCCCGTCCAGAGGTACTGGGCCGAAACGTAGGCGTTGCTGTCCACGGCGGCCCAGGCGCTGGGGGCCATGCCGTTTTCGCTGCCGTAGATGATGCGCTGGGGGTACTGCTGGTGGTCTTCGGGATAGCGGAACTCCTGGTAGTTGTAGCCCACGAGGTCGAGGGCGGCGGGGTAGTCGGTGAAATTGGACATGACCACGCCGGCCAGCGCGGCCGTGATGGGGCGCGAGCTATCGGCCTGTTTAGCCACGGCCACGAGGCGGCGGGCCAGCGGCCCCATCTCGCTGGCCGGCGGGTGGTTGGGCAGGTAGCCCTTGCCGTAAATCTGCGGATTGCGGCCGGTGTTGAGCACCTCGTGGGTGTAGGGGTCGTTGGGATAATCGATTTCGTTGCCGATGCTCCACATGATGATGCTGGGCCGGTTGCGGTTGCGCAGCACCATGTCGCGCAGGTCGCGGTCGCCCCACTCCTTGAAGTATTCGTGCGCGCCGTGCTGGCTGGGGGTGCCCACGTTCCAGCCGGCCACCCACTTGTTTTTGCCGCGTTCCCACTCATCGAATGCCTCGTCCATTACCAGGAAGCCCAGGCGGTCGCAGAGGCGATAGAGATAATCGGCGTGCGGGTTGTGGCTCATGCGCAGCGAGTTGCAGCCTACGGCTTTCAGCGCTTTGAGGCGGCGCTCCCACACCTCGGGCGGCACGGCCACGCCGAGCGCGCCCGCGTCGTCGTGGATGCACACGCCCCGGAGCTTAGTGGGCTGCTCATTAAGAAAGAAGCCCTTATCCGCGTCGAAGCGGATGCTGCGCACGCCGACTTCCTCGGTCACCTCGTCGACCGGCTGGCCCTGCACGGCCAGGCGCACGCGCAGCCGGTACAGGTTGGGCTGGTCGGCCGACCACAGGGCAGGGTTTTTAAGGGGCAGCGTGAGGCGGGCGGTGCCGTCGGTCTTGGGCTTCACGGCAACCAGCTGCTGGGCGGTGGCGACGGCCTGGCCCCGCGCATCGAGCAGCGTGCCCGTGACGGTTACGGCCGCTGCCGTGGGGCCGGCATTGGTCAGGCTGACCGCCACCTTGCCGGTGGCGGCAGTCGGCGATACCTGCGGCGTGGTGAAGGCCACGCCCCATTGCCGCACGTGTACCGGCGCGGTGGCCAGCAGGTACACATTGCGGTAGATGCCCGAGCCGGTATACCAGCGCGAGTCGGCTACCTCGCTGTGGTCGGCCTTCACCGCCAATACGTTGGGACCGGTGGCGCGCAGGTAAGGCGTCAAGTCGTACTGAAAGGAGGCGAAGCCGCTGGGCCGCTTGCCCAGGAAGTGGCCATTGAACCACACCTCGCTGTTTTTATACACCCCGTCGAAGTAGATAAATACCTGCTTGCCCTGGTAGCCGGCCGGCAGCGCAAACGACTTGCGGTACCAGCCCACGCCGCCGGGCAGGTAGCCCGTGGCGCTGGCCCACTGCTCACTGAAAGGACCTTCGATGCTCCAGTCGTGGGGCAGGGTTACGGCCCGCCAGGTCTTGTCGTCGGCCGTGGGTCGCTCGCTACCGGGCGCGTCGCCGAGGTGAAATTTCCAGTCGTTGTTGAATGAAACCTGTTGCCGCTGCGCCTGGGTGGGTGAGGACAGGGCCAGCCAGGCTAAGCTGAGCAGAGCGATAATTCTCTTGGTCATTGGAAAAGGAGATATAATTAAAAATGAAGAATTAAAAATTAAAAAACGGCACCTGGTTTTTAATTTTTAATTCTTCATTTTTAATTTTTAATTACATACGGCTTGCCAATCACCAGCTTATCGCCCGACAAGTCGGCCTCGAAGAAATGCGGCACGCGGTGGTAGTTGCCTTTAATATCCTGGTGGCTGTGCAGCACCAGCAAATCCTTGCCCTCGAAGGTGCGGAATAGCATGCCGTGGCCGTAGTTGGGCGGCGTGATGGGGCTGGGCTCCTGCTGCCAGGGACCGTTGAGGGTGCCGCTGGTCGAGTAGGCCACGCCCTGGGTGTACACGTCGTAGATCCAACTAGTCCAGAGCATGCCGAGCTTGCCGGTCTTGGTGCGAAATACCCAGGGTCCGTCGGTTACCTTATTGGGGCGAATCGGACCGGTGCGCGGGTTTTCGCGGCTCCAGGGCGAGGCGCTGGCCCGGAATAGAACCTGGCCGGAGCCGGTGGTGCCGCTCAGGTCGGGCTTGAGAGCGATTTTCTCCACCGTACCGTCTTGGTTTTGAATCCACTCGTGGCAGTAGAGCAGGTAGGGCTGCTTGTTTTCAACCCAGAAGGTGCCGTCGAGCGTCGATTTGTTGGCGGGCAGATACGTTGCATCGCGCATGGGCCGGTAGGGGCCGGTGGGCTGGTCGCTCACCAGCACGTGCACGGCGCGGCGTTCCAACGTACCGCCCTTGTCGGCGTCAATCTTGAGGGCGCGATTGGTGAAGGTGGCGAAGTAGTAATACTTGCCCTTGTACGGGTGAATCTCGGCCGCCCAAATCTGGGGGGCCGGCCCCATCCAGGAGGTAGGGTCGGGCTGGGCTACCTGGGTGGGGCCATCCCAGTGCTTTAGGTCCTTGCTCTGCCAGAGCAGCCCGCCGGTGCCGGTCATGTAATAAGTGTGGGTGCGCTGGTCGGCCAGGATGAACGGGTCGCTGAGGCGAATGGAGTCCAGCGGAATGTTCTGGCGGCGGGGCGGAATGGGCTTTTGCTGGGCCAGCGTGGGGAGGCCGCTGAGTAGAAGACCGCTGGTTGCGAGAGGAAGTAGATAGGAGGTTACGCACATAATAAGGGAAGCTTTAGAAGCGGTGGCTAACTGGTTGCTGGCGCGGGGCACGACCCCGCGCCAGCGCTGTTGAGGAAGCTAGCGCAGCTCGCTCACCACCGTTGTGACGGAGCGCGGGGCCACGCGCACGGGCTGGCCCGCCGCCACGGCCGGGCCGGGCTGCAAATCAGTCGCCGCCGAGGTAGTGAAGGAGCGGCTACCCCCCAGCCGACGGCCAGCCAGCTCCAGGCGCAGGTCGGCCGGGGCGTCGCTATCGTTGACTACTACCGTGATAAGCTGCTTGCCATCGGCGCTGCGATAGGCCGATACCAGCGGGCCGGGGCCAGCCGCGCCGGCGGCCTCGGCGGCCAGGCGGACCGCACCGGGGCGCACGAAGCGGCTATAATTGCCCAGCGCCCACAGCATTTTGCTGGGGTAGTACTGGCCGTCGGTCTTGCTTTTGTCGATGTAGACCAGGCCGTCCTTGTAGTCGTAGGGCGAAACGGCCAGCCACCACTGCCAGGCGGCGGCGTTACCCACGGCCAGGTCGTTGTGAATGGCGCGGGCCAGGTACAGGGCGGGCGTCATGCCGAGGTCGCGCGGGCCACCGTTGATTTCGCCCGCGTTGTCGCCCAGGATGCAGTATTCCGACTGCCAGTACCCGAGCTTGGGCACGCTGGCTACCTTGGCGGCCAGCTGCTGGCGGGTAGCCACGGCCTGCGCCTGGGGCGAGGTGGTGAAATAGCTGTGCCCGGCAATGAGCGGGGCCACCCCGGGCAGGCTGCCCACGTAGGTCGGCGCGGCCTGGTCGCCGAAGAAGGCGCCGATCTGGTCGCCCTGGCCGGGCTTGTCGGCGGGGCTGTATAAGTAGTCGAGCTTGCCGGCCTCGGTGATGAGAATCTGGGTGGGTAGCTTGCGGGCGGTGAGGCTGGCATTCAGCGCCTTGGTAATGCCTGCGATGTCAGTATTCTGAAAGGGCGTGCCTTCCTGGCCGCCGTCGCTCCAGTCCCACTGCGGCTCGTTGACGGGGCTGAGATAGGCGAAGGTGATGCCGGTTTTCTGGCGCACGCCCTCCACGACGCGGGCGCAGTAGTCGGCCAGCGCGGCGAATTTCTCGGGGGCGAGGTTGGGTTGCTTGGCGGTAGCGTAGGCCTTGCCGTTGCGGGTGAGCGATACGGGTGGGCTATTCAAAAAGCCCAGAAACTGCTTCACGCCCCGTTTCTGGGCGGCAGTCATCAGCCAGCGCTGGCCAGCCAGGCGGTTCCAGTCGTAGGTGCCGGCCGGGGTCAGAAACGACTCGGCGCGCCGCCACTCGTCCTTGATGCCGCTGGCTTCGCCCTGCTCGGCGCTGCCCGCGCCCAGGTTGACGCGCCACATGGAGAGGCCGATGCCCTTGGGCTGGCCCCCCGGCCCCGCCTCGGTGCTAAAGAGCAGGTCGGCAATGGCTTCCTTTTTGGCCGTCGGCCAATTACCCACAAACTGGCCGGCCCAGGCATCGGAGGCGGCGAAATTAGCGATGGTCTGGTAAGTCTTGGCGGCGTCGATGCGGACCGTGATTGCGGTCGGCGCGGGAACCTGGGCGGAAGTCGACCCGGCGGTAAGGAGCAGTAGGCTGGCCAGCCCCAGCCAGGGGCGCAAGGCGGGCAGAGAAGTTAGGTGTAGCATAGTTCAGGTAAAAAAAAGGCCCGGCGGCTCCCTTGGCAAAAAGGTGAGCCGCCGGGCGGGCAAGGGGCGGCGAGGCCAGGCTTATTGCTGCCAGATTAGCCACTGCTGGTTGGTGCCGTTATTGGCAGGGTACTGGATGAGGCCCGTGGCGGCCGCAGTGGAGGCCCCGTTCACGTCGAGCACCTGGCCGCTGTTGCGGTTGGTGAGCGTGTAGTAGCCGTCGGTATTGGCCGCCAGCAGCCATTGCTGGTTGGGGCCGTTATTAGAAGGATACTGGATGATGGGCGCGGCGTTGGCGGTGGAAGCGCCGTTCACGTCGAGTACCTGGTTGCTGTTGCGGTTGGTGAGCGTGTAGTAGCCGCCGCTGGTAGCGGCCAGCTGCCACTGCTGGTTATTGCCCCCGTTCTGATAATATTGAATAACGGGCGCGGCCGAGGCCGTGGAGGCATTGTTCACATCCACCACCTGCCCGCTGTTGCGGTTGATGAGCCGGTAGTAAGCGCTGGGGTAGAAGACGTCGGTGCCGCCCGCGCCCACGCCCCAGGCAAAGCGCACGCGGCCCAGGCCCGAGGCATTAGTGACGGTGGTGGTGGTGCCGTCAAACTGCAAGAGGCTGTACTGGTCGCCGGTGCGCAGGCCGGGCCAGTACACGCTGGCAATGCCCGCCTGCCGGCAGTAGTTGGTGATGCCCAGCACGTACGACTTCTTCACGTCGTTGGCAATGGCCTCGTTGTAGTTCACGCCCGTGGTCATGAACGCGCCCCACTCGGTAAGCACGGCCCGGCTGGCGTAGCTGCCCAGGTTATTGGCGAAAGCCTTCTCCCAGCTGGCGGCCGTGGTGGTGGGGTTGCCGTAGAAAAAGTCGTAGAGGTGAATCGACAGCAGGCAATTGCTAAAGCGACTATCGGCCCCGATGCCGGTGATGTTCTGCGCGTAGCCGGTGCCGTCGAGCAGCACCCGGCCCCGGGGCACGTTGGGGAAAGTGGCCAGCCAGGTAGCGTAGAGGCTGCCCAAGTCGGCCTGGCTGTAGCCGTGCGGCTCGTTGAATACCTCGAAATACACGTTGGCATTGCCGCCGTAGGTATTCACCACCGTTTGCCACATGACGTAAAACTGGCTGGTGTCGTCCACGAGGCCGTTGCGCGAGGAGTTGCCTTCCCAGCAGCAAATGATCACTTTTAGCCCCTTGCTCAGGGCCTTGTCGATGGCCCCGGTGTAGCTCGTCCAGGTAGTGCCCGAGGCAGTAGTGGGGTTGATGGGCAGCCGCACCGTATTGGCCCCGGTGGCCGACTGAAAGCCGCTCAGGATGCGGTCGGCCTTGGTTTGCACCGTGGCGTAGCTGTCGCCGGCCGCCAGGCCCGACAGCACTAGGGCGTCGTCCACGAAGTTGTCGCGCGGGTCGGCCCAGTTAAGGCCGGCGATGCCAGCCGCGCCCACGGCATTGGTCGCCACGACTTGCGGGGCTGGGGCTACCGAGGCATCGCGTTGGGCGCAGCCGGCCAGGGCTAGCGCCAGCCCCGCCAGCGCCAGGCCAGTGGGGGAGAAGAGTAAGAGCTTGGGGCTCATGGGAAAAGGAAAATTGGGTGGGAGAAAAGAACCCCGAGCTTCGGGGTGAAGGAGTGCTATTCAACGGCAAACCGTTAGCGGCTCATTCAAGGCTATTATTGGCTCCGCCGGTGAAATAGCGCTATTCAACGTCAAACCCCACCCCCGACCCACCTCGCTTGATGCGCGACATCCTTCGGGGGAGGGGAGCCTTTCGTGAGCTGTTAGCCGTTAGCTGTTAGCTCCTAGCTTTTCTGAACAACGAGCTAACAGCTAATAGCTAGCAGCTACCAGCTTACGAGAGGCTCCCCTCTCCCGAAGGATGTCGCGCATCAAGCGAGGTGGGTCGGGGGTGGGGTCAGTCGGGAATCAGCTTACATGCCCGTTAGTACCCAGGATTCTGGGTAACCACGCCATTCGAGAGCTGAATCTGCGGGGTCGGAATTGGGAAGAAGTTGTTCTTATCCGAAATCTGGTCTTTCACCTTGCCCTTGTCGTAGGGGTCGGTGCTGGTGGCCTGCGCGGCGTTGAAGGCCGTCATGACGGCCACCAGGCGCTTCTGGCGCACGAGGTCGTAGTAGCGGTGGCCTTCCATGGCCAGCTCCAGGCGGCGCTCCAGCCAGATGTCGGCCAGCAGCTGCGCACCGGTTGAGGTGCGGGGCAGGACCGTGCCGGGGTTGAGGTCGTTAGCGCGCTTGCGCACCAGGTTGAGCGAAGTGATAGCCTTGGAGTCTTGGCCGAGCTTGTTCGACGCCTCGGCGTGCATGAGCAGCAAGTCGGCGTAGCGCAGCTCGATGCGGTTGAGCGGGGCGTGGCCGCGCTCGTTGGCGGGGCGGTCGGCCAGGGGCAGGAACATCTTGCGGCTGATGCGGCCCGACTCATTTTCCGAGGGCTTGGTGTCGTAGCTCGAATAGTCGAAGCTGGCCGTTTTGGCGCCCACGTTATCGCCCTGCTTGATGATGGTCCACTGGCGGCGCGGGTCGTTGCCAAAGGCTTGCTCCAGGTTGCTGGTGGGCGTGTTGAAGCCCCAGCCGCCGTCGGCGCGGCTGCGCATCACCACCGTGAGGTCGGTGCCGAGGTTGAAGGTCTGGTCGGCGTTGTAGTTGATTTCAAAAATCGACTCCACCCCGTTAGGATTGCTCACGTTCCACACCTTGCTGAAATCGCCCAGGCTGTACTGGCCCGAGTTGATAACCGTTTCGGCGGCCTGCTGGCACTGCGCCCACTGCTCGGTAAAGAGGTAGGCCTTGGCCAGGTAGGCGTTGGCCGCGCCCTTGGTGGCCCGGCCCTTATCGGTGCTGGCGCGGGCGCTCTTCTCGGGCAGCACGGCGGCGGCTTCTTGCAGGTCTTTGATAATCTGCGCGTAGCAAGCCTGCGACGAGGCCCGCGGAATAGTCAGCGCCTCCGACGGGGCCACCGGCGTGAGTACTAGGGGCACGCCGCCGTAGCCCTTCACCAGCTCGAAGTAGTTGTAGGCCCGGATGAACTTCAGCTCGCCCAGCAGCTGCTGCTTGAGCGTGGCGTCGATGGGGGCCTTGTCGATGCCCACGAGCGCGGCGTTGCAGTTGCCAATGGCCTGGAAGATAAACGTGTAGCGGTTGTCGAACCACTCGTTGTTGGGCAGCCAGAAGAAGCGGGCGAAGTCGCCAAACTCGCGCTGGTCGCCGGCAATAGCGTTGCCCTTCCAGGCATCATCCGAGCCCGCGTCGCCAAACATCCGGCTGCGGTCGATTTTCCACCAATCGTCCTGGTCGGTGAGAGAGTAGCAGCCCATCACGGCCGCCTTGCACTCGTCGGCGGTGGTGTAGTAGTTATCGGTAGTCTGCTGGCCCTGGGGCTGCACGTCGAGGAAGGTTTTGCACGACTGCACGCCCATGCTCAGGCTTAGGCCCAGCGCCAGGGTAAAAATGCGGGGAAACGTTTTCATGATAGAGGCGGGTGGGATAGTAATTGTTAAGTGTTAGTTGTTAATTGTTAGCTGTTAATTACTGATTATTGAAAGAGAATTTCTATTGATAATCAACAAACAGTGCTCAACAAGTAGCAATCAATAACTAACAATTAACAACTAACAATTAACAATTTAAAAGGCAATATTGGCGCCCACCAGGTAGGTGCGCATGGTGGGGTAGTTGCCCAGGTCCACGCCCCGGTTGAGGGCCGACGAGCCATCGGTGTAGGAGCGGCCGTAGCCGATTTCAGGATCCACGCCGCTGTACTTGGTGAAGGTGAGCAGGTTCTGGCCGCTCACGTAGAGGCGCAGGCTGCCCATGTGCAGGGCGCTCATCATCTCCTTGCGGAAGGTGTAGCCGATTTGCAGGTTGCGCAGGCGGGCGTACGAGCCATCCTCCACGTAGAAGTTGGAGAAGCGGGTCAGGTTCTGGTTGTTGTCGTTGGCCGTGATGCGGGGTACCGAGTTGTTGGTGCCGGCGCCGTTCCAGGCCATGTCTTGCAGGCCGGCGATTTTATTGTAGTTGTAGCTGCCCGAGTACCACCAGCCCTTGTTGGCATTTACCACGTCGTTGCCGAGGCTGCCGATAAGCGAGGCTTGCAGGTCGAAGCCCTTGTAGCCCAGGTTCAGGTTCACGCCGAAGGTCATCTTCGGCATGGGGTTGCCGATGTACTGCTGGTCCTTGGCATCGATTACGCCGTCGCCGTTGAGGTCGGCAAACTTGAAATCGCCGGGCTTGGCATTGGGCTGGATGAGCGCGCCGCTGGCCGAGCGGTAAGCGTCAACGTCGGCCTGGGTCTGGAAGATGCCCTGCGTCTGGTAGCCGTAGAACGCGCCCACGTAGCCGCCTTCTTCCGTTTTGGAAGGCCGGCCGAAGATGGGCGTATTACCCGAGTACAGCGCTTGGCCGTTGGCCAGCGTGCCGATGCGGCTGATGGCGCGGGTGGCATTCACGCTCAGGCCGTAGGTGAAGTCGCCCTTGCTTTCGGCGTAGCCCACCGTGAAGTCGAGGCCGTTGGTTTTCATGCTGCCGACGTTGGTCACCGGGCTCAGGTAGCCGTTGCCGGCGTGCGCGGGCAGCGACTGGAACATGAGCATGTCGGTGGTGTTGCGGCGGAACACGTCGAAGGTGGCCGTCAGCTTATTGCTGAAGAAACCGAAGTCCAGGCCCAGGTCGTAGTCCTCCACCGTTTCCCATTTCACGTTGGGGTTGGGCACGTTGCTTTGAATGACGGCCACCTGCGCCGTGCGGTCGTCGCCGGTCACGTAGTAGGTTTTCGAGAACGTGCCGGTGTAAGCGGCGTTGGTGAGGTTGCTGATGTTCTGGTTGCCCACCCGGCCCCAGCTGGCGCGCAGCTTCAGGAAGTTCAGCGCGTCGAACGACTTCATGAATTCCTCGTCGGAGATGAGCCAGCCCGCTGACAGCGAGGGGAAAGTGCCGTAGCGGTTGTTGGTCGGGAATACCGAGGCCCCGTCGCGGCGCACGCTGGCCGACAGCAGGTAGCGACCCTTAAAGTCGTAGGTCAAGCGCCCGATGAGCGAGGCGATGGTATTCTCGTACGTGCGACCGGTGGCGTTGAAGGCCGTAGTCGCCGCGTCGGGGTAGCGCAGGCTGAAGGCATTGCTCGGAATGGCCTGGCCCGAGCCCGACAGCGGCCGGTTGCTAAACTTCTCGAACGTGGCCGCGGCCAGCGCCGTAAAGTTGTGGTCACCCAGCGACTTGGTGTAAGTCAGCGTGTTGGTATTGTTCCAGTACAGGTTGATGTTGTGCTCGCTCGTGACCGAGTTCACCTGGTTGCGCTCGTTGGCGTCGATGGTGTAGAAAGGCGAGAAGCTATTGCGCTCGTAGAAATTGGTGTTGGTGCCAAAGCGCGTTTCGGCCACCAGGCCGGGGATGGGCTCGTAGTTGGCGTACACCGTGCCCACCAGGAAGTATTGGTTGCGGCGGTCGTCGTTGCGCTCCACCACGGCCAGCGGGTTGCCGATGTCGGTGGGCGAGGCCCCGTAGTTGTCGTAGGGGTTGCCCGTGTTACGGTCTACGCGGGCCGAGGTGATGGGGTCGTCGTTGAAGGCATCCCGGAACAGGCTGCCGCTGTTGAGGTAGCTCTGGTTGGTAACCGAGATGTTCAAATCCTGGCCCACCTTCACGCGCTTGGCGGCCTGGTACTGGCTTTTCACGCGCAGCACGAGGCGGTCGAAGTCCGACCCGCGCACGAGGCCGCGCTCCTTGAAATAGCTCAGACCGGTGGAGTACAGCACCTTATCGGAACCGCCCGAGAGGCCCAGCGAGTAGTTCTGGGTGATGCCGCGCTGCTTGATCTGGTCCCACCAATTGGTCGTCTGGGTGTATTGGTCGGGGTTGGCGTACACGGCCGGCAGGCCCGAGTTGGTCGCCGCCAGGTTCATGATGCGGGCGTACTCGCTGGCCGAGGCCATCTTGGGCACCTTAGTAGCGTTCGATACGCCGTAGGTGGCATCGACCGTGATCACGGGCGCGCTCACCGTGCCGGCCTTGGTCGTAATCAGTACCACGCCGTTGGCCGCCCGCGAGCCGTAGATGGCGGCCGAGGCCGCGTCTTTCAGCACCGTAAGAGTGGCAACGTCTTTGGGGTTGAGGTAGTTGATGTCGTTTACCGGCAGGCCATCCACCACGTAGAGCGGGCTGTTGCCGTTGATGGTCGAAATACCGCGAATCAGAATCTGGGGCGTGGTACCGGGCTCCGAGCCCGCGCCGACTACCGTCACGCCGGCCGCCTTGCCTTGCAGGGCCGAGCCCACGTCGGCCACCGTGAGCTTCGACAGCTCGGCGCCTTGCACGGTGGTTACGGCGTTGGTTACGGTGCGCTTTTCCTGCGAGCCGTAGCCGATTACCACAGCTTCGTCGAGGGCCTGGGCGCTGGGGGCAAGCTTAATGCTGAGCGTGGTTTGCTCGCCGACTACCACCTCCTGGCGGTTGTAGCCTACCGACGAAATAACGAGCGTGGCACCCGTGGTCCCGCTGGGGATGCGCAGCGTAAAGCGGCCTTCGCCGTCGGTCGTCGCGCCCACGCTGGTACCCTTGAGCACTACGGTTACGCCGGGTAGGCCCACGCCTTTTTCGTCTAGTACGGTGCCCGAGATGGGCGTGTCGGCCACGGCCGTGCGCCGGGCCGGAGAGGGGTTGGCCACCGGGCCAGCCTCGGCGGCGGCCACGGCCAGCGGCAACAGGGCTCCGCAAAGGAGTATCGATTTAGCCTGCATAAGCAAGTAAAATAGGGCAGGTCGAAGCCTGCCTGGGTGGGGAAAAAGTGAAATCAGCGTAGGGAGCCGGCCGCTGGGGCCAGCCTCAAGCAGCGGCAAAAGCGCGGCTCGGAAGTGGTGTAAAATTACTAGCGGCCGGGGGCCGCCGGGGGCTCATTTTCGAGCGAAAAGGGGTTTAAAACCGGTCAGCGAGCCGCCTTTTGCCCAATAAAAAAAGTCCTTGCACTTGATAATCGCGTGACTATCAAGTGCAAGGACTGAGAGGGTGTAAGACCCCTGCTTACAGGGTCGTGCTGGGGCGCAACTCGCTCAGGATGGCGTGGTCGAGGAAGGTGAGGCTGGCCTGCTGGGGCTTGAGCAGCTCCAGCACCGTGATAGTATTAGCACCTTTCTTGAGCCACTCGGCCGGTACGTACAGCGTTTGCTGCGGGCCGATGGCCCAGTAGCGGCCCAGGTTGTGGCCGTTGATCCACACCACGCCCTTGCCCCACTGACGCATGTCGAGATAGGTATCAGTAGGAGTGGCTACGTTGAAAGCAGCGGTGCGCACGGCGGGGCCGCTACCGGCCGCGGGCGCCGTGGCCTGGGCCACGGTGGGCGCCTGGTCGAAGGGCAGGCCGTACTGCTTCCAGCCGGTAACTTCCTTCCCGCCGAGGGTCACGCGCTTGGTAATCCCCTTGTTGTTTTGGAGCAGGTACTCGCCGAAGTTGATGCGGCCCAGGTTTTCCACCAGCAGGTCGAGCTGCACTTGGCCGGCGGGTAGTTTCACGAGCAGGCTGTCTTGGTTTTGGCGGCGGTCGAGGGTGCCCACGCGCTGGCCGTTCACCATCACCACGGCGTAGTCGCGCAGGTCGCTTAGCTTCAGGTGCTGCGTCTGGCCGCCGGTCACGGTGGTGCGGTACAGCACAAAGCCGTAGGCCTGCTTGAGGTTTTCGAAGGTGAGGGGCTTCTGGCTGGCCACCGGCTTGGGCAGCTGGGCCAGCAGGCTGGCGCCCTTGCTGAGCTGCACAGCTGGCAACGCCACGCTGGGCTTGGCGGCCGGGATGGTGGGCAGCGACTGTCCGGCGGGCAAGTACTTGGCAATCACCTCGCGGAAGGCGCGGAACTTGGCCGTGGGGTTGCCGGCCTCGTCGAGCGGCGCGTCGTAGTCGTAGGAGCTGATTTGCGGCTCGTAGCTGGTGCCCGGCCCCTTGTAGTTGGCCCCGTTCATGAAGCCCCGGGTGGTGCCGCCGTGGAACATATACATGTTGATGCTCATGCCGGCGCGCAGCACCGAGTCGAGGCCCGGCGTGTACTGGGCGGCGGGCACCGTGTGGTGCGGGGCACCCCACCAGTCAAACCAGGCCGGGTACCATTCAGCCACGTAGTAAGGACCCTTGCCCCCGTGGTTGTCGTTGACCAGCTTCCGAATCTGGGTGGGCTTATCGACGCCGTTGACGGCCGGCAGCAAGCCATCGAGGTGGCCCTTGGCTACGTCGGCGGCGGGGTCGCAGGTGTAGAGCAGCCCATCAAAGCCCGCGTTGATAAACAATTGCTTGTTCTGAGCTAGATACTGTTTGTCAGCACCGTAGGAGCCGTACTCGTTTTCCACCTGCACCATCAGCACCGGCCCGCCGTGGTTGACTTGCAGCGGGGCGAGCTGCTTGCCCACGGCTTGCAGGTAGCGCGTGTAGGCCGCGATGTACTGCGGTTCCTGGCTGCGCACCTTCATGCCGGGCACGTTCTGGAGCCAGTAGGGGTAGCCGCCAAATTCCCACTCGGCGCACACGTAGGGGCTGGGGCGCAAAATCACCCACAGGCCCTCTTCCTGGGCCATCTTCACGAAGGCCGCCACGTCGTTGTTGCCCGTAAAATCGTACTGACCCGGCTGGGGCTCGTGCACGTTCCAAAATACGTAGGTGCCGATGGTATTCAGGCCCATCGCCTTGGCCATCTTGAGGCGGCTGCGCCAAGCCTCGCGCGGAATGCGGGGATAGTGCAATTCGCCCGAAATCATCTGGAGCGGCTTGCCATCGAGCAAAAACTGGTTGTCGCCCAGGGCGAAGGTGTGCTTCGGGGCGGGCGCGTGGGGAGCCGGCTTGGCTTTCGCCTTGGCGGGTGGCTGGGGGGCGGCGAAGCCGGTCAGACCGCCGAGGAGGCCGGCCGCGGCCAGCAGGTGCGGCAAGCGCCGGAAGTAACGGTTTTGTTGCATATGCAGAAAGGGGAGGGAAAAGGCCGGGCAGCGCAACTGGCCACCTAATTGGCCAGTGCTACCTTGAAATGTACCGGCAGCTACTCGGTTTGCGGAGCGAAATTAGCGGGAACCCTAGCGGGGCAGGGGGTACTTTTTCGGCAGAAAGGGTTCTTAGAATCCGCGATACCGGGCCAGCCGGGGGGATTTTGTCTTCAGGCCAGCTTCAGATTTACGTAGCGACTCCCGGTAGCCTCCAGTGTATCTGGTTATTGCTCAGTCAAAGATTCCCGCGAGTATCGTAACCCTGAGCTCCCGCTCGGGGCCGTGCTTGGTGAGTGTATGCAGGTGCCGCCCCAAGCCGGAGCCTGGGCTTACATTTTCCGGCCAGAAGGCAAGGAAAAGGCCCTAAGTCGAGCAGCGCCCAGCATACGTTATCATCCTCAGCTGGCGCCCGCTTGCCGAATGCGACACGCCAGGTGCCACCACGAAGCCAGGCAAGTGCGGCATTATTCTTAGCTTTAAAGAATGAACGCCGCTGCTTTTAGTGGCATCCAGTATTACTTACGTGCAACTAACAACAGGTCTTCGGTGGGAGTGGAGCTGGGTCGCCCTGGTGTGGGCCATCCTGCTGGCCCTGCCCGTCCGGGCGCAGGAGGCCGCGCCCAGCGAGTTTCGGTTTGAGCACATCTCCGTCGATGAGGGCCTCTCGCATAGCGACGCCATGACCGTCACCCAGGACCGCGCCGGCTTTATCTGGGTTGGCACCAACCGGGGCCTGAACCGCTACGACGGCTACGCCCTGCGCCAGTACCTGCTGCCCGTCAACCCCCGCAACGGCTTTTCGAGCAACCGCATTCTGTCCCTGCTGCCCGGCCCCGACCATCGGCTGTGGGCCGGGGCCGAAGGCGCGGGCCTGAGCTTTTACGATGCCCGCC
Organism: uncultured Hymenobacter sp.; assembly: GCA_913776615.1. Lineage (GTDB taxonomy): Bacteria > Bacteroidota > Bacteroidia > Cytophagales > Hymenobacteraceae > Hymenobacter. The sequence continues at coordinate 105,261 of CAJYPK010000019.1, forward strand.
ACGATGCCTTTGCCCGGCTCGACGACCAGCCGCTGCCCACCGCCGCCCGCGCCGCCGCCCGCCAGCTCGCCACCAGCGACGTGACCGCCCTCGTGGCCGATGCCCAGCGCCGCCTGTGGGTGGGTACGGCCCAGGCGGGCTTGTTCGTGCTGAGCTTCGACCGCGAAGGCCAGGTCGCGGCCCTGCATCAGCTGCCCGCCAGCGCGCCGGGCCGGCCCTCGCTAACCCGCATTTCGAGCCTGGCCTACGATGCCGAAGGCAACCTATGGGTGGGCTCGCTGGATGCCGGCCTGCTGCTGGTGCGCCCCGAGGTGCCGGGCTGGCCGGTACTGCCCACGGCGCTCACCGGCCACGTGAGCGCGCTGCACCTCGACCGCCGGGGCGACCTCTGGGTAGGGGCCGAGCGTACGCTGAGCTGGATTTCGGCAGCCAGCCGCCGCACCCGGCAGGCGCTGGTACCGCACCCGCTACCGCACCGCTACTCACGCATTCAGGCGCTGCGGCTCGATTCGTTTGGGCGGCTGTGGGCGGGCACGGTGCAGGGGCTGTACGTGTGGGAGGCCGGGGCCGTCACGGCCAGCGCGCCGCCGCTGCGCGGTACGCCCACCCGGTTTTTGCCCCGCGATGGCCAGCCCTACAGTATCAATTCGGAGCGTATTCACCACTTGTTCGAAGACAGCCACCAGGTGATGTGGGTGGGAGCCTCGGCGGGTGGCCTCAATAAAGTCGATCTGCGGCAGCGCGCCTTCGGCCGCCTGCGGCATCAGCTCACGGGGCAGGCGGCGCTGAACAACGCCAACAACTACGTCAACGCCATCTACAAGGAAGAGGCGACCAATACGCTGTGGTTTGGCACCCGCAACGGTATCTCGGCCTACGACCTGGCCCGGCGCAGCTACCGCACGTATTTCAGCCAGCCCGCCGATACCGTGCGCGGGGTCGATGCCGCCACCATCTTCCGGGCGGCCGACGGTACGCTGTGGTTTGGCACCCGCGACCACGGCCTGCTGGCCCTGCGGCGGGCGGGCAGCCGCGAGAAATTTACCACTTACCACCAGCTGCCGGGCGCGGGCGGCTTCGACCTCACCAGTACCAGCCTGGAGCACCTGGCCCAGGATGGGCAGGGTACCCTGTGGGTTGCCACGTTTTCGAGGGGCCTGCTGCGCCTCAGCGCCGACGGCCAGCGCCTGCTGGGGCGTTACGACCAAGCCACGGCCCATTTGCCTACCGACCAGTTTACGTACCTGCTCTACGATGCCCCGCGCAACGTGCTGTGGGCCAGCACCCGCGACGCGGGCCTGCTCAAGCTGCGGCCCACTGCCAGCTCGCTCCAGCTCCTGGCCCAGTACAAGTACGCTCCCGGGCAGCCCAACAGCCTGCTCGTCAACTACGCGTGGCCGCTGCTGCTGGGCGAGCAGGGCGCGCTCTGGGTTGGTACCATCGGCGGGGGCCTGCACCAGCTTACTACCGATGCCCAGGGCCGCGACCACGTGCGCTCCTTCGGCCGCGAGCTGCCCGAAACCGACGTGGAGGGCCTGCTGGCCGACGATGCCGGCAACGTGTGGGTGGGGGGCAATGGCCTCTACCGCTTCACGCCCGCCACCCGCCGCTACCTGCGCTACGACGTGGCCGACGGCCTGCAAAGCAATGCTTTCAAAATCGGGGCCGCCGCGCGGGGGGCCGATGGCACGCTCTACTTTGGGGGGATAAACGGCATTACGTATTTCCAGCCGGCGGCCATTCAGCCCAATCCCTACCCGCCGGTGGTGCAGCTCACGGGCCTGCGCATTGCCAACCAGCCCGTGGCCGTGGGCCGGGCCTTCAACGGCCGGCTGGCCCTGCCCGGGCCGCTTTCCGAGCCCCAGACCGTAACGATTAAGCCCTCCGAAAATGACTTCTCGGTCGATTTCGTAGCCCTTAACTACACCAACCCGCAGAAGGACCACTACGCCTACCGCCTGCTGGGCTACAACGACGACTGGGTGTACCCCGGCCCCGGCCAGCGCACCGCCAGCTTTACCAACCTGCCGCCCGGCCGCTATACCCTGCAAGTAAAGGCCGACAACGGCGAGGGTGTGTGGGCCAAAACGCCCGCCACCATGCACTTCGTGGTGCTGGCCCCGTGGTACAAAACCTGGTGGGCCTACCTGCTCTACGCCGCCGCCGTGCTGGGCGCGATGGCGCTCTATCGCCACTTCGAGATGCGGCAGCAGGAGCTGCAAAGCAAGCTCGCGCTGGAGCAATTTCAGACCGAGAAGGAGAAGGAGCTGACCAACCTCAAGCTGGGTTTCTTCACCAACGTGAGCCACGAGCTACGTACCCCGCTGACGCTGATTTTGGGGCCAATGGAGGAGATAATCGGGGCGCACGGCCCCGTGAGCGGCCTGCGCGACAAGGTCTTGCTCATGCACAAGCAGACCCGCAAGCTGCTCGACCTGGTCAATCAGCTGCTCGATTTCCGCAAGGTCGAAACCGGCCACGTGCCGCTGCGGGCCAGCGCCGGCAACGCCGTACAATTCCTCACCGATATCTTCCAGGTATTCCGGCAAAAAGCGGAGGAGCGCTGGCTTACCTACACGCTCGACGTGCCCGCCGAGCCGTTGCCGCTGTATTTCGACCGTAGCAAGCTCGAAATCATCCTGACTAATCTGCTGGCCAACGCCTTCAAGTACACGCCCGAGGGAGGCCAGGTCACGCTGGCGGCTACGGTAGTGGGCAGCCCCGGCGGCGAGGCGGTGTTTCAACACGGCCAACTGACCGGCAACTACTTAGAAATAAGCGTAGTCGATACCGGCGTGGGCATTCAGACCAATGAGCTGGCGCATATTTTCGACCCCTACTACCAGGCCTCGCACACCGATACGCTGCGCATGACGGGCACCGGCATCGGGCTGTCGCTCGTGCGGCAGTTTGCCGAGCGGCACCGGGGCAGCGTGGAGGTGGAGAGTAAAGTGGGGGCGGGTACCACGTTCCGGCTGCGGCTGCCCTTCGGCCAGGCGCACTTGCAGCCCGGCGACCTGCTGCCCGACGCCGACCAGCCCGCCGTTACCGAAGCGACCCCCGAGTTCGACCCCAACGCCCTGGCCCTCACCAACGAGCCATTGACCCTGGCCACCCTGCCGCACCTGCTCGTGGTCGAAGACAACGACGAAGTAAGCCAGTACCTCCAGCAACTGTTCGCCGCCGATTTTGAGGTGACCGCCGCCCCCGACGGCCTCGAAGGCTGGGACAAAGCGCTGGCCCAATTGCCCGACCTTATCATCTCCGACGTGATGATGCCGCGCAGCGACGGCCTGGAGCTTTGCGCCAAGCTCAAGCAGCACCCCAAAACGGCCCACATCCCGGTGCTGCTGCTCACCGCCCGTACCGCCGCCCTGCACGAGGTCGAGGGCCTCGGCCTGGGGGCCGATGACTACGTGAGCAAGCCCTTCAACCCCCAGGTGCTGCAAGCCAAAGCCGCCGCCCTGCTGCGCAACCGCGGTAAGCTGCGCGAATACTACCAGCGCCAAATCCTGCTCGAACCCACCGAGGTAGTCATCGCTGACGCCGACCGTACCTTCCTGGAGCAGGCCATGCGCGCCGTGGAGCAGCACCTCGACGACCCGGCCTTTGGCGTGCAGGTGCTGGCCAGCGACATGTGCATGAGCCAGTCGGTGCTCTACCGTCGCATCAAGCAGATTACCGGCCAAACTACCGTCGAGTTTATCCGCGACGTGCGGATGAAGCGGGCGGCCCAGCTACTCACCCATAGCCAGCTGCGCATCAGCGAAATCGCCTTCCAGGTCGGGGTAGAAAACGTCAAGTATTTCCGCAAGACGTTCCAGAAAATCTACGGCATGGCCCCGTCGGAGTACGCCAAGCAGCACCGGCCCGAAGCCGAGCACAAGCTGCTGAATTTGCTGGATGAGTAGTGTTAGCTACCTGGAAACTGCTCTAGGTAGCTACTTCGTAGCGGTCCGGAGCATCATGGTAAAGCTTACCGCAACGGGTTTGCCTTGCTGATAGCCGGGCCGTAGAGTAGGCAGCGAGCCCACTGCCCGTAGCAAGGCGGCATCAACCGCCGCAGACTGGCTGGCCTTCTTAATCTTAGCCCGGTGCACTAACCCAGTTGAGCTTACCTCAAAGTAAACGATAGTACGGTAGCAACTGGGCTCAATTTTGCCGGAAAGCTGCGTGCGTTTCATAATCTCCGCTGCAAGCTGCTGCGTTCCGCCGCCACTTGGCAATTGTGGCATCTGCTCCACGTAAGTGTACACTTTTTCGGTAAGCACAGCGGGCTGCGTTTGGGCAGCTGCCCAGAGCGAAACACTTAAAAACAAAACTGTCATGCTGAGCCTGCGAAGCATCTTACCACCGTTGGATTAGTTGTCCTGACTTGATAAGATGCTTCGCAAGCGCAGCATGACAGTTGTTATTGGGGCGGCGTGGCTACTTCAGCAATTCGTAAATACCCGCCACGCCCTGGCCGCCGCCCACGCAGGCAGTAACGAGGCCGTATTTCTGGCCGCGGTCGCGCAGCTCGTCGAAGAGCTGGATGGAGAGCTTGGCGCCCGAGCAGCCCAGCGGGTGGCCCAGCGCGATGGCCCCACCGTTCACGTTGAGCTTGTCGGTATTGATGCCGAGCTCGCGCACCACGGCCAGCGACTGCGAGGCGAAGGCTTCGTTCAACTCAATCAGGTCGATGTCGTCGAGCTTCATGCCGGCTTGGCGCAGCGCCTTGGGTACGGCGGCAATCGGTCCCATGCCCATGATGCGCGGGTCGATGCCCTCAGTCGCGTAGGTGACCATGCGGGCGATGGGCTCCAGGTTCAGCTCCTTTACCATCCGCTCGCTCATCACGAGCACGAAGGCCGCGCCGTCGGAAGTCTGCGACGAGTTGCCGGCCGTCACGGTACCGTTGGCGGCAAATACGGGGCGCAGCTTGGCCAGTGCCTCTACCGAGGTGTCGGCGCGGGGGCCTTCGTCGGTATCGACTACGTAGGAGCGCTTTTTCTTCTTGCCGCTGGCCTGATCGAGGTAGGTTTCCTCCACCGTAATGGGCACGATGCTCTTCTTGAACTTGCCCTCTGCTATGGCCTTGATGGCCTTCTGGTGCGAGTTGTACGAAAACTCGTCCTGGTCCTGGCGGCTGATTTTGTAGTCGTTGGCCACGGCCTCGGCCGTGAGGCCCATGCCCATGTAGTAGTCGGGGTGCTCGGTGGCGAGCTTGTAGTTGGGCACGGTTTTCCAGCCCACGGTGGGTACCATGCTCATGCTCTCGGTGCCGCCCGCGATGATGCAGTCGGCCATGCCGGCCGCGATTTTACCCACCGCCATGGCGATGGTTTCCACGCCCGAGCCGCAGTAGCGGTTCACGATGAGGCCCGGCACGTTGATGGGCAGCGAGAGCAGCGAGATAAGGCGGCCCATTTGCAGGCCCTGCTCGGCCTCGGGCACGGCGTTGCCCACAATTACGTCATCGACGCGGCTGGGGTCGAGGGCGGGCACCGACTTCACCAGGTGCTTGATAACCTCGGCGGCCAGGTCGTCGGGCCGGGTAAAACGGAACACGCCCCGGGGCGCTTTGCCAACGGCCGTGCGGTAGCCGGCCACGATATATGCGGTATTAGCCATGATATAGTTTAAATTTTGAGCGCAAGGTTTCGCTAAGTTGGGCGAGGTTTCGCAAGGTTAAAACGGGGCTACGCTTTGTCAGCAAACTTTGCGAAACCTCTTTTAACCTTGCGAAACATTGCGCTTTAGTTACGCAGCGGTTTGCCAGTAGTGAGAATTGCCTGAATCCGCTCCAGCGTCTTGCGCTCGCCGCAGAGGCTCAGGAAGGCTTCGCGCTCCAAGTCCAGCAAGTACTGCTCGCTCACCTCAGTGGGGGAGGAGAGGTCGCCGCCGCACATTACGTAGGCCAGTTTATCGGCGATTTTCTGGTCGTGCTCCGAAATATACTTGCCTTCTTTCATGGCGTACACGCCGGTTTTGAACATGGCCAGCGCGCCCTTGCCGTGCACCTTGATGTTGGTTTTCTGGCTGGGCTGCGAATAGCCGGCGTCGGCCAGCTCCAGGGCGGCAGCCTTGGCCTGGGCAATCACGCGGTTGGAGTTCACCACAATCTCGTCGCCCCGGCGCAGGAAGCCCAGATCGAAAGCCTCGGCCGCCGAGGTCGAAACCTTGGCCGTGCTAATGGTCATGTAGGTGTTGCGCAGCAGGTTAAACTCGGGCTCACCCTCCTCGTATTTGGCCGCCGTGCGCAGGGTCATTTCCTTGGTACCGCCGCCGCCGGGAATCAGGCCCACGCCAAATTCCACGAGGCCGATGTACGATTCGGCCGAGGCCACCACGCGGTCGCAGTGCAGGTTGAGCTCGCAGCCGCCGCCGAGCGTGAGGCCGTGCGGCGTGCCCACCACCGGGATGCTGCTGTAGCGCATCCGCATCATGGCCTGCTGAAACTGCTGAATCATCAGGTTCAGCTCGTCAAACTCCTGCTCCAGTGCCTGCATATACACCAGGCCCAGGTTGGCCCCGGCCGAGAAGTTCGGCGCGTCGTTGCCCACCACGAGGCCGCGGTAGCCGGCTTCGGCCATTTCCACGCCCTTCAGCAGCCCCTGGATTACGTCGGTGCCCAGCGAGTTCATCTTGGAGTGGAATTCCACGTTCAGGATGCCGTCGCCCAGGTCGATAACCGACGCTCCGGCGTTCTTCCACAGCACCTTGCCGCTGGCCCGCAGGTTGTCGAGAATAATAAAATTCTCCACGCCCGCCACCGGCTGGTACTGCTTGCTCTCCTTGTCGTAAAACTTCCGCACGCCGTTCTCCACCTTGTAGAAGGTCGAGTTGCCGGCCGCCAGCATTTCCTCGACCCACGGTGCGACCGTACGCCCGGCCGCCTTGGCCAAGTCGATGCCGGCCTGCACGCCCAGCGCGTCCCAGGTCTCAAACGGCCCCAGCTCCCAGCCGAAGCCGGCGCGCAGCGCGTCGTCAATCTTGTACAGTTGGTCGGCAATCTCCGGAATGCGGTTGCTCACGTAGGCGAACAAACTGCCGAAGCTCAAACGGTAAAATTCGCCCGCCTTGTCCTTACCACTCACCAATACTTTGAAGCGGTCGGCCAGCTTGTCGATGCTCTTGGTCAGCTCCAGCGTGGCAAACTTCACCTTCTGCGAGGGCTTGTATTCCAGCGTATTGAGGTCCAACGCGTGAATTTCCGACTTGCCGCCCTCACCCTTTACCTTCTTATAGAAGCCCTGGCCGGTCTTGTCGCCCAGCCACTTGTTCTCGCCCATTTTCTTCACGAAATCGGGCAGCACGAACACGTCCTTGGCTTCGTCGTTCGGTAGGCCTTGGGCCAGCCCGTTGGCTACGTTGATGGTCGTGTCCAGGCCCACCACGTCCGACGTGCGTAGCGTGGCCGACTTGGCGTGGCCGATAACCGGGCCGGTCAGCTTATCGGTTTCCTCCACCGTCAGGCCCAGCTTCTGCATGGTCTGCATGGCGTCGAGCAGGGCAAATACGCCCACGCGGTTGGCGATGAAGCCCGGCGTATCCTTGGCCAGCACCACCGTTTTGCCCAGGTACAGGTCGCCGTAGTGCAGCAGGAAATCCACCACCTCCGGCTTGGTTTCCGGCGTCGGGATGATTTCGAGCAGCTTCAAATAGCGCGGCGGGTTGAAGAAGTGCGTGCCCGCGAAGTGCTGCTTGAAATCTTCGGAGCGGCCCTCGGCCAGCAGGTGAATCGGGATGCCCGAAGTATTACTCGTAATCAGCGTGCCCTTCTTGCGGAACTGCTCTACCCGCTCGTAGAGACTCTTTTTGATGTCGAGCCGCTCCACCACGACCTCAATCACCCAGTCGCAGGTCGCGATATCCTTGAGGTTGTCATCGAAGTTGCCGGTCTTGATGCGGCTCACTTCGCTCTTGCGGTACAGCGGCGAGGGGTTGGCCGCCACCGCCGCCTGCAAGGCGCTGTTCACGATGCGGTTGCGCACGGCGGGCGCGTCCAGCTTCAAGCCCTTTTTCTCCTCGTCGGCCGTCAGCTCCTTGGGCGCGATGTCGAGCAGCAGCACCGGCACGCCGATGTTGGCGAAGTGGCAGGCAATGCGCGAGCCCATCACGCCAGAGCCCAGCACGGCAACTTTCTTGATTGTGCGTTTCATATAAAGTAGCGCGGACTTCGTAGTCCGCGTTGGGTGGGAAATACTATAGGTTTGAGAAGATCAGATAAGACGCTAGACGTTAGATATTAGACATGAGACATGAGAATTTGGACAAACGCTCGGGTAAAATTCTCATGTCTAACGTCTCATGTCTTACTGATCTTCTCATACAGCTTCCTTGCGCAGCGGCTTCAGCTCAAAGTCATCGAAAAGCGTCTTGCCCTCAATCATGCTCGTAATCTGCCCCGCTACCTTGAAGAAGACGTCCAGCTGGCTCTGCGGAATCTTCTCGCGCACTTTCTGATTGAAATGCCGCACCGTCTGGCGCGAAACCTCCTTTTTTTCCAGCCCCAGGGCCGTCAGAAAAATGCGTACCGAGCGCTTATCCTGCGTGTCGGCCTGCTTGTAAATCAGTCCCTTCTCCTCCATGCTGCGCAAAATGCGTGTGAGTGAGCGGGTTTCAAGGCCCAATAGTGGGGCTATCTTCGTAGCCGGGGTGCCTAGTTCCTGGTCTATATTTAGCAGCACGAAGCCGATACTCGTGGTAATGTCGTAGCGGGCAGCCTGCGTATTGTACATGCGCGAAATGGCGTGCCAGGCTACTTTAATGTTATAATCGACGGTTTCTTCAGGTTTCATATCGCAGCGAAAGTGCGGTAAACATACGAAGAAATTTGTTAGGCTTGCATACTATTTAGGCAAAATGTAGGGTAAGCTTTAGCTTGCCGCCGCCCGGGCGGCGGCAAGCTAAAGCTTACCCTACACTACTTATACAGCCCGGCAATCAGGTCTTTATTGTTCTCGCTAATGACCTTGCGTTTCACCTTCATGGTGGGCGTCATCTCGCCGCTTTCTACGGTCCAGAGCTCCGGCAGCAGCACCGATTTTTTCACCTGCTCCCACTGGGCAAAACCTTGGTTGTATTTCACCACCAGGTCGTGGTAGAGCTTGACGACCTTTTCGTCTTTGACGAGCTCGGCGTTCGATTTAGCGGTGACGCCGTTTTTGCTGGCCCATTTTTTAAGCTCGTCGAAGGCCGGCACGATGAGCGCGCCCGGGAATTTCTGGTCCGCGCCCACCACCATCATTTGCTCCACCAGTGGGTCTTCTTTCATCTTGTTTTCAATGACTTGCGGGGCAATGTACTTGCCGCCGCTCGTCTTGAACATCTCCTTCTTACGGTCGGTAATCTTCAAAAACCGGCCGTTGACAAATTCGCCGATGTCGCCGGTGTGAAACCAGCCGTCCTTGTCGATGGCCTCGGCCGTGAGCTCGGGCTTGTTGTAATAGCCCAGCATCACCGACTCCGACTTGGTCAGAATCTCGCCGTCTTCGGCAATTTTCACTTCCATATTGTCGATGAGCGGACCGACCGCGCCAATCATGTTATTCTCGCGCTCGTAGCCGTTCACTGCAATAACGGGCGAGGTTTCGGTGAGGCCATAGCCCTCCATCACCCGGATCTGGGCCGCCCAGAACACCCGCGCCAGGCGCGGCTGCAAGGCCCCGCCGCCGCTCACGATGCAGCGCAGATTGCCACCCAGTGCCTCGCGCCACTTATTAAAGATGAGCTTGTTGGCCAGTGCCAGTTCGGTGTTGTAGATAAAGCCTTGGTTTTTCTGCGTATCGAATTTCAGGCCCAGATCCAGCGCCCAGAAGAAAAGCTTGTGCTTGATGCCGGTCTGCTCGTGGCCCTTGGCGACGATCTTGTCGTACACTTTTTCGAGCAGGCGCGGCACGGTAGTAAAGATGCTGGGCTGTACCTCGCGCAGGTTTTCGGCGATGGTTTCCATGCTCTCGGCGTAGTAGATGCTCACGCCGTGGATCATGTAGAGGTACGTCACCATGCGCTCGAAAATGTGGCACAGCGGCAAGAAGCTCAGCGCCTTGTCTTCCTGGCCCACTGGCACGTAGCGCGCCGAGTTGCGGCAGTTGCTCAGAATGTTGTTGTGGCTGAGCATCACGCCCTTGGGGTTGCCGGTGGTGCCGCTGGTATAAATGAGCGTCAGCAGATCATTAGGCTGCACGGCGGCCTTGAGCGGCTCCAGATCGGCCGGGTTACCCTGCTGGCCCAGGGCCAGCAATTCGTCGAAATGCCGGGCTCCCTCTACTTTATCGAAGGTAAATACGTTTTCAGCCGGAATGTCGAGGCCCGCCGTAGCTTCTTTTACTTTGTCAAATAAGTGCTTGTCGGCCACGAACACGGCCCGCACGCCGGCGTCGGTGAAGATGTACTTGTAATCCTCGACCGTGATGCTCGGGTACATCGGGACGCTGGTGCCGCCGATTTGGGCAATGCCAAAGTCAGCCAGCAGCCACTCGGGCCGGTTCATGCTGATAATGGCCACCTTGTCGTCTTTTTTCAGCCCCAGCTTGAGCAGGCCCAGGCTCACCTGGTTGGCGCGTTCCTGCACCTGCTGGCTGCTCAGCGGCTCGTAGCGGCCATTGATTTTGGCGGCCAGGGCATCGGGTTTGGGGTAGGCGGAAAGCTGGTGGGTAAGAATATCGAAGGAGCGGCGAACGTCCATGGGGCGAGGCGAAGTGCAGTCGGCGTGGGAAGAAGGGGCTAAAGAAACGGGATTTTCGGCGAAATCCGTTCGGATAGTGCAATACCTACGGCCGAAAGCCCAATTTGGGCCAGGTAGCGCGTAAATTTGGCAGCGCCCCGGCGTGTTTGCTGATGAACCTGGCCCTCTTTTTCGACCCGCTGCCCGACGAGCTGACTGCCTCCACCGCCGCGCCCACTTCCGTCGCGGCCTACGCCGCGTGCTTCACCGAAACCTTCCCCGATTGGCGCTCGGCCGACCTGGCGCTGATTGGGTTGGACGAGTGGCGCGGCACCGCGGCTGGCGCGCCCCCCGCCGGCCAGCACGGGGCCAACCGCGTGCGCGAGCGCTTCTACCAGTTGCAGCGCGGCAACGGCCCCCTGCGCCTCGTGGACCTGGGCAACCTGCGCCCCGGCCTCAGCCTGGAAGATACCTACCTGCGCCTGCGCGAAATCGTAGCCGCGCTATTGGAAGCCAATACGATACCGCTGCTGCTGGGCGGTGGCCACGACCTCGATTACGGGCAGTTTCTGGCCTACGAGCCCTTGCACGAGGCCGTACCGGCCATCAATTTCGCCGTCATCGACTCGCGGCCCGACATGGCCATGCCCGGCCCCTACGCCGCGCCCGAAGATAGCCACCTGCGCCGCCTGCTCACCCACACGCCCAATTTCGTTTTCAGCTGCGCGCACCTGGCCCACCAGCAGTACCTCACGCCGCCCGACGTGCTGGCCGCCTTCGAAAAGTTATACTTTGAAACCATGAGCGTGGGCGAGCTGCGCACCGATCGCCGGCTGGCCGAGCCGGTGCTGCGGCAGGCCAATTTCCTGAGCATCGATATCGCCGCCCTGCGCTGGCAGGATGCGCCGGGCTATTACCCCGCCAGTCCCTTCGGCCTGACGAGCGAGGATGCTACCCAACTCTGTTGGTACGCGGGTCATAACGAGCAGCTTACTTCCATTGGCTTGTACGGATACCGGCCCGACCAAGATCCCCACGGACTGGCCGCCGCCACGCTGGCCACCATGCTCTGGTACTTTATCGAAGGCTACTACCACCGCCGTCCCGAAACGGGTTTCGGTACCTACCGCTTTCTCACTTACACCCTGGTGCTGCCCGGCAGCGGTGGCAGCGCGCCCAGCGAATTGGTATTCTACAAATCGCGCCGCGCCGATACCGACAAGTGGTGGATGGAAGTCGAAAGCCTGGCCGACCATTCCGTGAAGCGCATCGTGCCCTGTACCCACCAGGACTACCTGCACGCCGCCCAGGGCGACTTGCCCCAGCGCTGGATTCGCACCCAGGCCCTGCTAAGCTGACAGCCATGAGCGACGAGCTAAAAACCTACACCCGCCCCCAACTCGCCCTGCGCAACGGCCAGGACCGCCCCGAAATCTGGGTGGCCTACCAAGGCAACATTTACGACGTCACGCGCTCGCGCCTCTGGCAGCGCGGCAACCACTACGAGCACTGGGCCGGCCAGGACCTCACCCGCGAGCTCGACGAAGACGCCCCCCACCTGGCCACCGTCTTCGACAAATTCCCCATCATCGGCCGCCTGCTGTAGGATAAGCTTCAGCTTGCCCCGCGTCATTCGGCCCACACTGTTTCCGCCCTATCTACCTAGCCACATGACAACCGAAACCCCTTCCACCTACAACGATCTCGAAAATCTGCCCACCGCCGCCCTGCTCGCCGGCATGAATCAGCTCGATCAGACAGTGCCGCTGGCCGTGCAGCAGGCCCTGCCGCAAATCGAGCAGTTGGTCGAAGCCATCGTGGCGCGGCTGGGGGCCGGCGGGCGGTTGTTTTACATCGGGGCGGGCACCAGCGGGCGGCTGGGGGTGGTCGATGCCTCGGAGTGCCCACCCACCTTTGGCGTACCCGCGGGCTTGGTGGTCGGCATCATCGCCGGGGGCGACGGGGCCATCCGGCAAGCCGTGGAAGGTGCCGAGGACAACGCTACCCAGGCATGGATTGATTTACAGCAGTTTGGCGTAACTGACAAGGACGTGCTAGTGGGCATCGCCGCCTCGGGCCGTACGCCCTACGTAATCGGCGGCCTGCAAGCCGCCCGCGCCGCCGGGCTGGCCACCGGCTGCGTGGTGTGCAACGCCGGCTCGGCCGTGGCGGCGGCCTGCGAGTTTCCGGTGGAGGTAGTGACCGGCCCCGAGTTCGTTACCGGTAGTACCCGGCTCAAAGCTGGCACGGCCCAAAAACTGGTGCTCAACATGCTGACTACCGCCACCTTTATCCGGCTGGGTCGGGTAAAAGGCAACAAAATGGTCGATATGCAGCTCAGCAACGACAAGCTGGTGGAGCGCGGCCAGCGGATGCTCATGGACGAGCTGGGCATTGCCCAGCCCGAGGCAGCTGAGCTGCTACGCCAACACGGTTCCGTGCGGGCGGCCCTGGTGGCTAAGGCCGGGTAGCCGCAGCTGAACGTCGCGAGTTATTTGCGCTTGAAAATCAGCCGGCCGCCTGGGTAAGCTACCGCTTGCCTGAACGATTAGGCCGGGCCGACGTTTTTGCAAGCGGGCCAGCCCAAGCAGGCCCCGCCTCTATGCATACCATCGAGCCTCACTACAATTGGATCGAGCAGTACTCGGCCACCGACGATCCGCGCTCCCCGCTCTTCGGCACCGAGTACAGCCTCGATACCTACTCCAATACCATCTACGGCTATTACATTCACCCGCAGTGGGATAGCCTGGAATCGGAAACGCTGTTCTTTAAAATCCTGTGGGCCGACTACGACGAGGGGGCCGCCATCCTGGAGTTTATCGGGGAATGGAACGACGCCATCGAAAACGACATCATGAGTTTGAAGCGCAACATCCTCGATGTGCTGCTGCACGAGGGCATCCAGCGTTTCATTCTCATCGGCGAAAACGTTTTCAACTTCCACGGCTCCGACGACAGCTACTACGAGGAGTGGTTTGAGGAAGTAGAGGATGGCTGGATTGCCGGTATTAATTTTCAGGAGCACGTGCGCCGCGAGATGAGCCAGTACAATCTCGACCACTACATCAATTTTGGGGGTGAGCTCGACGATTTTCCCTGGCGCACCTACGAGCCCCGTCGTCTATTCGAAGCCGTGGCCAACCTGCTGCGCCGCCGCCTCAACTAAGCTACCTACCAAAAAGGGCCACCCACGTAAGCGGGTGGCCCTTTTTGCAGCACGTAGGCTACTTAGTTCTTCTTCATTTTACGCTCTCTCTTGGGCGTATTGTCGTTGTCTTCCTTTTCAGCGCCGGGGGCGTCCGTCACGATGCGGCGCTGTTCGGCTACGGTGCCTTTGTATACTTCGGGGCCGTTTTGCTTGCGCGCCTTACGGATGCGCTTCATCTCAGCCTTGCTCATCGGGGCTTGGCTGGGAGCTGCGATGGTAAAAGCCGTGGCAGTAACGGCCGAGGGCGAAGGAGCGGCCTGTACGGCCGAAGCGCCAGCCACGAGGGCGGCAAGAAGAATGTTTTTCATGGGTTGTGAAGCTGAGTGCTTGAAAGTAGGTAGCAAATATGAGACCCGATACACGAGTTAAAGATTAAAAGTTTAACTCAAATAATTTTTATTTGTACTTATCAGTTGCGGTGTTAGCTACCAGTTTTTCCTCGCCAATAAGTATGGTCCTTATACGGCCAAGTCAGAATGCAGTTTATTCAGGTTATTGCACAAAAAAAGCGCCACCCGGCTGGGTGGCGCTTTTTGCATTATTAGCAGACCTGATTTTTGTCAGGGTTGCTACTAAAATTAATTACTTGGGGTCTTTTGCGTCAGCAGCGTCGCCGATAGCTTCGCCTTTTTTGTCGGCCGAGTCACGAACGGCATCAGCTTTGGCTTCGAGCGAATCAGCTTTAGCTTCGCCAGCTTCTTTTACGGCCGTGCCTTGGGCTTCCATTTGGTCTTCTTTCTTGCTGTCGCACGAAGCGAGCGAGAGGGACATAGCAGCTACGGCGAGGAAAAGTACTTTTTTCATGGGGAAGGTGGAAAGTGTTTTTGGAGTTTCCGACCTTAATACTGCCCTACCGTAGAGGTAACCCGTACCAACTGATTATTTTTTTCTGAAGGCCAGCCCAATCGGCACCCCCGTGAAGTCAAAATGCTCGCGCATCCGGTTTTCGAGGTAGCGGGCGTAGGAGTCGGGGATGTACTGCGGCAGGTTGCAGAAGAAAGCAAATACCGGGTTGTGAGTGGGCAGCTGAGTGGCGTACTTGATGCGTACCATCTTGCCCTTTTGAATGGGCGGCGGGTATTTCTCAATCTCCTTCAGCATCACCTCGTTGAGCTGCGAAGTCGGGATTTTACGGCGCTTGTTTTCGTACACGCTCATAATGACCTCCAGCGCCTTGTGCACCCGCTGCTTGTTAAGCACCGAGATAAACAGGATGGGGGGGTAGGCGATGGGCGCGATTTTCTCCCGGATCTTGGCCTCGAAGTCGCGGGCGGTATTGGTTTCCTTGTTTTCCACCAAGTCCCACTTGTTCACCAGAATAACGATGCCCTTGCGGTTTTTGTCGGCCAGCGCGATGATGTTCACATCCTGGGCTTCGATACCGCGGCTGGCATCGAGCAGCACCACGCACACGTCGGCGGCCTCCATGGCGCGCAGCGAGCGCATGTTGGAGTAAAACTCGACGTCCTCGTTTACGCGGGCCTTGCGGCGCAGGCCAGCCGTATCGACCAGCATAAACTCGTGGCCGAAGGCGTTGAACTTGGCCTCGATGGCGTCGCGGGTGGTGCCGGCCTGGTCGGTCACGATGCTGCGGTCTTCGCCCAGCAATAGGTTGACAAACGATGACTTGCCCACGTTGGGCCGCCCGACGATGGCAATGCGCGGCAGCGCCGAATTAGGTTCCTCCTCGCCGACTTCCTCGAAGTGGCTCACCACCGCGTCGAGCAATTCGCCGGTGCCCGAGCCGTTTTGCGAGGAGATGGCGAATACCTCCGTGTCGCCGAGCCCCAGGGCGTAAAACTCGCCCGAGCCGTGCGCCCGAAGGTTGGTATCGGCCTTGTTGGCTACTAAGTAGATGGGTTTTTTACCCACGTAGCGGCGCAGCACCTGGGCAAACTCCTCGTCCAGGCCATGCAGGCCGGCATCGGCATCGACCATGAAGAGGACCACGTCGGCTTCGTCGATGGCCAGCTTGACCTGCTTGTTGATTTCGCCCTCGAAAATATCGTCCGAGTTGTGCACGTAGCCGCCCGTGTCGATAACGGTGAAGTTGTGGCCCGTCCAGTCGCCGTAGCCGTAGTGGCGGTCGCGGGTGACCCCGCTCTGGTTGTCCATGATGGCCTGGCGGCGGCCCACCAAGCGGTTGAAGAGGGTCGACTTGCCCACGTTGGGGCGGCCGACAATGGCAATGGTATTCATGTTGTTGACTCCAGCCGCCGGCCCGACCAAGTGCGCGGCAGTGCCCGGAGTAATTAAGGTTGAATGGTCGAAATACTTTATGAATTATATTATACTAAGAGCGAGCGCTGGCCGCAGTTTAGCGCGCAGCGCGTAACTGCTGGCCGATAAGTGGGTGGCAGTCTCCAGACTGCCGAATTGCTTACCTGTATGCCGCGCTCGCTTGGCAGTCTGGAGACTGCCCCCACTTGCTGGCCAGCAGTTACGCGCTGCGCGCTAAACTGCGGCCAGCGGTACTATTGGTAGCCAAAGCGGCTGAGGGCCTTGCTATCGGTGCGCCAGTTTTCATTGACTTTCACGAACAGCTCCAGGAACACCTTTTTCTGGAAAAACTTCTCCATTTCTTCCCGTGCCCAGGTGCCGACTTTTTTAAGTGCCTCACCCTTAGCGCCGATGATGATGCCCTTCTGGCTGCTGCGCTCCACGTAGATGACGCCGCGAATGCGAATAATATCATCGTCCTCCTTGAACTCCTCAATCGTGACTTCGCACGAATAGGGCACTTCTTTTTTGTAGAGCTTGAAAATCTTTTCGCGCACCATTTCGGCGGCGAAGAAGCGCTCGGGCTTATCGGTTAGCTCGTCTTTAGGATAGTACGGTGGGTGAATGGGCAGCTTTTCGAGCACCAACTGCAACACCCGCTCGGTGCCGAAGGCGTTGAGCGCCGAAATGGGCAGAATTTCGGTGGCGTTGGGCAGGTGTTCTTTCCAGTAAGCCAGCTTGGCTTCCACGTCGGACTGCTCGGCCTGGTCTATCTTATTGACCAGCACGATAATGGGCGTATCCTCGGTTTTGCGCAGGCGCTCGACTACCGGTTCCTCGTCGTGCTTTTCGTAGATGTCGGTAACGAACAGAATCACGTCGGCATCTTCGAGCGACGAGTACACGAAGGCCATCATGGCGTTGTGCAGCTCGTACTTGGGCTGGATGATGCCGGGCGTATCGGAGTAAACCAGCTGGAAATCATCGCCGTTGAGGATACCCAGGATGCGGTGGCGGGTGGTCTGGGCTTTGCTCGTGACGATGCTCAGGCGCTCGCCCACGAGCGCGTTCATCAGCGTCGATTTGCCCACGTTGGGCTTGCCGATGATGCTGACGAAGCCGGCACGGTGTGGCTTATGTTCGGGGTTCACGCGAGATAGGGTTTTGAAAATGAGCCCGCAAAGGTACGGCAGATATTAATGATTAATGGTTAGTTGTGAAT
The DNA here is from genome assembly GCA_913776615.1 of uncultured Hymenobacter sp. GTDB lineage: Bacteria > Bacteroidota > Bacteroidia > Cytophagales > Hymenobacteraceae > Hymenobacter. The sequence continues at coordinate 122,565 of CAJYPK010000019.1, forward strand.
GATTAACGTTTTTTGCACCGAAGTTGAAGCATAAGCCCTGACTTTTCGGTTAAGCATCCAGTAGACCTAAAATAGGTGGTTAGCGGCAGATAGTTGGTCCTCTAAGGCATTAACCATTAATCACTAACCATTAATAATTATAAAAAATGCCTACCCCCGCCCGCCGCATTGGCGTCCTGCTCGTAAACCTGGGCACGCCCGACTCGCCCCAGACCGGCGACGTGCGCCGCTACCTTAATGAGTTTCTGACCGATGGCCGCGTTATCGATATGCCGGCCGCCGTGCGCTACCCGCTCTTTCAGGGTCTGGTGGTGCCTTTGCGCGCCCCCAAGTCGGCCAAAGTGTACCAGCAGCTTTGGGATGCCGAGCGTGGCTCGCCGCTGCTTTATCACGGCCTCGATTTAAAAAAGCTGGTGCAGCAAGAGCTAGGAGAGGAGTACGTAGTGGCCTTCGGGATGCGCTACCAGAAGCCTAGCATCGAAAGCGCGCTGGAGGAGCTGCGCGACGCGGCCGTGGATCGCATTATCGTGCTGCCGCTGTTTCCGCAGTACGCGGCGGCCAGCACAGGCTCGGTGCAGGAAAAGGTAATGGATATCGTAAAGGATTGGTGGATAGTGCCGACCATCAATTTCATCAGCACGTTTACCGACGACCCGGGCTTTATCGCCAGCTTCGTGGCGCGGGGTAAGGCCGAGATGGCCAAGCACGACTACGACCACGTCGTATTCAGCTACCACGGCATTCCGGAGCGGCACGTGCTCAAGGGCAGTTTCAAGGGATACTGTCAGTTGGGCAAGTGCTGCAACAGCTACAATAAGAACAACCGCTACTGCTACCGGGCGCAGTGCTTTGCCACCTCGCGGCTGCTGGCCGCCGGCCTGGGCCTGCGCGACGACCAGTACACCGTGACGTTCCAGAGCCGCCTGCAAAGCCGCCTGCGCGACCCTTGGCTCCAACCCTACACCGACGAGGTAATCAAGGAGTTCCCCGCCAAAGGTATCAAAAGCGTGCTGGCCTTTTCGCCCGCCTTCGTGGCCGACTGCCTCGAAACCACCGTGGAAGTCGGCATGGAGTTCAAGGAAATGTTTGAGGAAGCCGGCGGGGGGCACTGGCAGCTGGTGCCTTCGCTCAACTCGGAGCCGTACTGGGTAACGGCCGTGGCCAATATGGTGCGGGCTAACTAATAGACTGAACAACTTAACAGCGCAAGCAAAAAAGCGCCTGGCATGCTGAGCCTGCGAAGCATCTTATTACGGTCGAGCGTCACTGTTCTAACCTGATAAGATGCTTCGCAAGCTCAGCATGCCAGGCGCTTACTTTTAGCGAGCGGCCTTAAAAGTAGTTGCGTATCCGTCAATAATCTAGCTGCCCAGCGCCCGCTGCATGGCATTCTCAAACTCAGCGGGCAGAATAAAATCCACAAACGGCGGGTATTTGGCGACGGTGTCGCGGCGCAGCGCCGTGACGAACACGCTGCCGCCCTCGGTATCGAGATTGACGGCTTCCAGCGGCAGCAGAATCTGCGTTTCGGCGTGGGGCGCGGGGGCGGGCACGCCGGGCAGGCCCCGGTCGAGCTGCACGTTGAGGTAAAGCACGCGCCGGGTTTCGAGGTCAACCAGCAACTCGGTGACGGTGCCGAACGCCTGGCCGTCGCTGCCGCGCACGGGCCAGCCGCGCGGGTCGGGGTCACCGGTGGCCATTTCGAAGGTGGGCAGGTCGCGCAGGCGGCGTAAGATGGGGGAACTCATAGCGGGCAGATTTAGAGAACGTCTTTGGCCGGGTAGCTCATGGTATTGAGCAGGTTGGCGACCTGCTTCAGGTAGGCGTGGTTTTTGGCCTGCTCGGCGGACGAATTGTCGCGGCCCGAAAGCTCGCTGGCTTGCAGCGTGAGGGCGTTGGCCTCGGTTTCGAGGTTGGGGTAGCCTTTTTGCTGCACAGCGAGCAGTAGGTTGGCGGCGGCGACGAGGCCGGGGCGCAGGCTGGCGGCCGGGTCATTGTCTTCGAGGCGGGCCGTGGCGCTGGTGAAGTTGTCGCGCTGCTCGCGGATGGTCGCGTCGTCGCGCAGGTCGGCGCGGTCGGTCAGCTGGGTGAGCTGCGGGGCCAGGGCCAGCAGCTCGGCGCGGCTGGGCGAGGCGCTACCCAGCGGCGGGCTGGTTTCGAGCGAGTCGCCGGCCGGGGGCGTGGCCCGGGCCTCGGCGGCGGGCGAATCGGGAGCCAGGGTATCGGCGGGCGTGGAAGCTACCGTGGTAACAGCCGGCGCGGGCTCGTCGGCCGGGTCGGGGCGCAGGTAGAAATAGGCGGCGGCGCCCAGTACCAGCACGGCCAGCGCCACGAGCAGCCACGGGCTGGGAGAAGATTTTTTAGGTTGAATACGAAGTTCGGCCATGCTACAGAAGTAAAGGATTGGGCCGAATTACGCAAGGTAGCCTGGGGAGTTGTGCGGCCGGATTGGGCTTGCGGAGGCCAGCGTCCGCTGGCTGGGGTACGATTCCAGCGACTAGTAGCGGGCAGTAAAAAAGCGGCCCCGCGCTAGGCAGAGCCGCTTTTTGCATAGAATTGAGTGCAACTAGATGCCGCTGTAGGCGCAGGTGTTGCCGCCCACGGTGGCCCCGGCACCGGTGGAGCCGGTCAGGGCGCTTTTTACGCTGCTGGCGCTCAGTACCGACAGCGAGTAGGGCGGCGTAAAGGCCGTTTTGCCGTCGCCCGATTTCGTGCCGGTGACGTTGGTGTACATGTTGCCGGTTTCCTGCACCGCCGTTTCTTTGTTGTCGAGCAGCACGATGGGGTTTTTCACGTTCTCGAATACGTTGTTCTGCACCAGCAGATTGGCTTCCAGCCCGGCGGAGATGCACTTGTTGCTCACCGTGCTGCTGTAGTAGCTATTGACAACGTGCACCTTGCCGAAGCGCAGGCGGGGCATCCGCTCGACGCAGCCCTGGGCCCACCAGCAGCGGGCAAACGTGATGTTGAGCTTGCCCCGGTCGCCGGTGGCGCTGTCCGACGAGCCAATCAGGTCGGAAAAGCGGTGGTCGTCGGAGCCGCCCGAGCCACCCGCCCGGGGGGCCTGCAAGTACGTGAACTTGGTCCACGACACGGTGATGTAGTTGGAGGCGTTTTTGATGTCGAGGTTGCCATCCAGGCCGTCCTGAAACTCGCAGTGGTCGACCCACACGTTGGTGCAGGCGTCGATAGTCATATTATCCTGCCCGTCCACGTCGTAGGCCCCGGGGCCATCGAAAATGAGGTTGCGAAAAACGATGTCCGAGCACCGCTTCACGTAGAGAATGCCCGAATTGGCCGCGCTTTGGTCGGTAGATACCAGCCGGGCACCCGAGGTGCCAAACACCGTTTTACCGCTCTGGTCCTGAAACGAGATGCGCCCGCCCGAAGGAATGGTAATCGTCCCGTTAACCTGCACCACCTTCACCGCCGAGTTGGTAATGGCCGCTTTGAGTTGGTCGTAGGTGGTGACCACGGTGGCCGCGGCGGTGCCGCCGCCATCGGTGCCCCCGTTTTGCGAGGCCCAGCCCTGGGCCGTGCAGCCCGCCTCGACGTCGGCCGTAGCGGTGGTGCTGCCGGGCGCGGTCGGGGCGGGATTTTGAGAATTACAGCCGGCGCCAAGGCCAGCCACGACCACCAGGGCGGCGGTCGCAAGCTTAAACGTGTGCATGGGTGGGAAAAGGAAAAGAGGTAAAGAGTGCCGCACCGGAACCGGGTGACGGGTTAAAGTAACAGGCTAGTAGCCCGTTGTTGAAGCGGCTGCCGGGGTAAAAATTTGCGCAAACGTTTCCGGCAACGTTACCGGCTGATAATCTGTTAGCCAGCCTAGTAGTGAGGATAGGTGTTGTAGGTTTTACAGACCAGCTAAAGGGAAGCTGCCAGCCAGCCAAACTGCCGGCCAGTTGGCCAGCCAGAGGCGAGGCCCGGCGTTTGACCCGACCTTTGCGCCCGCGCCCGAAACCTTCCGCCCCCCGGCCGGCGTTACCGCATTCATGTCCGACAATTCCGCTCTGCAAGTGGCCGCCCCGGCCCACGACGAAATCGACCACCTCGACCCGCGCCAGTTCATCGTCATCAAAAACGCGCGCGTCCACAACCTCAAAAACCTGAGCGTGGCTTTGCCCCGCAATAAGTTTATCGTGGTGACGGGCCTCTCGGGCTCGGGCAAGTCGAGCCTGGCGTTCGATACACTGTACGCTGAGGGCCAGCGCATGTACGTGGAAAGCCTGAGCTCCTACGCCCGGCAATTTCTGGGCCGCATGGACAAGCCCGACGTGGACTACATCCGGGGTATTTCGCCGGCCATCGCCATCGAGCAGAAGGTCAGCATCAAGAACAACCGCTCGACGGTGGGCACCAGCACCGAGATCTACGACTACCTCAAGCTGCTCTTTGCGCGGGTGGGCCGCACGTACTCGCCCGTAAGCGGCGAGCAGGTGCGCAAGGACACGGTGGCCGACGTGGTAGATTATTTATTCACGCTGCCGGGCGACACCCGCGTCACCATCCTGGCCCCGCTGCTGCGCACCGAGCCCGACCGGCCCATGAGCAAGGAGCTGGATTTGCTCTTGCAGAAGGGCTACAGCCGCATCGTGCTGGAAGACGGCCAAAATGCCTTCATTGAAGACCTGATCGGCGAGGGCAAGCCCGAAGTGGAAGGGGAGGTGTTCATCCTCATCGACCGCGCCGTGGTGCAGCCTGGCGACGAAGACTTGCAGTTCCGGCTGTCCGACTCGGTGCAGACGGCCTTTTTCGAAGGCCACGGCACCTGCATCGTGAAGCTCGACGACGAGACGCGCACCTTCTCCGATAAGTTTGAGCTGGACGGTATGACGTTCGAGGAGCCGAACGTCAATTTCTTCTCGTTCAATAACTCCTACGGAGCCTGCCACACCTGCGAGGGCTTCGGCTCGGTGCTGGGTATCGACGAGGATTTGGTAATCCCCGACAAAAGCCTGACCGTGTACGAGGGGGCCATCGCGCCCTGGCGCACCGAAAAGCAGGGCGAATGGCTTAAGCCTTTGCTCAAGAACGGCATCCGGTTCGACTTCCCCATTCACCGTCCTTACAACGAGTTGAGCGCGGCCGAGCAGCGTCTGCTGTGGACGGGCAACAAGTATTTCGAGGGCCTCGACGCCTACTTCCGCTGGGTGGCCGAGCAGACGCATAAGATTCAATACCGCGTGCTGCAAAGCCGCTACCGGGGCCGCACCACCTGCCCCGACTGTCGGGGCACGCGCCTGCGCAAAGACGCGCAGTACGTCAAAATCGACGGCCGCAGCATCACCGATTTGGTATTGCTGCCCATCGCCGACGCGCTCACGTTCTTTGAAAACCTGACGCTGACCGAGCACGAGGCCAAGGTGGCCGACCGCCTGCTGGCTGAAATCACCAACCGGCTGGGCTACCTCAACCGCGTGGGACTGGGTTACCTCACCCTCAACCGCTTGAGCAATACCCTGAGCGGTGGCGAAAGCCAGCGCATTTCGCTGGCCACTTCGCTGGGCTCGGCCCTGGTGGGCTCGATGTACGTGCTCGACGAGCCCAGCATCGGCCTGCATCCCAAGGATGCCGAGCAGCTCATCGGTGTGCTGCGCTCGCTGCAAGAGCTGGGCAACACCGTGGTGGTGGTGGAGCACGAAGAGAAAATGATGGAGGCCGCCGACCAGATTATTGACATCGGCCCCGAGGCCGGCAGCGGTGGCGGCAACCTGATGTTTCAGGGTACCTTCCCCGAGCTGCTGGCTGACTCAGCTACCTACACCGGTAAGTATTTGAGTGGACAGCTCGACGTGCCGGTGCCCACCGTGCGCCGCCCCTGGCGCAATGCGCTGGAGCTGACCGGTGCCCGCGAAAACAACCTCAAGAACGTGAGCGTCAAGGTACCGCTGGGCGTGATGACGGTAGTTACGGGCGTGTCGGGCTCGGGCAAATCGACGCTCATTCGCCGCATTCTGGCCCCGGCGCTCATGAAGCAGCTCGGCGGCGGCGCGGGCGAGAGTACCGGCAAGTTTGACCGCCTCACGGGCGTGAACGGGCAGGTGACGCACGTCGAATTTGTGGACCAGAACCCCATCGGCAAGTCGTCGCGCTCCAACCCCGTCACCTACGTGAAGGCCTACGACCAGATTCGCACGCTGTTCTCGGAGCAACCGCTGGCCAAGGCGCGGGGCCTCAAGCCCTCGCACTTCTCCTTCAACGTGGAGGGCGGCCGCTGCGAGGTGTGCCAGGGCGAGGGCCAGGTCAAAATCGAGATGCAGTTCATGGCCGACATTTACCTGACCTGTGAAAGCTGCGGCGGCCACAAATTCAAGCAGGATATCCTGGAAATCAAATTTCAGGACAAGAACATCTACGAGGTGCTGGAGCTGACCGTGGCCGACGCCGTGGAATTCTTCGCCGGCCAGCCCAAGGTGGCCGAGCGCCTGCGCCCGCTGCTCGACGTAGGCCTGGGCTACATCCGCCTCGGGCAGTCGGCCAATACGCTCAGCGGCGGGGAGGCCCAGCGCGTGAAGCTGGCGAGCTTCCTCACCAAAGGCGCTACGTTGCAGCAGGATAAAATTCTGTTCATCTTCGACGAACCGAGCACCGGCCTGCACTTCCACGACATCGCCAAGCTGCTGGGTGCCCTCAACGCGCTGGTGGAGCAGGGTAATTCGGTGCTCATCATCGAGCACAACATGGACATCATCAAGTGCGCCGACTGGCTGATCGACATGGGCCCCGAGGGCGGTATCAACGGCGGGCACCTGCTCTTCGAGGGTACGCCCGAGCAGTTGGTGAAGCTCAAGGATACCAACCACACGGCCCGGTTTTTGGCGGAAAAAGTGGCGGGATAGTGTCGTAATTTGAAATCAAAACTTGAATACTATGGTAAGCGAGGCTCAAAAGCAAGAACTGGTAGCAGCTATAAATCAGCTTCAGGACGAAGAATTGCTCTTGAAAATCAAAGATTTATTTGCCACTGCGGCGGCAAATGCGCGTGGCGCAGCCAAGCCACGGGCTTATCCGGGATTTGGCGGGCCAGCCGGCAGAGTATTGGCGGCGGCGATTGAGCAGTACGAGCGGGAGCACGGCCAATAGAATGAGATTGCTGCTTGACACGCATGCCCTTATCTGGCTCACAACAGGGAGCCAGCAGCTGCCGCCCTCGCTGCTGCGTCGGTTTCTTGACCTATCCAACACGTTGTGTGTAAGCATGGTGGCCTTATTGGAGGTGGCCATCAAATCGTCGCTAGCTAAGGATGATTTTCCGCTAATATTCAGCCAGTGGCTGGAACGACTCCAGCAATTTGACTTTGAGATTTTAGAGATATCCGACGCGCATTTGGTCACGCTCAGTCAATTACCGACCGTTAGAGACCACCGCGACCCGTTCGACCGCCTGCTCATCGCCCAGGCGCTTAGCGAAGACTTAACATTTATCAGCCGCGATGGCAAGTTTGCAGCCTATGCGGGGCTGCGGCGGCAGTGGGCGTAATCTGCACGTTATGAAGCTAAAATACTTTATCGTCGGTGCGATAGCCTTGCTGCTCGGCTGGTTTGTGTACGACTCGCTGAGCCAGCCCAGCGGGCACGATTTGCCGGGCAATTTTGAAGAGGTAGCCAGCTACCGCAACGAGAACAATACCGGCCCCATCACCCGCGTGCTGGCCGTGACCGTGGCCGATACCTTGTGGCGAGAAATGCAGCAGTACGGTGACCTGACGCCCTATACTAAATACGGTACCACCACCGTCTATTTCTTCCGGCAGGGCCAACCCGCGCCCAAAACGGTGCAACCCGGCGCGGAGAGCTTCGGCTCAGAATTTAACAACTACTGCCTGGCTAAGTACGAGAAGGGCGTGATGAGCAACGTTTCGTTTCAGAAATTTCCGTTTCGGTAAGCACGGAACTAGCACTTAGTGAGTGTAACACCAAGCTCCAGCTTGGTGATGCGTTAGGCATGCGGACCCTAATGCATCACCAAGCTGGAGCTTGGTGTTACGTCGTGACTGGCCGGTAGGGGCCTGTAGTGATATTGAAGGGTATTCTAAGCAGTAGCCAGCGCCACCCGCGGCTGCTTTTTCCGGTTGTGCCGGCCGCGCCACACCAGGAAGCCCGTGACGGGCAGGCTGGCCGCCGTGAGGCTGACTACGAAGGCGATAACCTTGCCACCCAGGCCCAGGATGAGGCCCGTGTGCAGGTCGTAGTTCATGTCGGCGAGCTTCTTGCCGTTGCTTTTGCCCTCGTGGAGCTGAGCGAGTAAAAGCTGCCCGGTACGCGGGTGGAAGCGGTACTCGTCGCGGTGGTAGTAGTGCAGCGACTTGGCGTAGGCGGTACACCAGACGGGCGTAGCGGCATTGGCGGTGGGGCCGATGAGCAGCATCTCGGCCCGGGGCGACTGCTGCCGCATGCGGGCGTAGGCGAGGTCCACCACCGGGCGGGCGGGGCGAGCCGTGAGCAGGGTGTCGACCTTGGGCTCGGCGTTTTCGGCCGCGATAGAGCGGCCGCCGTTGGCCAGCGTGCCCACGCCTTCCATGAGCCACTCGTAGCTGATGCACAGGCCAGTAAGCGCCAGCACCAGGGCCAGGGCGCTGGCGTAAAAGCCCAATACGTTGTGCAGGTCGTAGGTGCGGCGCTTGGGCGAGGCGTCCCATTTTACCGAGAAGCGCTGCTTGCGGGCGGCCTTGTTGCGCGGCCACCACAGTACGATGCCACTGATCAGCATCACCACGAACGTGATCACGGCGATATCGACCACCCACTTGCCGATGGCGGGCGGCAGCAGCAGGTACATGTGCAGGTACTGTACAATGGTGAAAAAGTCGCTCCGCAGGTTCTGCACCTTTAGCAGTTGGCCGGAGTAGGGGTTCAGGAAGGCGTAGTACACTTCCTCACCCTTGCTCAAATACACGGCCGTGGAGCGGTCGGGGCCGTTGTAGGTGGTCCAGGAGGCCGCAAAGCCGGGCTTGGCTCGCATGGCGGTGGCTTGCAGCGCCGAGGGCGGCAGCATGGGCCGGGCCTCGGCCGCGACCTTGCGCCAGGGCTGCGTTAGGTCGCGGACTTCATCCTGAAATACGAACACAGCCCCCGATAGGCTCACGATGAGTACGATAAGCCCCGAGGCTAGCCCCAGCCACAGATGCAGCTTGCCAATTGCTTTGCGGAAGGTCATAGGTCTGGTAAGCGGTTAGCCGTTAGCTGCTAGCTATTAGCTTTTCTAAGTGAGAAGAGGCTAATAGCTAGTAGCTAACGGCTAACCGCTTGATTTAAAATTAAAACTTATACGCCACCGAGCCCACGATGCTGCGTAGCTTCTGCGGGTTCATCGTGGTGTAGCCCACCCAGTACTGCTTATCGGTGAGGTTATCAACTTTGGCCGAGAGGCGGTACTTGGGCTGGTCGTAGAAAATGCTGGCGTTGAGTACCGTGTAGCTGGGTAGCGTAAAAACGCCCATTGCTACGCTGTTGACTATTTTATTGTCGCTGGCGTAGTTGCCGCCAAAGCCCAGGCCCAGGCCGCGTAAGGGGCCTTCGGGCTGGCGGTAGCTTACCCAGGCGTTGGCCAAGTAGGGTGAAGAGGCATCGTTAGGGCGGCGGCCATTTACGTTCTGGTCTTCCGTTACCAGAACCGAATAGTTGTAGGCGAAGCCGCCCACGATGTTGAGGCCGCGCACGGGGTTAGCTACTAGGTTTACTTCGGCACCCCGACTCCACTGGTTGCCATCCTGCGAGCTAATTGTCTGAAATAGCGAGTTGTATCCTACTGTGCGCAGACGGTCCTTCACCCGAATGTCGTAGTAGCTGAAGGTGGCGCTGAGGCGGCCGCCCGCTGCGTCGAGTTTCACGCCTGCCTCCCATTGATTGGCCCGCTCGGGCCGGGCAAGCTGCGAATTTTCCCTAGTGTCAAGGAAATAGCCAAGATTGTTGAAGCTATTCTGATAGTTGGCGAAGAGGGCTACTTGGTCTGGCACCGCCTGGTACACCACCCCAAACTTGGGCGAAACCAGCGTTTGGGTGTAGGCTTGCACCGGGGAATAATAAATACCGCCTTTGTTGTCGAAGTGGTCGACGCGCAACGCCGCCAGCACACTCAGCTGCTCGGTCAGGTTTAGCACGTCCGAAACGAAAGCGCTGTACGTGTTCGACTTGGTCGTAACCAAGTAGTGGCTGGGCGGATTAGCGGCGTAGGTAGCGGCCAGGCTGCCGCCATTGAAAGTAGCGTAGTCATAGTTGGGTACCTTGAGGGGCACCACGTCGAAATTGCCACCCAGGAAATTGACGTTGGCATCAATGCGCAGGAAGTCGAGGCCGAGTACGACGCGGTTGCGCAGGCTGCCCAGCATGAAATCACCGTTGAAAAGCTGCTGCACTTCGTAAATCTGGCGGCGGCTATTCTCCGTCGATTGGTCGGCGCGTGCCATCTGGCTGGTGCCTGGCTTAGTGATAGCGCCCCCGCTGGCAGTACTATCCGAGAGCAGGTAAAAGTAAGGTCCCGCCCCATTCGAATAGCTGCGGCTGGAAGTCAGGTAGGTAGTCGAGGTAAAGCTCGGCGAAATGCGGTACTGCACCTGCCCGAAGAAATTGGTGCTGCGCGAGTCCTGCGTGAGGCCGGGGCCGATGTACGACTGGCGGTAGTCGAGCGGTGCCTGGTTGGCCCGCGAAAAGCCCAGGTTCTTAATCGGCTCGTAGAAGAAGATAATCTGCTTACCGATGTTTTTTCCGTTGAAAATTTCCGCGTCGAGGTTGACGGTCAGCCGGTCGCTGGGGCGGAACTGCAAGCTCGGGGCAATGGCCACGCTTTTGTTGTAGCCGGGGTAGCCCACGTTTTGAAAGCTGTCTTCGTAATTATAGGCAGCATTGAGGCGGAAGGCCATCGTTTTGGCCGCATTGAGCGGCGTATTTACGTCGGCACTCAGGCGGTGGAAGCCGTAGCTACCGCCAGCCAGCGCCACCTCGCCGCCAAACGTGTCGTAGGGCTTCTTGGTCACGCGGTTGAGCAGGCCGCCGTACGACGTCAGCGAGCTGCCGTACAGCGTAGCCGATGGCCCCTTGATTACCTCGAGCTTCTCCAGGTTTACCGCGTCGATGTCGCTGGTTACGTTGCCGGCCACGCCGTTGCGCAGCTGGCTCGAAGTTACGAAGCCCCGGTTGGCGTAGAAGGCCCCACCGTCGCCGCCGCGGCCGGTGGCGTCCCACATTTTTTGCAGGCCCGGCACGTTGCGCGTCGCGTCGTCTACCGAAAACACCAGCTGCTCGGTCAGCAATTCTTTACCCACGGTGGCGTACACCTGCGGATTTTCGAGGTTTTTGAGCGGCATCTTGGCCACGTCAACGCTGCTGGGACGGTTGAATTTGTTGGGGCGATTGCCATTTACCACTACCTCTTTCAATTCGGCGGCACTTTCGGTCAACGTAAAGTTGGCGGTGGCCGCCTGGCCCGCTACCACCGTAATCGTCTGCTGCTCGGTCTTGAGCCCAACGGCCGAAACTACCAGTGTGTATTGCCCCGGGGCCACCTGCCGAATGCGAAAACGCCCCTGTTCGTCGGTAATGTCGCCCTTGGCCTGGCCCTCTAGCCCCACGCTAACGGCCTCCACGGCCCCGCCATTGCGATTAGTTACGCGGCCCGTAATGGTGCCAGTGGTTTGGGCTTGGGCCGTGGCCGAGATAGCGCAGGTGATAAGCGGAAAAAGAAGAGCGCGAGAGCTAAGCATTGTAACTTTAATTAGACTAAATCTAAAAACAATGCAAAGAAACGGCTGACAAGGGCCGGACTCAAAATTTATTTAGAAAAAGTCTAAGCAAAGTGAACTGCTTCGGATTGAAAAAAGCTGTCAGAACGCAAAAAATCCCAGCGTAGTGGCTGCTACGCTGGGACTTGCCAAAAGAGATTAAGGATTACTTCCTACCGCACGCCGCGCACAAACTCCCGGATGGCTGCCTCGCGCCCTTCGGCCGGCGTGGCTTGCAGCAGCCGAATAAATGCGCTGCCGATGATGGCCCCCGTCGTGTGCCGGCTGGCCGCCGCGAAGCTCGCCGCGTCGCTGATGCCGAAGCCCACGAGCGTCGGGTTGCGCAGGCCCAGCGCCTTGGTGCGGCTGAGGTAGGCGTCGACGTCGGCGTTCATGTCGGTCTGGGCACCGGTGGTGCCAGCGGCGGCCACGAGGTAGATGAAGCCGTCGGCCAGGGCGTCGAGCTGGCGCACGCGGGCGGCGCTGGTCTGGGGCGTGACCAAAAAGACCACCTTCAGGTCGTGTTGGGCAAACAGGGCCTTATACTCGCGCTCGTACACGTCGAGCGGCAGGTCGGGTAAAATCACGCCGTCGACGCCCACGGCCTGGCACTGCTGGCAGAATTTTTCCACTCCAAATTGCACCACCGGGTTGAGGTAGCCCATGAGCAGGATGGGCACCGTAATGCCCTGCTTGCGAATGCCTTGCAGCTGCTTGAAAAGCGTGGCGACGGTCATGCCGTTTTCCAGCGCCTGCTGGTTGCTGCGCTGAATGGTCTCGCCGTCGGCCACGGGATCGGAGTAGGGCATGCCGATTTCCACCAGGTCGGCGCCCGCGTCTTGCAGCGCTTTTAGAATGGGAACGGTATCGTTTAGTTGCGGAAAGCCAGCCGTGAAGTATACGTTGAGTACGTCGGCCGTTTTGTGTTGGAATAGGTGGGTGAGGCGGTTCATGAGTAGGATGGTTAGTAAGACACGAGACGTTAGACAGGAGACACGAGAAAACCTCAGAGGGTAATTCTCACGTCTCCTGTCTAACGTCTCATGTCTTAGTTACTTAAGCGTATTCTTCCAGATGCTTGGTGTAAGTGGCCAGGTCTTTATCGCCGCGCCCCGAGAGGCACACCACGACCACCTCATCCGGCTTGGCGCCGATGAGCGGCAGGCAGGCCAGCGCGTGGGCCGTTTCGAGGGCCGGGATGATGCCCTCCAGGCGGCTGAGCTGGAAGCCCGCGTCGAGCGCCTGCTTGTCGGTAATCGACAAAAACTCGGCCCGCCCGGTGGCAAACAGGTGCGCGTGCTGCGGCCCGATGCCGGGGTAGTCGAGCCCCGCCGAGATGGAGTAGGGCTCCGTCACCTGCCCGTCCTCAGTCTGCATCAAAATAGTGCTGGCCCCGTGCAGAATGCCCGGCTTGCCCAGCGCGGTGGTGGCGGCCGAGTGGCCGGTATCCACGCCCTGGCCGGCGGCCTCGGCGGCAATCAGGCGCACGCTGGGCTCGTCGAGGTAGTGGTAGAAAGCCCCCGCCGCGTTGGAGCCGCCGCCCACGCAGGCCAGCATAAAATCGGGCGTGCCGCGCCCCGTCTGGTGCAGCAGCTGGCTGATGGTCTCGGCTGAAATCACCGACTGAAACCGCGCCACCATGTCGGGGTAGGGGTGCGGGCCGACCACCGAGCCGATGATGTAGTGCGTGTCGGTGGGGTTGGAAATCCAGTGGCGCATGGCTTCGTTGGTGGCGTCTTTCAGGGTTTTGCTGCCGCTGGTGGCGGGCACCACCTTGGCCCCCAGCATGCGCATGCGGTCCACGTTGGGCTTCTGGCGTTCGATGTCGATTTCGCCCATGTACACGATGCACTCCAGGCCCATGAGGGCGCACACGGTAGCCGTGGCTACGCCGTGCTGGCCGGCGCCGGTTTCGGCTACGATACGCTTCTTACCCAGGCGCTTGGCGACCAGAATCTGGCCGATGGTGTTATTGACCTTGTGCGCGCCGGTGTGGCACAAATCCTCCCGCTTGAGGTAGATGGTCGTGCCGTAGTGGGCCGACAGCCGCCGGGCCAGGAACAGCGGCGTGGGCCGCCCCACGTAGTCGGTCAGCAGCTGGGTAAACTCGCGTTGAAACTCCGGCTCCTGGATGATGCGCAGGTAGTTGTCGCGCAGCTCTTCCACGTTGGGGTACAGCATTTCGGGCACGTAGGCCCCGCCGAAGGGGCCGTAGTAGCCCGTCGCATCGACGCGGTAGGGGGAAGTGGCGGCAATAGTCATATTAATTATGAATTGTTAATTATGAATTATGAGTTGTCGGCGGACTGGCTCAGGGTAAGCAGTAGCTCGCGGGTGGCGGCTACGTCCTTGAGGCCGGGCGCGGTTTCGAGTTGGCTATTGAAATCGTAGCCGGCCAGGAAGGGGTGTTGGAAGGCCAGCAGCTCGCTGGCATTGGCTGGCCCCAGGCCGCCGCTTAGCAGGAAGGGGGCGGGACCTTGGTAGCCAGCCAGCACGCGCCAGTCGAAGGCATAGCCGTTGCCGCCGGGCTGCTGGCCTTTGGTGTCGAACAGAAAGTAGTCGCACGCGTCCCCGTACTCGGCCAGCGGGCCAAAATCAAACTGCTCGCCCACCGAAAACGCCTTGATAATCCGCAGGCCCTGGGCGTGCGCCTCGCGGCAGTAAGCGGCCGACTCGTGGCCGTGTAATTGCACGTAGTCGAGGCCATAGCGGGTTGCGGTAGCCAGCAGCTCGGGCAGCGGCGCATCGACAAACACGCCCACCTTGCGCACGGTGGGCGGCAGGTCGCGCAGCGCCTCCGCGTCGAGCGCGTCGCCGACGTAGCGCGCCGACTTCGGGTAGAAGATGAAGCCTACGTAATCGGGCAGGAGGCCAGCGATATCGCGCAAATTGGCCGCCTCGCGCATACCGCAGATTTTGACTTGCATAGTGCCGCTAAGAAGTCGCCAGGGGAGTAGATAGTTCAGCCACGAGGCTGGCAAGCGTGGCGGCCGGGTCGGGCGTTTTCATAAACGTCTCACCGATGAGGAAGCCCTGGTAGCCCGTCTGGCGCAGCTCGCGGATGGTGCTGGCGTGCTGCAAGCCGCTCTCGGCCACCTTCACAAACGTGCTGGGAATGAGGCTAGCCAGGCGCGTCGAAGTATCGACGTCGGTCACGAACGTGCTGAGGTTGCGATTATTCACGCCCACCAAATCGACGCTGTTGGCGAGGTGGCTATGCAGTTCGGCTTCATCGTGCACTTCGAGCAATACTTCCAAACCCAGCGAGTGGGCGAATTTGCTGAATTGCACCACCTCGGCCGGGGTGAGGCAACTGGCGATGAGCAAAATAAAATCGGCCCCCAGCGCCCGCGCCTCCGCGATTTGGTATTCGCTGATAACAAAGTCCTTGCGCAGAATCGGCGTGTGCGGATTAGCGGCCCGCGCCGCTTGCAGGTCGGCCGGCGTACCGCCGAAAAACGGCTCGTCGGTGAGTACCGACAGGCAGGCCGCCCCGGCGGCCACGTAGCCCGCCGTAGTTGCCCCCGCCTCGGCCGTGCCGTTGATGACGCCCTTGGAAGGTGAGCGCCGCTTAAACTCGGCAATGATGCCCGACGAGCCCGCCGCCGTGAGTGCCGCCCGCGCCGACAGCACCGGCCGCCGGAACAACGGCGCTTTTTCGAGTTCGGCGGCGGGGGTTGCGGCTTCGCGCTGGGCTACCTCCTGGCGCTTTTCGAGGATGATCTTTTCGAGGATAGTCATGCTGGTTGTAAGACGTTCGTCAGGCCGAGCGGTTCGATAATTTCTACTGGACTGGCGAACGGCAAGTAGTTACTGCGTCACGCGAATTGCTGCGGCAAGCTCAGCATGACAACTGCTTTGGGGATTATTCAATTCAAGGACAACAGCTTCTCAAACGCGGCCAATGCCCGGCCGCTATCCAGCGACTCGGCGGCCAGGGCCAGCCCCTCGGCGACGTCGGCGGCGCGCCCGGCCGTGCGCAGGGCCAGCGCGGCGTTGGCCAGTACGGCGTGGCGGTGGGCTTCGGGAGCCTGGCCCCGCAGCACCCGCATGAAAATATGAGCCGCCTCGGCCACCGTGTCGCCGCCGAAAAGCGCCTCGGGCGTGGTAGCGGGCAAGCCCAGGTCGGCGGGCGTCAGCAGCTCCTCGCCCTGCCGGCCGATGAGCTTCACCGGGCCGGTGAGCGATACCTCGTCGTAGCCGTCGAGGCTGTGCACGATGAGAAACTCGCGGCCTGCTTCCTGCTGGTGCAGGTAGGCGTAGAGCCGCGCCAGCTCCAGGCTGAATACGCCCACGAGCTGCAAGCGCGGGCGGGCCGGGTTTACGAGCGGCCCGAGCATGTTGAAGAAGGTCTTCACGCCGAGCTCCTTGCGCAGCGGTGCCACGTTTTTGAGGGCCGGGTGAAACAGCGGGGCGTGCAAAAAGCAAATATTGGCCGCGTCGAGCTGCCGCCGCAGCAAGTCGTTGTCGGCGGTAAACTTCACACCCAGGTGCTCCAGCACCGTGCTGCTGCCGCTGATGCTCGATACGCCGTGGTTGCCGTGCTTGGCCACCGGCTGGCCCGCGCCGGCCACGACGAAGGCCGACAAGGTGGAGATGTTGAAGGTGTTGCGCCCGTCGCCGCCGGTGCCGCACACGTCCATTACGTCTACGCCGCCGAGGTCCACGGGGCGGCACAGCTCCAGCAGGGCGTTGCGGAAGCCCGCCAGCTCTTCGACCGTCACGCTGCGCATGAGGTACACGGTGAGGAAGGCGGCAATCTGCGCCGGGTTGTACTGACCCTGGGCTATGCCCAGCACCACGCGGTGCGCTTCGTCCTGGGGCAGCGTGCGGTAGGCAAACAGGTGGTTGAGAGTATCTTTCAAGGAATTATGAGTTATGAATTATAAATTATGAGTTGAGTTTACGGGCAGGTTAATTCGCTCATTTACTCATTCACCAATTCACTCACCCTACCCAATTGGCCAGCATGGTTTTACCGTGCTCTGTCAGTACCGACTCGGGGTGAAATTGCACGCCCAGTACGTCGTAGTCGCGGTGGGCGAGGGCCAGCACTTGGCCGTTTTCGTCGAGGGCCGTGATGCGCAGCTCGGCGGGAACGCCCTCGGGGGCAATGGTCCAGGAGTGGTAGCGGCCCACGCGCACCTCGGCGGGTACGTTGTTGAAGAGGCGGTTGTCGGCGGCGGCGGGCGTCTGGTGCAGGGTATGGGCCACGCCGTGGTGCACCTCGCCCAGGTTAGCGAGCTGGCCCCCAAAGGCTTCGCCGATGGCCTGGTGGCCCAGGCACACGCCCAGAATGCGCTTGGTAGGAGCGTAGCGCTTGATCAGCTCGGGCATGATGCCGGCTTCGCTCGGGATGCCGGGGCCGGGCGAGAGCAGGATGTGCGAA
This sequence comes from uncultured Hymenobacter sp., assembly GCA_913776615.1. Lineage (GTDB taxonomy): Bacteria > Bacteroidota > Bacteroidia > Cytophagales > Hymenobacteraceae > Hymenobacter. The sequence continues at coordinate 139,671 of CAJYPK010000019.1, forward strand.
TACTTATCAACCTCGTCGAGGCTGATTTTATCGTTGCGAAAGACGTCGACTTTCTGCCCCAACTCGCGCAGCATGTACACGAGGTTGTAGGTGAAGGAGTCGTAATTGTCGAGAACTAGGATAGCCACGGGGAGTTAGGAGTTAGAAATTATGAGTTATGAGTTGCGCGAACGATGCCTGTCATTGCGAGCGGAGCGAAGCAATCGCATCAAGACGAGCCGTTCGGGTACGATCGCTTCGCTCCGCCCGCAATGACAACTGTTTGGTAGCTGAAGCTTTTACACCCGCTCCGCCTGCTGCAAGGCCGCGCGCAGCGCGCCGAGCTTGTTGTGAACTTCTTGCAGCTCGCTGGCGGGCACCGACTTGGCGACCACGCCCGCGCCGGCCTGGTAGTACAGCGTATTGTCTTTGCTGAGGAAGGTGCGAATCATGATGGCATGGTTGAAATCGCCACCGAAGTCCAGCGCCCCGATGCAGCCGCCGTAGAAGCCGCGCTGCGTGCTCTCGTACTCGTCGATGAGCTGCACGGCCCGGTACTTGGGCGCGCCCGAGAGCGTGCCGGCGGGGAAGGTTTCGCCCACCACATCGAGCGGCTCGGTGGCTGCGCCCAGCTGGCCCACTACTTTAGAAACCAGGTGAATAACGTGCGAATAGTATTGAATTTCCTTGAAGCGCTCGACCTGCACCACGTCGCAGCGGCGGCTGAGGTCGTTGCGGGCCAGATCCACCAGCATTACGTGCTCGGCGGTTTCCTTGGGGTCATCGAGTAGCTGCTGGGCCAGGCGGGCGTCGGCCGCGTCGTCGCCGGTGCGGCGGAACGTGCCCGCGATGGGATAAAGCACGGCCTGCCCCTTGTTGATGACAATCTGCGACTCGGGCGAGGAGCCGAAGAGCTTGTAGCTGCCGTAATCGAAAAAGAACAGGTAGGGCGACGGATTGAGCGAGCGCAGCGCCCGGTACACGTTGAACTCATCACCCTGAAAGCCTTGCTGAAAGCGCCGCGACAGCACAATCTGGAACACATCGCCGCGCTGGCAGTGGTGCTGCCCCAGGCGCACCAACTCCAAGAACTCGTCGTCGGTGGCGTTCGACGTTTCCGCGCCCGTGAGGCGGAACGGGTGCGTGGCGAAGTTGCGACTCTGAATGAGCGTTTCGATCTGGTCGAGGGTGTCGGGCGCGGGGGCCTCGCCTTCGGCTAGGTATTGGTGCTCAAATAGGTAGAGCTCGTCTTTGAAGTGGTTGATGGCGATGACGTAGCGAAATGCCTGGTACACGATGGCCGGCACCGTGCTGGCCCCGGGCTTGTCGCGCAGGGTCACGTCCTCGAAGTTTTGCACCGCCTCGTAGGCCATGTGCCCAAACAGCCCGTTGGTGATAAACGGCAGCCCCGACGGCGCGGCCGGTCGGAAGCTCTCCCGAAACTCGCGTAGGTAATGCAGCGCCTGGCGCGGGTCGGCCAGCGGGGCGGAGTGGGCCGGCTGGCCGGGGCGCTGGGTGGTGAGCTGGTTTTTATCGAGCTCGAAGCGGGCTACCGGGCTGAAGCAGAGGTAGGAAAAGCTGTTGTTGTTGCCGTGGTAGTCGGAACTTTCGAGCAACAGCGTCCCTACGAACTGGTCGCGCAGGCGCAGGTAGAGGCTCACCGGCGTGAGGGTGTCGGCCAACAGGCGGCGGTGGCAACTGTGGACGAGCGTGGCGGGGGAAGTGGCAATAGCGGCCGGCATGGTAGGAAAAGCGAAGACAATAAAAAAGCCCGCTGCGGTGAGCAGCGGGCTTGGGGAATCTCGAGGGGTTCAACCAACTTGTAATGCCTAATGCTCAGCCTTCGGGGAAGGTTGAGTGCCACCAGCTTTGCGAAACGGTTGCGTAGAAGGACATGGTTGGGGTTGGTTTGCGGGGGCAAAGGAACAACGCTTTTGGGGAAAAGCAAATTTTCTCGGGAAATTTTTACCGCGGAGGGCGCGGAAGATTTTCGCGGACGACGCGGAGGCTATTCGGGGCGGGCCAGGCGGGTTTCTTCGGGGGCTAGCTCGACTAGGCCTTGCTTGTAGAGAGAGCCCAGGGCCTTTTTGAAGACTTTTTTGCTGATGCCGAGGCGGCGGTACACGTCGTCGGCCAGGCTTTTATCGCCGAGGGGCAGGCGGCCGTCGGGGCGTTGTTGCAGGGCGGCGAGCACGAGGTTGGCGGCGGTGGCTACCTCGTCGTAGCCAGCCTGGCCGAGGCGCACGTCGAGCTTGCCATCGGGCCGGATGTGGCGCAGGTGGGCCGGCAGCAGCTCACCGATGCGCAGCGGGCGAAATACCTCGTTGTGATAGAGTAAGCCCAGGTGCGTGCCGTTGACGATGACGGAGTAGCCGAGCGGCGTTTCCTCAGCTACGAGCACCTGCACTGCTTCGCCCACGGTGCCCGCGAAGGGCTCGGGGCTCAGGAAATGCTGCCACTTGGCCGAGGCCACGAGGCGGTCGCTGGCGTCGTCGAGGTACACGTACACGAGCACCCGCTCGCCCACGCGCACGGCCTGGCGTTGGTTGCGGTGGGGGAGGAGCAAGTCTTTTTCGAGGCCCCAGTCGAGAAACGCGCCGGCCGGGCCGATGTCGCGCACGCTGAGCGCCGCGAAGCTATCGACTACGGCCAGCGGCTCTAAGGTAGTGGCAATGAGGCGGTCTTCGGAGTCGCGGTACACGAAAACGCGAATGACGTCGCCCACGTGCGCGCCCACCGGGCGGTACTTCTCGGGAAGTAGCAGGTCGCCGTCGTCGCTGGTAAGGTAGAGACCGATGCTGACCTCGCGGGCTATTTCGAGGTCGTTAAAATCGCCAAGGCGCATAGAAGGGAAAGCGGCGAGCGCGGTAAAGGGAGAATACGAAGGTAGGACCGATAGCGCCAGGCGCGGCGGTACTGCGGCGGAGCACAGATTGGCGGGCCCAGATTAAAAAAGAGGTTTTAGCGGAAAAATAATATTAGCCGCCCACGAATAGGTTGTAATTTTGTGGTCTATTTATTTGTCGCATACTGTTACGCTGGTATTTATGATAACACGATACGCTTACGGCATTTTAGCGATGGGGCTAGCACTGCCCGGGTTGGCAGCGGAGCATGGCAAAAGGCCCGAACTGAAGATGATAATCGCGGATACCAGCCCGGAAGGTGGAAATAGGGTTGAGATAATGCCTAAAAGTCACTCAATTAGTGACGACTCCATCTTTGTCAATCCCGAAGTTCGGCCGCAGTTTGTGGGGGGCGAATCAGGCCTGAAAGCCTACATGACCAAGAACATGCGCTACCCGGAAAAGGCGCGGCAGCAGCGGGTGACGGGTAAGGTGTATATACGTTTTGTCCTAAGCGCGGAGGGGCGCGTAACCGATGCTTCCTTCGTGCGGGGGCCGGGCAGCGGCCTCAACGAAGAAGCGCTGCGGCTGGTGTGGATGATGCCCGCCTGGCAGCCCGGCTATCAGCACGGGCAGGCGGTGCGGGTAGTGTGCACCCTCCCGATTGAGTTTGAATTGTAAGCAGCAATAAGGCGCCGATGCGGCGGAGAAGGCCACACCAAGCGTAGCTGACTGGTTTTCTCCGCCGCCTGCAGCGTTTTTCCTACTGAAAGCCGTACTGCACCACGCTGGGCTGGCCGAAGCTGAAGTCGGAAAACCGGTACGAGTCGCGGTTGGTTTCGAAGAGGCGCACGCCGTTGGGATTGAGCTGCCCGCGGGGATAATACCCCAGCAGAATCTGGAACGTGCGCAGCACCGTGAGCTCGTTGCGGAAGCGCAGGCCCAGGCCGAAGCCGGTGTAGGGCGCGTCGCCGCCGAAGGGCGAGCCGCCCCCAATGCGCTCGTTGACGATGGCCATGTCGGCAAAGGCCAGCACGGCTACCCGGAACCCCAGCAGCGAAAGCGGCGTGTACACGGTGCCCTCGTAATTGGCCAGCAGGCGACTGGTGGGCAGAATGCGCCCCGCCGATTGAAAGCCGCGCACGCCATCGGGGTTGGAGTTGATGCCGGTGAGCAGCAGCTCGGCTGGGTAGCGGTTGAAGCCCGCCGTAATGCGCGAGGTGAGCAAGTGGCGGCTCTGGTAGTTGCCCATGCGGTAGCGCCGCGTGAAGTACAGAAACTGCCCGCTGAGCAGGCCCTGCTCCCAGCCCCCATCCTGAATGCGCTGAAACGTGCCGAAGCTAAAGCTGCCGTAGAGGTAGCCCTGGCGCTCGGAGTAGCCCGCCGCTGCTACTTTGGCCTCGATGTAGCGGCGGGGGCCGGCGGGGTTGGTTTCCCAGCCAGCGGTGAGGCTGAGCAGGGTGCCGGCCGGCACGTCTTCGGTACGGCCGAAGCCAAAGAGGTATTTATCCTTGTAGTAGCGCCGCACCGAGTAGCCCACCGCGCCCAGCACGAGGGTGCGGGTGCGGTCGTCGGGGCTACCGTAGGGTAGCTCGGGCGTGGCGGTAGGGTTGGTTGCGTGTTCTTCGTGGGCGACGCTGCCCGCCACGATAAGCCGGCCAGGATTTTCGTAGCCCAGGTCGTAGGAGCGCAGCCGGAAGGCGCGGCCTACCCACAGGCTCTGGCTGGTGTAGGAGCGAATGCGGTAATTGGGCTCCTGACCCTCGGGCGGGGCCTCGTCGCGGGGCAGCACAATGCGCAGGTTGAAGGCATCGGCCGCGTAGGCCCCGGCCCAGCGGGCGCTGGGCGAGTAGAAGTCGCGCCGCACCGACAAGCCCCCGGAGTGCGATTCAAACTCGTTGAAATAATGACCCTCGGCGTACACGAAGTTGCGGAATGGCACCCGGTACGTGCCCTCGTAGCCCCAGCTTTGCGACAAGTCGCGGCCCGTTTGGTAGCGGTTGTCGAGCCGGTGGCCCAGGCCCAGGAAGTTCTGGTCGCCCAGCGTGTAAATAGCCTGCCCCGGCCCGCCGCGCAGCTCGTAACCGGCCGTAAAGCTGAATACGTCGGTGGTATACACCACAATATCAACGCTGTCGCGGGTGGCCGTGGCTTCGTTCACGAGCACGCGGGCATCCAGGATTTCGTCGGTTTGGCGCAGCAGGCGCTCGCTTTCGGCCAGGGCCTGGGGCAGCAGCGGCCGGCCGGGCCGAAACAGCAGTACCTGCCGGATGCGCGAGCGGGCCGTGCGGATGTGGATGGCATTGCCCGCCTTTTCCAAGAAGGTGCGGGGCTGGCGCAGCGAGTCGTTGAGGCTGTAGCCGAAAGCGTCGAAGGGATGAATGGTGACGCGCCGCACAATCTTGAAATTGTGCGGATCAAACTGCCGGTTGAGCAAAACCGCGTCGAGGCCGTGGTCTTCCTCGCGGGGCCGGGTAAGGCGAAAAAACGCCTGCATGGCCTGCCCGGCAATGGTTTTGCGGCGCGTGTAGCGTTGCAGGCTCAGGCGCACCCGGTCCTCGTCGAAGCGCCGGCCCAGCGAGTCGACGGGCGGTGAGTCGGTCGATTCGCTGGCCCGGAGCGAATCGGGCGGCACGGCCATGCGCGGCGTAAACTCGGCTTCCAGCGTCTGGGCCTGGGCGCAGGCCAGGGTGCCGGGCAGCAACCAGCCCAGGAGCACTAATAGGCGACGACTAAAAATCCGACTCATTGGGCACGGCAGCACTACGCGCAAGGTACGGAGCCGGGGCGTGGTTTGGAAGGATGCGGGGCGGCTGCGCGGCGGGATAAATCAGCCGGCAAGAAACTTTTTCTAAAAAAATTAGCTTATCAAAAGCTTGCCTGTTTCAACGGCTTGCCTTACTTTTATCCCCGCTAACCCCCTCGCTGCAATGAACGAGCGCATTCAGGAAAAGCTAAGCATATTAGCCGACGCCGCCAAGTACGACGTGTCGTGCAGCAGCAGCGGTGCCAAGCGCAAAAACGAGCAGAAAGGTCTCGGCAATGCCGAAGGCATGGGCATCTGCCACAGCTTTACCGAGGATGGCCGCTGCGTGAGCCTGCTGAAGATCCTGCTCACCAACCACTGCATCTTCGACTGCGCCTACTGTGTGTCGCGGCGCTCCAACGACGTGAAGCGCGCCGCCTTCACGGTGGAGGAAGTAGTGGACCTCACCATTAACTTTTACCGCCGCAACTACATTGAGGGGCTGTTTTTGAGCAGTGGCATCTTTTCCTCGCCCGACTACACGATGGAGCGCCTGGTGCGCATCGTGAAGAAGCTGCGGACCGAGCATAATTTCAACGGCTACATCCACGTCAAGACCATCCCGGGCGCCTCGCCCGAGCTGATTCAGGAAGCCGGCTTGTATGCCGACCGCCTGAGCGTGAACATCGAGCTGCCCTCCGAGCTGGCCTTGCAAAACCTGGCCCCGGAGAAAAACTACCAGGAGATTCTGACCCCGATGGGCCAGATTCGGGACGGAATTATTCAGAACAAGGAAGAAAAGGCGCTCTTTAAAAAGGTGCCGCAGTTTGCCACCGCCGGGCAAAGCACGCAGCTCATCGTGGGGGCCAGCCAGGAGAATGACTTGCAGATTATCAAGCTCTCCGACTCGCTCTACCAGGGCTACGGCCTCAAGCGCGTGTACTACTCGGGCTACGTGCCCGTAACCGACGACGCCCGCCTGCCGCAAGTGACCCAGCCGCCGCTCGTGCGCGAGCACCGGCTGTACCAGACCGACTGGCTCATGCGCTTCTACGGCTTCGAGGCCGACGAGATTCTCGACCCCGCGCACCCCTACCTCGACCTGGAGATTGACCCCAAGCTGGCCTGGGGGCTGCGCAACCGTCACCTTTTCCCGGTGGATGTCAACGTGGCCGACCGCGCCATGATCTTGCGCATCCCCGGGGTGGGGGCGCGCTCGGCCGAGCGCATCGTGCAGGCCCGGCGCTTCACCACGCTCACGGCCGAGCACTTGCAGCAGTTCGGGGTGGTGATGAAGCGGGCCAAGCATTTTCTCACGGCGCGCGGCATGGCCCCGGCCCGGCTGGGCGAGCTAAGCGAGCAGCAGGTGCGCCGCCAGATTTTATTCGGGGGGAAAGCCACGCGCTCGGCCCTCGTGACGCAGCAGCTGGACTTATTTGCCCAAGTGAGTTAAGAAGTAGTTGACGAGTAGCTAGTTGAGGCGCGGGCCTGGTAACAGTCACCCGCGCCAGCCTACCCGGCGCAGGTGCGGCGGGCAATTAAACCGGTTCTTTTCACCCATGAAAATCACCCATCGCGCACCCGCCGACGCGTCGGCCCCGCTCCCCACTGCCAAGCCCGCCCTGGGCCCGGCTACTACTGCCAATCCCGACAAAGCTCCGCGCCTTTCGTGCTGCTGCCGGATTTCTGAGCTGCTGCCGATGCTGCGCCAGCTGCACGACGAGGCCCGCGCCGCCCAGCAGGCCACCGCGCCCCAGCCCGGCGTGGCCGCCTAGGCATAAGCCGGGCCATAACCCTGGGGCCGCTGCCGGGAGTATAGCCCTATGGACTACCCCCTGACGCATCACCAAGTACCTACCAATGGCCTGCACCTGCACGTGGTGCAGTGCGGGCCGGCCGCGGGCCCGCTGGTGGTATTGCTGCACGGCTTTCCCGAATTTTGGGAGAGCTGGCGCGGGCAGATCGCGGCGCTGGCCGCCGCTGGCTACCGCGTATGGGTGCCCGATCAGCGCGGCTACAACCTGAGTGATAAGCCGCAGGGCATCGGAGCTTATGCCCTGCCCACGCTGGCGGCCGACGTGCTCGGGCTGCTCGATGCGGCGGGTAGCCAACGCGCCCACGTGGTGGGGCACGATTGGGGCGGCATCGTGGCGTGGTACCTGGCCGCGCAGTACCCCGGGCGGGTGGCGAGCACCACCATCATCAACGTGCCGCACCCGGCGGTGGTCGCGCCTAATTTATGGCGCGTGCCCAGCCAGATGCTGCGAAGCTGGTACATTGGCTTTATTCAGCTGCCAGGGCTGCCCGAGTGGCTGATTCGGCGCAAAAGCTGGCGCTTCAGCGAGCGGGCCTTGCTGGGCACGAGCCGTCGCGGTACATTTTCGGCCGCCGAGGTGGCGCGCTATAAAGCGGCCTGGGCGCAGCCGGGGGCCCTCACGGCTATGCTCAATTGGTACCGGGCGCTGCGGCTATCCACCGGTACGCGCTGGCGGCGCATCCCAGGGCCGGTGCAAATTATCTGGGGCCGGCAGGATGCGTTTCTGGCCGCTGAGCTGGCCGAATTCAGCTTGGCGCAGTGCGCAAACGCCCGGCTGCACTATTTTCCCGGGGCGACGCATTGGGTGCAGCTGGAGGAGGCCGCGGCAGTGAATGACTTGATTTTGCAGTTTATTAATCAGTAGCCAGCGGCTACTACTCTCCTTAAATTCGCGTGAGCCAGCTTATTCCGCTTGAGCGCCCCGGCGCGGGGATGGGAGTGGGGCCGGTGGCCCCGCGTCCGCCCGCGCCTGAGTTGCGCAACCCGCCCGCCGGTTACACCTACGATGGCAGCTTCGAGGGCCTGCTCACGGTACTGTTCCGCATTTATGACCGGCGCTCGGCCCCCGCCAGTATCCAGCCCGAGGGGGCGGCCCAGGGCGGGTTGTTTGCCCAGGCGGTGGCCATTGCCACCGACGAAACGCTGGCTACCCGCACCTGGGACGGCCTGCTGCGCTTCATGCCCGAGCCGGCGCGGGCGCGGCTATACCACGTATTTCTGAGCGAGGACTCCGAGCGTGAGCTGCTCATTTTCCGCTACGCCGACATGGCTCTGCGGGCGGGTCGCGATATTTCCGAAAACTACGCCGACGCCACCGTGCGGCGCTGCCAGCGGCTGGCCCAGCAGCTTTTCCGGGAAAAGCACCGCATGGAGGCGTTTGTGCGCTTCGAGAAAGCGCAGGATGGTTTGTTTCACGCCACTATCGAGCCCGATTTCGATACGTTGCCGCTCATTGCCAGTCACTTCACTAAGCGATACGCCGACCAGCGCTGGCTTATTTTCGATAAGAAGCGTCGCTACGGGTTGTACTACGACCTCACGCAGACGACCATCGTGGAGTTTGAAACCGGCGGGGCCAGCCCGCGCCGGGGCGAGGTATCGGCCACGGTGCTCGACGAGCGCGAGCCGCTGTATAAAGTACTGTGGCAGGCTTATTTTGACCATGTCAACATCCCCGAGCGCAAAAACCTGAAGCTTCACCAGCGCCACATCCCGCGTCGCTACTGGAAATACCTGAGCGAAAAACAACCCCGCGAGCGCCGCTTCGAGCCCATCAAAAACAAGCGGGGAAAAATGTAACGTAAGTTTTCGCTTGCGGGCGAGCGCAGCGAGCAGCTACGTGAGTAGACGTTCGCTCACGTAGCTGCTCGCCCGCAAGCTACAGCTTGCGTTACAGTGGGGGACGCTAATTTGCGGGCTCAACGCATTTATTCATGAGCACTACTTTGGTTTTTGGGGCCTCGGGCCAGTTGGGACAATGCCTGGCACACGTAGCCGGAGAGCGCGGGATGCAGGGCTTGGTTTTTCCGCCCGAAGCCCAGGCCAACATTTTGAATCCCGAGGGATTGCGCAGCTTATTTGAGCAGCACCGCCCGGCTTACGTCATCAACTGCGCAGCCTACACGGCCGTGGATAAGGCGGAGGATGAAGTAGCGCTAGCCCGCCAGGTAAACCGCGACGGTGTAGAGTACCTGGCCCGGCTGTGCGGTGAGTTTAGCACCACGCTCGTGCAGGTTTCGACCGATTTTGTATTCGCCGGCACCGGCAATCAGCCTCTCGTCGAGACCGACGAAGCCACGCCCATCAGCGTTTACGGCCTCACCAAGCTGGAGGGCGAGCAGGTGATTCCGGCGCTGACTAGTCAGTATTTTATCCTGCGTACCAGCTGGCTGTACTCCGAGTTTGCGGGCAATTTTGTGAAAACCATGCTCCGGCTGGGCCGCGAGCGCGACGAGCTACGCGTAATCTGGGACCAGGTGGGCACGCCCACCTACGCCATCGACCTGGCCGGCTGCATCCTGCACCTCATTGCCACGCAGAGCACCGCCTACGGCCTCTACCACTACAGCAACGAAGGCCTGACCTCGTGGTACGATTTTGCCACGGCCATTTTCGAGCTGAGTGGCCTGCCGACGAAAACAGTCCCCATCCGCACCGCCGAGTATCCTACCAAAGCCACCCGCCCGGCGTATTCGGTGATGGATAAAACCAAGGTGAAGCAGGCGTTGGGTATTACCATCCCGCACTGGCGGGCGAGCTTGCAAACGTGCCTGGGGCGGCTTGCGCACCAGCACTAAGTGTTTAGCATAGCTTTTTCTAGTTCAGGAGGTACCTCTCAGCGTGTCGCTAGGCCATTCGCTTAGTTATGGGGCTGTTTAGAAAGTCTTATCTCATTCTTTAAAGTCGGTCATGCTGAGCTTGCCGAAGCATCTTGCTCGCTTCGCTAAACGGCTTAATAATGAAACGAGCGAGATGCTTCGGCAAGCTCAGCATGACAATACTTATTTAGACTTGTTGCTTTTTACGCAGCTGGGATAAACTGTTTTTTGAAAGACAAAACGTACTTGTTGATTGTGCTAACTACCTGTAGCGGCAGAGCTGTAGTAACAGCAAACGAATACTGTTGCTATCGCTCATAGCTGCGATGCACCAGCAGCGCCAGCGCCACTAGCGCCACACCCAAGGTGCACACGCCCAGCCAGCCAAAGTGCATCCAGACCAGCCCACCAACGCCGGAGCCGAGCGAACCGCCCGTAAAGTAGCCGGTCATGTACACCGTATTGAGGCGGCTGCGGGCCTCGGGACGCAGCGAGAAGACCAGTGTCTGGTTGGAAATGTGGGCCGCCTGCACCCCGACGTCGAGCAGGATGACGCCGAGCACCAGCCCGACCAGGTAAGCCCCGCCCAGCCCCAGCCCGACGTAAGCCACCAGCGCAAGGATGATGCCTACCGTGATGGCAAAGCGCGGCCCCCGGGTATCGGCAACTTTGCCCGCCAGCGGGGCCGCCAGCGCGCCCATTGCCCCGATCAGCCCGAAAAAGCCCGCCACGTCGCTGCCGTAGTGATAGGCCGGCCCAGCCAGGTAAAACGCGAGGGTGGTCCAGAATACGCTGAAAGCCGCAAAAATGAGCCCGCCCACCAGCGCCGAGCGCCGCAGGGGGGCCAATTCCTGGGTGAGCGTGAGCAGTGATTGCATGAGCGAAGCGTAGGTGCCCCGGAAGGTCGGGCGGTCGCGGGGCAGGCGCCAGGCCAGCAGGGCGGCCAACGCCAGCATCAAGCCCGCCGCGCCGCCGAATACCGTGCGCCAGCCCAGGTGCGCGCCCACGTAGCCGCTGACGGTGCGCGAGAGCAGAATGCCGATGAGCAAGCCGCTCATTACGCGGCCCACGATCCGGCCGCGGTCGGCCTCGGGGGCCAGCGTGGCGGCCATCGGCAGCAGCAGCTGCGGCACCGACGAGCAGAGGCCGATAAAGACGCTCGCCACCGCCAACAGCAGAAAGCTGGGGGCCACGGCCGCGGCCGTCAGGCAGAGGGCGGCGGCACCCAGCATCCAGAGGATGAGATTTTTGCGCTCCAATTTATCGCCCAGCGGTACTATCAGTACCATGCCCAGCGTGTAGCCCACCTGGGTGGCCGTGGCCAGCAAGCTGGCGCGGCTGTCGGAAATCGAAAAGCTATGGCCGATGGCCGCCAGGAGCGGTTGGTTGTAGTAAATATTGGCCACTACCAGCCCGCAGGTGAGGGCCATCAGCCACACCAGGGCCTCGCTGAGCCGGGGCTTGGCGGCTTGGTAAGTGGGTAATTCGGAAGTCAGTACGTCGGGCATGGGAGGTAAAACCAGCCACCATCCTCGAAAGTTGCGCCCGTATTTAGAAACACGTAGCTCAACAGGAGCGCGGCTACTGCTTTTTGTAGGCGCCGGGCGTCATGCCTTCGTATTTTTTAAAGAGTGCCTGGAAATACGACAGGTTGTTGAACCCGGCCCGCAGGCAGACGTCGGCCACGCTGAGCAGCGGCTGGCGTAGCAGGCGCTTAGCTTCGGCCAGCCGCTCGCGCACGATGTACTCGACGGGCGTGAGGCCAAACTCGCGCTTGAACAACCGGAAAAACGTGGCCTTGCTCATGCAGGCCAGCTCGCTCAGCTGCTCCACCGACAACTTATCGGCCAAATGGTCCTTGATGTGCTGCACGACTGCCGCGAAGCGGTGCGTGGTAAGGTGCCGGGCGTAATCCTGAAAAATCAGCTCGCGGGCCTGGGTTTGCATGAGGCGCACCAGCAGTTCTTGGAGGGTGAAGCCAGCCAGCACATCCTTGGCGGCATCGGTGGTGCGCGATACGGCCACCAGGCGCTCCAGCGTACCCGTGAGCTCGGGGGTGTTGGTGAGGTGGGCATAGTCGGGGCCCGCCAGCGCCCAGGGCGCGTGGGCCTCGGCGCGGGGATAGCGTTCATTCAGTAAGTCAACGGTTTGGCGAATGGTGTCGGGCGCGATGGCCACCGCCAGGCACTGCGTGGGCTGGCCCGGGCACGCCTCGGGGAAGTCGATTTCCATCAGCTCATCCTCGCCCACCACCACCGTTTCGCCGGGCAGGTAATCGAAGGCCGGGCGGTCGGGAAGGTGCATCACCTTTTTACCCCGCAGCATGGTGGTGAGGGCCAGCCCGTCGAGGCGTAAGGGTACCCGGTGGGCCGCCTGGTGCGTCTCGAAAATAGTGAGCTCGAAGGCGTCGAGGGCGAATACCGTGCGGTTTTCAACCAAGGAGTGCAGCCGGTTGAGCGCCAAAGGGGGCACGGCGGCGGGGAGATGAACGCGGGTGGGCATGGACATAGGCTGGGAGGAGAGGCCGGATCACACTTTTTTCGCCGGTACTATCGTGTTGAGTAAGCACTTACTAACATCGACGCAAGTTGCGACAATTCCCGCATTTTCTGCGACGATACCACAATCAGTGAACCTCGGGGGTGGGCCACCTTTGTCGCGTTCTCCCACCTAGCTCCATTTTTCCCTTTTCGTCATGGCAGAAACGCTTGAAGCACCCACCACCCTGGTGGCCCGGCCCCAGTTTAAGTCGCACTACGACAATTTCATCGGGGGCAAATGGGTGGCCCCGGTCAAGGGCCAGTATTTTGACAACCCGTCGCCCATCGACGGCAAGAATTTTACGAAGGTCGCCCGCTCGACTAAGGAGGATATCGACCTGGCGCTCGACGCCGCGCACGCCGCCTTCCAGACCTGGAGCAAAACCTCGGCCACCGAGCGCAGCAACATTCTCCAGAAAATCGCCAACCGCATCGAAGAAAACCTGCCCATGCTGGCGGCCGTGGAGTGCGTGGAAAATGGCAAAGCCATCCGCGAAACCACCTATGCCGACCTGCCGCTGGTGGTCGATCACTTTCGCTATTTCGCCAGCGTAATCCGGGCCGAGGAAGGCAACGCTACCGAGCTGAATGCCACCACCGTTTCGCTCAATATCAACGAGCCGCTGGGGGTGGTCGGTCAGATTATCCCTTGGAATTTCCCGCTGCTGATGGCCACCTGGAAGCTCGCCCCGGCGATGGCCGCCGGCTGCACCGTAGTGATGAAGCCCGCCGAGCAAACGCCCGCCAGCATCATGGTGCTGATGGAGCTGCTCGAAGACCTCATTCCGGCCGGTGTGGTCAACGTGGTCAACGGCTTCGGCCTCGAAGCGGGCAAGCCGCTGGCCTCGTCGCCGCGCATTCAGAAGGCCAGCTTCACGGGCGAGACTACCACCGGCCGCCTCATCATGCAGTACGCCGCCGAAAACCTCATCCCGGTGACGATGGAGCTGGGCGGCAAGTCGCCCAACATCTTCTTCAAAAGCGTACTCGATGCCGACGACGATTTTCTCGACAAGGCCATCGAAGGTGCGGTGATGTTTGCCCTGAACCAGGGCGAGATCTGCACCTGCCCCTCGCGCATGCTCGTGCACGAAGACATTTACGACGAATTCATTGCCCGGGTCATCGAGCGGGTAAAAGCCATCAAGCTCGGCAATCCGCTCGACATGAGCACGATGATGGGCGCCCAGGCCAGCAACGACCAGTACGAGAAAATCCTGAGCTACCTCGAAATCGGCAAGGCCGAAGGGGCCGAAGTGCTCGTGGGCGGCGAGGCCTACACCCAGCCCGACGGCGCGCTGGGGGAGGGGTACTACATCCAGCCCACCATGTTCCGGGGGCACAATAAAATGCGCATTTTCCAGGAGGAAATCTTCGGCCCGGTGGTATCCGTCACCACCTTCAAAACGGTTGAGGAAGCCATCGCCATCGCCAACGACACGCTCTACGGCCTCGGCGCGGGCGTGTGGACGCGCGACGCCCACGAGCTGTACCAGGTGCCCCGCGCCATCCAGGCCGGCCGCGTGTGGGTCAACTGCTACCACGACTACCCGGCCGGTGCGCCCTTCGGCGGCTACAAAGCCTCCGGCTTCGGCCGCGAAAACCACAAAATGATGCTGGCCCACTACCGCCAGAATAAAAACATGCTCATCAGCTACAGCGAAAAGCCCCTGGGTTTTTTCTAAAGAATGTAGGGTAAGCTTCAGCTTGCCCCGCGCCCGGCCGAACCACCCAAGGCAAGCCCCAACTCGCCCCACGCAACAGGCTACCGCTGACCAAACCAGCGGTAGCCTTTCGTGCAACCATCAGCGTCAAAAAGGGTACCTATCTACCATAGCATACTTCTCCTATGAACCAGCTAGTACCCGGCCCAGCCCTCTTACTGCTAACTACCCTAAGCGCCCACGCCCAGCTCCTGCCCGTACCCAACGTGCGCAACCCCGACTGGGTACAAACGGATACCAAGCTCGGCTTCCGCCCCAGCCGCCCCGATTCGCTACCCGGCAGCCGCGACCGCATGCCCATTGCCGACCCCAGCCGCGGCACTGCCGCCCGCATACCCAACGCGCAACGGAGAAACCTGCTGAACATCGGTAACACGTACCGCTACTGGGATGCCGACCGCCGGCTGACCTACGAGTGGCAGGCCCGCTCCGGCAGCGCCGCCCCCGATAGCACCGTGACGGTGTATCAGCAAGCTACCGGCGCCACCTTTACCTACCGTCGGCGCGTAGCCCCGCCCACCGTGCAGGGGCAGCTCTTGCTAGGTCCGTCCAGATAATAATTCTTCATCATGTCTACTCCCCGCGTACTCAGCACGACCGCCGCCGAGGCCACCATCGACCTGCTCCGCGAGGAGCACGGCCCGCTCATGTTTCACCAGAGCGGGGGCTGCTGCGACGGCTCCTCGCCCATGTGCTTTGCCAAGGGTGAGTTTCGGGTGGGGGCCAACGACGTGTGGCTGGGGCAAATTCACGGCTGCGATTTCTTTATGAGCGCCAGCCAGTTCGACTATTGGAAACACACCCAGCTGACAGTGGACGTGGTGAAGGGCCGGGGCGCCAGCTTCTCGCTCGAAATTCCGCTGGGCGTGCGGTTTCTCATTCGCTCGCGGCTGTTCACGGCGGAAGAGGAGCAAAATCTGGTTCCGGTGCTGGACGGCGAAACCGCGCTGGCCAACGGCTAGGGCTACAGCTCGCGCACCAGCACCCGGATATCCACGGTGCGGCCGCGGTCGTCGGCGCACGAAATCTTGACTTCGCCGGGCGGCGGGCGGAAGAACACGCGGGCCGTGGGCGGGGCCGTTTTCAGAAATTGGTCGTTGACGTACCAGTGCACCTGGCGCACCTCGCCGGCCGCCGCGCAGCTGAGTAGCAGCTGTTGCTTTTCCCCGGCGTTGAGGACGTATTCGGCGTGGGCCGCCGGCGAGGTAATGGCGAGCAGCGGCGCGGCGTCGGAGCTCGTCGGGCCGTCGGCCTCCGTACCGTGCACGAGGCGGCAGGCCGGGTTGTGCGGGGGCAGGCGGCGCGCCGGCAAACCCTGCGCCTCGCGGAAAGCCAGCACCTCGGGCCGCAGATTGGCGAACAGCTCGCGGCGGTAGCCGCTGGCCGGCGCGCAGGCGCGGCAGTAGCTGTACTGGCCGTCGGCCGAGAGCAGCGCCTCGCGCAAATGCTGGCAGCGCCGGCTGCCCGAGGTACCGGGGAGGTAATAATCGAGCAGCTGATTGGGGCAGCTTTCGCCGGGTACCTGCCCGGTTTCGGCGCACACCAGCCGGAAATCAAGGCTGGCCGGCGGGGCAAACCATTCGGATTTACCGTTATAAGCCAAGGCGTTGAATAAATCGAACAGCAGCGGCGAGGCAATGTCGGCCCCCGTGAGGGCCGGGCTGCCCTGGCCGTTGAAATTACCCAGCCACACCCCGATGGTGTACTGCCGGTTGTAGCCGATGCTCCAGGCGTCGCGGCGGCCGTAGCTGGTGCCGGTTTTCCAGGCAATGCGCGGCAGGTGGCGGCTGCTGGCCGCATCGACGGGCAAATCGGGCCGGGTGCGCTGGGCCAGAATGTCGGTGAGCAAATAGGCGGCGGCCGGGCTGAGTAAAGTAACCCCAAGCTCCGGCTTGGGGCGGCGTGTGGGGGCATTTGCCAAGCGATTCACCAAGCCGGAGCTTGGGGTTACCTCATTCCGAGAAGGCAAAGTCCCTTGCCAGGTAAGTGCCGGGGCCGCGTACCGCCCCTCGTTAGCCAGCGCGCTGTACAGTCCGGTCAATTCTTCCAGCGTAGCGCCGCAGCCACCTAGAATGGTACTCAACCCCAGCCGGGGCGCATCGTGGGCCACCTGCCGAAAACCCGCCTGCCGCAGCGTGCCCGTGAAATTATCCACCCCAACTTCCGCCAGCACGCGCACGGCCGGAATGTTGAGCGAATAGGTGAGGGCGCGCTCCACCGTCACCTCACCCTGGCAGTGCTTGTCGAAATTCTCGGGCCGAAAGCCTTGGAAATTAGTCGGTACGTCGGGCAGCACGGTCTTCGGTGTAGCCAGGCCCCGGTCGAAGGCCAGCCCGTAGAGCAGCGGCTTGAGCGTAGAGCCCGGCGAGCGCACGGCCTGCACGCCATCGACCTGCCCCTGCGCGCTGGCATCCGCAAAATCGACCGAGCCCACGTAGGCCTCCACGGCGTGCGTCTTATTATTAACGACTAATACGGCGGCCTGCGTAATGCCCAGCGTGGCCAGCCGGCGGGCGTAATTACGGGCCAGGTCCTCGGCCTTGGCCTGCACCGCTGGGCGCAAGGTGCTGCGAATGAGTGCCTCGCCCGGCTGCGCTCGTACCAGCCGCCGCGCCAGGTGCGGGGCTAGGGTAGGAGCGGGGTGCCGCTGGGCATCGAGCGGCTCCAGC
Organism: uncultured Hymenobacter sp.; assembly: GCA_913776615.1. Taxonomy (GTDB): domain Bacteria; phylum Bacteroidota; class Bacteroidia; order Cytophagales; family Hymenobacteraceae; genus Hymenobacter. The sequence continues at coordinate 156,810 of CAJYPK010000019.1, forward strand.
AGGGCATCGGCGATGTCTTGGGTGGGGAAAAGCTTTTCGCGCTGAAAGTAGCGCAGCCAGCGGTTGCGCTCGCGCAAAATCTCGGGGTTATTTTTCCCCACTACCAGCCCGCCCGGCCGATTCGGAATGATGGCCAGCGTCACGGTCTGGGCCAGCGAGAGGTAATCGGGCGGCTGCTGAAAGTAGAGTAGCGCTGCCGACTTCACGCCCTCGATGTTGGAGCCGTAGGGCACCAGATTGAGGTACAGTTGCAGGATTTCCACCTTGCTCAGATGCGCTTCGAGCTGCACGGCTCGTAGCATTTCGCGCAGCTTATTGCCCACGGTGCGCTCCTTGGGCTCCAGCAGCCGGGCCACCTGCATGGTAATGGTGCTGGCCCCGGTAGTGCGGCCCTGCCCCAAGGTATTGCGAGTGGCCGCTAGTACGATAGCGAAGGGGTTAACTCCGAAGTGATACCGGAAATATCGGTCTTCCTTCTCAATAATAGCGGTTTGCAGCGCCGGGGTAATTTCGGTCAGCTCGGTTTTCATCCGCCATTTCTGCGTCGGATTAAGGTAGGCGTGCAGCACGGTGCCGTCGGCGGCCAGCACCAGCGGCGAATACTGCGGGGCCAGCGGCAGGGGCCAGAGGCGGTCGGCGACGAAAGCCAGGGCTACTATGGCAAGGGTTCCGACTAAAAAGTACCGCACCGCCGGGCTGCGGGAGTGAGCGTAGCGCGCCGCCCACGCCAGGGCCGCCCGGCTCCAACGGCTCGCGGCGTCCGCCCGCGCAGCCCAGCGGCGCGGTAGGTTAGACATACTTTATCTCCTGCAAGCCAAAGCGCTCTACCTGGCCATTGATGGCGACGGCCAGCCGGCCGTCGGGCTCCACGCCCACAATCTGGCCGCGCACCCGGCGGCCGGCCACCTCGTAGTCGTGCGTTTCCTGGTAGCGGTAGAGGGCCGCCAGGTAGTCGCGGCGCAGCTGGCTTACCTGACCGGCGCGCAGTTGCAAGTAGCGACGCTCCAGGTATTCGAGCAGGCGGGCGGCCAGAAGCTCACGCTGAAAGTAGCGGCCCGTCAGCATCCCCAGCGAAGTGGCGGTGGGCACGGCGAAGTGCCGCTGATTTACGTTCAAGCCAATACCGACGATGCTGGACTGAATTTTTGCCCCGTTTAGGCTGTTCTCAATGAGAATTCCCCCCAATTTTTGCGTACCGAAATACACGTCGTTGGGCCACTTCAGTTTGAGCTCCCCGGCGGGTTGCAGCAGCGCGGCGGCCCAGTCGTACGCGCCCAGCGCCACGGCCTGGCTCAGCAAAAACTGCTGGCTGGCCTCCAAAAAAGTAGGCAGCCACACGATGGACAGCGTCAGGTTTTCGCCCGGCGCGGCCAGCCATTGGTTGCCCCGCTGGCCGCGGCCGGCAAACTGGTCGTCCGTTATGACGGTACAGCCCTCGCTGGCCCGGTTTTCGCGCAACAGTTGCTGCGCTTCGGAGTTAGTAGAAGGGCAGGCCGGCAGCCAAATAAGCTGTTGGCCGGTAAATAAGGTAGTTGGGCTGATGACCACAGGGGTTGGCAGTCGTATATTAGCTAGTAAACAACGTAAACTTACTCTATGAAGAGCACCTTGGTTCGACAGGATTCGGACACATTGGCAGACGTAGCCGTGCGCGGCCTCCAGGACCGCAAAGGACAGGACATTGTGGTGATGAACCTGAAGGAATTGAAAAACGCGGTAGCCGACTACTTCATTATCTGCTCGGCCTCGTCCGATACCCAGCTCGACGCCCTGGCTCGCTCGGTAGAAGAAGAAGTAGAAAAAATCACCGGCCAGGCTCCCTGGCAAAGCGAAGGCCGCACCAATCGCGAGTGGGTCTTGTTGGATTACGTAGACGTAGTAGTGCACATTTTTCTGCGCGACCGCCGGCAGTTCTACGCGCTGGAGGAGCTGTGGGGCGATGCTGAAATTACGTATGTCGAAGACACGGCCGACGTAGCCCAACGCTAAAGTATTGGGCGGGCGGCTGCGTCTGCCGGGGGCGTCCTCAACAACGCCGGTTCGGCGTGGTTGCAATCAAGTCTATTCCAAACTACCTTTTTTATGTCTGATACGACGCCCACCAAACGCCGCAAGCCGACGCTGCCCAATCCCACGCCCCGGCCGGGAGTGCAGCTGTGGGTGATGGCGGGGCTGCTAGTGCTATTCATCGGCATGATCTGGTTTAACAATCAGAATGCCGCTATCAAAATCAATCAGCAGCGCTTCGAGCAGATGCTGGCGGCCGGCGATGTGCACGACATCACCGTCGTCAACAAGCAGTTGGTCGAGGTTGGCCTCACCGAGGCGGCCCTGCAAAAGCCGCAGTACAAGAACGAGCTTACGGTGCGCCGGGGTCCGTTTGCCGCGGCTCAGGGTGCCCAGTACTTCTTCCCGATTTTTGACGCTAAAGTTTTTCAGGAGCAGCTGGATAAGCTGCAGGCCAACAAGCCGGTAGACCAGCGCGTGCCGATGAATATTGGCGAGCACGTGAGCCTGCTCGATATCGTGAGCAGCTACGGCTTGATTATCCTTAGCATCATCCTGTTCATCTTCCTCATGCGCCGCATGAGCAGCGCCGGCGGTCCTGGCGGTCAGATTTTCAACATCGGCAAGAGCCGCGCCGCGCTCTTCGAAGGTGGTGATAAAGTGAAAGTTACGTTCAAAGACGTAGCTGGCCTTGAGGAAGCGAAGGAGGAAGTGCAGGAAATTGTGGAATTCCTGAAAAACCCCAGCAAGTTCACCATCCTGGGCGGTAAAATTCCCAAGGGTGCGCTGCTGGTAGGTCCTCCTGGTACCGGCAAAACCTTGCTGGCCAAGGCTGTTGCCGGTGAGGCCGACGTGCCGTTCTTCTCACTGTCGGGTTCCGACTTCGTGGAAATGTTTGTCGGCGTGGGCGCGGCCCGTGTGCGCGACCTCTTCAAGCAAGCCAAGGCCAAGGCGCCGTGCATCATCTTCATCGACGAGATTGATGCCGTGGGCCGCTCGCGCAGCAAGGGCTCGATGCCCGGCGGCAACGACGAGCGCGAGAATACCCTGAACTCGCTGCTGGTGGAAATGGACGGCTTCGGTACTGACTCGGGCGTTATTATCCTGGCGGCTACCAACCGGCCCGATACCCTCGACTCGGCCCTGCTGCGCCCCGGTCGCTTCGACCGGCAGATCAGCATCGACAAGCCGGACATCAACGGCCGCACGCAGATTTTCAACGTGCACCTTAAGCCGCTGACGCTGGGTTCCGACGTGGACGCCAAGAAGCTGTCGGCCCAGACGCCGGGCTTTGCGGGTGCCGAGATTGCCAACGTTTGCAACGAGGCCGCCCTCATCGCCGCCCGCCGCGATAAGAAGTTCATTACCAACCAAGACTTCACCGACGCCATCGACCGCGTAATCGGGGGCCTGGAGAAGAAAAACAAGATTATCAGCCCCGGCGAAAAGCGCATCGTGGCTTACCACGAAGCTGGCCACGCCATTGTGGGCTGGTTTCTGGAACATACCGACCCGCTGGTGAAGGTATCGATTGTGCCGCGGGGCGTGGCCGCGCTGGGCTACGCGCAATACCTGCCCAAAGAGCAGTTCCTGTACAATACGGAACAGTTGATTGACGAAATGTGCATGGCCCTGGGTGGCCGGGCTGCCGAAGAGCTGGTGTTCGGTAAAATCTCGACCGGGGCGCTGAGCGACCTGGAACGGATTACCAAGATGGCCTACAGCATCGTGACGATGTATGGCATGAACCCGAAGCTGGGCAACGTGTCGTTCTACGACTCGAAAGGCCAGAACGAGTACGGTTTCTCGAAGCCCTATTCGGAAGCGACCTCGCAGATGATAGACGAAGAAGTTCGTACCATCATCGACCAAGCATATACCCGTACGAAAGAGCTGCTGGTCGAACGTCGCCACGAGTTGGAGGTGATCGCTAAAGAGCTGCTGGAAAAAGAAGTGCTGCTGCAAGATGACCTGGAGCGTCTCGTGGGCAAGCGTCCTTTCGGCGGTCAGACCAACTACCAGGCCCACATGGCGGGCACCGACCGCTCGGAAACGGCTAGCGAGCGCCACGCGGAACACCCCGAAACTTCGCTCGGCGACCTGCCGCCGCTGCACCTGCCGGGCCAGCCGGAAGCGGAGACGGTATAATCGTAAGCGTGAATTAGCCCACACTTTTGCAAAAAAGGCCAGCCGTACGGCTGGCCTTTTTTGCGTTCCTTACCTTTGCCCTATGGTTTCTCCCCGCGAAAAAATGCTCGGGCGTATTCGCACGGCGCTGGCAACTGGCCCGGCCCCGGAGCCACCCGCGCCCGACTGGTCGGCCCCGGTACACCCGGCGTTGCCAGCTGCTGACCTGGCCTTGACGTTTGCCGCGAACTTCCAGCGCATCGGGGGCGAGTTTTGCTATTGCGAAAACCTGCCGGAACTAGGAGAAAAGCTACGCGCCTGGCTGGCCGAGCGCCTGCCTGCCGGGCAGCAGCTCTACGTGTGGGAACCCGCATTGCAAGCCATGCTGACCGCCGCGCAAGTGCCTTTTCAGGCCACGGAGGCCGAATTTCGGACGCAGGCGGCCGTTGGCCTCACTTCCTGCGAGGCGCTGGTGGCTCGTACGGGGAGCCTCCTAGTCGCCCCGGCTACCGCCAGCGGGCGGCGGCTCAGTATCTACCCCGACCAACACGTGGTGCTGGCCCGCCCCAGCCAAGTGGTAGCCGAAATCGGCGACGCCCTGCGGGCGGTGCAGGCGCGCTACGGGGCGCAGTTGCCCTCCATGCTTTCGCTCACCACCGGCCCCAGCCGCACGGCCGACATTGAGAAAACCCTCGTGCTGGGAGCCCACGGCCCGCGCCGGCTCAGCTTGTTTTTGCTCGAAGATGACGCCTAAACTGCTGCCGTTGCCCGAATTGCCGCCGCTGGCCTTAGCGCCGGGGCAGCGCGTGTATTTCGCCTCCGATTTTCATCTGGGCGCGCCCGATGCCGCTACTTCGCGCGAGCGCGAGCGCCGCATTGTCCGCTGGCTCGACATGGCGGCCCGCGACGCGGCGGCCATCTACCTGCTGGGCGATATTTTTGATTTCTGGTTTGAGTATAAGCACGCTATCCCGCGGGGTTTCAGTCGCTTGCAGGGCAAGCTAGCCGAGCTCACCGACGCGGGGCTACCCATCACGCTTTTTACCGGCAACCACGACATGTGGATGTTCGGCTACTTTACCCAGGAAATGGGGATTCCCATTCTGCGCCAGCCGGTAAGCCAGCGCATGGGCGACCGACTGTTTCACATCGGCCACGGCGACGGGCTGGGGCCGGGCGACTTTGCCTATAAGCGCGTGATGAAGCCCGTTTTCAACTCGGGTTTGATGCAGTGGCTGTTTGCTCGCCTGCATCCCAACCTGGGCATCGGCATTGCCAATCGCTGGAGCCGGCACTCGCGTCTGCAAAACGGCGCGGCCGACGCTACGTATTTCGGCGAAGACGAGTGGCTGCTCGTATACTGCCGCGAGCTGGAGCAGCGCCAGCACCACGATTATTACGTGTTCGGGCACCGGCACCTGCCGCTCGACGTGGCAGTCGGCCCCGGTAGCCGCTACATTAATCTGGGGGAATGGGTCAATTATTGCTCCTACGGCGTGTATGACGGTACCGAGCTGGTTTTGCGCGAGTTTGAGAAATAGCCTGCTGCTGGCGGGGCTACCCCTGGCCGTTGCGGCCCAGAGTACCGTGCCCAGCGCGGCCTCGGTCGCGCCCGCCGCCCGCGTGGCCCCGGTCGAGGCGGCTCCTGCTGCCAAGACTAACGGCGCGGGCACCCCGGCCCCCGGCGGCGTAGCCTGGACGCCCGTCCGCACCCTGACGCTACCCAACCCCGGCCCCGCCTCGCTGGACCGGCGCGGCACCCTGTACCTGGCCGACCGCGACAACAACCTGCGTCAGCTGGGGCGTGATGGCCAGCCGCTCAATACCTACTCACCCACCCAGCCCGGCCACGTCGCCCTCATCGAAGCCTGGAACCAGAATAGCGTGCTGGCCTTTTACGATGACCGCCAGCAGGTGCTGCTGCTCGACCGCTTTCTGGCCCCGCTGGCCGAAATTCGGCTGGCTGATTACTTTGACGGTACCGTGCGGACGGCCACGCTGGCCCCCGATGGCCTGCTCTGGCTGCTCGACGAGAGCGCGCTCACGCTCCGCGAATTTGATCCCCAGGCTCTGCGCGTAGTGCAGAGCACACCGCTTGATCTAATCATCGGTCGCAATAGGTCTGACTTCCGCTATCTGCGCCAGTACCAAAACAATCTGTATTTGGTTGACCACGCCAGCGGCATTTTTGTCTTTGACAATTTAGGTAATTATCGAAAAAAACTGCCTTTCGCAGGGCTGAGCTTCATTGCCTTTCGCGGCGACGAATTGGTGTACCTGGCGAGCGGGCAACTGCATTTTTTTCACCTCTACAACCTCAGCGAGCGCACGTTGCCGCTGCCCGCTGGGCTCGATGCAACGACCATACGCCAAGTGCTGTTCGATGAGCAGCTGGCGTACTTTATTACGCCCCAGGGCGTAAGTATTTATCAGCTTTAAGGGGCGAGGGTAGGGGTTGGCAGGAAATAGAATAGCGGGGTGAATGGCGCAGGTTCGTGTGCGGAGGAGTTGAAGGAAATGCCTGGATGTAACGTGGTTGCAGGACTTTGAAAAAGGAAAAAGAAGCGCAACCGGCGCCGGCTGAGGCCGTTAGCTTGGGCGAGTTCTTCCACCCTTCTTTTCCTTTTCCATGAAAGCATTAGTGTTTCACGGTCCCCGCAACGTCAGCGTCGATACGGTTGACGACCCCATTCTCAAAGACTCGCGCGATGCCATCATCCGGGTGACGAGCACGGCCATTTGCGGCTCCGACCTGCATATCTACAACGGCAGCCTGCCCACCTCGCCAATGGTGCTCGGCCACGAGTTTATGGGCATCGTGGAGGAAGTGGGCCGCGGCGTGGGCAATCTCAAGCGCGGCGATCGCGTGGTAGTGCCTTTCCCGGTGGCCTGCGGCACCTGCTTCTTCTGCAACCACGAGCTGCCGGGCCACTGCGAAAATTCCAACCCCGATCACTACGGTCCCGAAGGCGGCCTGCTGACGCAGAAGGGTGGTGCGCTCTTCGGCTACACCGACCTCTATGGCGGCTACGACGGCGGCCAGGCTGAGTACGTGCGCGTGCCCTACGCCGACTTCGGCCCCCGTAAGGTGCCTGATTTTCTCAGCGATGAGCAGGTATTGTTCCTGACTGATATTTTCCCCACCGGCTACTCGGGTATCGATTGGGCCGAGGTGCGGGGCGGGGAGTTCATTGCCATCTTCGGGGCTGGCCCGGTGGGCATTATGGCCGCCAAAAGTGCTTGGCTGCGCGGTGCCGCCCGCGTGGTCATCATTGACACCCAGCAGTATCGCCTCGATAAAGCCAAGGAGACGACCCGGTGCGAGATTATCCGCTGGGAAAGCCACGACCAGGTAGTGCAGCAGATCCGCGATATGAGCCAAGGCCGGGGCGCCGACGTGTGCGTGGATTGCGTAGGCTTCGAGCCCGACCGCAACCTGCTCGACCGTGCCAAGGCCGTGGTAAACCTCGAAAAAGGCTCACCTAAAATTATTGAGGCTTGCATGAGTGCCGTGCGCCGCGGCGGCGTGGTGTCGGTGCTGGGCGTGTATGCTACTACCAACGATAACTTCCCGGTGGGGCAATTCTTCGACAAGGGAATCAAGCTGGTGGGCGGCCAGGCGCCCGCGCATAAGCACATCGACAAGCTGTTGCAGCACATTATCAAGGGTGAAGTCGTGCTGGATGACATCATCTCGCACCGCCTGCCGCTGAGCCAGGCGGCGCACGGCTACGATATTTTCCGCCACAAAAAAGACAACTGTTTAAAAGTAGTGCTGAAGCCCGGCGAATAAATCGGCCCTGCCTGCGTAATAGCCCGGTCGCCAGCCCCGTAAAAGGGGCCGGGCGGCCGGGCTTTTTTGGCGGTTGCTTACCTTGTCGGCGCGGGCCGCGCTCCGACCGTCGACCCGCGGCTTTTTATAGAATTCGATGTTGAAAAAATACGCTTCCATTTTATATACTACTCTGCTGGCCGGCTTGGGCAGCCTAGGAATGACGCTGCCGCTGCAAGCCCAAAATGCGCCGCCCCGGCTGGCCCCCGCGGTGCGCGAGGCCGTGCGCCGGGCAGCGCCGCGGCAGTCGGTGCGACTGCGGGTGCGCGACGCGGCGGCCTTCCGGCAGTGGGCCGGGCGGCAACTGCCGGCGGTGCCTGTGCGCCCGGTGGCTGGTCAGCCCACTACGCTTATTCTCGGTCCACTCACGGCCAGCCAATTAGCGGCCGTAACTGCCTCCCCGTTGGTAGAGTTCGTGGACGTACCCGACCGCCCGGCCCACGACGAGCGCCTGCTCAACGGGGCCGACCTCACGGTGAACAATTTGCGCGCCGTGCAGCGGCGCTACCCCATGCTCACCGGCCAAGGGTTGGTGGTAAGCGTGAAGGAAAATCCGCTCGATCCCACGGACATCGATTTTCGGGGGCGGCTGCTCAATACGCCCGCCGGGACGGTTATCGAGTCGGTGCACGCCAGCATTATGGCCACGCTCATTGCGGGGGCTGGTAATTCGGGACCGGCCGGCGAGGGCGCGGCGCGGCAAGCGGGCATTGCCTCGTCGTCGTACGCCAACCTCTTGCCCGATGCCAACGTCGACCTTACCGGTCGGGGTGTGAGCGTGCAAAATCATTCTTACGGAACGGGTATTGAGAATTATTACGGCCTCGAAGCCTTGGGCTACGACCAGCAAACCCGGCAGTTGCCCACCCTGCTGCACGTGTTTTCGGCGGGCAACGTGGGGACTTCGAGCAGCACCGATGGCTTATACAAAGGACTGGCTGGCGTAGCCAACCTCACCGGGCAGTTTAAGATGTCGAAGAATTCGCTGGCCGTAGGCGCTACCGACGCGCTGGGCCAGGTGGCGACCCTCAGCTCGCGCGGCCCGGCCTACGACGGGCGCGTGAAGCCCGAACTGGTGGCCTACGGCGATGCCGGCTCGTCCGACGCTGCCGCGCTGGGCTCGGGCGCGGCGCTGCTGGTGCAGCAGGCCTACCGCGATAGTCAGGGTGGTGCGTTGCCCGCCGCGTCGCTGGTGAAGGCAGTCCTTCTTAATAGTGCCCGCGACGTGGGCCGGGCGGAAGTCGATTTTGAGTCCGGCTTCGGGCAACTCGACGCGCTGAAGGCCGTGCGTACCATGCTCGAAGGCCGCTACCAAACGGGCTCGGTAGGGTCGGGGCAGGAGCAGCTGTTCACGCTCACCGTGCCCACGGGGACGCCGCAGCTGAAAGTAACCCTGGTGTGGACCGACCCTGAGGCCACCGCCAATGCCGCGCAGGCCCTCGTCAACGACCTTGATCTCAGTGTGCTTGGTCCCGGGGCCACTACCTGGCTGCCCTGGACGCTCAGCCCGTACCCCAGCCTCGACTCGCTGGTCCGCCTGGCCCGCCGCCGCGCCGACCACCTCAACAACGTGGAGCAGGTGACTATCAACCTACCCACCGCCGGTACCTACCAGCTGCGGGTGCGCGGCTACGCGGTGCCCAGCGGCCCGCAGGCATTTAGCCTGGCCTACGAGGTAGTAGCCCCCGGCTTCGAGTGGCTGACCCCGAATTCCTTGCGCAACGTGCGACCCAACCAAACGGCTCGACTGCGCTGGGACTACGCTGGTTCGGCCACCACGGCCCGGCTGGAGTATCGGCCCATCGGGCGCACGGCCTGGCGCACTATTGCCAGCAGCCTCGACCCCACCCAGCGTACCTACGCCTGGGCCGCGCCCGACACTACCACGCTGGCCCAGTTGCGCTGTACAGTTGATAATCAGACTTACGTATCCGATACGTTTGCACTGGCCCGGCCGCCCGCCCTCCGCGTCGGCTACGTCTGCACCGACGAAACCTTGCTTACCTGGCCCGCTACGCCGGGGGCCAGCCAGTACCGCGTATATCGATTAGGAACGAACTACTTAGAACCTTTCCAGACGGTCGCCGATACCTTGCTGCGCGTGCCCTCTGCCCAAAATGCCGGCCCGTACTTCGCCGTGGCCCCGGTGTTGGGCAGTCGGCTGATTGAGCGCAGCGCTACCGTAAGTCAGGCCGGGGCGGGCGTGGCCTGCTACATCCGCTCGTTCCTGCCGCTGGCTTCCGTCGCCGACAATGTGCAGCTGGCTTTGCAGCTGGGTACGCTCTACCGCCTGCAATCGCTCCAGCTACAGCGCTTGGGAGATAATGGCTTTCAAACTATTCAAACCGTAAATCCCGTCACCCAGGCTGCTATTCTCTTTACCGACCCCGCCGCCACGACGGGCCTCAATCGCTACCGTTTGCTGGGGCAGGATGTAGATGGCCGCACTTTCCTCAGTCAGGAAGTAGACGTGCAGCTGGTGAGCCGGGGCGAGTTGCTGGTGTTCCCCAACCCCGTCGTAATCGGGCAGGAACTGCAAATTGCCGGCGAGCCCAACGTGTCGCTGCAAATCGAGCTTTACGACATCCTGGGCCGTCTGGTGCGCACCGATTTTGTGCAAGGCGCCCTCAACCCGTTCGATACGAGCGACCTACGCCCCGGGGTGTACCTGCTGCGGGCCACGCCCACCACGGGCGGCGGCCCCGCCCGCACCCGCCGGGTGATACTAACTAATTAGGGCAATTCTTAGACTGGTGCACTCCCGAAGACGTGACACCAAGCGCCGGCTTGGTGACGCGTCAGGACGCGCTTGACTAATAATCCGGAAGATGTAACACCAAGCTCCGGCTTGGTGATGCGTCAGAACACGCTTGGCGAGCAATCCAGAACATGTAACACCAAGCTCCGGCTTGGTGATGCGTCAGGACGCGCTTGGCGAGCACATCACCAAGCCGGAGCTTGGTGTTACATGTTCCCCGGGCGCCCAGCCACAGAAAGTGTAGCCGCCCCAGTTCATTAAAAACCACCCACGCAAAAAAAGCCCCGGCCTGCGCGCAGACCGGGGCTTTTTAACTGGTTAGAAGCTACCTACACCTTAGTAGATGTAGTTGAGCGCCGTCAGGTCGTTGGTGTTGAAGGGACGGTTTACGCCGTTACCCACGCAAGCCAGCATCCACGAGTTGGGGTCGGGCGACGAGGGCGTGCCGGGGATGAGGATGGCACCCACCGTGCTGGCACCTTCGTTGGAAGCGCTACCGCCGCAGCTGTAGGCGCGGTTCATGTAGTCGGTGTGACGGAAGCCGATGCAGTGGCCCATCTCGTGCGCCATGATGGTGGCGATGTAATTGATGTTCGAGCTGTTAATTACGTTGGGTACCAGCGTGAAGCCGGGAGCGGGGTTGCCGCCGCTGGGGAAGCCGCCCGACTGGCCGAGTACGCCCGAGCCTAGGTTAGACGAGTACTTCACCGGCAGGTCGGCGGTGCCGCTCGTGATGCGGCGGAACGTCAGCTGCAAGCCAGCGGCGTTGTAGCGGCGAATTGCCTCGTCGATAGCCGACACGTAGGTCGAGTTGAACTGGCTCGAAATGCTCACCGTGAGCACGCGGGGCAGGCCCGTTACGAGGTTGGTGGTGCGGTACTGCTCGTCCGAGCCGACGCGCAGCATTTTGTAGTCGCTCTTGCCGTTGAGCATGTCCGAGGTGAGCAGCATGTCGCCCTCTACTACGTAGCCACCTTCCACGGCGCGCAGGTCGCTGGTGCCGAAGCCCAGGGCTTTCACTTGCGCCTTAACTTCTTGGGAGATAGCGGCTGGCTGAGCAGCTTCCTGTTTGTTTTGGCAGCCGGCCAGTGAGAGAGCGGCGCTAGCCCCGATGGCCAGCAATGCGGAGAACTTAAGCATTGGTTTGGTTTGGAAAAGAGTGAATGAAGGGTGAAAAACTGTGGGCCAAATGTGAAGAGAATTTTTTGCCTAATCGCTTGAAGCAACGTAAATGCCTAAATGTTACACAATTGTGTAACAATGTTGCTTTTGTGTTTTGGTAAGGTTAAGTTATGTTTTAGAGTGTTCGGCACGCCGACTATTACCTGCTAATTTGATTTAGCAATGCCGTGACTATATTTTGTTTATTGCTTAAATTATTCACGCTTAAAATTTTGCTCAGCCCGAGGTATGCCGAGTAGGCAATCGCCATTGCTCACCCAAAAGCGACCTGCCCAGCCGCCGGGCCGCGGCTAATCTGCCCAAACTTTCTGGCTTGGCGAAACGGTTATCTTTGCTAGATTCCCACTTTCGTGCGGTTCCTTGCGCGGCCGCCTCATTTCATAGATCAATCAGCCTCATGGCTTGTGCTACTTGTTCATCCGGCGGCGGCTGCTCTACCAATAAGGTAGGCGGCTGCGGCTCCAAGGGTGGCTGCTCCTCGGGCGGCTGCACCCGACTTAATGTATTCGACTGGCTCGCCGACGTAGATATGCCTTCCGATTTTCGGGGCTTCGACTGCGTTGAGATCCGCTTTAAAGGCGGGCGTAAGGAGTTCTTTCGCAATGAGAAACACCTACCGCTTGTCACCGGCGACGCCGTGGTGGTAGAAGCTGCCGGCTCGGGCTGGCATCTGGGGCACGTATCGCTCAAAGGGGAGCTGGTGCGCTTGCAAATGCGCAAAAAGAAGGTGCCCACCGACTCGCGCGACATTCGCCCCATCCTGCGCGTGGCTACTCCCGACGACGAGGAGCGCTGGCAGGCCGTGCGCGACCTTGAAAATGGAACTATGTTCCGGGCCCGGGCCGTGGTCGACGAGCTGCGCCTCAAAATGAAGCTCTCCGACGTGGAGTACCAGGCCGACCGCACGCGGGCGCTCTTCTATTACTCGGCCGAAGACCGGGTCGATTTCCGCGAGCTTATTCGGCGGCTGGCCGATGAGTTTCGGGTGCGCGTGGAGATGCGCCAAATTTCATTGCGGCAGGAGGCCGGCCGCATTGGTGGCATCGGCGTGTGCGGGCGCGAGCTGTGCTGCTCCACCTGGCTCACCGATTTCAAAGCCGTGAGTACCACCGCCGCCCGCTACCAAAATCTGAGCCTCAACCCCCAGAAGCTGGCTGGCCAGTGCGGTCGCCTCAAGTGCTGTCTCAATTACGAGCTCGATGCTTACCTCGATGCGCTGAAAGATATTCCCCAGGTGCAGCGTCCCCTGCAAGTGGCTACGGGCGAGGCTTTTTTACAAAAGACCGACATCTTCCGCAAGCGCATGTGGTTTGCCTTTCGCGGCGATAACAACTGGGTGATGCTCAGTGCCGAGCGCGTGCGCGAAGTGCTGGAAATGAACAAGCGCGGCGAGAAGCCCGATACCCTGCTGGCCCCCCGCCAGGAGGAAGAGGCCGCCCCCGCCGTTTCCACGCTCATGGAGGGCGACCTCGACCGTCTCGACGACCAGATCAAGGCCGGTAGCAAGCGCGGTAAGCGCAAGCGCAAGGATCGCGGCGACCGGGCCGCCAGCCAGAGCGCCGAAGCCAGCACCTCCAATGCTCCCGCCGCCAATCCCGATGCCCGTGAGCCCCGCGAAGGCCGCGACCAATCTCGCCGCCGCGACCGGGGCGAAGGTACCCGCGCCCGGCCTGAGGGCAATGCGCGCCCCAATCGGCCCGAGAGTGCCGCTCCCGGCCAGCGGGCCGATGCACCGGCCGCCAACCCCGCCGCCACGCCCAAAGAAGGCCCGGCCGAGCAGCGCGGCCGCCGCGGGGCCGCTGCCCGGCCCCTCAACCGTCGGGGTGGGCGCGGCCACCGCGAAAACAACGAAAATGGTGCTCCCCGCCCCGAGCAGGAGGCTCGGCCCCGCCGCAACGACCCCGCTGCGGCTCAGGCGCGTGCGCCCCGCGAGGGTGACCAAGGCCGCCCCCCGGGCCAGGGTGCCGAGGGCGGTCAGGGTGGCCGCAGCCGGGGCCGCCGCGGGGGCAGCGGCCGCCGCAACACCGAAGGCGGGGCCAGCCCCGCCGCCTCAACTCCTAATCCCTCCTAGCTTATGTGGTGTAGTTCTGTTCTTGCCCGACCGCTGACGCGCTGGGGTGCCGCGGCACTGTTGCCGCTGATTTGCCTGCTGGCTCTCAGCAGCTGCGACCCTAATCAGGTGTACGAAAAAAATACGGACCTGAAGTCGCCCTCCGGCGATGCCTACGTGTGGGATGTGCAGCAGCGCCCGAGCTTTACGTTCGACATTGCGGATACTACGGCGCGTTACGACTTGTATTTCAACGTGCGCAACGCCGCCGATTACGGTTTTTATAACCTCTACCTCAAGCACACGCTCACCGGCCCCGATGGTCGGCTGGTGGGACTGCCCCTGCTGCACCAGATGGTGCTCATGGATCCTAAAACCGGGGAGCCGCTCGGCGCGGGTGCGGGCGATATTTTCGACCACCAGTTCCTGGCCCTGCCGCGCCAGCGCTTTGCCCGGCCCGGCACCTATAAGCTGACGCTGGAGCAGTACATGCGGCAAAACCAGCTGCCCGGCATCATGGCCGTTGGCGTGCGCGTCGCCAAGGTTGGCAAGTAGCCGGGTGGCCAGCAGCTGAACTTGTCGGGGCAGCCGTGAGAGCGGTGTGAGTAGCTGGTAGCAAAAACGTCCGTCATGCTGAGCCTGCCGCAGCATGACGGACGTTTTTAGGTTTGAATAGTAAACCCTTACTCCGCCAATTCCTTCCACACCACGTTCAGGCCCTCAGCCCAGAGTGGGTGGGCAATGACCATGTCCTGAAGCTGTTGATAGCGCAAGCGGCCTGCCATGGCCACTTGCAGGATAGTCATTATTTCGCCGGCCTCGGAGCCTAAAATAGCCGCGCCCAAAATGCGGTCGTCGGCTCCCACGAGTACTTTCCAAAAGCCGGTTTCCTCGCCGGTCTGCTGGGCCCGGCTGACGTTGCGTACCGGTAGCTTCGATACCCGGTAAGCGATGCCCTTTTCTTTGGCCTGTTCTTCATTCAGGCCAATGCGGCCCAGCTGCGGGTCGGTGAAAACGGCGTAGGGGAGGGGACGCTGCTTGGCCGAGCGGCGGCCTTTGTGCAGCAGGTTGTCGCGCACCACCCGGTAGTCATCGTAGCTGATATGGGTAAACTGCGGCCCGCCGTGCACGTCGCCCAGCGCGTAGATATGGCGCACGGCCGTTTGTAACTTGCTGTTTACTTGAATAAAGCCTTTTTCATCGACCTTCACGCCGGTCGCTTCCAGGTTGAGCGTATCCGAATTAGGCTGCCGGCCGGTGGCTACCAGTAAATGGGTGCCGTGCACGCGGCGCTCGCCCTTGGGCGTGTCGAGCGTGATGGTGAGCTGCCCGGCGGCATTGCGCGACACGCGGCGCGTGTCGGCGCGAAAAAGTAGCTCTATGCCGTCGTCCGTCAGGGCTTTTTGCAGGCACTCGCACACGTCGTCGTCTTCGTGCTCCAGCAGGTGGGCGCCCGTTTCGATGATAGTTACCTCGCTGCCGAAGCGCCGGAACATTTGCCCGAACTCCAGCCCGATGTAGCCCCCACCCAGGATGATAAGGTGCTCCGGCACTTCCTGAATATCCAACAGTGTAGTAGTGGTCAAGTAGTTGGAGTCGGCCAGCCCGGGTATTTCCGGCACGATGGGCCGGGTACCGGTATTGATAAAAATCTGCTTGGCCCGGACGGTGCGGCTGCGTTCCTTAGTTTCCTGCACTTGCACCTCGTGCGGTCCGCTAAACGAGGCGTGGCCGTGCAGCACCGTGATGTTTTCGTGCTCGTGTTTGAAAGAACGAGCCAGATTCTGGCGCGAGGTGGCCAGCAGGGCGTCCTTGCGGGCAATGACGGCGGGCATATCCACCTCGGCCACGCCGCCCAGCCGGATGCCCAGTTCCCCGGCAGTCCGTACCTGGTGCATGCGCTCGGCCGAGGCCAGGATGGTTTTGGTCGGCACGCAGCCGTAGTTGACGCAGGAGCCGCCCAGGTGGGCTTCTTCTACCAAAATGACGGTGCGGCCAGCCTCGGCTAAAGCTTTAGCCAGCGGATTGCCAGCCTGGCCGGAGCCGATAATGAGGGCATCGCAAGAATAATCGGGCATAACGAACAGAAAAACCGGGGATAACGACGGTTCAGCCTATACGCAGTTCGTAGCTCAATGACTGAGCAAGGGTTCATGAATAGTTCATGCTTGGCTCAGGTCATTAATAACTGATTTGTCATGAAAACCCATTGCTTATACTTATTAGTAGGGCTTTGATGCTGAGTATAAATCGCTGCCAGCCATGCAATTTCCGATAAAGCGGAGAGCCTCCAGTTGCCACTACGCCCTAGCAATTGCGCTCGTTTATACTCAGTTATCGAAGTAAAAAAGCCGCTGCCTTTTCAAGCAGCGGCTTTACTAAAAAACGCAGTGGGACTATTTACCGCCCAGCACGCGCAGCATGGTTTCGCCAATCTCGGCGGGCGAATCCACCACGTGGATGCCGCACTCGCGCATGATGGCCATTTTGGCGGCGGCCGTATCGTCGGCGCCGCCTACGATGGCACCGGCGTGGCCCATGCGGCGGCCGGGAGGCGCGGTTTGGCCGGCGATGAAGCCTACGACGGGCTTCTTGTTACCGGTTTCCTTGATCCAGCGGGCGGCTTCGGCTTCCATGCCGCCGCCGATTTCGCCAATCATGACGATGCCCTCGGTTTCGGGGTCGTTCATGAGCAGCTCCACGGCTTGCTTGGTGGTAGTACCGATGATGGGGTCGCCACCGATGCCGATGGCCGTGGTCTGGCCCAGGCCGGCCTTGGTGAGTTGGTCAACGGCTTCGTAGGTCAGGGTGCCCGATTTCGACACGATACCTACGCGGCCTTTCGAGAAGATAAAGCCGGGCATGATGCCCACTTTGCACTCGCCGGCCGTGATCACGCCGGGGCAGTTGGGGCCTACCATTGTGATGCCCGGACGGTCCTTGAGGTAGTGCTTCACGGCAATCATGTCCTTGGTCGGAATGCCTTCCGTGATGGTCACGATCACTTTAATGCCAGCTTGCGCCGCTTCCAGGATAGCGTCGGCGGCAAACGCCGGGGGCACGAAGATGATGCTGGTATCGGCCTGGGTAGCAGCTACGGCGTCGGCCACGGTATTGAACACGGGCTTGCCGAGGTGCTCGGTACCACCTTTGCCGGGGGTTACGCCGCCAACTACGTTGGTGCCGTAATCCATCATTTGCTGCGCGTGGAACGAGCCTTCGGAGCCGGTGAAGCCCTGCACGATGACCTTGGAATCTTTATTGACGAGAACGCTCATGGGCGGCTAACTTGTTAGGGGAAGTTGAGTGGGGCAAAAGTAGGGCCGCCGCGCCCAATGCGCGCACCCCGGCCCCCGCCCGGCGGCCTTCTTACCTTTGCGGCCCCACTGGCACATCATTCTTCCTCGCCCGACAGCATGTATTTCAACCATATCATTGATACGCTCGGCAACACGCCGCTCGTAAAGCTCAACAAAGTCACGGACGGCATTAAAGGTACCATTCTGGCTAAGGTAGAGTATTTTAACCCCGGAAACTCGGTGAAGGACCGCATGGCCCTGCGCATGATCGAGGACGCCGAAAAGGCCGGCCTGATCAAGCCGGGCGGCACCATTATCGAAGGCACGAGCGGCAATACGGGCATGGGGCTGGCCCTGGCGGCCATCGCCAAAGGCTATAAAACGGTGTTCGTGATGAGCGACAAGCAGAGCAAGGAAAAGCAGGACATCCTGCGCGCCGTGGGTGCCGAGGTAGTAGTGTGCCCCGTCGACGTGGCTCCCGACGACCCGCGCAGCTACTACTCGGTGGCCCGCCGGCTCAATCAGGAAACGCCCAACTCGTTCTATCCCAACCAGTACGACAACATGTCGAACACGGCGGCCCACTACGAAACCACCGGCCCCGAAATCTGGCAGGGTACCGAGGGTAAGATCACGCACCTGGCGGCCGGCGTGGGCACCGGCGGTACCATCTGCGGCAGCAGTAAATATTTGAAGGAGCAAAACGCCCAGGTGTTCACGCTGGGTATCGACACCTACGGCTCGGTGTTTAAGAAGTACAAGGAAACCGGTATTTTCGACCAAAACGAAATATATCCCTACAAAACCGAAGGCATTGGCGAAGATATTCTCCCCAAGAATGTGGATTTTGACGTCATCGACCAGTTCATCAAAGTAACTGACAAGGACGCCGCGCTCATGACGCGCCGGCTGGCCAAGGAGGAAGGTATGTTCGTGGGCTGGAGCTGCGGCGCGGCCGTGTACGGGGCGCTGGAATATGCGCGCGAGCACCTGACGGAAACCGATACGATGGTTATCATCCTGCCCGACCACGGTACGCGCTACCTCGGTAAGATTTACAACGACGAGTGGATGGCCGCCCAGGGCTGGCTGTAGCCGCTCCCGCCGGGTTTGCCGGAACGGTGCCCCGGAATTATCTTCGTTAACTCAATTTAAGATACTTATATGACGGATGCGCTCAACCACATTGTGCTGATTGAGGACAACGAGACGACGAGCTTTCTCAACAACCGGCTGCTCAGCCGGCTGGGGGTAGCTCGCCAGGTCAGCTCGTTCTCGAAGGCCGATGAGGCGCTGGAGTTTTTGTGGGGCGGTCAGGCGGGGGATGAGCAGGCGGTGCCCGACCTGGTATTTGTCGATTTGAAAATGCCCGGCATGAGCGGCTTTGATTTTTTGGAGCGCTATAGCCAGCTATCTCCGAAAGCCCAGGCCCGTACCGTAGTAGCCGTGCTCACTACTTCCATGCACGGCGCCGACACCGCCCGCGTGGCCCAGTACCCCAACGTCGAATACTTAACCAAGCCTCTTACCGAAGAAAAAATGCAGCGCCTGCTAGCCAAGCGCTTCGCCGCTGCAACGTGAAAATGTAGGGAATGGGGGAATGTGAAAATGTAAGGGATGGGGGAATGTAATAATGGGGCTGAATAATTTGAAATAGAAATGCAGCTACTTGTGTCTTGCTACTTCATATTATCCTCCCATTTCTACATTTCCCCATCCCTTACATTTTCACATTCCCCCATCCCATGCATCTTCACATTCCCCCATTTGCTACATTTTTACGAAAGTGAATTGCTCGCCGTCGAATAAGCCCTTATCGCTGAGCTTCAGGCTAGGAATGACGAGGAGAGCCATGAACGAGAGCGTCATGAACGGCGCTTGCAAGCCCGAGCCCAGCCCAGCCTTGGCGAAGTGATCGAGGGTAGAATAGGCCGCTGCCACGGCCGGGCCGGGCTGGTCGGACATGAGACCGGCTACGGGTAGCGGCAGCACGTGCTCGGTGCCCGCGGCCCCGACGGCGGCCAGGCCGCCTCGGGCGGCTACCACGAGGTTGATGGCACGGGCCAGGCTTTCGTCGTCGTAGCCCACGGCCGTGATGTTGTGCGAGTCGTGGCCCACGCTGCTGGCCAGCGCGCCTAGTTTCAGCCCGAAGCCCTTGATAAACGCCACGGCCGGAGCCGCGTCGGGCGCGTAGCGGTTGAGTACCACCAGCTTGAGAATATCCTGCGCCGGATCGGGCTGAATGTGGCCGGCAGCTACGGGCAGCGTCAGGTCGCGCCGCGCCGTGATGAGCTGACCGTCGAAGCACTCGATAACCGGGGATGGAGTCACCGGAGCGGTGGAGTCGGCCGCGGGCAGGGCCAGTGCGGCCGGCGCAACGGGCCGGGCGTGAAAGTTATTCAGCACGGCCACCGGGCTGGCAGGCAGCAGGCACCGGCCGTTTTCGGCCACCAGCTCGCCGTTGAGGTAGGTTTGTAGAACGCGAAAATCGGTTAGGTTTTCAACCAGGATAAAGTCGGCGGGGTCGCCTACGCGCAGCTGGCCCACGGGTAGGCGGTAGTGCGCCACGGGGTTGAGGCAGGCTACCTGCAATACGTCGAACACATTGTACCCCAGCGCCACGGCCCGTTGCACCAACTGGTTGATGTGGCCCAGCAGCAGGGTGTCGGGGTGCTTGTCGTCGGAGCAAAACATGAGTTGCTCGTAGTGCTGGGGCAGCAGTTCGATCAGGGCATCGAAGTTGCGCGCCGCCGAGCCCTCACGAATGAGAATTTTCATGCCTACTGCCAGCTTATCGCGGGCCTCGGCGGCCGTAAAGCACTCGTGGTCGGTGCTGATGCCGGCGCTGGCGTAGCGCCCGGCCTCGGCCCCGTGCAGGCCGGGCGCGTGGCCATCCACGGGGCGGCCGTAGCGGTGGGCGAGCGCGATTTTTTCGAGTACGCCGGGGTCGCGGCGCAGTACGCCGGGCCAGTTCATCATCTCGGCCAGGTAGCCAATTTGCGGATTTTGAAAGAGCTGTTCGATATCGGCCGCCGTTATTTCGGCCCCGGCCGTTTCAAACGGAGTGGCCGGCACGCAACTGGGTGCGCCAAAGCAAAACTTAAATGGGCTGGGGGCGGCGTTGTCGAGCATGTACTGCACGCCAGCTACGCCCAGTACGTTGCCGATTTCGTGGGGGTCGCTCACAGTAGCCACCGTGCCGTGGGGCAGGGCCAGCCGGGCAAATTCGCTGGGTACCAGCAGCGAGCTTTCCACGTGCACATGGGCATCGACAAAACCGGGGAGGGCGTAGGGGAGGGCGGGGTCGGGGCCGCTGGCGCCGGCCACGGGCTCGCTGGCCACCAGCCGCCCCGCCGCCACGCGCAGCGTAGCCGGGTATACGCTACGAGCCGGAATATCAACCAGATTAACAGTAAGCACGAAATCAGCGGCCATTGCGTTGAAAAGAAAGGAATTGCCCGCCGGGCTGTGGGGCCGACGGCGTTTCGAAAAGTATTTTTACAAAAAAAATATCCCGTGAAGCTATCGCTAAAAGCTCGTTTGCTGGCCCGGCCAGCCTTTTTGGTGGCTCTCGTAGCCTCTTTGGCAGCCAGTGGCTGCGCCGGCCACGGCTCTTTATCGCAAAAAACCCGCTGGTATCGCCATCACAGCGGCGGAAAGTCGGTGCCCTGCCCCTGCGGGCACTAGTTTGATTTCAGGGCTTTTGTCAGTATGTTAGCCGCAGATTACCTATCCGCGCCGATTAACCTTATGACAAAACTTTACCGCTTCGCCCTCTTATGTTTAGTAGCTGGTACTGCCCGAGCGCAAGCCCCGGCGGCCCCATCCGTGCACCTGCCGCCCACCAGCTTTAAGAGCGGGGCTTACCTATTGAATAGGGACCGCGACTGGAAGCACGCCAAGTTGCTCTACGACGCCCAGAGCCTGAGCGTAAGTGATGCCGACCACAAGCCCCAGTACCCGTTGGTATTCCCGGTGGATAGCGTACGAGCCTTCTTTATCGGGCGCGATACGTTTTCGGTGGTGCGCCAGGTCGATATTCCCCGGCCCACCCAGCATGTACCCAGCTTGTTTGCGCGTAACCTCTACCACCGTGCGGGCTACGAAGTGAAAGAGTACGTAGCGGTGCTACCGGCCGGGCAGCCCCCGGTAGTATATACGCTGCTCACGCAGGGGGGCCGGCCCCTGGCCGTACTGCCGCCCAATAACATTCAGTTTCGCCTTGCGCTGTCGAAGGTGTTGCGCGACTTTACCGCCCTGTCCCAGCAGCTGGAGTTAGATAATAATATCATGCCCGAGCAATTGCCCGAATTGCTGACCGCCTACGGCCGCTGGAAAGCAGCCAACGGTAAAAAATAATTGCTAGCTGCCGGGTCGGTGGGCAGCGGCTAGCCCACCGACCCGGATTTATCTTCTTTGCTATGTCCGATGATACCCCTGAAGTAACCGCTCTGCAAGCGGCCGCCGAGCAAGTGCGCCAGCAGCTGGGTCTAGCGGCCTACGATGCCGCGGCCGTGCGGGAGCTCGATCATTTTATTGCCGTGCAGCGCGCAGAGTTGCCCGCGCAGTCTCCCGACCGCGAAGGTGTCGTGATGGCGCTCGGGTGTCTGCTCGGGCAGTGCCTGGTAAGTACCTACCGCGGCGAATGGGCGGCCGGGGCCGACGGCCACACGGGCGTGGGACTGGCTAACCGACTTTTTTTCAATCCTTTTTATTTGGTTAATCAGCAGCTGACTATCGGGCCAGCGGCCTCGGTAGCGGCTTTTTTTGAGTCGGTACCGCAGCGGCTGGCGGCAGCGGGCAAGACGCGAAAGCGCTGGATTTCGTAATTTGCGGGGCCGAATGGCCGTTCCCGCGCGTTTATGAAAAACCTCGTCATCGCCATTGATGGCTATTCCTCCTGTGGCAAAAGTACTACTGCTAAGGCTGTTGCCGCTACTCTCCACTACGCCTACCTCGATACCGGGGCCATGTACCGGGGCGTAACCTTGTATTTACTGGAAAATAACATTCCGTTTGACGACCTAGCGCGGGTGGAACACGCCCTGCGCCACGACATTCACATCAGCTTTAAGCGCAACCGGCGCTCGGGGCGCAATGAGCTGTGTCTAAACGATAAAATTCGGGAAGACGATATTCGGCAGATGCGCATCTCCAATTCGGTGAGCGAGGTGTCGGTGATTCCGCAGGTACGCCACGCCATGGTGGCCCAGCAGCAGCGCATGGGCCGCAAGCGCGGCGTCGTGATGGATGGCCGCGACATCGGCACCACCGTTTTCCCCGACGCCGAAGTCAAGATTTTTATGACCGCCGACGTGACCATCCGGGCCCAGCGCCGCCAGGAGGAATTGGCGGCCAAGGGCGAGCACGTGTCCCTCGACGACATCATCGAAAACCTGCGCAAGCGCGACCACATCGACTCGACCCGTGCCGAAAGTCCCCTGCGCCGCGCCGCCGACGCCGTGCTGCTCGATACCACCCACATTACAATCAACGAGCAGGTTGACTTTGTGCTCGATAAAGTGTCCTCGGCGTTGTTCGCCGCTTACGCCCATAAGGTGAATGAAGCGGCAAAATAGTGAAATAGTGAGATGGTGAACTAGCGAGTCTCTATACGAATAGACCCTCTAGCTCACCACCCACCAGTTCATCACTCACTAACTCACTAGTTAGCCATATCACCGGCCAGGCGCTGGCTGAGTTGAGCCGCGGCCGTGCGGGTGAGGTGATTGCCGTCGTTGGTGGGGTAGGCGAGGGGTAGGTAGTTGAGATAAGGGATGGCGTAGCGGTGAGCCAGTTCGCGCATTTGCTGGTCGAAGTTGGGTTGGTACTGGGCTTCGATGGTTGCCATCGCGGCGCCGGTGGGTAGGCGCACGAGTACCACCTGGCCGTGCTGCCGCAAATATTCGATGGTTTTTTGCAGATAATGCAAGCGACTGCCTGCCAAGTAGCTAGTGGCAGCCAATGCGCGATAGGTAGCCAGCTTTTCGGCGGTGCGGCGCTCCAGGAGCGCGGGGTTGGCGCTGGGCGGCGGCAGGGCGATTTCGAGCCAGCCATCGGGGTGCAGGCGCTCGATGACGTGGGCGGTATCGGCGTTGAGCAGCAATTGATAAAATGGCTTGTGCAGGTAGTGCGCCAGGTAGTCGAAGTTAGGGTTTTGGCTCACGCTGGCGAGCTGACTGACCATCGAATTGGCTTCGGGGAACACCACTTCCTGACTTTTATGGGCTGGCTCGGCCGGGGCAGCCGCCGCCCGCGGTGCCGGGCTGGGCAAAGACAGCGACCACGGGTCCACGGCCAGGATGAACAGGCCCTGCCGCGTGCCGGGTGCCAGCTTGCGCTGAATGCTGCTGAGGTAGCCCGGGCCGTAGGGCGACTCGGCCAGCGTAAAGGCGTAATTAAGCCACGGCCCCTCGTAGCGCTGGCCCAGCCGGGCGGCTAGTACGCTGGGCTTGATAGCCTGCGCTGCCCGCGAGGTGCCCAGTACCAGCGAGCCCGCCGGCGGGCTCGTAAACCGGGCGTAGAACGCATCGACGTAGCCGCGCCGGAGCCCCGCGGCCAGGCCCAGGCCGCCCAGCAGTCCCACGGCTCCCAGTAGCAAACTCAGGCGAAGTAGCAGCTTCAGCATGGTAAAGGCTCTGAGTTAGAATTGAAAATAAATAAATTGGCTGCTGCCGAAAACGCCCAGGTACAGCAGCGCCAGCAGTAGCCCCGCGTAGCCAACCCAACGCCCGGCGCTGGGCCAGCCCGCCAGCCACGCGGCTACCGAGCCGCGCTCGGCACGGTAGTCTACCAGGGCCAGTACTGCGGTGGCACCCGCTGCCACCAGTAGCTCGGCGGCGAAATGCCGGCCCAGTCCGGCCAGTGCCGTGGGCAGTTGGGCAGTGGGATGACCCCAGCCGCTAAACAGGTGGGTGGCGATGTAAAAGGCATCGGGCAGGGTGTTGGCGCGGAAGAATATCCAGGCGTAGGCGACGAGCGCGAGGGTAAGGGCAGTGCCCAGTGCCTGCTGAAAGCGGGGCCGGGCAGTGAGCCCCAGCCAGCGCCCCAGCGCGGTGCGGGCCGGGGCCGATAGACTTTCGGCCACTAAATAAAAGCCGTGCAGAGCGCCCCAGAGAACAAACGTCCAACTGGCCCCGTGCCACAGGCCGCTGAGAAAGAATACGACGAGAACATTGAGCTGGGTACGGGCCTTGCCCGCCCGGCTGCCTCCTAGTGGGATGTACACATAGTCGCGAAACCACCCAGAGAGCGACATGTGCCAGCGCCGCCAAAAGTCACCCACCGACGTAGCCAGGTAAGGCTGTCGAAAATTGAGTACCAGGTGGTACCCCAGCACCCGCGCCGCGCCGCGCGCCAAGTCGGTATAGCCCGAAAAGTCGGCGTAAATCTGCACTGTAAACGCGGCGACGCCCAGTAGCAGCGGCAAGCCCGCGAAGCGCTGCGGGTGGTCGAATACCGGGTTGGCTAGCAAAGCCAGCCGGTCGGCAATTACCACTTTTTTGAACATGCCCCAGGCCATGAGCCGCAGCCCACTGGCCACCCGGCCGTAGTCGAAGCCGTGGGGCTGGCGCAGCTGCGGCAGCATCTGGGCACCGCGCTCGATGGGGCCAGCTACGAGCTGCGGCCAGAAAGCCACGAACAGGGCGAAGCGCCCCAGATGCTGCTCGGCCTGCAGCCGGCCCTGGTATACATCCACGATGTAGGCTACCGACTGAAACGTATAAAATGATACCCCTACCGGGAGGGCCAACGCCAACGTGGGCGCGGCCAGCGGCAGGTGCAGGGCGGCGGCCAGCGCCGCCGTGGTATCGCTAAAAAAGTTGAAGTATTTGAAAATGAATAAGGTGCCTAAGTTGCTGGCTAAGCTCAGGTAGAGCCAGGGACGGCGCTGCGTAGGCGTGGACAGCCGGCTCATGCGCACGCCACTGTAGTAGTCGAGCAGCGTAGTGCCGGCCAGCAGCAGCCCGTACGCCGGCTTCCAGCTCAGGTAGAAATAATAGCTCGATACCAGTAGCAGCGGCGCCCGCCAGCGCGTCGGCAGGCCGAAATACAGCCCAATGACAACCGGAAAGAAGACAAGAAAGTGAAGCGAGTTGAACAGCATGAGCTCGCAAAGGTCGGCACGGGCAGGTCGGATAAGCTTTAGGTCGGCCGACCCGGAATACTCTTGGCGGCGAACAAGCTAAAGCTTATCCTACTTCGTACCTTTGCGGGCCGCGAACCTAAGGGACCAGCGCGGAGTTTAATAGCTATTATGCAGGTAACCATCGATAAAAACTCTGGCTATTGCTTCGGGGTGGAATTTGCCATCCAGATGGCGGAGGATGAGCTCAGCCACAGCGACGACCATACGCTGTATTGCCTCGGTGATATCGTGCATAACCGGATGGAGGTGGAGCGCTTGCACAAGCAGGGCCTGCGGGTGATAGACCGCGAGCAACTGGGTACGCTGCACGACTGCAAGGTGCTTATCCGGGCCCACGGCGAGCCGCCCGAAACGTATCAGCTGGCCCTGCAAAACAATCTGGAGCTCATCGACGCCAGTTGCCCGGTGGTGCTCAAGCTGCAAAATCGGGTGAAGCACGCTTTTGACACCAGCCAGCGCGACAACGGCCAAATCGTGATTTATGGCCAGCCCGGCCACGCCGAGGTTATCGGCCTCACCGGCCAGACGCGCAACCAGGCCATTATCGTAATGCACGAGGCCGACCTGGATCAGATTGATTTCTCGCGGCCCGTCACGCTCTTCAGCCAGACTACCAAGAGCACGGCGGGTTTTTACAAGATGAAGGCGCTCATCGAAGCCCGCATTGCGGCGGCCGGCGGCGCGCTCGAAAGCTTCGATGCCAACGATAGTATTTGCCGGCAAGTGAGTAACCGCGAGCCGCAACTCGCCCGCTTCGCCCAAGAGCACGATGTAATTTTATTCGTGAGCGGCCGCAAAAGCTCCAACGGCAAGGCGCTGTTTACGGTAGTGAACGGGGTGAACCCGCGCAGCTATTTCATTGAAAATGAAAACGAGCTGCAAGACGAATGGCTGGCCGGTGCCAATTCGGTCGGCATTTGCGGGGCTACCAGTACGCCGCTGTGGCTCATGCGCCAAGTGGCCGAGCGCGTAGAAGGTATGAGCGTTGTAGCGTAAGCTTCGGCTTGCGAGTGGGCGCAGCGAGCAACTACGTAAGGCGGCGTCCGCTTACGCTGCGCTCGCCGCCAGCCAAAGCTTACGCTATTTGCTGCTCGTATAGCTGTTGGGTTTCGGCGTCGAACGCCACCAGAACTATCTCGTGCGGATACTCGTGGCTAGCCAGCCACTGCTGCGCCTCGCGCACGGCGATGACCGCGGCCTCACCTTTAGGGTAGCCGTAAATACCCGTGCTGATGCCGGGGAAGGCCACGGAGGGTAATTGGTGTTCCAGGGCCAGCCGTAGGCTGTTGCGGTAGCAGTTGGCTAATAATTCGGGCTCGCCCTTGTGGCCGCCATTCCAGACGGGGCCGACGGTGTGAATGACGTGGGCCGCCGGCAGTTGCCCGCCGGTAGTAATGACAGCCTCGCCAGTTTTGCAGCCGCCCTGCCGCGCCCGGATGCGCTGGCACTCCGCCAGTAGCTGCGGGCCGGCGGCGCGGTGAATGGCTCCGTCGACACCCCCGCCGCCGAGCAGGGAAGAATTGGCCGCGTTAACGATGGCGGCGACGGGGAGCTTGGTAATATCGCCCCGCACAATGCGCAGGCGGGAGGAAGAAGGGCTGGACATGCCTGCGTGAGCTGGGTGAATAGAAATCGCAATGATGCGCCCGGGACCGGATTTTTACCGTTTGGGGCCGGAAAATTACCGCTTGGGTGAGCGCAAATTGCGGACGGGCAGGGTGAAAACCTACATTTGATCATTCCTTCCAATCACCGCCAACTCTTCCCCGCCATGCAGCCCCTCCGCCCCGCCTCCGCCGCCGATGCCACCCGCGACCAGCGCCTCTGGCAGATTGCCAAAGCCCGCACCAAATTTCAGAGTCATTTGGTAACGTACCTGCTCGTCAATGCCGGGCTATGGCTGCTGTGGGCCTTTACCTCCCAAACGTACGAGTCCCGGCACCACGTCGATTTCTTGCCCTGGCCCATCTGGTCGACCGTATTTTGGGGCGTGGCCGTGGTGGCGCAGGGCCTGGCCGCCTATGGCAACCTCAACCGGGGCGAGCGCACCCAGCGCGAGTACGAGCGCCTGCGCGCTAAGGCCGACTACGGGGCGTAGGCTATGAGCGATGAGGCGGCCCTCGGCCCGTCAGGGCGGCGGCGTGTATCTTGCCAGCCCACTGGCACCAAGCCGACTCACAATTCGCAACTCACAATTCACACCTAGTGCATGAAGCCGCGCCCCGTCAAACGCCTGCTTGGTCGCCGCGAACTGATTGACTTGCCTGCCCTGGGTCTGCGGGGCGTGGTGGCCAAAGTGGATACCGGGGCCTACACCAGCGCTATCCACTGCGCCGACCTGCACCTCGAAGCCGACCCGGCCACCGGCGAGCCCGTGCTGCACGTGCGCCTGCTCGACCCCGAGCACCCCGCCACCGACGGCCAGCCGCTGGCCTTTCGCGAGTTTGCCCAGCGGCACATCCGCTCCTCCAATGGCGAGGTGCAAGCTCGCTACGTTATTCGCACCGTGGTGCGGCTCTATGGCGAAGACTTCAGCACCGAGTTCTCGCTGGCCGACCGCTCCGACCTCAAACACCCCGTACTGCTGGGGCGCTCGTTGCTGCGGCAGGGCCGCTTCGTGGTCGATGTGGCGCAGCGCGAGCTATCGTATAAGGCTGAGCGCCGGGCTGCTGCGCAAGCATCTCACCCCATTGCTGCGGCCGATGGGCCAGTTCGGACGTAGCTTGGTGGTAGAATTCGGAAAAAATCAAATTTCGACACGCTGAATAGTGCTGGTCTTGGGTAGGCTCACCGGCCTCGCCCCGTCCGCGCTGGCTCATCCGGGCCGCTGCCTTCCCCAACGTTATGAAACTGGCTATTCTTTCGCGCGAGCCGCAGTCGTACTCCACCAAACGGCTAGTCGCGGCGGCAGTCGAGCGCGGCCACGAGGCGCAGGTGCTCGACCACCTGCGCTGCAACCTGGTGCTGGAAAAGGGCCAGCCCAGCATCCTCTACCGGGGGCAGTTGCTGGAGCGCCCCGACGCCATTATTCCGCGCATCGGGGCCTCGGTCACGTTTTACGGCACGGCCGTGGTGCGGCAGTTCGAGATGATGAAAGTGCGCACGGCCGTGGACAGCCAGGCCATCGTGCGCTCGCGCGACAAGCTCCGCTCGATGCAAATCCTGAGCCGCGCCGGCGTGGGGATGCCCAAAACGGCCTTCACCAACGACACCGACGAGTTGCCCGCCCTCATCGAGCACGTGGGCGGCGCGCCCGTCATCATCAAGCTCCTCGAAGGCACCCAGGGCCTGGGCGTGGTACTGGCCGAGAGCGCTAAGGCCGCCCAGTCGGTTATCGAGGCATTTCACAACCTCAAGGCCCGCATCCTGGTGCAGGAATTTATCGGCGAGGCCAAGGGGGCGGACGTGCGCGCCTTCGTCGTCGATGGCGAGGTGGTAGGCGCCATGCG
The DNA here is from genome assembly GCA_913776615.1 of uncultured Hymenobacter sp. Classification (GTDB taxonomy): domain Bacteria; phylum Bacteroidota; class Bacteroidia; order Cytophagales; family Hymenobacteraceae; genus Hymenobacter. The sequence continues at coordinate 185,663 of CAJYPK010000019.1, forward strand.
CCGCCAGGGTAAGGAGGGCGAGTTCCGGTCCAACCTGCACCGGGGCGGCACCGGTACGCTCGTCAAGCTCAGCCGGGCCGAGAAGGCGGCGGCTTTGCTGGCCACCAAGGCCCTGGGCCTGGGCGTGGCGGGGGTCGACATGCTGCAAAGCAAGCGCGGTCCGCTGGTGTTGGAAGTCAATTCCTCGCCCGGCCTCGAAGGCATTGAGAAAGCAACCGGCCTCGACATTGCCGGCCGCATCATCGACTACACCGCCGCCCTCACCCTGCGCAAGCGCGGCGGCAAGACCAAGCCCAAGCGGAAAAAAGTCACGCCCGAAGCGCCCGCCGAGGAGGCGTAGTCGTCGCCCGCGTCAGTTCCGGCAGGGTTCTTGAACAGTGCCGAGCTTACTTTGTGGTACTTACTCTGGTCAGTTGGGCGGGCGGCGCAGCGGGCTTTCGGCAATGGCAATCGACAACTCCTTAGAATTGAATGGGCTGCGGATTCAGCCCGGCGAACGCGTGCTTACGCGGCTGGTAATTTCGCGGCTGCCCTCGGGTACGGTAATCGACGTACCAGTGCACGTAATCCGCTCGGCCGAGCCCGGCCCGGTGCTGCTGCTGATGGCGGGCATGCACGGCGACGAGGTAAACGGGATAGAGACTATTCGCCGGCTCATTCGCCGCGATTTGCTCCAGCCCACCCACGGTACCATCATCGCCATTCCCATTCTAAACATCTACGGCTTTCTCAATTTCAGCCGCGAGGTGCCCGATGGTAAGGATGTCAACCGCTCATTTCCGGGCCATCCGCGCGGCTCGCTGGCCAGCCGGGTAGCCCACCGTTTCATGCGCGAGATCATGCCGCTGGTCGACTACGGTATTGATTTTCACACCGGCGGCGCGGCGCGGGCCAATCATCCGCAGCTGCGCTGCGTGCTGGGTGAGGACCCCGCCACCGACGCCCTGGCCGCCGCTTTTTGCGCCCCCTTCACGCTGCACGCCCGGCTGCGCACCGGTTCGCTGCGCGCTACGGCCCACGCGCTGGGCAAGCCCATCATCGTGTACGAGACCGGCGAGAGCCTGCGCTTCGACGAGTTGGGAATCGAAGAAGCCATTGCGGGTACGCTACGGGTGCTGCACCACCTGGGCATGGGGGCCGAAGGTCCGCTGCCGGCGCACCCCAACGTGGTGTGCGGCCGCCACCGCTGGATGCGAGCGCGCTACGCCGGCTTGTTTCGGGCGCACGTAAAGCTGGGTGACTACGTCGAGAAAGGCCAGATTTTTGGCTCCATCGCCGACCCCTACGGCGAGCAGGCTGTGCGCCTGGAGTCTACCCTGGGGGGCTACGTTATTGGGCTCAACCACATGCCCGTGGTAAACCAAGGCGACGCGCTGCTACACGTGGCTGTGCCGGTGTAGTTTATGGGTAATGGGTAATATTATAGATGGTGCTACCCATTACCCATTACCTATTACCCATTACCTACTGCCCCCTCACCTCATTACCCATGCTCCGCTCTACCTTTGCGAGCATGAAAAATCCTGCCCAACTAGTTTTTAATGCCGTGCTGCTGATTGCCGTAGCCGTGCTGTATTTTCTGCATTTCAACCAGCGGCCTGCCGCCAAGGCAGTACCGGCAGCGGTAGCTACTACCGAAGAAACAACTCCCGCCGACACCACGGCCAGCGCGCCCGCCACCGAGGAAGCCCCGGCCGAAACGCCCGCCGTCGCTGAGGTGCCCGCTGGCCCGGCGCCCGCCGCCGGCGCCATTGTGTACGTGGAGTCGGCCAAGCTGCTCGATGGCTACCAAGGTATGAAGGATGCCCGCCGCTCATTTGAGGCCAAGGCCAAAGGCTGGGAGCGCCAGAACCAGGCCCTCGTAAGCAGCTTCCGTAACGCCGTGGAGCAATACCAGAAAACGGCCGCTGGCCTCACGCCCGAGCAGCGTGCCGCTGCCGAGCAGCAGCTTCAGCAAAAGCAGCAGCAGGGAGCCGTAGAGCAGCAAAAAATTCAGGCTCAGGCTCAGGAAGCCGAGGGCAAGCTGACCCAGACGGTGCTCGAAAGCGTGAATAAAAAAGTAGAAGCCTATGGTAAAGCCCACGGCTACAAGATGATCCTCATTGCCGCGCCCAGCGGTACCATCGCCTACGGCGAAAAAGCGCTGGACGTAACCACGCCCGTACTGGCCTACCTCAACAGCGAATACCGCAAGAAATAAGCTGCCGGAGCTAAAGCCCCGTCCGAATTAATGGTAGTGTCTAGGGGAAAAGCTGCCTAGCACATAGTTTAAAAAACGCCCGTCATGCTGAGCTTGCGAAGCATCTTATTACGTTAGACTGATTTGTCCAAACGTGATGAGATACTTCGCAAGCCCAGCATGACGGGCGTTTGTGTGATGATGAGTCGCCCGCTTCTCAAGCCGCAGAACGGGCATTTTTTACCGTGACCCGCTGTGTAGTAGGCGAGTAACTCAAATGCCCAGCACCACTTTGCCCAATTGCTGGCCAGCTTCGAGGTAGCGCAGGGCGGCCTCGCCCTCGGCCAGCGGAAATACCTTATCTACTATCGGTACCAAGTGGCGTTCGTTGACGAACGCCAGCATGGCGTCGAAATCGCGGGGGGAGCCCATTGACGAGCCCAAGATGCTGAGCTGCTTCCAAAAAACTTTTGCGGCGGGCAACTGCGGGATATTGCCCAGCGTTGCGCCGTAAAAAACGATGCGCCCGCCCGGGGCTGCCGCGTCGAGCAGCGCGCCGAAAGCCTCACCCGCCGCGCTGTCGATGACGACGTCGAAATTGCCGCCGGCCTGCTGCGTGAGCGTGCGCGCCCAGTTTGGTGTGCGGTAACTGATGCCGCCGCGCAGGCCCAGCGGGAGCGCCAGGGCGCGCGCCAACTTGTCGTCCTCGCCCGAAGTCACCCAAACCTCGGCCCCGTGGGCGGCGCACAATTGCGCGGCGACGAGCGCCACCCCCCCGCCCACGCCGGTCACCAGCACCCGCTCGCCGGGCTGCACCCGCGCCCGCTCGAAGGCGGCGCGGTAGGCCGTGAGGCCAGCCAGGGGCAGGGCGGCGGCCTGCTCCGGGCTCAGGTGCGCGGGGCGCGGCCGCACGTACTCGGCCGCCACGCTGATGTACTCGGCAAAGGTGCCGGGATCGGGCATGCCCAGCACCCGAAACTCGGGGCCTTGCGCGTGCTCGGCGGTGCCCCACGCTACCCCGGGATAAATAATAACTTCTTGACCTACTTGCCAACCGCTAACGTTGGCCCCCAGGGCGGCAATCTCGCCGCTGCCGTCGGCCCCGAGCGTGCAGGGGAGTTTGATACCGGCGTACTGCCCTTTCTGAATCCAGACATCGCGGTGGTTGAGCGCGGCGGCGCGGAGCTTAATCAGCACCTCGCCGGGGGCGGGCTGGGGCGTGGTAATTTCGCGCAGTACGGCGGTCTGGTGCGGGGCATCGAGTTGGAGAGCAAGCATGGAAAAGGGGGTGGGGAGTGAAGGCAAACGAGGGCAGGCACCTGGCGGGCGCGGCCGCCCCCGGCCGCGCTCAATACCCGTCAGCCGCCCGATTGTTTACGCCGCCCGGCGCATTGTCCACTGGATGGGCAGGGCCACCAGCAGCCCCATCAGCAGGCCCCCGACGTGCGCGATATTATCGATGTTGCCCGTGAGCCCCGATAGTAGATTGCTGAGTACCAGGTAGCCGACCAGGCCCAGCATCCCGCGGCGGTCCCATTTATCGAGCACTATTTTTTTGCTGATTAACAGCGTAAGCAGTAGCCCGTACAACCCAAAAATGGCCCCGCTGGCCCCCGTCGAGTTGATGCCGCTGCTGTGGTACCAGAGCGTAGCGATGGAGGCTGCCACGCCGCTTGTGAGGTAGGCGACCAGCAGCCGGATTCCACCCGTACGGGCTTCCAGCAGCACGCCCAGCAGCCAGAGGCTGGCCATGTTGAGGAGTAAATGCGTGACCCCCGCGTGCACAAACAGGCTCGTTACCAAGCGCCAGGGCTGGCCATGCCACGTCAGGCTCGACACGTTGGAGCCCCAGTGCACCAACTCACGGCCGGTGGGCGCGGTGGCCGAGATGCCGCTCAGCGTCATGGCCAGCCACACCAGTAGGTTGAGGTCGATAAGCAGCGGCACGGCCCAGTATTGCCGGGTGGGCCAGAACAAGCCCCGTAGCATCGACCGCAGTAGCTGGCCCCAGGTTTCTTCGGCGGGCTCGTCGGCCTCGGGCAGGGCGGGTGGGGGAGGGGATACCGGCGCCTCGGGCACCAGCCCCCGGCGCTGGAGCTCGGCCACGGCGGCCGCCCCCACGGCGGGCGGGTAGCGGCTGGCGTGGCGCGCCAGGTAAAGTAGCTCGGCATCGGGCCGCTGGGCAAAATGCGCAGCCGCCGCCTCGGGAGTGGAAATATCCATAACCACTCCTAAACCACGAGCGGGGCTCGCTGGGTTTCGGTCTTGGCTGCGACTAGGCGTTCAGAACGGGAACGCCGAAAGGTTAGGGCTTGAATTTTAAGACGGTAACGCGGTAGCGCTTGCCCGTGACGGGCGAGATTGGCCGCAGGTCGGCCAGCCAGTCCTGCACTTCGGTGTCGCGGGCCACCATTTCTTTGTCCGTCAGGAAAGACTTGTCGGCCAGCATATCGGGCAGATTGTGTAGTATATGCTGCTGACTGCTCGCTATTTGGCCCATGCGCTCGTACTGCGCTTGCATAGTAGGCCCCAGGCGGTAGCTGTACACGGCGGCCTTGTTCCAATCGCGCCAGGTTTCGCGGGTCAGCAGTGCCTGCTCGGCAAAGACGGGGCTGGCCTGGCCCGCGTACGCCTGCGCGGTCAGAAACTCGGTCTGCGTTTCGGCGGTCCAGAAGCGGCGGGTCAGGCCCTTAAACTGGCGCAGTGTCTGGGGTGCCTGTTTTTCGGCGGCTGGTACGCGGGCTAGCTGGGCGTCCACTATCTTATCGATGTCGAAAGTGGGCAGGGCATGGCTGGCCACGGTTTCCAAGGTCGGGGCTGGTTTGGGAGCGGGAGCAGCAGGGGGTGGGGTAGTAGGCCGGTTGGCCCAGACCAGTGCGCCAATCACGACGGCCAGCCCCACTGCCCCCAGCACTAAGGGGCGCCTGGAAGTGGTAGGGGCCTCGTCGAAGGCATCGGCTTGGTCGATGTCCGCCGCGTAGGCAGCCAAGCGCACCCCCCGGCGACGCAGTTCCTGCCGAGCGGCACTAACTAAGTCGTAGTGATAGTAGCTGGGGTTCTCAACGAAAAATTGCAGCTCCGCATCGGTTTTGGTACGCAGTACGTCGGTGGTAGTGAACATCGCGGAGAAAATTAGAGTGGGCCGGCTCGCCAATCAAGTCCGTAAATATGGCGGCAAACCGGCGTAAAACCCCGCAAACCAGCCGCGCCGGGCTGCGTACAGTACCCAAATCCTTTTCCCTCCGACCATGTCAACCACTCGCCCCGAAAAAGACCAGGCTACCCAGCCCGTGCAGTCCGACGCCTACCAGCCCATTGGTCGCCAGGAAGCCCCCACTAATCCCGACGCGCTCTACGGCGGCAACGCCGATGACAATTCGGGTAGCGGCGGCAACGCCCACCCCAGCGCCAGCGCCCAGGATAAGAAAGCTGCCAAGCTCGAAACCGACCCCGCCAACCACCAAGAAGCCGAAGGCGGCGTCACCGGCTCCGGCGTAAGCAGCGGCACTGCCTCCAGCGGCGGCAGCATCGGCAAAGTAACGCTATAATGAGCTGTGGGATAAGCTTTAGCTTGTCCCACGCCATTAAAGCAAGTTGCCCGTTCTCCCTAAGCAGAACAAGCTCCAGCCTACCCACACCACCCAAACAAAGCCCCTCCCCATCATGGTAACTCCCAACCCCGCCCCCGATTCGGGCCGCCCCTCCGAAATCGAGGAAGGCAAAGATCCCAGCACCGCTGGCCCCGTCACCAATCCCGATGCCGACGGTGATCAGTACGCCAGCGGCAACCCCGAAACCGTAACCCAGGAAGATCTGAGCCACAGCGACGGGGCCGGCATCCGGGGCGACTATGGCGACGCCGAACAGACCAACGGCCTCGAAGGTGGGGATGCTGCGGCCACCGACGCCAGCCCCGACCGCGCCGACCAAAACCCCACCAACGCGCCGCAGCAAGAGGCGTAGGTAGGAAAGGTTATTTATTGAAAGTGAAGGAGTAAAAGACTTTGCCAGCGGGGCGAGTCTTTTACTCCTTCACTTTTCACATTTTACCCTTTTTCCTGCCCGTACTTTGCGGCCGTGTTGAGTCTTTGGTTTTCCTGCCCCCGCCGCGTATTCTGCTTTCTGCTTTGCCTGCTGCCACTTGCCCTGCGGGCGCAAGAGGTGCCCCCCGAGCTCGGGGCCATTGCCGGCGAAGAAGACCTGCACCCCGCCCCGCCCAAGCGCGAGCTGCGCGGCTTTTGGGTCGCCACGGTGGCTAATATCGACTGGCCCAACCAGCGCGGCGAGGCCCCCGAGCACTACCGCCGTGAATACCGTCGCCTGCTCGATGCCGGTCAGCGCGCTGGCCTCAACGCGGTATTTGTGCAGATCAGACCCGCCTCGGATGCCTTCTATAAGTCTGATTTAGAGCCCTGGAGCAAATATTTGACCGGCCGCCAGGGCAAGGCGCCCGGTGAAAACGACGACCCGCTGCCCTTCCTCATTGCCGAGGCGCACCGGCACAACATGGAGTTTCACGCCTGGTTCAATCCCTACCGGGCTACTATGGATACGGTTACCCGGGCGCTGGCCCCACTGCACCCCTACAAGCGTCATCCCGAGTGGTTTATCAAGTATACCTCCCAGTATCTCTACAATCCCGGCTTGCCCGAGGTGCGCACCCACATCAAGCGCGTTATTATGGATGTGGTGCGGCGTTATGATATTGATGGCGTACACTTTGATGACTATTTCTACCCCTATCCCGAACCGGGGGTGGTCTTTCACGACGAGCAGGCCTTTCAACGCTATAACCCCGACAACCTGGGGCTCGCCGACTGGCGTCGTCAGAACGTGAATACCCTCATCCGCGACCTGCACGACAGCCTCCGGCTGGCCAAGCGCTGGGTGAAATTCGGTATCTCGCCCTTCGGCGTGTGGATGAATAAAAGCGCTGACCCCAACGGCTCCGACACCCGCGCCGGTCAGCCCAGCTACTCCAACCTCTACGCCGACTCGCGCCTCTGGCTGCAGCGGGGCTGGGTCGATTACATTCTGCCGCAGCTTTATTGGAGCACCAAGTTCCGGCTCGTGCCCTACGCCACGCTGCTCGAATGGTGGACGCGCAACCACTTCCAGCGCCACCTCTACGTCGGCCACGGTACCTACCGCATGCTCGAAAGCACCCGCTCCGATACCGCCTGGCGCAATCCAAGCGAGCTGCCCCGCCAGGTGCGGCTCAATCGCAGCTATCCCGCCGACGTGCAGGGTAGCGTATTTTTCTCGGCCAAGTCGCTTGCTACCAATCCGCTGCACACGACCGACTCGCTGCGCGAAGACGCTTACCGCGCCCCCGCGCTGGTACCCGTAATGCCCTGGCTCGATAGCCTGGCCCCGCGCCCCGTGCGCGAGATGGTGCTCAAGCGCCAGGGCCGCACCGCCACCCTTACCTGGCAGCCCGACCTGGTGCCCGCCGCCGATGGCGACCTGGCCGCCTACTACGTGCTCTACCGCTTCGAGCGCGGCCAGGTGATGGGGCCGAACGACCCGCGTCGCATCCTCAGCGTCGTACGGCCCAGCAGCTTGGCCCAGCCCGGTACCTACACCGACACCACCGCCACCCCCGGCGTGGCCTACGCCTATTACCTCACGGCCGTCGACCGCCTGCACAACGAGAGCATGCCCGTGCGCATCTTCTCCGAAGGTAAATTCGCGGTGGAAGTGCTGGCCGCGGCCCCGGCTGCTACGGCTCCGGCGGCTTCCGCAGCGGCTGGCCCGCCCACGTCGGCCACGCGCCCGGGCCGCCCGCAGCCGCCCGTAGCCACCGCGCCCCGGCCGCAGCCGCGTCCTGCTGCTCCCAGCGCTCAGGAAACTACCAAGGTAAAAGTGAAGGAAAAGCCCCGGCGGCGGGGTTTTTTCGCCCGCTTATTCGGCTCAAAATAATGCTGAACTATCCTGCATTTCCGGCTTAAACGGTAGTATGTTTGCCCGGCTGCCTGATAAAATCTCCTCTTGCAGACAGTACAACGCATTTCTGAAAAGAGTAAACGAGGCCGACTAAGCAACTAAGTTGCATTTTTGCGTGAGTGTAATTTGCAATCTTGTTGCTTTTGTTAAGTAAGTGATTGTCAGACGTAAAATGCTTTTGGGTGGCGGTTGCTCATCGTCGGTGAGTTAGCCGGATTTTCAGCGGAACTTTATATACTATGAAAATTCTCGTTATCGGCGGTGGTAATATGGGGCTGACGTACGCCCGCAGCTTTGTGCGGGCGCACGTCACTTCGCGGCTCGATCTCCGCCTGCTGGCCCGCTCGCCCGAGCGCGTACCCGCGCTCGCCGCTCACGAAATCGGTACCGTGTGGGGGCGGCCCGAAGAATGCGTACCGGGGGCCGACATCATCATTCTGGCCGTGAAGCCGCAGGATTCGCCGGCTTTGTTTGCCGGGCTGCGCGGGCTGGTACAGCCGCAGCAAGTAATCCTCAGCATCATGGCAGGCGTGCGCATCAGCACGCTACGTGAGGCATTGGGTACGCCCAAAATTATCCGGGCCATGCCCAATTTGCCCTCCCAGATCGGCATGGGCATGACCGCCTTCACGAGTACCGACGAGGTGACGCGTGCCGAGCTGGTGCAGGTGCAAAATCTGCTCTCTACCACCGGCAAAACGGTGTACGTGGAGCAAGAAGGCGCCATCGACGCCAGCACGGCCATTTCGGGCAGTGGCCCGGCCTACGTGTACTACTGCATGGAAGCCCTGATGGCCGCCGCCGCCCAAATGGGCTTCGCCCCCGCCGAGGCTGAGTTATTGGTAAGCCAGACCTTCCGCGGCGCGGTGGAGCTCTACAGCCAGGCTGGCCTCAGCTGCCAGGAATGGATAGCTCGCGTGGCCTCCAAGGGCGGTACCACCGAGGCGGCGCTCAAAGCTTTCGGCAGCAGCACCGTGCGCGAAGGCCTCATGGCCGGGGCCGAGGCCGCCCGCGCCCGCGCCGAGGAATTGGGCAACTAAACCCTGCTCAACACCGCGCCAGTCCCTGCGTAAGGAGAGGCCCGCCGCGACCATCCGCGGCCCCGCCTTTTCTCGTTATGAAAAAAACTGCTCTACTCGCGGGCGCTACCGGGCTGGTCGGCAGCGCACTCCTGCCTTTGCTACTGGCCAGCGAGCGTTACGCCAAAGTGATAGTGGTGGGCCGTCGCCCCGTGGCCGTGCAGCATCCCAAGCTCGTGCAGGTAGTGACCGAGTTTGACCATCTCGAAAACGAGCGCCTGCGCCTCATCGCCGACGACGTATTCTGCTGCCTTGGCACGACCATCGGGCAGGCTGGCTCGCGGGAGGCATTTTACCGGGTTGACTTTCTGTACGTAGTGCAGCTGGCGGCCCTCACGGCGGCCAATTTTGCGGCCCAGTTCCTGGTCGTGTCGGCGCTGGGGGCCGATACGGAGTCGCGCTTCTACTACAACCGCGTGAAGGGCGAGATGGAAGAGGCCGTGCGGCAGACGCCCTTCCGGGCCATTCACATTTTTCGCCCCTCTTTGCTGCTTGGTGAGCGGGCCGCCCCCCGGCTAGGCGAGCGCCTGGGAGCCGCCCTGCTGGCGCTGGTGCAACCGCTGCTGCGCGGTACTTGGCGCAAATACCGCCCCGTCGCCGCGACCACGGTGGCCCAGGCGATGCTACGCGCCGCCGAAGACGATGGTGGCGGTATTCGCCTGCACAGCTCCGAAACGCTGTAGCTGTAGTGCGGTCCTGGTCGACTAGTAAGTGCTAATCGGGACCTCCCATCCACAGCACAAGGCCCCGATAACGTGCGTTACCGGGGCCTTGTGCTGTGCATCCTGGCTAGTGCCTACCAGCGGTGACCACGTCCCCACCCGCGACCATAGTAGCGCGGGGCGGCGTACACGGGCCGCGGAGCGTAATAAACCGGACGAGGGGCGTAGTACACCGGCGCGGGCGCGTAATACACGGGGGGCGGGGGGGCTACTACCACCGGCGGGGGCGCTACCACTACCGGCGGGGCCACGGGCGGATAATAGCCTCTGCCGTAGTAAGGGCGGCCTATTCGGGCGTTGATAATGACCTGGGCCGAAGCCGTACTAGCGCCGTACAGGGCTAGCAGCAACACGAACAACAAGGGACGGAAACGCATGGCGCAATGAGTGCCGAAGCACGGAGAAAAGTGAGAATTATAAACGAAGAAGGGCCGCTAAAATTATGCAGCCGGTAGGGGAGGCTGGGTTGCCCTAGCGGCCTCCCCGGCGGCCACCACCCCCGAAGCCCCCACGGCCGCCGCCGTGCCAACCGTGGTCACCGCGCCAGCCGCCGTAGGGGCGGGCAGGCTGCACGATAATGGGGCGCGGCGCGTAGTAGCGCGGGCCGTAATAACGAGGACCGTAGTAGCTGGGGCCGTACACGGGGTAGGGAGCGCCCACGCTAGCCCCGGCGTACACGCCCGGGGCGCAGCTGCTCAGGCCTAAGCCCAGGCCGAGCACCAAAAACAAGGAAAAAAACAGATTGCGACGCATGACAAGTCGAAGCCGAAACTTCGCATTAGGTTGTGAAAACAACGGACGTTAGATAACATCAAAGCCGCGAAGTTTAATTTCCGCGGCCCCGACTGGTTATACGGCCAACCGGGTGTTTGATGGTAAGTACATTGCTAAAACCTTGCCAAAAAAACAACTTTCAAGAGTAGTTTGTAAAGTAGAATAACGTTTGATTATCAGGGTTATAAAAATATGGGTGGCGGAATTTATAGCCGCCCGCACCTGTTAGCTAGACAGACAATAACTAACTTATTCTGCTCATGAAAAACCCTGCTGATTACCTGGCCGACCGGGTGTTTGAGGCCCGTCGTCCCCGCCGCGAGTTGCAGCCCGTCGTGGCGTACGCCGATGCCGTGCAGGCCGTAGAGCAAGCCTTAGCCGACGCCGAAAAATACAAATACCTACTCATGCGCGCCCTGCGCCGCCACCGCGACGAGCTAGCGCCGGCCCCTGCCCCCGCCGCTCCCGAAACGCGTGTGCTGCCGCTCTATCCCGAGGGCTTGCCGCTAGCTGCTTAAGTTAATGCAGAAGACGGCGTCGGCATGCACGTGCTGGCCGGCCCTGTGCGCCGCCCCGGTTTAAACCGGGGCGGCGCTGTCATTTAGTGCGCCTGCGCATGATAGCGCTCGACCAGTACGGTAGCCAGTGCCGCTGCCTGCTGGCGCAGTTCGGGTACGGCCGTCGATTCGAAATAAGCGGGGCGGCGGCTGGCTCCCAGCGTGAAAAGGCCGCCCGTACTGGGCTGCCCGTCGGCACCCACCAGCGCGCCGTTGGCGTCGGTCTGCATGCCTAGGCGTAGCGCATCGGGTACCAGGCAGCCATCGGCGCGTAGCTGTTGTACCAGCGGCGTAGTGATGCGGCTGTAATCGAGCAGCGGCCCGGCGCAGCAGATGACGTGCGGCGCGGCCAGCCACTGCGCGGGCTGGCCCGCCCGGGCCACTGCCACGCGCAGCAATTCGCGGTCGGGGATGATAGCTACTGCTCGCCCTGGCACGGTGCGCAAGTATCCGCTGGCCGTTTGCTCGACCAGCATGGCCGCGCCGCTGGGCGCAATGCGGTGCCGTACCTGCGACCACCGTCCCGCCAGGTGCCGCAGAAAGCGCGCCTGCTCGGCCAGCGGCCAGCCTGCCCAGATGTGGCCCAGGTCGGGCCGCAGGGCATCAATCACCGCCCGCCACCCGATACCTTGGGTGGCGGCCCGGGCGATATGCCGCCTTACCCGGCGTAGCGTGGCGGCCACGGTGGGCTCGGCTGCCAGCTCGGGGTAAAAGTTGGGGTAGCATGGGTCGCTGGCCGGGCCGTGGGCGGCGGGCCAGTGGCCGCGCCGGGCTACTACCTGCACCGGCGCGCGGTGCCCCTGGGCACGCAAAGCCAGCAGCATATCAACCGCCGTAAGACCCGCCCCGATGAGTATTACCGGCTCGGTGGCCCCGATGCGCGCCAGTGAGCCGGTAGCCCACGGGTCGGCGTGGTAGCCGGGATGGTGCAGGTAGCGGTGGTCGGGGCCGGTTGGGGGTGGGGGCGGAAAATTGCCCAGCGCCAGCACCGTGGCTTGGCTGGCCAGCGTGCGGCCGTCGGCGAGCTGCACGGCGCGGCGGCCATCGGGGAGAAGCGGAGCGGCCAGCGCCTCGGTGGCGTAGTGGCGCAGGCGCACACCGTTGGCCGCCGGGGCCGCGAGGGCGGCGGCTAGTTCCTGAGCCAGGTAGCGGCCGTAAGTGGCGCGGGGCGCAAACTCGGGTACGCCGTCGGCGGCTTCGGGCTGGTGGGCCAGCCACTGGGCAAAATGCGCGGGCTCGTCGGCGTAGAGGCTCAGGCCCGCGGGACGCACGTTGAGCAGCAGTTCGGGGCGGGGCGGGGAATAAGCCAAGCCGGGGCCAGCCAGCGGGCGGGGCTCTATCAGCGCTACATCCAGCGGCAGCGGCCCTGGCAGTCGGGTAAGGTGCAGGGCCAGCGCCGTGCCCGCAAAGCCGCCGCCGATAATGGTAAGTACGTAAGGACGAGCAGCCAGCGGCATAATCAGGCAAGTAGTTTATCTCAAACGCACAAAAGTGTCGGGAGTTGGTTTAGCAAAAAAACGCCGCTTCGGCCGGAACTTGCCGCTTGCTTATGTCCATGCTCCTGCTTTCGCTCGAAACCTCGTCGCCCATTTGCGCCGTGGCCCTGCACCACCTGCCCAGCGGCCGTCTGCTCGGCCAGTCTGAATTGCGCCTCGAAAAGTCGCATTCCACTCACCTCACCGTGCTCATTGAGCAACTGGTAACCAACACCGGTCACGCCCTGGCCGACCTCGCCGCCGTGGCCGTGAGCGACGGCCCCGGCTCCTACACGGGCCTGCGCATCGGGGCCGCCGCCGCCAAGGGTCTGGGCTTTGCCCTCGATATTCCGTTGCTGGCCGTGGGCACGCTGCCCGCGCTGGCTCACCAGGTAGCTGCCCGCACCCCCCGCGCCGCCGAGTATTTGTACTGTCCGATGCTCGACGCCCGCCGCCAGGAGGTGTACACGGCGCTTTACCGCGCCGACGGTACCGAGGTGCTGGCCCCGCACAATCTGGTGCTCGACGCCGAATCGCTGGCGAGTTATTTGGCTACCCAGCCGGTATTATTCTTCGGGTCGGGCGCGGCGAAATTCCAGCCTTTGGTTGAGCATAATTCCCACGCCAGCTTCCTGATTGGCGTGCAGCCCTCGGCCGTCAGTATCGGCGAGTTGGCGCTCGCGGCCTACCAGCGGCAGGAGTTTCGGGATGTGGCTTACTACGAGCCGTTTTACTTAAAGGAAGTACATACTACTACCCCGAAGTCCCTTGGTTAGTAACTCTTTGCGAGAGTTTGAGTACGGCCCGGCCGCTCGTCGGGCAGAGCTTGCCGAGGTAGCTCTCCGCTCCGTAGTGCGGCTTGCGATATGGTTTCTAAAAAACAGCCTGAAGAGGACTGTTTTACAAATTGTGCCTATTGCTTGTTAAAAAGCAACTGATAGCTAATAACCCGAAAAATATGGAACCGCTTTTCGTCAACCGCGTGGCTGCCTCCGGCCTGCTTACGCTCAATCTGGAAGAATACATTCACCCCGGCGAGCGGGTGGTGTACGACATCAAGGACAATCTTTTTCACGGCCTCATGCTGCGCGAGAAAGACTTCCGCGAATTCGTAAAAACGCACGACTGGACGCAGTACGCTGGCAAAAACGTAGCCATCGTCTGCTCTACCGATGCTATCGTGCCCACCTGGGCCTACATGCTACTGGCCAGCAAGCTGCAAGGCCAGGCCAATCACTACGTGTTCGGCAGCCTGGAAGCGCTGGAGCAGTCGCTGTTTGAAAAAGCCATCGCGAGCATCGACGCCGAATATTACCGCGACGCCAAGCTGGTGATAAAGGGGTGCGGCGACAAGCCGGTGCCCACTTTTGCCTACGTGGCCATCATGCAGCGTCTGCTGCCGGTAGCGGCCAGCATCATGTATGGCGAGCCGTGCAGCACCGTGCCGCTCTATAAAAAGCCCAAAGCTGCCGCTGCTACTCCCGAAGTATAGTGCGTGACTAGATTAAGCGGTTGATTTTCCGTTTGTTCGTGGTATAGCCTCCTGCCTGCGCCCAGCCCGCCACCTTAATTTGAGGAAGGCCGGCTGGGCTTTGCATGTTGTCTTGGAAAGAAGGCAGGCTGCGTTTTTTAGGTGCCAAGCGGTTGCGCCGCCAGCGTGTAACTGACCGACAAGGGTACTCAACGGCCTACTGCCCCCGCCGGCGCGCCCTTTTTAAGCCCAGCCGTGCCAAATGCCGCGCCGGTCCGACCTTTGCCAGCGTGCAAGCTCAACCTCATCAGATAAATTTTCGCACCGGCGCGTCCATCGTGATTGCCAACATGGTCGGCACCGGCGTTTTCACCAGCCTGGGTTTTCAAGTGCTAGGTATCCAAAGCGGCTTCGCGCTGCTGATGCTGTGGGCGGTGGGGGGCCTCATTGCCCTGTGCGGGGCCGTGAGCTACGGTGAGCTGGCGGCGGCCATGCCCCGCTCGGGCGGCGAGTATCACTACCTCAGTCAAATCTACCACCCGGCGCTGGGCTTTTTGTCGGGCTGGGTATCGGCCACGGTGGGGTTTGCCGCGCCCACGGCCTTGGCGGCCCTGGCGCTGGCCCGCTACGCCCAGAGCGTGTGGCCCTGGCTGGCCACGCCGGTCGGTTCCGGGAGCGGCTACACGTACGCCACTGGGTTGGCGGTGGCCGTGGTGCTGGGGCTGGCCCTGGTGCACGGCCGCAGCACCCGCGCCGGTAGCCGCTTGCAGGTAATCATCACGGCGTTTAAAGTGCTGGTACTGGTGGCTTTCATCGGGGCTGGCATGGTAATCGGGCCGGCCCAGCCCATTGCCTTCGTGCCCACTGCGGCGGGCTGGCGGGCGCTGCTCAGTCCTGCTTTTGCCGTGAGCCTGGTGTACGTCAGCTACGCCTATTCGGGCTGGAACGCCGCCGTGTACCTCACCGGTGAAATCGAGCGCCCGCAGCGCAACCTCTCGCGCATTCTGCTTACCGGTACGGCCGTGGTGCTGCTCTTGTATGTCGGGCTCAACTACGTGTTTCTGCGCGCTACCCCGCTGGCCGTGCTCAAAGGGCAGCTCGAAGTGGGCTACCTGGCGGCGAGCTGGCTATTTGGCCCGGTGCTGGGCCGGCTCATGGGGGGCGTTATCGCTGGCCTGCTCGTATCTACCATCAGCGCCATGATTTTCGCCGGCCCCCGCATCGTACAGACGATGGGGGAGGACCTGCCCGCCCTGCGCTGGCTGGCCCATCGCAGTCCGGCCGGTATCCCGGTGCGGGCGCTGCTACTGCAAGTAGGTATTACGCTGATTTTTATTCTGAAGCCCGACTTCAACGCCGTACTGGTGTACGCGGGCTTCGTGCTCAACCTGTTCACGTTTCTCACCGTGCTGGGCGTGTTTGTGCTGCGCTGGCGGCGGCCCGGGCTGCCGCGCCCGTATCGCGCCTGGGGGTATCCTTTTACGCCGCTGCTATTCTTGGCCCTTAGCGCCTGGACGCTCGTGTTCATCATTCGCGACAAGCCGCAGGAGTCGCTCTACGGCCTGGCTACTGTTGCCAGCGGCCTGCTTATTTACTTCGCGGCGCAAAAAATAGGACCTGCTGCCGACGTTGCGCCCGCCCGCCCGGTGGAATAATTTGTCCCCGCCACTCCTGCCCATCTCCGCCCTAGCCATTCTTTCCTCCTTAAATGCGCCTTGCCCTGTTGCCCCTGCTGCCGGCTTTTGCCCTGCTGGCTGCCTGTTCCTCTTCCACCACTACCGAAGAGCACGCTACCAAAACCGAAACGATGGCCGATACGGCCAGTAAAGTAGCCGGCGTAGCCCCCAAGGCCGATACCGCCGCGCCGGCCCAGGCCACGGCCTCCGCCAAGTCCGCTACTCCGGCCCCCGACACTGCCAACGTGCAGAACGTAGCTGCCTACCTCGCCGGCCTGGAGCCCAAAGCCGGTACCCCCCTGGCCGAGTTGGCCGCCCAGCCCCGCTGGCAGGCTTTCGCCCAGGATCAGGAAAAAAGCTGGGCTAAGTACCGCACCACCCACACCGACCGCATGGATAAGTGGGCGGCTACCGAGCTCGATACGGTGCGCCAGGCTACGAATACGCTGTTCTACCCCTTCAGCGGCCCCGACTTTCTGAACGCCTACACGCTTTTCCCCACCGCCAGCACCTACGTCATGTTTGGGCTGGAGCCCGTGGGTAGCGTGCCCAGCCGCGCCAACCTGGCCAACCCGGCCATTCTGCCCGCGGTAAAAAAATCGCTATGGTCGGTGCTGAATTTCAGCTTCTTCCGCACCAACGACATGGCCGTGGATTTGAAATCGGTTAACCTCGACGGGGCGGTGCCGCTCATTATGCTCTTCGCCGCCCGCACCGGCAACCACGTGCTGGCCGTGCGCCCCGTGCAGCTCGACGCCCAGGGGCAGCTTCACGAAGTATCCGATACCACCCGCGCCGCGGGTTCGAAAGCCATCCCCGGGGCCGAGCTCAAATTACAAGCCGCCGATGGCTCCGAGAAAACCGTCTATTACTTCTCGGCCGACCTCAGCGATTATAAACTCGCTTCCAAAGATGCGCCCCTGAAGTACGTGCGCAGCCTCGGCCCGCTCACCACTTACGTGAAGTCGGCCACTTACCTCATGCATAAGAGCTATTTCTCCAAAATCCGCAACTTGGTGCTGGAGCGCAGCAACTACTTGCTGCAAGACGACAGCGGTATCGCCATGAAGTATTTCCCCAAAAATGCCTGGCAGTTCACCTACTACGGTACCTACCGCCGCCCCATCAACCTTTTCGCCAAGCAGTACCAGCCCGAGCTCACCGCCGCCTACCACGACACCCTGCGCCGCGCCCGCCCGCTGCCCTTCGGCACCGGCTACAACTGGCGCCAAACCGACAGCAACCTCCTATTAGCCAAGCGCCGCACGCCCATCGGCAACGAGTAGCCCGAACAGTAGCTTGGACTTTGTAGTCCGAGCACTCGCGCAGCGAGCATCCGGCGCTAGGTGTGCCGACTTGCTACTATCAACAAAAATCCAGTAGGGTAGAAGAGCAAGCAGCGCACTGAGTCCCAAAACCACAACTCGTCAGGCTCCCCCAAAAGAAAAAGGGACCAGTGGCGAGGCCACTTTCGAAAGGCCGTGATAAAAATTATCACGGCCTTCCTTATTATATACAGTACGAAAATGCCCGCATTCATGAAGCCTATCCTGATCCTGCTAACCCTGCTATTGACTACCCGCGCCCAAGCGCAGGTACCCCAGGATTCTCCCTTGCTCGACAGCCTGCTCCGCACCAACCCGGCGCTGGCTAAGGTCCTCAGCCACCCCGCTACGTACCAGCTCCAGCTTATCTACACCCAGATAAACCGCGATGCCCAAAACGTACCGCACTTCACCCAGCACACCTACCACCTCAACCCACGCCAGTATTTCAACCCCGCCAGCCTCGTCAAGCTGCCCGTTGCCCTGCTGGCCCTCGAAAAGCTGCGCACCCTGCCCGCTCCCGTTACCCGGAGCACAATAATGTCCACCGGCGCCGCCGGCCGCTGCCAAACGCCCGTGCCCTTCGCCGCCCCCGCCGATTCCGACCGCCAGGCCACCGTCGGCAACTACATCAAGCGGATGCTGCTCGTCAGCGACAACCTCGCGTACAATCGCCTCTACGAGTTTTTGGGCCAAAAAACCATCAACGACCGCCTGCGGCAGCTTGGCTACTCCGGCAGTCGCATCGTGCGCCGCTTCGCTCCCTGCGATACGGCGGCCAACCGCCGCACCAACCCCGTGGCCTTTCACTCCTTGGCCGGCGACACCCTTTACCGGCAGCCCGCCCAAACCAACCCCCACACGCCCGCGCCGCCGCTGGGTCCCGTTTTCGCTGGCCGTGCCTATAAAGTCGGCAGCCGCCTCATTCACCAGCCCTACGATTTCACCACGGCCAACAATCTCCCCCTGCCCGACGTCACGGCGCTGCTGCAAGCGGCCCTCTTTCCCGACGCTTTTCCCGCCGCCCAACGCCCTCGCCTCACCCCCGCCGACCACGCTTTTTTGCGCCAGTATCTCCATCTCACGCCCCACGCCAGCCGCTTTACGCCCTACGCCGCCCCCAAGTATTTCGACGCCTACAAAAAGTACCTCTACTACGGCCGTCGCTCCGAGGCCCAGCCCCAGCTCGGCCTGCGCATCTTCAACATCGTGGGCATGTCGCACGGCTACCTGGCCGATGTAGCCTACTTCGCCGATTCCCTCCACCAGTCCGAATTCTTGCTCAGCGCCGTCCTCTACGTCAACCAAGATGGTATTATCAATGATGCCGTCTACGAGTACGACACCATCGGCGAGCCCTTTCTCGCCCAGTTAGGCCAGCTGTTCTACCAGTACGAAGCTCGCCGCCCCCGCCGCTACCGTCCCAACCTCTCGCTTTTTTTCGAAAAAGATCCCCGGCCCTGAATTTTTTTCAAAAGTCTCCGGTTTGCTAACCGGCTGACTGATAACCCAACCACCTGTTCTCAGTGCCGCAACAAAAGCGAAGTGCTACGATAAAAGCTAGCGGGTGGTTGCCAGCCCGTCGCATTCGCCGTACTTTTGCACTCCCAAATCAAACGGACGAGGGCGACAAAAAGAGTAACGAATCAAAAATTCGAAAGACTCTTTTTGATTTTCAAAAATCTTTAACGTACCTTTGCACCCCCAATCAGATAAGGGCTCATCGGAACCGCCGAAGACCAGAGCAGAAAGTTTTAAAAATTTCTGCTCAAATTTGGAAAGTCAGAAAAAATTACTACCTTTGCACTCCCAATTAAAAAACGGGAAGCGAAAAAGTTGCAATAGCAATGTGATTCACAGGCTATTGAGAAGTTAAAATCAACTTAAGCGAAGTTGGTTTGGTTCTTGAAAAGAAGAAGATTTATTAAAAATACCTCCTCTTAATTTTGAAAATCAAAAAAAATTCTTACCTTTGCACCGCGCTTCAATCGGAAGCCGTCGCAGGAAAGCAAAAGCGAAAAAATAAAAAAAAATCGCTAAAAGTTTTCGGATAAGAAAATTCTTGCATAAATTTGCACTCACAAACAAGAGCGCTCATCGCAAGAGTTAAAAAGCAGGCTATTGAACTAGCCACTATGTTGCCTCAATTGGAGGTGACAAACGTTCTTTGAATGACTGGAAAAGACAAATGGTAAGTATGCTTACTTAGTAAGCACAACGTAACATTAAAAATTAAACTCGTCAAACGACGAGCGAGGACAAGCACTCGACATCAGCCCATGTTCGCATGGGTGTAGGAATATTTTACAATGGAGAGTTTGATCCTGGCTCAGGATGAACGCTAGCGGCAGGCCTAATACATGCAAGTCGAACGGTGTCTAGCAATAGGCATAGTGGCGCACGGGTGCGTAACACGTAACTAACCTGC
>CAJYPK010000020.1 GCA_913776615.1 uncultured Hymenobacter sp.
TACTCACGCAAGGCAATCGGTAGGTAGTCGGCAGGCTCCCCCTCTCCTTTTCGGAGAGGGGGCCGGGGGGTGAGGCGCTCACGATAGAACTGCGACTGACCGTACACTGACTTGAAATTTGTTCTGGTAGCTAATAGCTAGCAGCTAACCGCTAAAGGCTAATAGCTAAAGTGAAGGGGGGTGGGGTTAAGCGAGTGGGCAGCGCCTGACCAGAGCTTTGAAAAGCACTTCCTAAACAGCTTCCTTATTTTAGCCGTGCGTAGCCCTGCATGTAGCTTTTGGGGCCCGGCCCTGAGCAAGTGCACGTGCGCACTGACTCCGAAACAGCCCTATTTTGCCAGATGCTACCTGCCGCCCCCTTGTCTAAAGCTGCTGCCCTGGCGTTGGCGCACGCGCACGTGGCGCACCTAAATGCGCAGGCGCCGCCCCCGGGTACGCAGCGCTGGGTGGTCAGCAAGCCCGTGGAGTACACTCCCTACTGGTATTTTAATTACCAGACTGATTTGCCCGCCACCCGAGTACCAAACCTGGCCGATTGCTTTGGCTATGCGCCCGGTTATCTGCTTTGGAAGCAGACGCATATCCGCACGACCGTAAGCTGGGGTGACTATGCAACGCTCCCACAACGCGAACAGGTGTATCAGCAGGCTAGCCGCCTCGCCAGCCAGCTGGTAGCCGCACCGCTGACCTTAGCCCGGCTGCGGGCGCAGCTACGGCTTCCTCTCCCCGAATTAGTTTCGCTCGCGCACGCCGTGCGCGCACTGGCCGATGCGGCGGCCCAGTCGGCCTGTCTGTTTTCCTACCTACACGCGCAAGCCCTGGCCGATGCCCGGCTAGACCCCTTGTAGGCCAATGCCTTGCGGAATAGATACCCTGTAGTGGCAGGGTGGCAGGTGGCCCGTAGGCAAGCTAATTTCTTCTCAAGCACTGAGCCAGCATCGGGTTTCCCACGACCGACGGCTCCCATCGGAGCAGGTCGAAATCGGAGCGAGCGTAGATAATTGTGCTTAACGGTGATTAAGGTGTTTGATAACCAATAACTCACCCTATATTTGGCGCCTCTCTTGTGAAGTTTTAATTAAGATTACCTACCTATCCGTTTGCCTGCCGGTAGCGACCAGTAGGTGAACAGTCCACTATTTCCCCCTTTTTTCAGCGTACTGCATGAGAACAAACTTTTACGTTCCACTACTTTCACTTGCACTGAGTACGAGCGCCTGGGCTCAGCAACCGGGAGCTCGCCCCGTACAGCCCTCGCTGGCGCGCCTGCAGCAGACGCTCCGGCAAGCACCGAATAAAACCCTGGGTACGCAAGTAGAAATAAATCCGCGGCAGTCGACGCAGGCGGCTATTCACTTTGCGGCGCGCGGCTTGCAGGCCGACAATGCCGCGGGCTGGCTTGGCCAACAGCTGCAACTGCGGGACGGCACCGACCAGCTGCGGCCCGGGGCTACTACGAGCACCGGCGCCGGCATTACGGTGCAAAAGCTGCAGCAGTACTACCAAGGCTACAAGGTCGAGCACGGCTCGGTGCGCGTTATTTCCAACGCTGGCCAGGTGGCCAGCATGCAGCTGGAGTTTTACCCGCTGGATAATCTGCCCACTACCGTAAGCCTGAGCGAAGCGGCTGCCCTGCAAAAAGCCACCGCCCACATTGGCGCGCGCAAGTACGTGTGGGAGGGGTACACGGGGAGCGATCCGGAATTTCAAAAGCCGCAGGGAGAGCTGGTGATCGTGGAAGACATCCTGCACAAGCAAGGCGGCATGCGGCTGGCCTGGAAATTTGACGTGTACGCCGACGAGCCCCTCTCGCGCAACTACGTGTACGTCGACGCGGCCACCGGGCAGGTAGTATTTATCGACACGATCATCAAGCACGCCAACGCCGCTGGCACGGGCGATTCCCGCTACTCGGGCCGGGTGAACATCACCACCGATAACACCGGCACGGGCTACCGCATGCGGGAAACCCGCAACGGGCACAACATCATCACCCTCAACTACAAGACGGCCACCCGCGCCACCTCGGCCGACGCGGCGGCAGTGGATTTCACCGATACCGACAACGACTGGACCAGCGCCGAATACAATAATGCCGCCTTCGACAACGCGGCCGTGGACGTGCAGTTTGGTACCGAACTGGTGAGCGACTACTGGAAGACCATCCACGGGCGTAGCAGCTGGAACGACGCGGGGGGCGAAATGAGGAGCTTCGTCCACGTTAACAAGAACTACGACAACGCGTTCTGGTCGGGCTCGGCCATGTACTACGGCGACGGCAGCTACCTGACCGTGGGTACCGCCAACGGTTTTCGGCCCCTTACCTCCCTGGATGTGTGCGCCCACGAGCTGGGCCACGGCGTGTGCCAGGCGACGGCCGCGCTGGTATACGCCCGCGAATCGGGCGGCCTCAACGAAGGCTTCAGCGACATCTGGGCGGCCTGCGTGGAAAATTACTCCGGCCTGCCCAAGAGCCCGTTCCTGATCGGCGAAGAAATCGCGGCCCAGGCGGGGGGCTTTCTGCGCAGCATGCAAAACCCCAACCTGCGCAATAACCCCGATACCTACGAGGGCGATTACTGGACCAGCACTACGCTGGCGGGCTGCCCCTACCCCAGCTCCACCGCCAACGACAACTGCGGGGTGCACGGCAACAGCGGCGTACTCAACAAGTGGTTTTTCCTGCTTACGCAGGGCGAAACGGGCGTCAACGACAAGGGCAATGCCTACCGCGTAACGGGCGTGGGCTTCCAGAAAAGCCAGGCCATTGCCTACCTGACGGAGCTGAGCCTGACGGCCAACGCCGACTACGCGGCCGCCCGCACGGCGTCTATCAATGCGGCCTCGACCCTGTACGGCGCCTGCTCCAACGAAGTGCAGCAGGTGACCAATGCCTGGTTTGGCGTGGGCGTGGGCTCCTCGCCGGCGTGCAGCCCCACGGTCGAGTTTGCCCTGGGCCAGTCGACGGTATCGGAAGCCCCCACGCTCGGCAGCGCCTGCAACGGCACGCGGCCCGTTACGGTGAGCGTGCGGCTAGCCGCGCCCTCCTCCACCCCTACTACGGTAACTTTCAGCCTGGGCGGCACGGCCACGCAGAACCAGGACTATACGATTTCGCCGGCTTCCCTCACGTTCGCGGCCAACCAGGCCGGCACCCAGGACGTGACCGTGACCGTGCTCGACGACATGCTGACCGAAAGCACCGAAACGGTGGTGCTCGGCCTGACGGTGAATGCCAACGGCGGCACGGCCACGACCGGCGTTAATAACCAGACGCATACGGTCTCGATTACGGACAACGACGCGGCGCCCGCGCCCATCGTCACCACGGCCGTTACGACGGAAACGCTGCTGGCGGAAAACTTTGACGCGGCGGCGGCGATGCCGACGGGCTGGAGCCAGCTAACGCTGTCCGGCGACTTGGGCACGAACGTCTGGACGGTAGGTACCAACGGGGGGAGCGACGTGACGGGTAATGCGGCCTACATTACCAACAATACGACGACCAAGCCCTACGCCTACACGAACACCCGCACGGCCAACCGCATCCTGGCCGCCCCGACCATCAACGTGGCCGACTACACCGACGTGAAGCTCAGCTTCAAATACAAAGTGGAAGGTGAATACTACCTCAGCCCGCCCAACGGCCCGGCCGTGTACGACTACGGGCGCGTGGGTATTATCGTCGGCTCGTCCATCTACTACCTGGGCCCCGACCGTCTGAACCCCTACGCGTACTACGGCAGCGGCAACGCGCTGGTAACGGTTAGCGGCCTGGATATCAGCGCGGCACTAGGTACCAATACGAGCTTCCGCCCCTCCTTTGTCTGGTTCAGCGACAACTCCGATGGTGCTGGCGTGCCGCTGCTCATCGACGAGGTGGTAGTAACCGGCCGCCGCAAAGGGGCAACCGTTGCCACCCAGGTGGGCCAGACCGTCACGATGCCGACTGCTGCCAGCACCGGCGATATGTTCTTGAAAAACAGCAGCCAGCTGCTGGCGCGCCTGAGCAACCTGAGCCAGTCGGTGGGCTGCCTGACGGCCACTGTCACGCAGGCTGGCAACGGCACGAGCTCCGTCACTACGGCGTCGGGCACAAATCGCCGGGCCCAAAAGGTGATTCAGCTAAGCCCGGCTACCACCAACTCCACTGCCACGTACACGGCTACCCTGTATTTCACGGCCGCTGAGCTGGCTAGCTTCACCAATAAAGCCAGCCTCAAAATCCTCCAGGCTGATAACGACGTAAACTTGCTGGGTGCACTAGCGCCCAACGAGGCGCGCTTCGTCACGCCGACCAGCGTCGTGGACAATAGTGCGACCACCGGCGTTATCGCTTATACGGCCAACTTCACCGGCTTCGGGCAGTATACCCTGGTCGACAACGCCGCCCCGCTCCCCGTGACGCTGGCCCACTTGGCGGCCAAGCTACGCGGCCAAGATGCGCTGCTCGCCTGGACCACGGCGCAGGAGTACAACAACAGCGGCTTTAACGTGGAGCGTAGCCAGGACGGCAAACACTTCGATTCGCTGGGTTTTGTGGCGGGCCACGGCACGTCTTTACAAGGCTATACGTACGAGTTTGTCGACCGGCAAGTGGCCGCCAACGCTACGGTCTATTACCGCCTGCAGCAGCTCGACTACAATGGCACGTTCAAGTATAGCCCGGTAGTTACGGTGCGGGCGACTGGCAAAGCGAATGCCCTGGCCACGCTGCACCCAAACCCCGCCCAGAGCTGGGCTCAGCTGACTTTTCTGGGTAACCCCGCGCAGGTGACCGTAATCCTGCTAAGTATAGATGGCCGGCAAGTATTGCAGCGGGAGGTGAGCAACCCCGGCGTGACCCCGCTAGCCCTGCCGATAGCCCAGCTACCCGCCGGTGCCTACATCGTGCAGGTCACGGATGGCACCGCCGTCGAAACGCACCGGTTATTGAAACAGTAAAGCTTGCCTACTTACTAAAATACCCTGCAATGCCTGGCGTTGCAGGGTATTTTAGTAAGTAGGCAAGAGAATTAAGCAGTGAAATTAGTGTAGAGCTTGGCCGCGTACTGGCCCAGGGCGTGGCCACGGCGATAGGCGGGCTCACGCTCAGCGAGTCGAACTGCTGGGTCTCGCGCCGCCGGGTGGGGGCATCCTGCTCGAGGCTGGCCAGGTAGGTGCGCACCTGCCCGGCACGGTAGGCCAGGCGCAGGTTGCCCAGGTGGTCTTTGAGCGTGAACTCGCGCTGGTAGCTCACGTGCGCCGCCCCGGCCGCATCCGTCGAGACAAAGCGCAGCACCCGCCCCTCGGCGTGGGGGAAGAAGCGCAGGCTGTCCTGCTCGTACTGGTAGGGGCCCAGGTAGTCGGTGCGCAGCGTGGGCCTGCCGCTCTGGTAGACGAGCTTGGCCACTTTCTGCCCGCTGGCTGCGTAGCGCAACACCACGCTGTCGCCCACCTGCCCGAAGTGAATCTGGCGCGGCAGGTTCAGGTGGTTGTAGACGATGCCCGTGATCCCCTTGTTCTTGTCCTGGGTCAGGTTGCCGGTGGCGTCATATAGATACTCCTCGCCCAGCTGCGTGCCCGCTTCCTGGAAGTCGCCCGCCAAGCTCGTGGGCGCGCCGTGGTAGCTGGCGGGCTGGGGCAGTTGGTTGCCGCTGATGGCGTCACATGTGCGTGAAGAGTGAATGGTGAATCCTAGTTACTTGTCGCCCAATGTACGACGAATACCGGCGCTATGGTCGGTAGAGCTATGTGATTGGATATAGAGCCGTCAGGTAGGTACGCTCAATATATCCCTACACCGAGCCACCGACCATTGGAGTACTTGGTTTTTATTAGGCACCTAAATATCCCAATCTATTTCCCAATTCAACTCATCCATGTACTCCGAAATCTCATCTTTGTGCTCTAACCATATATCATACGCTTCACGACTATTAAGATCGGGATTATTGACAATAACGTAGCAGCCTCCTGTTTCTCCTTCAGAATCATCAACCATAGTAACGTACCAACCGCTGTACTTACCATGGATGATTTTTCCTTTGCGATTAAAGAAATATTTTTCTACCATCACGGTTTGATTGGAATATGATTATTTATGAGAGCGTCTTTCACTCCAGGTTTGACTACTTCTAAGTGAACATGAGGAACCCAAGGGTCATGTGCCCCTTGCACTGATGTTTTGTCTATACGGAATCGGTTGACTGTTCCATTTCCGTTTGGAGTTTTGCTTAAATAGACCCCAGAACCTGGCTTACCGATTTCAGTGGCATTTTTGCCAACAAATTTCTCACCGGCTTCAAGAGCCTGCGATTCGGTCAAGGTATGCTTGCTTGTTAGGTTTCCCTTTCCAGCATTAGTTTCCTGTATTACTGATTTAACAGGACACGGCCCGGAATTGTGAACCAATATAGCATTCTGGCCAACAAAATAGGTGTGCAGTTCGTCAACGGTGAAATTGTACACCGTCACCTGCTCGGGCTTTAGCTCAATGCGGCGCAGCACGTGACGCTGGCCGTGTTGACTCACCAACGAGTCGCCCACGCGCAGGCGCTTGACGCGCACCCACTGCCCGCGCACGTAGAAGGGGTGGTCGGAGGTGGTGCGCAGGGCCTCACCCGTAGCCGTATGCAGTACATACACCGTGTCGCGCTGGTAGCGGAATAGGTGCGTGACTGGCCGCAGGGCCGTCTGGCGGGTGCGCTCGTTGTAGGCCCACACCGAGTCGCCCACCTGCACTTGCTCAATGGGCTTGCGGCCCCGGCGGATACTGATGCCCGTGCCCGCTGTAAAGCAGCCGCAGGGGGCTTTTGCGCCCCGGGTTGCACTGCTGGTCCCTACCTCCGCTTCGGTAGCAGCTCCTCGACTCAAGCGACTGGCGACCGCTCCCACGGCCTTGCCTACAAAGTGCCCGCCTAACCCGGCCGCCGCGCCAATGGCGGCATCCTTGGTAACCGAACCCACGGTAACAGGCTTTCCGTCGTATGCATTGCGGGCTACTCCGCCGGCCACATTACTCACGGCTCCCGCTGCCCCAACTGCTAACAGACTTGTACCACCTGTTAGACCTGCTACGCCGCCCGTCACCCCGCCTTGCAAGGCCGCCCCCCCGACCGCGTGCCAGTCCGAAACATGACCGCCGTTGTGGTACATCTGCGTTCCGGCTTCGATGCCTGCCCCAATCACTGCGCCGATAGCAGCCCCAGCGATAGCTGGTAGGCAGGTAGGGCAATTGCCATCCGGGTCGTTGAAGCGCACGGCATTATCATACCCGAATTGGTAGGGCGTCCAGACTTCTTGTCCGTCTTCCAGCTTCGGGTCAACTACATGCCAGCGGCCAAGCTGGTAGTCGAAGAAGCGCCAGTCGTGGTGATTCCAGTTCAGGCCAAGGTCAAGCTGGTTTTCTTTGCCGTTGAACTGGTAGAAGTTCTTCAGGCGCAGGCCTGGGGCAGCGCCGCTCACCCCGGCCAGGTCCAGGCCGTAGGGGTCGTACTGGTTTTCCTGTACCTGCAGGCCTTGGTGGTGCTCGATGCGCAACTCGTCAAAGTACACATCCACCGGGCTCTCGTTGCCCACGTACACCGTCACGTAGCCATCGCGGCGAATGCTGAGCGTGTCGCTGAGCACCTGGTAGTGACCCAGCGCGTCTTGGCTAAGCTGCAACTTGCGCTGGTCCACCAGCACCGAATCCTGGTTGAAGACCAGCACCCGCAGGTAGCCCTTGGGCACGCCGTTGGAGAGCTGCGAAACGGCCGTGAGTGTGGCCGCGTTCAGGCCCACCTGCAGTAGCGGCAGCCCCCCGCGGCGACTACCGTCGGCTCGAGGTGGGGTGCCAGCCGGGGCGGGCTGCAAGAGGCTGGCCACGAAGGAGGCCAGTGAGAAGGCGAAGTTGGAAGAGGTGACTTTCTGCGGGTAGAGGCCCGGGGCGCTGATGCGCAGGCTATCACCCTTCTGCACGGTGAGCTGGGTCAGCGGCCCCAGGGGCTGGGGGGCGCTGCCGCCCGCGTTGAGCTTGGCCGCATACTGGCCCATCGCGTAGGGCGTGGCCACGGCGATGGGGGTGCTGACAGAAAGGGAGTCGAACTGCCGGGTCTCGCGCTTGCGCGTAGTGGCGTCCTGTTCCAGCGTGGCCAGGTAGGTGCGGGTCTGCCCGGCGCGGTAGGCTAGGCGCAGGTTGCCCAGGTGGTCCTTCAGCGTGAACTCGCGCTGGTAGGACACGTGCGCCGCCCCGGCCGCATCGGTCGAGACAAAGCGCAGCACCCGCCCCTCGGCGTGGGGGAAGAAGCGCAGGCTGTCCTGCTCGTACTAGTAGGGGCCCAAGTAGTCGGTGCGCCGCAGCGTCAGTAGACCTCGCCAACGGAGAGCCTGAATGTCGTTATTATTTATATATTATATAATATAGTAATTTATTATTAATATACTTAATACACGGTGCCGTGATCTTCATACTTTATTTTATTCTTATTGAAGCCCGGCCGATAAATAGATTTATTGTTTTCATGTGGGAGTAGTTCTACAACACTTGGATCAACAGCGCTTTTTGTTACCTTGAATTTTGCTGAGTTAGGTGTGAAGAGTTCACCAGGATTAAAATAGCTAGTAATTTTCATCAGGCCAGAACTATCGTTATCAGGTATATTCGTTAAAATTGTATGGTAGAGTACATTTCTGCCCTTCATAAAGATAAGCAGAGTTTGGCCTTCATGCACATTGTGGTGTATTGGAGAGGGCGCACCAATAGCTTGGCTTATTTCTCGCTCTAAACCAGTTGCATAAAAAACATAAAGAGTGTCCCATTTTGAAGGAACAAGTAATTTCATATCTATTTCAATAGTATCATGTAATGACTTATTTTGAACATTGGCGATTGAACTAACTATTTTATTATGAATCGGATCTTTTTCTTGTGTGTCAAAAAATACTTCATGCATTAAAAATGAAACAAATATTAATGGAATTATTAAAAATAACCATTTAATAATTTTCTTAAAAATATATTTCATATTAATTATTGCTTTTAGTGTTACCTTTCTCCCCTTGTTTCATATGTGAAATAACATTCTGAATAGAATGCACTTGGTTTGCGGTCAATCTTATCGACATGACATTGCCAGAACTCGACATTACAGCCAATCTCCCATGCATTGCTTCTAGAAGCAATGCTTCAACTAGTGTTGACGGGGAAGCGCTTGGATTGCTCACTCCAACGGACCTCCCTCTTTCATTATTGTGCAAATCCATTCTTTCACTGGGTCCTCTGCCAACTTCATGGGCATCACCTAAAACTTTGGCATATTCTGGACCTACTGAATTAGTGTTCAACGCTGAGAAAAACCCATGTTTAAATGCATTGGTAATCCCTTGATCTACTTTCTCTGCACCTGTTGGGCCTTTTTCTATACCTTCTCGTAGCATAGCGGCTTAAAATTCCTCAGCCTTATTTTCGTTTTTTCTTATTTTGTATAAGCTATATGCATGGCCAATTGATGCCTTTTTCTCTTCTCTGTTCGTTCGTGAGCGAAATTCTTTCACTAAAGATGCTGTTTTATCCACTAAAGATGCTGCTTTATCCACTAAAGTTTCGGCCTTTTTAAATAACCTTTCACCAGGCCAACGCCCATTTGCATCAGCATAGCGCACAGCATTATCGTAGCCAAAAGAGTAGGGCGTCCAGCTTTCCTGCCCATTTTCTAATTCTGGATCAACTGAATGCCAACGCAGAAGTTGCGGATCAAAGAAACGCCAATCTTGGTGGTTCCAGCTCAGGCCCAGGTCAGCCTGAAATTCCTTACCGTTGAAGCGGTAGTTGTTCAATCCGCGAATGCCGGGCGAAGGCGTGGCCAGCCCAGCCAGTTCCAGTCCGGCCGGGTCATATTGCGTCTCCTGCACTTGCAGCCCCTGGCGGTGCTCGATGGAGAGCTCGTCAAAGTACACATCCACGGGGCTCTCGTTGCCCACGTAGACGCTCACATAGCCGTCGCGGCGGATGCGGAGCGTATCCCCCAGCAGCTCGTAGTGCCCCTGCGCGGCCTGCGAGAGCTGAAACTGGCGCTGGTCCACCAGCACCGAGTCCTGGGTGAAGACCAGCACCCGCAGGTAGCCCTTGGGCACGCGATTGGCCAGCTGCGGGATGGCCGTAAGTGCGGTCGCGTTCAGGCCCACCTGCAGCAGCGGCAGCCCCCCACGCCGGCTGCCGTCGGCCCGGGTCGGCGGGCCGGCCGGGGCAGGCTGCAACAGCGTGGCCACGAAAGAGGCCAGCGAGAAGGCGAAGCGCGAGGCGGGGGCTGGCTCGGGGTAGAGGCCTGAGACGCTGACGCGCAGCGTATCGCCCTTTTGCACGGTGAGCTGGGTCAGCGGCCCCAGGGGGCGGGGCGTGCTGCCGCCCGCATTAAACCTGGCCGCGTACTGGCCCAGGGCGTGGCCACGGCGATGGGCGGGCTGACGGAAAGCGAGTCGAACTGCTGGGTCTCGCGCCGCCGAAACACGCATTCTTACTTATTTCATCAAGAAATCACGCATTGCTAAAACAATAGTAAATACAAATGAAACTATTATATAAAATAAATTCAATGGATAGCTTAAAAATCGTGTGTACAGAATTAATATAATTGAAAGTATAAATAAAATTTTTAAAATACCCAATGTTTTATTTTTTTCATAAAAAATATTTTTAACGTATTGCACGAACAAAATAGGCAGCCAAATAGCAACAAAGCCCGTAACTAATGAGTAAGTCATTATTATCGCTTGTTAAAACGAAATTGCTTAAATTATATAAAGGAGTAAGAAAGAAACACTTCTTTATCCTCACTTCGCAGAATGTTGTTTATCATATTTTTCTTTTAAAGCTACTCCGGTTGATATTGCATTAGTCGTCGCTCCACTAGCCAGACCAGAACTAACCGCACCTTTTCTAGCTAACTTATCAGCTGCGTCTGTAGCAGCTCCTATGGCATTTGCTCGGCCACGTCGAGCGGCAATATTTGCTGTGCGTCCAGCCGCTCTTCTTAAAACTTGTCCATCTGGTGTCATTTGCCTTGCAAGTTGCACCCTTCTACTAACAACTCCACCAGCAACATCAGTAATAGTTCCCGCAAGCGTTACTTCTTTGCCCTGAATTTTATTGCCGGCAACGCTTGATACAACATCTCCGCTTAATTCGCCACCAAGCTTAATAGTAGCACTTAATACTTTTGTAGCTGTACGAGAACTATTGGCCAAACGGCTTACACTAGCTATTTTAGTAAGGCCCGTAGCAGCTTGTCCAAATACCGCACCTGTTAACGCACCTACACCACCAGCTGCTCCAGCTAATAGAATTTTAGTGCCATTTACATTACCTCCTGTAAATGTCTGTGATGATACTTCTCCATGACTTTCAATAAGATTTGTAGCCACTTGAACGCTGTATTCTACACCAGCTCCTACTGCTGCCCCAATCAGAATTGCTGCAATGGGAAACCGTCCATCGGCATCAGCATAGCGCACAGCGTTATCAAAGCCAAAAGAGTAAGGTGTCCATGATTCCTGCTCATCTTCGATCTCAGGATCGACGCTATGCCATCTGAGAAGCTGCGAATCAAAGAAACGCCAGTCCTGGTGGTTCCAGCTCAGGCCCAGGTCGGTCTGAAATTCCTTGCCGTTGAAACGATAATTATTGAGCCCCCGGATGCCGGGCGAGGGAGCAGCCAACCCGGCCAGTTCGAGCCCGGCCGGGTCATACTGCGTCTCCTGCACCAGCAAGCCCGGGCGGTGCTCGACGGAGAGCTCGTCAAAGTACACATCCACCGGGCTCTCGTTGCCCACGTAGACAGTCACGTAGCCATCGCGGCGCACGGTGAGCGTGTCGCCCAGCAGCTCGTAGTGGCCCTGCGCGGCCTGCGAGAGCTGGAACTGGCGCTGGTCCACAAGCACCGAGTCCTGGGTGAAGACCAGCACCCGCAGGTAGCCCTTGGGCACGCGATTGGCCAATTGCGGAATGGCCGTCAACGCCGCCGCGTTCAGGCCCACCTGCAGCAGCGGCAGCCCCCCGTGCCGGCTGCCGTCAGCCCGCGTTGGCGGGCTGGCCGGGGCAGGCTGCAACAAGCTGGCCACGAAGGAGGCCAGCGAGAAGGCGAAGCGCGAGGAAGGGGCTTGCTGGGGATAGAGGCCTGAGACGCTGACCCGCAGCGTATCGCCCCGCTGCACCGTGAGCTGGGTGAGCGGCCCCAGGGGCTGGGGGGCGCTGCCGCCCGCGTTGAGCTTGGCCGCGTACTGGCCCATCGCCCAGGGCGTGGCCACGGCGATGGGCGACTCACGCTCAGCGAGTCGAACTGCCGGGTCTCGCGCCGCCGGATTTACTACTCTTGCGAGAAGATGCTGGGCAGAGTCAACATTCAATACGTAAGTTATTTAATGCGCTGCGCTACGTAGTACGTACTGGCTGCACGGGGCGCTATTTGCCCCACGATTTGCCGCCTTGGGCTGCCTGCTACCAGCATAGGCGCGCTGGCCTTTATACAAGTCCATAGCAGGGTCTAGGAGTTATGGGTAATGCCGCTGGCCATATTACCAATGGTCTTGATCTCAACACAAGGGATGTATAATCTATACAATAAATATAATACCATATTATTATATACTAAATTTTTCTTATGTTAAATGTCATTCAATTATTTATTTAATAATTTTATAATATCGTTTTTAATCACAAAAACAATCGTCACCACTATTACGAAAGCCATTATGGCTGAGATGATAGACTGATCGCTTTCTAATTCATACAAGTGCGCACTCTCTGGAAAATATTTTGAATATACTACTGGTATAGTATTCGTATCGTCATTATTTAGAAAGTTTTCAATTCTAGAATCAATTTTTCTCCTAAGATAGTATTTTCTTGCATTATACATGTTTGTATAATGCAAATATATATCACTACTATTTTTTTCATAAATATAACCTGAGGTCAAATTTTTATTCAGTATAATACCCATATTAGGTATTATACTGAATAAAATGAATAGAGATGCTATAAAAAATAGCAAAATTCCCGCAAATGAACTTTCACTTGCAGCGTTTTTACTTTTTGTTCTTGCTCCCATCTAAGTAAGAATTGGCATTGTCAGATGCACGCTGATTAATCCTTTCCCATCCTGCCTGAATAACAGTTTCTGCTTGGGATTGCACAGTCTTGCCTAAAGATTTAGCCTCTGCCTGTCTTTGCCTAAGAATTTGACCCATCCTAGCATTAAGCGCTTGATTGTTGTTCCTTAGCACAGGGTTAGATTTGGCAAGTGCCGCTCTAACATGGGCTGCTGCCTTAGGTCCTGCTATGCTTTTTACAGTGCTAGTTACGACAGCATTCCCGATTTTAGCTGATACCACTTTCACTAGCTTTTCAGCTACAACACTTCCAACAATATTAGAAGCCCCAGATACTACCGCGTTCGCTGCTATTTTATGCATATCGAATCCTTTTTGCTGCAACAACTGCGCAGTGCCTTCTTGAGCTGCACCAGCAACAAAGCCAGCAGCTCCATTTATAACGGCTCCATTCAGGGACATTACCCCTATTTCTGCCGCAGCTAAGAGCCCTGCCCCTGATCCTATTATTGCGCCACTTACTACTCCTGAAACCCCTGCAATAGCTATTTCCTTAGCACTCTTACCATCATACCATGCTAATCCTGCTCCAACAATCGCACCAGTTAAAGCACCAGCTAAACACGTAGGGCATTCTCCATCTGGGTCATTGTACCGTACAGCATTATCGTAACCAAACTGGTAGGGTGTCCAGCTTTCCTGTTCATCCTCTGTTTTGCGATCGACGCTATGCCAACGCAGGAGCTGGGGGTCAAAGAAACGCCAGTCCTGGTGGTTCCAGCTCAGGCCCAGGTCGGTCTGAAACTCCTTGCCGTTGAAGCGATAGTTGTTGAGGCCGCGAATACCGGGCGAGGGCGGGGCCAGCCCCGCCAGTTCGAGCCCGGCCGGGTCATACTGCGTCTCCTGCACTTGCAGGCCCGGGCGGTGCTCGACTTGTACATCATCAAAGAAGACGTCCACGTTACTCTGCGAGCCCACGTAGGCCGTCA
>CAJYPK010000021.1 GCA_913776615.1 uncultured Hymenobacter sp.
CTGGCGCGAGTTTAGCGGAGCGTAACTCGTGCCTGGCCATGACGTGGAGGCTGCGCCTCCACTGCCGCAACGCGGCAAGCCACGGGCGGATAGAATACCATTACGAAGCAAAAATAGTACAGCCTTCTTACGCAGCTTGCCGCGTTGCGGCAGTGGAGGCGCAGCCTCCACATCATGGTCAGACACGAGTTACGCTGTGCTAAACTCGCGCCAGTATAGTAACTCATAACTTCTAACTCATAATTTGTAACTCTCCTCCCATGCCCGAGCGTCGTCTCTTCGTTTGTACCAATCAGAAATCGGGCGTGGGGGAAGACCTTGCCAAGGCCCTCAAGAAAGAGTTGAAAAACCAGGGCGTGAAGTCGCTCGTGGTGGACGGGGAGAAAGTGCACACCCGCATCCAGACTTGTAATTGCCTCGACCTGTGTAAGCAGTGTAAGAAGGGCTCCGGCGCGGCGCTCGTGGTATATCCCGAGGGGATTTTTTACGGCAACGCCCGCCCCAAGGACGCCGAGCGCCTGGTACAGGCGCTGGTTACTGGCCGTCCCGTGGCCGACCTGCTGCTCGACGTCGAATAATTTGTCACCCCTCCCCGCATGAAAGCCTACCGCCACCTGTTTTTCGACCTCGACCATACGCTGTGGGATTTCGAGACCAACGCCCACGAAACGCTGGCCCAACTCTTTACCGACTACGACCTGGGCCGCCACGGCCTGTTCACGTTTGCCGAGTTCAGCCAGCGCTACAGTGAGGTTAATCACGCCCTGTGGCGCCTCTACCAGAGCAATAAGGTGACCCAGCAGCAACTGCGTGAGGTACGCTTTGCCCGCACCCTCACCCGGCTGGGCCTGGCCGAGGCCGACGTCCCGACCGACATTTCGGCGCGCTTCACCGACCTGCTGCCGCTCAAAACGGCCGTCTTTCCTTATACCCACGAGGTGCTGGGTTACTTGCAGGCCAAGGGCTACCGCCTGCACTTGATTACCAACGGCTTCGAGGATATGCAGCGCGTCAAGCTCGCATCCTCCAAGCTGACGGACTATTTCGAGGAGGTTATTACGTCGGAGCGCAGTGGCCATCTCAAACCCGACCCGCGCATGTTTGCCCACGCGCTGGCTCGTACCGGTGCCCGCGCCGCCGAAAGTTTGATGGTCGGCGACAATCTGGAGTGCGACGTACTAGGGGCGTACAACGCCGGTATTGACCAGGTATACTTTAACCCAGCCCGGCGGCGGCACTTTGCCCAGACCACGTACGAAATCGGCTGCCTGAGCGAACTGCGTGATTTTTTATAGTTTACCTCTGCGTCGGCTTCGGCTTCGCCCACTAGTCGCTCTTGTTTATCAGCGCCTTATTAATTACTATTGTGCGTCTGCACAGGTAAAAATAACGGGTTCTTAAAACCACGTATTTATACGCTAGAAGTAGCCGCCGTGAGGTGGCTATTTTTGCATCGCAAATGCTCGTTTTCGGCAGATGCACCCGCCACGCTCTACTGCCTAAACAAACTCAGTCATGCTCTTGCCGGTCTGCTGGCCCGGCCAGGCTTTTATCACTCTTTCGGATGAAGCCTGCCCAACCCCGATAGCTCTACCCTAGCTTCTACGGCGGCCCTTTGCCGGGGCACCGCCTGTAGCTAGCGTAGAGCTATTCGGTTTTCAGGCCCATCTGCTACCCCGCCTGCCCCCGCTTTCAGTTGCTTCGCCTTACAGTACGAGGTGATGGGATAGTCTACCTGGGGGCTACAGAATAGTAATACTACCCATCAGGACTTTCCCGCTACCTTTCGGACTCAGTTCAGCTAGTTCTAGGCGAAGGCCCGTCGCTAGTGCGAAATGCACTTGTTACGCCAAGCCTTGGCGCATTCGCACCTCGGGACGGCTCAGGGCCGCATACGTTATCGAAGTAGTAAGCAGCTACGGCCAAGTCTACCGACCAAGCCAGAATTGCCCCTAGTTTTTCTGCTTTTGCACAAAGCAAAAGCGCTTTCTTTCCACCCCTTTTACCTTTTTTCACCGATGGATGAGTATCTCGGCATTATCAAGCTGTTCGCAGGCAATTTCGCACCGAAAGGCTGGATGTACTGCAATGGTCAAATTCTACCTGTAGCTCAGAATCAAGCGTTATTCTCCCTGCTTGGTACTACTTACGGTGGCAACGGTGTTACCACTTTTGCGCTGCCAGACCTACGCGGTCGGGCCGCTATCGGTCAGGGACAGGGGACAGGATTGCAGAACTATGGCTTGGGCCAAACCGGCGGCACGGAAACCGTGACGCTCCTGGCCCAGCAAATGCCCTTGCACAACCACATCCTGACGGCTTCGTCGACGGATGGCAACACGAATGTGCCGACGAATGCCTTGCTGGCCAAAGGCACCGCGACGACGAGTGGCGGCGATTCGGGCGATTTGAATTCTTACCTGACGAACGGTGGGGCCACCACCACGCTGGCTAATAACTCTATCTCTACAGCGGGCGGCAACCAGCCGCACGAAAACCGGCCTCCCTACCTGGCCCTGGGCTATATCATCTGCATCAGCGGCCTCTACCCGTCGCGTTCCTAAGAGTGTGCAGTTAATTTTTCCTTTTAGCACTTCTCTACTATGGACGAGTACATCGGCATGATTAAATTGTTTGCGGGCAATTTTGCGCCGCAGGACTGGGCCTATTGCAACGGGCAGCTAATGAGCATACAGCAATATACGCCGCTGTATGCGCTGCTGGGCACTATTTACGGCGGCGATGGCGTAACTACCTTTGCCTTGCCTGATTTACGGGGCCGCACCCCCGTCTGCTTTGGCCAGGCTCCGGGTATGGGCAATTACGCCCCAGCCGCAAGGGGTGGGGTAGAAACCGTAACGCTAACCCAGCTCCAGCTACCGACTCACAACCACGCGCTCAACGCTGCCACGGCAAATGGCAATGCTGCGCTCCCCAATACCGCGCTATTGGCTACTTCTACCGGCGAGAGCAGCGGCGGTGACACCTTCACTGGTAATCTTTACCAGACCCAGACGGGCACTCCTACCCTCACCGGTACAAACCCTAATAACATTGGCTTTGCGGGGAACAACCAACCCCACGACAACCGACCGCCTTTTATGGCGCTCAACTACATCATCTGCCTCAACG
This sequence comes from uncultured Hymenobacter sp., assembly GCA_913776615.1. Classification (GTDB taxonomy): domain Bacteria; phylum Bacteroidota; class Bacteroidia; order Cytophagales; family Hymenobacteraceae; genus Hymenobacter. The sequence continues at coordinate 3,133 of CAJYPK010000021.1, forward strand.
GACTTTATCCGCAGCAGCCGTAGTGCCGATCCAGCCCTGGCTTTCACTTGCACCGTCCGGTTTACTGGGCGGTGCATTTGCACTTATGGACTAAGCAAATATGACAGGCTTCTAATTAGTTAAATTCTTATAATAAACCTAACCATTTTTTTCTTTTTAGCCACTTTTCTCTTCATCGCATGAAGCAAACCTTCTACCCGCAAGGGCAGCTAGCGACACCACCGACCAGGCGCGGGCCTACGGTCGTCTGGCGCTACGCGGCCGTCCTGCTGCTACTGCTCTTTAGCCTGAGCAGTTACGCGCAAACTCGATTATACTGGGTGCAAAGCAGCGGCACGGCCGCCGATGACCGCCTCAGCTACGCCAACCTCGACGGCTCGGGCCGCGTGGACCTGGCGGCGAACAATACGGCCAGCACGTTCAATAACCCGTTGGCCGTGGCAATCGACACGAATAATGGTATCATTTACGTGGGCGATGCTGCCGGTGGCACAGGCATTTCGAGCTTCCAGCTCTCCGACGGGTCTTACATCCGCAACATTATTCCAAGCTCAGGCGCTGCCATCAACGCCATTCAGGTAGTAGGCAACCGCATTTACTGGGTGCAGAGCAGCAATACGCCCGCCGACGACCGTCTCAGCTACGCCAACCTCGACGGCTCGGGCCGCGTGGACCTGGCGGCGGGCAACTCGTCCACTACCTTCATCAACCCCCAGTCGCTGTATGTAGATGTGGCTACCAGCACCATCTATGTGGGCGACGGGGCCGGCGCGGGTACTACGGGCCTGTCGCGCTTTCCCATCAATGGGGGCACTGGCACCAACG
>CAJYPK010000022.1 GCA_913776615.1 uncultured Hymenobacter sp.
AACCAAGCGGGGCGGGGGTTTTAGCCACTGCACAAACCCCGGCCCCGCTTGGCTACCAGTATACCATCTCTACCCTACCGCCCCGGCACGCCCCGCGCCAGCGTGGGCAGGCGGCACACGAAGGTGGTCGCCATGAGGTAAAGCGCGTGGCCATCGTCGCCCCAGGCGCAGTTCGCTACTACTTCGCCGGGGTCTACGGTGCCCAGCAGCTGGCCCTGCGGGGAAATGATGAGCAGCCCCCCAAAACCGGTAGCGTACACGTTACCGGCTTGATCAACTTTCAGGCCGTCGGGTACTTCCTTGAAACGGGCGCGGGGCAGCTTGCTCATGTCGAAGAACGGCCGCGGCTTGCTCAGCTTACCGTTTTTGCCCACCTCGTAAGCCATGATAATGGGCCGCGTCGAATCGGCGTTCGATACGTAGAATGTACGGTTATCAGGACTGAAAGCCAAGCCATTGGCGTACGGCACGTCGGTAACCTCGGCCGTGAGCTGCCCGTCGGCGGCGCGCCGGAACACCCCGGTGTAGGGTAGCTCCCGCAACGGATCCTGCGCCTGCTTGGGTAGGCCGAAAGGCGGGTCGGAGAAATAAATAGCCCCGTCGGGGGCTAGCACTACGTCGTTGGGGCTGTTGTAGCGCTTGCCCTGGAAGTTGTCGGTGAGTGTGCGCTTGCCGCTTTGCTGGCCCAGCGGCAGGCTGGCCACCCGGCGGTCGCCGTGCTCGCAAAGTAGCAGATTGCCGCGCCCGTCGAGGGTCATGCCGTTGCTACCGGGCTCCTTGCTGTAGGGCAACCGGCCAGTGTAGCCGTTGTATTGCAAGAACTTAGACAGGCCACCCTGCGCCTTCCAGCGGTAGACGGTACGCGAGGGCGTATCCGAAAACAGCAGCATGCTGCTGTCGGGTACCCACAGCGGGCCTTCGATGTGGGTGAAGCCCGAGGCTATTATTTCGAGCTGCGCCCCGGGGGCCACTACTTGGTCGAGGGCGGGGCTCTGCCGCGCAATGCGCCCGGTGGTGAGGTGGCGCGGCCCCTGGGCCAGCCCAGGGTGGGCGGCCAGTAGCCCCAGGCCGAAGAGCAAAAGAATACCTGTGCGCATAACGTAAAGCGGTGGGCCGACTTAGCCCCGATTTAAAGCTGCTCTTCCTACCCCAACGCGCCCGGCAGGGTTACGCGCTCTGGCTGGCACGGGCACGGCGGCCAACTATGCGCAAAAGCCAGCCGTAGGAAAAAAGCTACCGTTCTCATCCGGCCCATTTCCGCCCCATGCTACTTCGCTCCCTACTCGCCCTGCCTTGCCTTTTCCTCATGCTAGCTGCTACTGCTCAAGACTTTAAAATTCCGCTCGAAGAAGTAGCGCAGACCGGCCACTACCAGCCCATCGGGGTGGGCATCTCGCACAAGGGACGGATTTTCATGACGTTTCCCAAAAAGAAAAACGACAAGAATTATTCCTACGACTACGGCCTAGTAGAGCTGGTGCAGGGCCAACGCGTCCCCTACCCCAACGCCCTCTGGAATCAGTGGGACTCGACGCAGGCTGCCACGCACTTCGTCAATGTACAGGCCGCCGTAGTCGATGACGACGACAACCTGTGGGTGCTCGACCCCAGCAACCCCGACGATCAGGCGCCGGTAATCGCGGGGATTAAACTTTTGAAAATCAACCTCGCTACGAACAAAGTTGAACGCATCTACCACTTCGAGGACCTGCCCCGCGAGCGCACCGCGCTCAACGACGTACGCATCGACACCCGTCGCCAGCTAGCTTATCTTTCCGACCCCATGCTGGCCGCCCTCGTGGTGCTCGACCTGCGCACCGGCAAAAGCCGCATCGTGCTGCAGGGCCACAAATCGACGGCCGCCGAGCCCGGTTTCGTCCTTCGCCTCGATGGTAAGGAAGTAAAGGATAAAACTGGTAAGCCATTCAGCAGCAACGCCAACGGCATTGCCCTGACGCACGACTTTAAGTACTTCTACTACCGGGCCATCAATCAAACCAAACTCTACCGCATCGAGACCGACTACCTGGCCAACCCTGCCCTCACGCCCGCCGAGCTGGCCAGCCACGTCGAAACCGTGGGCGAAACCGGCGTGAGCCACGGTATGCTGGCCGACAACGAAGGCAACATCTACCTCTCCGACTCGCCCAACTACGCCATTCGGCGCGTGACGCCCGCCGGCCGCTTCGAAACCCTGGTTCACGACCCGCGCCTGAGCTGGCCAGACACCTTCGCCCTCGGTCCCGACGGCTACCTCTACCTCACCGCCACCCAAATCAACCGCGCGCCCAAGTGGAACAACGGCGAAAGCAAGGTTGATTATCCGTTTCGCCTGTACCGCATTAAGCTACCAGCAAAATAATTCAGCCTGTAACGTAAGCTTTAGCTTGCGGTGAGCGCAGCGAGCATCTACGTTAGTCAACATGTGCTAACGTAGATGCTCGCTGCGCTCACCGCAAGCTAAAGCTTACGCTACAGGCTGAATTTTACCATAATTGGTGCACCTGCGGGCGTATCATTCGGTCGTAGATGTCGCGCACGGCGGCCATCTGCTCGGCCGTAAGGGCGGGCAGCTCTTCCGTGTTTAGGTTGGAAGTAAGCTGCTCGGGCTTAGAGGCACCGGGAATGATGCAGCTTACCTCGGGGAACATGAGAATCCAGCGAAGGGCCAGCGGCGCCAGATTAGGCTGGCCGGGAAACAGCTTTTTCAGCTCCTCTACGGCGGCCAGCCCGGTGTTGTAGTCTACGCCCGAGAAGGTTTCGCCTTTGTCGAACGCCGCGCCGTCGCGGTTGAAATTGCGGTGGTCGTCCTTGTCAAAATGGGTTTGGGCTGAGAACTTACCCGTGAGCAGGCCGCTGGCCAGCGGTACCCGCACGATAACGCCCACGTCGCGCCGCGCCGCCTCCTTGAACAACAGCTCGGCCGGCCGCTGGCGGAACATATTGAAAATCACTTGCAACGTCGTCACGTTGGGGTACTCGATGGCCTTCAGGCCTTCCTCTACTTTTTCCACGCTCACGCCCAGGTGCTGGATTTTACCTTCCTCCTTGAGCCGGTCGAACAGCTCAAAAATCTCGGGGCGGTAGTAGACTTCCGTGGGCGGGCAGTGTAGCTGGATGAGGTCGAGCGTTTCGAGCTGCATATTGCGCAGGCTGTCTTCCACGAAGCCGCGCAGGGCGGCGGGCTGGTAAGCTTCGGCCGTGTGGGGCTGCAAGCGCCGGCCACACTTGGTTGCTACGTAAATGCGCTCGCCGGCGCGGCTGCGCACAAGGCGGCCCACCGCTTTTTCGCTCTCGCCCTCGCCGTACACGTCGGCCGTGTCGATGAAATTGATGCCCGCGTCCACGGCGGCGTTCAGGATGTGGTCGGCGTTGTCGTGGCGGAAGGGCTCGCCCCACTTGCCGCCCACCTGCCAGGTGCCGAGGCTGATTTCAGAAATAGAGAAGCCGGTTTTGCCGAGCGTACGATGCTGCATAGCAGTCAGAAGTTGATAAGGGTACTCCCTGCTAACTACTATAATCGACGCAAGTTGTGGCTGGCCCGGCTTTTTTACGAGCGGCTACTCGTCGCTCCCTTGCCGCACCAGGCTTTCCGAATTTATGCAGTAGCGCAGCCCGCCGGGCGCGGGGCCGTCGGGAAAAACGTGGCCCAGGTGGCTGCCGCACACGTTGCAGCTCGCCTCCATGCGCTGCATGTGGTGGCTGTCGTCGAAGGCGTAGCGGATGGCATTTTTGGCCAGCGGCTGGGTAAAGCTGGGCCAGCCCGACATGGCGTGGTACTTGGTAGCTGAATCAAATAGCCGGCTCCCGCACCCGGCGCAGGCGTACACGCCCGGCTCGTACGAGCGGCAGTAGGCATTGCGGTACGGCGGCTCGGTAGCCTGCTGGCGCAGCACCCGAAACTGCGCGGGCGTAAGTTGCGCCTGCCACTCGGCGACTGTTTTCTCGACCCGGTGGGGTGGCTCGGGGTTGCCGTATTTGGCGTAGTAGAGCACGTCTTTCCAGCGGAGCATCACGGGCGGGCTTTGGGAAAATTTTTAAGTAAAAGGTAGTTGACTACCACCGCTACGCCGCCGAAGTCGCCGGCCGCTTCCAGCTCAGCAGCAATACGCCCAGCACCACCAGCACCGTACCGCCAATCTGGGCGGCGAAAATGGGCTCGTGCAAGAAAAAATGCGCCTGCGCGATAGTCGAGATAGGCCCGATCCCGCTGATAATGGCTACGTTATTCGCCCCGATGCGCTTCAAGCCCTGCGAGATGAGGAAAGAGGGCAGCACCGTCGACAGAATGGCCAACGCCAATCCGTAACCCCACAGCGCCCGGCCCGTGGCTAGTATCTCCCCCTGCCCAGCCACGGCAAAATGCAGGAAAATGCCCGCCGTCGCGGCCAGCATGGCGTAGGCGGTAAACTTGTTGGCCCCCACCAGCGGGATGAGCTTACCACTGCCCGCGATGTACATCGAGTACGTAATAGCGCACAAAAACACCAGGAAGCTACCCCAGTAAAACCCTGGCTGGCGGGTGTCGAGCGTGAGTTCCCCGGCGTAGGCGATGGCGATGCCCGCGTACGTGAGTAGCAGCGCCCACTTCTGCGTGCCGGTAATGCGCTGGTTAAACAACAACGCATTGATAAACACTACGAAGCTAGGATAGAGAAACAGTATCAGCCGCTCCAGACCGGCCGATATGTATTGCAGGCCCGTAAAATCGAACAAGCTACTGGCGTAGTAGCCCAGTAGCCCCAGCAACGCCACCAGTCCCCACTGGGCGGCGCTCATACGCTCGTTGTTTTTTTGACTCGATACTAATAAAGCTACTCCCACGTAAAACGGCAGCGCGAACAACATGCGTAGCGTCAGCAGCGTCAGGGCATCGGTATGCGTGGCCCCGAAGGCCAGCTTGACGATAATGGCTTTGGTAGAGAACAGAATGGCCCCGAGCAGGGTAATGATAAAGCCAGCAACGGGAGTAGTGCGGACGGATGCTTGCATGCAATTTTACTAAACCGGACGTCCCGGATACTGGCGCGAGTTTAGCGGAGCGTAACTCGTGCCTGGCTATGACGTGGAGGCTGTGCCTCCACTGCCGCAACGCGGCAAGCTGGCAATTGTGTGGCGCTTTTTAAATAGAACTGAATAAACCGTTTTGCCGCGTTGCGGCAGTGGAGGCGCAGCCTCCACGTCATGGTCAGGCACGAGTTACGCTGCGCTAAACTCGCGCCAGTTCTAAGCGCTATTCATTAACATCAAGAGTTATCTTCCGTGTGCCGTGGTAAGCCAAAACGGCCGCCCCAGTTTCCCGAGGCGGCCGTTAGAGCATCTAGCGAGCAAGGAAACTACACTGCCGCGCCGCTTTCCTGCAACTTAATCAGGTTCAGGGCCGAGCCGGCTTTAAACCAAGCAATTTGGCCTTCGTTGTAGGTGTGGTTGACGGTGATGAGGTCGGTATCGCCGTCGGCGTGGCGCAGGCGCACTTGCAGCGGCTGGCCGGGCGCGAAGCTCGTGAGGCCGAGGATGTCGATTTGGTCGTCTTCCTCGATGAGGTCATAGTCAGCCTTGTTGGCAAACGTCAGCGCCAGCATCCCCTGCTTCTTGAGGTTGGTTTCGTGAATGCGGGCGAAGCTCTTCACCAGCACGGCGCGCACGCCGAGGTGGCGGGGCTCCATGGCGGCGTGCTCACGCGAGCTGCCTTCGCCGTAGTTCTCGTCGCCCACCACGATGCTGCCGACGCCCAGGCTCTTGAGCACGCGGGCGGCTTGCGGTACCGGCACGTAGGGCTCGCCCTGCGTACCGTGGTCCTTCACGGCGTTGGTTTCGCCGGTGAAGGCGTTGGTCGCGCCGATGAGCATGTTGTTGGAGATGTTGTCCAGGTGGCCGCGGAACTTCAGCCAGGGGCCAGCCATCGAGATGTGGTCGGTAGTGCACTTGCCTTGGGCCTTGATGAGCAGGCGCAGACCCAGCAGGTCGGTACCTTCCCAGGGCTTGAACGCATCCAGCAGCTGGAGACGGTCGGAAGTGGGGTTCACGAGCACTTGCACGGCGCTGCCATCTTCGGCCGGGGCCTGGAAGCCCGCGTCTTCGACGGCGTAGCCAGCGGGGGGCATTTCGAGGCCGCTGGGCTCGTCGAGCTTCACGTTACCGTTTTTGCCGGGCAGCGTGTCGGTGAGCGGGTTGAAGGTCAGGTCGCCGGCGATGGCGAAGGCGGTCACGATTTCGGGCGAGGCCACGAAGGCGTGGGTGTTGGGGTTGCCGTCGTTACGCTTGGCGAAGTTGCGGTTGAAGCTCGTGATAATCGAGTTCTTACGCTTGGGGTCGTCGGTGTGACGCGCCCACTGGCCGATGCACGGGCCGCAGGCATTAGCCAGCACCACGCCGCCCATTTCGGCGAAGGTGTCGAGGAGACCGTCGCGGGCCACCGTGTAGCGCACCAGCTCCGAGCCGGGCGTGATGGTGAACTCGGCGGCTACGTGCAAGCCCTTGTCCACGGCTTGCTTGGCCACGCTGGCGGCGCGGGTGATGTCTTCGTACGACGAGTTGGTGCACGAGCCGATAAGACCTACTTCGAGCTTTTCGGGCCAACCGTGCTCTTTTACGGCGGCGGCAAACTGTGAAATCGGCCAGGCGGCGTCCGGCGTGAACGGGCCGTTCACGTAGGGTTCCAGGGTGTTGAGGTCGATTTCGATGAGCTGGTCGTAGAACTTAGCCGGGTCGGCGTACACCTCGTCGTCGGCGCGGAGGTGCGCGGCCTGGGCCTTGGCAAGCTCGGCGATTTCGGCGCGGCCGGTGCCGCGCAGGTAGTCGCCCATCTTCTCATCGTAGCCGAATACCGAGGTCGTCGCCCCGATTTCCGCGCCCATGTTGCAGATGGTGCCTTTGCCGGTAGCCGAGAGGCTTTCGGCACCTTCGCCGAAGTACTCCACGATGGCCCCGGTACCGCCTTTCACGGTCAGGATGCCCGCCACGCGCAGGATTACGTCTTTGGCCGAGGTCCAGCCATTCATTTTGCCGGTCAGCTTTACGCCGATCACCTTCGGGAATTTCAGCTCCCAGGGCATGCCAGCCATTACGTCTACGGCGTCGGCCCCGCCCACGCCGATGGCAATCATGCCGAGGCCACCCGCGTTGGGGGTGTGCGAGTCGGTACCAATCATCATCCCGCCGGGGAAGGCGTAGTTTTCAAGCACTACCTGGTGGATAATGCCCGCACCGGGCTTCCAGAAGCCGATGCCGTATTTGTTGGAAACCGAGGCCAGAAAGTCGTAAACTTCGCGGTTTTCGTCGTTGGCGATGGCGAGGTCTTCGGTGGCGCCGTCTTTGGCCTGAATGAGGTGGTCGCAGTGTACGGTGCTGGGTACGGCCACGGTAGCCTTACCGGCTTGCATAAATTGCAACAGGGCCATTTGGGCAGTGGCGTCTTGCATGGCCACGCGGTCGGGCGCGAAATCGACGTAGCTCACGCCGCGCTGGTACGCCTCACCAACTTTGCCACCGTAGAGGTGGGCGTAGAGGATTTTTTCGGTGAGCGTGAGCGGGCGGCCAACGGCCGTGCGGGCGGCTTCGATGCGCGAGCCGAGGCCCGCGTACACGGCCCGAATCATATCAAGGTCAAACGCCATAATGGAGAGAGTGGGTTATTAGCTTAGGCGCAAAAGTAACGTTCGGCCCAGGCAACTTGGTAGTAAATGGTCGATTTAGGGCTGTACTTAGAAACCTTCCAAATAGCAGGCTGGTTTACGGCTGCTATGCGCTGTCTTTTTACGACGCGGCGCACGGCACAGTCATTTTTTATAACTACTGAGTAGCGGCACTGGTTATGGCCGTTCTACCTTGCCTGCATGAAATCCTTTTATTTGCCGCTGCTGGCGGCCACGCTGCTGACGGGCTGCAATCCTTCCTCTACTTCTGGCACGGCCGAAACGGGCGCAACTTCGGCCGCCACGCTGCTCACGCCCGGTCCCTGGCGCGGCGAGCTGGCGGCGCAGGGCCAGAAAATTCCGTTTCTCTTCGAGGTCAAAACCGAGGCGGGCAAGCCCGTGGTGTACCTCATCAACAAGGGCCTGAACGGCGAGGAACACCTGCGCTGCGACGAGATTTCGGCGGCCGGCGACTCGGTGACTATTCGGATGCACGTCTTCGATGCGGCACTGGTAGTGCGGGCCGATGGTAAGGACAAACTGAAGGGCACTTGGGTAAAATACGATAGCAAGACGCCGTACCGGGTGCCGCTGGTGGCTACTGCGGGCGCGCAGCCGCTTTTCAAAGGAGCTGATGCTAAAAACGCCGCTAATTTTAGCGGTACTTGGGCAGTGACATTTGAAGACAAGGAGAGTAAATCATCTTACCCTGCGGTAGGTGTGTTTAAGCAAAATGGCACAGAGGTCGTTGGAACGTTCTTAACTACTACCGGAGATTATCGCTATTTAAGCGGGCAGTCGCTGGGAGGAATGATGAAGCTAAGCACCTTTGATGGCAGCCATGCTTTTCTGTTCGAATCAGTGCGCATCCCCGATAGCAAGGTCACTACAGTTAATGTAGCAACTGGTATTCCTGACGCTCTTGCCGAGAAGGATTATATCTCAGCAATGAACGGCGAATTTTATTCTGGGAAGTCAGGGCATGAAACGTGGCACGCCGAGCTTAATCCCACTGCCAAGCTACCCGACGCCGACACGCTCACCTACCTCAAAAAAGGCGAGTCGCGGCTGAATTTCAAGTTTCCCAGCCTCGTGAAGGGCAGCATCATCTCCCCCACCGACGCCAAATACCGGGGCAAGGTGGTCGTGCTGCAAGTGCTGGGCTCGTGGTGCCCCAACTGCATGGACGAATCCCGCTTCCTGGCCCCCTGGTACGAGCAGAACAAGGCGCGGGGCGTGGAAGTCATCGGCCTGGGCTACGAGCGTATGGCCGACTACGACCAGGCGGCGGCTCGCCTCAAGCAGATGAAGGAGCGGCTGAACATGGGCTACGACGTAGCCGTAGCCGGCGTAGCCAACAAAGACTCGGTCGCCAAATCGATGCCGCAGCTCGCCAAATTTCTGGCCTTCCCCACCACCATTTTCCTGGATAAAAAAGGCGTGGTACGCAGCATCCACACCGGCTTCTCGGGGCCGGGCACGGGGCAGTATTACGAGGAAGAAAAGGCCCACTTCAACCGCACCGTGGACAAGCTGCTAAAGGAATAGCGCGGGCCGAACTTCCCAAAACCTTCATTCTGACTAGCCGTTGTAAGCTCCACCATCCGCCTGGCGGGTGGTGGAGCTTTTGGCTTGAGGGCGGTACGGCGCGGGCGCTAGGGCGCGGCGCGGACCGCTGCTTTGGCCCGACAATTGAACACGGCTGCCTTATTACCTACTCTTTCCCCATGACTGCACTTTCCCGCCGCTCGCTGCGTCCTGCCGCTCTCTTATTATTGCTGCCGCTCGTTAGTGCCACGCCGTCGGAACCCACGCCCACGGTGCCGGCCAAGCCTGCCACTACCCTGGCCAAGCCCCTGCAAGGCGCCAAGCCCGACCCACAGGTAATAGCCCAGTTTGGCCTGTATAATAGTCCCAAGCTGCAAGCCTACATCACGCAGCAAGGCAAGCGCATGACCGCCATTTCGGACCGGCCCGGCGACTACGGCTTTACTATTGTCGACTCGCCGGTTATCAACGCCTTTGCCACGCCCGACGGCCACGTGTACTTCACGCGCGGCATCATGGCTTATTTTAATGACGAGGCGCAATTTACGGGCGTGCTCGGGCACGAGTTGGGGCACATTACGGCGCAGCACGGCAAGAAACAGCAGCGCAACTCCATTATTTCCAGCATCCTGGTAGCCGGGGCCACGCTGGTGTCGCCCAACCTGCTGGGCCGCATCGCGCAGCCCGCCGCGCAGCTGGTGAGCCTCAAGTACAGCCGCACCGACGAGAACGAGGCCGACGCACTGGGCGTGAAGTATTCGACCAAGGTAGGTTACGACGCCTCGCACATGGCTACCTTTTTCCAGACGCTGGAGCGCACCGAGGCGCAGAGCGGCAGCAGCGTACCCACGTTTTTGTCTACCCACCCCAACTCGGCCGACCGCTACCAGCGCGTGAAGCAGCTGGCCGCGCAAGCCCAGCAAAGCCTCGGCAAGCGCACGCTGACCGTAAACCGCGACAGCTACCTGCGCTCCATCGACGGACTGGCCTTTGGGGAAGACCCGCGCCAGGGCTTCGTGGAGGGCGGCGTGTTTTACCACCCCGATTTGAAATTCCGCTTCCCGATTCCGTCGGGCTGGAAGTCGCAAAATTCCCCCGAGCAATTTCAGATGGCCGAGCCCAACGGCAAGGCCCTGCTGGCCTTCCTGGGCGTACCCGGCAGCTCGCTCGACGAGGCCGCCCAAACCCTGGCCAAGCAAATCGGCATCACGCCCGGCAATGCGCAGCGCACTACTATCAACGGCTTCCCGGCCCTTGTATTTGAGGGCGACCAACAGGCTTCTGCTAATTCCTCGGCCACGCCGGCTCACGTGCAAAGCTTTGTGATTCAAGATGGCAAGTCGTATTTCGCCTTCGTGGGGCTGGCTACGGCCGCTACGTTCGGCACCTACGCGCCGCAGTTTGCCAATACGGCGCAGGGCTACCAGCGCCTCACCGATGCCAGCAAGCTCAATCGCCAGAGCGAGCGCATTCGCATCAAGCAGGCCAAGTCGGCCACTACCCTCTCGCAGGCATTGACTGCTAACGGCGTGCCCAGCAGCCGCCTGGATGACATGGCCATCCTCAACGGTATGCAGCTCAGCGACCGCCTGACCGCCGGCCAGCTGTTTAAGGTAGTGGGTAAATAAAACTCGCTCTCCCGACAAAGGCCCGCTAGCGCAGCTGCGCTAGCGGGCCTTTGTCGGGAGAGCGAGTTTTACTTATCCGCCAGCTGGGCGCTGGTTTTGAGCGTAAAGGTCTGGAAGGTATCGCCGCCACCTCGGTAGCCGCGCATGCCGCCGCCGTAACCACCGCGCATACCGCCGTAGCCGTAGCTGCCCATGCCTCCCGAAGAATTCATGAGGCTCATATCGGGCTGCTGGCTCCCGGGGGCCGGCTTGGGTCTTTGTCCGGCGGCCCACACGCCTACGGTGGCTAGCTGGCCGTTGGCCAGGGCAGGTACGCGGCGATAAATCAGCCGCAGCGGCACGGCCAATTCGTAGATAAGGTTGTTGCGTGCATCGAGGCCGATGGCCGCTTTCACCCCCAGCTTGGCTTCCGAATCGGTGAGCACCGGCTCTTTGCTACCGCGGTAGTTGAGCAATTCCATCTGGTTGGCCCCGGTGATGATGCTCCGAAGGCGGTTGAGATGCTCCTCCTGGCGCTCGGCGGCGGTGGGGCCCATTGCTCCGGCGGGCCGCTCGGCGGGCGCTTTGAAGGTGCTTAAATCGATGGGCAGCGGAAATTTCACCCCGAGCTGCTGCTGATTGCGACCCGTCGAGTCGAGCCATACTACCATGCCCAGGTAGGCCATTTTGGCCTGGGTAGGCATGTCGGCCGCTTTCAGGCGCACGTACACCGTGCGGGCGTCGTTGAGCACCTGGTATTGCAGGTGGCTGCTGGCATCGTATTGCAGCGAGTCGGTCCACTCGGTCGCCTTGCCGTCGATGGTGGGCGGCGTGGCGACGAAGCGGCTCGGTATTTTACTAGCTACTATGGCCTTGGCATCGGGGGCGGCAGCTTTGCCGGCTTCGGTCGGGACGGCCTTTTGGGCGCACGACCCCAGTAACGCCGTGGCCGGTAAGGTTAATGCTAAAAATCGGGAAAGGCGCATAACGGGAGGCATAAAGTAAATCGCAAAGCTACGCCGCTGCCCTAAGCGGCTCATGAACCGCGGGCCTAGGCAAACCGGGCGTAGCGGCGCTTACGCCGCCAGGCGCGGACTGCCCCAAAGGCAGCCAGCAGCACCAACGGCGCGCCCAGATTGAGCGCCTGCCAGGCCTGCCGCTTTTCGGCGAGCTGTACTTTGTCGAGCGGGCGCAGCGTAATCTGCTTGCCGCGCACGGCGATGAGCCCGGTTTCGTCGAGCAGGTAATCGGTGGCGTTCAGAATTAATTCCCGGTTGGCAAACTCCGTATTGGCCAGCCGGTCGAAGCCCAGGCGGTAAGGCCGGCCGCTTTTCTGATCTACATCATTGCGGAGGAAATCGCCGTCCGAGATAACGAGGATTTTGCTCGGGGCCGCATTGGGATTCTGGTCGGGCTGGTACTGCGTAGTACCGGGGATGGCCCGGTTGGCAAACAGCGAGCGGAACGTGCCCTCAAGCAAATAGCCCACCGCCTGGTAGCTGTCCTTGTAAAGTTTGGGGTTGGGCTCCAGGCGGGCGTCGTTGAAGTTGATGGGTACCGGCGCGGGCAGGCGGCGCGTGTAACGCGAGGTGCTCATCAGCTCCGTTTTACGGATGCCAGCGGCCTTTACGGTGTCAATGTTACCCACGAATTTGAGGTACACCGCATCCAAATTACGCGTTATCGGATTAGAGCTAAAGCGGTTGATAACCGGGTAGAGTTGCCAGGGCATCGGCTCGATTTTCGGCTTGTTACCGGTCATGCCCGTCACGAGCGGAATCTGGCCGCAGTTGAGGTCGAGCAGCAAATCGGGATTCAGGCGCACCCCGTAGCGGAAGAGCAGATCGTCGAGGTTGAGGTTGTAGGGTGTGGCCAGGGCGGCCCCGTTGCGGCTCACGCTATCGAGGTCTACGCGCAACGCATCCACAAAAAACAGCGCCCGCCCGCCGTGAGTGATGAACTGGTCGAGGCGGAATTTTTCCAGTTCCGAGTACGGACCGGTGGGCTTGGCAACGACTACGGCGTCGAGGTTGCCGCGCAGGTCTTTCACCTGGTTCAGGTCCACGCGAAACACGTCGTAATTCTGGCTCCAGGCCGTGAGAATGTCGGCCATCTCGGGGTTGGTCAATTCGCCGTGGCCGGTGATGACGCCCAGCCGGCGCTTGGCCCCGCTGGGCGGCGCTACCTGCCGGATGGCGCTGGCCAGCTCATATTCCAAGCCCTCAATGCTTTGATTGAGGCGCTCGGCGGGGCTGGCCACCTGGCTGCCGCGCAGCAGCAGCACGTTGCGCGTCTGCCCGCCGGCCTGCACCACGGCCCAGGGAAAAATGATTTTCTCAACCCGCTTGCCGTTCTCGTTGGCCCCCAGATTAGTCGGCTTCAAGCCCTTCTTGAAGAGCGTATTGTAGAATTTATTACGCCCTTCCTCGGTGCCCGCCGCGCTGGGGTCGATGAAGATAAAATTCAGGTTGCCGCCGCCGTACACCTGCATCTCGTTCAGGGTTTCGCGCACGCCCTGCTCCAGGCGGCGGAAGTTGGGCGGGAAGTCGCCGGTCAGGTATACCGTGATGGTGACGGGCTGCTTCAGGCCCGTGAGCAGCTTCTTGGTGGCGTCCGACATAGTGTAGCGCTTTTCCTCGGTCAGATCGAGCCGGAAGAAAAAGCGCTGGGCCACGAAATTGAGCAGCAGCAAGGCCCCGATAATGGCCGCGAAGCGAAGTAAATCCTGACGCTTGCGCGAAGTAGTAGGGTAAGCCTCAGCTTGCCCGGCGATAGGTGCGGTAGGGTTCATGGGCGTATTCTATGAGCCAGCGAAAGCTTCCCCCACACTTACCAAGTGCGGCTGCGGAGGGCCAGCCGGGTACCCAGCAGGGCCACGGCGACCACGGTGAAGAAATAAAGCACGTCGCGCGAGTCGATGAGCCCCTTGCTAAGGTCGCGGTAATGAGCTGCAATACCGAGCTGACTTACATAGTAAGCCGGCGCCCCATCGAACACCGACGCCACCGAATCGAAGCCAGTATAAACTAAGAAACAGGCCACTACGGCCAGCACAAAGGCGATGATCTGGTCGCGGGTGAGGGCCGAGGCCAGCACGCCCAGCGCCGCGAACACCGCCGCCAGCAGGGCCAGCCCTAGGTACGAGCCCACCGTGGCCGCCGAATCGATGTTACCGGGCGGCGAGCCCAGCTTGTAGACGGAGAAGTAGTACAGCAGCGTCGGCACGAGGGCCAGCAGGGCCAGCAGCAGGCAGGCCAAGTACTTGCCCCCCACTATCTGCCCGTCGGTGAGCGGGCGCGTGAGCAGCAGCTCTATCGTCCCGGCCTTCTTCTCCTCGGCAAACGTGCGCATGGTAATGGCCGGGATCAGCAACAGGAACAGCCACGGCGCCAGGTTGAACAGCGATTGCAAATCGGCGTAGCCGTAGTCGAGCACGCTGCTGTCGGGGAAAACCCAGACAAACAGCCCCGTCGCCACCAAAAACACGCCGATGACAACGTAGGCCACCGGCGAATTGAGGAAGGCGTTGAATTCTTTTCTTAGAATGGTGAGCATGTAGGCAGCCGTAGAATTTTAAAAAACGGCGGAGTTTATTCGAAAGCAGGATTAAATAATTTTTGTCCCTTTAAAGGGGATAGCTCCCAAAGCTTGTATGGAGATAGAGCGCTTACTAAATTGGAAAGTTCTTCAAAATGAGTCACTCTTATAATTCCTTCAGCATCATAGTAATCGATGTCTCTCATGCTGACCTCATTTGCTTTTAAGAAGTAAAGCTTGTATTCTCCCTCCCACTTCTGTATTCCAATTGAGAGCCAGTAAGCATTGTCTCCTTCACCAAATGAGGCAGATTTACCGATTTGCTTTTCAGCTTCTAGCCATTTTTTTACTCGGCTTAAATCTTCCACAGGGCTTCCTACTTCGTCAGTTCCCCGAATACCGTCTCCAGGCTTTGCTGCTCTTGCCGCAGGCCCAGCAACAGCCAGCCCTGCTCCACGGCCAGGCGTGAAACGGCGGCGCGTACGTCGGTACCCGGCGCGGTGCGAATGAGCACTACGCTCGGGCTGGCCGCCTCCACGCCGCGCACGCCCGGCAGGGCGGCCAGCGGTGCGGTGGTTACGGTGCCCTCAAACTCGGCGCGGAGCACGGTTTCACCAGCGGCGCGGGCCGCTAGTTCGGCCACGGGCGCGTCGGCCACCAGCCGGCCCCGGCTGATGATGACTACCCGCGAGCACAGCGCCGTAACCTCGGGCAGAATGTGGGTGCTGAAAATAACCGTCTTATCCTCGCCCAACTCGCGGATGAGCTGACGAATCTCCCCGATCTGGTTAGGGTCGAGGCCGGTAGTGGGCTCGTCGAGAATGAGTACTTCGGGGTTGTGCACCAGCGCCTGGGCCAGCCCCACGCGCTGGCGGTAACCTTTGCTAAGGGCACCGATTTGCTTGTTCTGTTCGCGGGTGAGGCCGACTTTCTGCACCAGCTGCGCCACGCGCTGGCGCAGCTCGCGGCCCGCCAGCCCGTGCACCGAACCAATAAATTCGAGGTACTCGTGCACGTACATGTCGAGGTAGAGCGGGTTGTGCTCGGGCAGGTAGCCCACGCGGCGCCGCACGGCCAGCGGGTCTTGCTGCACGTCGAAGCCCCCGATACGCACCGTACCCGCCGTGGGCGGCAGGTAGCCCAGCGCAATCTTCATCGTGGTACTTTTCCCCGCACCGTTCGGCCCAAGAAAACCCACGATTTCACCCTTATCGGCCCGGAAGCTAATATCATCCACAGCATTCTGGGTGCCGTAGGTTTTGACTAAATTCTCTACTTCAACCATATTTTAAAGATGTGTTGAATGTGAAAATGCGGGAAATGTATGAGATGCGAAAATGTGATTGATGTGAAAATATGGGAAATGTATGAGATGTGAAATTATAAAACACAAATTTTAATTCTCATTTTTTTACATTTTCCACATTTCCACATCAATCACATTTTCACATCTCATACATTTCCCACATTTTCACATCCCCCATATTATTTCACGTTGGCCGGCCGCATTTGAATTTCCGATACCATCGTGGCGTCGGGAGCTTCGAGGGCGTGGATAATGGCGGCGGCAATGTCTTCGGGCTGCATCTTGTGGGGGTTGGGCTGCTCGCCGGGCGTGGCCCCGTTAAAGTTAGTTTCGACCGAGCCCGGCATGACGCAGGTTACTTTAATACCGTCGGGCCGCAGTTCTTTAAACAGGGCGTCGGAGAAGCCGCGTACGGCATACTTAGTAGCGCAGTAACCCGCCAGATTGGCGGTGCCGGCCGTGGCGGCTAGCGAAGCTACGTTGATGATGTGGCCCGCGTGCTGCTTTTTCAACTGCGGCAGCACGGCGCGGGTGCAGTAAAACAGTCCGTTGACGTTGGTATCGAACATCGCGTGCCAGTCCTCCGACTTAAAGCCATCAATTGGCCCGAAGATGCCCAGCCCGGCGTTATTGACCAACACGTGAATTTCTGGCCCCAGCTCGCGCTGAGTGTTGGTAAAGGCTTCGGTTACGGCGTGTTCGTCGCGCACGTCGCAGGCGAAAAACTGAAACCGGTCGTGGCTAAGGCCCTCGGGCGCGTGCCGGCCCCAGCCCGCCACGGCCGCGCCGCGCGCTAGCAAGGCCTCGGCGGTGGCCCGGCCAATGCCGCTGCTCACGCCCGTTACGATGGCTACTTTCCCGTTCAGATTCATAATTTCAACGCAAAAATGACAAATGCGACTACCAATACTGCCACAAAGTAACGCGCTGGCCGGGCTGCGCCGAACAGCGGCCCTGCTGGCGGCAGGCTTCCTGGCGGCCGCCTGCAACCGCGACCACGATGCCGACTGCCTCAAAGGCAATGGGACAATCGTAACCGAGCGGCGCGCCGTGGCCCGCCAACTCAACAGAGTGCTGCTCTACAATAACGTTGATTTAATCATTGTACCCGATACGACCACTTACGCTGAAGTGCGGGCCGGGGAGCACATTATCCAAGATATCGAGTTTACGAACCCAGTTAGCGATAAGCAGCTAGTTATCAAGAGCACCAGCCGCTGCAACTGGGTGCGCAGCTACGATACGCCCCGCGAAGTGCGCCTGCACGTGGGACGCGGCCAAGCCAGCTTTTTTATCGAGCACTACGGCTACGGCCAAGTCAGCAACGTAGGCCAGTGGACGCTGGATACGCTCCGCCTGCGGGCGTGGAGCACGGGCGATTGCACTATCAACCTGCGGGCCACGTACCTCTCGACCGACATCTTCGACGCGAGCGACATTACCCTACGCGGCACGGCCGAAGATTTTCACCCCAACTGCGACAGCAACGGTTTTCTCTTTGCTACCGACCTCGATACGCGCTATTGCTATTTTCATACCCGTCCTACCTGGCAGGGTGATATGTATGTGCGCACCCACGGCGTCTTAGACGGCACGCTCGACGGGAGAGGTCGCCTTTTTTACGCCGGTAATCCCCCTGCTATTTCCTTGAAAGGCTCCAATACCAGCCGCGCTTTCCCAAAATAGCGCCCGTGGTTTCTATACTAAATCGCCTAGCTGCGGGCGGATCAGTAGTTCTTCTACCACCGCTCCCGGCGAGAGCTGAAACGCGCCAAGTACGGCTACGGCCACGTCGGCCGGGTCAATGAAGCGCTCGGGGGGCATACCTACGCCATCCCAGCTCCGCGTAAGGGTGGCGCCGGGTAGCACGGCCGTCACGCGCAGACCCTGGGCTTTTACTTCCTCCCGCAGGGTTTTGGTGAAGCCCAACAGGGCAAATTTGGCCACGCCGTAGGAGCCCCCATTGGGGTAAGGCATGATGCTGGCCGTAGAGCAGATAGTAAAAATGTGGCCCCGGCCCTGGGTCAGTAGCGCGGGCAGCAGGGCGCGCGTCACATCGTAGGCACTTAGCAGGTTCACGCTCAACATGTCGCGTAAGCGGGAGCCATCGGCAGGCTCGTCCTGAAAGCGACCGGGCACGTAGGCTCCGGCGTTGTTGATAAGGGCGGCCAGCGGGAGGCCCAGGCCCAGCGCAAACTCAGCAAAGCGCTGGCAGTCGGCGGGCTGGCTGAGGTCGGCGGGCAGGGTATGTAGGGGCGCGCCGGGGTGCGCGGCGGCCAGGGCGGTCAAATCTTCGGCCCGCCGGGCACAGGTAACCACGGTAAAGCCCGCGCCTAAGAAACTCACTACCAAGGCCCGGCCTATGCCCTGGCTCCCCCCCGTTATCACGACTAGCTCTGCGGTTGCGGTCACTCTTTTCTGGATTTGTACGTAAGAGGTGCAAAGATGCCCCGCCGCCGCTGGCCGGGGCCAGCCGGGTCGGCTCAGCCGACCTTTTTCCTCTTCCTTATGTTCAAAGTTTTTGGCTCTTTCGTACTCTTTCTCTACAATATGGTGTCGCGCACCGAGCGCCTGAAAGTGTTGTGGAATCGCTTTTTTGAAGAAGCAATCCTTATCGGTGTCAACTCCATTTTTATCGTGGGCATCGTGTCGGCCTTTATCGGGGCCGTAACCTGCATCCAGATTGCCTACAACCTTACCAACCCGCTCATCCCGAAATCGACTATCGGGTACATGGTGCGCGAGATGACTATTCTGGAGCTGGCTCCTACCATCACGAGCATCGTACTGGCGGGGAAAGTCGGCTCAGCCATTGCGGGTGGGCTGGGCACCATGCGCATTACCGAACAGATCTCGGCCCTAGAGGTGATGGGAATTAATTCCACTTCCTACCTGGTGCTACCGCGCATCCTGGCCGCGATGCTGATGTTCCCGCTGCTGGTTATTTTGTCGATGGCCCTGAGTATTTTAGGTGGTTATCTAGCCGGTACGCTGTCGGGCGTAATGGCCCCGCAGGATTACATTGAGGGTATCCGCACCGATTTTATTCCCTACAACATCCTGTTTGCGTTAATCAAAGCAGTTGTTTTCGCGTTTCTCGTATCGGGTATCTCGGCCTACAAGGGCTTCTACACCGAAGGCGGTGCGCTGGAAGTGGGAGCCGCTAGCACGTCGGCCGTTACCAATTCCATCATCGCCATTCTGCTGGCCGACTACGTACTGGCCGCCGTACTTTTATAGCAGTTATGCATTATGAGTTATGAGTTAGAAGCGGCGCGATTTCGGGTTTAGGCCTGAAGAAATAGCCTGACTCCCAACTCATAACTTCTAACTCATAACTCATAACTCCCCATGATCGAAATCTCCAATCTCGAAAAATCTTTCAACGGTAACCAGGTATTGAAAGGCATTAGCTGCACCTTGGAAACCGGCAAGTGTAACCTTCTCCTTGGGGGCTCGGGCACCGGCAAAAGCGTATTGCTTTCCTGCATCGTGGGGCTGATGAAACCCGACATGGGTTCCATTACCTTCGATGGCACGGTGTATACCAACTCGAAGGTGGAAATTCGTCAGGAAATTCGCCGCAAAATCGGGATGCTGTTCCAGGGCTCGGCCCTGTTCGACTCCATGACGGTGGCCAAGAACGTGGAATTTCCGCTGCAAATGCTGACGCCCGACATGAGCCCCGAGGAACGCCGCGACCGCGTGGAGTTTTGCCTCAAGCGCGTGGGCCTCGAAAACGCGGGCAATAAAATGCCCTCTGAAATCTCGGGTGGCATGAAAAAGCGCGTGGGCATTGCCCGCGCCATTGCGCCCAATTGTACCTACCTATTTTGCGACGAGCCCAACTCGGGCCTCGACCCCGCCACGAGTATCAAAATTGACGAGCTGATTTACGAAATCACGCACGAATACAATATCACGACGGCCATCATTACCCACGACATGAACTCGGTGGTGGGGATTGGCGACCACATTATTTTTCTCCACCAAGGCAAAAAGCTGTGGGACGGCGACAAGGAGCATATTCTGAACGCCGACGTACCCGAATTGCGCGAATTTATTTTCAGCTCGTCGCTGGTGCGTGCCGCCAAACGCGTGGAAGAAGAAGATGGCCCGCAGGGCCTGGAGCACCTCGCTCACGAGCCCCTCTCGGAGCTGTAAAATGTAGGGTAAGCTTTAGCTTGCCAATCGTTTGCCGGCAGCCCTCACCACGCTTTCCGGTCCCGCATGGCAAGCTAAAGCTTACCCTACACTAATTTCGGCGCATGAATCAGACTCTTGCCGGAAAAGTAGCCCTCGTTACCGGGGCATCGAAAGGAATTGGCCGCGCCATCGCTACGCTGTTTGCCCAGCAGGGGGCGCAGGTAGCTTTTACTTATTTATCGTCGGTCGAGAAGGGCCAGGCGCTGGAAGCCGAGCTCGCGGCCCACGGTGGCAAAGTGAAGGGCTACCGCTCCGACGCCTCCGACTACGCCCAGGCCGAAAAGCTGGTCGATGACGTGGTAAAAGAATTCGGCAAGCTCGACGTAGTAGTCAACAACGCCGGCATCACGCAGGACGGCCTGCTCATGCGCATGAGCGAGGAGCAGTGGGACAACGTGCTGAAGGTAAACCTCAAGTCGGTATTCAACCTCACCAAAGCCGCCACCAAGCCCATGATGCGCGCCAAAGCCGGCAGCATCATCAATATGACGTCGGTGGTCGGCCTGAAGGGTAATGCCGGGCAGGCTAACTACGCTGCCAGCAAGGCCGGTATCATCGGCTTTACCAAATCGGTGGCCCTGGAGTTAGGCTCGCGCAATATCCGCTGCAACGCCATTGCCCCCGGCTTCATCGAGACTGAGATGACCGACGCCCTCGACCCCAAACAGGTAGACGAGTGGCGCAAGGCTATTCCGCTCAAGCGCGGCGGCTCGCCCGAGGATATCGCCAAGGCCACTGCTTTCCTGGCCTCGGACGATTCGAGCTACATCACCGGTCAGGTACTGCAAGTAGATGGCGGCATGCTGACCTAGTAAGTCATGGCTACGCCCGAGGAACACGCCGCGCATAATACTGCTGCTGAGAAGAAGATTGTCAGCGATGTAGAAAAGTATGGGTTTCACGTGGCGACGGTTCCTGGCGACGGCTACTCCCCTACTTTCGCCTATACAATTGGACTGTATAAAACTTACGGTTACCCAGAGCTTATTTGCTTTGGGCTGAACCCTGATTTGCTCCATTCGGTACTTTGGTCGGGTAAAGAGCTGCTGGATAAGCAGACTGTACCCGACCAAAGCCTGAGCTACCCGGATTTTATAGACGACTACGAGGTGCGGTTGCTAGTCGTCGATAAAGCTTGGTATAAGTATTATTTCGGCTACGGCATCTGGTTCAATCAAGGCTGTAATTTTCCAGCGCTGCAAATAGTTTGGCCGGATAAAAAGGCCCTTTTCCCTTGGGAAGAAGAATTCAACCCGAATTGGAAGGCCAGCCAGCCACTGCTTGACCGTAATCTGGATTTCAAGTTTCGGGAGGAGCGCGACGTAGCTGTTTTCACTACGCGCCAAGTGCTGGATGGCTTACCTGTTTTGCGGGTTATTCACGAAGAAGACGGAGAGTGGCAGTTTCTATGTGATACCACGTATGAAGTGGCCGACTTAAAAATTGCATCGCTGACAGAATTAGTCAAACGTGACCCGACGCTTAATGCCTTATTTCAACTGAACTACGGCTGGCAAGCCTGCCGAGCAACAAAAGCGGCTGCCTGGCAAGAGGAAAAATATATGTCGGGCGAAGCCAATGAGACCGCAGGTCATTAGCATGTCACGATCGTATAACCTCTTATTTGCTTCTCTACTAGTAGCCGGTGCTACCGCGTTGCTCACCAACTCACGCTTCAAGGCCAAGCTTTACTGCTGGCAGGCCCAGCGCCAAGCGGTGATGGCAGTTGCTCCCCTGGCCACCACATTGCGCGAGGGAGACATTATTTTTCACTCTTCGCTATCCACGCAAAGCCGGGCTATTCAGCTGGCTACGCACTCGCCCTACAGCCACTGCGGGCTGCTGTATAAAAAAGGCGGGGAGTGGCAGGTATTCGAGGCCGTGCAGCCGGTGAAGCTGACGCCGCTGGCCCGCTGGGTGGCGCGGGGACAGGGCCGGCATTTCGTGGTAAAGCGCCTGCGCGATGCTGCGACGGCTCTCACTCCGAGCGCGCTAGCTAGCCTGCGGGCCGCGGGCCAGCCGCTACTGGGCCGCGAATATGACTTGGCTTTCAACTGGTCGGACAAGCAGATCTATTGCTCGGAGCTCATTTGGAAAGTGTACGACCGGGGGCTGCACCGGCAGGTGGGACAGTTGCAGCAGCTGCGCGACTTCGACCTGAGCCACCCCGTCGTGCAGGCCAAGCTGCGGGAACGCTACGGCGCGCAGCTACCGTTATCGGAGCCCGTTATCTCGCCGGCCAGTATCTTTCGTAGCCCCGCGCTGGTTACGGTAGTGAGCCGGTGAAATAGGCGGCTGTCTTCGTTATTTGCCTTGCAGCGGCCCTAGCCGCGCGTTCTTGCTCTTGCTTTCTACTGCCTATTCTCCCTGGTTTATTCTGCTGTGCCTGGCCGTGGGCGCGGGCTACGCGGCGCTGCTTTACTCGGCCCGGGCGCCGTGGAGCCGGGCCGTCAACTACGCACTGGCTGGGCTGCGCTTCGTGGTAGTCAGCTTCTTGTGCTTTTTGCTGCTATCGCCGTTTGTCAAAACTACCACCACGCGCACCGAGCAGCCGACGGTAGTACTGGCAGTCGACAACTCGCAGTCGGTACCCCTCTTTACGCCGCAGGCGGCGCTGGGGCAACTCACGGCGGGCCTACCCAGACTGGCCAACGCATTGCGCGAGAAAGGCTTTCGGATTGAAACTCGCACGCTGACCAAAGCCACTACCGCGCCCGACTCGCTCAGCTTCACGGCCAGCCGCACCGACCTCAACAAATTACTGACCGACAGCCGCGAGGCCAATGCCGAGCGCAATCTGGCCGGCGTGGTGCTGGTGAGCGACGGCATCGTAAACCAGGGCCAGGAGCCGCAGTTTGGGGAATTTAACTTTCCCATTTTTGGCGTAGCGATGGGCGATACCATCGCCAAGAAAGACCTGCGCCTGGCTGATCTGGTATATAATCGGATCGCATTCAGCGGGAATAAATTTCCGCTGGAAGCCGAAATTGGCTACGAGGGCTACGCTGGCGGCGCGGCCACCGTCGAGGTGCGCGAGGGCGGCCGGGTGCTGGAAAGCCGGCGCGTGGCGCTGCCCGCCGGCCGGCGGCGCGTCAAAACGACCTTTCAGCTCACGGCCCCCGCGCCGGGCAAACGGCGCTACGAGGTGCGTATTACACCACAGGCCGGCGAGTTTACGACGCTTAATAATGCCCGCACGGCCTTTATTGAAATAGTGAAGGGCAAGCTACGAGTGCTGCTGGCCGGGGCGGCCCCCCACCCTGACCTCAAGGCGTTGCGGGCCGCCATTTTGGCTAATAACAATTTTGATTTAACCCTGACTGTAGCGGGCGTGGGCCAGCCGCTACCCGCTGGCGCAACCTTCGACGTAGCGGTGCTGCACCAGCTACCCGCCCGGGGCGGGCTGGGCCAGGAGCTGCTGAGCCGCGTGCGCGCTGCCAAAGTGCCGGCACTCTACGTACTGGGGGCGCAATCCGATTACAGCACTTATAATCAACTAAATGCGGGCTTAAGCATCCAGCCCCGCGGCACTCAGACCGACGAAGTAACGCCGCTGCCTAATCCCAATTTTGCCCGGCTACCACTCGATGACGAAAATCGCCGCCGCCTCGGGCAGTACCCGCCGGCCCTGGTACCCTTCGGCGAGCTGCGGCTGGGCGCGGGGGCCGAGGCGGCTCTGTGGCAGCAGGTGGGGCGCCTGCCCACGCAGAAACCGCTGCTGGTATTCGGCAGCGCGGTGGGGGCCGGCCCCCGCGCCGCTACGCTGCTGGCCGAAAACACTTGGCAGTGGCGCCTGGAAGAAGCCATCGCCCACGACGACCGTCCCGAAACCTACGACCGGCTTATTGGCCGGACGCTCCAGCTACTGACGCAGAACGCCAATAAGAAACGCCTCGACGTTTACCCCACGCAGGACGTATTTGGCACGCAGGACGACGTAACGCTGGGCGCCGAAACGTATAACGCCGTATACGAACGCATTTACGACCAACGTATTACGCTTACGCTCACCGACTCGGCCCGCCACGAGCGCACGGTTACCTTTACCAATGCGCCTGATGGCTCGCCGCTGCACCTGGGGCCACTGCCAGCGGGTCTCTACCGCTACCAGGCCCGCGCCACGCTTGATGGCCAGGCCCAGCAGGCCAGCGGTGAGCTACTCGTTCAGAACCAACCCCTCGAAGCCCAGGAGTCAAAGGCCGACCACCGTCTGCTGGCCCAGCTCAGCCGGCGCAGCGGCGGGCAGCTGTACTACCCCAGCCAGCTCGATAAGCTGGCGCAGGATATTGAAAAGGCCAACTTCAAGCCAGTGCTCAGCAGTGAGGAAGACTTGAAAGACTTGATCAACCTGAAGTGGCTGTTCTTTGCGTTGGTGGCGCTACTGGCGGCGGAGTGGGCTACGCGCAAGTATCAGGGCGGCATATAATCAGTTGATGTTGTGCGGATTGCTTTCGACCTGGATAATACTCTCATCCGCAATGACTTTGATTTTCCGTTGGCCCCGGCTCACCGACCATTTTTGCAAAAGCTGCTTCAGACGGAGCCTTTGCGGCTAGGAATTCAGGAACTGTTTGCTTTTTGTCGAAAGCAAGGCTGGCAAGTCTGGATTTATACTACTTCGTACCGCAGCCCTTTTTACATTCGCAAGATGTTGTGGGTGTATAATTTGCGCGTCGACGGCATTATCAATCAAGCGCGTCATACTAAACAGGTACGGGTCAGAAGTACCAAGCACCCTCCCACTTTCGGCATCCACGCTTTAGTTGATGATTCGCGAGGCGTACAGCTGGAAGGTGAGCGCTTCGGGTTTGCAGTTATTCAAATCGACCCGCAGGATGCGACTTGGGTTGATACTATCACAACGCAGCTAGCCATGTTGTGCAATAATCTATAAGTTAGCTATGCGCTACATTCTCCTCAATAAGCCCTACGAAGTTCTCACCCAGTTTACCGACGAGCACGGCCGGGCCACGCTCAAGGATTTTGTGGCGGTGCCCAACGTGTACCCCGTGGGCCGGCTCGACTTCGACAGCGAAGGCCTGTTGCTACTCACGGATGACAAGCAGCTCCAGCACCGGCTCAGCGACCCGCGCTATAAGGTGCCCAAAACGTACTGGGCGCAGGTAGAAGGCCTACCCACCGAAGCCGCCTTGCAGCAGCTACGCGAGGGCGTGCAGATCAAGGAGGGCTTTACGCTGCCCGCCGCCGCCGAGGCCTTGGCCGAAGAAATTACCGCCGACCTGTGGCCCCGCAATCCACCCATCCGCTACCGGGCCAGCATCCCGACGAGCTGGCTGGCCATTACCATTGCGCAGGGGATGAATCGGCAGGTGCGTAAAATGTGCGCCGCCGTGGGCCTGCCCTGCCTGCGACTGGTGCGCCAGGCACTCGGCGACTTGTCGCTGGCCGGGCTGGCTCCCGGCGAGTGGCGCGACCTCACCGCCGACGAAGTAGCTGCCCTGCGCGGACTGGCCGGGGCCGGCGAGCGCCACGCCCGCCCCGGTACCCCCCGTCCGGTCGCCCCCCGCCCCAACGCCAGCTTCTCACTTAAAAATCGCGGTCCACGCCGCCAGCGGCCCTGATGGTACGACGGTTTCTCTGGGGGCTGGGCTTCCTGTTCGGCTTACTCAATGTGGTAGTGGCGCTGCACGCTTGGCGCTTCACCCATTTCACTACTGACAACGGGCCACGCACCCGCAATCCCGAACAGCTGGCGCCGACGGAAAAAGTCAAGATTATGCTCACCGGCTTGCAAAACCCGAAGCCAGTTAATCTTGCCCCGCCCGCTTTTCCCTATGAAGATGTCACGTTGCGCAGTCCCAACGGCCGGCTAGCCGCGTGGTACGGCTCAGTGCCGCAGGCCCGCGGCACGGTGGTGCTGTGCCATGGCTACACCAGCGATAAATCGCGGCTACGGCACGAGGCGGGCTATTTTCGCCAGCTTGGTTACGCGGTTCTGCTGCTCGACTTTAGTGGTAATGGGGCGTCGGAGGGATACCAGACCACCATCGGCTACCGCGAGGCCGACGACGTAGCGGCGGCTTTTCACTGGGCGCAAGGGCGGCAGCCGGGCCGGCCGGTCGTACTCTACGGCGTGAGCATGGGCGCGGTAGCCATTCTGCGCGCCGAGGCGGAATTGGGCCTGCGCCCCGCCGCCAGCATTGTGGAATGTCCCTACGGCAGCATGCTGCAAACGGCCAAGAACCGGTTTGTTTCCATGCACCTGCCGCCGTTTCCGCTGGCTAACCTGCTGGTGTGGTGGGGCAGCGTGGAAAATGGCTACTGGGCTTTTGGCTTGCATGCGGGTGAGTATGCTCGCCACGTCACCACTCCTACCCTACTCCTGTGGGGCACTGCCGACCCACGCGTAACCCGCGCCGAAACCGACACCATCTTTGCCCATCTGGCCGGACCTAAACAGCGGGTCGATTTTGCGGGCTCGGGCCACGAGCCTTACTGGCTCAAGCATCCAGTACAGTGGCAGCGAGCGGTAGCTAATTTTCTCAAGCGAATCTGATGCGGGCCACCTTATGCTACCTGTTACTCATGACGCGCCAGCCGCTGTTTAGCGCATGGCGCGTAATAGCGGGCTGACCAGCAGGATCATTCTCCAGACTCGCGCAGTCCCTTCAAAGTACATAGCTCACTTGCAACACCGCCTCCAGCCCCGCATAGAACGACGCGCTGGAATACACATAATCCTCTGCCCGGTAGCAAATTCCCGCCCTTACCGGATTCTGGTGAATATACTCCAAATTCTGCCGAGTCACGGCCGCGCTCCGCAGTTGTATGCCGTGGCTACGCTGTTGCCAGAGTTGCAAGTGGGTATTCTTTGGGTTGAACTCGCCTTGCTTACGTAGCGTCCATTCCAGCCATTGCCGGCGGCTCTCCTGCGGGTTGTTCAAAATCGCGTTGAATACCTGCCGCGCTGTAAACTTCTTGAAATCGCGCACAATATCTGACAGTTCCTGGCCCTCGGTCGCCCGGGCTATGAGGTGCAGGTGGTTTGTCATCAGGCAGTATGCAAATAGCTCCAACCCTTTGTGTTGCTGACAGTGGCGTAAACTATCAATGACCAACTCTTTATAGCACGGCCGGGTGAATACGTCGAGCCATTCTACTACCGTGAAAGTAAGAAAGTATAAGCCAGTCTGGTCGCGAATAGTGTATCCCATAGCATGTGCAACTATGGAGACTAGTAACGCTAGCCCCCGTTTAGCGCGCAGCGCGTAACGGGAGGCTGACAAGTGGGGCGAGTCTCCAGACTCGCGAAGGTAGCACACTTTACATAGATAAAATGACATGTATCTAATTCATCTACTTACGTACTACTTTTCGCGAGTCTGGAGACTCGCCCCACTTGTCAGCCTCCCGTTACGCGCTGCGCGCTAAACGGGGGCTAGCGGCTAGTGGGCTTCCGGGCGCACGGCGGGCAAATCGTCGGCGTAGTGCGTGTGCTCGGCGCGGTAAGTACGCTCAAAAATCAGGGGAAAGATGAACAGCGTCAGCACCGTACCCGTGAGCAGGCCGCCGATTACTACGATGGCCAGCGGCTTGGACGTTTCTGAGCCGATGCCCGTGCTGAGCGCGGCCGGCAACAGGCCGATAATGGCCATGAGCGCCGTCATCACCACCGGGCGCACGCGGGAAGCTACGCCTTCCGAGAGGCTACGGTCGAGGCTCATCTTATGCAGCATATTTTGCTTGAAGACGCTAATGAGAATCACCCCATTCTGAATGCAGATACCGAACAGGGCGATGAAGCCGATACCGGCCGAAATCGAGAAGTTGGTGTGCGTGAGCAGCAGCATGGCAATGCCCCCGATGAGGGCAAACGGTACGTTGAGCAGCACGAGGCCGGCGTCCTTCAAATTACCGAAGAGGATGAACAGAATGAAGAAGATGAGGGCCAACGAGATGGGCACCACCTGGGCCAGTCGCTGGCTGGCCCGGCGCTGGTTTTCGAAGTCGCCGGTCCATTTCATGGAGTAGCCCTTGGGCAGCTGCACTACTTTATTCACCTTGTCCTGCGCCTCGGCGATGGCCGAGCCCAGGTCGCGGCCCCGCACCGAGAACTTCACGGCCGAGAAGCGGGTGTTGTCGTCGCGGTAGATGAGGCTAGGGCCGGTGACCTGCTTCACGTCGGCTATCTCGTTCAGGGGCACAGTTTTGCCGGTTTGGGTGGGCACCATGAGGGCGGCAATTTCGGTCGGGCTCTCGCGGAACTGCGACTCGTAGCGCACTCGAATGGGAAACTTGCGCTCGCCTTCGTACATCTGGCTGGCCTGCTTGCCGCCCACGGCCAGCTCCAGCACGGCGTTGGCGTCCGACTTACTCACGCCGTAGCTGGCCATGCGGCGCTCGTCGAGGTCGGCGTGCAGCTCGGGCTGGCCGATGTTGCGCAGCAAACCCAGGTCGTCGATGCCGTCAACCTTTTGCAGCACCTCGTACACCTGGCGGGCCTTGCTTTCCATCAGCTTGAGGTCGGTGCCGTAAATCTTCACCGCGATGGAGCCTTTTACGCCCGAGGCGGCTTCCTCCACGTTGTCGGTGATGGGCTGCGAAAAGTTGAAGTCAACGCCCGGAAAACGGTTGAGCTTTTCCTTCATGCGCTCGATGAGGGCCTCGCGGTAGGCCTTCTTCTTCATATTCTTCTGCACCTCGTCGGTGTGCTTGATCTGGACGAGGAACTCGTTGTTGTAGAAGCCCGTGGGGTCGGTACCGTCGTTGGGGCGGCCGGTCTGGCTCACCACGTCGCTCACTTCGGGGAAGCTGATGAATACGCGCCGCATCTCGTTGCAGAGCTTGTTGGAAGCATCGAGCGAGATGCTCAGCGGCAGCTGCGCCCGCACGTAAATCGAGCCTTCGTTCAGTTCCGGCAAGAACTCGGTGCCCAGCAATTGGTACAGTCCCACGCCGCCAACCACGAGCAGCGCGGCGAAGATGAGGCTGGCCGTTTTGCGGGCGTAGGTGAAGTCGAACACCTTCTTAGCGCCCTTGTTGATGGCCCGCAGCAGGAAATTGTCCTTTTCGCGCACGTTCTTCTTCAGCAGGATGCTAGCCAGCACCGGCACCAGCGTGAGCGTGAAAATGAGCGCACCCAGCAGGGCGAAGCCCAGCGTCCAGGCCAGCGGCGAGAACACTTTCCCCTCTACTTTCTCGAAGGAGAAAATGGGCAGCAGAGCGGTGATAATAATAGCTTTAGCGAAGAAAATCGACTTGCCCATGTCGCGGCCGGTCTTCTTGATGAGGCCCAGCTTGGCGAGCTTATTGAAGCGCTCCATACCCACCTCGTGGGCCTTGTGGTCGAGCGCCACGAAGAGTCCTTCCACCATCACCACGGCCCCGTCGATGATGATACCGAAGTCGATGGCGCCCATGCTGAGCAGGTTGGCGCTCATGCCTTTCAACCGCAGGCAGATGAAGGCGAAGAGCAAAGCCAGCGGGATGATGATACTCACGATGAGCGTCGTGCGCCAGTCGGCCATGAACAGGAACACGATAACCGTCACGAAAATCATGCCCTCGGTGAGGTTGTGAATTACCGTTTCGGTCGAGAAGTCAATCAGGTTCTGGCGGTTGTAGAACGTACTGATTTTCACGTCGGGCGGCAGAATTTTCTCGTTGAGCAGCTGCACCTTGGCTTGCAGCAGCTTGATGACCTCCGAAGGGTTTTCGCCCTTGCGCATCACCACGATGCCTTCCACCATATCGTCGTTGAGGCCCCGGCCCACGCGGCCCAGGCGCGGCAACGCCGACTCGGCCACCTGCGCCACGTCTTTCACCAAGATGGGCGCGCCGTTCACATTCTTCACAACCGTGTTGTTGATGTCGGAGATGTTGTTGAGCAGGCCGATGCCGCGCACCACGTAGTTCTGCTGGCCCTCGTTGATCACATCGCCACCCACGTTGATGTTGGAGCGCTGCACGGCGGTGTAGAGGTCGAGCGGCGTCAGGCCAAAGTCCTGCAACTTGCTGGGATCTACCGATATCTCGTAGCTTTTCACCTCGCCGCCGAAGCTGTTCACGTCGGCCACGCCGGGCACGGCCTTCAGGTTGCGCTCCACCACCCAGTCCTGAATGGTTTTGAGCTCGCGGGTCGTTTTATCCTTGCTGGCCAGCGTGTAGCGGAAAATTTCGCCGGTGGGGCCGTAGGGCGGCTGCACCTCGGGCTCGGCCCCGTCGGGCAGGTCGGCCCCGGCCAGCAGGTTGTTGACCTGCACCCGGGCAAAGGCGTCGTCCACGCCGTCGTCAAAAATCACCTTCACCACCGACAGGCCGAAGAGCGTGGTCGAGCGCACGCTGGTTTTCTTCTGCACGGGGTTGAGCGCAATCTCAATCGGCGCGGTCACGAACTTCTCAATCTCCTCGGCCGAGCGGCCAGGCCACTGCGTAATGATGGTGATTTCGGTGTTCGTCACGTCCGGAAACGCCTCGATGGGCGTATTCCGGTAGCTCACCACCCCGGCGATGATCGCCGCGAGCGTCAGCAGAAAAATAAAGCCCCGATTTTTAAGGGAAAAGGCAATAATGCCCTGAATAAACTTATTCACGGTGTTTTAATTATGAGTTATAAATTATGAATTATGAATTGCCTATCGAACCGCTCTGCTCGCAGCTACCAGACAGCCAATTGTGGAACTAATGCAGAATTATGCGCTATGAAGTGAGAGCTAGAAATCACTGATTCACTAGTCTCAATTCATAATTCATA
This sequence comes from uncultured Hymenobacter sp., assembly GCA_913776615.1. Classification (GTDB taxonomy): domain Bacteria; phylum Bacteroidota; class Bacteroidia; order Cytophagales; family Hymenobacteraceae; genus Hymenobacter. Next base: position 30,553 of record CAJYPK010000022.1, read on the forward strand.
ACTCATAATTCATAATTAAAATCAATCATTCAGCTCATCGTACACGAGCAATTGGTTTTTGGTCACGATGACGTCGCCGGCTTTGATGTTGCCGCTCACGTAGCTCACGTCGCCCACGGTTTTGACTACCGTCACGGGGCGGGTATCGACCTCGGTGCGGCTCTTGTACACGAGCACGAAGTGCTGGTCCTTGTCGAAGATGACCGAGTTGGCGGGCACGGCCAGCGCCTGCTGGCTGCCGGTGTTGAGGATGCGGACCTGAGCGTACATCTCGGGCTTGAGCAGGTAGCCGGGGTTGGGCAGCTTGATGCGGACTTTCAGGGCCTTGCTCTCGGGGTCGAGCACGTTGAACACCTTGTCGACTACGCCCTTGAAATGCTTGTCGGGGTACGAGAGCGTAGTGATGTCGGCCTGGTAGCCCACCTTCACCTTATCGATATCCGACTCAAACACGTTGGCCAGCACCCACACCTGGTCGAGGTCGGCGATGGTAAAAAACTTGTCCACGCTGGAGGTCGTGTACTGCATGTTTTCCGTCACGTCCTTGTCGGTGATAAAGCCCGAGATGGGGGCTTTAATGGTGTAGTGCCCGCTGCCGTCTACGCCGTAGATGCCGAGCTGCTTGTTGGTTTTGCCGAGGTTGCTCTGCGCCTTGCGCAGCTCCTCGCGGGCCAGCACTACGTCGCGCTCGGCGGCCAGGCCGGCCTTGAACTGGTCTTCGGCCACGCTGAGGTTTTTGCGGGCGATGGCCAAATCGGTACCGGCGTTGGCATTCTGGTTTTGCACGTCGGCGATTTCACCCGAGCGGATGATGGCCAGCACCTGGCCCTTGGTCACGTGGTCGCCGAGCTCCACTTTCAAGTCTTCGACCACGCCGCCCACGAGGGGCACCACGTTGGCAGTTTTATCGCCGTTGGTCGTCACCTGGCCCGAGAAGGATTGCTCGCTGCGCACCGGCTCCAGGCGCACGGTGTCGAAGGCCAGCTCCTTCATCGTTTGGTCGGAGAGCGAAAAATTCTTGGCAGTTTTGGGTTCCTCGGCGGCCGTCGAGTTATCCGACGACTTCGAGCAGGCCCCGAGGCCCAGCGTGAGGAGTAAAAGGGAAGCAGCGCGATTCATGAAATAGAGGTAGTGGCGCGGCTGGGTACCGGCCAGGGGGGACGGAAGAAGCGTTATTCGGCGCGGAAAAAAGTGCGCCCGGTAGCCAGGTTGATGCCTTCGAAGGCCCGCATGCGGTTGGCCCGTAAGGTGTTGATTTGAATGACGTTGTTTTTGTACGCCTCGTAAAAGTCTAGGTACTCCACGATGGTGATGAGGCGCTTGGTGTAGCTCTGCTCGATGTTGTCGATGAGCGTCGAGAAGGGCGTGGTATCGCGGCTGGTGTGCTGGTACAGCTCGTCCTGGCGCAGGGCCACCTGGTAGGCTTCGTGGACGTCGCGGCGCACTACGAGCTGCTGCTCAGCCGCCTGGGCCTGGGCCTGGCTGATCTGGGCCTTGGCGGCCTGAATGTTGCCCTGGTTGCGGTTGAAGATGGGCACGGCCACGCCCAGCGTGATGGAGTTGTAGTTGTCGAAGTACGAGCCCAGGCGGTCGTAGCTGTAGCCCACGGCCAGGTCGGGGCTGGCCGTGGCGCGTTGCAGACGCAGGTTGAGCTGCTGGCGCTGCACCTCGGCGCGGCGGCTCAGCAGGTCGCCGCGGCGCACGAGGGCCGTATCGGTGAGCTGCTGCTCAGGGTACGGGGCCAGCGACAACGAGCGCACGCGCTTGCCATCCACCACCGGGCGGTAGGCCGAGCGCGTGGAGTCGCGCAGCAGCACGTGCAGGTCGGCCTGGGCATTGGCCTGGTCGGTGACGAGCCCCAGCCGCTCGCTTTCCAGGGTGAACAAGAAGGCTTTCAGGCGGATAACCTCTTTGAGCGCGATGTTGCCCTTCTCGTACTGCCCCTGGTACTGCTCCACGGTATGGCGCAGCTGCGGAATCTCGGTATCGTACACCCGCAGCGTTTGCTGGCGGAAGTAGATGTCGTAGAACGTGGTGCGCAGCTGGAAGCGCAGGTTGCGCAGCAGATCTTGCAGGTTGAAGGTTTCGACCACGGCGGCCTGCTGCTGCACCCGGCCGGCGGCCTTGCGGCGGCCGGCCAGCGCCACGAGCTGCTGCACCTGGATGGCCACCTGGTTGCGCCGCAGGTCGGGGTTGTTGCCCGCCCCCGTTTGCGGGTGGATGGCCTGCTGCAAGGCGTTCTGGTCGAGCGAGATGGTCGGGTTGTCGACGAGCCGCGCCTGAATGGCCAGCGCCTGTTGGGCCGTAATGTTGTAGCGCTGGGCCAGCAGCTGCAAGTTGTTTTGCACGAAGCGCTGCTCGGCCTCGGGCAGCGTGAGGCGCACGGTATCGACGGGCTGCGACGGGCTGGCTGACGCGCTGCTCTGCGCCTGGGCACGGCCCGCTATGCCCAGCATAAGCACGGCCGCGAGGCGGGCTACGCGGCGCAGTTGCCGGCCGGACGCAATGGTTGAGAATCTTTGTAAAATCACTTTTTTGCTTTAAAACCTGGCGGGGTATCTAAGCAAAGCTAACATGAAGAAATCGGACTTCATTCACTGACTTTACACATTCACCTAGTCTACATTAAGGACAAGTTAGAAAGCGATTAGAAGAGCATTAGAGACGCATTAGAAATCGATTAGAAAACCAAAAAAGCCCTCCGATCAGCTCGACCGGAGGGCTTTTTTTCATCTTAGCTTCTAACTTATTACTTATGACGCTCGCGTTCCTGCTTACTGCTGTACACCCATTCGTACACGGCGGGCAAAATAAGTAGTGAAAGTAACGTCGCAGTGATAAGACCGCCGATCACGACGATGGCCAGCGGCTTCTGGGTTTCGGAGCCGATACCGTGGCTGAGGGCGGCCGGCAAAAGTCCAAGTGAGGCCATCAGAGCGGTCATCACCACCGGGCGCAGCCGGGAGCGAGCCCCGTCCTTAATGGCCTGCACCAGCGGCATGCCCTCGCGCATGTTGTGGCGGAATTTATTGACCAGAATTACGCCGTCCTGGGTAGCGACCCCGAAGAGTGCAATAAAGCCCACGCCGGCCGAGATGGAGAAGTTGACGCCCGTGAGCAGCAGCGCCGCGATGCCGCCGATGAGGGCAAACGGCACGTTGAGCAGCACGAGTACCGAGTCGAGGGCGTTGCCGAAGCTCACGAACAGGATAAAGAAGATGGCCAGGATGCTGATGGGCACCACGATGGCCAGCTGGCGCTGGGCGCGCTCCTGGTTTTCAAACTCGCCGTTCCACTGGGCGCTGTAGCCTTTGGGCAGGGCCACGTTCTTTTTCACAACCGCCTGGGCCTCGGCAATGGTGGAGCCCATGTCGCGGCCGCGCACCGAAAACTTGATGGCGATGAAGCGCGAGTTGTTTTCGCGGTAGATGAAGGCCGGGCCGGATACGTTGCCGATGGTGGCAATTTCCTGGAGCTTCACCTTGCCGCCGTTCAGAGTAGGAACCAAGAGGTTGCCAATCTGGTCGGGCGTGGAGCGGTAGGGCTGGTCGTAGCGCAGGCGCAGGTCGAACTTACGCTCGCCCTCAAACACCTGGCTCACGGCCTTGCCGCCGATGGCCATCTCAATCACGGCGTTGGCATCGGCGGCATCGACGCCGAACTGGGCCATCTTGTCGGGGTCGAGGGTGATGTGCAGCTCGGGCTGGCCCAGGTTGCGGAACACCCCGAGGTCTTCGATACCCTTCACCTTTTTGAGCAGGGCGTATACCTGGTCGGCCTTCTTATCCAGCAGGTTGAGGTCGTCGCCGGTGATTTTCACAGCCATCGAGCCCTTCACGCCCGACACGGCTTCCTCCACGTTGTCGGAAATCGGCTGCGAGAAGTTGAAGTCGATGCCCCGGTAGTGCGCCAGCTTGGCCTGCATCTCGGCAATGAGCTCATCCTTGGTGATTTTCCGCTTCCACTGGTCGGCCGGGTACAGGTCCACGAAAAACTCGTTGTTGAAGAAGCCCGTGGCGTCGGTGCCGTCGTTGGGGCGGCCGGTTTGCGAAATCACGCCCCGCACCTCGGGGAACTGCTCGAAGTCCTGCCGGAACTGCTTGGTGAAGTGGTACGAGTCTTCGAGGCTGATGCTCAGCGGCATCGAGGCCCGCACGTAGATGGAGCCTTCGTTGAGGTGGGGCAAAAACTCGGTGCCCACGAAGTGGAACGCCCCGATGCCCAGCGCCAGCGCCACGAGCGCCCCGCCCATCGCCCGGCGCGGGTTGTTCATCACGGTATCGAGCAGCGGCGCGTAGTTGCGGTTCAGAAACTCAATGAGCGGGTTGTGGCGCTCGCGCACGTTTTTCTTCAGCAGGATGCTCGACAGCACCGGCACCAGCGTGAGGGCCAGCAGCAGCGCGCCCAGCAGGGCGAAGCCCAGCGTAAAGGCCAGCGGCGAGAATAGCTTCCCTTCTACCTTTTGAAAGGAGAAAATCGGAATCAGCGCCGTGACAATGATGAGCTTGGACGTGAAAATGGATTTGCCCATCTCGGTGCCCGTGTGCAGAATCTTGCTCAGCTTAGCGCGCTTGTTGAAGTTTTCCATGCCCTCGTGCTCGGCCCAGTGGGCCAGCATCACGAAGAGCCCTTCCACCATCACCACCGCCCCGTCGATGATGATGCCGAAGTCGATGGCCCCGATACTCAGCAGGTTGGCGGTCATGCCCTTCCAGCGCATCAGGATGAAGGCGAAGAGCAGGGCCAGCGGGATAACCATCGCTACGGTGACGGTGGTGCGCCAGTCGGCCAGGAACACGAGTAGCACGATGGTTACCAGCGTAATCCCCATGATCACGTTCTCCCCTACCGTGTGCAGGGTGTGGTTGTTGAGCTCGGTGCGGTCGTAGAATACCTTGATGCGGACGTCGCCGGGCAGCACGGTGGTGTTCAGGTAATCGACCTTGGCTTCGAGCAGCGGCAACACGGTGCCGGGGTTTTCGCCCTTGCGCATGAGCACGATGCCTTCTACCACGTCGTCGTGGTCGTCGCGGCCCACGATGCCGAGCTGCGGCAGGTTGGAGGTGTGCACGTTGGCGATGTTGCGCACGAGCACCGGCACCCCGTTCACGTTTTTGATGATAATCTTCTCGATGTCAGCCACGTTTTTCACGATGCCGATGCCGCGCACCACGAACGCCTGCTGGCCTTCGCGCACGATGTCGCCGCCCACGTTCACGTTGGCGCGTTGCAGGGCCTGGTACACGTCGAGGGCCGTGAGGCCGTACTTGGTGAGCAGCGGGGGCGTCACGGCCACCTCGTAGGTTTTCACCTTGCCGCCGAAGCTTACCACGTCACCCACGCCGGGCACGGCCTTCAGGTTTTTCTCAATTACCCAGTCTTCCAGCGTTTTGAGCTCGGTGGCCGACTTGGTTTTGGAGGTGAGCGTGAAGCGGTAAATCTCGCCGGTGGGGCCGGTGGGCGGCTGCACCTCGGGGTCCACGCCGTCGGGCAGGTTCACGTTGGCCAGCTTCTGCGCGGCCTCCATGCGGGCGTTGAAGTTGTCGGTGCCGTCTTCAAATACGATTTTGATAAACGACAGCCCGAAGAGGTTGATGCTGCGAATCACCGTTTTGCGGCTGATCGAGTTCATCTCCGTCTCAATTGGAATGGAGATGAAGCGCTCGACTTCCTCGGCCGAGCGGCCGGGCCACTGCGTGATGATCACAACCTCGGTGTTCGTCACATCGGGGTACGCCTCGACGGGCGTGTAGTAAAAGCTCACCGCGCCGGCTACCACCACCAGGGCGGTGATGAGAAATACGACGTAGGGGTGCCGCAGCGAAAAACCGATGAGGCCTTTGATTAATTTGTTCACGGGGGAGGTGTCATTTAACAGTTATTATTTAATATTTAACAATTATTATAAAACTCAACAGGAAGCAGACCAACTGCCCTTCAGCACGCATAACCATGCCCGCCACCTGTTAAATGATAATTGTTAAATGTTAAATGAAAAACTAGTCCGTCAAATCATTGAAAAGCAACAGGCTACCTTCCGTCACCACCTGGTCGCCGCTTTTGAGGTCGCCGGTTACGTAGCTGTACTGCGAGGTAGTGCGCACCACCTGCACCGGCACCACGCGGTACTTGCCGGGGCCTTCCTGCTTCACTACGTAGTATTTATCCTGGCTGAAAATCACCGCCTTGGGGTTCACGGCCAGGCCCTGCCCGGCGTCTTCGAGGTGCAGGCTCACGGTGCAGAACATGTCGGGCTTGAGCAGGCCGTCGGGGTTGGGCAGCTCCACGCGGGCTTGCAGCACGCGGGTATCGGCATCGACCACGTTGGAGATGTTGGTGATGGTGCCGGTAAACTGCTTGTCGGGGTAGGCCAGCGCGGTGATATTCACCTGCTCCCCTACTTTCACGGCCTCCACGTCGGTTTCGTACACGTTGAGTAGAATCCACACCCGGCTCAGGTCGGAGATGGTGAAGAGCGGCGTCGAGTTGTCGGGGCGCAGCTGCATGTTGGGGTTGATGTTGCGGGCCACCACGTAGCCGCTCACCGGGGCTTTCACCTGGTAGATGGGCTGGGCCGCGCCGCCGGTACCCGCGCCGTACACCTTCAGCACCTGCTGCGCCCGCGTGAGGGCCGACTGCGCCTTAACCAGCCCCTCGCGGGCCGCGATGAGGTCTTGCTGCGAGGCGAAGTTAGTTTTGTACAGTTGCTCGGTATTATCGGCCGTGCGCTTGGCCAGGGCGTAGTCGCTCTTGGCCGAGTTGTAGTCGTTGAGGTAGCCGCTCACGTCGGCGCTCTGCACGGTGGCCAGCGCCTGGCCCTGAGTGACGTGGGTACCGAGGGCGGCATTGACGGCCAGCACGTTGCCCGACACTACCGGGTATACCTGGTCCACGCGGCGCTGGTCGTAGCTCACCTTGCCCGTGAAGCGCAGGTCCTGGGCCAGGTTGCGGTTTTTCACGGTATCGGTGCGGTAGGCCGACTCGGTATCCTTGGTATTGGTGGGCAGCTCGGTTTTCTTATCGCCGCCGCAGGCGGTCAGGCTCACGACCGGGGCAGCCAGCAGGCCCGCGACGAGCAGGCGAAAGGGCGTTTTGGGCAAAGGGATCATAGTGTTGAATTATAAATTATGAGTTATGAATTATGAGTTACCTGCCAGCTAATCCCCTGACTCATAACTCATAACTTCTAACTCATAACTCTAAAAGACTTTGGCATTCGTGGCGAAGTTGATTTGCTGCTCGCTTTGCAGCAGGCGGCTGCTGATGTCGATCAGCCCGAGCTGGGCTTCCTTGTAGGCCCGAAACTTGTCGATGAAGCTCACCAGGTCGATGAGGCGGCGGTTGTAGTCGGCTACGGCGTCGCGGCTCACGCTGGCGGTGCGGGCCAGGTAGTCGGGCGTGATGCTCTGGCGCAGGGTAATGGCCCGTTGCAGCTGCTCGTAGGCGCTGGCCACGTCCTGCTCGACTTGCAGGTGCACACCGTTCAGGGCGTAGCCCGACTGCTGAATCCCGACCTTAGCCGCCTGGATGTTGCCCTGGTTGCGGTTGAAAACCGGCAGGTCGATGGCCGTTTGCAGGCCGAAGTAGTGCACGTAGGTATTACCCTGGCTGGCATAGTCGGCCCCCACCATCAGCTTGGGCACGGCCAGCGAGCGCTGCACGGCCAGGTTTTGCTCGGTATAGGTGGCTTGCTTAGTGGCAGCGCGCAGGTCGGGCCGCAGGGCATAGGCTTGCGCTTCGAGGTCGGCCAGGGCGGGCACGCTGGCCGGTGCGGCGGGCAGAAACTCCACGCCCTCGGGGGCCACGAATACGGTGCCCGGCGCGGCCAGCAGCACGCGCAGCGTCGCCTGGTCCTGGGTGAGCTGGTTGAGCAGGTCGGCGCGGTCGCGCTCCAGGCTCTGCTGCTCCAGCTCCAGGCGCGTCACTTCGTAGGAAGCCACCACCCCCAGCCGCAGGCGCTCGCGGTAGGCGGCCAGCAGGCGGCCGAGCTGCGTGCGCTCCTGCTCGGTAAAGTCGAGCTTGCGCCGCTCGGCCGATACGTTATAAAAGGCCTGCACCAGCTGGTAGCGCGCCTGCCGCAGCAAATCCTCAAACGCCGCCTGCTGCACTGCTACGCCCGTGCGCGAGAGCTGCACGAGCTTGGAGCGCCGCCCCGAAATATCAATCAGCTGCTGAATCTGGGCCACGAACGTGCCGCCGGTGGGCGTCACGGGGTCAGTTTGCTTTTGCAGGGGGAAGAACGCGCCCGTATTCGGGTTGTAGGCGTTCACCTCCATTTGCAGGTTGGGGTTGTCGCGCAGCAGCGCCTGGCGGATGGCCGCGTTGGCCACGTCGATATTAAAATGCTGGGCCAGCAGCTGGAAGTTGGCCTGCATGAAGCGAGCCTGGGCCTGGTCGAGCGTGAGGCGCAGCGTATCGGTAGGCGTGGTGAGGGCGGGCGCCCCGGCCGGGGCACCCATCGCCACCGGGTACTGGCCGAAGGCGCTCCCGCTGGCCACGCCCGAAGCCGGCGTGCTGGCCCCGGCCGGGTTAGCCGCGCCCGTAGCGGGCTGGCTGGCCCCATTGCCCGCCGCCCCGCCGGGGCTGGTGAGCGGCGCGCCGGGCTGGCCAAACGTCGGGGCCGCCGTGGGCTGGCCCGGCAGTTGGGCGGGCGTCACGCCCTTGTGCGGGCCGGGGGCCTGGCCGGTGGTGGTAGCGGGGGCCGTAGCCGGGGCGGGCGTGGCGGGCAGCGGCGCGCCGGTGGCGGGGCGGGCCACGTTGGGCATGGGCATCTGGGCCCAGCCGGCCAGGGTGGTCAAGCTCAGTCCCCCGGCCGTAGCCAGGGTGCGAAGGGCAAAATGTGGGAGGCGCATAATGGGTTCACCGCCTACTAACCCCGCCTCGCCGGCGAAGGCAACGGAAAGGCTAGCGTTAAGGCGATTGTGAAAGGACATTACAAAAGTCCTTTCCCCACATTAGGCCCCTATTAGAGGCGAATTAGAGATGAATTAGAAAAATGAATTTTTTAAAAAAACCTCGTCTTTTTTTCATCTTACCCCCTACTCACCGGCCGTTCAAACGCCAGCTCGGCCACCGTGCCCCGCCCCGGCTCCGAGCGGAGCGCCAGCGTACCGCCGTGCAGCGCCGCGATGCGCTGGGCCAGCGGCAGCCCCACGCCGTGCCCCACCACCCCGCGCACCGCCGCCGACCGAAAGAACGGCTGAAACACCTGCCCCAGGTCGTCGGGCGCGATGCCCACGCCCGCGTCGGCCACGCGCACTAAGCAGCCGGTGGCGGCGCAGCGCAGGCTGAGCAACACCCGCTGGTCGGGGGCCGAGTATTTGAGGGCGTTGTCCACGAGGTTGCCGAGGGCGCGGGCCAGCAGGCCCCGGTGCCCCATGATGACAAAGGCAGCCGGGTCGTCGGGCAGCTCGGCCAGGTCGCCCAAGTCTACCTGCACGCGGGCGCGCTGGGCGGGGGTTATGGCCTCGCGCACCTCCCACAGCAGCTCGTCGAGGCGCACTTCCTCGATGAGCGGTACGTTGCCCTCGGCCTGGGCCATATCGAGCAGATTATTAATCAAGGTTTTGAGCTGTTGTAGCTCGCCCAGCACCGAGGCTGCGCCCTCGCGGTAGGCTTCGGGCGAGCGTTCGCGGGCCAGCAGCACTTGCAACTCGCCGATGCTGGAAGTGAGCGGCGTACGCAACTCGTGCGAGGCGTTGCGCACGAAGGTGCGCTGCCCGTCGAAGCTGGCTTCAAGCCTCTCCAGCAGGCGGTTGAAGGTGCGGGCCAGGCGCGTGAGGTCGTCGCGCTCGCTGGTGCGCAGGTGGCCCTCATCCACGCGCTGGTGCAGGTCCTGGGCCGTGATGCGGTCCACCTGGTCGTTGAGCGCCGCAATGGGGGCCAGCGCCCGGCCCGCGAAGCCGCGCCCCAGGAAGAAAATCACGCCCAGGCTCACGACGAAGCTGATGCTCATAAAGGTAGCCAGACTCTGCATCCGGTGCTGGCCGTACACGTTTTCGGCCGCCGCCACGATGATGAAATCGCCCTGGTTGTCCTGGTAGAAAATACCTACGGCCTGCCGCTGGCCCAGCCGGAAATAATACTCCTTATTAGCCACGATGCGGGCCAGCACGGCGTCGGCCAGGCGCAGGCGCTCGTCCTCGGCCACGAAGCGTACCTGGCCGCTGGCGTCGTACACCTGCAAAATCTCGTTGCTGAGCGACTGCAAGTACTTCTTCTCAAAATCTCGGAAGGCGCTGGCCCGCATCTCGTCTTTTTCGAGGTAGATGTAGCCCGTTACCTGCGCCCGCTCGCGCAGCCGCTGCCGAAACTCGCGCTGCGACGAGGTCATTTGCAGCACGAATACTACGGCCAGCACCCCCAGCAGGAGCACGGCCACTACGCTCATAAAGAGCCAGGTAAGGCGATTGCGGATGGTCACGCGGTGAGGTGGTGAAGTGGTGAAATGGCGAGGGTAGCACCAAATGGCACGGCACTCTGCTCCGCGCAATCAAGGCGCATTGGCTGTTACTCCTCTCGCAGCACGTAGCCCATGCCCACTACCGTGTGAATGAGCTTCTTGTCAAACCCCTTATCCACCTTATTACGCAGATAATTCACGTACACGTCAATTACGTTGGAGCCCGTATCAAATGAATCCTCCCAGGTGTGCTCCGCGATTTCGCCCCGGCTCAGCACCCGGCCCTGGTGGCGCAGCAGCAGCTCCAGCAAATTGAATTCGCGGGCCGTGAGCTTGATAGGCTGGCCGGCGCGCACTACGGTTTTGGCAGCGGTGTCCACCGTGAGGTCGGCCAGGGTGAGCTTGTTGCCCTTGGCCGAGCGGCGGTCGCGGCGGCGCGTGAGGGCGCGCACCCGGGCCAGCAGCTCTACGAAGTCGAAGGGCTTGACGAGGTAGTCATCGGCCCCACCGTCGAAGCCCAGCAGCTTGTCCTGGGTGGTCCCCAGCGCGGTGAGCATCAGGATGGGCAACTCCTGGTCCTGGGTGCGCACGGCCTTCAGCACTTCCAGCCCGCTCTGGCCGGGTAGAATCACGTCGAGAATCAGCAAGTCGAAGTCGTGGCTCAGAGCCAGCCGCTGGCCGAAGTGCCCGTCGTAGGCCACTTCCACGTCGTAGCCCTCCTCTTCCAGGCCCCGGCGGATGAAGGCCGATACCTTGGGCTCGTCTTCGACTAGTAGTATTTTGGTTGGCATACCATTATGTAGGGTAAGCTTTAGCTTGCCGTTGCGTACTCGCTACGTCCTACCCCGCGTTTTTAAACGATTGTTAACAACGTCGGGCAAGCTAAAGCTTACCCTACTTGCTTAATCATCCTCGTAGTCGAGCCCCAGGCAGCTGTTCAGCGCCTGCTGAATTTCGCTGGCGGCGTGCAGCTGGCCGGCCTTACGGCTTATTACCAAGCCTTTGCGGTACACTTGCTCGGCCTCGTCCTTTTTGCCGAATCCTTCGAGCAGCTTGCCGGCGTGGTAGTAGGTGCCTACGTAGTCGGGGTGCTCGGTGAGCAGCTTCTCGTAAAACTCCCAGGCGCGCAATGGCTCCGTGGCCCGGTACTCGGTGGCCAGGGCGTAAATCGTGAAGGCATCGTTGGGGTCGGCTTCATAAAAAGCTAACAACTGTTGTAAGCGGCTGGGGGCAGTCATGGGAATGAGTTTTACCTATCTTTGGGACGAAATTGCGACCTCCGCGCCGCATTCTCGTTTATACCGGGTCAAAAGACCTTTTTCGGCTTGGCGAATGTTATGCAAGCCGACTACTTTTGCATCTCTTCTCACCCTTACTTTGCTTAGATGAAGTTTCTGGTTTGCATCTCCAACGTGCCCGACACGACCACCAAAATCACCTTTACGCCCGATAATAAGGAGTTCAACAAGGCCGGGGTGCAGTTCGTGATTAACCCCTGGGACGAATACGCCCTCACCCGCGCCATCGAGCTGAAAGAAGCCAACCCCGGCAGCACCGTGACGGTACTCAACGTGGGCGAGGCCGACACCGAGCCCAACATCCGCAAGGCGCTGGCCATCGGGGCCGACGACGCCATCCGGGTCAACGCCGCGCCGACCGACGCCTTTTTCGTGGCCGAGCAAATTGCGGCCGTGGCCAAGGACGGCGGCTACGACGTGATTCTGATGGGCAAGGAAAGCATCGACTACAACGGCTTCCAGGTGCACGGCATGGTGGGCGAGCTGCTCGGCATCCCGACTGTGGCCCCCGCCATGAAGCTGGACATGAGCGGCAACGCCGCCACGCTGGAGCGTGAAATCGAAGGTGGTAAGGAGATTGTGCAGGTGAACACGCCCTTCGTAGCCTCGTGCCAGCAGCCCATGTGCGAGCCCCGCATCCCCAATATGCGCGGCATCATGACGGCCCGTACCAAGCCCCTGAAAGTGGTAGCCGCCACCGGCAGCGCCGCCCGCACCCAGGTGACCGAGTACGCCCTCCCGCCCAAAAAGCAGGGCGTGAAGCTCATCGACGCCGCCAACGCTGGCGAGCTCATCAAGCTGCTGCGCAATGAAGCGAAAGTCATTTAACAATTAACATTTATCATTTAACAACCTCCCACCATCATTTAGCAAGAGATAGGAAAGCAGTCAGTCACGTGGGCGGGTCGCCTTTCCGATGGCACGCCCCAACTGGCTGGTAAATGTTAATTGTTAAATGTTAAATGAAAAACTTATGTCTGTTTTAGTAGTAGTTGAATGCGATAAGGGCGAAGTGAAAAAGTCTTCGCTCGAAGTGGCTACCTACGGCGCGCAGCTTGCCGCGCAGCTGGGTACCAGCGCCACGGCCATCGCCGTGGGCGAAGCCACCGAGGATAACCTCGCCAAGCTCGGCGAGCAGGGCATTAGCAAAGTGCTCTACGACAAGGAGCCCCGCCTGAAGGACTTCGTGAACAATGCCTACACCAAGCTCATTGCCACGGCGGCCCAGCAGGAAGATGCCAAGGTAATCGTGCTGGCCAACAGCAACATCGGCGCGGCCGTGGGCTCGCGGCTTTCCATCCGCCTGCAAGCCTCGCTGGCGACCAACGTGGTGGAGCTGCCCCGCACCGACGGCGGCCAGTTTACGGTGAAGCGCGGCGCGTTTTCGGGCAAGGCGTTTTCGGACGTGGTGCTGACCGGCGACCGCAAGATTATCGCGGTGAAGAAAAACTCCATCGAAGCTCACCACGAGGCCGGTAAAACGGCCGAGGTGGCGGCCTTCTCGGCCCAGCTCGGCGACCAGGACTTTGCCGACGCGCCCAAGCAGGTGGTGATGCAGGACCCGGCCGGCGGCATTCTGCTGCCCGAGGCCGAGCGCGTGGTGAGCGGGGGCCGCGGCATGAAAGGTCCCGAAAACTGGGGCCTCATCGAAGACCTCGCCAAGGCGCTGGGCGCGGCCACGGCCTGCTCGAAGCCGGTGAGCGACGTAGACTGGCGCCCCCACCACGAGCACGTGGGCCAGACGGGCATCACGGTATCGCCCAACCTGTACATTGCCTGCGGCATTTCGGGCGCCATCCAGCACTTGGCCGGCGTCAACTCGTCGAAGGTGATTGTAGTGATCAATAAAGACCCCGAGGCTCCCTTCTTCAAAGCCGCCGACTACGGCATCGTGGGCGACGTATTTGAGGTACTGCCCAAGCTGACGGCAGCCGTTAAGGAGCTGAACTAAGCCTGACACTGCCTTTTATTGAACGTCATGCTGAGCTTGCCGAAGCATCTTGCCCGCGCCGTCAGGGTCCCCAACCTAACGATGCGAGCGAGATGCTTCGGCAAGCTCAGCATGACGTTTTTATTTTTTGCTTTACTGTCAATTCAGCATTTTTTGTGAGTCGGTTTCGGCTGCCATCACTTAATTTGTCGTACAGAACCTCCCGTACCAGTTTCCCGGACCTGACCGTCCCCGCGACCCTTGAAAAAAATTCCGCTCGAAATTCTGGGCCTGTCCTCCTCACAGTCGCAGTCCGGCTCGTTCGCCCTCATCCTGGGGGAGAAGCACGGCAACCGCCGCCTGCCGATCATCATCGGCATGTTTGAGGCCCAGAGCATCGCCATCCAGATTGAGAAAATCAGCCCCAACCGGCCGCTCACGCACGACTTGTTCAAGGCCTTTGCCGAGCACGTGCACGTTACTATCATCGAAGTAGTTATCTCCGACCTCAAGGAAGGCGTATTTTACTCGCGCATCGTGTGCTCCGACGGGGCTACCACCTTCGAGATTGATGCCCGCCCCTCCGATGCCATCGCCATCGGCCTGCGCTTCGGCGTACCCATTTACACGGTCGAAAGCGTGCTGAGCGAAGCCGGCATCATTCTGTCGGATCTCGACGAGGCCGGCGAAGATGAGGACGACGACGACACCGACGAGGATGACGACGACGACAGCAGCCCGGCCCCCCGGCCGTCGGAGCCCCGCGAGCCCAGCGGGCAGGTATCGCTCGACGAGCTGACCAAAATGCTGGCGCAGGCGGTTGAGAAAGAAGACTACGAAAAGGCCGCTAAAATTCGAGACGAATTGGACAAGCGCAACAGCTAAAGTTACTTAAAAATGTGAGGATGTGCGGAATGTGGGAAAGTGGAAGTACTAGCGCGAGTCGCCCTTCTGCATTTCCCACATTCCGCACATTTTTACATTCGCACATCCCCTACTTATGTCATTATCCGTATCGCAGCGCGGGCAGGAAATGCCGGCCTCCCCGTTTCGCAAGCTGGCCCCCTTTGCCGAGGCCGCCAAGGCGCGGGGCCGCAAGGTGTACCACCTCAACATCGGCCAGCCCGACATTGCCACCCCGCCGAGCATGTTCGACGCCGTGCGCCAGGCCGATATTCGGGTGCTGGCCTACAGCCACGGGGCGGGCACCGATAGCTACCGCCAGAAGTTGGCCGCCTACTACCACCGCGCTGGTATAGAAGTATCTACGGAAGAAATCCTGGTGACCACGGCCGGCAGCGAAGCTATTCTGTTCGCGCTACTCACCTGTCTCAACCCCGGCGACGAGCTGGTGATTCCGGAGCCGTTTTACGGTACCTACACCGCTTTCGCCATCGCGGCGGGCGTGAAAATCGTGACCGTCACGGCCACCATCGACAACGGCTTTGCCCTGCCGCCGCTGGCTGATTTCGAAGCCGTTATCACGCCGCGCACCAAGGCCATTCTGCTGTGCAACCCCAGCAACCCCACCGGGCACGTGTACACCCAGCGCGAGCTCGACGACCTGCTGGGCCTCTGCCTACGGCACCAGTTGTTCCTGCTGTCGGACGAGGCTTACCGCGAGTATTGCTACGACGGTGCCCGCGCCATTAGCGCCCTCAACCTGGCCGGCGGCGAGGAGCACGTGGTGGTGCTCGATACCATTTCGAAGCGCTACAGCGCCTGCGGGGCGCGGGTGGGCTCGCTCGTGACGCGCAACAAGGCCGTATTCGAGGCCGCGTTTCACTTCGCCCAGATGCGCATTAGCCCGCCCGGGCTGGGCATGCTGCTGGGCGAGGCCGCCGTGGAGCTGCCCGAAAGCTATTTCGACGAAAACCGCGCCGAGTACCAGGCCCGCCGCGACCTCGCCGTGCGCCGCCTGCAAGCCATGCCCGGCGTGCAGTGCCCCGTGCCGGGCGGCGCGTTCTACGTGATGGCCCACCTGCCCGTGGACGACGCCGAGCGCTTCGGCGAGTGGCTGCTGACGGATTTCGCCTACGAAAACCAGACCCTGATGCTCTCGCCCGCCAACGGCTTCTACCAAACGCCCGGCCTGGGCCGCCAGCAGGTGCGCCTGGCCTACATCCTGAACCTGACCGACCTCGACGCGGCCCTCACCTGCCTGGAGCACGCCCTGCTGGCCTACCCCGGCCGCACGCTGGCGAAAACCGACGTGCCGGAACTCGCTACTGCTTGAGTTGCGCGGACTTTGCAGTCCGCGTTTCGCTAGCCCATCGAACGCGGACTACAAAGTCCGCGCAACTACGCTAAGCTTATTTTAAGAAACAGGAAGGTGAGCGCTTACGTCTGTAAGCGCTCACCTTCTTCTGTTTATATGCCCACCCAAACCGCACCGCCCGTCACCGCCACCCACGACTATTCGGTCGCCATGCGCCTCTGGCACTGGGCCAACGCCGCGCTGGTGTCGGGCCAATTGCTGACCATTCTGTTTCAGAAAGTTATTGTGAACGCCAAGCAGGCGGTGCCCGAGTTTCAGGCGGCGATTACCAAGGGCGGGGGCACGCTCAGCGCGCAGCAGGGCCGGGCGGTGGCGCACGTGATCAGCGAGCGCATCTGGACGTGGCACGTGTGGCTGGGGGTGGCGCTGGCCGCCTTTTGGCTGTTTTGGACGGTAATGCAGGCGCTCGACCCAGCCGGGCGGCGCTTCGGGGCGCGGCTGCGGGCGGCAACCCAGCGGTATAAGCTGGCGGCCCCGGCCGAGCACGCCGCGGCCCGCCACGTGCTGCTGGCCAAGCTTACCTACGCAGCGTTCTACTTGTTTATCACCATCATGGTGGTGACGGGGCTGGCCCTGATTTTTGCCGACGACCTGCCCTGGCTGGGCAGCCTGGAGCATACCGTGAAGGAAGTGCACAACGTCACCATGTACTTGATTATCGGCTACATCGTGCTGCACGTGGGGGGTGTGGTGTGGGCCGACATTTACGACGACCGGGGGCTCATCTCGCGCATGGTGAGCGGCGACGACCCGCGCACGCCCGACCACGTATAACAAACAGTTGTTAGCCGGTGCGGCGGCGGGTAACTTTGCTAATCTAGCCCTTCTCTCCCACCCATGCTCAAAACGAAGAAATCGGTCAAGCGCGAGCTTATCCTGGCCGAAGCCGCCAAGCTATTCAAAGACCGGGGTTACAGTGGCACCTCCATGCGCGACCTGGCCGGGCAGGTGGGCATGGAAGCGGCGAGTATGTACAACCACATCAAGTCGAAAGACGAGCTGCTGGATACCATCTGCTTTCGGATTTCAAACACGTACATCTCCCAGCTGGCCGAGATTGAGCGTACCGGTACTTCCTACGGGGAAAAAATTAAGTCGCTGGTGCGCCTGCACATCCGGCTGATGGTGGAGGATGGCGCGGCCGTTTCGGTGGCCAACCACGACTGGAAATACCTGCCCGAGCCGCGCCTTACCGAGTTCAAGCAGGCCCGCAAAAACTACGAGAAGGGCTTTGCCGCGCTCATTGAGGCGGGCATCGCGGCGGGCGAGTTTCGGCCGGTGAATGCCTCGGTGGCGCTGTTTACGGTACTCTCGGCCGTGCGCTGGGTGGAGCTGTGGTACCGGCCGGGCCGGGGCCTGAGCGCGCAGGAGCTGGAAAATGACATTATCACGGTGCTGCTGAGCGGGTTGGAGCATTGCTAGCCGGTGCCCGCAATCGGGGTAGCTTTGTAATGGTCCGGCGGCGCAGTTTGCGCGGCGGGCTATTTGTCTCTTGCCTCCCCTTCCGGCTTCGCCCTTGCCCATGCTGCCTGACTTTCTCCCACCGGGTGCCGCCGCCCTGACTACCCGCCGCACGCTACTCGATAGGGGCCTGCACCTGTTCGAGCAGCAAGGCTTTCATGCGGTGAGCGTGGCCGATATTGCCAGCGCCAGCGGCCAGCCGCTGGCCGAGGTATACCGCTATTTTGGCTCGAAAAGCGATTTCGTGCTGGGCCTCTACCAGCGCATTCACGACGAGCTGGAAGCCCGCGTGCCCGACCTGAGCCCCGGCCCGCTGGCCCTGCGCTTCCAGGAGCTATTACAGGTAAAGCTAGACTTACTGGAGCCGCACCGCCGCACGCTGCGCGCCCTGCTGGCCACCCTGCTCGACGAGGAGGCCCCGGCCGGCGTGCTCAGCCCCGAAACCGAAAACATCCGCCTGCGCGGGCTGGCTTTGTTCGAAGCCGTGGTGCAGGGGGCCACCGACGCGCCGCCCGCCGCCACCCAGCCCGCGCTGGTGCAAACGCTGTACGCCGCGCACTGGGCCGTGCTGGGCCTGCGCTTTCTTGACCGCTCGGCCGGCGGGCAGGCCACCCGCGACGCGCTGGAGCTGGTCGCCGCCGGCCTGGCGCTGGCCACGCCGCAGCTCGATTCGCTGTTTGTGCCCACCTTATTGGGGCAGGTGGGGGCCGTGGTGGGGCAGTTTATCCGGGTGGAGCCGGGCGCTGATTTCGACGTGGCGCGGCGGGTGCTGAAGCTGATTTTGCTGCACCGCAAGGTATTGGCCGAGGGCCACGCGGGCTGCGCCACCGAGCCCTGTGCGCAATGCCTGGCCCTGCACCTGCCCAAGCTGCATTACTTTATCAGCCAGGGCCTCCCGGTGCAACTGATATTGCCCGCCTTCCCGGCCAAGTCGCCCAACCGCCAGAAGGTGCTCGGCGCGCTGCCCGACCTGGGCGAGGAAATCGCGCTCACGTTTTTGCAAAGCCTGTGCGACGACATCCGGCAGGTGTACGCGCCCGGTGCCCAGCTCATCATCTGCGCCGACGGCCGCATTTTCGCCGACCTCGTGCAAGTGAGCGACGACCAGGTATCGGCCTACAACGACGAGCTGAAGCGGCTGATAGCCAAGCTCGACGCCCGCGACCTATCGGTAGTTAACCTCGAAGACCTGCTCGCCACCACTTCGTTCGATGAAGCCCGCGCCGCCATCACGGCGCAGTACGGCGAGCCGCTGGCCGAGCTGCAAGCCCGCGTGCGCGACGCCCCGCACCACCGGGCCATGTTCAACGGCATCCACCGCTTCGTGGCCGAAGACGGGCTGGCGCTAGCCCCCGAAAAAAGCAAGAGCCGGGTGAAGGAGGAAAGCAAGGCCGTGGCCTACGAGGTAATCCGCCGCAGCAACGCCTGGACGCGACTGCTGGCCCAGGAGTTTCCGCACGCCCTGCGCCTGAGCATTCACCCCCAGCACCCGCACGCCGACAAAATCGGCCTGCGCATTACCCGCGCCGTCGATGACTGGCTCACGCCCTGGCACGGGGTGGTGCTGCTGCGCGAAAACGATTACGTGCTGCTGAAGCGCCAACAGGCCGAGGCCGCCGGGGCCACGCTGGTCGAGCAGGTGGGCCGCCCCAGCCACTTCGTCGCCAGGCCGGATTCTTACACCAACTAGTCAGGATTTTCAACCCTCAACCCTGCGCCGGGGCTGCACCTTTGTGCCCGTCGCCCGGCGTCTACTCCCTGCCTTTCCGCCATGCCCGCCTACACCCTCGAACCGCAAACTCCCTTCGGCCTGCTGGTGCGGGCCTTGGCCCCCGGCTACACCCTGGCCGGCTTCCCGGCTACCCAGATAATGAGTTGGGTGCGTGAGCACCGCGTCCTCATCTTCCGGGGCTTCGAGGTGTTCGATAAAACGGGCTTTGCGCTGTACGCGCAAACGCTGGGCGAGCCGCTGCAATGGCCTTTCGGGGCTATTAATGAACTGAAGGTCAAGCCCGACGCCAAGAATTACCTCTACACCCCCAGCGCCGTACCACTGCACTGGGACGGGGCCTTCGTGGGGAAGATTCCCTACCTGATTTTCTTCCAGTGCCTGAAAGCCCCCCGGCCCGAGGACCGGGGCGGCACGACGTTTTCGGACACTACCCGGGCGCTGGCCCGCGCCGGGGCCAGCCAACGCGCCCGCTGGGAAGACGCCACGCTGCGCTACAGCACCGAAAAAGTGGTGCATTACGGCGGCTCCATCACCCAGCGGCTGGTGCAGCCGCACCCGGTTACGGGCGAGGCTACTTTGCGCTTTGCCGAGCCGGTCAACGACCTGAACCCCGTGACGGTGGAAGTCCTCGGGGCCGCCCCCGACGAGCAGGCCAGCCTCATTGCGGAGCTGCAAGCGGCACTGTACGAGCCGGAAGTACTGCTCGTGCACAGCTGGGCCGACAACGACCTGGTGCTGGCCGACAACCACGCCCTGCTGCACGGCCGCGAGGCGTTTGTGAATCCCAACGAGCGGCACATTCAGCGCATCAACATCCTGGCGCGGCCCACGGCGGGCAAGCTGCAACGGTTTTTGAAGAACAGTAAAATCCTGCGCCGCCCCGAGTTTCTACCGGCCGAGATTCCCATTTTCTTCATCCCCATCCTGCTCAGCGCCGAGGATTTCCGCTTCCTCAAGAAGCCGGAACTGTACGTAGGGCTGGCGGGCATCTACCTGCTGTTCAACTTTGGCGACATGGTGAATACCTACGCCGACCGCCGCGTGGATGCCGTCTACAAAAGCTACCTTTCCAACGCCATTTTCGAGCTCGGCGACATGGGCGTGCGCTGGCAGATGCGGGCCTCGGTAGCGGGTACGGTCCTCATCAGCCTGTGGCTGACGCAACGCACCGGACGCTGGCAGTTCGTGCCGCTCACGGTCATCGGCTGGGCGCTGGGCTTGCAATACTCCTGGCAGCCGCTGCACCTCAAGTCGCGCGGGGTGTGGCAGCTAGCCGCGCTGTGGGCCGTTATCTTCTTCGGGCCGATGGCGTACACGAGCAGCCTCGTCACCCGCTTTCCCCGCCCGGCGGTGCTCACGCTGGCCGCCGCCTACGGCCTGCTGCAAGTGGGCGTGCTGATGCTCAACAATGCCGAGGATTACACCGAGGACCGCGCCGCCGGGCTGCACACGGCCATCGTGGCGCTGGGCCTGCACCGCAGCATGCGCGTGGCCCAGGTGCTCACGGGCGGCGCGGGCCTGCTGGCCCTGGGCAGCTTCGGCTACCTGTTCAAGGCCGAGCGGCTGCCCAAGGCGACCTACCTGGCGCTGCTGCCCCTGGCCGGGGCCGTGGGCTACATCGCCCGGGGCTACGAGGCCGTGAATCAGCAGATTGCCAGCCAGGACGAGACCGAGGCCACCGCCACCATCAAGCAGAGCGGCCGACTCATTCCGCAGTGGCTCATGGCTACCGCCTTCACTAGCTTGCTGGCGGCGGGGGTGCTGTTTGGGGCGCGGGTGCTGCGGAAGAAGTAAGGTATTTAAGAAATATTTTCAAAGCCTCAGCCGGGCGCAGCCCTTACGCGAGACCCCACCCCCAACCCCTCCCCTTTGGGAGAGGGGAGCCTTTCGTGAGCTGTTAGCCTTTAGCTGTTAGCTCCTAGCTTTTCTGAACAGCGAGCTGACAGCTAATAGCTAACCGCCTACGGTCGGCTCCCCTCTCCCCAAGGGGAGGGGCCGGGGGTGGGGTCTCGCGTAAGAGCTGCTACACTATCGCAGTTTTGGCGTCGCTGTATGGTGACTTCGAAACTGCATTAGGCTCCATCTGCTTCTCCCTCGACTTACTTTTTAAACGGGCTCACTAATTACCCAGAGACACGCTCCCGTGCCAACGAATTAGGATTCACTCTTGCTTCACACTTTTTACCAATGCCCCTCACCACCAACTCCGAACTCTATGATTGCGCCATTATCGGCGGGGGCGTGGCGGGCCTTACGCTGGCGGTGCAGCTGGCCCAGGCCGGGCGGCGGGTGGTGCTGTTCGAGAAGGAAACCTACCCGTTTCATCGCGTGTGCGGCGAGTACGTTTCGATAGAGAATTACGATTTTCTGTGCCGCATCGGCGTACCGCTGGCCGACATGGACCTGCCGCGCATGACGCGCTTCACGGTGTCGTCGCCCAGCGGCGTGGCGCTGCACCATCCACTCGACATCGGGGGGCTGGGCATTACGCGCTACGTGCTCGACCAGCTGCTGGCCCGGCTGGCTGCCCAGCACGGCGCCACGGTGCTGGAAGGCACCCGGGTAACGGATGTCGCCTTCGCCGACGACCGCTTTACCCTGCGCACGGCCAGCGGGGCCACCTACCGGGCCCGGCTGGCCTGCGGGGCCTGGGGCAAGCACGCCAACCTCGACAGCAAGCTGCACCGCCCCTTCCTGGAGCCCAGCCGCCGGGAGCGGCAGTTCGTCGCCGTGAAGCGCCACCTGGAAGGCGTTGATTTCCCGGCGGCTACGGTCGAGATGCACAATTTTCGGGATGGGTACTGCGGCCTGTCGCCGGTAGTGGGCGGCCTCACCAATTGCAGCTACATCTCCGACGTGCGCAACCTGCGCGCCCACGGCAACAGCGTGGCCGAAATGGAGCGTAAAGTACTGATGCAAAACCCGCTGCTGCGCCCCTACCTGGAAGCCGCCCATCGCCAAAGCACGCCGCCCATCGTTATTTCGCAGATCACCTTCCGCGAGCGCTCTACCGTGGACAACCACGTGCTGATGCTCGGCGACGCGGCGGGCACCATCGCCCCGCTGGCCGGCAACGGCATGAGCATGGGCATGAATGCCAGCTACCTGCTGCACGGCCTGCTGCTGGAGTTTCTGGACGGCCGCCTCACCCGCGCCGAACTAGAGCAGCGCTATACCCGCGCCTGGCGCGGCCTACTGAGCCTGCGCATCCGGGCGGGCCGGCTCATCCACCAGGTTTTCGGCTCGCCCGGGCTCACTACGGCCGGTATTCGGGTATTGAGGCGGGTGCCGTTTATGACCGATGTTATCCTGGGCCTGACGCACGGGCAGGCGTATTAGGGCGACTGACGGGTAAGGGAAATCAAAACCCGCTGCTAGTCAATCATTCGCTACCCACTAACACAACGCCCCGACCGGTCAGGTCGGGGCGTTGATAAATAGCAAGCTAGTGCTGGGTAATTATACCGCACAGATGATTAGCTTATTTCGTGAGGGGCCTAAAATAGCAGCCCGCTCGCAGGCTTAGTGTTGCCCGCCCTTACGGCCGGCCTCCCGCGCTTCTTCTTCATTCCATTCGTGCCCCTGGTGGCCTTCCTGGTGGGAGACTTGCCCGCCTTTGCGGCCGGCTTCGGCGTGCTGCTCCGGCGTACCTCCACGGGTGCCCCCGTGGCTGGCTTCGCCGCCTTTACGGCCGGCTTCGGCATGCTGCTCGGGAGTACCCCCGCGCTCGCCACCCGATTGATTTTTGTGGCTTTGCCGCCCGGCTTCGGCGTGCTGCTCCGAGCTGCCGCCCCGGGTATTTTCTTGATTTTCTGCCATGATTGAAAAGGAGTTGGAAAGATTAAAACTACATGGCCTCTAACGTTGCCTCGTTACTCCACGATCATTAACTTCATGCATAATTCATTGATTTTATGATAATTACCGATAAACCCGGAGCCTGCTCTTCTATTTCTACCTACCACCTGCTACTACTTCGCGGTTCCTACTTAGTACTACTGCGTAGTTGACCTGCTACCCGCTACCGCGAGCAAGCAATTACGCGAATTACTGAGTGGCACCAGTGGAGGCTTACGTGTCAAAAACCCGCCGAAACCTTTATTAGAGGTAGTATCGATTCTGCCATAGCCAGAACGCTTACCTGCTGCTTTGTCTCTGTTGCGTAGTTCGGCCCACGTACGCTACCTACTTGGCCCAGCGCTGGGACGAGGACGGCGGCGTCAACCGCTATTACTGCGCCGATGAGGGTCGCGTCTTCTTCGTAGAGGTTGGCGTGGATGATAGCCGGGGGCAGGCGTTGATACGTGGGAGCTTTGTGAGCAGTGGGCCGCTGGAGGATTATATCTATGAGGTGAAGTGCCGAAGGAATGGGTATGAAAAAGCCCCGCTGGTGAGTGGGGCTTTTTTCAGTAATTTCCTGCTAACCCTATTGAAAGTCTAAATTCACGAAATAACCTTATTGAGAATGGCCAATTAGCCTCTATGAAGTTACTGTAGTACTCTATGTAGTAGAACAACAAAAGAGAAACTGGTTGTTTAAGCTCTTTGAATTCAAAAGATTTAAATGCTCTAGTTATTGCATCATGTTCATCTATACAATATCGAGAAATTTCTTCTATCTCAACATCCCTTAATTCAAGCAAGTCGAGTGCCTTCTCCGTAAACTCATTGTCTATTACCAAACCTTCTATACCCCCTCCTATCATATGATCATATACATCAGATAACTGGTTGAAGTAGCTGATTCGGTCGGCGGCGTTCATATACAAATATAAGCACAAATTACTCTTATTCGGCATTTTCAACCCTACCTTTTATTGCAATAAAAGTGTAATTACTACTTAAATTCGCTAGTTCTTCCAAATTATCGGCGATTATAACATTGCCGGAATGCTCGTTATTATCTGCTGAAATTCTGACACCACCAATCTTATAACTAATCTTCTTGAGAAGATTTTCCATTAAAGTCAAATCTTTACTTATGACAGAAGGTAATGCGGGAGCCTTGCGAATCACTAAGCTGACAAATAAAGTTTTCAACTGCCCCTCTTCGAAATTCTCATTAGCAAAATCTTCTGGCCTAATAACAGGTTGTTGCCTTGCAAATTCATGTCTTAAAGCTTGGTGAAGCTTAGCTTTATTAGGACCGGCCTTAATATGAAGCTTAATAAAATCAGCTACTCTAACAAAAAATTCCTTACATAATAAGGAGCTATTTCTGTCTACTCTCAACCCCAGAAATTTTTCGTAAAAATACTTAGAGAGTTCTCCTCCATTTTCTGCCTGCTGGTCATAAACGAAAGCACTATAAAGATCATTGGGGGCCGATGCCTCATTTGCTGGCTTTGGGTCTTTATACAAAACACCTACTTTATACAGAGCTTGTGCTGGGCTAAGAAACAAATCATGCACTAATTCCATGCCCGTTTCTGTGCGCCTGAATGCGTTATGTGGCTCAGCCTTGATAACAACTAAGACTGGTTCATTAGCCTGAGTATTATCATAAGCATCAATTATGAATAAGTAACTTTTAGGTATACTTTTATTTCTTTGTGACTCTGCAAGTAATTTAGTTATCTCTCGTGATTCATGAACGAATTGCTGCTCAGTAGCCTGCATGGCGTTAATTGCATGATTAAAAAACGCATCATACCCTGTACGAAGAATATCTAAATAAAATCCACTTTTTCTTCTTCCCATTACAGCTTCGAGACGCTGAAGTAGGGCTTGCTTCATTGTATCATCAATTGGAATAACGGCGTTGCTAAGCTCGTAGTCAGAGTGACCTAACTGTGAGTTAGGGTCCTTCTCCAATACCGTATGTGAGATGATACGACGAATAGTAAGACTGGGAAAATTTAGTTCTCGATGCGGCATGATAGAAGTGTATTAAAACAAAAAAGCCCGTGCGCCCGGCAGAGCGCAACGAGCTTAGCCTCCGACCGCGATTCGGTCAGTGGCGAAGTCTGTAGATACGCCTGCCAGCGTGCATCTATGAAAGGTGTCCCAATATACGCGACCTTAACTACCTCATCTGTAATCCAGAGTGCATGGAGCAGGCACCACATAAAAACAGGTATTTCTACGGGGGTACCTAATCTGCCTGTTATACTAACCCACCGCCATCACCGCTACCTCACCCGCTGGCCCCGTCGCCTAGCCTTCGCCTTGACCACCGTACTACTAGCAGCCGCCTGGCGTAGCTGGCAAGCCTACCACCCAACACCAGCAGCACGCGCCGAGATTAAGCGCGCCTGAACCACTTCTCAAACTTCTCCTGGCTCAGTTCCAGCTCTGACCTAGGTGAGCCGTGGTCGAGCGCGATGGCCACAGTGCCATCATCACGCCGTTCCACGCGCAGGCTGTACGTCTGGCCTGCCCGAAAGCCGGCGTAGCCATCCATTGCTGCGATGCCAGATTCGCCAACGAAAGTGCGAGTTTCCAGTATTGTTTGACGAATGTCATACGCAAAATAAAACACCCGCTGTAAATACTTGATTCACAGCGGGTGTTAAAAAACTATGCAGAGAGGAAGGGATTCGAACCCTCGATAACCTTTTGGGCTATACACACTTTCCAGGCGTGCTCCTTCGACCACTCGGACACCTCTCTGAGTGGGGCTGCAAAGATAGGGCGAAAGCAGGTGAAGTAATGAAGTGAGAAGGTAAAAAAGCGCGAAGAGGCCCAAAAAGCGGCGCGGGCGGCTAGTCGCTGCTTCAGTAGCTGGCCTCTTCGCAATTAGGCGAAGCGTTCTGCTTACTTCTCATTACCTATTGACTTCCAAACCCGAAACCTCTGCCCCTTCTCCCCCTTACACCGTTATTTCGCCGCGCAAGTCCTGGCTGAGCAGGCGGCGGGTATCGGCTTCGGGCAGGTTCAGACCCAGCACGAACATGAGCTTGGTGATGGCCGCCTCGGTGGTGATGTCGTCGCCGCCGATAACGCCGAGGCGGGTGAGGCGGGCGCTGGTCTCGTAGCGGCCCTGCACCACGCGGCCCTCCTCGCACTGGCTCACGTTGAGCACGAGCACGCCGCGCTGCTGCGCCCGCGCCAGACAGTCCAGAAACCACGGCGCGGTGGGCGCGTTGCCCGAGCCGTAGGTTTCGAGCACGCAGCCGCGCAGGCCGGGCACGCCCAGCACAGCCTCCACCACGGCCGCCGTGATGCCGGGAAACAAGCGCAGCACGGCTACTTTTTCTTCGAGCTGCTGGTGCACCTTCAGCGGGGCGGCGGGCAGCGGGCGAATGCTGGCGTCGTTGAAATCGAGGTTGATGCCGGCGCGCACCAGCGGCGGGTAATTCTCGCTTTTGAAGGCGGCAAACTGCTGGCTTTCTACCTTCTTGGCGCGGGTGCCCCGGATGAGCACATCGTCGAAAAATACGCCCACCTCGGGCAGCCGCACGGTGCCGGCGGGCTGGTGGCGGGCGGCGGCTATCTCCAGGGCGGTGAGCAGATTGCGGGCCGCGTCGGAGCGGGTGCGGCCCACCGGCACCTGCGCCCCGGTGAATACCACGGGCTTGCCCAGGTGCTCCAGCAAAAAGCCCAGGGCCGCCGCCGAGTAAGCCATCGTGTCGGTACCGTGCAAGACTACGAAGCCGTCGAAAGCCGCGTAGTGGTGGCCGATGAGCCGGGCCAGCCGCAGCCAGTCGGCGGGCGTCACGTTGCTGCTGTCGATCAGCTCGGGCAGGGCCAGCAGCTCGATGCGGTAGGGCAGGCGGCGCAACTCGGGCAGCTGGCGGTCGAGCTCACCGAAGTGCATGGGCACTAGCTCGTTGAGGTGATTGGCAACCATGCCCACGGTGCCGCCGGTGTAGATAATGAGCAGGTGGGGCGCGGTGGCCTCGGCGGCGGTGGGCAGGGTTAGGAGCGGCAGGTCGAGGGCGTCGTTGGGCATGGCTTTTCGCGCAGGGTTTCGGGGTGTTAAACCGCAGGGTTTCGCAGTGTTTTTTTAGGCGGTGGGAAGCTGGAATAGCTCCCGGGCGTTGCGGGTGGTAGCCTCGGCTACGGCCTCGGGCGCCTGGCCCAGCAGGCTGGCTACGCGGTGCAGCACCAGCGGCAGGTAGGCGGGCTCGTTGCGCTTGCCCCGGTAAGGCACGGGGGCCAGGTAGGGGCAGTCGGTTTCGAGCACCAGGTGCTTTACATCCACGTGCGGCAGCACCTTGTCGAGGCCGCCGTTTTTAAACGTGGCCACCCCGCCGATACCCAGCTTAAAGCCCCCCAGCGCGATGATGCGCTCGGCCTCGGCCAACCCGTCGGAAAAGCAGTGGAACACCCCGCGCAGGGTGCCGTCCTGGGCTTCGGCTACCAGCTCGAAGGCTTCTTCAAAGGCGCTGCGGGTGTGCAGCACGATGGGCAGCTTGTACTGCTTGGCCAAGCGCAATTGCGTGCGCAGGGCTTCTTGCTGCTCGGCCAGGTAGGTTTTATCCCAGTAAAGGTCGATGCCGCACTCACCCACCGCCACGAAGGGGCGCCGGGCCAGCCACTCCTCCACCAGGCGCAGCTCCTGCTCGAAGCCCGGGCCGACCGAGCACGGGTGCAAGCCCATCATGGCGTAGCAGGTAGCGGGGGCGGCGGCCTCCAGCTCCAGCATGGCGTCGATGGTGCTGCGGTCTACGTTGGGCAGCAGGATGGTACCGACGCCGGCCGCCACGGCCCGGTGCAGCGCCTCGGCCTGGTCGGGCTTAAACTGCTCGGAGTACAGGTGGGCGTGGGTTTCTATTAATTGCATAACTACTTATTCTTCGATGGACAAAGCGCGACTGAGCCGCACGTACGGAATATCGCCCTTATAAAATACATCGCCCTCGGGGGCCAGGCCGAAGCGCTGGTAAAAGGCCAGGGTGCTTTGGCGGGCATCGCACCAAAGGGTACGCGCCCCCCGCGCCCGCGCCTCAGCCAGCACGTGACGGAGCAGCGCGGAGCCCAGACCCCGCCCCTGCCACGCCGGATCGGTGGCAAACTTACGGAAGCGGGCCACCCCGTCATTTCCCACAAAAAGCGAAATGACCGCCCGCACCTCCCCATCTACCAGCGCCCCGTAGTGCAGGCCCGCCTCGTCGTCGGGCAGCTGCACGTAGGCCAGCGGCTTATCGGGCCACAGCACGGCGTGCCGCAGAGCGTAGGTTTGGGCGGCATTAATTGGAATGACGAAGGACATGTTATGAATTATGAATTATGAATTATGAATTATGAATTATAAATTGTATAACCTGCAACGTTTGTCATGCTGAGCTTGCCGAAGCATCCTGCTCGCTGCACTAATTTCTTCGTCCTAAAAACGTTCGTCATGCTGAGCTTGCCGAAGCATCTCGCGTGCTGCACTACCCCCTCGTCTGATGAAGCGTGCGAGATGCTTCGGCAAGCTCAGTATGACGGCCGGGGCTGGGTTATAGAATTTTTCATTCATACCGTCGCCCTTTCCATTCCACACTGCGGCGGCCCAGCATGCGGGTCAGCGTGAGGTGCGTAGTGAGCGCCAGCGTATACAGCTCAAAAACTGGCAGCAGCCACCAGGCGGGGCGCGGCAGCCCGGCCCGACGGCTGGCGGCCCGCGCCAGGCCGTAGTGACTGGCCACTTTGAGGGCTAGCGCCCCGGCGGCCCAGCCGGGCCGGCCAGCCAGGGCCAGGCCCAGCACGACCAGCCAGTAGCCACTGAAGAACACCAGCCCACCCTGCACGTGCCAGGGCAGCGCCGCCACGCCGCGCAGCCAGCGCAGCCGCTGCCGCACCAGCGCCCCCCACGACGGGGCCGGCAGTGAAACAGCCCGCACGCCCGGCTCAAACAGCTGCCGGAAGCCGAAACCCCGTGCGTTGACGGCCTCGAATAAGGCAAAATCCTCGGTTACGGAAAAGGGCAGCGCCTCGTAGCCGCCGGTGGCTTCGTAGGCGGTGCGGGTGATGAGCATATTGTTGCCCATTGCCGTCATGGGCTGGCCGGCCTCCGTACCTACCTGGATAAGCGCCAGCGACAGCAGCCAGTCGAGCCGCTGCAAGGTGGCCAGCGGGCCGGGGCCTTCGATTACCGTGAGGCCTGTGACGGTGCCCACGCCCGGCGCGGCGTGGCGCAGCATAGCCGGCACCCAGGTAGGTGGCACGGCAATATCGGCGTCGGTGATGAGGAAATACTCGGTGGTAGCGTGGCGGGCCAGGTGGGCCAGCACGTTGGCCTTGCCCCGCGCCCGGCCCAGGTTTTCGCCGATGGTAATAACTTGGTGCCGGCCCGCGAAGCCCGCCAGGGCACCTTCGGCCACGGCGCGGGTGCGGTCGGTGCTGGCATCGTCACCGACCAGGATTTCGAGTAGGTGCGCCGGGTAGTCGAGCGCCCGCAAGCTGGCCAGGCAGCGCGGCAGGCTAGCTTCCTCGTTGCGGGCCGCTACCAGGATACTCACGCGCGGCCCGGGCGTGGGCAGTGCCACTGGCGCCGACGCCCCACGCCGGCCGGCCAGCCGCCAAGTGACGCCGGCCATAATGAGCAGCCAGAGGCCGCAGTACAAAAGCGCGAAAAAGAGCAAGGCAACGAGACTAGCGAGCCGCAAAAGTACCGCCCCGCCGAAGCCCCTGCTACAGCGTCCTAAACTCGTAGCCCAATTCGCTGTAGTGCGCCAGCAGCCGCGGCAGCAAAAACCGCAGCGAGCGGCTGGCCTTACGCGAGTCGTGCAGCACCATGATGTCGCCGGGCCGGGTAGCGGCCAGCGTAAGGCGCAACGCCCGCTCGGGGGCCAGGCTGGCGTCGTAGTCACGGGTGAGCAGGCTCCACATGATTACGCGGTACTGCTGGGCGCGCAGCGCCCGCAGCACCGGCCAGGTAAGGCGACCGTAGGGCGGGCGGAAGAGTTTTAGGGGTTGAGGGTAAGAGGGTAGGTGGGTAAGGTGAGGGTAAGAGGGTAGGTGGGTAAGAGTTGGGGCACGTTGCTCGCTGGCTGTACCCCCCTGCCCTCCTACCCTTCTACCCTCAACCCCTAACTCCTGCCCTTTTACCCTCTTACCCTCACCCCCTAACTCCTGCCCTCCTACCCTCCCACCCTCATACCCTAACAACGCCTCGCACGCGGCCACGCCGGCCAGGTACTCGGCGCGGGGAGTATTCCAGGCGCTGCGGTGGTGCTGGGTGTGGTTGCCGAGGCGATGGCCGGCGGCGCGGGCGGCGCGGGCTATTTCGGGGTGACGGGCCAGGTTGTCGCCCACGCAGAAAAACGTGGCCGGAGCTTGGTAGGCGGCCAGTTGCTCCAGCACCCAGGGCGTTTCTTCGGGGATAGGGCCGTCGTCGAAGGTGAGGTAGAGGCGCGGGCGCCCCGTGGGGCCAGCCGGAGCAGCGCGCCACTCAGTGCCCGGAAACAACGGGCGCAGCCAGGCGGGGGGGCGGGTGAGGGGTGAGATGGCGAGTGGTGAAATGGTGAGTAGTGAGATGGTGAGCGGTGAGATGATTGATGCGTAGTAACCTTTCTTTCTCCGTTTCGAATGATTAAACAGACTACAAAGGAAATGAGCCTGCTGCTCTTGGAAAACTAAGCAAGCTCGCCACTTCACTACTCACCATTTCACCGCTCACCGCCATGCCTCGTAAATCTTTTTCCGAACTCATCAATAGCCCTGGGATGCCCGTGCTGGTCGATTTTTACGCCGACTGGTGCGGGCCGTGCAAGACGATGGCCCCCATCTTGCAGCAGGTAGCGGCCCAGCACGAAGGCAAGCTGCGCGTTGTTAAAATCGACGTGGACAAGAACCCCGCCGTAGCTCAGCAATTTAAGGTGCAGAGCATTCCTACGCTCATTCTCTTCAGCCAGGGGCAGCCGGTGTGGCGGCAGGCGGGCGTAGTACCCGCCGCCCAGATCGGGCAGGCCGTGGGCGCGCACCTGCGCTAGGCTGCGACTCCGGTCTTACGTCTTACGCGCCCGGCTACCCTACGGTGGCCGGGCTTTTTTAGGTGGCCGCGCGGGGCAGCATGCCAGATGCACTGAAGAGGTACGCCACTATTCCAGCCAGACGCTTTGACCGCCTGCGCCCGCTGGGCTCTCTGCTGCCGCTGGCCATGCTGACCGCCGGCCCCGCCAGCCCTAGCCTGGGCCTCTCAACCTAGCTCCCGGCCGCGCCACTTTACGCGGAGCGGCCACCGATGCGCTCAGTGCTCCACTGGCTTAGTCGCCTGTGTACAACTGTGGTTCGGGCGCCACCTCGAAGCCCGTCGCCGCACCTTCGGCACCGAGGTGCTGGCTGCCCTGCGGCTATTGATGCAGTACCTCTTGGCTGGCAGCCACTTGCGCGACTAAACCGCGACTGTGGCCCCGTGAGCCACCGTAGCCACCTGCGAGACCGGGGCGGCGCGGGGCAAGCTAAAGCTTACCCTACAGTCGCTGTTGCTTCATGTACTGATCGAGTGGTGTTTTGTACTATAAACAAACTCTTTTCTGAACCTTATGTACTAAAATTTCGGCGACCATGTAGGATGCGGGGCGGGCGGGGGTGTTGCTGGTCCGGGCTGAACTTGCTTTTTCGGGTGAGGGTTTGCTGAAGTACCGCTCGGAGGGGCGTAGTTTTGAGTATGTTCGGAAAATTGCGTTGGCACGGGTTGGTAATTGCGGGATTACTGTGGCTGGCTGGCCCGCATCTGGGCTGGACGCAGGTGCGGCACCTGCTTAGCGGCACCGTGCGCGGGGCCGATGGCATGGTCTTGCCGGGGGCTACCGTGGCGGTCCCCGCCTTGGGCCTGGGCACCTCTACCGAGGCCGATGGCCACTACCGCCTCGGCGTACCCGAGGGCGAGCAGCAAGTAACGGTGTCGTTCGTGGGCTACACCAGCCAGACTTTTACGCTGAATCTGCGCCGCGACCAGCAGCGCAACGTGACGCTGGCCGGCAGCACCAGCGAGCTGGGCGAGGTAGTAGTGCAGGGCCAGCAGACCCTGCGCGACAAGCTGCAAACCACCCAGATGGGCGTCGAGCACCTCAGCATCCGCGAGGCCAAACTACTGCCGGCCCTCTTCGGGGAAGTCGATATTCTGAAGACCTTGCAACTCAAGCCGGGGGTGCAGAGCGGCGGCGAGGGCAGCAGCGGCCTGTTCGTGCGCGGCGGCTCGGCCGACCAGAATTTGGTACTCCTCGACAACGTATTGGTGTATAATCCCAACCACTTGTTCGGCTTGTTTTCGGTCTTCAACTCCGACGCCGTGCAGAGCGTGGACTTGTACAAGGCCGGGTTTCCGGCGCAGTTCGGGGGGCGGCTATCGTCGGTAGTAGACGTGAAGCTGCGCGAGGGCGACCGCCAGAAATACGTGCTCACCGGCGGCATCGGGCTCATTTCGTCGCGCCTCAGCTTCGAGGGGCCGATTCGCAAGGGCAAGGGCTCGTTTATCGTGAGCGGGCGGCGCACGTACTTCGACGTGTTTACCCGCGCCCTCAACCGGGCCAACGCGGGTAAGGAAGATTACACGCCCATTCCCGACTACTATTTCTACGACTTCAACGCCAAGGCCAACTACACGCTGGGCGAGAAAGACCAGGTGTTTTTCACCGGCTACCTGGGGCGCGACATTTTCGGCTTTACCTCGCCCAACGGCTTCAAGGCCAATTTTACCTGGGGCAACACGCTGGGCGCACTGCGCTGGCAGCACACGTTTTCGCCCCGGCTCACGCTCAACACCACGGCCTCGGTCACGTCGTACAAATACAACCTCGGGAACAGCATCGACCAGTTCAGCTTCGACCTGGGCTCCAGCATTCGGGATTACGGCCTGCGCGCCGACCTCGACTACGTGCCCAACGACCGGCATACGATTAAGCTGGGCGCGCTCGTCACGGCCCACAACTTTGGCGTGGGCCGCATTCAGCGCAGCGCCCAGGACAACAGCGTTAATTTCGGGGCCGATGTCAACTACCTCGGCCAGGACGCCGCCCTCTACGCCGCCGACAACATCAAGGTAACCGACAAGCTCCAGGCCGAGCTGGGCCTGCGCGCCACCGGCTTTCGCAGCAGCCCCAACCACTTCGGCGGCCTGGAGCCCCGCGCCTCGGCCCGCTACTCGCTCACCGACAAGATTTCGCTCAAGGGCAGCTACGCGCTGATGTATCAGTACGTGCATCTGGTATCGAACTCGGGGGCCTCGCTGCCCACCGACATCTGGTACCCCTCGCGCCTATCGGTGAAGCCCGAGCGCTCGCAGCAGGTGAGCGCGGGCGGCAGCTTTTTGCTGGGCGACGGCAAGTTTTTGCTCACCAACGAGGTGTACTACAAGTGGGCGGCCAACCAAATTGATTTCAAAGACGGCGCCCAGATTTTTGCCAACAACGACCTCGACTCGCAGTTTCTGTTCGGGCGCGGCTGGGCCTACGGCAACGAGCTCTACCTCGAAAAAAAGACCGGCAAAACCACCGGCTGGATCGGCTACACCCTGGCCTGGACCAAGCGCAATTTTCCGCCCCAGCTCGGTACTACGGGCATCAACGGGGGGCGCGACTTTTTCCCCAACTACGACCGGCGGCACAACCTGACGGTGGTGGTCATGCACCAGCTCAATACGCGCATCTCGCTCACGGCTAGCTTCGTGTACACCAGCGGCGCGCCCACGACCCTGCCGCTGGGGCGCTTCGCCATTCAGGACATCTACCAGGGCGGCATCCAGGCCGTGCCGGTGTATCCCGACCGCAATACCTACCGCCTCATCCCCTACCACCGCCTCGACCTGGGCATGGTGTACAAGCTGCGGCCCTCCCGCATCGGCGGCGACCGCGACCTGACTTTCAGCATTTATAACGCTTACAATCGCCGCAATGCTTATTTCATTTATTTTGACCAGGTGCGCGACAAGGCTACCGACAAGATAACGGGCTTCCGGGCGCAGCAGGTATCGCTGTTTCCGCTCATTCCTTCTATCACGTACAATTTCAAACTCTGACCGCGGATTTAACGGATTTAACGGATTTCGGGGATGCGGCTGGGAAACGGGGGGAGCGAAATGTTAGGCAGGATGGTTCACTTGATTTTCTGCTTGGCTTATTTTCCCACGTCTGTCGTGCTGAGCTCTTGTTGAGGTAGCTTAGCGCATTTGGCGCGGGAATACCTTGCTGCACTGTCTAGCCTGTCGCGTTGCTTAGCAATACAACGCGCTGTTGTATTGCTTCTGCATCTTGGCGGCGTAATCCATTCTTGACAAGATGCTTCGCAGGCTCAGCATGACGGATGGGTAAGAGAGTTTTTTAGCTGTTGGGTGCGTACTAATTTCTTCGCTTATTTTTCTATGGCTTTATCAACTAAGCGGCTGCGGGCCGGCATTACACTGGCTGGGCTGGGACTGCTGGCGGGCTGCAAGAGCCTGCAAAACGACGTGAACGTGTCCTTGCCCTACTACGCCAACCAGCTAGTCGTAGAAGCTTATCTGCAAGACGGCGTGGTGCCGCGTCTTACCGTCACGGAGTCGGTGCCGTACCTGGACGACGGCCAGGCCGCGGCGGCGGGCTCGGTCGTGCTGCCGCTGCCCAATGGCCTGAAGGTGCAGATTCCCGCCGACGTCACCGTGACCCTGACCCTGCCCGGCGGCCGGCCGGTACCCCTGCGCTTCAGCCCCGGCCTGGACGAAACTACGGGTAAGTACTACACGCACATCGGCACCTCGCGCCTCACCATTCAGGCGGGCCAGCAGTTTGGGCTCGACGCGCAGGACAAGCGCGGGCGGCACGTCACGGGCACGGCCATCGCGCCCACGCTCATCCGCATCGACTCGACCAAGTACAAGTTCAACGACCTGACCGGCGATGACAAGCGGGCGTATTTTCTTACCAAGTGGACCGACCCCGCCGCCACCACCGACTACTACCGCCTGATGCTGCACAAGGGCAAGCCCGCCAACAATTCGGAAACCGACAACGACATCAGCGACCGACTGTTCAACGGGCTGCCCTATTCGCAAGTCACGCGCTACCGCTTCCGGCCCGGCGATACCGTCACGGCCACGCTCTACCACGTCGATTCGCTGTACTACAACTTCCGGCAGTCGACGCGCGACGCCCGCAATGCCAACGGCAACCCCTTTGCGCAGCCCGCGGGCATTCGCAGCACCGTGCAGGGCGGCCTCGGCGTTTTCACGGTGCTGGTGAGCGACAAGCGCACCGTTATTTTGAAATGAAGCTGTTTAATAAGTAGCTCTTTCGCTTAATCCCACCCCCGGCCCCTCTCCCCAAGGGGAGGGGCCGGGGGTGGGCAGCGCCTGACCAGAACTATGAAGAGCACTTTCTAAACAGCTTCAATAAAAAGCGGCGCTGCCAACGATTGGCAGCGCCGCTTTTTGGTATGCGTAGCGCGTGAGCTTCGCAAGCAGCAGGGTAAGCAGCGGGCTAGCCCGCCAGCACGGCCTTCATGAGCGCCGTGAGCCGCGGCTCGGCCGCGGCGGCGGCGGCCAGGATCTCGGGGAGTTGCACCGGCTTGAGCTGGC
Organism: uncultured Hymenobacter sp.; assembly: GCA_913776615.1. GTDB lineage: Bacteria > Bacteroidota > Bacteroidia > Cytophagales > Hymenobacteraceae > Hymenobacter. The sequence continues at coordinate 66,074 of CAJYPK010000022.1, forward strand.
CGGGGTAGCAGAGGTCGGTGATCACCGACACGGCTAGTACCGGCAGCCCCAGGTGGCGGGCGGCAATGACCTCGGGCACGGTGCTCATGCCCACGGCATCGGCCCCGATGGTGCGCAGGTAGCGGTATTCGGCGGGCGTTTCGAGCATGGGGCCGGGCACGGCTACGTACACGCCGCGCTGCGTGGTGGCACCCTGCCCCAGCGCCTCGGCGGCGGCGCGGGCGCGAGCGAGCAAGTTGGCGTCGTAGGGCGCGTACATGTCGGGAAAGCGCGGGCCAAGCTCGTTGAGGTTGGGGCCGATGAGCGGGTTGGTGGGCAGCAGGTTGATGTGGTCCTCAATGAGCATCAAATCGGAGATACCAAACTCCGGGTTGAGCCCACCCGCCGCGTTGCTCACGAAAAGCTGACTGATGCCCAGCAGCTTGAGCACCCGTACGGGCAGCACCACCTGCGGCATGGTATAGCCTTCGTAGTAGTGAAAACGGCCTTGGAGCACGGCTACCGGCTGGCCGTTGAGCGTGCCCAGCAGCAAGCGCCCGGCGTGGCTCTCCACGGTCGAAACCGGAAAATTCGGAATGTCGGCGTAACTGATTTCGTACTGCACCTCGACTTCCTTCGCCAGCGCCCCCAGGCCCGTACCGAGAATGATACCGGTGACCGGCTGGAAATTATGGGACTGCGCCTGGATATAGGCAACGGCTTCGCGGATGGCTTGCATGTGAAAAGAAATCGGTTTGGATGAGCAAAGAACTTATAAAAAAACGTCATGCTGAGCTTACCTCAGCATGACGTTCGGTTGGCTTCAGACGGCGCGGCTACGAATTACTGCACCGCCAGCCGGTCGTTGCTAGGGTCGGCGTCGAGGTAGAGACCGTGCTCGAAGGCGATGGCCTGCACCGCCTTGCCCGCCGGGATAGTGATGCTAGCCTGCTGCTGATTAGCCCGCCAGAGCTCGGGCGAGCGGTGCAGGGTTTCGGTGCTGCCGTCGGCGTAGGTCACTTTCAAGTCTACCGGCACCGTGAACCCACCCACGTTTTGGATAGTGACGACGGTACCTTGGGCGGTTTTGTCGGCCTTGGTCAGCGCCAGGTCGATGTAGCCATTGGTGAAAAACCAGTTATTGAAAAACCAGCTCAGATCCTGGCCCGCCGCACTGCTCATCGAGTTGAAGTAATCCCACGGAATGGGGTGCTTGCCGTGCCAGCGGTTCATGTACTCGTGCAGGCATTTTTTAAACAGCTCATCACCCAACATATCCTTGAGTGCCAAGTAGCTGAGCGAAGCCTTCCCATACGAATTATTACCGTAGCCGGCCCGCAGCTCGCTGCTGGGCGTAATGATGGGCAAATCCTGGGCCGTGCTGGGGTCGTGAATCCAGCGGTTGACGCGGAACTGCCGGTAGAGGTCATCGGCCGCCGCACCGCGCTCGCTACGCCCGATGAGCAACTCAAACGTCGTCGCCCAGCCCTCGTCCATGAAGGCGTAGCGGCTCTCGTTGATGCCCATGTAGAAAGGGAAGTACGTGTGGGCGATTTCGTGGTCCTGCACGAACTGCGCAAACTGCACGTCCTTCTCGGGGCTGTCGTTTACCATCATGGGGTATTCCATGTCGGCAAAACCCTGAAAAGCCGTCATTTTCGGAAACGGGTACGGCACGCCGGGCCAGTTGCGCGAAAACCAGCTCAGCGCGTTCTGCCCAAACTTTACCGAGGAGTGGAAGTCGGTCGTGGAGTCGGCAAAGGCCGCCTGCATGCTGGCGCGGCGCTTGGTGGCGGGGTCCACTACGACGCTGGCCGCGTCCCACACGTAATGGTCGCTGAGGCCCAGCGTCACGTCCGAGATATCGTTGGCCGTCCACACCCAGGTGTTGAAGGGCTGCTGGGCGGTGATGTTTTGCTTGGCCAGGTCGGCGGCAGTTGCCACGTGAATTACCGCGTCGCTGGTCATGGATTTCTCCAGGCGCTTGGCGTAGGCAGGTTGCAGTACCTGCTTGGGATTTTGCAGCGTGCCGGTGGCCCACACGAGGTAGTTGGCGGGCACGCGCACGCGCAACGTGTAGTTGTTGAAGTCGTTGTAAAACTCCTTGCTATCGACGAAGGGCAGGCGGTCCCAGCCGTTGTAGTCGTCGTACACCGCGATGCGCGGGTAGAAATACGCCAGGAAATACGTCGTTTTATCAATCATCCCCTCGCGCCCGCTCTGCTCCGAGATGGGGAAGTGCCAGCTCACGGCGAGCTTCACCGAATCGTGCGGGGCCAGCGCCTTGGGCAGGCGCACGCCCGGCGCGGTGCCCAGGTTGGCGGGTAGCTGGCGCAGTTGCCCCCCCACCTGGAAGCTGTCAATCACCACACCCGCGGTGAGGTAAGCGGGTGCGGCGTCGCCATCGCGCGCCGCCCCGGGCTTATGAATGTTCTGGATAATGCGCAGCACCAACTGCTTCAGCGTGTCGGGGCTGTTGTTGAAGTAGGTGATGGTTTCGCGGCCCCGAATGTCGCGGGCGGGCGGCGCAGCCTGCACCGTAATGTCGTAGCGAGCCGTGTTTTGCCAATAATTGGGGCCGGGGCGGCCGTCGGCGGCGCGGGTACCCTTGGCAAAGGCACGCTTGATGTCGCGGGGTTGGTAGAGGGTGGTCTGGGCATGGGCGGCCTGGGCCAGGCCCGCCAGCACGACTAGGCTGGGGAGGATTTTCGGCATGTTAGTTCGGGGTCATCTCTTCGGGTTCTACATCAAAAAACGTCTGTCATGCTGAGCTTGCGAAGCATCTTGTCAGGTTAGAACGACTCGTTCCGGCGCGAGAAGATGCTTCGCAGGCTCAGCATGACAGACGTTTTTTAGGCGCTGCCAACTTATTGCCACTTGACTCAGCAGGCAATTACTTAATTTCCAATTCGTAGGGCAGGCGAGCCTGTACGCCGCGCATCTGCATGAGCTGCTGGTACTGATGCACGGCGGGGTAGAGCGGACCGAGCTTGGCTTGCAGCAGGCGGGCTTCGGCAGCAGCCTGGTCCTCGTCGTCGCCACCGGTGAAGCGGCTCAGGAATTTCTCCACAGCCGATTTCTGGCGCGGTAAGCGCTGCACCCGGTAGTCGTCGGCCTTGAGGTGGGCACGGCTGGCGGCGATTTTCAGGGCGTCGTCGTACGAGCCGAGCACGTCCACGAGGCCGATTTTCTTGCCCTCGCTCCCGCTCCACACGCGGCCCGAGGCGATGCGGCGCAGACGCTCCACGGGCATGTGCCGGCCCGCGGCGGCCTTGCTGGTGAAGTCGGCGTAAATCTCGTTTACCTCCAGCTGCATCTGCTGCTTTTCGTAGGGCGTGAGGGCGCGGGTGATGGTGGGCAGGTCGGAAAACTTACCCGTCGTCACGCGGTCCACGGTAATGCCGAGCTTATCGGCCAGCAGCGGCTGAATATTGGGCAGCACGCCAAATACGCCGATGGAGCCGGTAATGGTATTGGGGTGGGCCACGATGGTATCGCAGGCCATGGCAATATAGTAGCCGCCGGAAGCCGCCACGTCGCTCATGCTGGCGATGATGGGCTTCACTTTCTTGGTGAGCACCACCTCGCGGTAGATAATGTCGGAGGCCAGCGACGAGCCACCGGGCGAGTTGATGCGCAGCACTACCGCTTTCACTTTATCGTCGAGGCGGGCCTTGCGAATGGCCTCGGCAAACTTATCGCTGCCGATGTTGTCGTCCGAGCCCTTGCCGGTTACGATATCGCCCTCGGCGTAAATGACGGCGATGCGGTTACCGCTGGTATTGCCTTCCTTTTCATCGGCCCGGCCGCTATCCTGGTAGTCGCCGAGGCTGACCACGCTGGGCTTCTTATCGGCTTTGAGGCGCAGTTTGTCGCGCAGGTAGTCCTGCACCTCGTCGTAGTAGCCGAGCTTGGTCACGAGCTTGAGGCGCAGGGCGTCCTTGGCGTTATGCACGAGCATGGAGTCGGAAATGACGTGCAGGCGCGCCACGGGAATCTTGCGGCTGTCGGCCACCTGCCCGATCATGTGGTCGTTGAGCGAGTGCAGGTATTCTACCGTCTGGTAGCGAGCCGAGTCAGAGAAGTTTTCGCGGAAAAACGGCTCCACGGCACTCTTGAACGAGCCCACCCGAAAGATGTACGGCTCGATGCCGACTTTGTCGAACAGCCGCTTGTAAAACATCACCTCCGAGCTCAAGCCGTTGAACTCCAACGTACCCTGCGGGTGCAGGTAAATCTCATCCGCTACCGAGGACAGATAGTAGCTTTTTTCGGACGAAATTTCGTGGTAGGCCACGATGAATTTGCCGGCCTTTTTGAAATCGAGCAGCGCGTCGCGCACTTCTTCGAGCGAGGCCATCCCGCCCTGCACCAGCTCCAGGTTGAGCAGAATGCCCTTGATGTCATCGTCGTTTTTAGCCCGGTGAATCACTTCCTTCAAGCCCACCAGGCCGATAGTCGAACCGCTGTTGCCCAGCAGGTCGGCGCTCTGCTTGCGCTCCGAGATAGGTTTATCGAGCTTCAGCTCCAATACAGAATTGCTGGCTACCGGCTTGGTGGCCGTGCTGCTCCCAAACGCGGCCAGTAGCCCCGCCAGCAGGATAAAGCCAATGACTGAAAACAACGCCAGTCCCACTACCGTGGCTAGCACAAATTTAAAAAATTGCCTCACAGGACCGCAGATTTAACGGATTAAACGGATTTCGGGGATACGCCCGCCAGCCTTCGGCGGCGGGCTGACTAGTTGGGCGGCAAGATACGGCAGGTGCATGCCGCTGGCTATATCGCGGCATGAGGATTGGCATTACGTCACTCCTGTCTCACCTGCCCGTGGGTGCTTGCGGCAGACGGGCCGACCTCAGCGCTGGCATTGTATCATTCCCAGCCCAGCTAGGCAGCCCGCCGCCGCAGGCCGGCGAGCGTATCCCCGAAATCCATTTAATCCGTTAAATCTGCGGTCAGTAGGAGTATTTTTCTTGCCACCAAGCGCGCAAACGCTCCCGAATCTTAGCCTCGGCGGGATTGTCGCCCGGGTCGTAGAAACGCGTGCCACTCAGCGCCTCGGGCATGAACTCCTGGTAAGCAAAATTGCCCGGGCTATTGTGCGAGTATTGGTACGCCTGGCCGTAGCCCAGCTCCTTCATCAGCTTAGTGGGCGCGTTGCGCAGGGGCACCGGTACGGGATGCACACCGTGCTGGCGCACCTGGGCCTGCGCCGCCCGAATGGCCGTGTAAGCCGCGTTGCTCTTGGGCGAAGTAGCCAAATAGATAACCGTCTGGCTTAAAATCAGATCAGACTCGGGCAGGCCAATGACCGTGCAAGCCTGAAAGCAGCTCTGGGCCAGCAGCAGCGCGTTGGGATTGGCATTGCCAATGTCTTCGGAAGCGAGGATGAGCAGGCGGCGAGCGATGAATTTTACGTCCTCGCCGCCTTCGAGCATCACGGCCAGGTAGTAGAGCGCGGCGTTGGGGTCGGAACCCCGGATACTTTTAATAAAGGCCGAAATGACGTCGTAGTGCATCTCGCCGCCTTTGTCGTAGCGAGCTAGTGGGCGCTGGGCGGTGCGCTGCACGGCCTCGTCGGTAAGTTGCACGCGGCCAGCGGCGTTGGGCGGCGTGCTTTCAACAACTAGCTCTAATAAGCCAAGCAGCTTGCGAGCATCGCCGCCGCTGAGCGCCAGCAGGGCGTGGTCTTCAATTACATCGACGGGAATTTTACTAAGCACCTCATCTTCGGCCAGCGCCCGGCGCACGATGTTGCGCAGCGTATCGGCACTCAGCGCTTCCAGCGTGTATACCTGGCAACGCGAGAGCAGCGCGGGAATTACCTCAAACGACGGATTTTCGGTGGTAGCCCCGATGAGCGTGACGGTCCCGTTCTCGACCGCGCCCAGCAAGGCATCCTGCTGCGCCTTGCTAAAGCGATGAATCTCATCAATAAACAAGATAGTACCCGCCTGCTTACGCGCCCGGTCAATCACCTCGCGCACGTCCTTCACCCCGGCGTTGATGGCCGAGAGCATGGCGAAGGGCCGCTGCAGTTCCTCGGCCAGCAGCAGGGCCAGGGTGGTCTTGCCCACGCCGGGCGGCCCCCACAAAATGAGCGAAGGCAGTCGGCCGGCGGCCAGGTAGCGGCGCAGTACACCCTGCTCGCCCAGCAAGTGGGCTTGGCCAGCGTAATCGGCCAGGCGGCGCGGGCGGCGGCGCTCGGCCAGCGGGGCGGTGTGGGGAGTATCGAAAAGGGAAGCCATGAAACAGAGTAGCGCGAACTTTGTAATTCGCGTTCACTTGAACGTATTCTACCAACCGCGCCCGACAAAGTTCGCGCTACCACCCATGTTCGCTAAAATTCGCCTGCACGCCGCACTGTTTCTGGTTTCGCTTATCTACGCCGGTACGTACAGCCTAGCCAAGGATATCATGCCGCACTACATGCAGCCGCTGGGCATCGTCACGCTGCGCATTGTCGGGGCGACGCTGTTTTTTAGCTTGCTGCAACTAGTGGTGGCCCCGGGCGAGCGCATCCGGGGGCGGGCCGACAACCTGCGGGCCATTGCCAGCGGCCTGCTGGGCATCGCGCTCAATCAGCTCACGTTTTTTGCGGGCCTCAACCTCACCACGCCCATCAATGCCTCGCTGCTGCAAACCGTTTCGCCCATCGTGGTGGTGCTGGCCTCAGCGGTACTGCTCAAGGATAAAATCACCCTCCCCAAGCTGGTGGGCATTGCCCTGGGTGCGGCCGGCGCAGCCGCCCTCATCCTGAGTCGCCCCAGCAACGGGGCCGAAGCCAAAGATGCCCTGCTGGGCAACGTCTACCTACTCCTGAACGCCACCTTTTTTGGACTCTACTTAGTAGTGGTAGCCCCCCTCATGAAGAGATATCACGCCTTTACGGTGCTGGCCCGCATCTTCCTGGTGGGTGCCGTAGTGGCCGTGCCGCTGGGGTTGCCGCAGGCCACGGCGGCCGACTACGGCAGCTTTCCGCTCTACATCTGGGGCGAGCTGGGCTACATGATATTCTTCCTTACGATTCTAGCTTACTTATTGAACAACTGGGCCCTGAAGTACGCCACGCCGGCACTCTTGGGGGTCTACATTTACTTGCAGCCGGTGCTGGCGGTATTCATTGCCGTGGTAGCGGGTAAGGATGTTTTTACCTGGGATAAGGCCTGGCAGGCGGCGCTCATTTTCGTGGGCGTGTGGCTGGTGAGCAAAAAGCCAGCGCCTACCCCCGCCGCCCCGGAGCCGGCCGCCTCCTGACGCCTATCGCCCGGCCAGCGCCATAACCTTGCCCTAACTCCCCCGTTAGCCAAGCTCAACTACATGCTTGCGCTAATTACCTATGAATTTTACTGGCAAGAACATTCTCGTGGTCGGCGCCTCGTCGGGCATCGGGCTGGCCACGGCCCAGCTGCTGCACGACGGCGGCGCGACCCTGTTCACGGCCTCGCGCCACCTCTCGCCCGAGTTGGCAGCCCTGGGGACCACCCACCTTACCTACGATGCTACCCAGCCCGTAGGCAGTGCATTCGATACCCTGCCCGACGTATTGCACGGCCTGGTGTATTGCCCCGGCTCCATCAAGCTGCGGCCCTTCGAGCGGGTACCGGTCGAGGATTTTCGAGCCGATTTTGAGTTGAACGTCCTTGGCGCGGTGCAGACGCTGCAAGCCACCGCCAAACGTCTTAAGAAAGCCGAGGGCGGGGCCAGCGTGGTGCTGTTCAGCACGGTAGCCGCGGCCGTCGGGATGAGCTTTCACACCAGCATTGCCACGGCCAAAGCCGCTGTGGAGGGCCTCACCCGCGCCCTGGCCGCCGAATACGCCGCCAGCGGCCTACGCGTCAACTGCCTGGCCCCCAGCCTTACTGATACTCCGCTAGCTGCCGCTCTGCTCAGCACACCCGAAAAAGCCGAGGCTGGGGCCAAGCGTCACCCTTTGCAGCGCGTGGGCCAGCCCGCCGATCTGGCCAGCATGGCCGCCTTCCTGCTTTCCGACCAAGCCACCTTTATCACCGGGCAAGTACTGGCGGTAGATGGCGGCATGGGTAAGCTCAAGTAAAACGTAGCCCGGACTTTGTAATCCGAGCGCGAGCGCAGCCAGCATCTACGAAAGAACGGCCGCCCCTCCCGGCGCCCCCCAGCAAGGCCCCACCCCTCTTACTGTACTCTATGAAAATCACTATTTTCTGGCACCGGCGCGACCTGCGCTTCGAAGACAATGCCGGCCTGGCGGCCGCTTTGCAAAGCGGCCAGCCGGTATTACCGCTGTTCATCTACGACCAGACCATCCTGGAAAAGCTACCCAAGGACGATGCCCGGCTCACGTTCATCTTCGACCAGGTAGAGCGGCTGGCCCACGAGGCGCATGAGGCCGGCGGCGGCCTGCTGGCCCGCTACGGCCGTACCCCCGAGGTTTTTCAGCAATTGCTGAAGGATTACGACGTAGCCGCCGTGTACACCAACGAAGACTATGAGCCCTACGCTACCGAGCGCGACGCAGCCATCGGCAAATTACTAGCCAAGAACAAGGTTGATTTCAAAGCCCTTAAGGACCAGGTGATCTTCGCCAAGGATGAGCTACTGACGAAAAACGGCAAGCCGTCGAAGGTTTTTGGTGCTTATTCTAAGGCATGGCAAGCGAAGGTGACGCCCGACGACTTTAAGCCGCACCCGTCGGCTAAGCTGTTTAAAAAGGAAAACCTAGCCAGCCCCAAGCGTGGCGATGCCAGCCGGCCCACGCTGAAAGAGCTGGGCTTTGAGCGGCACGAGCAGTGGACGCCCCCGGCGCACCTGCCCCCGGCTAAGGTGGTCGAGCACTATGACAAGGTGCGCGATTTGCCGGCCGAAAAGCGCGGCACTACCCGCATGTCGGTGCACCTGCGCTTTGGCACGGTGAGCGTACGTCAGCTCATGCAGCAGGCCCAGGAACTGAATAACAAGTTGCTGAATGAGATGATCTGGCGCGACTTCTTCATGATGCTGCTGTGGCACTTTCCCAATACGGCTACCGAGGCCTACGATCCCAAAATGCGCCACCTCCCCTACCGCGACGACCCCGAGCAGTACCGGGCCTGGTGCGAGGGCCGCACCGGCTATCCGCTCGTTGATGCCGGGATGCGCCAGCTCAACGCTACCGGCTACCTGCACAACCGCGCCCGGATTGCGGCGGCGGGCTTCCTGGTCAAGCAATTATTTATCGACTGGAAGCTCGGCGAACAGTATTTTTCCGAGAAGCTGCTCGACTACGACATGAGTAATAACGTGGGTAATTGGCAGTGGATGGCTGGCACCGGTGCGGTAGCCGCGCCCTGGTTCAGAGTATACAGCCCCGAAAGCCAGCAGAAGCAATACGACCCCGACTACGAATACGTAAAGCAGTGGGTCCCCGAGTTCGGCACCGATAAATATCCCCCCCCAATCGTCGATCATAAATTCGGCCGCGAGCGAGCTATTGATCTCATTCGTAAGGGACGTAAGTAAATTGTTATAAAACAGTGGTTCCTCTACCGGCCCTACTGGCGCGAGTTTAGCGCAGCGTAACTCGTGCCTAGCTATGGGGTGGAGGTTGCACCTCTACTGCCGCGCTAGCGGCAAGTTTGCGTTCGCTTCGTTAATGCGGTAGTAGGTTAGCCAGCTTCAGTTACCCACTAGTTTTACTAGCCTCCACTGGCGCGAGTTTAGGCGCAGCCGTAACTCGTGCCTGATGTAACGTGGAGGCTGTGCCTCCACTGCCGCATAGCGGCAATTTTACGCTCGCATCGTTAGTAAGGCAGTGGGCTAATGTAGCCTCGCCTATAGTAATTGCCGTGTTACGGCAGTGGAGGTACAACCTCCACGTTACATCAGGCACGAGTTACGGCTGCGCCTAAACTCGCGCCAGTGGGAGATTAAATGGCTTGAAGCTCACTCCTGAATCGGCCTGCTCTACGTTTGTTATTCACTGGGAGAGGATAGCGCGGGCGTTCGGGTAAAATTCAAGAAACTTCCGTAGCAACTAAAGCTCAATACTAACAATACTTATTAATATAAACTTCTAAAATAAAAAATAATTACTTAATTCAATAGTGTCTTTTAAGGGTATTTACTATTTGTCGCATACCCATTTTCTCAATTTGCTCTTTCGTTCGCATCTGTTCATAGTTCGGGTTTTGAACCACAAGATGCCACATTTGAAAATCACCAAATTCTCCCGCGTCCACTTTATCGCTTGCTACACTATTTACTGCATATATTGTGTCACTTTTTTCAACATAGACGTCATATTTTTCTCCACGAAATAGGTATAGACTATCTGCTAAAAAGGGCCATTTAGGTCCATACTGCGCTTTTGTAATTAGTGTGCCAAATACTTCTTCTCCGCTAATAGTATGTGTACCGTGTTTTATCTTTTCACAACTTATTAAAAAAAATAATATTATCATACATTTATTTAATTTCATAGCATTTCATTACCATTAAAGTAATCAAAACCCCCGCGCCAGCCTCTCAGCCAACGCGGGGGTTCATTAAAGATTGGCGACTGCCAATCTACTACATATTCTTGATAATCTCATCGCCAAACTCGCTCGTTTTGAGCAGGGTAGCGCCTTCCATCTGCCGCTCGAAGTCGTAGGTCACGCGCTTGCTGGCGATGGCGGCTTCGAGGCCCTTGTTGATGAGAGCGGCGGCTTCTTTCCAGCCCAGGTGCTCCAGCATCATGACGCCCGAGAGGATCACCGAGCCGGGGTTTACCTTGTCCTGGTTGGCGTACTTGGGCGCGGTGCCGTGGGTAGCCTCGAAGATGGCGTGGCCGGTTACGTAGTTGATGTTGGCGCCCGGCGCGATGCCGATACCGCCCACGATGGCGGCCAGCGCGTCGGAGATGTAGTCGCCATTCAGGTTCAGGGTCGCCACTACCGAGTACTCGGAGGGACGGAGCAGAATTTGCTGCAAGAAGGCATCGGCGATGCTATCCTTGATGATGAGCTTGCCTTGATCCTGGGCTTGCTTTTGCAGGGCGTCGGCCACGGCCACGCCTTGCTTAGCCACGATTTTATCGTACTGCGCCCAGGTAAACACCTTGGCGCCAAACTCCTTCTCGGCCAGCTCGTAGCCCCAGGTTTTGAACGCGCCTTCGGTGAATTTCATGATGTTGCCCTTGTGCACCAGCGTTACGCTGGGCAGCTTGTTGTCGAGGGCGTACTTGATGGCGGCGCGCACGAGGCGCTCGGTCCCCTCTTTCGACACCGGCTTAATGCCAAACGACGACGACTCGGGGAAACGGATTTTCTTCACGCCCATTTCGTCTTGCAGGAATTCGAGCATTTTCTGGGCCTGCGGCGTGCCATTCATGTACTCGATACCGGCGTAAATATCCTCCGTATTCTCGCGAAAGATGACCATGTTGGTCAGTTCGGGGTGCTTTACGGGGGAGGGCACACCCTCGTAATAACGCACGGGGCGCACGCAAGCGTAGAGGTCCAGTTCCTGGCGCAGAGCTACGTTGAGCGAGCGAATGCCGCCGCCCACGGGGGTAGTCAGCGGGCCTTTGATGCCCACGAGGTAGTCGCGGAAGGCTTCCAGCGTTTCGGCAGGTAGCCAGTTGTTGAGCTGCTTATAGGCTTTTTCACCGGCCAGCACTTCTTTCCACACCAGCTTCTTCTTGCCGCCGTAGGCTTTTTCAACCGCGGCATCGAATACGCGCTGCGAGGCCCGCCAAATATCCGGACCAATACCATCACCCTCAATGTAGGGGATAGTGGGTTGGTCGGGTACGTTCAGCTTGCCGTTTTTAATGGTGATTTTTTGCTCTGCCATGAGGAAAAAGATTATCTAGTAGTCAGTTGTCGGTTCAGGTGGGAAGTCAGGGGTAATTATTAGTTGTCAATGGTTAATTGTTAGTTGTTAATTGGCTGAGGAATTAACAACTAACAATTGACAACTAACAATTAATATCAATAGCCAAAAATTTCTTGCAGGGTCAATTGCTGCACGGTGCCGTACTTGGCCAGCTCCTTGAAATTCAGCCGGTCTTTGGAGCCGATTACCAGGATAACCTGATTCTGGCCTTTGATTTTGGCCTGCTGAAATTTCTGCAATTCGCCAAACGTCATGTTCTGCGTTTGCTCGTACACGTCGCGGCGCAGGTCGTAGTCGAGGCCCAGGCGACGGGCGCGCTCGTAGCTAAGTAGTACCCCCTCGTGGGTGATACGGTCGGTAGCAATGCTGTTGCGGATGCTCTGCTTGGCGATGGCCAGGTTGGCGTCGGCCAGCGGCATATCGGTGAGCAAGCCTTCCATGCCTGCCATTGCCTCGGGCAGCTTATCGCTCTGCGTGCCGATGTAACTGAGGATGTAGTTGGAGCGGCCCGTCTTGTCGGCATTGGCATAGCGCGACATGGCGGAGTACGCCAGCGCCTTGCTCTCGCGCAGATCCTGAAAGACGATGCTGCCCATACCGCCGCCGAAGTACTCGTTATAAAGCGCCACGGTGGGGGCCAGCATCCGGTCGTACACGTCGCCTTTGGTCAGGAACAGGATTTCGGCCTGCACCATGTTATAGTCTACCCAGTAAACTTTTTTATCTTTCAGTGGCTGCTCGGCAAAATCCTTAGCGGGCGGCACGGGCTTGAGGGTAGCGGGCGTTTTATGATCCGCACGAATGACGTTGGCAGTGCCGGCCAACTCCCGTGGCCCGTAGTACAGCACGCGGTGCTGATAGGTCGGCAGCGATTTCAGCAGGCTCGTCAACTGCTCCGGCTTCAGCACCTTTAGCTGCGCCTCGGACACGATGTTCGTAAACGGGTTGCGCGGGCCGTACTTGGCATAGTTCAGCATGGCCTGATTCAGAATCACGCCCTTGCTGAGCTTGGCATCCTGGCGCTGCTTCAAGATACCGGCTACCTGATTTTTGAGCGCCGCCGCGTCGGGGCGCGGGTTATTGAGCACTTGCTCAAACAGCTGCATGGCCGGCTCCAGGTTGCTATCCAGCCCGCTGAGGCTGATGAGCACGCGGTCCTGGCTGCTGCTGATGGCAAACGAGCAGCCCAGCTTGTAAAACTCCTGTTGCAGTTGCGCCGCCGAGTACTGACCGGTGCCCAGGTACTGCACATAATCCGTAGCTACGTCGAGCAACGGGTTGTTAGTAGTACCTAAATCAATGGCGTAGAACAAGCTGAACAGCCCATTCTCGGTATTCCGGGTGTAATACAGCGGCAGGCCGGGCTTAATCTCGGCCGTCTGAATGTCCTTTTTATAGTCGATGAAAACCGGCTTCAGCTCGGTGCTCGGCAGGGCCGACACTTCTTTGTAGTAAGCCGAAGCCGCGTCGCGGTTGGCGGGCACCGGCGTAATAGCCGGCTTCACTACCTTCACCTTATTCGGGTCTTCGCCGGTACGCTTGAACACGGCCACATAGTTCTGGCCGTAGTTGTCATTGGCAAACTTGACGATTTCAGCCTTCGTGATGGTGGCAAAATCCTCGTTCTGCTTCACGTAGTCGGCCCAGCTCACGCGCTCGATAAATGCCTCGTACATAGCACTGGCCCGCGCCTCGTTGCTTTCGTAGCTCTTGGTACGGCTCAGCTTCTCGTTATTGACAATGGCCGGGATGAGCCAGTCGGGAAAGTCACCGCGCTTTACTTTGGCTACCTCGGCCAGCATCAGGGCCTGCACTGCTTCCAGCTTCTGGCCCTGGCGCGGGGTGCCGTAGAGCACGTGCGTCGAATAGTCGTCGTTGAGGTCGGCGAAGGTCTGGGCTTGCAGCACCTTTTGCTGCTGATTGAGGTCGAGGTCGAAGAGGCCAGCCTGGCCGTTGGTCAGAATTTTATCCAGCATCCGCAGGCGCAGGGCGTCGCGGGTGGCCTTGCCGGGGAAACGGTAGCCCACCATCACGTTTTCCGACTGCGGCCCCAGCACTTCCTTGGTGATGGGCGCGGTAAGGGGCTGCTCCACCGGGGCTACAAAGGCCGGGGCTGGCTTGCCCTGCCAGGCTCCGAAGTATTTATCAATCAGCCGGATAGTCTGATCATAATCCAGGTCGCCACTCAGGCAGAGGGCGACGTTGCTGGGTACGTAGTACTGGCTGAAATACTTCTTGATTTCGGTGATTGACGGGTTTTGCAGGTGCTCAATCGTACCGATAGTCGTCTGCGTGCCGTAGGGGTGCGTGGGGTAGAGCCCGGCGTTCAGCGCCTCAAACTCCTTACTGAAATCCGAGTCCAGCCCCCGGTTTTTTTCCTCGTACACAGCCTCCAGCTCGGTGTGAAACAGGCGCGGCACCATTTCGGTGAAACGCTCACTCTGCACGGCGGCCCATTTTTCGAGCTGATTGCTCGGAATATCCTCCTGGTACACCGTCTCCTCGTTGGAGGTGTGGGCGTTGGAGCCTTTGGCCCCGATGCTGCCCATCAGCTTGTCGTACTCGTTGGGTACGGCGTAGCGGGCGGCCACTCCCGAGATAGAATCAATCTGGTGGTAGGTACGCTTGCGAGCCGCCAGGTCGGTGCGCTCGCCGCGGTATTTCTCGTAGAGCGCCTCAATTTTATCCAGCTCCGGCTTTTCCTTGGCCCAGTCCTTGGTACCGAGCTTCGAGGTCCCCTTGAACACCATGTGCTCCAGGTAATGGGCCAGCCCGGTAGCAGTGGCGGGGTCGTTTTTCGAGCCGGCGCGTACGGCTACGTAGGTTTGGATACGCGGCGCGTTCTTATAGTCTGATAAATAGACGGTCAGGCCGTTATCCAACTTGTACACGCGCACGCCCAGCGGGTCGTTAGGAGCCGTTTCGTAGCGGTATTCCTTGGCCGGGGCCGGGCTGGCGGCGGGGGGAGTAGTGGCCGCGACGGCGGCGGGTTTGCTCGACTGGCACTGCGTGGTGAGGCCGAGGGCCGCCAGGGCGGGCAGCAGGAGCAACAGCGGGCGATTCACAAACAGACTAGTCAGAACAGGGGGGGATGGCAATAAGGGGCACAAAGGTAGAAGTTCGTGCGGGGAATAAAAAACAAAAAAATCAATTCCGCGGTGCTACCTTGCAAGGTTGCGGACTAGCCACTAGTGGCTTCAAAGACACGCGCTTGCCCGCCAACGTTGCGGCGGTGACAATAAAAAACTGAGCCGTGTTGCTACGCTGGTCGGCACCCCGTCCGGTGAGTTAGAGCCTGCCGGGTTATACATTGTCCAGCTTCGATAATTGGGTCAGTGCTCCCGGCAATTCGAAGCCTAACATTCAGCAGCCACAAAAAACCGCCCGGCCAAAACTTAAGTTGACCGGGCGGTTCTGCTACGTTCTAAAAACTATGGCCGATAACGCAGGGCCGTGCCCCATGCTGGCTCACCACAGGCCTGATGGATTGCCCTCAGAAGTTGTTTAAGTTATTGCCAGCTTTCTGAAAATTATCTGTCATTGCGAGCGCAGCGAAGCAATCACATCCGTACGGCTGAGCTGGACAGGTGCGATTGCTTCGCTGCGCTCGCGAGGACAAACGATGCAGCTAATGCAAATGACTTATTAGCTATTGTTAGTCAACGCTATCACTCGGCACTGGGAGCATCCGGTGTATTGGCTGTCGGAGTAGTGGCCGTCCCATCAGCTGGGCGAGGGCCTTTGCCCCGGTTACGGCCCCCACGCTTGCGGCGGCGCTGCCCACTGGGCTTGTCGCCCTCAGTGCCGGGCTCGCGTTGAGCGGCGTCGGTGGGGCTGCCTTCCGGGCGGGGCTGACGGGGCGGACGCGGGGCGCGGGGTGCTTGGTCGGTGGCTTCCTTGGCTTCGCCTTCGGGCCGGGGCGCGCGGGGCGGACGAGCTTCGCGGGGCGGGGCCACGTAGGCGGCTACCGGCGTTTGGCCGGCATCGATGGCGGCCAGGCGGGCGGCGGCGGTGGCCAGGCGCTCAGCGCGTTGCGGGTCGTTTTTGGCCTCGCCTTCGCGGCGGGGACCGCGGTCGCGACCACCACGGCGGTCACCTTCGGCGCGGGGCGGCCGGCCTTCGCCGTTGCTGCTACCCTCACGGCGGGGGCCGCGGTCACGGCCGC
The DNA here is from genome assembly GCA_913776615.1 of uncultured Hymenobacter sp. Classification (GTDB taxonomy): domain Bacteria; phylum Bacteroidota; class Bacteroidia; order Cytophagales; family Hymenobacteraceae; genus Hymenobacter. The sequence continues at coordinate 82,056 of CAJYPK010000022.1, forward strand.
CACTGCCACCCCGGCCGCCTTCGCGGGAACCACTCTTGCCGCGCAGGCCGCTGAAGCGCTTGGGGTCAAACTCGGGCGCGGGGCCGTAGCCCAGGCCTTCGGTAATAGCCTGCTTCTCAATCTCGCGCTCGATGAGCTTCTCGATTTTGACGATGCGGTCCTGATCCTGATCGGCAATGAACGTGATGGCCGTACCGGTGGTAGCGGCGCGGGCCGTGCGGCCGATGCGGTGCACGTAGTCCTCGGCAGCGCGCGGCACGTCGAAATTGACCACGTGGCTCAGCGAGTCGATGTCGATGCCCCGGCTCAGCACGTCGGTGGCCACGAGGATGGGAAACTGCTTGTTTTTGAACGCCCGCATGGTTTGCTCACGCTCCTCCTGGGTGCGGTCCGAGCTGATGCCCTGGGCCGGGTAGCCCAGCTTGTTGAGCGAGCGCACGATGCCGGCCACGGCCGCTTTCTTGCTGGTAAAGAGCACCATGCTCTGCACGTCCTGGGCCTTGATAAGGTGTTCCAGCACGGGCAGCTTCTGGTGGTCGAAGGTCATGTAAAACTGCTGGTTGATACCGGCCGCGGGCTTGCTCACGGCCAGCCGGATTTCGTCGGGCTGCTGCAAAATCTGCTGCGAGAAGTCACGGATTTTATTCGGCATGGTGGCCGAGAACAGCAGCGTCTGGCGATTCTTGGGCAGTTGCCGCACGATGTTCAGAATATCGTCGGAGAAGCCCATGTCCATCATCTTATCGGCCTCGTCGAGCACCAAATACTTGAGATCGTCGAACTTGACGTACCCGAGCTGCATGTGGGCGATGAGGCGGCCGGGCGTGGCGATGATGATGTCGGCCCCGCTCGTGAGCGCCCGCTTCTGCTGCTCCCAGTTCTCCGATTTGCCGCCGCCGTAAATGGCGATGGATGAGGCTTCTACGAAATAGCCGAAGCCGGTTACCTGCTCGTCGATCTGGGTGGCCAGCTCGCGGGTGGGCACCAGCACCAGCGTCGAGGTCTTGCCGTGCTTGGCGTGCGAAATCTTGTCGAGCAGCGGCACGAGGTAGGCCGCCGTTTTGCCGGTACCAGTCTGAGCACAGGCAATGAGGTCTTTGCCGGCCAGGATTTTAGGAATTGCCTGCTCCTGAATGGGCGTGGCGTTGAGGTAGTTCATGGCGTCCACGCCGGCCAGCAGGTCGTCGTGGAGGTTGAAATCGTGGAAAGTCAAGAGCGCAGCTAATGAAGTGAATAAATGGGGCTGACCTTGCATTTCCCGGTCAGCAAAACCGCTTGATTTAGAACAAAGGTAAGCCGGATAAGTGCCCGGGTTGTCGCCGTACGCGTAGGGTAAGCTTTAGCTTGCCCGGCATCAGGGGAGTCGTGGCCCACCAGACGCCGGGCAAGCTAAAGCTTACCCTACATTTTTTCATGGCTCTTGACCGATTTTCTGCGCAGGCGGCGCAGTATGCGCGCTACCGCATCGACTATCCGGCCGAACTTTATACCTGGCTTTTACCGCAGGTGACCAACCATCTGCGGGCCTGGGACTGCGCCACCGGCAACGGCCAGGTGGCGGCCGTGCTGGCCCGGCACTTTCGCGAGGTAGAGGCGACTGACTTGAGCAGCAGTCAGCTGGCCCAGGCCCCGCAACTACCCAACGTGCATTATCAGGTAGCCACGGCCGAGCGCACGCCTTTTCCCGACGAGTACTTTGACCTGATCACCGTGGCACAGGCCGTGCACTGGTTTGAGCCCGAAGCTTACCACCGCGAAGTGCGGCGCGTGGCTAGCCCCGGGGCCGTGCTGGCCGAATGGGGCTACGGGCTGGGGCTCACCGGCCAGCCGGAGCTGGATGCACTCATCCGGCGCTTTCACGACGACATCGTGGGGCCGTACTGGGATGCTAACCGCTGGCACGTGCTGGACGAATACGCCCGGCTGCCCTTCCCGTTTGCGCGGGTGCAGCGGGCGCGTTTTGCGGTGCGTAAGCAGTGGTCGGCGACGTGGTACCTGGATTATCTGCGCACGTGGTCGGCGGTGGCCAACTACGGCCGCCAGCACAACGGGGCCGATGCCGTGCAGCTAGTGGCCACCGAGCTGATGCGTTTGTGGGGCGCGGGCGAGCGCGAAATTGCGTTCCCAATCTTCGCCCGGGCGGGCGTGGTGGAAGCGCCCAGGTAGCCGCCGTAATAAACTTGCGCCGGGGGCGATGTAGCCCTCATTCACCCCGTTCTGTAACTCATGACCCCTCCCCTTCCCTTCGCCGGCCTGCGCGTGCTGGAGCTGGCCGCCGTGCTGGCGGGCCCGCAGGTGGGCCAGTTTTTTGCCGAACTAGGCGCGGCCGTGCTGAAGGTCGAGCCCCCGACCGGCGACGTTACCCGCACCTGGCGCACGGCCGGCGACGACCCCGAAAGCTCGGTATCGGCCTACTTTGCGGCGTCTAACTGGGGGAAAACTTCCGTGGTGCTCGATCTCACCGAGCCCGGGGCCCGGGGCGAGCTGCTGCGCCTGGCCGCCGGGGCCGACGTACTCATTGCCAGCTACAAGCCCGGCGATGCCGAGAAATTAGGCGTCAGCTACGCCGCGCTGGCCGAGGCCAATCCGCGTCTTATTTACGCGCACCTCACCGGCTACGGGCCAGCCAGTCGGCGCGTGGGTTACGACGCCGTGTTGCAGGCCGAAACGGGCTTCATGCACCTCAACGCTGCCGGTCCCGCCGACCCACCCCAGAAAATGCCGGTGGCGCTCATCGACCTGCTGGCCGCTCATCAGCTCAAGGAAGGCATCCTGACGGCGCTGTACCAGCGCGAGAAAACCGCCCGGGGCGCTTACCTCACCGTGAGCCTGCACGACAGCGCGCTGGCCTCGCTGGCCAATCAGGGTTCAACTTGGCTCACCACCGGCCGCGACCCACTGCCGTTGGGCTCGGGCCACCCCGGCATCGTCCCCTACGGCACCGTGTATCGGGCGGCCGACGGCCAGCGCCTCGTGCTGGCCGTGGGTACCGATGCGCAGTTCCGACAGCTGTGCCTGGTGCTGATGCGCCCGCACTGGGCCGCTGAGCCGCGCTTCGCTACCAACCCGGCCCGGGTGCGCCACCGCCACGCACTGGAAGAATTACTGCTGGTGCGCATTGCCGAGCTCAACGGGACGGCGCTGCTGCACGAGCTAGCCCGGCTGGGGGTGCCAGCCGGCGCGGTACGCACGGTGGGCGAGGCCCTGAGCCAGGAAGCCGCACAGTCTATGCTACTGCCGCCCGCACTGCCTGCTTTTCCGTATCCCGGACTGCGCACGGTGGCTTTTCGCAGCAGCACCTGGCCAGCGGCGGGCGCACTTACGGCCCCGCCGACGCTGCCCGGCGCGGCCGACGGAGCGGACGGGTAAGGGAGCGCAACGCCGGGCAGGCCTTTGCCGTTGAGCTATGCCTTACGATTAGCTCATGAACTCTGCCTTTTTATCGCGCTGCATTGGTATTTTATTGCTGGGTCTGTTACTGTTGGCCCAGCGCCCGGCCCGGGCGTATTCCGTACTGAGCCACCAGGCCAACATCGACTCGTGCTGGACGCCATGCCTGCTACCGGCCCTGGAGCGGCGCTTCCCGGGCGGTACGGCCGATGAGCTGCGCGACGCCAAGGCATATGCCTACGGGGGCTCCATTATTCAGGATATGGGGTACTATCCCTTTGGCTCGGCGCTGTTTACCGATCTGACGCACTACGTGCGCTCGGGCGACTTTGTCGAAAACCTGCTCCGGGAGGCCAAAGACCGCAACGAGTACGCCTTTGCCCTCGGCGCGCTGGCCCACTACGCGGCCGACATCTACGGGCACGAGGTAGGCATTAATCGCTCGGTACCCCTGCTGTTTCCTAAGCTCAAGGCGCAGTACGGGCCGGTGGTTACCTACGAGCAGGACCCCGTGGCGCACGGCCGCACCGAATTTGCCTTCGACGTAACGCAGCTGGCCGCCGGGCGCTACCGCTCGGCGCAGTACCACGGCTTTATCGGCTTCAAAGTGAGCAAGGACGTGCTGGAACGGGCCTTTGCCCGCACGTACGGCCTGGAGTTGAAGCAAATCATCTTTAACGTGGATCTGGCGCTGGGCTCGTACCGCTTCGCCGTGCGCAACCTCATTCCGCTGGCCAGCCGGGCGGCCTGGCGCGCCAACCGCCACGAGCTGCGCAAGGTGAACAAGCGCATTCGTCGCCGCGACTACGTGTACAAGCAGAGCAAGGAAGAGTACGAGCGGGAATTCGGCACTAACTACGAGCGGCCGGGCTTCGGGGCGCGCATCCTGGCGGGCGTCATTCAAATCTTACCCAAGGTCGGCAAGCTGAAAAGCCTCAAGTTCATCGCGCCCTCGCCCGAGGCCCAGCGGCTGTTCCGCGCCAGCTTTCACGAGACAGTGGTCAACTACTGCAAGTTTCTTGGGCAGCAAACGGCTACGGCCAACGTAATCAGCCTGCCCAATACCGATTTCGATACCGGCCATCCCACCCGGCTGGGTGAGTACAGCCTGGCCGACCGCACCTATGGGGAGTGGGTGCGCGAATTAGCCAAAAATGACTTCAAGGAAATTTCGGCCCCCATGCGCAAGAATATTCTCGCTTTCTTCGCCGATGCCTCCAGCCAGCCACGCGACCTGGAGGAAAAGGAAAAAGAGAACCTCGAAAAAACCAAGGAAGCGCTGACCCGGCTACGTGCGCTGAAGCTGTAGCCCGGCCAGCGCCGACTCTTACTTGCTTTAAAACTGCTCAAGCGGCCTTTGTCGAAGGCTGGGGTACACTAACTCCGAAGCCGCCCTGAGAAGCTGTTTTAAGTTACTGCCAGCCCTCTGGAAACTGCCTGTCATTGCGAGCGCCGCGAAACAATCGCACCTAAATGACTAGGCTGAACAGATGCGATTGCTTCGCGGCACTCGCAGAGAAGGTAGCTAACGTAAACAGCTTCTGAAGCAACTTCTTAGTCCTCGCCCCGGCCGCTGGGCAGGCCGGGCGGCGGCGTACCCTGGTTACCGCGCAGGGTCGGGATGCCCATTTTTTCTTCCCGCTTCTGTTGGTAACGGGCAAATTGGGTGGGGGTAAGCACGTCTTTAAGCTGGTCGAGCCGGGCCAGGCTTACATCGTCGATGTAGCTACGCAGCTTGGCGGGCTCCTGGCTGTAGCGCTGGCGGGCCGTTTCGACGTTACGCACCGAATTCACATTGATAGCGCGCACCTTTTCCTGTTGGGCGGGCGTGAGGCCCAGCGCCTGGGTCATGTTGGTGGTGAGGGCTTCGGCCCGGGCCGCGGCAGTTGCGGAGGGGGCAGCGGCTGTCTTCGTCGTGACGGGAGCCATTTTTTGCGCGGCGGCCGGTAGTGCCAAGCCGAGGCTACACAGCGCTAGTGCAAAAGTCTTAGAATTCATAGGGTAAAAGAAATGGGGCCGTAAAGGTCAGGCTGCGCTCTTGCAAACGCTACCTAACACGGACAAGAACGGGTTTAGTGCGTGGTAATGCGCTAAAACAAAAAAGGAGCCACTGTTGCGACAGCGGCTCCTTTCCGGAAAAAACAAGCTTCGTTATCTGATCGTGTAGCTGCCCCCGCTGGCCTTGCCATCGGAAGTAATGGAGCCGGGCGTCAGGACGACGGTGTACGTGCCGGCCGTCGCAATCTGGAGGTTCGGGCCATCCTGGGTCAGGTTGCCACCAGCGCTGGAAGCCCCCCCGAGGTTGGCTTTCCATTTGCCAGTCGTGGCGTCTTCCCCACCGTAGCGGAACTTGTACTCACCGACAACGAAGGGGCCGGTGTACGAGAACGTTTTGCTGGAGCAGTCATAGAGCATAACCACATCGGTGCTCCAGCCCTGGGCTGCCGAGCCAATGATCGACCACGCGTTAGCCGAAGCGGGCTGCGGGCAAAACGTGTAGGTAGTCACCGACAGGGGCAACACGTTGGAGACGGTGGTAGAGTTGGAGGCGTAGCTGGCATTGAGACGTACCTCTACGTCGGTAGCCTTGCCGGGCGCCACGCCCAGCGTATTGAGGGCGGTATTCAGGTCGGCCACGGTCAGTACCGTGCTCGGGCCGTTACCAGCCGGAATGGAAACCGGCGCTCCAAAGTTGTGGCCCTTGGTATCTACCTGAATAAAGTAGGTAATGGCCGGCTTGTAGGTATCATTGGCGTTGGACCAGTTGAGCGAGGTTACGGGCGTCCAGGTATAGGTCGCGGCCGTGCGGGCGGCATTGGCCTGCGTCAGCACCACCGCGCTGGTGGTCGAGCTAAGCGTCGGCGAGTTGCTGGGCGTCAGGGTGGCCTGCACTTCGTCTTTCTTACAAGCCGCGAGGCTCAGCGAAGCGACCGTTACGACCCCGAGCGCAAGTTTAGTAATCCAGGATTGCATGGGAGTAAATGACTGGTGGGTGGAGAAAGAGAGTAGGTTTCTTAGGCGCGGAATATTCTCCCGGGGAAAATAATTCCCGCGCCTAAGAAGACTGTCCGCCGAGCTTAATAACCGGCGTTTTGCACTAGGTTGGTGTTGATGCTCAGCTCCGAAACCGGCAGCGGGAACAGCTGGAAGTGGTCATCCACGTCGCTGCCGCTGATGGAGCGCCCACCCTTCCACTGCCAGGGTGCTACTTGGTAGTTGGCCGCCGGGTTTTTGTAGTTTTTGGTAAACTGCCCGAAGCGAATGAGGTCGGTGCGACGGGTAGCCTCCCAGTGCAGCTCGCGCGAGCGCTCGTCGAGGAAGAACTGGAAGCCGTTGGCCGAGAGCGTGGCCGCCGTTACCGCCCCGGCGTTGCCGCCCGGCTGGCCCCGGAAGGCCCGGTTACGCACGGTGTTCACGTATTGCAGGGCCAGGCTGGCATCGCCGGTACCGCCGCGCGTGACGGCTTCGGCGTACGTCAGGTACATGTCGGCGAGGCGGAACATGGGGAAGTCAGTATCCACAAAAGTGGGGTCCGAGCCCGCCACGCCGGCGGCGCTCACGTTGCGGTACTTCACCGGCACGTAGCCGTAGCGGAAGTCCGTCTGCGAAGTCACGTCCAGCGTTTGGCCGGGCGTGTGGAAATTACCCCGCTGGTCGGCCGCCGTATCCGGAAACTGCTTGAACAGGCTCGGCGTGGTGCGGGTACCGCCCCAGCCGCTGCCAATGCCGTAGGGCACCGGGCTCCAGTCGCTGTTGGCCGTGCCGTACACGGCGGCGTGCGTCAGGAAGGTAGTGCCACCGTACGACTGGGTCAGCTTGCCATCAAACACCACCGGGAAGATGATCTCGGTGTTGCTTTTGTCATTGTCGGCCAGGAACAGCTTGGCATAGCCGTTGCGGGCCAGGCGGGAGCCGCTCGTCGAGTTGGCCATGAGCGAGTAGCCCGCGTCCACTACTTTTTTGGCGTAAGTGGCGGCGTTGGTGTAGCAGGCCGGGGCCGCGCTGGCCCCGGCGTAGGTTACGCCGTTCAGGTACATCTTGGCCAGCAGGGCGTAGGCCGCCGCCTTGTCAGCGCGGCCGTACTCGTTGGTCCGGGGGTCTTTCAGCGAGCTATCGATGGCTTTCAGCTCGGTTTCGATGTACTTGTACAGATCGGCGCGGCTGATCTGCTTGGGCAGCGTCGAGGTACCAATCGTATTGCTCTCGTCGATGAAGGGCGGGTTGCCGTACAGGTCGAGGGCGTGGTAGTAGGCCAGCGCCCGCAGGAAGCGCACTTCGGCGCGGTAGTTGGCAATGTTGGCAGCATCAGCGCCCGAAATATTCCGGGCCGACAGCTTGGCGTCGGTAGACTCTTGCAGGAAGCTGTTGCAAATGGTGATTTCGTACAGCAGACGGCTGTACAGGCCGCGCACCAATACCCCGCTGGAAGTCCAGTTGAGGTTGTGCCAGTCTTGCACGCCGGGGTCGCCCCAGGCAATTACGCCCTCGTCGGTGGTCAGCGTCTGGGCGCTCCAGTACTGCCGGATGTAATCCGACGTACCCTGGTCGATGCCCTGAATATCGCCGCTCGAAGCGTCGGGGCCGCCCGGGCCGGTTACGGCGAAGCCCGAGTAGACCTTGGCCAATTGGTTTTTATACCCCACGGCATCCTTGTACACCACGTCGGCGCTCAGGTCGTAGGTAGGCTTGCGGTCGAGGTCTTTCGTGCACGAAGGCACTACCAGCAGCGCCGTAGCGGCCAGCGATAGCACCTGAGCACTACGAATAAATGATTTTTTCATGACAGGGTGGGAAATGCCTTAGATAGTCAGGTTCAAGCCAAAAGTATAAGTGCGCGGGCGGGGGTAGGTGTTGTTGTCAACCCCGTTGGAAATCTCGGGGTCGAGGCCCGTGTACTTCGTGATTACGAAGATGTTCTGAACTGCGAACGAGAGGTTTAGATTCCCGCGATTGAACAGCTTGCCTACGTTGTAGCCCAGCGTGGCATTCTGCATGCGCAGGAACGAGGCGTTCTGGACGTAGTAGTCCGACGAGTAGTGGTTGGTGGCGTTGGCATTGGGGAACTGCGTGAAAAGCGCGTCGCTCGTCACGTTGCTCAGGAACGAGGTCGAGCCCGTGAGGCCGTAGTAGTTGCCATTACCCGACTGAATGTTGTTGTACACGTAGTTGCCGAGGTTGCTGCGCAGCGTAAAGGCCAGGTTCAGGCGCTTGTACGTCATGTTGGAGCTGAAGCCCAGGATAACCGGGGGAGCCGACTGCTTGTAGTAGTAGCGGTCGTTGCTGTCGGCCTTGCCGTCGCCGTTGAGGTCCACGTACACCCCGTCGAGGGGCTTGCCGTTGGCGTCGTATACCTGCTTGTTCACGTAAAACGTCGACGAGGGCTGGCCCACGGCAAAAATGCCGATGTTGGTACCCGTACCACCCGTGATGCCGTTGGTTTCGATGCCCGTGAAGCCGGGCTGCTGCGGCCCGAGCGACAGAATCTTGTTCCTGTTGTACGTGCCGTTGATGTTCACATCCCAGCGGAAGTCCGTGGTGCGCACCGGGTTGATATTGAGGTTCAATTCAACCCCCCGGTTTTCCAGCGAGCCCACGTTGAACACGTAGTAGTTGGTGAAGTTGGTACCACCGGCCAGGAAAATGCCGTTGAGCAGGTCCGTGGTTTTGCGGTAGTAAGCATCGACCGAGGCCGTGATGCGGCCGTCCAGGAAGCCGAAGTCTACGCCGGCGTTATAGGTGGTCGTAGTTTCCCATTTCAGGTTGGCGTTGTAGCCGAGCGGCGAGTAGGGGTCGTAAGCCACGCCGCCAAACAGGTACTGCGAGTTCAGCGTGTTGCGGGTGTAGCGCGGGATGGTGGGGTAGTCGCCGGCAATGCCGAATACGTCTTGCTGGCCGGTGCGGCCGTAGCCCAGGCGCAGCTTCAGCTCCGAGAACGTGGTGTTATCCTTCAGGAAATCCTCGCCCTTGATGCGCCAGGCGAACGAAGCCGCCGGGAACAAAGCGTTGCGGTTGTTGACGTTGAAGCGCGACGAAGCATCGTTACGCAGCGTGGCCGTGAACAGGTAGCGGTCCTTGAAGTTGTAGTTGGCCCGGCCGTAGTACGACAGAATGGTGTACTGCGAGCGGTAGGGATTCACGGGGGCCTGGGTCCGCACGATCAGCTGCGAGAACCCGTTGGCGTCGAGGTTACCGTCCTGACCCAGGTAGCTGGCGTTGGCCGGGGAAGTGGTGAGGAAGTCCTGGTACGAGTAACCGGCCAGCAGCTCAATGCGGTGGTCGCCAAACTGCTTGCTGTAGTTGAGGTAGAATTCGAGCAGCTTGTTCTGGCGGTTTTGCTCGTAGGGGTTGAAGAGACCGCCGCGGGCGTTGGCCGTAGCGGGCGTGGGCGCAAACGGCACGTTGAAGTACGTGCTGGCCAGCTGGGTGCTCTGGTTTTTGGTGCCTTCGCTGCGGGTCACGTCGTAACCCACGTTCAGGTTGGCGTGCAGGTCGGGCAGGAAGTGCAGCTTGTAGTCGAGCTGTACGTTGCCGATGCTCCGCAGCACCGTGCTGCGGTCGCGGGTCAGGCGCAGCTGCGCCACCGGGTTCGACGGCACGTTCTGCTGCGGGGGGCTATTGGGGTCATTGGGCCGTTGCAGGTATTCGAAGTAGCCACCGTAGGCCGAGTTGCCCGAGTACACGGGCAGCGTGGGGTTGAACGCCGCGGCGCCACCAATCGTCCCGTTGTCGGCAAAGTTGTTGTCCGTTACCGAGCCCTTCACGTTCAGATTGATGCGCAGGTGGTCATCCAGCAATACGGGCGTCAGGCTCAGCGAGCCCGAGTTACGAATCAGGCGGTTGGTGATCAGGATACCCTGCTGGTTCAGGTTGCCGTACGACACCCGGAACGGCACCGACTTACCCAGCGAGCCCGTCAGGCTGATGTTGTTGTCGTAGGTCATGGCCGTGCGGAAAATCTCATCCTGCCAGTTGGTGTTGGCCGAGCCGAGCAGGTTGGTCTTGGAGGGCGCAATCTGCTGCACCGCGGCCCGGAACTCGTCGGCCGACAGGACGGGCAGGGAGTTGTAGCGGCGGGCCAGCGAGGTTTGCGAGCTTACGTTTACCGTAACGGCTTCGCCCGACAGGCCTTTCTTGGTGGTAATCAGAATAACCCCGTTGGAAGCACGCGAGCCGTAAATGGCCGTCGCCGAGGCGTCTTTCAGTACCGTAAAGGTCTCAATATCATTCGGGTTGATGAGCGACAGCGGGTTGGCAACCCCCGACAGCGCCCCAACGCCCGTGGTGGGCGGGCTGTCAACGGGCACCCCGTCGATTACGATCAGCGGGTCGTTGTTGGCATTGAGCGACGAGCCGCCCCGGATGCGGATGGTGGTAGCCGAGCCGGGAGCCCCGCCGCCGTCCGTAATCTGCACCCCGGCAATCTTGCCCTGGGCCAGCTGCGCGGGGTCCGTGATCTGGCCCTTCACAAAGTCCTTGGTCGTCACGGTGGTTACCGCGCCCGTTACGTCCTGACGACGCTGGGTACCGTAGCCCACTACTACGGCTTCGCCGAGGGCAGTGGCATTTTCGCTGAGCTTCGTGGCGGCCACGGTGGTCGTGCGGCCTGCCTGCACCGTTACGGGCTGGCGCGTGGTAGCGTACCCCACAAACGAAATAACCAGCGTCTGCGGGCCCACTGGCACGCCCGTAATCATAAAGGTACCGTCGGCATTGGTCGAGCCGCCGACTGAAGTGCCGTCAACCAGCACCGTTACGCCCGGCAGGCCTTCGTTCTTGGCGTCCGTCACGCGGCCGCTGATGGAGCCCGTATTAGCTTGGGCCCAGGCACCTAGCGCGGTGCTCAGGCTGAGTAGTACTAAAAGGAGAAACCGGAGTTTCACCAGGTAAGGGTGTTTCATACGTTTGAAACTGGGGTGGGGAAAAGTGAAATAGAAATTGAGTGGCGGCGGTGGGACGCCGCCGGCAAAATCTATCAAAAAAAGAACGTGAGCGCCCCGCTGGCCTGCCACAATCGATTGCAGCGACGGAGGGGGAAAATGTTAAAATTTCGTTAGATTTCTTACCAATATAAGTCTGGGCCCTGCCAGAAACCAACCGCGGTGAGCCCGTTCGGGCCTGGCTATCGCCCGCGCTTTTCAGCCCAGCGCAGGGGGAGCCGATTACCGCCCCCCGAGCCGCCGAGGAAGCACCGAAAGAGGTTTTATAGTTAAAAAAAGATGATTGCAGACTGCAATAATTTGCTTTTTATTTTTATTTTCCATTGAAAATGAATACTATACCAACCGAAATGGTCGAGCATACAGTAACTATCGAAGTTGTCGCCGCTGGCTAGCCAGCTACCGACTATTGGCCCATTACCCGCTGACAACGCCAGCCGCCGACCCACTCCTCTTTCTTGGCCATTGCCGCCGCACCTTCAAAATAATGCGGCTTGCAGCCCTCCCGCTGGGGTGAAACAACCGGTCAGTGACCAAACGGGGGGCTGCAAAGGTAAGGCCGCCAGCTTTTGCGTTTTGAAACGGCGGCGAACGGGGCCCGGCGGCCGTATGAGCCACCCAGCCCGCGGCGGCTTGCCCGCTACGGGGCGCACACCGTACTTTTGGTTGATTACACCTCCCTCATGAAACCATTTTCGCATTCTTTCGCAATGGGCTTACTATTGCTAGCCAGCGCCTTAGGAGCCCACGCGCAAACGCGGCGACCAGCCCCCGGCAAACCTGCGCCAGGCAAAACGGCCCCCGCTGGGCGCTCGGGCACCAAGGCGCCTCCTCCCCCACCAGCGCCCATCGAAACGGCTACCCGGGTAGAGGTGGAGGACGAGAAACCCCCGCTCGTTATCAACAAGATCAAGCTGAAAGACCCCGTGCTGGTGTTTTATCAGCAAGCCGGGCCGCCCAACGCCGTGCAGCAGCTGCTGATGGACGAGAAAACGATGGAGCTGCTGAAAACCACCCCCTTGCAGGAATTGGTGGCCCGCCGCGAAATTTTCGTGGATGGCCTCGGCAACTACGACCCCCCCAAGGGTACTCCCGACGCGCAGAAATACCGCCTCACCGGCGTAAGCCTGCTGGCCAACAGTGAGAAGCGTAAGACAGCCCCCGACGGCCGCAGCACCTACGCCCGCATCAAGGTGCCTAGCCCCGGCGACTTGTACGTGGTACGCGAATCGGCCGAGGACTACCGCCACTTCGTGAGCGGCCCGCAGAAAAAAGGCTCGCGCATCGATTTTGGCGTCAATGGCTTACCGGGCGTTGACTCGGTACGGGCTGTGTATACGCTCCGCAAGATGGATGCCTCGGAGCGGGCCGGGGGCGACGTTATTCGCTAGCCCGGCGGCATGTGGTGGCACCTTCCTGCTAGGTTGGCTCGTGCCAGCGCACTGGCCAGCCTGCTGAGTATCCCAGCCCAGGCCCAGACCACCCTGCGCGTACAGGTACCCAGCACTACGCCCCTCAGCCAGCCGCTGTACGTGGCCGGCTCCTTCAACGGCTGGCAGCCGGCGGCAGCGGGCTACGCCCTGATTCGCCAGCCCGATGGCACGTATCAGCTGACGCTACCCGCCGGCCTGCAAGGGCCGCAGGAATTCAAGCTCACCCGGGGCTCCTGGGCCACGGTGGAGGCCGGGGCGCAGTTTCAACCGGTACCCAACCGGCAGGCCGTCTTCGCTTCCTCGCCCGCGGCCCTCGACCTGTGCGTAGCTGCCTGGCAGGATCAACGCCCCGGGGGCACGGCCCCGGCCGCCCCCCACCCGCACACGCTGACCGCCAACGTGCGCGTGCTGGCCGACTCCTTCCGGCTGCCCCAGCTGGCGGGGCGCACCCGGCGCGTGTGGCTGTACTTACCGCCCAGCTACGCCCGCCAGCCCGCGCGGCGCTACCCCGTGCTCTACTTGCAGGATGGCCAAAACGTATTCGACGAGGCCACGGCCTTTGCCAGCGAGTGGGGCGTCGATGAAACCCTCAACCAACTGGCCGCCAGCTCTCCGGCTACCGAGGCTATCGTAGTCGCCGTGGACAACGGGGACGAGCGCCGCCTCGACGAGTATTCTCCCTGACTCAACGCAGCCTACAAGAAAGGCGGCGAAGGCGCGGCTTACGTCGATTTTCTGGCCCGCACCCTCAAGCCTTACATCGACGCGCACTACCGTACCCGTCCCGAGGCCGCTCACACGGCTATTGTGGGCTCCAGCATGGGCGGACTCATTGCCCTGTATGCGGGGGTGAAATACCCGCGGGTATTCGGGCGGATAGGCGCGTTTTCGCCGGCCCTCTGGTTTGCCCAAGACTCGCTGATGGCCTACCTGCGGCGTCGCCCGGCACCGCTGGCCAGCCGTTTCTACTTCGTGGCTGGCCCGGCCGAAAGCGAAACCATGGTGCCGCTGATGGCTGAGGCGCGCCGCCAACTCCTGGCCAAAGGAGTGCCAGCCAGCCATATCCAACTCCGGGCACCCGCCGATGGCCGACACGCCGAGTGGTTTTGGCGGCGCGAGTTTGGCCCCGCCTACCGCTGGCTGCTGGCCAACTAAGCGCGTACGCCGGACGGGCGGAGTAATTTTTTTATGATGAAATACCCGCTGAACTTGCAGATATAAATCGCGCCCGTATATTTGCCACCGTATGAAACGCCACCAGCTAGTCATTACCGCGATGAATTGCCGACCCAAACCGGGCCCCGGAATCGCGCGTTATGGCCAGCTGCCAAGGGTACTCAGCAAGTAAAATGCTCCCGCCCTCACGTTTCAGCTAAGCTTCACAGCCCGATTCCAAGTCCTTGGAATCGGGCTTTTTTTTGGTGTTTCCTTTTTTTTACCGCTATGTCACTGCACGTGCTCGCCCGCCCCCACCACCCTGCTACGCCCGCCGCGGGCATGGTCTGGAAGATGCTGTTCGACCGCCAGCAGGCGCTGCTGCACCGCTGGGCCAGCCCGGCCTTCGGCCGCGCCCTCGCCGAACTCGGCTTGCGGCGCGATACCTTGCCCAACCTCACCCAGCTCGGCCAATTGGTGCGCCAGCGCACGGGCTGGACGCTGCTCTTCACCGGCACCGCCGTGAGCGAAACCACCTACTACGCCGCCCTGCGCCGCCGCGAGTTGCCGGTCGTATCGCGGTTGCGCAGCTTCAGTGAGTTTGACCAGCCTCCCGGTGGCCCCGACTTATTTACCGACCTTTTCGGCCGGGTGCCCTTGCTGCTGGAGCCCGGCTACGCCGCGGCCTTGCAGGCCCTTGGGGCAGCCTGGGAGCTGGCTAATACCCCCGCGGCCACGACGCTACTGCGGCGCTTCGCCCGCGCCACGTTTGAGCGGGGCCTGCTGGCGCCAGCCACGGGCGGCCGGGTTCAGTTTTACGGGGTGCACTTGCTGACCTCGGCCCGCCACCTGCACGCCGCCGCCGCGGCCGAAGTCACCGCCCACCAGCCCTTGGCCGGCGTGGTGCAGAGCCTGCGCCAGCCGCTACCGGCCGAAGCCGGCTTCACGGCCGTAGGGCCGGAGCCATACTTCGTGGCTGAAAGCTGGACCGACCTCACCGCCGCCGTGCAGCAATTGCGCCAGGAGTTGGTAAAAATGCAGCGTCAGGCCCCCGTCGGTCGAACGCTGCCCTTTGCCCTCTTGCCAGCGGAGGCCGGCGAGAGCGGCCGGGCGCTCACCGCCCGCATCCCCGGCTTGTGGCAGGCTGTGTAGTCGATAAGCAACGTTAAAAGAAAGGCTCCCTACCAAACGGCAGGGAGCCTTTCTTTTGAGGAGCCTATCCCCATTAGCAATAGTTACCCTGAAAAGGCAGCTGGGAAAAAGCAGTTAGGCTAGCGTCAGGAACTACGCTTTTAGACGAGCTTTCAAATAAGCCAATGCTTTTTGGTGGGCATCGGCCGCCAGCTCCTTGTTGTACTTGGGGTTGGAGGGGTTGGCAAAGGCGTGGTCGGCGGGGTATTCCTGCACCGTTACTTTTTTACCCGCGGCAGCCATATTTTTTTCAAACTGCTTGACCACTTCGGGGTTGATCCACTTATCCTGCTCGGCAAAGAGGCCCAGCACGTCCGAATTCAGGGTCTTGAGCTTGGCGATGTCTTTTTCGGGCATGCCGTAATACATCACGCAGCCCACGGTTTGCTTGCCGCCGAGCAGGGCGCTTTGCAGGCTCCAGCCCCC
Source organism: uncultured Hymenobacter sp. (assembly GCA_913776615.1). GTDB lineage: Bacteria > Bacteroidota > Bacteroidia > Cytophagales > Hymenobacteraceae > Hymenobacter. The sequence goes on from CAJYPK010000022.1 coordinate 97,588, forward strand.
ACCGAAGCACCAGCCCACCGAGGCAAACTGCGCCTTGGGGCCGGCGTAAAGCTGCGCCCCCCGAATAATGGCGGCGGCCCGCTCCGTTTTTACGGCCTGCATCAGCTTGCCTGCTTCTTCGGGTGTGGTGGCTACCTGCCCGTCGTAGAGGTCGAGGGCAATCACGTTGACGCCCGGTAGCTCCCGGGCGTAAGTGGCCGCCTCTTTCTTGATGTAGTCATTCAGCCCCCACCACTCGTGAATGACGAATAAGTACTTGGTGCTGGGCTTGGCACTTTTGATTTCAAACGCCTGGCCGGTCTTCCCGTCGGTAGTTTTAAAAGTGATCATCTGGCCCTCTCCCTCGTACGCATAAGGTAGCGGCGCGTCGTGGCCGCCCGAAAAGTCTTTGTCGGTAGCGAGCATGGCAAAGGCTTCGGTAGCACTGGGGCCAGCCGGGCGGGCGCAGCAGCTAAGCGCAGAGGTTTGGGCGGCGGCCGTGCCCAGCGAGAGGACAGCAGCGAGCAGGAGAAAGAGTTTTTTCATGAGAAAGTGTAGGGTAAGCTTTAGCTTGCCCGGCGTCAGGTAAATCCAACCCCACCTGACGCCGGGCCAGCTAAAGCTTACCCTACGTAAGTTGTGCGGACTACTGCGCCGAGCTCGGTGAGTAGGGAGAACAGTCCTACGTACGTCCGGTTGAGATAGACGAAATGGGCCGAGCCGCGGGGCTCGCGCTGCTGGCGCAGGTCTTGGTCTTGCAGCAGGTCGTCGCCCAGCGCGTAGAGGCTTTGGAGGTAAGCGGGGTCGCCGAAATCAAACTCTGCCTGGCGGAAGGGCCGGCCCACCAGCTCCAGTGACTGCGTCAGGGTGCGCAGGTACATGGCGCGCAGGGCGGGCGGATCGGCCGGGCGGAGTACCCCCGCCTCGGTAAGCAAAGCTTCCAGGCGGGCGGGCTCGGCAAGGGTAGCCGGGTCGAGCAGGGCCAGAAACTGCTGCTGCTCCAGCGGCGGCACATCCTTCACGCAGCCGAAATCGAGAACCCCCACCATGCCGCCGTTCTCACTGCTGAATAAGAAGTTACCCGGATGCGGGTCGGCGTGCAGCTGGCGCAGCTCGCGGAGCTGGTATTGGTAAAAGTCCCAGAGCGCTTGCCCGAGCTGGTTGCGCACCGCCTGGCTGGGGCCGGTGGCCAGAAATTCGGCCAGGTGCTGGCCGGGCAGCCAGTCCATCGTGAGAATGCGGGCCGAGGAAAGCGCCGGGTAATAGGTCGGAAACTGCAAATGCGGCAGGTGCCCGCACTTGACCGCCACGGCCTGGCCACGGCTCAGCTCCAGCTTGTAATCCGTTTCTTCGAGCAGGCGGGCTTCTACCTCGGCAATGTAGGGGCGCAGTACTTCTTCCTTGAGCCCCATAATGCGCAAGGCCACCGGCTTCACCATCGCAATGTCGGAGCGGATGCTGGCCCCCACGCCGGGGTACTGCACTTTCACGGCCAGGGCTTTACCCATTTTGCGGGCCAAGTGCACCTGCCCAATGCTGGCCGCCTGCCGGGCTTCGGGCTCAAACTCGTCGAAGAGCTGGCTGGGCGAATGCCCGAACGCGTCGCGGAACGCCTTGACTACGAGTGGCCCCGAGAGCGGCGGCGTCTGGTACTGCGCCTGCTTGAACTGCGCGGCGTAGGCCGGGGGCAGCAGGTTTTTCTCCATCGCCAGCATTTGGGCTACCTTCAGCACCGAGCCCTTCATCTCGCTGAGCGTGCCGTAGAGCTCGGCGGCGTTGGCCTGGTGCAAATCGGCGGCGGGGGCCTCGGCACCCACGGCCTTTTTGGCGTAGTGCTGCACGTAGTTGGCCCCCACTTTCAGGCCGGTTTTGGCGAAGCGAGCGGCGCGGGCCACCTTGGAGGTAGGCAGCGATTCCTGGGGTTGATCAGACATGTAGGATAAGCTTTAGCTTGTCTTTGGGCGCGGGGGCAAGCTGAAGCTTACCCCCCGCGGTTGGCTAACGCTGCAACAAAAAGCGGCCGAAATCCAGGGCCGAGTCGAACGTATTGCGGCCCACCAGGTCGAAGCTCAGCGTTACGGCTTTTTCAACGGCCGCGTCGGTGCGCTCAAAGTTGGCCGACTCGTCGCGCACGAAAAAGAGGAGGATGAATTGCAGCTGACGCAGAAAAATACGGCCGTAGCCGTCCTGCAAAAACGGTCGGCTGGCCACCTCCCCGGTAGCGCGCCCCTCGTGCAGAATTTCCTGCACAAAGTCTTTGAACTCCGCCTCAAACTGCGTTAAAATCTTCGGCACCAGCGCGGGCATCCGCCGCTGCGAGCGGCCCAGCGTGAGCAACACGAAGCTGCGGTTATTTTTCAGAATTTCGAGCAGCGTGTAGTAAAAAGCCAGCAGCTTTTCACGGGCACCGTAGCCCTGCCAGGCCGGCTCTTCGGCGGCCTGGGTGCGGGCCTCGCGGCCAAATTCGGCCCAGGCCTCACGCTCGATGGCGGTGAAGGACGCGTAGTGGCGGTAAAATTCGCCCTCCGTAATGCCCTGCGCGTCGGCAAAGGCAAAAACGGTTTTGGGAGCGCGGCCGTGGCGGCGCAGATAATCGAGGTAGGCGGCTTTTAGCAAGGTTGGCTCCATACAGGTATAACCACGAGCGTGCAGAGCCGGTTCGGAAAACGTCGCCGCATCAGGTGGCCGGTTTTCAGTTTACTGTTGCCAGCCAGCCTTCGCCCGGCGGGCAGGGCGTTGATGCTGCGGCTGCGCGCCGAGCACCGGGCATAAAAACGGGTACTTTTGAAACGCAACTCCTCTTCACCCATGTCCACCCCTACTCTCCCCGATGATTCTTTGCGCTTTCCCATTGGCCGGCCGCAGCTACCTACTGCGCCACTCACGCCGGCTGGCCGCGCCCCGTACCTGCAGCAACTGGCCGAGTTTCCGGCGCTGCTGAAGGCCGCCGTGGAACGGGCTGGCCCGGCGCGACTGGAACAACCCTACCGCCCCGGCGGGTGGACGGGCCGCCAGGTGGTGCACCACCTCGCCGATACGCACCCGAATTTATACAGCCGCTTCCGCCTGGCCCTCACGGAGGATAATCCAACCGTGCGGCCCTTCGACGAGCAAGCCTGGGCCGCCCTACCCGACGTAGCCGTAACGCCCATCGCCGCATCAGTGGCCTTGCTGGAGAACCTGCATACTCGCTGGATTATGTTGTTGGAGCAGTTGAGCGAGACGCAGTGGCAGCGCACGTTTTATCACCCACGCTATCAGACTACCAGTACGCTGGAGCAAGCCTTGGTGCAGTACGCCTGGCACGGCCGGCACCACTTAGCCCACCTGGAATTGCTGGGGGCGCAAAATAGCATAACTATTTAATAGCCTTGCTAAATACGCTTTACTAGTATTCATGTCCTCACTGGCGCGAGTTTAGCGCAGCGTAACTCGTGTCGGCTCATGATGTGGAGGCTGCGCCTCCACTGCCGCAACGCGGCAAGCGGGCGATAGGGTCACTGGCAACAGTAAGTGATTTGAAAATAACGCCGATTTGCCGCGTTGCGGCAGTGGAGGCGCAGCCTCCACATCATAAGCCGACACGAGTTACGCTGCGCTAAACTCGCGCCAGTAAGGACCAGTAAAGGCCAGTGAGCAGCCGAGATTATCTACACAAGTCTATTCCAGCTTAGCCGCCAGCTACGACCGGGAAATGAGAATAACGCCGACAATCAGCAGCGCGCAGCCCACCAGGCGGCCGGGCGTGAGGGCGTGCACCTCAACTCCAAACCAGCCAAACCGGTCGATGAGGACCGACATGAGCAGGTTGGCCGAGATGGTGAGGCCGGCGAAGGCACCCGCGCCCACGGTGTTGACGAACATCAGGCCCGCGACCACGGCTCCCGCGCCTACCAGGCCCCCCAGCGGCGCCCACCAGGGCATGGCCTGGATGTTGGCGGCCGTCGGCAGGGGCTTGGGGCTGCAAATGAACACGCAGAATAACAGCGCGATAATCGGCAAGAATGACACCAGGCTAGCCAGCCAGGGGTTGACCAGTGACTTTTGCAGAGTGCCGTTCATGGGTGGCCCCCAGGCCTGGAGCATTCCGGCAGCGAGGATGAGGGGGTAGAGAAAGGCGGGGTTGATTTGCATGGCATGAGCTATTTGTGGAGAAGGAAAAGCGGGTAAGGTCAGCGGGTAGGCCCGGGCTTATACAAAAAGCGAGGCGATGGCCAGCACCAGCGGCACGGTCATGACCAGGGCACCCAGCTTGAGAAACTGCCAGGCACTCACATCGATATTTTCGCGGCGCAGGGCCACCAGCCACAGCAGGGTGGCCAGCGAGCCGGTGATGGACAGGTTGGGGCCGAGGTCGATGCCGATGAGCACGGCGCTTTTCACGGTTTCGGGCACGTGGGCGGTTTGCATCACGTTGCCGGCGATGAGGCCGGCCGGCAGGTTGTTCATTACGTTGCACAGCAGCGCCACGCCCACCCCGCTGGCCCAGGTGGTCGCGGCGGCCGATTGCTCAGCCCCGCGCGTGAGCGTGGCAGCCAGCCACTGCGTCACGCCCGTTTTACCCAGCGCCTCGACCAGTACGAACAGCCCCGCTACCAGCGGCAGCACCGCCCAGGATACGTTTTTGACGATACTAAACGGGTTTTTACGCGCCACCAGCAGTCCCACCACCGCCGTGAGCGAGCCCGTGATGGCCGTGGGCAGCCCCAGCGGCTTGTCGAAGGCCGAGGCCAGCAGCAGCGTTACGGCCGTCACGCCGATACCCGCCAGCGCCACCTGGCCGCCGCGCTCCAGCGTCGGTAATTCAATGTCTTTGTCGATGGGCTGGCTCAGCTCGGCGCGCTGGGTGTAGCGCAGCATGGCGTAGGTGGCCCCAATAGACACGATGGCCGGCAGCAAGTAGCGCGGCAGCCACACCAGCAGCGGCGGCATGTGATCGCCGTAGATAACCAGGTTGGCCGGGTTGGAGATAGGCAGCACAAACGAGGCCGCGTTAGCGATAAACGCGCAGATAAAGAGGTAGGGCAGCGGATTTTTTACCTTGGCAGCCCGCACGGCGCTGGCCACGGCCGGGGTGAGTACGACGGCCGTAGCATCATTGGAAAGCAGCGTCGTGACGACCACTCCCACCATGTAGATGAGCAGAAACAGCCGCTGCGCCGAGCCCTTGGCGGCCTTGGTGGCGTGGGCCGCCAGCCAGTCGAAAAGCTTTTCCTCCCGGGCAATTTCGGCCAGCAGCATCATGCCGGTCAGAAACAGGTACACGTCCAGGCCCTTAGCCACGCCCGCCAGGCCCTCGGCGGGAGTAAGCTGCTGGGTTATCAGCAATAAAACGGCTCCGCTCACGGCCCACACGTACTCCGGTACCTTGAAGGGCCGGATGATGACTAAGGCAATAGAAATTAGTGAGATAGCCCAGATAAGAATGAGTGACATGCGGAAAGGTGAAAGAAAGGAAATCGAGGCGGGGTAAGAATGGCAATTGCGCAGTTGTTCTTCCTGAAGCCGTGTAAAGAGTCACGCTCTTAAAACGTCCGTCCTGCTGAGCTTGCCGAGGCATCTTGACAGGGGGCTTCTGGATGCGTCTAGCCAAGATGCTTCGGCAAGCTCAGCAGGCAAATTTTATTGAAACAAGAATTTTTTAAGATAACATACTGATTTACATAATAATTTAAGATATAACGAGCTAGGAACACGATACTGATTACGCTTTTTACCTCAACTACTAGGATGCAGCGGGCGAGCGTTGCGATTGGGGCCAAGCTGCGTGCCCAAAATGCCATTATCCTCCCAAGCGCCAATACTCGTAGCGTCGCTGCCCGCGCCCAGCCGGGGCGGCGGCTGGTAGGATGCGGAGGCCACCTGCACCTGATGGCGACCGGGCCGGCCCGTAACGTCGCGGGCCTCCACAATCAGGGACAGCGGCAGCGTAGCCCCGGCCGGGCAAACGGCTTCGGCCTGCCACACGCCGGTCGCGTCGAGCCGCATGGGCAGCCAAGGCCCGCCGGCCAACTGGTACTGCACGCTCGCCACGGCATTGGCCCCGAAGATTACCGCCCGGACGTCGAACTGCGCTCCCACCGCCTGCCCGGCGTGGCGCAACAGCCGGTAATCGGCCGGGGCGGTAATGAGTACGAAGGGAAAGCCGCCGTCGAGCGGCTTGAAGCGCCAGCTCACAATGCCCTGGTCGAGGCTGATGAGCGAGTAGCCCACCGGCCCTTCCTCGATCTGGCCCGTGGAGCGGGTGGCGGCGTAGATGGTGGTACCGTCGTTGGCCAGCTCGTTGTAGTGGGTGTGGCCCATGTCGAGCAGGGCTACGCGGTGCCGGGCCAGCAGGGCTATCACCTCGGCCTGCTCGGCCGCGTCGCGCAGGTCGGCCGGGTAGGTGTGCATAAACAGAGCTACCTCGGTGCCCGCTGGCACCCCGGCCAGCTCTTCGCGCAGCCAGGCCAGTTGCGCGGTCCCGAGGCGGAAGTCGGGGCCACCCGTACCGGGGCCGCACAGATCGAGAAAGAGGCAGCGGACGCCCCGCACCATCAGGGCCTTGGGCAGGGGGGCGGCGGCGGGCACGGCGTAAAAATTGGCGAGGCTGCCGGGCTCCATGTCGTGGTCGCCGGTGATGAGATGCACCGGCACGCTGGCCAGCCGCAGGGCCGCCGCGACGAGGCGGTACTGCGCGGGCTGGCCGTTGTCGGCCACATCGCCGGGCAGGTAAATAAAGTCGAGCTGCCCAGCCCCTTCCACTTCGAGCTGCGCCAGCATGGCCAGAAAGTCCTGGTAGTTGCGGGCCTTGGCGTCGGTGATGTGCAGGTCGCCGAGGTGGGCGTACACCAAGGGTCGGGGACGAGCGTCGGGAATTTCAGCCATAGAAGATTGCCAGCAGAAAATACTAAGCTGGCGGCACCCGGCACGGCCGGGCTGGTAAGCGACAGCATACGCGCCGGTAAGGCATAGGTTCCAATTAGTTAATAGTCAGCTTTCTCCCAACGCCATACTTCATTTTACCTTCATGCGCGCAGCTAATTACCGCCGTCAGCGCCTCGGGGCCAACTAGCGGCAAGTGAAGCAGATGACCCGCCGCCCGCCCTTATTCCCGACCCAAGCCCGGCCGGAAGTGACGGGCGCACGCGTAAATTTCGCCAATGCTATTCCCGCCCCGATTCTTTGCCCGCCCGCTGGCCGGCGGCCTGCTGGCCTGGCTGCTACTGGCCATATGCGTAGCCAGCCAAGCCCAGAACGCGCCGCCCGAGAAGCCTAAAGTCACGCGCATTTTATTCCTGCTCGATGCCTCGGGCTCGATGATGGCACCCTGGGAAGGCCAACCGCGCTGGGACGTGGCCAAGCGCCTGCTGGCTAAGATGGCCGACTCGCTCAACGCCTACCCCAACCTGGAGCTGGGCCTGCGCGTGTACGGCCACCAGAGCCCCAACGCCGAGCAAAACTGCGAGGACTCGCGCCTCGAAGTGCCCTTCGCGCCCCGCAATGCCGCCGCCATCAAAACCCGGCTCAAAACGCTCAAGGCCCAGGGCAACACGCCTATCACCTACTCGCTGGAGCAGTCGGCCAAGGACTTTCCGCTGGATAAAACCTCGCGCAACGTGCTGCTGCTCATTACCGATGGCGTGGAATCGTGCAAGGGCGACCCCTGCGCGGCCTCGCTGGCCTTGCAGCGCAAGCACGTGTTTTTGAAGCCCTTCGTCATCGGCATCGGGGCGCAGAAAGACTTCGGGCAGGCGCTGGCCTGCCTGGGGCAGTACTACAACGCGGCCGAGGTTAAGACCTTCCAGACCGTGCTCAACGACGTGATTGCCCAAACCCTGGCCAAAACCACGGTGACCGTCAACCTCACCGACGAGGCCGGCCGGCCGGTGGAGTCGAACGTGAATATGACGTTCGTCAACAACGTGACCGGGCAGCCGGAGTACAACTACGTGCACTACCGCGACGCCCAGGGCAAGGCCGACGTGCTCGACATCGACGCCTTGCAGAGCTACGACCTGGTGATCAACACCGTGCCGGCCGTGCGCCAGGCCAATCTAGTAATCAAGGGTGGTAAGGCCAACGTCTTGACGTTTAAAACCCCGCAGGGCACGCTGGCCTTGCAACCGGCCAGTATCTCGCCCAACCCCTACGGCGGGGCGGTGCAGGCCGTGGTGCGGGCGCCGGGCAGCGCGGCCACCGGGCTGGCCCTGCCCTTTGGCAGCAAGCAAAAGCTGCTGGCGGGTAACTACGAGGTGGAAATCCTGACGCTGCCGCGCAGCACCCAGCGCGTGAGCATCCGCCAGGGGCAGACCGCCACCGTCACCTACGCCGTGCCCGGCACGCTCAACATCACCTCCGACCTCAAGGGCTTCGGCAGCCTTTACAAGCTCAACGACGACGAGTCGCAAACCTGGATTTACAACCTGCCCGAGGCCAGCAGCAAGGTCAACCTGGCCATGCAGCCGGGCGTGTACCGGCTGGTGTTTCGCACGGCCACGAGCAACGGCAGCAAGTTTACCGACGTGCGGAATTTTACTATCCGTTCGGCGCAGACGACCTCGCTGAGCATTTTTGGGCGCTAGCCCTCGCTGGAAGCCAGTTGGCTTTGAGCCCGCAGGTGCCGCGCCGCCTGGAAGCCTTGGTAAATAAAAGCCGTCAATAAGATGCGCATCAGTATCCCACCGCTGCCCGAGCTGCCCCCGGCTTCGGCGCTGGCGGCAATCATCAGCGCGCCATCGAGCACAAACAGCACCCCGGCAATCGCAAAGGCTGCCGGGGATAGCCGCTTGTAGCCCCACCAGCCCAGGCCCGCATAGAGTAGTCCCTCCGCCACGCTCCCCCACCCTAGCCCCAGGCTTTGCAGTACTTCGGCCGGCTGCAAAGCGGCTATCAAGCCCAGCACCAGGTTGAGCCCCCCGATAAAGAGTAGGGTATACCAAGCTCGTTTGAGGCGCTCGCGGGGGTCGGTGGCGCTGCCGGGCACGGGCTGGCCGCTCAACCGCAATTCCAGCTCTGGCTGATAGACGTTGCGGGTGAGCTGGGCCACCAGGCTACGCCCATCGGGTAGGCTGAACTCGTAGCCCTGTTCCAGAGCCTGCTTGCTAGGCACAGTGCCGAGTGACTGCCCATTGTAGCTAACTTCCAGGTTTTTGAAGAACATGCCCCACTTGGCTGTGAGAACTTCGGTTTTGGCAGCATCGAGGTAGTACGTTTTGCTGGGCATGCAGGGCGGGTAGTTGCTAGGGGAAAAACGGCTGTAGCCGCCAAATTATAGGCGGCTATTTTTGGGTAAACTTAAACCTGCGCGGCCAGCCGGCGTCCAACCCGCACAGTAGCCTTCTTTCTGCGTTTGGAAGACCACGAAATCCTCGCCAAGTTTCAAGTGCCGGCCAGCCGCAACCTGGCGTTTAATCAGCTCGTGCGCAAGTACCAGCAGCGGGTGTACTGGCACGTGCGCAAGATGGTCATCGACCACGATGACGCTGACGACCTGACCCAGGACGTCTTTGTAAAAGTGTGGAAAAACCTGGAAAACTTCCGGCAGGACGCCCAGCTCTTCACCTGGATTTACCGCATCGCCACCAACGAGTGCCTGAGCTTTTTGCAGAGCAAGCGACGCAAGTTTTTTCTGCCGCTCAACGATGTCGGGGCCGAGCTGGCCGCCAAGCTCGAAGCCGACCCCGCCGTGGCCGGCGACGCGATTGAGCTGAAGCTGCAACGCGCCATCCTGCGCCTGCCCGACAAGCAGCGGTTGGTGTTCAACCTGCGTTATTACGACGAGATGCCCTACGAGCAGATGGCCGAGATTACGGGCACCAGCGTGGGTGCCCTCAAGGCCAGCTACCACCACGCCGTGCGCAAAATCGAGGAATACGTAACAAATGCCGACACGCCGGCCGCAAATCCCGACGAAGCCGATTAAACCCCGGCCTCGTTCTTTTATCCAACGTTCATGAAAACGCCCTTTCGCCTCGATGAGCACCCGCGCCGCGGGCCGCAGCCGCTGAGCAGTCCGCCGGCGGGTTATTTTGAGCGGCTACCCACCCGCGTGATGGCGCAGGTAGCGCCGCCGGCCCGGAGCGCGCAGCCGCTGGCCTGGCTCCTGCGCGTGCCGGCTTCGCTGCGCACGGGCCTGGCTTCTACGCTGTTGCTGGGTACGTTTGCGGCTTCGCTGTGGCTGGGTGGCGAGCCGCTGCCTGCACCCGCTACTCCCGCCGCCAGTCTCGACGCCGTGCCCTCGGCGCAGCTGGTCGAGTATCTCACCAGCGGCGAAACCCACGTTGACATGCTGGATCTGGCCGAACTGCCGGCCCATCACCTGGGCCTCACCAAGCAGTACCTCCAGCCGTCGGCCAGCGAGCTGAGTGCCGCCCTCGATGCCCAGCCGGCCGAAGAAACCGGGCTGCTGTAAGCCCCTTCCCCACTACTTATGAGTATGTTTCGTTTTTTAATTGCAAGTATTTTCCTGCTAGGACTACTGGCCGCCAGCCAGCCGGCGCAGGCCCAGCTGCGCGGCCGGGTCGGGCAGCCGGGAGCCCGCCTGGGCCAGCTCGACAACGCCAAAATTGCCTTCATCACCTCGCGCCTGACCCTGACCCAGGAGCAGGCCCAGCGCTTCTGGCCCATGTACAACGAGTTTGTGGCCAAGCGCCGCGAGCTCAATCGCTCGGCCCGGCTGCTGCGCCGCGACGCCGACAACCCCAGCCTGAGCGATGCCCAGCTGCGCGACTACTTCACCCAAGACTTTGCCCTGCGCCAGCAGCAGCTCAACCTGGAAAAAGACTACTTCGAGAAGGCCCAAAAAGTATTGACCCTGCGCCAGTTGGCCCAGCTTTACCAAGCCGAGCGCGATTTTACCAAAGAGGTGCTGAAGCGCGTGGCCAACCGCCCGGCCGCCGCGCCCGAGCAAGAATAGCCCGGCCTATTAGTTCGCTCATAGGCTAGCCGCTACGGCTATTCCACCCGCGGGCTAAAAGTCCGAGCTGCGGCGGGCGGTACCTTTGCGGGTGCTATGCTAACTCCCCGCCAGCTTTTTCTCCGCCACCAAGCCCAAACCTCCGCATTTCCGCTGCTGCTGGAAATCGAGCGGGCCGAAGGCGTGTACATGTACACCCCCGAAGGTCGGCCCATTCTGGATTTAATCTCCGGTATCGGCGTCAGCAACGTGGGGCACCGCCACCCGCGCGTACTGCAAGCTATTCAAGAGCAGCTCGATAAATATCTGCACCTGATGGTGTACGGCGAGCTGGTGCAGGCCCCGCCCGCCCGGCTGGCCCACGCCCTGGCCGCTACCCTGCCCGCCCCGCTCGATACGGTGTACTTCACCAATTCGGGGGCCGAGGCCATCGAGGGTGCCCTCAAGCTCGCCAAGCGCCACACCGGCCGTACGGGTCTGGTATCGGCCTTCAATTCTTACCACGGCTCCACGCACGGGGCGCTGTCCATCACCGGCTCGGAGGGCTTTAAGAACAGCTACCGCCCCCTGCTGCCCGACGTGACGCACCTGCGCTACAACGAGCTGGCCGACCTTGCCCTCATCACCGAGAACACCGCCGCCGTGGTGCTCGAAACCGTGCAGGGCGAAGCCGGGGTGCGCCCGCCCCTACCCGGCTACCTGCCCGCCGTGCGCCAGCGCTGCACCGAGGTGGGCGCGCTGCTCATCCTCGACGAAATTCAGTGCGGCTTCGGGCGCACGGGCACGCAGTGGGCCTTCGAGCAAGTTGGCGTGGTGCCCGACATCCTGGTCTGTGCCAAGGGCATGGGCGGCGGCATGCCCATTGGGGCCTTTATTTCTTCACCCGCCATCATGGTGGGCTTTCAGACCAACCCCATCCTGGGGCACTGCACCACTTTCGGCGGGCACCCGGTAAGCTGCGCGGCCGCGCTGGCCACGCTCCAGGTTATCCAGGAAGAAAACCTGCTGGCCGGCGTAGCGGCCAAGGCCCAGCGGCTGCGGGCGCAGTTGGTGCACCCCGCCATCCGAGAGGTGCGCAACTGCGGCCTGCTCATGGCCGTGGAGTTCGAGTCGTTCGAGGTGCTCAAGCCCATCATCGACCGCGCCCTGGCCGAGCAGGGCATCCTCACCGACTGGTTTTTATTCTGCGACAACTCGCTGCGCATCGCCCCGCCCCTCACCATCACCGAGGCCGAGATCGACGCGGCCGTAGCGGGGCTGCTGCGGGCAATTTAGGTAATGGGTAATAGGTATTGAGCAATCCTTTATCCTACACTTGGCAGGAAATTACTCATTGCCTATTACCCATTACCCATCCTCTACCGCACCGGCAAGTTGTTATAATTCAAGAAGCTGAGACTTTCTTCTTTGATGCGCTCGCGGGGCACGGCGTCTTTTACGCCCTGCGAAATCTTGCGCACGAGCACCCCTACGATGGCCTTGCGGAAGCCCAGCTTCTCGGCCATCATGATGCAGAAGTCCATCTCGGTTTCGTCGATGATGCCATCGGCCAGCATCATGTCTACGAGGTCGAAAATCTGGTCGAAGCGCTCGGAATCGTTGCCGGGCAGGTCCGACAGGCAGTTGGTCTGCCCGTTCACGATTTTGCGCACCTCGCTGGCCGACACCCCGTTTTTCTTGCCCACGGTGATGATGAAATTCAGCTCGCGGTCGTCGACGTGGCCGTCGGCCTTGGCGAGGGCCGCCAGGTTGCAGAGGTGGCCCTTGATTTTTTTAGCCTGCTCGTTTTCGAAAAAACCAAACATAAAAGTGCGGGTTAGTGGTGGGCGATGAGGTAACGAAAAGTAGGCATAAAGCCGCTAACAACCAATAGTCTGCCGTGCTTTTTTTGGTACTTCTACGTAACCGACGCAAAAATGTAAACGCCAAATGGCGCAGTTTCATGCGGCAAGTGCCCTTGGCTACCGACCTTTGCGGGCTTACAGCCAACCCTGAATGGGCAGCGGGCGCTTTAGCTGACTTTTAACATGAAGAGAATCGGAGTTTTTACCAGCGGCGGCGACGCCCCTGGCATGAATGCCTGCCTGCGGGCAGTGGTGCGGGCGGGCGTATACCACGGCATTGAGGTATACGGCATCATGCGCGGGTACAGCGGCATGATCAAGGGCGAGTTTGTGCGCATGGATTCGGCCTCGGTGTCGAACACCGTGCAGCGCGGCGGCACCATCCTCAAGTCGGCGCGCTCCCAGAAATTCATGACCAAGGAAGGCCGGCAGCAAGCCTTCGACCAGCTCGTCAACCACGGCATCGAGGGCTTGGTAGCCATCGGCGGTAATGGTACATTTACGGGAGCCACCATTTTTGAGAAGGAATTTGGCATTCCGACGGTGGGTGCCCCGGGCACTATCGACAACGACCTCTACGGCACCGACTACACCATCGGCTACGACACGGCCGTAAACACGGCCCTGGAGGCTATCGATAAGATTCGCGACACGGCCGACTCGCACGACCGCTGCTTTTTCGTGGAAGTAATGGGCCGCGACTCGGGCTACATCGCCATTCCCTGCGCCATCGGCGGCGGGGCCGAAATCGTGATGGTGCCCGAAACGGCCATGAGCGTGGAGGCCGTTATCGAAACGCTGCACGCGAGCTACCAGCGCCACAAAACCTCGTTCATCGTCATCGTGGCCGAGGGCGAGGAAGAGGGGAACGTACACCACGTAGCCCGCCGCGTGAAGGCCGCCATTCCGCAGCTCGACACCCGCGTCACCATCGTGGGCCACATCCAACGCGGGGGCTCGCCCACCGCCGCCGACCGCCTGCTGGCTTCGCAGCTCGGCATCGCCGCCGTCGAGGGCCTGCTCAACGGCATGAAAAACGTGATGGCCGGCATCGTGGACCGCAAGCTCACTTACACCCCCTTCGACGACACCATCAACAAGCGCAAGGTCATCAACCAGAGCTTTATGCGGATGGTGGAGATACTGTCGGTGTAGCGGTGAACTAGCGAAATGGTGAGGTGGTGAGTTTTTGAGCGGTGAAATGGTGAACCGGTGAGATGGTGAGTTTTTGAGCGGTGAAATGGTGAACCGGTGAGATGGTACATTTTTTATGCGCTGAGTTTATTACGTGGCTGAACAAAATGATACTATCTCACCAGTTCACCATCTCACCAGTTCACCGCTCAAAAACTCACCACCTCACCAGTTCACCGCTCAAAAACTCACCACCTCACCATTTCGCTAGTTCACCACGACCCAAACGTAGTTTGGATCGCGACGCAGCCAAGTGAGCTGGCGTTTGGCATAGTGGCGGGTGTTGCGCTGAAGCAGGCGCACGGCCTCGGCGTAGTCGTAGGTGCCGTCGAGGTAGCCGAAGATCTCCTGGTAGCCGACCGTTTGCAGGGCGTTGTGCTCGCGGAAGGGCAGCAGGGTTTCGACTTCGGCCACGAGGCCTAGCTCCAGCATTTGCAGCACGCGCTGGTCGATGCGCTGGTAGAGTTCTTCGCGCTCGCGGGTCAGGGCCACTTTCTCGACCCGGAAGGGGCGGGCGGCAGCTTTGGCGGCCACGGCGGCCGGCCCCTGGTGGTAGCTCGAAAATGGGCGGCCCGTGCCCCGCGTAATTTCGAGGGCGCGCAGTACGCGCTGGTGATTTTGCAGGTCGAGGCGGCCGTGGGCGACGGGATCGGTAGCGGCGAGCTCGGCCACGAGGGCCGGCAGGCCGAGCGTGGCCAGCTCTTGGTGCAGCTGCTCGCGCACGGCGGGCGGCACGGCGGGCAGCTCATCAAGGCCATCGGTGAGGGCCTGCAAGTACAGCCCCGAGCCACCGGTGGCAATCACTACCGCGTGGCGCTCAAATAGTTCGGCCAGCCGAGCCTCGGCCTCGGCGGCAAAGCGGCCAGCGCTGTAGTCCTGCGCGATGCTGTGCGAATCGACGAAGTGGTGGGGCACGCCCTGCATCTCCTCGGCCGTGGGCTTTGCCGTGCCGATGCTCATTTCGCGGAAAAACTGGCGCGAATCGGCCGAGATGATTTCGGTTCCCAACTGCTGGGCGAGGCTTACGGTGAGAGCCGTTTTACCCACGGCAGTGGGGCCAGCAACGGCCAGTAGCACGGGACGCGGGTCGGCGGCGGTAGGCGCCAGCCGGGCGAGGAGTTCGGAAGGAAGCTGCATAGAAAAGGACTACCGCCCCAGCAGGCGGTGGTAGAGGTGTACCAACGTTTTTTCCTCCCGCTGCCAGTTCCATTCGGCGCGGGCGCGGCGGCAGTTAGCGGCCAGCGCGTGGTAGCGGGGGCCAGGCTGACCACCGGGCAACAGCCGGGCCAGCGCCGCCGCCAGCGTCGCCGGAGCCAGGTCGGGCACCAGCTCGGCCACCTCGTACTGGGCGTTGAGAGCGCGGTATTCGGGAAAGTCGATGCAGAGCTGCGGAATGCCCGCCTGCACGTAATCGAAAAACTTGTTGGCCAGCGAGTAGTAGTAGCTCAGCCCGGTGTTTTCGAGCAGCATAATCCCCACCGTGGCCCGCGCCGTGAGCGCCCGCAGCTCGGTGGGCAGCACGTAGCCCTTAAACTCCACCTGCCCCGAGGCCAGCAAGCCCAGCTCGGCCGCCTGCTGGCGCAGCGCCGCCGAGCAGTCGCCCTCCCCGCAGATGACGAGCCGCGCTGGCACCGGCGGCATGGCGGCCAGCAATTCAACCAGGCCCCGGCCCACGTTGAGCGCACCCTGGTAGAGTAGCGTGGGCGGCTGGCTAGCGGTGACTACCGCCTGCTTAGCTACTGCCTCACTCGTCGCTCCTCCCCCACCAGCGGGCACGTTGCGCACCACGCCAAACGAACAGCCGGGATGCCGGGCCTCAAACAAGCGGGCCAGCGCCGGGCCCACCGTGTAGCGCAGTCGGGCGCGGGGCACGATAAAGTTTTCGACCCGCTGCCAGATGCGCTGCACGCGGGGACGAGCCACTACTTCAGGCACTTCCGTAAAGAGCTCGTGGGCGTCGTACACGAAAGGCTGGCCGCCGAGCCGGGCGCGTAGCCAGGTGGGCAGGGCGGCGTCGAGGTCGGCACAAGCCCAGGCGGCAGCCCGCTGGCCCAGCAGGAACAGCAGCAGCCGCAGATTGTATTCGAGGTAAAATAATTTGCCGTGCTGAAACCAGCCGCGCAGCCGGTGCTGGGCGTAGGGCTGCGGCCCCAGCGGCACCGAGGCCGGCCGCTGCCAACCCACGAGCAGCACCGCGTAGCCGGCCCGCGCCAGGCTGGCGCAAATGCGCTGCATTCGCTGGTCGTAGCTTAGGTCGGTAGTAACGGCGAAAACCAGGCGGGGAACGGAAGCAGACACAAAATGGGTTAAACGGCGCACTAGCCGTAAATTCAACTCCAAATCTACTATCTGCCCGCTCCGCCCGCAGCAACCCCAGCCCCGGCCGTGCGTTCTTAACACCCTATGCCCGCACTTCTTCCGGAGCCGCACCTGCCGGCTACCGCGCTCATGTTCGACCAGTTGCAGCTGGCCTTCGTCGTGCTGGACGGGGCGGGGCGCATCACGCAGGTCAACGAACAGTTTGTTCGCCTCAGCGGCTACGCCCGCACCGAGCTTATCGGCAACCTCTACCACCGGGTTGTGACCGCCCCGGCCCAGCAGGCCGAGCGCCAGGCCTACCTGGCCAGCGTCCTGGCCGGTGAGTCGCAGTGCAACAGCTATTACGAGCTAGATATAAGAAATAAAGCTGGCGAAGTCGTAACGGTGCAGTGGCAGGCTGCCCTGGTGCACGATGCGCGCGGGCACATCACGGGTATTTGGGGCGTGGGCCACGCACTGGGTAGCCTGTCTCCGGGCGTATCTCCTGCCACCATGCCCGAGCCAACCTATCTGCGTGAGTTTTTCGACAGCTCGCACGACCTCATCCTGCACCTGAGCGCCACCAACCTGCTGCTGTTTGTAAACCGCGCCGGGCAGGAGAAACTGGGTTATACCGAGGAGGAGCTGCTGGGCCGCCCGCTCACCGACGTCGTACACCCCTACTACCGGGCCAAGCTGCTTTACCAGCTGCGCCGCCTCTACGAGGGCCAGGCGCTCAACAAGCTCGAAACCGTGCTGCTGACCAAGGCGGGCCGGCCGGTGCACCTCATCGGCTCGGTAAATAGCGAGCACCCGCCGGGCCATCTGCCCAGTGCCCGGGCCGTGCTGCACGACATTACGGACCGTATCAAGGCCGAGCGCCTGCAAAAGGTCTACTACAGCATTGCCAACCTGGCTATTTCGGCCCACGACCTGCCGGCGCTGTACGGGGCCATTCACCGCGAGCTGGGCAAGGTAATTGAGACGAACAACATCTTTATCGCGCTCTGCGACGACGCCCGCACGCACCTGCAATTCGTGTACTACGTCGACCAGCACGCGTATTTTGAGCAAGGCGACGGCCGGCCGTTCTCGCTGGGTATCACTGAGTACGTAATCGAGCAGGGCCAGCCCATGTTCTTTACGCAGGCCGATTTATTGCGCCTCATGCGCACCGGCGAGATGACGGCCTTTGGCCGGTTGCCGGCCGTGCTGCTGGCCGCGCCGCTGAGCGTGGGCGACCGCATCATTGGGGTGCTCACGGTGCAGGAATACGACCGCGACGACCTCTATACGCCCGCCGACCTCGATATTCTGCACTTCATTTCGGGGCAGGTGGCGCTGGCCATCGACCGCAAGCGGCAGGAAGAATACGTGGCCCGCCAGAATGCCCGCCTGAACGCCATTTTCGAAAGCGGCTCCCAACTGGTGTGGAACGTAGACCGGCGTGGGCGCCTCGTGTCTTTCAACCGCAACTACGCGACTTTCTACGAGCGGCGCAACGGCATGGCCCCCACCCAGGGCTTCAACGTGATCGACAACGACGTAGCCCTGGCCGACGAGGCTACCCGCCAGCTATTTCGCACTAGTTACCAGGCCGCTACCCGCGGTGAGGCCCAGCAGTTTGAGGTACAGTTGCGCGTGCCCCGCGCCAGCAGCGTGTGGCTCAATATCAGCCTGGCTCCCATTTACTTGCCCGATGGCTCGTTTGAGGAGATTACCGCGCAGGCGCAGGACATTACGGCCAGCAAAAACTCGCAGCTCGCGCTGGCCGCTCAGGAAGAGAAGTTCCGCTCCATCTTCGAGTCGTTTCAGGATGTGTATTACCGCACCGACCGCGACGGGCGCTTCACCATCCTGAGTCCATCATTGCGCGAAGTACTGGGCTACAGCCCGTTGGAAGCTCTGAAGTACCGCATCGAGGATTTTTACTGGCAGCCTGAGCAGCACGAGGCCCTGCGGCAGGCCCTGCGCACGCACGGCGAGCTGCGCAATTTTGAGACCCAGCTGCGTCACCACGATGGCCACCCCGTAAGCGTGCTCATCAACGCTCGCCGCACGCGTTTCGGCACCGAAGGCATCGCGCGCGACATCACCGAGATTCGCCGCATCCAGGATGACCTGCGCCTGGCCAAGGAAGAAGCCGAAGCCGCCTCGGCCGCCAAAACGCAATTCCTGGCCAATATGAGCCACGAGCTGCGCACGCCCATGAACGGCATTATCGGCATGATTGATCTGCTGAGCCAAACCAAGCTCAACAGTGAGCAGGCCGACTACGTCGATACCCTCGGCACCAGCTCGGAAGCGCTGATGACTATCCTGAACGACATTTTAGATTTATCTAAGATTCAGGCCGGTAAGATGCGTCTCAACGAGGCCCCGCTGTCGCTGGAGCCGCTGCTCGACCGGCTGCGGGCGCTGTTTCAATACCGCGCCAATCAGAAAAACCTGCGCTTTACCTGCCACCTGGCCCCCGGCACCCCGCCGATTATTATCACCGACGAAACGCGCCTGCTCCAGATCCTGGCCAACCTCATCGCCAATGCCATCAAATTTACGGCCCAGGGTACGGTGAGCGTGGTGGTGTCGTCGGCCCGCGCCGATGGCGACTACCACATTCTGCGCTTCGCGGTGCAAGACTCGGGCATTGGCATTTCGGCCAGCGACGCGGCCCGGCTCTTCACGAGCTTCACCCAGCTCGATACCACGCCCAGCAAGGCCTACGGCGGCACTGGGCTGGGGCTGGCTATCAGCAAGGAACTGGCTGAGCTGCTGGGTGGCACCATTGGGGTGGTATCAGACGCGGGCGAGGGAAGCATTTTCTGGTTTACCATCCGCTGCCGGGTGCAGGCGGTTCCGGCGGTACCCGAGGTACAGGCGGCTCCCGCCACCCCGCTCCTGGATACCCGGCCCGGTCCCGCCGCCCGCGTGCTGCTGGTCGATGACAATACCATCAACCAAAAAGTGGCCGCCCGCCTGCTCGATAAGCTTAATTGCCAGGTCGATATTGCCAACGACGGCTACGAGGCCATTACCCGGGCCACGGCACCCGGCGCGGCCTACCAGCTCATTCTGATGGATATTCAGATGCCGGGCCTCGATGGCGTTGCCGCCACCCGGGCCATCAAGTCGCAGCTGGGCATGGCCAGCCCGCCCATCGTAGCGATGACGGCCTATTCCATGCCCGACGACGCGGCCCGCTTCGTGGAAGCCGGCCTCGACGACTACCTGGCCAAGCCCGTCAAGCACCAGCAGCTGGCCCAAACCCTGGCCCGCTGGATAACGCCGGAAGCTCCCGCCGCGCCCCCACTTCCGGCCCCCGAGCCCGAGCCGGCAATTGTGGACCCTGAGGTGCTGAAACAACTACTCCAACTCGGAGGCGATGAGTTCACGGCAGAGCTTTACGGTGAGTTTTTGACCGAAAGCACCGATTTGCTGCGCCAAATAAATGAAAACTGGCAACGCGCTGATACTGAAAGCTTGCACCCACTTTTACACCAGCTCAAGGGCACGGCGGGCACGCTGGGCCTCACCCGGCTGGCAGCGCAGGCCTTAGCTTTGGAAAAAGCCATCAAGCATAATCACCCGCAGGCCTTGACCGACGGCATTCCCGAACTCAACCAGTTGTTTCAGCAATTTGCGGCTCGCTACCCGGCGCTGCTCACGGCTGGTGCGGCGTAAAAACGCTTCGATGGGATTTTTCAATTAATAAGTAGTAATTATGTCCATGCGTTACCTTCTATCGTCAACGTTCACCCATCCTTTTTCCACATGAGCCAGAGCACTACTCCCAAAACCATCCTCATTGCTGAAGACAGCGGGGTGATTCAAAGCATTACCCGCAAGATTCTGGAACAACAGAAGTACCGCGTGGTGGTGGCTAAAAACGGGGGCGAAGTCCTGCGTCAAATCGAGAGCCAGCCCATTGATGGGATTTTGATGGACATCAACATCCCGGTGAAAAATGGCATGGAGTGCACCCGGGAAATCCGCGCCCACGCCGATGCCCGCATCCGGGAACTGCCGGTTATCGCCATCACCGGCAACGCCAATAACTATTCGATGCAGCAGTTCAAGGACGCCGGCATTACGGATTACCTGCCTAAGCCCCTGGACTTCGATGCCCTGGTACGCGTTGTGCGCCAATACGTAGGCTAGATTTTTCAATTATGAATTAAAAATTATGAATTATGAATTTAAGTCCGAGTGGGTATACTTTGCCGACTTACGCGCACTAATTCATAATTTTTAATTCATAATTCATAATTAGAAAAAATGAAACTGACTTTCCTGGGTACGGGTACTTCTTCGGGCGTACCGATGATAGGCTGCACTTGCCCGGTGTGCCGCTCGCTCGACTTCCGCGACCAGCGCCTGCGGGTGTCGGTGCACCTGGAAGTGGCGGGCCGCAGTATCGTCGTCGATACCGGCCCCGATTTTCGGCAGCAGATGCTTCGCGCCCACATCACGCGGCTCGATGGCATTCTATTTACCCACGAGCACAAGGACCATACGGCGGGCCTCGACGACGTGCGGGCCTTTAATTTTAGGCAGCAGCAGGAGATGCCGGTTTTTGCCGAGCCCCGCGTTATCGCGCAGCTTAAGCAGGAGTATGCCTATGTATTCGCCGAGCACAAATACCCTGGCGTTCCGCAAGTGGGGCTGCATCCCATTCTCGACGACCAGCTGCCTTTCGATGTGCTGGGGCTAAGCGTGCAGCCGTTGCGCGCCCTGCACCACAAGCTGCCCGTGCTGGGCTTCCGACTCGGTGAGCTGGCTTACCTCACGGATGCTAACTTTCTGCCAGACAGCACAATGGAGCGGCTGCGCGGCTGCGACACCATCGTGCTCAACGCGCTGCGCCACGAGCCGCACCTCTCCCATTTCACGCTGGGCGAGGCCTTGGCCATTCTCGAAGAATTGCGCCCGCGCCGGGCTTTTCTCACCCACATCAGCCACCAGCTAGGCCGCCACCGCGAGGTCGAAACCACTTTGCCACCCTGGGTACGCCTGGCCTACGATGGGTTGGAAGTAGAGGTAGCTTAGCACCTCAGCTCCCTTACGCTACATGTCCCTTTTTACCCTGCGGCAGCGCTATTACTGCCCGCTACCGCCCACCGCCTTACTGCGCCAGTTGCAACTGCTAGTAGTACGGCGACCCACCGGCTGGCCCTGGAAACTGGGGCCAACCAGGCCCCGTTGCTGGGGCGAGAAACCCGCCGGTAGTAGGCACGATAGTATGGCTAACCGTTAGGGCCCCGCGTGGCGAGCTCCTTACAGGCGGGTTCTTGACCTGCTTATTTCTGAGCGTCGTCTGGTTTGTCAGCCAAGCCGCTCATACCTTCAGGCTGCGCTCGTCCCGGCCTCTATGTGTTGCTTTTGCGCGCTGCTGCTAGTTCTAAAGTATCCGCCGTGCAAAACGTTATTTTCAATAAGCTCTTTCGCTTAGTGAGGTAGCTGATTAAGCGTGTTTTTATTTTATGCACACCAACTATTACTTCCTGCGCCAGCTGGCCCCGGCCCTCACCGCGCAGCTGCGCGGCTACCGCGTGGCCAGCTGCTTTTCGCAGGAAAAGGACGAGCTGGTAATCGGCTTACTCAGCCCTGTCGGTACCGAGTTTTGGCTAAAGGCACAGCTGGGGGCCACCTTCCCAGCGCTGGCCCTCCCCGAGAGCTTCCACCGCGCCCGCCAGAACTCCGTCGACCTGCTGCCCGAGTTACTGGGCCGCACGGTAGCCAGCGTCGAAGCCTGGCCCCAGGATCGGGTATTGCAATTTAATTTCAACGAAGACGGTGCCACGCTGCTTTTTAAGCTCTACGGCCCCCGTCCCAACGCCATTTTTCGCCCCACCCCGGAAGCCCCCGCCCAGCTCTTCCACCAGCGCTACACCACCGACGCGGCCCTCTACCCCACCCCAACGCAAGGGCAAGAATCACTTCAACAAGCCCCACCGTCCGAATCCCCGCAATCCGTTAAATCTGCGGTCTTGGATGCCCCCCTGGCCGACCTCCCGGCCCGCTTTCTCCGCGAGCGGCGCGGCTACGACCCCGCCCCCCTGGAAGTAAAGCAGCGGCTAGCCGCCGAGCTGCGAGCCGAGCTAGCGCAGCCAGCGCACTACTACCTCATCTACCTCGACGGCCGCACTCGCCTCAGCCTCGTGCCACTCGGCGACATCCTCGAAACGCTACCCGGTACCGATCCCATCGGCGCGCTTCGGCGCTTCGTCCCACTGGCCCTGGCCCGCCGCGCCCTCGAAACCGAGCGTCGCCTAGTGCGCCAGCTGCTCACGCGCCGTGCCGACGAGGCTAGTACGAGCGCCCACCTGGCCCGCCAGCGCCTGCACGCCCTGGCCCATGAGGCCGGTTTCCGCCACCGTGCCGACCTCATCATGGCTAATCTGCACGCCATCGCGCCGGGAGCCAGCCAAGTAGAAATCATTGACTTCTACACCAACGAGCCGGTAATCCTTAAGCTCAAGCCACTCGAAAAGCCGCAGCGCATTGCCGAAAATCTCTACCGCAAGGCAAAGAACCAGCAGATTGAGGAGCGCCAGCTCCAAGCCCGCATTACCGCCCGCGAAGCCGAGGCCCTGCAAGCGCTGGAGCTACTCGAAGAGCTGGATACCCAGCCCGCGCTGGCGGAGTTACGCGGCCTGCGCGCCTGGCGCAAGCTCCACGCCCTCGACCCCAGCCCGGCAACTGCCAAAGCACCTACCGAGCTACCCTTCAAAGTATTCGAGGACCACGGCTTTACCATCCTGGTGGGGCGCAATGCCCAGAACAACGATTTGCTGACGCAGAAATACGCCCACAAGGACGACCTCTGGCTGCACGCCAAAGACGTGAGCGGCTCGCACGTAGTCATTCGGCACCGGGCGGGGCAGCCGGTACCCGCGCCGGTTATCGAGCGCGCCGCGCAGCTGGCGGGCTGGTACTCGCGCCGTCAACACGATTCGCTGTGCCCGGTAACGGTCACGCCCAAGAAATTTGTACGCAAGCCCAAGGGGGCGCTGCCCGGCCAGGTGCTCGTCGAGCGCGAGCAAGTGGTACTGGTGGTACCGGGCAACCCGTTTGAGAAATAAACGCACCCGAGATGCGTCGCTAGCTGCTAAATGGTTGGTAGCGGCTCAAGGAATTCTATGTAACCACAATGGTCGCCATGCTCGGCATGACCGACGGGCCGGGTGAATAGGAAATCTCGGACGGCTTGCCAGGCGCACGAGATGCTTGCAAACTAAATAGCCACAAAAAAAGCCTGCTTTACAGCAGGCTTTTTCGTTCTACGTGCGCGCGGGGAGATTCGAACTCCCACACCCGAAGGCACCACCCCCTCAAGATGGCGTGTCTACCAGTTTCACCACGTGCGCAGAAAGGCAATCGGCAACTTGGTTTCGGCTTCAGCAGCCGGCTTCGTTGAGGTGCGAAGCGGGTGCAAAGGTACTAGGCCAATCGGCTTTTGCAAGCGCTGCGCTTGCTTTTGGGCCAAAAAAAATTGTCTTCAGCCGTCGCACATCTGCTTAGTACTTACTTGGCAAGATATTAGCTCCGCGGTGAGGGCTGGGCTTTTTTTTATTTTTTTATGGCAGACGCTTCTCAGCCGGCAAACAAGGCTTCGTTTTTCGGGCGGTTTGCGGAAAAGACCACCAAGTATTCGGGCACCACGACCGTGTTTGTGGGTGCGGTGGGTATCGTGTTGCTCTGGGCCGTGTCGGGGCCGTTCTTTCACTATTCCGAAACCTGGCAGCTGGTCATCAACACGGGCACTACCATCATTACTTTTCTGATGGTATTTCTCATTCAGCGGGCGCAGAATAAAGATTCGCTGGTGCTGCACCTCAAGCTCAACGAGCTGCTGGCAGCTACCAAGGGGGCCAGCAACCGGCTCATCAACGCCCAGGATTTTTCGGAGGAGGAAATCAAGCTCATTCACCAATTTTATTGCCTGCTGGCCGAAAAGGCCCGCACCGACAACGACTTGGGCGAAACCCACTCGGTAGAAGAGGCCGAAGACAACCATCACGAAAAGTTGGCGGCCCACCGCAGCGAGTAAGCTCGGCCATTAGCCAGGGCGGCCATTTTTGCGTAGGGAATACCGTTCGGCTGCACAAAACGTAGCGGCACTACTTTTCCCGACTCATGAATCAAGCGCACTGGCACCTGCTTTTCAATCACGTTCCCATTTTTGGTGCGCTCGGCGGCGCGTTGCTGCTGGCAACCGGCCTGTTCCGCCGGCAAGATGCTCTGCTGCGGGCAGGCTTATGGGCGTTGGTGCTGGCCGTAGTGGTGGGACTGCCTGCCCAGCTTACCGGCTCGGGCGCGGCCAAGGTGATTAAAGACATGCCCCGCGTAAGTGAGGCGCTCATTAAAAACCACGCGCAGGCCGGACGGCTGGGCTACTGGGTGCTGGTGGCGGCGGGCACGCTGGCCCTGCTCTGTTTGGCTATGCTGCGACAGGGTACCACCCGGGCCCGGCAGTTGGCCTGGGGCACCTTATTGGTAGCCGTACTCAGCTTCGGACTGCTGGCCCGGGCGGGCAATCTGGGCGGGCAGATTAGCCACCCCGAAATTCGGGAAGGCTTCGGCACCCCGGACGAGCTGTAGTCTGCGGGCGCTGTCTGGCACTGCGACTCCGGGGTAGCTTGTTATTTTTAGCGGTGTAAGTCGTCTGCTGGGGCGAGCATAGCGAAAAAGGCGCATCAAAACAGTATTACTGGGTAGATACGCCTTCTTCGCCATGCTGGTCCGCCCAGGCTGTTTCAGCGGGTTAATAACCCCGGCGAAACAGCTAGCAGCTTATTTGTATTTTTTCCTTTATTCTTATGGCCTTCCCTTTTTTCGGCGATGATAAATCGACGGTTGCCCGACTACTGGCTACCCTACCCCAGACGGGCCGCGTGGAGTGGATAGGCCTGCGCCACGTCCGACGCGAAGCACCGGAGGCCGTAACCGAGGTAGAAGTCCTAACCGACAGCCACCTGGCCGGCGACCACGCCAGCCCCAAGGCCGGCGGCAAGCGTCAGGTCACGCTTATTCAGCACGAGCATTTGGCGGCAGTGGCTGGCTTTTTAGGACTTCCGGAGCCAGTGGCCCCGGGCCGGCTGCGCCGCAACTTAGTAGTGAGTGGCCTCAACTTGCTGGCACTGAAGGGCCGGCAGATTCAGTTAGGCGACGAGGTAATTCTGGCCGTCACGGGCGAGTGTCATCCGTGCTCGCGCATGGAGGAGGAGTTGGGACCGGGTGGCTACAACGCCATGCGCGGCCACGGCGGCCTCACGGCCAATATTGTGCGCGGCGGGCGGCTGCGCGTGGGCGACGCCGTGCGCGTGCTGCCCGGCGAACCCGCCCACGCGGCCAATAAAAAACCCGCAGCCAAAGGCAGCGGGCTTTCCTGAGCTATGAAAACACGGCTCTGACGAGCCTGCTCAATGTTACGAAACGATGATGGGCACTGGATTTACCTACACCTTATTTTATTTCTAGGCCCCGTCCATGCGGACGATTTTAGGGGTGAAGGAGCCAAGTACGTCTACCAGCTCGCGCTGGCTGGCCATTACGGTACGAATATCCTTGTAAGCCATCGGCGCTTCGTCGAGGCCGCCGCCGATAAGCTCGACGCCGTGGTCGGCGAGGTAGCGACGCACCTGGGCCTCACCCAACTCAGCCTTGGCCCGCGTGCGCGACATGAGCCGCCCCGCCCCGTGCGACGCCGAGGCCAGCGACGCTGCCAGGCCGCGCCCCCGCACGATGAAGCCGGGGGCCGTCATGGAGCCGGGGATGATGCCGAGCACGCCCGCGCCGGCCGGCGTAGCCCCCTTGCGGTGGGTAATGACCTCGCGACCATCGGCCAGGCGTTCCTTCCAGGCAAAGTTGTGGTGATTTTCAACCTTAGCCAGTGGCTTGTGCCCCAGAGCCTTGGCCAGCCGACGGTGAATGTGCTCGTGGCAGGCCGAAGCATAATCACCGGCCAGGTTCATGGCGGCCCAGTATTCTTGGCCAGCCTCGGTATCGAGGCCTAGCCAGGCGAGGTGCTGGGCCTCGGCGGGCAGTTTGCACACGTCCTTGGCCAGGCCGGTGTAATGCTGGGCCACGCTGGCCCCCAGCCCCCGCGAGCCGGAGTGCGAAAGGATGCCCAGGTACTGGCCCAGGGGCAGGCCCAAATCGTTGGTGGGGTCAGTGATGTCAACCAACCCAAATTCCACGAAGTGGTTGCCCGAGCCCGAAGTACCGATCTGCTCAGCGGCCGTAGCGAGCTTATTTTTCAGAAACGGCACGGCCTGAAATTCGTCGCGGTCGAGCACGGCGTGGTCGAGGCGCTGCCCCCGCTCCCACCCCCGCCCGCTACCGAAACGGGTATTGTCGAGCAGGATTTTGCGCAGCTCCTGGGTACGTTGCGCGAGGTATTTGGCCGGTAAGTCGAATACTGACAATGCCATGCGGCACCCAATGTCCACGCCCACAGCGTAGGGAATAACGGCGTTGTCGGTAGCCAGCACGCCGCCGATGGGCAGGCCGTAGCCGTGGTGGGCGTCGGGCATGAGCGCGCCGGCCACCGTCACGGGCAGCTTCATGGCCGTTTCCATCTGGTGGATGGCCCCGGCCTCGATGTGCTCGGCCCCGAAGGTAGCGTAGGGCTTGCGCGCCACCAGGTCGATGTGGCGCGTGGGGGGCGGCAGGAGCGCGCCCGCCACGTGGCTCCACGCCAGGTCGGTGAGGTACTCGGAGGGGCTAGCCAGGATTTTTTGCAGAAGCTCAAGCTGGGCGCTCTGCGCCAACCGCTTGAATTCTTTACGCTGGAGCTGCGCCAAGGCCAGCCCAATGGCGCGGCCCTCGGGAAAGCCGAGTTGCCGCAAGTCGTTGCCCCGTAAAATAGAAGCCATGATTTTTAGTGAATTAAGCAGAAGATAAGTGCGGAGCGCAGCGCGACTACCCGCCAGCCTAGCAAGCTGGCCCGGGTGGCTCGGGCTGGGCGGGCGATAAAAAATACCGGAGCGACAAGCGACCCGCGTGGGGCCAAAAGGACTAGATAGGTCGAAGGAACGCGGGCCTACGGCATCCGGTAAAAGGAAAGAGAAGCGGCTAGTTGCCACCTCGGTACGCATCGTTATTGAAAGCCAGGCCGGGCAACGGGCGCCCCGCCATTAATATGTGCGTTGTCAGTTACGCCACCGCTGGCGAGCCAGCAGGCAGGATTCAAACCTGCATCTCATCGTCCCGAACGAAGTAAGGCGGGGCTACGGCACCGGCCTGGCAATCAAAATCCTAATTGGGGCAACAAGCGCCCGGCCTCCATATCCTGCTCTACCATGCTGAGCTACGGCAGTGGCCGAAGCCACCCCGGCGGGAATCGAACCCGCGACCTGGGCATTAAAAGTGCGAAGTATGGCCTGGCTACGGCACCCAACTAGGTAAAAAACAACTGAGCAATCGGGGCGACAAGTGGGCAGCCACCGGACTGGCCCTACCCTTGCGCAAACGCGGCCCGGGCACACCAGGGCTACTTCGGGAGTCGAACCCGCGACCAGCCCGAAGGGTGAGCGAAGGATGGCTACCCTACGGCACCCGATTAGTCAGAAAAAAATGGGGCAACAAGCGGTCGGCGCAGTGTTTTCGTCCACCAGCCGGGGCTGGCGGCGGGATTCGAACCCGCATGATGCAGTGTATCACACCCGAAAACTTTACCACGAAGTAGCGCCAATCTACGGCACCCAAAAAAAGTAAAAAACTTTACAAAATATGGCCGTGTGGAACGGGCCGCCGGAGCAATCGAGGCCCCGGCGGGGAGCCGTTCCGGCCAGCGACTGCCAAGGTGCGGTCAGCCGTTTGCCTAAGTTGCGACGCAGAAAGTTCTGCGTATGAAATGCTTAACAAATACCCGGCCAATTTAGTGCTTGGCCAGCGCGTGGTCGAATACACGTAGTACGGCGTGCGGCGGTTTAGGGTCGAAAATGGCGAAGTCGAGCCGCCGAAAACGGCCCCGAATCGCGGGCTCGGCCAGGGCTTCGGCGAAGAGCTGCGCTACCTGAGCCGGGTCGTTGGCGAAGACGCCGCAGCCCCAGGCGCCCAGTACCAGGGCCTCTATTTCGTGGCGAGCGGCTACGGCCAGCACCAGGCGCAGGCGTTGCCGCATGATAGGCACCAGCTGCGGCAGCAGCTCGGGCGAGTTGCGGGCCAGGGCGCCCGCATTGACGGCGGGGGCCGTAATGAAGTCGAGCCGCAGCGGCTGGGTCAGCCACTCGCCATCGTCGTGGCGCAGTACGGGCACGCCGGGCGAGTAGATGAGGTAGTCGCTGTAGAGGGCATTGCTCGCCGGTCGGCTGTTGTGGGCATACATCTCCGCGAACTGGGTGAGGCACGGGTACAGGCCCGACGAGCGGGCCAGGCTTTCTTCCTGGGCCTGGCTGCCACCTAAAAAGCCCCCACCCGGGTGACGCGCCGAAGCGAAGTTCAGCACGCCCACCCGACCAAATTCGGCGGCCAGCCGGGTAGCGGCGGCCAACGTGGTAACATTGTACACGCGCACTTCGGCCGGGGGGCCGGGGGCGGCGGTAGAATCAAATTCGCGGAGCAGGTCGGCCGCGCAGGTGGGGCGGTAGAGCCGGCTACCGGCCTGGGCCGCCTGCTGGGCCGCCGCAAAATCGACCTGCCCGGCGGGGGTTCGGTAAAATCCGCACTCAATGGCGTCGAGCGTGCCCTGGGCTAGCTTTTGACGGAAATCGCGGTTCATATAACTTTCTAAAGGCCCGGGGGTAGCGGCCGCTTTTGGATACTACTCAAGCTACCCCCGGGGCGTTGGGAGTTAAAATTCTATCTTCTCCAGCTCGGCCAGGGCATTGCTACCGTTTTCGAGGGCCGCGAGCACGTCGAATATTTTATCCGACCAGCCAGCGATGAGCGCTACGCCCGCCTCGGCGCGAACGTCGAGCGGCGTGTTGCCCAGGCCCGCTAGGTCGAATAGATACAGCTGCGCCTGGGGAGCTACGTTGGCCCGGTAGGCGGCCCATTCCTGGGCCAGGGTACCGGCACCATTTGTATTCCAGAGCTGGCAGTCGGTGAAAATCATCACTTTATCTACTACCTCACGGCGCTGGCGTAAGTCCTGCACCACGAGGTGGCCGTTGGTGGCGTAGCCGACTTCGCCTTCCCGCTCGTAGAGGGCTTGCACGTTGCGCAACACCTGGCCCTGGGGCAGCGTTACGCGCAGCCAGCGGTCACCAAAGAGACCCGTTACCACGTGCTGACAACGGCTTTGCAGCAACATGGCCAGCACCAAGCCTACGTCGTAGAGCAGCACCTTGCTGCGCGGCGAGATGGGCTGCTGCATCGAACCCGATACGTCGCAGGCTATCACCACGCGGGTTTCGGGGCCAAAGCCCCGCAGGTTGCGAGCGCTGCCAACGATGGCCGTTTCCAGAGCCTTCAGCACCGGGGCGGCGGTCCCCTTGGCCAGGGCCAGCACCTCGCGGTAAGCCGCTAAAAAGCGGAAGGGCAATTGCCGGGCACGGGCCACCTGACCGGGGTCGGCCAGGGTAGTGCAAACTAAGGCCAGCGTTTCAGCGCTTACGTTGGCTTCCAGCAGGTTACGCAAATTACGCAGCAGGGCCATGTAGCCGAGGCGCCCGCTCGCCACCAGCGTTTCCCAGGTGCGGGTGATGGCGGCCTGGCGCTCGGCGGGCGAGGCGTAGGCTACCTGGCCAGCGGCCGAAAGCTCGGTTTCCCAGGTATAAGGTACCGGCAGGGTGCCCGCCACCAAGTGGTTGAAGATGGCTTGCTGGGCCTCATCGCGCGGCTTAGGGTGCACCAGGAATAAGGCGTCGCGCAGGCGCACGGCCGCCCCGGCCCGGTCGTACTTAGCCAACTGATACGCGTCGAAGCGGTTGAACGCCAGCGCTAAGCCGCGCTGCACCTGCTTGGAAAGCCGGCCCATTGTTTTGGCGCCGGTGCGGCCGTTGGCCTGGGCATAGTAGGCCAGGAGCTCCGGGATTTCGTCGGCGCGCTGCACAATCCGAGCCACGAGGCGGCTCACCAGGCTGTCACCCCTGTGAAGGCGGGCCAACTCTACGGCCAGCACCAACGGCACCGAGCGCAGGTGCAATTGCTCCCGAGCGTACACCGCCAAACGAGCTACCAGGTGCGGGTCGTTGCGAGCAATCAGCTCGCGCAAGCGCGTTACCCGGGTATCGGCGGCTTCGTAAAATTGGTCGCTGAGCGCGGCCGTGGCTACGGCGGCGTACAGCTCCAGCGCCGGGGTCAGGACATACGCCGGGGCACCTTCGTGATTACGAACGGGAATAGCCTTGGCGCGAAAAGTAAAATTGAAACGCATGGCAATTAAATCGGCAAATGATTGATTGCTGCTTTCGTATTTTTATCAATTCTAATTAGAACAGGACATAGTTTTCCCAATCAATTAAAATTAATTTTAATTGCAAAAACAAAAGCAATAAAAAAGCCCGGTCTTGCGGGACCGGGTTTTTCTATTGCGTAGCTATTGCCGATAGCTATCGGCAATAATACCACGAAGGAAAAACACGGCCGCACCGCGGCCGACTGTCTGGGTAAGACAGGCGGGGCAACTCAGGCAGGTAGCTGGGGCGGGCGAACGGCATCGGGCGAAAAATTGCTAAGCGGCTGAAACCGACTAACAACAAAAAACCCGAGCGTTGTGGGCTCGGGCGGCGACAATTTTAGCGAACACTAAAACTGGGCAAACGTACCGAGCTGAAGCAGCCTTTCGGGCTGCATCTTATCCGAACTGCGGAGGCTTGTGGCTGAATGGTACATGATTGTGCGGGTTTAGTAGGACAAAGGTGGGAACTTAATTTTACTTACGCAAATTTTTATCAAATAAAATTGAAAATATTTTTCAGTCTCTCCTATTCAACAATCTTAACCGGGGAATTCTTAATTAGCATTCTTACTCCTACTAGCGCTCGCGGCTTTTACGGATAGCCGGCTTGGGCGTTACCAATTTCCCTTTGTAATGGTAGTAATTTTACGTTGTGAGTAATTCCGACCTTCCCCAGCGCCAAGCGCTACCCGAGCGAATCGCCAGCCAACCCACCGGCTCGCCCGTGCAGCAGGCTTTTCGCGAAGCTATGCGAACAGTAGAGAACCTTCGCACGCAGTTGCAACAACTCCTGGCCAGCCAGTCGGCAACCCGGCAAGCTTACTGGCAGCAAGTGGGACCGGTAGCGGCGGCAACTATTGCCGCCCGCCGAGCGCTGTATGCTCCGCTGGAGCACGCCCTGACGACCGGCTACCTCAGCCGGGCCGAAGAGCAGCAGGTTACCGAGCTGCTAGTGCATAATGCCCGCAGCCTGCAAGAGCGCTTCGGCGAGGACGAGACCGAGCGGCTGGCACGCTACGCGCCTCCCCCACCCCCGACAGACCTAGCCGACGAGGCCGATGCGGCCGAAGCCGAGCCCCCAGCTACCTTATTGCCGCACGAGCAGGCCGCAGCCCAGGCGCGTACGCGCCGCCAGCAGCAACGTCGACGCGCGCAAGCCAGCGCGGCACACGCGGCCGAGACTGCCAACCAAGCGCTGCTCCAAAACACCAAGGCAGCCTACCGTCAGCTTGCCCGCCTGCACCACCCCGACCGGGCGGCGCTGGCCGATAGTGCCACGCAGCAAGCCCAAACGGCCCTCATGCAGCGCATCACGGCCGCCTATGCCGCGGGCGACCTGGCTGGGCTACTTGCCCTGCTGGCTACCGACTCGCCCACTGCCGCCCCCGATGCAGCAGCGGAGGCCTTGCTAAAACGCTACACCGAGGCGCTGGCCCAGCAGCAGCGGCAGCTGGCGCAGCAACTCGAAACGGCCCGCCGCCCCGTAGCGGATGCTCCCTGGAGTGGTACCGAAAAACAGCAGCGCACCCGCCTGCGCGAAATAAAGCGCAGCTTGCGGGCCGAAACAGAATACCTACACTACTTGGTGCGCGAACTGCGCGAACCTGCCACGCTACGCCAACTACTACGCGAACTAACCGCTCGTCGGCAAACGGGCTTATAAACTGCCCATGCACCAGCGGCGCTACAGCCCAAGCGCCGCTACGGCCGCCTGCACCGCCTCTGCCCGATAGGCAGGCGCCGTGCCAGGAGCCCGTAACAGCTTGAGCAGGTGCATATATTTACGTCTGCCTTCGGCCAGCATATCGGCGGGCACTTCGAGGGGAAAAACACCGAAAGGCTCTACTTTTTGCACGCCTACCAATAGAAAGCGCTCGGCACGCAGGGCATCGGTATAAAAGGCGGCCTGGCGGTCGTAGTCGTAAGCCGAACACTGCCAGCGGAAATGCTCGGCGTCGCGGGCCATCGTAGTTTTAAAATCGATAATTGTGTAAGGCTGACCAGGCTGATCGAGGATGAGATCGGCCCGCAGCTTGCAGAGGGTATCGGTAGTTGGCTCCGTAAACAACGCACTACGCTCAGTCACGCCGTTTTCGAGCAGTCGATTCAGTTCCGTGTTCAGCTTAACGCCTTCAACGAGCCACCAGACAAGGGTATCATTTAGCCCGGGCTGACCGGGCTGGTAGTCGGACGGCTCCAGCAGGGCCGTGTGGAAGGCGGTGCCGAAGCTCAGCGCCCCCGAGCCCGAATCGGTGCGCGGAGGGCGACCATCAAGGGCCGCACGTAGCCGCGACAGGTCGGAGTTGGCGATGGCGGGCAGGGCACGGTAATCATCGTAGGACACCCGTAGCAGATCGGGGCGCGGGGTGGGGGGCAAAAGATCAGACACGGTAGCTTAACAGTCGGCCCGCCAAAAAGTATCCCATCGGTGAGATAAAGGGCAGGCAATCCCCGGTATTTACGAGAAAAGCTCCGAAGCGAGGCTCCGGAGCTTTCAAAAAATCAGCAGTGGTAATGCCTAAGCTGCCTATTGCACACGAATGAAATACACCCGCAGCCCCAGCTTATTCTGCACGTTGCGGGGCCCCCCAAGGATAACCCGGCTAGGTACATCGGGCGTCGAAGACCCTAGCAGCAGGCCGTTATTGGGAGCGTTATTCCGCAGCACCGACTGAATATAGCTCGTAACCGACCAGTTGTAGGTAGTTTGCTCAATGCCCGTCGTCGTTGAAATACCGGTGTTGTAGGCAATTGACGTCTGGTAGACACCGGTGGGATGGTTATTCGCATCGGTATAGAAAATATTGAGCGCAGGCACCAGCGGCACGAACGGCGTCAGGGTACTATTAGGTACGGAAGCCGTAATCTGCGCGTTGGTAACCGTAAGATTATTACCGAATTGCCGCAAGTCCAGCAGATAGGGAAATTCCAGGCGGGTTTGCAGCCCCAACGCCCCCTCGATAATTATACGCTCGCCGGTACGGGACGAAGGCACACCTTGCAGCGACGTGGCTTGTTGCGCCGTACGTGGCAAGTTGGTAATAGCTGCCGTCGTACGGTTGGCGCGCATTTGAAAGAAATGGCGACCACCAGCCGCTAGCGAGAAGCTACTGGTAATAACCGTCGTAGGATCGGTAGGCAGGTGATAATACAGGTTAACACCCGCGTCGGTGGCAGTGGCGCTCAAGCGTACCAGTGCCGCCTCATCGTTGGTAGCCGGCGTAATAGCCAAGCCAGGCAGATAGGCATCCAGGTCGTCTTGCGTGCTTAGCCGGCCCGCCTGCCCCATCGTCAGCAGCGTACGGCCAAAGGTTCGATCCAGCGGCACCCGCAGCGTCCGCAGGTTGGGGCGAGCCCGACCAACAGGGGCTACGTTGCCACCGCTAGCACTATAATTCAGCAGGTTAACCGAATCGTAGTCCATCTTTGTCAACCGAGGCGACGTAAACGAAAACTGCGTACTTGAGATTGGGCTAAGCAAGCGGTGTACTTCTACGAGGGCCTGCGTTTTGGTAGTATCGCCGTACCGATAGCCATCGGGCTTCAAAATCAGCGTAATCGAATCGAAAACGGCGGTAGGATCAGGAGCGTAGGTGCTGGGCAATCCCAGCCGGAAGGCACTGCGCGCCGTGAGTTTACCGAGCAGCGGATCGGTATACTGCCCAACAAACAAATAAGTCGAATTGGAGCTAGGCACGGAATCGCGCAGTACCGTCGAAGCCCGCACCGTAAGCGTATCGATCAGGAATGCTCCGGTGTCGGTATTGGCGTCGGGCAGGCCGACGCCAATATCGCTCACGGTATTAGTGCAGCTGGCGGCCACGGCCACCAAGCTCAGCAGGGCCAGTAGCCGGCCCCAGGCGGCCAGGGCCGGATATGCCTTACTGCTGCGTGACATTGGGGTCAAACGTCCAGAAGTCGTCGAGACGGGTGGTGCCCGTAACGCCCGTACCTACATAACCAAGATTGCCGACGCCAAAGGCTACCGCCGCGTTGCGGCCCACCCCCAGGAAGGGGCTCATGAGCGTCCAAGTATCGAGGCTGGGGTCATACTTATAGCAGTCGGTGCGCACGGCCCCGTTGCTACCCGTAGCTACGAAGCCATTGCTGCCGACCGTAAAGGCGACGGCCTGCGAGCGAGCAACGGCGCTGTTGTCGTACGAGTCGGTCGAATTGCTGATGTTGGCCAGCTGGCGCTTGGCCGTCCAGGCATCTTTGCCAGGATCGTAGGCGAAGAAATCGGTTACGTACTGCCCGTTATTGATGCCGGTACCTACGTACATGATGTTATCCACGGTGAAAGCCACCGCGTTGATGCGCTTTTCGCCGGGGAAGCCCGAGAACGTGCTCCAGGTTTTGGCCGAGGGGTCGTACTTATAAAAGTCTTTCTCGTTGTTGCCGTCGAAGCCGCAGCCTACGTAGCCGAAATTGCCAACGCTAGCGGCCACGGCGCCGTAGCGGCCGGAAGTGCCCGGGTTCACGGGGAAGTCCGTAATCTGCGTCCACTTGCCTATGGTGGTAGTGGTTACGGTCGTAGTGCCAGTGGTGACAGTCGTAGTGGTATTTTGCGAGGGGTCGAACTGCCAGAAGTCACGCAGGTAGTTGGTGCCGTCGTAGCCGGTACCCACGTAGCCGAAGTTGCCAACCGAGAAAGCAGCCGCGTTGTAGCGGGCTACGCCGGGGAAGGGCGTGAGTCGCAGCCAGCTACCATTGCCCGGATTGAACGAGAAAAAGTCGTTGTACTTTACGCTATTGGCATCAATCCCCGTGCCGACGTAGGCTACGCCATTGATCACAAAGCTTACGGCGTTGCTACGTACGGTACCCGGAAATGAATTACCCTTTACCCAGTTGCCATAAACCGTGGTCGTGGAATCTTTTTTGCAGCTGCTTAGGCTGAGGCTGCCTAGCACCAGCAGCAGGGCCAGCGAACGGCCGGCTAGCCGAGGAAAATTTTTCATGAAAAAAGGAAAGTGATTATACCCAAAAGAGCGTACCGAGTACTGAACTGGTTGCACCCGGCTTTTATTTTGGACTAGCCCATTTGGCCCGGCTAAATTACGGCGGGTTCGCTAATAATGCCCGCTTCGTCGCCCAACGCCTGGCTTTTACCGCGGAGTTCCCCGCAACAGCCGTTATAAACAGCCACTCCTAATCGAAGCGGATGGCCACCATGGGCTTGATACGGGCAATCATGTAAGTGGGGATGAGCACCGATAGGATGGACGCGCCGAGGGTAGCGGTGTTGAGCAGCACCATCACGAAGGGGCTCCAAGCCACGGGCACGCGGTCCATGTAATAGTTCTCGGGGTCGAGCGGGATCACCCGGAAGTAGTACTGCAAAGCACAGAAGCTCAGCGCAATGACGTTGCCAATCAATAAGCCACGGAAAGTAATAGCCATGCCCCGGAAAAAGAACATCTCGCGGATCTGGTTATCGGTAGCTCCCACGGCTTTTAGAATCCCAATCATCTTGGTACGCTCCAAAATCATGATAAAGATGGTAGCCACCATGTTGAAAGTGGCCACGAAAATTATCAGAATGAGGAAAATGATGACGTTGCGATTGAGCAGCTGCAGCCAGTCGAAAAGCTGAGCGTATTGATCGGTAATTTTTTCGATGCGCACCTCGTAGGGCAGCTGCTCATAAAATTGATCGAAGGTGGCGTCGAGCCGCGAAAAGTCACGCAGGCGTACTTCGAGGCCCCCCACGAGCGAATCGGGCCAGGCGTTGAGCTCCTGAATCTGGCGGAGGTCGCCGAGCACGTACACTTCGTCGAACTCGTCGAGGCCAGTCTGGTAGATGCCCGACACCCGAAACTTGCGCACCCGCGGCGGCTGCTGGATGAAATAAAAGAGCGCGGGGCTACCTACTTTAAGCCGCAGCTTATCGGCAATTTTCTGGGAGATAACGATGTCCTCGCTGGCCGCCGAATCGGCAAAATGCACAAACTGCCCGGCCACCATATTCTGGCGCATGTCGCTGGGGCCGTATTTTTCCGACACCCCTTTGAGCACGACCCCGAGTACCTCATCGGTGGTTTTGATGATGGCCGTTTTGCGAGCAAA
Source organism: uncultured Hymenobacter sp. (assembly GCA_913776615.1). GTDB lineage: Bacteria > Bacteroidota > Bacteroidia > Cytophagales > Hymenobacteraceae > Hymenobacter. The sequence goes on from CAJYPK010000022.1 coordinate 134,216, forward strand.
AGACTGTACGGAAGCCACCTGCGGGTAACGGGCCAGCTGGCGGCGCAGCTCGGGCTCGGCAATGGGGGCCACTTCCAGCGAGTTGTTGTTGTCGTAGCGCGAGAGCTGCAAATGCGCGCCGAACGAAAAGATTTTGCTTTGAATCTGCTCCCGGAAGCCGTGCAGAATCGAAAACGACACGATCATCACGGCGATGCCCAGGGCAATGCTGACTGTGGCAATACGCGTGACGGAGTGGGTGAAGGAACCGGTGTCGGCTCCATCCATGCGGCGCGATATGTAGCGGGCGGTGTTCACGAGGGGCGTAAAGCTACGCCCGCGCCGGGTGTATACGGGAGGGTAGCCGCGCGCTTCTTACGCAGCAGCCTACTTTTGGGCTATGATAAAGTGGTTTTTCGTAGCCGGACTGGCTGCCTGCTCGGCCCAGGATGCCCCCGCTGGGCGGGCTGGGGCACCCGCTCACCCGCCCGTTAAGCCCGTTCCGGCGGCACCCATAGTGGGCGCGGCGCAACTGCCGCGCTACCTGCCCCTGCTGCAAGGCAAGCGCGTGGGCCTAGTCGTGAACCAAACTTCGCGAGTGGGCACGGCCTACCTGGTAGACACGCTCAAGACGCTGCACGTGAACCTGACGGCCATTTTTGCGCCCGAGCACGGGTTTCGGGGCGAGGCGGCCGACGGCGCCACCATCACCGACGGCCGCGATGCCCGCACCGGCGTGCCCGTGCGCTCGGTGTACGGCAAAACCAAGAAGCCCACGCCCGAGATGCTGGCCGACATCGATGTGCTGGTATTCGACATTCAGGACGTAGGCACGCGCTTTTACACCTTTATCAGCACGCTGCACTACGTGATGGAGGCCGCCGCCGAGCAGGGCAAAACGGTGGTGGTGCTCGACCGGCCCAACCCCAACGGGATGCTGGTCGATGGCCCGGTGCTGGAGGCCAAGTACCGCTCTTTCGTGGGGCTCGATCCGCTGCCCATCTGCCACGGCCTCACGGTGGGCGAATTGGCGCAGATGATCAACGGTGAGCGCTGGCTGGCCGGGGGCCAGCCCTGCCGCCTGCACGTAGTACCACTGGCCAAGGGCTACACCCACGCCACGCCCTATGCGCTGCCCGTACGCCCCTCTCCCAACCTACCCACGGCGCGGGCGGTAGCATTGTATCCCAGCGTGTGTTTGTTTGAAGGTACCAACGTAAGCGTGGGCCGGGGTACCGAGCGGCCGTTCGAAATCATTGGGGCACCTACCCAGCCTGCCTCGCGCCCCTACCAATTTACGCCCCGGCCCAACGCCGGCTCGCCCACGCCGCCACTCAACGGCCAGCTGTGCTACGGCCTCGACCTGCACCAGCCGGCCCCAGCCGAGCCGACGCAGTTTTTTACGGTGAGCTACTTGCTTGATTTTTATCGCCAGAGCACCGACAAGGCGCATTTTTTCACTAAGTACTTCGAGCAGCTGGCGGGTACCGACTCGCTGCGGGCGCAGGTAATAGCCGGCCGTTCGGAAGCCAGCATCCGGGCCAGTTGGGAACCGCGGCTGGGACAGTTTAAAGCGCGGCGCAAGAAATACCTGTTGTATCCTGAAAAATAAGTCTGCCCCATCGCGGGTACCAGTAGCAGAAGTATGCCTTCTCCCCTTCGTATCGTTTTCATGGGCACGCCCGATTTTGCGGTGCCCACCCTCGAAACCCTGCTCACCATGCCCGAGGCGCAGGTAGTGGCCGTACTTACCGGCCCCGACCGTCCCGCCGGGCGCGGGCGGCAATTGCAAGCCTCGGCCGTAAAGGTGGCGGCCTTGGCCCACGGGCTGCCGGTACTTCAACCCACCAACCTCAAGGACCCGGCTTTTCAGGCGGAACTGCGGAGCTACGCGGCCGACTTGCAGGTAGTGGTGGCCTTTCGCATGTTGCCCGAGGCCGTGTGGAACATGCCACGCCTGGGCTCGGTCAACATTCACGCCTCGCTGCTGCCGCAGTACCGGGGCGCGGCTCCCATCAACTGGGCGCTCATGCACGGCGACCAGGAAACGGGCGTCAGCAGCTTCTTTCTGCGCCACGAAATTGATACCGGCGACCTCATCTTGCAGGATAACATTGCCATCGCGCCCGACGACGACTTTGGCTCTTTGTACGACAAGCTGAAGGTGGCCGGGGCCACGCTGGCCCGCCGTACGGTGGCGGCCATCGCGGCCGGAGCCGCGCCCAGCACCCCCCAGCCCACGACGCCCGACCTGCGCCCCGCGCCCAAGCTCACCAAGGAAACCGGCCGACTCGATTTTACCCGCCCCGCCGCCGACCTCGTCAATCAGGTGCGGGGCCTGGCTCCGGCCCCCGCCGCCTACACCACCCTACCCGACGGGCGCGGCCTGAAAGTGTACCGGGCTACTACCCAACCGGCCGAGGGCACTCCGCCGCCCGCCGGCACCTGGGCGACCGATGGCCGCCAGTATCTGCAAGTAGCCACGCCCGCTGGCTGGCTACGCCTGCTCGAAGTGCAGTTGGAAGGTAAAAAGCGCATGAGCACGGAGGAATTCCTGCGGGGCACCAAGTTGGACTTAGGCTCTCACAGCGCAGGCTAACTCACTACCTGGCTTTCGACCATCGCTTATCTCTCTTCAGCCACCTAGCTTTTAGTATGGTTTCCATCATCGTCGCCGCCGCCGAAAACGGCGTCATCGGCCGCCAAGGGCAACTACCCTGGCAGCTACCGGCCGATTTGCAGCATTTCAAAGCCCTCACCCTGGGCCACCCCATCGTGATGGGTAGGCGCACCTTCGATAGTATCGGCCGGGCGCTGCCGGGCCGCACCAATATTGTAGTGACGGGCCAGCCCGCCTGGCCCGCGCCAGCGGGGGTGCTGGTAGCCCATTCTCTACCCGAGGCCCTGGCATTGGCCGCCCAGCAACCCGGCGGCGAAGAAGTTTGCGTTATCGGGGGGGGAGAAATCTACCGCCAGGCGCTACCCGCCGCCGACGTGGTGCATCTCACCGAGGTACACACCACCGTGGCCGATGGTGACGCCTTTTTCCCGGCCCTCCCCCCCGCCGCCTGGCGCGAGGAAACCCGCGCCCGCCACGCCCCCGACGCCAAGCACGCGGTAGCTTACAGCTTCGTGACGCTCCGACGGCGGTGATGCGGTGAAATAGAAGCTATTCGAAAAAGAAAAGCACTATTACGGCGGGGAGAACGGCTGCTGGTGGCAGCGCTGTTTAGCAGCCCGCCTCTGACGTGGCAGGGCGTGTACGATCACCTTCATTGCTGGAGCAAGTAGCCCATAAACCGCGATGGGATAACATTTTACAACTCTTGCGTCGCCGCCTCGACCTCTCTAGCGACCAACTTGACGGCAGCCATACCCCGGCCAAGAACAGCGGAGCCGCTAGGCCGCTCGCACCATCGATACCTTATTTCTGAGTTGACAACCAAGAGGCGGCCGCTGGCCCTGGCCGCGCTGGCTAGGGCCACGATACCTTCTAACTCAACGCCATCTTCCCCGAACCCTGACAGGTGCTGGAGGGTGCCGACCTGGACCTGCAGGGCCTATTTCTCAACGCCGGTAAGGCTTTTGATGTCAGTAGCCTGTGCCAGGCGGAACACTGAAGTCGATATCCCGCGCAACCATTGGGCGACAGACTGGTACACCGCTGGTGACACCCTACTGAACTCCGAACTCTCCTCCGGCGGCAGGTGAGCGAACGGGTGAACGCTTGGCTCGACAGCTTTAAAACGCTACTTGTACGGTTTGAGAGCTGTCTGCACATGTGGCCTAGCTCGCCTTCGCGGTGCTGCTACGCAGCATTGACAAGAGCCTGGCTACTGCGCTAGGTTGCTTCCTTAAACTTGTGGGAATTGACTTAGTCGATTGGGCAAACATTTTCTGTTCACTCCCATGCGCCTTTTTTACATCCTACTGTTGGTACTCGTCAGCATTGTCTGCCGTGCCCAGGCTCCCTACGCCGACCCTAACTACGCCAAGCCTACGAGCGGCTACGGGGCCGACGGGTCTCATCCTGTGGCGGCGGTTTCCTTCCCCAACGTCAACTTCCCCGGCCGCGACGTGGAAGTGTACTACCCCGGCGATGCCACCGGGCCCGTACCCACTATCTTTTATAGCCACGCCTATGGGGGCAATTTGTCCGTGAACATCCGAGGAATGTTGGAATTTGTCGCGAAGAAGGGCTATGCCATCGTGTTTGTACCCTATCAAACCAGCAACCTCATGTCGGTGTCAGAACGTTATGCCAACCTGTTACAAGGATTTCGCCGGGCTGCCCGCCGTTACCCTACCTTGCTCGATACTACTCGGGTAGGCTTCCTGGGGCACTCGTTTGGGGGCGCCGCTTCCTTCGCCAACGGCCGCCGTTGCTTTCTAGACAACAACTGGGGCCGCAACGGGCGCTTCATCTACTCGCTGGCTCCTTGGTACTTCTATAACCTCACCCCTGCCGAGCTGGCCAGCTTCCCCGCCGATGTGAAGGTGTTGGTGGAAATATTCAATGATGATGTAACCAATGATCACCGCATGGCTATCGACGCGTTTAGAAACATAAATATTTCCGCTGCCGAGAAGGACTTCCTGCTTGTACGCTCAGATACGCTACCCAACCATGTCTATACCGCCGATCATGTGTTGCCTAACAATGCAGCGGCGTTCGATGCACTCGACTACTACGCCTACTATCGCTTGCTCGACGCGCTGTGTGATTACACTTTCACTGGTAGCCCGGCGGGCAAAAGCGTCGCCCTAGGCCACGGCAGCGCCGCCCAAGTGACAATGCCAGCGGGACTCAAACCGCTAGTATCATGGGTCAACCCGCCGGTGCGCTTCCCCGAGAGCACCTACGAATTTGCCTGCGGCAATACCCTGAACCCACGCCAGGCCTTTTGCCCTAGCGCCGTGCTAGCCACCCAGTCCCCCCGTTTGAAAAGCCCCTTCTTACAGGCTTACCCCAACCCAGCCAGCACTACCCTGACGGTGGTGGGGGCGCCAGCAGGCCAACCGGTGCGCGTGTTCGACGGCGTGGGCCGACTGGTGCTTACCGCTACCGATGCGGGCAAGCCGTTACCCGTGGGCGCGCTGCCCGCAGGACTCTATTATCTGACGGCAGGTAGGCAGCGCCTGTGCTTTCAGCGTCAGTAGCCCGGAGGAAGCCCCGCTTGCTGATGAGGTGGTCTATCGCGTGTTAATGAATTAGCAGGTTGACCGACTCTGTTTTAACAGGCACTCAAAGGGGCAAAGACAAAGTACAGAATCTGAACAACTTCATAGCGAATTAGTCAAATGGTAAGTTGCTAAAAGAGTAGTAGCGCTGGTTACGCTACTGCTGCGCCAAGGAAAATAGTGCACCTAATTTTTGATTGGCTCCCCCGAAAAATGCTGGAGGCACATTTCATTTTTCGGAGGGGGATCGGCACCAGAGGGGTTCCGTGAGGTGCCACGGGCGCCCATATTGCTAAGTAGTTTCCTTGATGCAGCGCTAGCAGCGCATGTAGCAGTGAACTGATGACGTAAGAAGGGGGCAATGCTTGGTTGTGCCAGAAGCACGTACCAGGCATTACCCCCTTCTTACGTCATCAGTTCACCGCCTACCGGAGCAGTACGAGCTTACCCCAGTCATTTTTGAAGGCCCGGTCGCCAGCGGTGTTGAACTTCTTGAAGTCGCCACCGGCGTCGTCGAGGGCTACGCGGTAGAGGTAGGTACCATTGGCGAGGCGGTCGCCGTACTGATCGGTACCATCCCAAGCGTAGTCAGTGACGTTGTTGCCGATGTGCAGCGGCCCGAGCTCGCTCATGAAAATTTCGCGCACTACGCGGCCGGTGAGGGTCATAATCTGAATTTTCATGTTGCGGGGCAGTTCCTGGCCCGTCACCGTAAACACGAACTTGGCCTTGCTAGTGACTGGGTTCGGGTACGGGTACACGTTGGAGATCTGCGAGGCGTTCACGACCACGAATTTGATTTGGTAGTCTTGCGTACCGGCGCTACGGCCCGAGGCGTCGCGGCCCTGTACGCGCAAGGTGTAAGTACCGTCGGCCAGCGGGGTAGTGAGGCCGGGCTGGTAGTCGAGGCGGGCCACGCTGCCGGAGGAATTGTTGACGCTGAACTTCATCTGCGAGCCGTTGACGTCGACCGGTACGGGAACCCCGTTGTCTTTTTGCAAATACACGGTAAAGAACGAAGCGTCGGTAATGAGTCGAACTTTATCCTCATCCCGGAGCTGCATGGTGATGAACGGACGCGGCGATACCAGTTCGCCATCCAAGATGTGGCGACCATCGACGGCCACGTCTAGCGTGGGCGGCAAATTGGTGTCGCGCACCACGAAGACGTCGGAGCGCACCTCGTTATTGAAATAATACAACTCGGGCTGGAGCTGCGGGTTGACGATGGCCCGCACGTAGAAGCGACCGAATTGACCCCGCACGTCCAGGCTCACGTTTACGGTTAGCGTATCGGTGGTGCTCGTGGTGCCCAGGTCGCGGGGCGCGGAGAGCAACACACTCTTGACGGGCAAGTTGGTGCTGGCATTCACCAACTCGGCACGCACCTGGAGACGGCTAGCAAACGCTTCCGTAGAAATACTATTGAACTTAACCGGGAAATTGAGCTGCCCCAACGTCAGCGCCTGGTTGCGCAGCGTTGCCGAATCATATTTGATGGCAGCCACCAAGTCGCGGCGTACTACCCCCTCGGGCAAACCCTTATAGGTAACGAGCCACTGCTTGAGCTGAGGCGGCGTGCGGTTGGTAGAGTCATTCAGCGCCAGCTGCAGCTGCATGTAGGGATAGGTTGCCGTCGAGTAACCGCTCAGGTCCAATGACTTGGATTTAATATCCGGGTTTAGCACCGTGGTATTGTTGTTTGCGTCGACGCCCACCAGCGCCAGTTTGTAGCTGCCGGTAGTCGCTACGGGCTTCACCACGTTGAACAATGTGCCCCACCGCTGGGCTGGCCCGATAAGCGTACTCGTGATGGTACCCGCCGAACCGGCAATGCTGAAGGTATAATTCAGCGCCAGCGTCTGGGCATAGGGCGTGGCGGCCGTACGGTCGGGGCCGCTTTCGGCCAGCGCCGTGCCCCCGGCGGCCCGCTTCTGGGCTACCAGGGCCCAGGGCTCCCCGTTTTGCAGGCTGGCCACCTGCTGGCTGCCGAGCAGGGTCGCTATCTGGCGCATAGTAGCCGCCACGTTGGGATCGGCAAAGCGTAGGCGATTTACGCTCACCAGAGTTACGTAAGCCCCTTCGGGCACCCGGGTGATGAAATTGACGAGCTGCGTACGACGGGCGGCACTGTTGTTGAGGTTGTCGAGCGTATCGGCAGCCGAGGTGGGGTCGGCACCGAAGAAATAGAAGGGCTGACCACTCGGTCCGCACGCGGGGAAACTACCCCCGACCGTTATCTGTCGCAGGGTACGGGGGTCAAACACGGCCAGCAGCAGGTTGGGAGCCTTGGTACCGCAGTTGCTCACGTCGGCCACTGCCCCGTTGCCGTTCACCCCGAAGCTGCTGGCGGTAAACGTGGGCGCGCTGCCCGGCAGGCCACCGCCCGCCGTCCGCAGCGCCAGCCCTAGCCGCTGGGCCTGGAAGCTCCAGCGATTGCTGGGCGTCGCCACGTTTACCCCGGCCAGTTGGTCGCGGTTGAACTGCCCGTTGTGGCTCTGCGACCAGCCACTGCTCGTGGCCGTCGGGATCACCCGGAAAGAGCCCACTTGCCAGGCGCCGTCTTCGGTACCGACGGGGGTAGTGAGGCGCGCGCGCCAGTACCACACCGTCGAATCGCCTTTGCTGCGCAAGGCCGGGGGTGTCCAGCTGGCAATGGCCCCCGACTGCTGATTGAGGCTTTCGCGGCGGCCGGGGCTATCGAAGCTCGCCACGGAATCAACCTGAAAATCGTAGCCCCGCACGGCCGCGTTAAGATTGTTGTTTTGAATAACCAGGCGCGGCGTGGTGCTGGGCACAATGGCAAACTCAGTGGGCGTGAGCAGGGTGATGCCCCTACGCAGGAAAGAATACGTGAGCGTAGCCCGGTTATTGGCCTCATTCAGCTCAGCCACCTTATTGCGGTAATCCAGCTCGACGGTAAATACGTTGTCGCCTGAGAAATCGCTCGTCGGGTTGGTCATCGTGATGGTATACGTCGTGTCGCGCTGAAAAGCCTGGGCGAAAGGCTTACGGCCATTGTAGTTGTTGAACACCAGCACCTCCGGCGGTAGGCCAGTAGCGGCTGGGTAGGTGCGCGTCACCCGGATTTCGAGCGAATCGCGGGTGATCCGCAGCGGATTACTTACGCCAATACTCAGGGTAAATTGGGAAGAGCTCGTGGTCACGGCGGCGTCGGGCGCGATGGGGACGAGCGACAGCGCCGCGTTGCTGGCCACAAAATCGGGTTTGGCCGGGGCGTACATACGCAGCGCCGGGTCGCCCTGCCAGATGGTGCACAGCAGCTGCTCCGAGGCGCGCAGGTTGCCGGTTACCGGCTGAAAGCTCGGGGTAGCCTGTAGCCGCCGAATGACTTCGCGGCGTATTTCGGCGACCGGGCGGCCAAACCAGGCGGGGTCGTTGAATTGCAGTTGGTACGTTAGATCCTGCGCGGGATCCAGCAAGTCGGCAAACGACAAGCCACTCTCGGCCATCACTCCAATGGCCCCCTTATCCTGCGACAGCAGCCAGTCGGTAGCAAAGGTGCGCGCGTTGAAGAACGCGGCTCCCACCGTACAGCCGTTGAACATCATGATCGGGTACTTCTTCGCGTTGTTGTAGCCCTTGGTAGGGTCGGTGATGTCGCCCGGCGTGAAGTCGAACGTCGTAGTAGAGCCGTGGCCAAAATACGTGATGAGCGCCAGGCCAGCATTTACTTTATCGGCAATATTCACTTCTAGCGGCAGCGTACTATTGGCGTTGTATTCGCGCTGAATTGTCGTCACCTGCGCCCCCAGCAGCGGATGTTCCGCGCGGCGCTTGTACCGATCCATGAAGTCGCGGAAAGTCGAGACCTCCACGGCCGACAAACGCCCCCCCGACAAGTGCAGCATAGACTTATGCCAGGGTTCCGGGGTGAGCTGATTGGGGTCGATTTGAGATTCGTATTCCTTGAGCTTGTTGAGATAGATGAGCGCCTCGGCGGGAGTAGCGGCTACCACGCGGCCGGTCGGCATGGCCGGCGTGTTGTTATCGTGGGGCCAGTCGCTCGACAGAAAGATATCGGACGAAGAGCGGGTGGAAATCGGCACTAGGTCTAGGCCGTTCTCCCCAAAGTTACGCGATGCCAGGGCGGCGTTGAACCCATCAAACCCAGTACTGAAATTAGGATTGGTGGTCGTGTAAACCGAGGTGCCGGGCGAGATACCCTTGCCCAGCAGCAGCAGGTATTTGGTTTGCGTAGCGGGCGAGCGGGCGACCATCCAGAGGGCAAAATGCCGCAACGCAATTACTGAGCGCTCACCATAATGAAACTGGTCGTAAAGCTGCGGGGCCGTTACCATCAGGGTATCGTAGCGCCCGCCGGCTGTCGATGCCCGGTACTCCGCGTAAGCCCGGGCCACGTTGGACACGGAGCCCGCCGCCTGCATGAGCTTGGGGTGCGTGATGATGACAAAGTTGGGGCGGGTCGGGTCGATGGCGCGAAAATTTACCCGCCGGGCGGGCGGTGGCACCAGCGGCTGCGCCTCGTTGGCCAGCAACAAGCGGCGCGTCTGCTGGCCGGTAGCACTCGGGAATGCAAAGCGCCGCCCGGTACTACCCAACGTAGTGGCCGTAGCCGGGGCCACCCGCTGCACGTTCCAGGGATCCTGAATATCGAAGCCCGCTACCGTGGCCGGAATGTTATCGATTTCATAGATGGCCGGGCCGCTCAGCAGGGAATCGTTTTGAAAGATTACCTGGCGGCGATCACTAAACCACACGTTTTGCTGCGGGGCCGTCACCCGAAACCAGGAAAAGCGAAAAACATCAACCTGAAACTGCGGAGCCAGCGGCCCCGGCGCAAATACCAGCCCCACGCTACCCGTACTACTGATATCGCTGGGCAGTATGTTGTAGCGACCCAGCGCATGGTCGAAGCGTGAGTACAGGAGCGTACCCAGCAAGCGGGGCGTACTACTGCCCGGGGGTACTACACTTACCGTCGTGGAGTGATTATCTACCCGGCTACCGCCCACCACCATGGTTTCAAGCCGGGGCGCGGGTGCACCGGCCGCCGTCGAGATGGCCCGCAATGAGTCTACCGAAGCTGCGGTTGATCTGTAGAGAAAGCCCTCAAAGAAGCCTTCACCCGGCTCTATCCACGGGAGATAGGTGTCGCCTTCCTCGCTGGGGGCCTCTACGTAGCTACCAACTTTAAGCACCAATGATGATTGCAGCCGCCAGCCGTGCGGAGTGCCCGCCACGGCCTGCGGCTGCACCATGCGCTTGCCCGCCCGCGTGCCCCAGGTGATGAAATAGGCCGCCGTATCGGTATAAAAGCTGTAGAAGGGGTTGGCCTGGTCGAGCGGATTTTTATAGAACTCCTTATCGAGCGCGCCGTCGTTGCGCTGCCCAAAAAACTCCAGGTAGGTGGTATTATCCAGCGTAGCGGAGTTGCCACCCTGGTATACGGCTACCTCCTTACCCCGCCGCCATACTTGCAATTGCGTGGGCGCTACCGCGCCCGCTCCAAGCTGGCTTAGGTAGGCGTAATCGAGCCGGTACAGCCCGTCGCGCCACACCTTCACTTTATAGTAGGGCTGGCTTTGCACTATCCATTCGTTGCCGTAGGCACCCGACTGGGCTTGCGCGGTTATGGCTGTTCCCAGCACGAGCAGCAGCCAGAGCAATCTCACAGCCCGCCAGCTCCCCAATGGGCGACTGGCTCGCGCTCCGGCGCCAAGGTAAGAAATAGTCATAGTTGTGTCGATCAAATTATTATCCGTTAGTAAATTTCCAAAATCAATTAATGGAAGGCAGTCCGCCCGTGCGGCTACCCAGCCCGTAGCCCAGGCTCACGATGAGGGAGTTGGTCTGCGAGGTTGCACCCAGCTTCTCCACGGCCAGGCGCGAGAGCGCCAAGTCTACGCGCAGGCCGCTGAAGGCGACGCCCGCGCCCAGGCTGTACTGTCCCTTCCACTGCTGGCTTTGATCGATAGCAACTATTTTCTGATAGTCACCTACCCCCCCCCGCAGAAAAGCCAGGTTGCGGTAGCCGATTTCAATCCCTGCGCGCGGGTTTACGCTCACAACCTTATTTTCGATGAGGGTATTGCGCTGGCCGTCGGTAGTGGCTTCCAGGTCGGCGGCCACCAGCGCCGTAAACTGCGCCGGCAACTTAAACTGCCGGCCAACGCCCAGTACCAGCCGTGGCATCGTAAGCTCCGTGCTGTTATGCGGCACCTCTTCCCCGGGCGCGGTGTTCGCCTTAAACTTATCGACGTCGATACTCCAGGCGGTGAAGGTGGTCGTGATGTCGCGGGCCATCAGGCCCAGGCGCCAACCCCGGTGGTTGTATTGCAGGCCTACATCAACCCCAAAGCCATAGGCGTTGGCGTAAGAGCCTACATTGCGGTAGATGAACTTACCGCTGCCGCCCACGCTCATGCCCTCCGGCCCCAGCTGACGGGCGTAGCTCAGTTGCAGCGCATAATCGGCTACGGAGAAGTACGTAATCTTATCGTACTGGATGTACCCGTATTCGTTTACCAGGGCGCGGGTATCGGCGATGTTATCCACGCCCAGACGCATCAGGGTTACGCCCACGACGCTTTTTTCGTCGAGCGGCATGGCGAACGCGGCGTAGTCGTTTTTGACCACGCCCGAAAACAGCTCGGAGTGCATGAGTACGCCGTCGTACTTAGTCCGCATGTTGGTGAGGGCGGCCGGGTTCCAGTAACCGGCGGTGGCGTCGTCGGCCAGGCTTACCTGCGTCTTACCCATGCCCAGCGACCGGGCTCCGGCTCCCAAGTTCAAGAACTCGTTGCTGTATTTAGGCGCGTTGGTTTGGGCAAGGGCCGCGGGGGCAGTGGCCAGCCCTAGCCCAATACTTAGTCCCAGAAAGGCCACCCAGGAGCGATTAGCGGCGGAGAGTTGTAGCATACGAGAATACTAAAGGGGAAAATTGCTGCGGCAGCAACGCAAATTACTGCCGGATAGTGCGTAATCGCGCCGCATTGGCGTCGCCACCGGTCGCAGCTACTTGACATACTCCTAGTTATCGCTCAGCTTTTCCAGTAGCTGACAGCCAGCTTGGCATGAATGTTCAGTGAGCGTAATATGCCGCTCCAGCAGCTTGCGATTTTTTTACCGAAGCAGCAACAAAAAATTTTTAACCAAGTATTATGCATTACAAAGTACCTGTTGTACATTTGTACAGTTCCTCACCTACTACTAGCCCATACCGCCCATGAAACTAGAGAACACCCAGGTGCAGATGCGCAAAGGCATCCTCGAGTTCTGCATCCTGGAGATAATCGGCCGCGGGGAGGCCTACGCCAGCGACATGCTGGAAGAGCTCACCGCCGCCCGCATGATCGTGGTGGAAGGCACGCTCTACCCGCTGCTCACGCGCCTCAAGAATGCCGCCTTGCTCGACTACGTCTGGAAGGAATCGACTTCCGGCCCACCCCGCAAATACTACACGCTCACCGACACCGGCCGCCAGTTTCTCGAAGAGCTGCGCCAGACCTGGGAAGAAATGGCCCTCTCCGTGGGCATCATTCGCCAGCCCCGCCGCCTCTAGCCAGGCCCTGCTTTCCCGCTAACCTTTCTTTCTCCGATTTCAACCTGCCGCGCTTCGCGCCTGCGGCCCTTCCCATGAAAAAGAACATCAGCATCAACTTGCAGGGCATCATCTTCCACCTCGAAGATGACGGCTACGAAGTACTTAGTCGTTACCTGCACGAGGTAAAGGCCCACTTTGCCAGCTACCAGGGCCACGAGGAAATAGTGGCCGACATCGAGGGGCGCATCGCCGAGCTGTTTTCGGCCCGCCTCTCGGTCAACAAACAGGTGATCACGCTCCAGGACGTGGAGGAGATGACCGCCAAGATGGGCCGCGTGAGCGACTTCAACACCTCGCCCGACGAGGACGACGAGCCCGCCTACGCCGAGCCGACGGCCGCCGGCTCCGGGGCTGGCTCGGCTTTCACCAACGGCCCCGCTCCCACCCCGGCCGACGCGGAACCCCGCCGCCTGTACCGCGACCTGGCGCACCGCAAGATTGCGGGCGTGGCCGCCGGCCTGGCCCAGTACTTCCGGGTAAACCCGCTGCTGGTGCGCTTGATATTCCTGGCGCTGGTGCTGTTGCCCAACGTATTAGGCGTGTACGACCACGTTCCCGGCACCGGCGTCTTCCGTCACCGCTTCGATTTCGGTGGGCTGGCCCTCATCACGTACATTGTGCTGTGGGTGGCCCTGCCCAAGCGCAGTGATGCTCCCACTCCCATCGATACCCTCGACTTTGGGGGCAAGCTCACCGGCCGCAAGCTTTTTCGCGACACCGATACCGGTAAAGTGGGTGGCGTAGCCGCTGGCCTGGCCGCTTACTTCCAGACCGACGTGGTGCTGGTGCGGGTGCTGTTCCTGCTGAGCTTGTTCATCGGCGGCTCGGGCTTCATCGCTTACCTCATCCTCTGGGCCGTAGTACCCGAAGCGCGCACCGTCTCGGAAAAAATGCAGATGCGCGGCGACGCCGTCACGCTCTCGGGCATCGATAACAACTTGCGCAGCAATGCCTTCGATACCGATGGCAACACTCCCAACCGCCCGCTCGGCACCTTTCTAGAGGGCGCGGCGCGCAGCGCCAAGCCGGCGGCCGACTTTCTGGGCACCGTTATTCGGTGGGTAGTGGGCGGATTGCTCATCGTCTGGGGCTCTACCAGCCTGATTACCTTGCTCACCATGCTGGGGGCCGCGCTAAGCATCATCCCCTTCACGTCCGTGGAGCACACCAGCAACGGGTTTATGTTCGACGATAGCTTTGGGGCCACGGTGCGTAACCTGCCGCCCTGGGGAGCCATTGCCATGTTCCTGGCCGCTGCTCTCCCGTCGGTTGCCCTCATCCTCCTGGGCCTGCGCCTGATCATGCGCCGCTGGCTGCTGAGCCGCACCGTGGGGCTGTCGCTGCTGGGGCTGTGGGTGCTGGGGGTAGTCGGGAGCGCGGCGGCGGGCCTGCAAGTGGCCCGCGAGTTTCAGGCCAAGGACACGTACACCACCACCGTGCGCCTGAACCCCATCGCCGGCCGCGGCATCGTACTGGATTCGCGCTACGTGGAAGACCGTTTTCAGTGGGTGAACGTGCGCCTGGCGCCCGCCGACAGCGGCGCGGCCCCCTACGTGGAGGAAGCCTTTCAGGCCAAGGGCCGCACCGAAGAGGCTGCCCGCCTCACCGCCCAGCAAACCGTTAATTACAACATTACGCAGCGCGACTCGACCATCGTTTTCGATCAGGGTACCACGCTCAAAAGCAATGCCCCCAACCGCGACCAGAAGCTGACCCTGACCCTGCACCTGCCCCTGGAAAAAACTTACCGCCTCACTTCCCGCTTCCTGGAGCAACTCGACGACGAGGACTTTACCAGCGGCGAACGCCCCAGCACCGATGGCGACCGCTCGTACCGTGCCCGCTTTACCCGCGAAGGCAAATTTGAGTGCCTGGATTGCCCGGCTTCGCATGCCGACAATGACGATGATGACGATAACGACGAGGTAGTGAACATCGACGCCGACGGTACCAAGATGAAAGTGCGCGTCAACACCGATGGCGACGAGCCCAGCGTGCACATCAGCACCAGCTCGCCCAACTTCAATACCGACCCCAACCACTACGGCAGCAGCCGCAAAAGCCTGGGCAGCGGCAGCGAATTCAGCGAAATCGAAGCCGGCGGCTTGTTCCGAGTACTGGTGCGCCAAGGTGCGGCCTTCAAAGCCGAGGCTGCCGGGCGCCCCGGTGACCTCGACGACGTGCGCCTCGAAGTGCGCGGCGAGCGGCTCGTCATCCGCAGCCGCCGTACCAACGGCATCTTCTCGGCCTTCGGCAATCACCGCAACCCCATCTTGATTACGGTGACGATGCCTCGCCTCAAGCGCCTGGAATTGAGCGCGGCCTGCCAAGCCGATGTAAGCGGCTTCCGCGATGAAGACCTGCGCGTGAACGCCTCCAGCGCCTCCTCGGCCCGCCTCGACGTGAGCGTGCCGCGCCTCGAAGTAGACCTCAGCAGCGCCGCCCACGTGGAGCTCGGCGGCACCGCCAACGAGCTGTCGGTGGATGGCTCCAGCGCCAGCTCGCTCGACGCCCTGGCTCTGCGCGCCGCCAAAGCCTCGCTCGACCTCAGCAGCGGCTCCGAGGCCAAAGTGCACGCCACCGACGAGCTGAAAGTAGACCTCAGCAGCGGCAGCCAGGTGAAATACGCCGGCAACCCCACCCGCATCGAAAAAGACCTCAACAGCGGCAGCTCGCTCGAACAGGTAGACTAGTGGTGAAATGGTGAGATAGTGAAATGGTGACTGGGTAGGGCGGCTGATTATTGACAATAAACGATAATCAGCCGCCCCACCCAGTCACCATTTCACTATCTCACTATTTCACCACTAGTCTACCCGCCGATCTGCTTGGCTTTGTAGCCTTCCTTGAGGAGAATTTCCAGCACTTTGGCTCGGAAATCACCCTGGATCACGATCTCGCCGTCTTTGGCGCTGCCGCCCACGCCGCACTTGGCCTTGAGGAGCTTGCCCAGCGCCTGCAAATCGTCCTCGCGGCCCACGAAGCCGGTGACGAGCGTAACCTGCTTGCCGCCGCGCTGCTTTTTATCGAGCTGCACGCGTAGCTGCTGCTGCTGGGGCGGCAGCGTGGTGGCCTCCGCCGGCTCGTCGGACTGGTAGGCGAAATCGGGATTGGTCGAGTACACCACCCCCTGGCGGCGCGATTGTTCTTTTGCCATAATTATCAGCTTGCTAAATCAGCTGTAGCGTAAGCTTTAGCTTGCGGGCGAGCGCAGCGAGCAGCTACGTAAGCGAACGTCCTCTTACGTGCTTGCTCGCTAACGCTCACCCGCCAGCAGAAGCTTACGCTACCGGTTCTTTTTCTTTGGTCAGGGCGGCGGCGATGCCGTCCCAGAGCGCGATGCGGGCGGCCATGCCCTGCTGGGCTACCTCGGTGGCCTCCTGCCAACGGCGGGCGTCGGCATCGCAGAGGTCGCGCACCATCTGGTGGGCCAGCGGGGCGTGGTGGTCCTCGTCGAGCTCGATGTGGCGGTTGAGGTAGTAGGTAAACGTGTCGAGCTGGCCCGGGAAGCGCTGGCCCAGGTCGGTAATCAGGCTGCGGAACATGTCGGGAATTACGTCTTCGCGCCCGAAGGTGAACGCCGCCGCAATGGCGTGCGGCTGGCCGGCCGTGATGACGCTAAACGTGTGCTTCACAAACTCCTGCACGCTGGCCGGGGCCTGGGCGGCAGCCAGCGCGGCGGGCACGCTGGCCCCTTCGGCCAGGGCCGCGAGCAGGCGCTCGGCGGGTGCGGTATCGGCGCCGGCCTCGCGCATGGCGCGCAGGTACAGCTCGAAGTGGCTGGTAGGCTGGCCCTCGGGGTCGAGGTCGGTTTCCTCTTCCAGCACGATGTCGTTGATGAGGCGGCGGGTAGCGGGCTTTCCCTTGGGCACCCAAGGCAGCTCCACGCAAGTCAGCTCACGCTGGAGCGCCTTGAGCAGCGACATGAAATCCCAGACCGCGTACACGTGGTGCTCCATGAACACGCGCAGGTCGACCAGCGTCTGGATGCGGCGGTACACCGGATGGTCCACCATCTGCTGACGGGCGGGTTGCAGCTCGGCTTGCAGCTGCTGAACAAAATCTTGGGTCATAGTAGTAAGTAAGAAGAGGATACCCGGCTCCCTTAACAAACCGGGCACCTGTTTAGCTTCCCTGTCACTGGGTAAAATTTAGGGCTGGCCCTAGCCTACGTAGCCCGGCCGCCCCGCAGATTTGCTACACGGCCACTTCCAGCGCCAGCGGCAGCAGCCCCAACTCAAACTCGGTGGCGTGGCCCAGGTAGTCGCCGTCGGCGTGGTAGCCCAGCGGCGCGGCGGCCCGCACCGTAGCGTGCGCGGTGTGGCGGTAGGTAGCCCCGCCCGTGCGCGGCAGCGTGCCCAAGGCCATGCCCAGCACCACCTGCACCGCCCGCCAGGGCGGCAGCGCGTCGATGAGGCACATGTCGAGCAGGCCATCCTGCAAGTTGGCCTGCGGGGCGATGTAGGCATTGTTGCCGTACTGTGAGGCATTGGCAAAGGCCAGCACGTAGCAATCGGTGGCCAGCGTTTGGCCGTTGGCCTCTACCTGCACCGCCACGGGCCGGAAGTTACCGTACTCGCGCAGCGTCACTTTCAGGTAGGTATTCAGCCCCCGCGAGCCAGCCCGGGCAAAGTGCTGGCTTACGTGCGCGTCGAACCCCAGCCCCGCCGTGCAAAAAAACGGCCGGCCGTTGATGGTGCCCACGTCCATACGGCTAAAGGTGGGCTGACGCAGCCGGCGCAGCGCGGCCGGCAGCCCCAGCGGCACCCGCAGGTGGCGGGCCAGCCCATTGCCCGAGCCGCGGGGTACGATGCCCAGCGCCGCCCCAGCCTGGCCCAGCAGTCCCTGCCCCACTTCGTTTACGGTGCCGTCGCCACCCACCGCTACTACTACCCGGCTGCCCGCCCGCGCCGCCTCGCGGGCCAGCTCGGTAGCGTGCCCCGGCCCTTCGGTGGGGTGCAGCTGATAATCAGCCTCGCCAAAGTGCTGCCGCAGCAGCGTCGGAAAATCGGCCCGCCGCCCGGTGCCCGCCGTAGGGTTGAAAATGAAGGAAGTACGCGGCATAAGTAACGTGCCACCCAGCGGCGGCGCTGTTGAAAATAAAAAGGCCTGCCTAGCAGGCAGGCCTTTTTTAATGATTAATTGTTAGTGGTTAATTGTTAATTATCAATCATTAACAATTAACCACTAACAATTAACAACTATCCGTTCATCTTCTCACCCAGCTTCTGGATGAGGTCGGCGGTGCGGGTCGAGTAGCCGGTTTCGTTGTCGTACCAGCCCACTACTTTGGCCAGGGTGCCGTTGGTCGAGGTCAGCTCCGAGTCGAAGATGCACGAGTGGGTGTTGCCCACGATGTCGATGCTCACGAGCGGGTCGGTGCTGAACTCCAGGATACCTTTCAGCGGACCCTCAGCGGCGGCCTTGATGGCGTCGTTGATTTCCTGCTTGGTAGCTTCTTTCTTCAGGATAACGGTCAGGTCGGTCGTCGAGCCGTCCGGAATGGGCACGCGCATGGCGATACCATCGAGCTTGCCCTTCAGTTGGGGCAGTACCAGGCCCACGGCCTTGGCGGCACCCGTCGAAGTCGGGATGATGCTGTAGGCCGCGGCGCGGGCGCGACGCAGGTCCTTGTGGGGCGCGTCTTGCAGGTTTTGGTCGGAGGTGTAGGCGTGCACCGTGGTGATGTAGCCTTTTTCGATGCCGAAGGCGTCGTCGAGCACCTTGGCCATGGGGGCCAGGCAGTTGGTGGTGCAGCTAGCGTTCGAGATGATGGTCTCGTCGCCCTTCAGGGTGTCTTCGTTTACGCCCAGTACCACCGTCGGGATGTTGCCCGTGGCCGGAGCCGAGATAACTACTTTCTTGGCACCCGCCGTAATGTGCTGACCAGCACCGGCTTCGTCCACGAAGCGGCCCGTGCTTTCGAGTACGATGTCTACACCCATGTCTTTCCAGGGCAGCAGCTTGGGGTCGCGCTCGGCGAGGGCGGCGATGTGCTGGCCGTTTACGGTCAGGCTATTATCGTCGTAGCTTACCGTGCCGTCGAAGCGACCGTGTACCGAGTCGTACTTCAGCAGGTGGGCCAGGGTTTTGTTGTCAGTCAGGTCGTTGATGGCTACTACCTCCACGTTGTCGCGGCCGAGCAGCGACTTGAAGGTGAGGCGGCCGATTCGTCCAAAGCCGTTAATGGCGACTTTAATTTTTGCCATGATGTTGGAAAAAATGGAAGTATGACGGGCCGCCGCGGCGGCTCCGCTAAGAATACGGGGCGAAGGTACGCGTTTGGTCGGTTTTGCCTACTCGTCTACGCGCCCTGTCCCGCCAGCTTTAACAAATTGCGAAGTCTTGCAGTTTTTTTTTGACTGAAAATCAGCACAATTCTTGCGCAGAGCGAATTTCTTGGGAGCAATTATTTGGTTTGGAAACAAACCGGCGTACCTTTGCACCACCAAAACAAACAAGGTCCGTTCGTCTAGGGGTTAGGACAGTAGATTTTCATTCTACCAACAGGGGTTCGATTCCCCTACGGACTACTACAGTTACCCGCTTACCTTAACCCGGTCCGTTCGTCTAGGGGTTAGGACAGTAGATTTTCATTCTACCAACAGGGGTTCGATTCCCCTACGGACTACTAAAAGGCCCTCACTACAGCGTGAGGGCCTTTTTCTTTTGCCGCATGGCGCGGAAACTCTACGGAATGGGAAGGAGCAACGCGGCGTTTCACTGGGCCGCTCGGGGCATAGCGTTCTTTGGGTCTTGCTTTAACGATTTCACCCAACTTATGCCCATCCGGCACTTGCTCGCGCTCGCTTTCCTAAGCATTGCCACCCCTCTCCGCGCGCAGACGCATCCGGAGTGGACGACCAATCACGCGCCGTTTCGCATTATGGGTAACCTGTACTACGTGGGCAGCGAAGACCTGGCGGCCTACTTAGTCGCGACGCCCCAGGGGCATATCCTGCTCAATGAGAACCTGGCGTCTTCCGCCCCGCAGATCTGCCAGAATATTGCGGCCCTGGGCTTCAAGCCCCAGGATGTAAAGGTTTTACTCACCAGCCAGGCGCACTACGACCATACTGGCGGCTTGGCGGCGCTCAAGCAGATTACGCACGCCCAGGTTGCCGTCATGGACGCCGATGTTGCCACGCTGGAATCGGGCGGGCGCGACGACTTCTTCTTTTTCAACGACCCGACCGCGTGGTTTGAACCGGTAAAAGTTGACCGCATTCTGCACGATGGCAGCCAGGTGAAAATGGGCTCGACGGTGCTAACGGCCCGCCTGACGGCCGGCCATACCAAAGGGACAACCACCTGGACGCTGGACCTCGTGGAGGCGGGTCGGGTGCGGCACGTAGTCATCGTGGGAGGCGCGGGTTTTAACGATGGCAACAACCTGGTCAACGACCCGCGGTACCCGACGCAGGCCCGGGATTTTACCCGGACTTTCCGCACGCTGCGGGCCTTGCCCTGCGACGTTTTCCTGGGTGCCCACGGCGTTTATTTCGGGCTGCGGGAAAAGTATGCCCGGCTACGGGCGGCTACGGCCAATCCTTTTATTGACCCAGCCGGCTACAAGGCTTTCGTGAACGAGCGCGACCAAACCTTTCGCACCGAGCTGGCCAGGCAGGCGGCTCACCACTGAATCATGCGCGCTCTCGACCCTGGTATTTGTACTTGAAATAGCTCGACGGGTAGAACTACGGGGGCTGGTCGGTACTTCTACCCGTTGGCTAGATCAGGAGAATATACGCTAGCAACTCACTGATGCACAGACATTACTTTGTATCAGAAAGCAAGGCGCTTTCGGGGCCGTAGCCGAAAAGCCATTGAACAGAGTAGGCAGTTTTTCTTATCATTACCATGGCTAGCAGCCCTGACAAAAACGAGGTAGAAGTTTACTGCGACGACATCACTGACATGACCTGGGCAGGTCCGTCGTATTTGTCGGTGACTTCCGGGAAGGAGCATTCGGGTAGCCCGACGGCCCAAAAAGATACCAACTCGTGGACGATCACCTTCTATTGCGACCGCGAGGGCAGCAACGGCGTGGCCCAAACCTTTGATGGCTGGTGCGGCGGGGGCAGCCACGAATACTGCCCCACGAGCGGCGACTCAGAGCCCGAGGAGCTGAACTTTGCCTTTGGCATGGACTGCCTTTTTGCAGTGGACGGCAACACGTACAAAATCCAGCTCTATTTTGGCCAAGGCAGCAAGGGCCTGAACAACAACTGGTGGTTTGGCAGCCACTCCATTTCCGAGTCGAAGGAACTGGTTCTGCGCGACCCCAACGGCAAAGAAGTAGCCGTTTACCGGCTCAGCGGCGACACTAGCGACTTGGTACTGACGAAAGTCTAGGCCTGAGTACGGAAAGCCAAGAACCGAGCCCCAAGAGCTGAAACACTAGGCACGGAAGATACTCTATTGAGCTCTTCTGTGGCTAGCATCTCAGCTCTTGGTTCTCGGTTCTTTCTTTTCAACCATTGGGCCACAATGCCAGTTAGTGCGGGCGGGGGCGTCGTTTTCCCAACTCCCCCACCTACCCCTATGGCGGCCGTTACCACTTATACTTCGGAGCTGTACGAGCGCCCGGCCCTGGCGAGCAGCGCCGCGCTCAACTGGCCCGGCGTGCGGCTCGAACATTATCAGCTGGGGGCCATGACCCTGCCGGCGCACTACCACGCGCAGCATTTGCTGCTCGTGCACCAGGGGGCGCGGCCCGTAGTAGCCAGCCGCCGCACCGGGGCCCGGGTAGACGCCGATCAGTTTCGCCGGGGCGACGTGGGCCTGTACCCGGCGGGAGAATACGGGCCATTTGGCTGGGACGGCCCGGCCGACATTATTCACGTGCATCTGGATGCTTTGGCGCTGGAAAACCGGGCCCGCCGCGACTTGGGCCTGCGTTATTTTGCGCTGCACGAGCGGTTTCGCTGCGACGATGGGCTACTGGCGCAGCTCAGCGCGCAGTTGCTGGCCGCCGCGGGCCGGGCGCATAGCCTGGGCCAGCTCTACATCGAGTCGCTAGTCACGACGCTCAGCTATCACTTGATTGAGCACCATGCCACGTTTGAGCGGCACCCCGGCGGCCCGGCCGGCGGGCAGCTTTCCCCGGCGGTGCTGGCCCGCGTGGATGCTTACGTGGAGGCGCACGCCGAAGCCATTATTACCCTGGAGGCCCTGGCCGAGCTGGCCAATCTGAGCGTCTTCCACTTTGCGCGCCGCTTCAAGCACACTACGGGCCGCTCGCCCTACCAGTACGTGCTAGCGTGGAAAATCGGGCGGGCCCGCACGCTCCTGCGGGCGGGCGAGCTGCCGGTGGCGGCCATTGGTGATGCGTTGGGCTTTGCTTCGCCGGCACATTTTGCGGCGGCGTTCAAGCGGGCCGTCGGCCTCAGTCCACGCGCATTTCAGCAGCAGCGCTAGCGCGATTTGGCAGTAAGCGGCGGGCGACGCGTAGGCCTGTGTAGTAGGGCGGCCTGCAAAGTCTGCCGCACCTTGAATAAGCGCAAAAATGCGTAAGTAAAGCGCAAGAATCGGGCGACGAGGGGCAGTGAGCCAGGGGACCTTTGAGGTATCAAAGCAGCTAATAGTCAACGGCTGCCTTTACCTTTTCCCCTACTTTTTTATGTATGCTCCTATTCTGGTAGCCGGGGCTACGGGCGAGCTGGGTGGTCGGCTCGTGGGTGCCCTGCGGCAACGCGGCACTTCCGTCCGGGCACTCGTGCGCCCCGCCACCGACCCAGCCAAGATTGCCGCCCTCGCGCAGCTCGGGGCCGAGGTGCAGCGCGTGGATTTTGCTGATGCCGCCGCCCTGGCCCGGGCCTACGCGGGAGCCAGCTGCGTGGTATCGACCCTGGCGGGCCTGCGCGAAGTCATCGTGAATGCGCAAACCCAGCTGCTGCACGCCGCCGTGGCCGCCGGCGTTCCACGCTTCATAGCCTCCGATTTTTGCAGCGACTACACCCAGCAGGCCCCCGGCACCAACCGCATTTTTGACTTGCGGCGCGAATTTCAAGCCCGGCTCGACCACGCGCCGCTGGCCGCCACCTCCATTCTCAACGGAGCCTTTGCCGAAGTTCTGACTTATAACATCCCCCTGCTCGATTGGCCCCAGCGCCAAGTGGGCTATTGGGAAGACGCCGACTGGCGCATCGACTTTACGACGATGGCCGACACGGCCGCCTTTACCGCCGCCGCGGCCCTGGATGCCGGGGCACCCCGCTGGCTGCGCATTGCCAGCTTTCAAGTTAGTCCCCGCGAGTTGGTGGGCCTGGCCGCCCAGGCTGGCCGGGGGCCGCTGGCCCTGGTACGCCTGGGCTCCCGCGCCGAGCTGGCCGCGGCCATTCAGCAGCGGCGGGCGGCCAATCCGGCCGGCGAGCAGCAGCTCTACGCCGACTGGCAGCAAATGCAATACCTATTCAGCATGTTCAGCGTGCAAAATTCTTCCCTGGATAACGACCGCTACGCCGGCCTTACCTGGCAAAACCCCGTCGCCTTTCTTACCGCCTAACGCCATGCAGACTCCCCCTACTGATACCCTGGGCGCGTATTCCGACGAGGCGCTCATCAAGCACCTGCCCGGCTTTACCAACCACTACGCCACCGTCAACGGCATCCGGCTGCACTACGTGACGGGCGGCCACGGCCCGGTGCTGGTGTGCCTGCCCGGCTGGCCCCAGACCTGGTACTCCTACCATCCCATCGCCACCGAGCTGGCCCGGCACTACCGGGTTATCATCGTCGATATTCGGGGCATGGGCAGCTCCGACAAGCCCGCGGCGGGCTACGATAAAAAGACGATGGCCCAGGACGTTTACGAGCTGCTGCGCCACCTGGGCGTGGCGAAGGCCGCGCTGCTGGGCCACGACATCGGTGGGATGGTAGCCAGCAGCTTCGCGTTTAATTATCCCGAGGCAACCGACAAGCTCATCGTGGCCGACGGCGCGCACCCCAGCGAGGGCCTGCGCTACCTGCCGCTGCTCCCGGCCCCCGGCACCTTTGCCGACAAAATGGACGGCCAGCAGCCCTACGTGTGGTGGATGGCCTTCAACCAAGTACCGGGCCTGCCCGAGCAACTGCTGGCCGGGCGGTTTCACTACCTGCTCGACTACCTCTTCGCCTACGTGATGCTCGACGAGAGCCGAATGTCGGCCTTCGACCGGGCGGTGTACGCGGCCGTGTACAACCAGCCCGACAATATTCGGGCGGCCAATGCCTGGTACCAAGCCCTCAACCAAGACATCGCGGACGCCGCTACCTACGGCCGCCTCGCCATGCCGGTGCTGGGCATCGGCAGCTACGTATCCTACGGGCATTTGCAGCTGAGTCTGCCCGCCGTGGCTGAGCACGCGCAGGTAGTGGGCTTGCTGGATAGCGGCCACTACTTGTTTGAGGAAAAGCCGGCGGAAGTGGCGGCCCTCGTGCTGGATTTTCTGCGTGGGGGTGCCGCTTAGCGTGCTGCGCTACTATCGGCAGAGGCTCCGACAGCAACCTACTGGCCCGCGGCTCGCGAGGTAAGAAGCTACCAATTTTTTAATTGAGTAATCTAGTTATCCTACCTTTACCGTAGCACCAAGCTCCAGCTTGGTGAGGCACCCGGACGCACTCGCCGGGCAATCACCAAGCTGGAGCTTGGTGTTACTGCCAGCTGAACAGTTGAGCATGGCAAGCGCTCTTGTTTACAACGCTTGCTACTCAGCTTCAAAATCTTCAAAGGCCCGCGCAGCAATGCGCGGGCCTTTTTTGTTAATCGGTGGCGGGCTGCTGCCGTAGCGCTGCGCCGCCCGCCTTTTTCTCACGACTTGATTTCTCCCTTATGTCCGCAGCTGCCGACTTTCATCAAACGCAGGTACTCATTATCGGGGCCGGGGCCGCCGGGCTGCTGGCGGCCCGGGAGCTCGCCGCCGCCGGGCGGCAGGTTGTGCTCCTGGAAGCCCGCGAGCGCGTGGGGGGCCGGGTGCAGACGATCCGGCCGGCGGGCTTTGGGCAGGCCATCGAGGCGGGGGCCGAGTTTTTGCACGGGGCCGTACCCCTCACCCGCGCCCTGCTGGCCGAGGCTGGCATCGCGTGGCGCACGGCCGAAGGTCAAACCTACCAGGTAGAAGCGGGCCAGGTGCGGGCCGACAACGACTTTTTTGCCCAGTTGCCGCTGTTGCTCGCCAAGCTGGCTACCCTGGCTCACGACCTACCGCTGGCCGATTTTCTGCACCAGGAGTTTGCCGGCGACGCGCACGCCCGGCTGCGGGCCATGGCGACCCAGTTTGCCGAAGGCTACGACGCAGCCGATGCCCGGCGCGTCAGCGCCTGGGCCTTGCGCGAGGAGTGGGCACAGGACGAAGCCGATGCCTCGGAGCGCCCCGTGGGCGGCTACGGCCCGCTGCTGGCTTACCTGGCCGCCCAGGCCCAGGCGGCCGGGGCCGCGCTGCACCTGGCTACTCCCGTGCAAGCTATTGACTGGGAGCCGGGCCGGGTGCGGGCGCAGGCCGCTAACGGCACCACCTACCAGGCAACCCAGCTTTTGTGCACGGTGCCGCTGGGCGTGTGGCAGCGCCAGCCAGCGCAGGCTGGCTACCTGGCCATCAGCCCCGACCTGCCCGCGCACCGGGCCGCCGCGCAGCAGCTGGGGTTCGGGCCGGTGATCAAGGTCGTACTCGAATTTGCCAGCCCCTTCTGGCAGGCCCGCCTACCCGAGCTGGAATTCCTGCTTTCCAGCGAGCCCGTGCCAACCTGGTGGAGCCAACTGCCCGACGCCCCGGCCCAACTGACCGGCTGGGTGGCCGGGCCGGCCGCCCACCGCCTGCACACCCTGACCGACGAGGCCTTGCTCCACCTGGCGCTGGAGTCGCTGGCGCGGCTGTTCGCTACGCCGCTCGCGGCGGTGCGGGCGCAGCTCCGCGCCCACCACGTGGCCAACTGGTGCGTCGATCCCTACGCCTACGGGGCCTACTCCTATCCTACCGTGGGCGCGCCGGCGGCGCGGGCGGCCCTGGCCGCGCCGGTGGCCGGTACCTTGTTCTTTGCGGGCGAGGCAGTGTACGACGGCCCGGCGGCGGGCACCGTCGAAGCGGCGCTGGTGAGCGGACAACTGGCGGCCCGCACCCTGCTGGCAGCATCTTGAGACCGGGTAATATTTTTTCGCCTGCGCCCGCCGCCCAGGCAGGCCTTGCGTCTGGGATTAAGTAAAAATTCATGAAGTCGGCCCGGCTCCCCGGGCCCTCCGCCCCCACCCCGGTTGACGGACCGTCGAGGCCGTGCTACGCTTGGCTTTTAGCCGGACGTAAGGGGCCTTCATGAATTTTTTTTTGAAACTTCCAACCTCATTTCCCTGAAAATCAATTTTATCATTACTCCGCTATGTCGTAAAAATTTCTTCATAATTCGGCTTCGAGGGCAATTTCTTCATAATTGCTTCAAGGTACCGTTCATTATTTTGTAGTACCCAGCCAGCCGACACACATTCCCCGTGTCGTCCTATTCCCGCCGCCGTGCTCTCATCTACCGCTTTTCTTTGGAATTACTGGTACACCGGGGTGCCGCAACCCGCTGCACCGCGCTGGCTACGAAGCATGTAAAAAATCTATTTGGCAGCACCATTTTTTGGATTTCGGGGTCTTACCGGGTGTTCGGTCGCTGGCGCGGCGGCTGGGCGCGGCAATCGACCTCGCAAATAGCACCGGGGGCTAGCTGTCAGCACCTCCGCGCTTCCTGTTTCATTACACCTTTCGGGATAACCGCTTGCCTACTATGGCATCTACCGCTTTTATGAAAAGACTGTTCTTGTTCATGGGCTTGTCCGCCTCGTGCTACGGCGTGACGAGCTGCGCCGAGAAAAAAGAAGAAAAAGAGGAGCAAATCAAGCTACTGGTTACTAGCCCCTTGCAGAAGGACACAACCATCACCAAGGAGTACGTAGCCCAGATTCACGCCTACCAGCACATCGATCTGCGGGCGCTGGAAAAGGGCTACCTGCAAAAGATTTTCGTGGACGAGGGCCAGACGGTGCGCGCCGGTCAGCCCATGTTCCAGATTACGCCGCTGGTGTACAACGCCGACTTGCAGAAGTCGGAGGCCGAAGCCAACTACGTGGGCATCGAGTACAAGAACACTAAGAGCCTGGCCGACAGCAATATCGTATCCAAGAACGAGTTGGCCTTGGCCAAGGCCAAGTTTGACAAGGCCAAGGCCGACGTTTCACTGGCCAAGACGCACTTGAAGTTTACGTCCATCAACGCGCCGTTTACGGGCATCATGGACCACTTCCAGGCCCGGCTGGGGAGCCTCGTGGACGAGGGCGACCTGCTGACCAGCCTCTCCGACAACAGCAAGATGTGGGTGTACTACAACGTGCCCGAGGCCGAGTACCTCACCTACAAGGAGCACGCCAAGACCGGCGACAAGCAGATCAACGTGCAGCTGCGGATGGCCAACAATGAGATCTTCCCCTACCCGGGCAAGGTGCAAACCATTGAGGCCGACTTCAATAACGAAACGGGTAACATTGCCTTCCGCGCCACCTTCCCCAACCCCGACGGCCTGCTGCGCAACGGCGAAACCGGCAGCGTGCTCATGACCGTGCCGCTCAAGCACGCCATGCTCGTGCCGCAAAAAGCCACCTTCGAGGTACTCGAAAAGAAATTCGTGTACGTGGTGGATAAGAACAACGTGGTGCACCAGCGCGAGGTGGGCATCGCCTCCGAAATGCCGGATCTGTACGTGATCAAGGACGGCATCGCCCCCACCGACAAAATCCTGCTCGAAGGTATCCGCAAGGTGAAGGACGGCGAGAAAATCAGCTACACTTACGAAGCGCCCGAGAAGGTGCTGCCCAAGCTGAAAGTATATAGCGAGTAGTTTTTTTTGAGCTGTTAGCCACTAGCTCTTAGCTGTTAGCCACTGTTTATGGGCTATTGGCTGGTTGGTGCTGCCTGGCAGCTTCCTATTCACAAAGAGCTACTAGCTAGCAGCTAGCGGCTAATAGCCAAGGAAATATGTTCAGTAAATTCATCAGGAGGCCAGTGTTTGCCATCGTCATTTCGGTGGTAATCGTGTTCATGGGCGTGCTGGCCATCAAAACCCTGCCCACCTCGCAGTTTCCCGAGATTTCGCCGCCCATGGTAATGGTGAAGTGCGACTACCCGGGGGCCAGCGCCAAGGTGCTCACCGAGTCGGTACTCATCCCGCTGGAGCAGGCCGTGAACGGCGTGCCGGGCATGAAGTACATGACGTCCGACGCCGTGAGCGCCGGGGAGGCCAACATCCAGATTGTGTTCAACCTGGGTACCAACCCCGACCAGGCGGTGGTGAACGTAAACACCCGCATCGCCCAGGTGGTCAACCGCCTGCCGGTGCTGGTGCAGCGCGAGGGTATTATCGTAAACCGCGTGGTGCCCAACATGCTCATGTACGTGAACTTGTACAGCAAGGACAAGGGCACCGACATGAAGTACCTGTTCAACTACGCCGGGGTGAACATGATCCCCGAGATTCAGCGCATCAACGGCATCGGGTACGCGACCATTCTGGGGAGCCGGCAGTACGCCATGCGCATCTGGCTGAAGCCCGACCGCATGCGGGCCTACAACATCTCGGCCGACGACGTGATGAAGGCGCTGGACGAGCAGAGCGTAATCGGCTCGCCGGGCCGGATTGGCCGCTCGGACGGGATGCGCGCCGAAGCGCTGGAATACGTGCTGACCTACCAGGGCCGCTTCAACAACGTGGACCAGTACAAGAACGTCATTCTCAAGGCAAACCCCAACGGCGAGATGCTGCGCCTCAAGGACGTGGCCGACGTATCGCTGGGCTCGGAATTCTACGACATCTACTCCAATCTCGACGGCTACCCCTCGGCGGCCATCATGCTGAAGCAGACCTACGGCTCGAATGCCAGCGACGTAATTGCCAGCGTTAAAGCCAAGCTCGCCGACCTGAAAAAGACCATGCCCCCCGGCATGGACTATAAGATCAGCTACGACGTGTCGAACTTCCTCGACGCCTCGACCGAGAACGTAGTGCACACCCTGCGCGACGCCTTTATCCTGGTGGCCATCGTGGTGTTCCTGTTCCTGGGCGACTGGCGCTCGACGCTCATCCCGATTATCGCCGTACCGGTGTCGCTCATCGGGGCGTTCACGGCCATGCAGGCCTTCGGCCTGACCATCAACATGATTACGCTCTTCGCCCTGGTGCTGGCCATCGGGATCGTGGTCGACGACGCCATCGTGGTGGTGGAAGCGGTGCACGCCAAGATGGAAGAAAAGCACCTCTCGCCGTTTGGCGCGGTGCGCGAGGTAATCGGCGAAATCAGCGGGGCCATTATCGCCATCACCATCCTCATGACGGCGGTATTCGTGCCAGTGGCCTTCATGAGCGGCCCGGTGGGTATTTTCTACCGGCAGTTCTCGATTACCATGGCCACGGCCATCGTGATCTCGGGTATCGTGGCGTTGACCCTGACGCCGGTGCTGTGCGCCATGATTCTGAAAAACAACCACGGCCACGCCCGCAAGAAGACGCCCATCAACCGCTTCATCGACTGGTTTAACCGGGGCTTTGAAAAGCTGACCGGCCGCTACACCAACATCCTGGAGAAGGTGGTTGACCGCCGCGTGTTCACCTTCGGCGTGCTCATCGCGTTTGCCTTCGGCATCTTCGGTATCTCGACCAAGCTGCCCTCCGGCTTCATTCCGGCCGAAGACCAGGGCATGCTCTACGCCATCATTCAGACGCCCCCCGGCTCGACCCTGGAGCGGACCAACGCCATCGCGCAGCGCCTGCAAGAGCTGGCCAAGGACGTACCGGGCATCGAAAGCATTTCGACCCTGGCCGGCTACGAGGTACTGACCGAGGGCCGCGGCTCCAACGCCGGTACCTGTCTCATCAGCCTCAAGCCCTGGGAAGAGCGCAAGGAATCCATCCACGACGTAGTGGAAGGCCTGGAGAAAAAGGCCAAGGAGATTCCCGGCGCGACCATCGAATTCTTCGAGCCGCCAGCAGTACCGGGCTACGGCGCGGCGGGTGGTTTCCAGCTGCAATTGCTGGATAAAACGAACAGCGGCGACTATAAGGCGCTGGAGCAAGTGAACGAGGAGTTCATGGCGCAGCTGAAAAAGCGCAAGGAGCTGGCGGGCCTGTTCACCTTCTTCTCGGCCAACTACCCGCAGTACGAGCTGAAAATCGACAACGACCTGGCCATGCAGAAGGGCGTGAGCATCGGCAACGCCATGAACACGCTGAGCATCATGATCGGCTCGACCTACGAGCTGGGCTTTATCAAGTTCCAGCGCTTCTTCAAGGTGTACGTGCAGGCTTCGCCCGAATACCGCCGCCTGCCCCAGGATATCCTGAACATGTGGGTGAAAAACGACAAGGGCGAAATGGTGCCGTTCTCGGCCTTCATGCGGATCGAAAAGACGCAGGGCGCCAACGAAATAAACCGCTACAACATGTATACCACGGCTTCGATTCGGGGCGATGCCGCCCAGGGCTACAGCTCGGGTGAGGCCATCAAGGCAGTGCAGGAAGTAGCGGCCAAGACCCTGCCCCGCGGCTACGACATCGACTGGGGCGGCTTGTCGAAAGACGAGGTATCGCGTGGTAATGAGGCCGTTTACATCTTCCTTATCGTAATCGCCTTCGTGTACCTGGTGCTCGCGGCCCAGTACGAGAGTTTTCTGCTGCCGCTGGCCGTTATTCTGTCGCTGCCGGCCGGTATCTTTGGGGCCTTCCTGCTCATCAAGGTGATGGGCCTGGCCAACAACATCTACGCCCAGGTGGGTCTCGTGATGCTGGTGGGCCTGCTGGGTAAGAACGCGGTACTGATTGTGGAATTTGCAGTGCAGGAGCACGAACACGGCCTGACCGTGCGCCAGGCGGCCATCGCCGGGGCCAAGGCCCGCTTCCGCCCCATTCTCATGACCTCGTTTGCCTTTATCGCCGGCCTCATTCCGCTGGTAATTGCCACCGGCGCGGGCGCCATCGGCAACCGCACCATCGGGACGGCGGCGCTGGGCGGCATGTTGTTCGGCACGGTGTTCGGGGTAATTATCGTGCCCGGCCTGTACTACGTGTTCGGCTCGCTGGCCGCGAAGAGCAAGCTCATCAACGACGAGAACGAGTATCCGGTGAGCGAAGGGTTTGAGCCCCGGGTTTTAGTTGACGAAGAAGGTATCACTCATGCTTAAGAGACGCATCTATCAGGGCCTGAGCGCCGCCAGCCTTGCGCTGGCGGTTGCGGGCTGCAAAATTCCGGAGCTGGCCCAGCGCAATCCGAACCGCACTACGCCCGCTACCTACGTAGGTGCCCCCGCCGACAGCACTACCTCAGCCCGCACCCGCTGGCGGCAATTCTTCACCGACCCCAACCTGGTAGCGCTCATCGACAGCGCCTTGCAGCGCAACCAGGAGCTGAACATCACCACCCAGGAGCTGGAGCTGGCCCGCAACGAGATTCGGGCGCGCACCGGCGACTACCTGCCCTCGGTGAACCTGGGCGTGCGCTCAGAGATGGAGAAACCCGGCCGCTACACCCTGCAAGGGGCCACCGAGGAGGCCATCGACATCAAGCCCGACCACCGCACCCCCACCCCGCTGGCCAACCACCAGGTTGGCGTGTTTGCAAACTGGGAAGTGGACATCTGGCGCAAGCTGCGCAACGCCCGCAAGTCGGCCGCCACGCGCTACCTGGCCTCGGTAGAGGGTCGGAATTTCATGATCACCAACCTGGTGGCCGAGATTGCCAACTCGTACTACGAGCTGCTGGCCCTCGACAATCAGCTCTCCATTCTGGAGCAGAACATCGAGATTCAGGAGAACGCCCTGCGCATCGTGCGCCAGGAAAAGGAAGCGGCCCGCGTAACCGAGCTGGCCGTGAAGCGCTTCGAGGCGCAGGTGCAAAATACCACCAGCCTGCAATTCAAGATTCAGCAGCGCATCACCGAAACCGAGAACCGCCTCAACTTCCTGGCGGGCCGCTACCCGCAGCCCATTGCGCGCGACTCTAAGGGCTTCAATGCCTTGGTGCCGAACACCGTGCAGACGGGCATCCCGGCCCAGCTGCTCAATACCCGACCCGACATCCGGCAGGCCGAGCAACAGCTAGTGGCCGCCAAGCTCGACGTGAAAGTGGCCCGCGCCAATTTCTACCCCTCGCTGGGCATCACGGCGGGCGTGGGCTTCGAGGCCTTCAAGCCCGGGCTGCTGTTCAATACGCCCGAGTCGATCCTCTACAACCTGGCCGGCGACCTGGCCGCCCCGCTGATCAACCGGAACGGCATCAAGGCCATCTACTACAGCGCCAACGCCGTGCAGTTGCAAGCCGTGTACAACTACGACCGCACGGTGCTCAATGCCTACATGGAAGTAGCCAACCAGCTGGCCAACATCAGCAACCTGCAAAAGAGCTACGACGCCAAGCTGCTCGAAGTGCAGGCCCTGAACCAATCTATCCGCATCTCCAACAGCCTGTTCAAGGCCGTGCGGGCCGAGTATACCGAAGTGCTGTTTACCCAGCGCGACGCGCTCGAATCGAAATTCGACCTGACTGAAACCAAGATGCAGCAGCTCAATGCCTCGGTAAATATGTACCGGGCGCTGGGCGGCGGCTGGAACTAGCGCCGTTTGTGCGAGCGTGAGGTAATGAAAAAAGCCGGCTGAGGATGCAGCCGGCTTTTTTGTTTTCAGAAAATGCAACACCAAGCTCCAGCTTGGTGATTGCGCCTGGGTGTACTCACCAAGCGCATCACCAAGCCGGAGC
This sequence comes from uncultured Hymenobacter sp., assembly GCA_913776615.1. Taxonomy (GTDB): domain Bacteria; phylum Bacteroidota; class Bacteroidia; order Cytophagales; family Hymenobacteraceae; genus Hymenobacter. Next base: position 166,714 of record CAJYPK010000022.1, read on the forward strand.
TTGGTAGCACACGCTTTACGCCGTAGCCTGCCAGAAGCTATCCACAAACCGATTGAACAGGCGGCTTTTAGCCAGCAGCAGGCGAATGATAAAAATGCCCATCAGCGCCACGGTGATGCCCGCTAGCACATCCAACACGTAGTGGTGGCTGGTGTACACGGCCGCAAACCAGATGCCCAGCATAATGGTGAGAAACACCCCGTTGAAAAGTCCCATGCGATTTTTGACGGCGTAAAACAGCACAATCACCGGGTAGGCTGAATGCAGCGAGGGCATGGCCGCGAAAACGTTGGCATTTTTGGCGTAGATGCCTTTGAAGACACTAACGCCGAAAAAGCTGTCGAACCGGGCCAGCCCGGCGGTGCTGCCCATCGTGAGCGGCTGAAAGGCCAGCCCGTGTTCCTGCACGTACCACGGCGGGGCCGCCGGGTGCAGGTAGTAAATAATAAAGCCGAGGATGTTGACCAGCAAAAACGTGAGCGCGAAGGCGAAAAACAGCCGGCGATTGGTAAAGAACAAATACCCGGCGAAGGCCAGCGGAATGGGCACCCAGCACAGGTAAAACACGCCGCACAGCACGTCGAGCCAGGGTTGGTGGTGGCGCAGCCAAAACTCGTTGGGCGTCAGCACCTGGCCTTGCTGGGCGATGCCGAACAGACGTTTCTCGGTGAAATAAATCTGCGCCACGTCCACGGCCCGGTAGGCATAGTTGGGAAAGGCCCGCATGTAGTCGTAAAGAATCCAAAACACGACGAAAATGGAAAAACCGGTGATGAAGCGGCGCGTCGTGGCGGAGAGAAAGTAGCAGGCGTTGCAGAGGCCCACCAGCACCAGCTGCTCGGGCCGAAAGCCGATGAGCAGGTACGAAAACAGCAGGTAGGCCAGCGACAACGCCGGCACCAGCCAGCGGCCCGCGTGGCGGACCGGGGCAGTGGAAGAAAGCATGTGAGTATTTCCCTTGAATATTTTATCCTTTTGACTACCCAGGCGTGGAGACCTCACCCCCCGGCCCCCTCTCCTTGGGGAGAGGGGGAGCCGACCGATCCCTAACAGGAGCTAACATTTATTGGCATCAGGCTCCCCCTCTCCCCAAGGAGAGGGGGTCGGGGGGTGAGGTCCCCACGCCTGGGTAGCTAACAAGCGTACCCCAACCCGGGAATCTCTCCGAAAAAGAGTAACTAATAAAAGGCCTCCCCGGCTACACGGCCAGCCGCTCTACCACGGGCTGCCGGGTAGCGGCGTTCCAGCCCTTCAGCTCGATGTAGCGGACGTTAGGCACCCAAAACGTGCCGCCCTCGATGCGTAAGTACACCCGGTTGAGTACGATTTGCCGGTTGGCTACCGTGGCGAATACGTGGAAGGCATTATCGGCATTCCACTTCATCAGCGTGAAGGGCACCTTATCGTAGGCGGCAAATTTGAGCGTGTATTTATCGGCACCTATCTTCTTGGCGGTGAGGCCGTAGGCGAATTTGCGCTGAATGAAATTCAGGTCCTTGTGCTCGCCCTGCTCGGCGTAGCGGATCCAAAACACCTTCACCGGCTCGTCCTCGTCGGGCTGGCCGGCCCGGTTTACGTTGAGCTGGTAGATGACCGTGTTGGTGTTGGGGTCGCGCTGCAAGTAGAACAGCTGGTTGGGCACGCCCGATGGCACCGGGAACGTGAGCATGGGCTGGCCCTGGTGCGGCGTGGCCGCTACCGCCTGGCCAGCCAGCAAGGCGCTCATTAGTAAAATGATAGTCGCTACCAGCTTAGAGGTATCCGATTGCGCGGCGGCTTTCTGCTCCAGCGCCCGGCGGGCTTGCAGGATGCGCGACACGGCCGTGATGTTGGAGAGCACGGCCAGCACGGTGATGGGCAGCGTCAGAATCGACATCGTTTCAAACACGTGAAACGGCACGCCGGGCACGAACAGCTTGTAGTCGCCCCCCAGCCACGCCGAGCTCACGCCGCAGGCCAGCGCGCTCACGCCCATAAGCACCACGCGCTCGGGCCGCTGCATGAGGCCACCCTTGCACTCCACCCCCAGCCCCTCGGCGCGGGCGCGGGTGTAGCTCACCATCATGGAGCCGATGAGGGCGATGAAGGCAAACAGCGAGCCCAGCAGGTAGTGGTGCGCCACCAGGTAGTAGCAGATACCCAGAAAAGTAAACAGCTCGCTGTAGCGGTCGAGCACCGAGTCGAAGAAGGCGCCGTACTCGCTTTTCATGTTGCCCAGGCGGGCCACCTGCCCGTCGAGCATGTCAAACAACCCCGCAAACAGAATGAGCGCCCCGCCCCAGCCCACGTAGCGTAAGTCGCCCCGGTTGCCCTCCTCCCCGCCGACAATGAAGATGACGGCCACGCCGATATTGAGCAGCAAGCCCGTGAGCGTGACGGCGTTGGGCGTGAAGCCGAGCTTGATGAGCAGCCGCACGAAGGGATTGATAACGGTATAAATCCCGGCTTGCAGGGCGTTGCGGATAGCGGTAAAAGTCATGCGATACTCCTTAAAAATCAATCTTGAAACGGCCGCGCAATCCCCACTCCGCCACGTTGGGATTATCCAGGTAAGTCAGGCGCTTCACGATGTCGAGGCGAAACAGCTTGAAGATATTGGCCACGCCCACGCTGGCCTCGGCGTAGGGCTGGCTCCCCAGCGCAAAAGCGGTGGGCTGGCCCTGGGCATCGCGCAAAAACTCGTAGAGTTCGGGGTGGGCGCTGGGGTTGTTTTCGGGCCGGATGCCGCCGTAGAGCAGCTTGAGCGAGGCGGTTTCGCGCAGCTTGAGCTTTTTGATGAGCGGCAGCTTGTTGAAGAAGAAGCCGTTGAAATTATGGTCGATGAACAGGCTGGCGTAGTGGTCGCTCGAAAACTCCAGGAAATTCATCAGGTTGTAGGAGTTGAGCTGGTACGAGTATGTCTGGTTGGCGCGGTGGATGTCGAGCAGCGGGAAGGGCACCTGCCCAAACACGTAGCCGCCCTCCAGCGTCACGTCGGCGTGGCCGAGTTGCGAGAGGTAGAAGCGCTTGGTCGCGTTGATGGCCGCGTTGGTGTAGTTGTATTCACCGCCGAAAAAGCCCCGCAGCCCCGTCGCCACCCGCGCCCGGAAAATGGGATATTGGTTGATGATAGGCGTGCGGTAGAGCTTGCCCTGGTAAAACGCCTCCTTGGGCGCCCAGCGCAAATCCAGCGACAGCTCGCTGGTGGTCAGCGTCGTGACGTAGTGCGGGCCGTCCTGGTCGTGGCGGCGGAAATACAGCCCCCCGGCCGGCGACTGCTGCAACTTGCGAAAGCCCAGCGTGTACGAAAAGTGGTTGCTAAACTCCTTGATGTAGTCGAGCCGGTACACGTCGTTGTAGAGGTAGCGGTTATTCACCCCGCGCTTGAACGAGAGCAGAAAATTATCCTCCTGCACAAATTGCAACTCCTGTCCCGGAATGCGGGTATCGCGCTGAAAGCTAGCCCGAATGAAGTGCTGCGGGAAGGTGTAGATGGATTTCCCGTTGAGCGCGTAGGTCGAGCTTAAAAAGTACTTCCACTGCTCGTCCTTAAAGCCGTAGGCGGCGTAGGTCTCGAAGTACAGGCGCTTGCTAAACTCGGGCGTGGTGCGCCCGCCCAGCCGCAGCCGAAAGCCCTCCACGGGGTTGAAGCTGTAAAACGTATTGGCTGGCCCCACCTCGAACGGCCCGAACGACTTGTAGCCCGAAAACAGGAACGTAAACAGCGAGAGCGTCCGCTGAAACGACTTGATAGTCTGTAGCGTATCAACGTTTTTATAAATCGAGCGTTCCAGCTGCGAGAGGCTGTCGGGCCGGTGCTGCTCCAGAAACCGGGCGGGCCGCGACGAAAGACTGTCCCCGGCCACGCGGCTGGGGCCGGCGTACACGGCCTCGGGCTCGGACTGGTTGATTACATACTTATCAAACGACACCGTGCGCTCGCCATAAAAACCCGAGCCCTTGTCCGTCACCCCGAAGTCGATGCCCAGAAAGGTCTTGCTCAGGTGGTAGCGGTGGTCGGGGTTTTCGGCAAAGTTGAGCGTGGCGTTCAGGCTCTTGACGAAATTGAGGTTGATGCGCTTATCGACCGACAAGTTGGCCTGCTGCACGGCGTAGTTGCCGTCGAGCGTGACGTAGAGCTTGCCCGCAAACAGCATGTCGCCCTTGGTGCGCGGGAAAAAGCTCAGCTCGACGAGCTGCGGCACGTGCTGCTTGAGCGTGTCGGAGATGTAGTACTGGTAGAAGGTCGGCGCGTTGGCGGCGATGGGGCTGAGCAGCTGATTGCCCAGCAGGGCGACATTGTTGGCGTAGATGTCAATGTCCTGGTACATCCGGTTGAAGTACGCACTCAGGCCCTCGTTATCAATAAAATGCTTGTCGAACTCCACCTGCTTGTTGCCCAGCTCGATGGACTTGCGCTTCTCGGGATTTTTGCGGTAGTACTCCTTGGCTAGCTTTTCCTCGATGTAGATGGGCAGAATATTGACCCCGCCGGCCGCCAGCGAGTCCTGCTTGCGGAAGAGAAACTGGTAGTTCTTGAAAACCTTACGGTTCTTGAACTTCTCCGATAAGTTACTGAAGGAGAAGGTCATCTTCTCGTACTTCTCGTACTCAACGTAGTCGTAGCTCTCGGGCCGGTTCTTCTCCTTATTCGCAATCACCTGGCGGATGAGCGTCACGGCCGGGTTGTCTTTATTCTTGTAGCGCGGGGGCTTGTAGCCCTTCACCACCACCTCGTTGAGCTGGGCCGCGCTGGTGCTCAGCTGCACGTTGATTTCCTGGGCCGCGCCGGGCGTAAAGGTCTTGGTAACCGTGCGATAGCCCAGGTAGCTGAATACCAGCGAGGCGTACTGCGTGGGCACTTGCAGGGTGTAGTGGCCGCTCTCGTCGGTATTGGTTCCCAGCGCCGCCTGCGGCACCGCCACGCTCACGAAGGGCAGCTTCTCCCGGGTTTTGGCATCGGTCACGACCCCGCGAATGGTCGTGTACTGGGCCAGCGCCGGCGTCGCGGTGCTCAGCAGCCACAGCAGGCCGCCGAGCGCCGCGAGGAGGTGATGCCGGGTAGGCAAACGTTTCATGATTGCTTGAAGACGAAATGCAGCTGCATAAAGTAATTGAACCCGATACCCACCAGGAGCGACACGAGTACTTTACTAGCCAAGTAATTAGCGTGCAGCCACTGCGTAAATACGTACACCCCGGCGGCGTTCAGCAGCAGGCTGCCCAGCCACACCAGCGCGTACCGGATTCCCTGCTGACGCGCCCGCTGCTGCGATACCTTAAAGACGAGGTGCCGGCCTAAATAAAAATTCGTAATTCCCCCCGCCGTATTGCCCAGCATGGTGCCGAGCAAATACCAGCTGTGGAAGACCTCGACGCATACGATAGTCACTAAAAAATCGACGGCTGTTCCGGCCGCTGAGGCTGCCTGGGCCTTGAGCAAACGGGGAATACGCACGGCCTAGAGGTAGCCCAGCCGCACGGCGGCGTGCAGCAGCAGGTTGGTGTAGAGGCCGGCCAGTACGTCGTCCATCATCACTCCCACCCCGCCCGGCAGCGCCTCCATCTTGCGGATAGACAAGGGCTTGACGATGTCGAAAAACCGGAACAGTACCAGCCCCGCCAGCAGGCGCGGCCCGGTGAGGGGAATCAGCAGCATCCCTACCCACATGCCCGCTACCTCGTCGATCACCACGCGGTAGCTGTCCTTGCCCCAGAGACTTTCGACGCGCTGGGCGGCCAGCGTGCCCAAGGCCAGCAAAGCCAGCGTGAGCAAGCCCTGCTGGCCCGCGCTCAGCACCACGCCACCGGCCTGGGCCAGGTACAGCCCGAGGCAGCAGGCCACGGCCGCGACCGTGCCGCCGCCCTTCGCGTACCCGATGCCCAGGACGGTGGCGATTAGCTTAAACATACTACTAAGCAGCCGCTTACGCTACCGGCTCATCCTGGTATTGCTCCAGGTTGCTGGTTTCCACGCGGCTCACGCCCATAAAGTCGCGCAGGGTGTTGTGCAACGTCACGAGCTGCTTGAAGATGTCGTGCTCGGGGCGCACGGCAGGGTCGGTCGTCTGGGGCGATTTGAGGTAGAACGACAGCCACTCCTGCACGCCCGACATGCCGGCGCGCTTGGCCAGGTCGCTGAACAGCGCCAGGTCGAGCACCAGCGGGGCGGCCAGGATGGAGTCGCGGCAGAGAAAGTCGATCTTAATCTGCATAGGATAGTTCAGCCAGCCGAAGATGTCGATGTTGTCCCAACTTTCCTTGTTGTCGCCGGCGGGCGGGTAGTAGTTGATGCGCACCTTGTGGTACATATCGCCGTATAGCTCCGGGTTTTCCTCGGGGTGAAACACGCTGTCGAGCACGCTCAGCTTCGACACCTCCTTGGTTTTGAAGTTGTCCGGGTCGTCGAGCACCAGGCCGTCGCGGTTGCCCAAGATGTTGGTCGAAAACCAGCCGCGCACGCCCAGGGCGCGGGCGCTCAGGCCGGGGGCCAGGATGGTTTTCATCAGCGTCTGGCCGGTTTTGAAGTCCTTGCCCGCCACGGGAGTGTTGGTGAGGGCAGCCAGCTCCAGCAGGGCGGGCACGTCCACGGTCAGGTTGGGCGCACCATTCACGAAGGGCACGCCTTCCTTGAGGGCGGCGTAGGCGTAAATCATGCTCGGCGCGATGTTGGCGGCGCTGGTGCGCAGGCCTTCCTCGAAGGCGGCCAGCGTGCGGTGCGTCTCGGACGGCTCGTGGTAGATTTCGGTCGAGCCGCACCACACCATGACGAGGCGGCTGCACTCACGCTCGGCCTTGAAATTACGGATGTCGGCAATCACCTGCTCGGCCAGGTCGAGCTTGGTGGTGAATTGCTTAACGTGCGTACCATCGAGGTTTTTCACGTAGTGTGGGTCGAAGGCCGCCTTCATGGGCTTGAGGGCTTCGAGCTCGGCGCGCACGGGCTGCAAGGTCTTGTAGCCCAGCACTTCGGCTTTCAGCGAAGCCTCGTACACGTTGTCTTCGTACACGTCCCAGCCGCCAAACTCCACGTCGTCGAGGCTGGCCAGCGGCACAAAATCCTTGATCAGCTGGTTGCCGTCCGCGGTCCGGATCTTGCCCATTTGCGTGAGCGAGCCGATGGGCTGCCCCTCGCCCTTGCGCACGGCCAACACGCCGGCAATGAGGGTAGTAGCTACGGCGCCCATGCCCGGTAGCAAAATGCCGAGCTTGCCCTCGGCGGGGGCAAGCAGCCCGTTGTAATCTTTCATCTTGTGGTAATGGGTTGCGGTGGCCTAGAGAATAGCTTGTTGCGGGTCAGGCCACTATAAGGGCAACAAGTCGAGGGAAGGAAAAAAAGTAAGACCCGGGCCAGGCACCGGGGACCCGCTACCGCAGGCAAGCGGGATATGACGCAGCGGCGGCGAGTTTATTTTTGGGCCAGGGCTAAATTTTGCGTAAGCTGGGCGAGCACGGCCATGCCCGCCTCCAGCTGCTGGCACGGAATGCCGCGGCCCGCCAGCTCGTACATCTCCCGGATTATCGGCACCACTTCGTGCTCCAGCGCCCGGCCTTTGTCGGTGAGCAAGATGCGCTTGTTGCGGCGGTCCTGGCTGTCTTCGCTGCGCGTCACGAGCTCGCGGCGCACCATGTTGTCGAGCATGGCCGTCAGGCTGGCCTTGTCGCGATTTACGGCGTCGGCGATCTGTTGCTGGTTCACGCAGTCCTGGCGCCAGAGGTAGCGCAGTACCTGCATCATCTCGGTGGTAAGGTCGATGCTACACTCCTTGAACCGCTGGCGCAAATAACATCGAAATGCACTACCCGTGAGCATGATAGCTTCGGAAAAAGCGGCTAAGGATTCAGGTGAGACCACGGATGACGTAAAAGAAAAGACAAAGTTACGTAACATACCGTTAGAGGTCTAACATTGTTCGGGGGGGCCTGGGAGCGGAGAACGGAGAGCTTGGAACTGAGAACCTAGAACTGAGAGCTTAAAGCTTAGAGCCAAAACGTTGTACTTTACACTCAGAATGCTTCTTTACTGAGCTTTCTCAGAGCCAACGTCTAGGCTCTCAGTTCTAGGTTCTCAGTTCTTAGGTTCTCAAAACCGGAACCCGGCCGAAATATACGGGTACGCTCCTTCCCGCGAAAACCCGACAACTGCCTGAAATAAAACTAATTGTGCAGGTAAAAAATATACCCCGCCGCCGTAGCCCATGTGCCAGGTCGAGGAGGCTTCGCCCGGCGACCACACCCGGCCGATGTCGTGAAAGGCCACCAGGCCCAGCGTGCCCGGCAACAGGTAGGAAGTGAAATCCAGCAGCTTGTAGCGCAGCTCCAGGTTATTGTAAAGCATGCTTTTACCCGTAAAGCGCCACAGGTAGTAGCCCCGCAGATTTTGGGCACCGCCGAGCTTGAGCTGCTGATAATAATTGGCCCGGCCGAGGGTGGTGCCGCCGCCCGTGCGGTTGGCAATCACCAGGCTGGAGTCGCGGGCGGGGCTGGCGTAGAACGTAAACTCGGTCAGGGCCTGGCCGAAGGCGTGCGGGTCGCGGTCGAAGCGGCGCAGGCCGCTTACGCTCGTGCTCCAGTACACCCCCCGGTGGGCCACCAGGGCGCGGTCGCGGGTGTCGAAGGTGGCGGTGCCGGTGAGGCCGGCGTAGGCCTGCCGGCTGAATACTTCCTCGTCGGGATGCTGCTCGCTGTACACGCGCAGGTAGCGACTGCGGTTTTCTTCGGCGTCGCTGGTGTAGTACTGGCCCAGCAGGCCGCCGCTCAGGCGCCAGCGCTGGAAGGTGCGGCTCAGGCGCACGTCGGCCGTAAACAGGTTGTACACCCCGCGGTAGTAGCGAATGCGCCGGTCGCCCTCGTTGACGAATTCCGTCTCGTTGCCCACGCCGAAGAAGTTGCTGTTGTAGTGCGGGCCTTTCGATTGGAGGTTTACCACCAGGTCATTCCGCCCCAGCGCCCGCTTGAAATCACCGTTGTAGTTGAGCAGCAGCGAGCTATTACCGAAGCCATAGTTTATCAGCAAGCTCTGCCGCGAGCCGTAGGGCGCTTTGTGAAAGGCCTGCCGCTGGTAGATAATGTTGCCGATCAGTTGCACGCCGTAGTCGCGGTTGTAGCCCACGAAGACCAGCGGCTGCAAGAAATTATACTTGTAGCCCGTGCGCGGGAAGGCATTGATGGTCGAATCGGTCGCGGTGCGCACGCGGGCCAGCCCGTCGGCCGGCAGCTGGTTGGGCTCGTCGGCCCGGTCGTAGATCCAGAGCTTGGTTTTCTGATGCAAACCGGGATCGACGGTGAAGGTGTCGTTGTCGGCCCCGCCGATCAGGCGCACGCGGATGGGCGAGCGGGCGGTGCCCGTCACGGCGAAAGTATCCTCGCCTCCCTGGCCGTAGATGCGCAGCTCGCGGGTCACGGCCGGGTCGAAGGTGCGCTGGTAGAGCACGGCCCCGGGAGTGCCATCCTTTTTGAGCTTGGTGCTCGTGACGCGCAAGTGCCCCTGGGGCTCGTGGGCGATTTCGAGGCGCTCGCGCTTGTCAGAGCCGGCGATGCTCACCGTGCGGGCCAGGAAGCGGTAGTAGTGCAGCGCCTGCTTGGCCAGGATGTCGCGCCGGGCCTTGAGATTGTGGGCCAGCTGCGGGCCGCTGAGCTGGTAGATATTCGGCGGCAGCCGGCGCAGGGCGCTGTCGATCAGCCCGTCGGTGAGCCGGGCCTGCACGTAGGCAATCTGCTTTTGCCAGTCTTCCTCGCTTAATTCATTGAGGAAGAAGCGGTCGAAGTCGCGGGCCTTATCGTTCCAGCGGTTGATAGACCGGATGTGGTCGTCGTAGCCCTGCACGTTGGACTTGAAGATGTGGCGCGACAGCGCCCAGGGCAACGCCCCCGAGGGCTTGTAAAATACGTGGTCGCGGTCGCGGGGCACGGGCTCGTAGCGGCTGCCCTTCTCCGTTTCGACGCGCTGCCAGCGCCACTGGTCCTCGTGGCGGTCGTAATCGCCGAGCAGCATATCGAGCAGGCGGGCGCGCAGCACGGTAGCCTGGTCCACGCGGTTGTCGTTGTCTTTTTGCAGGCGGTCCTGGGCCTTTTCCGTGTTATCGGTTTTGTCGGCGTCCAGCGGCTCGCGCTCCTCGAAAAGAAAGGTCTGATTAGCAAAGTCCTGGCGGTACTGGCCCAGGGCGGGGTCGTCGGGCACGAAAACTATCTCGGGGTTGGCGTGCGGAATGCCCAGCGCCGCGGCCAGCGGCGGCACCACGAGCGCCGAGTACGGATGCGAGGCCGACACCTGGTCTTGCAAGATGTCCTTGGCGATGGTAGGCCGCAGGGCGGGCGGCAGGCCGCGCTCGGGGTACTTCTGGATGGTGCGCAGCACCCATTCCTGCCCGCTGGCATCGCGCATGCGCAGCGACTTGGTTTGCAGGCCGCCACCGCGCTGCTCGATGGTGAGGCCGCCCTTTTCGCGGCCCAGGTGAAACACCCGCAACCTGACGGGCGCGGCCCACAGCTGGCGGTAGCTCTGGCCCAGCAGCCAGCGGTGCGTGGCGGATACTTCGTTGTAAGTCGGCTCAATGGCCACGGTTACGCTGTCGGCGGTGGGCCTTTGGGCCAGCGCCGGCCCGGCCAGCCCACCGAGCAGGACGGTTAACAGTATTTTTTCAGCGCGGGGATAAGTAGTAAACGGGCGTAGATTCATGCAAACGCGGTAAGAGGCACTTTAACGGGAAAAACCTTCACGAAGTGGTCAGAATACCAAGCTAGCTTGCTCGAAATAGGCGCTCAACCTTGGCCCGACAGCGGCAGAGGGGCCACCAACTTCCTCCATTCTTCCCTTAGTATTTACCTCAACAAGTCAACCCACTAACGCGGTTTTACCAGCAGTAGTTGGTGGGGGTAGTACCGTGGACTTTGCAGTCCGCCTATCGTCAGCCCACCGAAGCGCGGGCCACGAAGCCCACGGTGCTATCTCCCCCGACTTTAACCGGAAAATCAACGCATATCGACGATTACCGGCCCGGCGGGCAAGGTGCCGGTGAACGAGGGGGGCCGGCCCCTTAGTCACTATGACCTTACTACTCAGGCCACTCATTTATTTGCCCCTGAGTCTTTTAGTACTAAAAGGATACTGAATTGCATAAACCCGGCGGGCCGTGCGTAGATTTACTAAAACCTGCCGGGCGCATTTTTTCCGCGCCAGTCGGTCAGTACCTCTCCTCCTTCCGAAGTGGCACCCGTGGCTTGGCGCTCAGCGCCACAGCCGGTGCCCTGCCTTTCCCACCATCCTATGCTTGCAGAGCTATCGCGCTTTTTCTCCCACGCTTTTTCTGCTACCGGGTCGGCGGGTCGGCTCGCCGCTGGCTGGCTGCTGGCGCTCTTCCTGCTACTGGGCGGTGCCGCCCGCCCCGCGCACGCGCAGGCCCCAGCCCCGCCCGCGTGCAGCCAGGACGAGAAGTTTATCAATAACTGGTACTTCGGCTACCGGGCCGGGCTCGATTTCAACCAGGCTACCGACTCCATCCCGCCCCGGGTACTCACCGACGGCCGGATGGTGGCCCCCGCCGGCTCGGGAGTGATGTCGGACGGGACGGGCAACCTGCTCTTCTACACCAACGGCGATACGGTGTGGACCCGCAGCCACGCCGTGATGCCCAACGGCACGGGCCTCGGCGGCAACCGCCTCACTACCGACGGGCCGCTGGCCATCAAGATGCCGGGCAGCCCCAGCACGCCGGGGGGCACCACGCGTTATATCCTGTTTACGCAGGATGCGCAGGGCGGTCCCAAGGGCCTGAGCTTTTCCGAGATTGACATCCCGGCGGGGGGCGAGGGCGAAGTGGTGGCTGCCACCAAGAACACGGCCCTGGTGCTCGGCACAACCGAGAAGATGACGGGCGTGCTGGCCAAAAACGGCTGCGACGTGTGGATCATCACGCACGGCTGGGGCACGGACCGCGTGGGATTCGACAACCGGGGCGACGCTTTTTTGGCCTTCCGCGTGACGCCGGCCGGCGTGCAGCGCGACCCCGTGGTGTCGGTAGTAGGGCGGGTACACGCGCCGGGCATCGGTACCGAGGGCTACCGGGGCCAGATGAAGATATCGCCCGACGGCGAGCAGCTGGCGGTGGCCCGCTACAGTGCCACTCCCGGCGATCCAACTAGTACCGTGGAGCTATTTGCCTTCGACGCCGCGACGGGGCAGGTCAGCAACCCGCGGGTGCTCGATAGCGGGGCGGGCGGCTACTACGGGGTGGAGTTTTCGCCCGGCCGCAGTCGCCTTTACGCCACGGTAATGAGCCCGCCGCAGCTGCTGCAATTTGACCTCACCGCCACCGACGTGCCGGCCAGCAAGCAGGTGATCCCGCTCCGGCAAACTACGCCGGTCAACCTGGGCTCGATGCAGGCTGCCCCGGACGGCAAGATTTACGTGGCCCGCGACAACCAGCCCGCGCTGGGCTTTATCGCCTACCCCGACTCGCTGGGGGCCCGGGCCCGCTACGTCGACGACAGCCTGCGGCTGGATGGCCGCCGCAGCGGCCTGGGCCTGCCCAATTTCAATCAAAGCTCCCTGCTGCGGGTGGGTTTCGGGGCGCAGTCCACGGCCTGCCTGGAAATTACTTTTCAAGCCGGCTCGCCCATTCCCAACCCCGAATCCTACGCCTGGACCTTCGCGACGCCCGCGGGCGCGGTGCTGGGGTCGTCGGCGCTGGCCAACCCGGTATTCACTTTCCCCGCGCCGGGCGACTACTTGGTCACGCTGCGCATCACCAATTTTTGCTTTTGCCGCGAAAGCCAGGGGCTGATCCGGGTGCCGGGGCCGCCCACGCCGGGCAGCATCGGCAACGACCAGACGATCTGCGCGGGCAGCGCCCCCGCCCCGCTCGTGAGCACGGCCGCGGCCGGCGCGGGCACCGGGCAATTTACCTACCAGTGGCAGCGCTCGCCGGATAACAGCACGTGGAGCAACATCGGCGGGGCCACCAACCCGGGCTACGCACCCACCGCGGCCGATGTGCCGACCACCACGTACTTCCGCCGCTTGGTTACCTCGGGCTTTTGCGCGCCGGGTACGCCCACGGCCGCCGTGGTCATTACCGTCACCCCCGCCCTGACGGCGGGCAGCATTGGCAGCGACCAAACGGCGTGCGCCGGCGGCGCGACCGTACCATTTACGAGCACGGCCGCACCCACGGGGGGCACGGGCACCTACGCCTACCAGTGGGAGATTTCGCTGGATAACAGCACCTGGAATATCCTCCCGACTGCCACGGAGCCCATTTTCATCCCCGGTCCCCGCTCCGTCACTACCTACTACCGGCGGCGGGTCACCTCGGGCGCGTGCGAAGCGGTGTCCAATACGATTGTGCTGACCATTGCGCCCGACCTCGTCGCGGGTACCATCGGCACCAGCCAGACTATTTGCGCCGGTACCACCGCGCCGCTCCTGACCAGCGAGACCCCGGCCAGCGGGGGCCTGGGCAACATTACTTACCAGTGGCAGCAGCTAGGCACCGACGGCACGTGGGGCGACATAGCCGGTGCCACCGGCCCCACCTACGCGCCGGGCCAGCGCACGGCCACTACGTCGTTTCGGCGGCAGGCCAGGGCGGGGACGTCCTGCGGCCCGGTGGTGTCCAACGTCGTGACCATCACGGTGACGCCGGCGCTGACGCCGGGCAGCATCGGGGCCGACCAAACCCTGTGCGCCGGGGCTACGCCGGCCCCGCTCACCAGCACGGCGAGCGCCGGCGGGGGCAGCGGCACCTACGCTTACCAATGGTACGCGCTACCCAGCGGCAGCGGCACTTGGCAGCTCATCCCGGGGGCGACGGGCGAAACCTACGCCCCCGCCGCGCTCACAATCAGCACCTCCTACCGCCGCCAGGTGACCTCCGGCGGCTGCGGGCCACTAGATTCTCCCCCCATCACGCTTACCGTACTGCCGGTCCTATCGGCCGGCACCATTGGCCGCGACCAGACTATTTGCTTCGGTAGCACGGCCGAGGCGCTCACGAGCACGGCCCCGCCCACGGGTGGCACCGGCCTCTTCACTTACCAGTGGGAATCGTCGCAGGATGGCAGCACTGGCTGGCAGCTTGTCCCGGGAGCGACGGGGGAAAGCTTCGCGCCCGGGGCAATCCCGGTTACTACGTACTACCGCCGACGAGTGGCCGCGGGCAACTGCGCCGACGCCGTTTCCAACGTGGTCAAGGTAGAAGTAGCCCCGGCCCTCACGGCCGGCACCATCGGCCCCGCTCAGACGCTGTGCGCGGGTGATGCCGCCCGTACTCTGGTCAGCAGCGTTCCGGCCAGCGGGGGCACCGGCCCACTCATCTACCAGTGGCAATCGACCACGGACATTAGCAGTGAGGCCAACTGGCGCGATGTTCCCGGCGCAACGGGCGATACGTTTGGGCCGGGCTCGCCCACCGCTACTACGTATTACCGGCGGCGGGTTAGCGCGGGCGTGTGCGGCGCGGTGGTATCCAACGTCGTGACCATCACGGTGACGCCCGCGCTGGCCGCGGGGAGCATCGGGGCCGACCAAACCCTGTGCGCCGGGGCCACGCCGAGCCCGCTCACCAGCACGGCGAGCGCCAGCGGGGGCACCGGGACCTACGCCTACCAGTGGCAGCTGTTGAATGCCAGCTCCGCCTGGGAGGCCATCCCGGGTGCGACGGGTGAAACCTACGCCCCCGCCGCCCGCCCAGCCACGACCACCTACCGCCGCCAGGTGACCTCCGGCCCGTGCGGCCCGCTGTATTCGGCACCGGTGACGCTCACGGTGCTGCCCGTCCTGACGGCCGGCACCATCGGCAGCGACCAGACCATCTGCGCCGGGGCCACGCCGGCCCCGCTCACCAGCACGGCGGGGGCCAGCGGCGGCACCGGTACCTATACCTACCAGTGGGAGGCCTCGCCCGATGGCAGCGGCGGCTGGCAGCCCCTCGCGGGAGCCACGGACGCCACCTACGCCCCGCCCGCCCTGACGGCCACTACGTACTACCGGCGGCGCGCCAGCTCGGGCAGCTGCGGTACGGAGGTATCCAACGTGGTGGCGGTGCAAGTGACGCCGCTGCTCACGCCGACCGTGACCCTGGCGGCCCCGCCCGTGCAGTGCCCCGGCACGGCCCTCACCTTCACGGCCACGGCCGCCAACGCGGGTACCGCGCCCACCTTCCGCTGGCTCGTCAACAACGTGGTCGCGGCCAGCGGGCCGACTTTCACGAGCAACGCCCTGGCCACCGGCGACCAGGTGCGGGTAGAAGTGACGCCCACGCCGGGGCTGTGCGCCACGGGCGGGGCCGCGGCCACGGTCACCGTGACGCGCTCGGTGCCGCCGGCGCCCACCCTGGCCATTGGGCAGAATGGCGGGCCGGGGTGCCCGGGCGACGCGCTTACCTTTAGCATTACCAGCGTCACGAATGCCGACGCGGCCCCCACCTACCAGTGGCAGGTCAACGGGGCCGACGTGGCCGGGGCGACCGCCCCGGTATTCACCAGCACCACGCTTCGCAATGGCCAGACCGTGACGCTGCGCCTGCGCACCACCGACGCCTGCGGCCAGCCTGCCACGGTGGTATCCAACGGCGTGGTGGTGCAGCTTCTGACGCCGACGGTGGTGAATGCCGGCCCCGACAAGGAAATTCTGGCCGGCACCTCGGTACTACTGGAAGGCACGGCCAACGGAACCTACCCCGTAACGTGGTCGCCGGCCGCGAGCCTGGTCATTCCGACCAACGACCCGCTACACCCCGTAGCCTCGCCCACGGTCACGACCACCTACACGCTCTCGGCCGGGACGGGCGGCTGCGCCAGCGCCGACCAGGTAACGGTGAGCGTGCGCCCGGCCATCCGCATCCCCAACGCCTTCACGCCCAACGGCGACGGCCGCGACGACACCTGGCAGATTGAGTTTATCGAGGAGTACCCCGACAACACCGTGACGGTATTCAACCGCTGGGGCAACCAGGTTTTTTCGGCCACTAATTACAGCCGGGCCAACGAGTGGCGCGGCGACATCAAGGGCCAGCCCGCGCCGGTGGGTACCTACTACTACGTGGTCGTCACGAAGGGGCCGCTGGGGAAATCATACGCCGGCTCGCTCACCATTCTGTATTGATTTTTAAGCTTTTCGCCCGGCGGCCACGGCGGCCGGGCCTTCCTTCTCGCCGCCCGCCATTTCGCTTCCGACCCGCATGAAAAAAGCTTTATCGGCCCTGCTGCCCCTGCTGCTGCTCGCCACCGCGCCCGCCCTGGCCCAGCAGATCGCCCAGTACAGCCAGTACATGAACAACAACTACATCATCAACCCCGGCGCGACGGGCGTGGAGGATTACATCGACATCAAGGCCAGCTACCGTACCCAGTGGACCGGCCTGGATGGCGCGCCCAAGACGTACTACGTCAGCGCCAGCTCGTCGCTGGGGCCGTGGCGCGGCTCCGACCGGCACCCGCTGCGCGAGCGGCCCCGGCCGTTTCACGCCGTGGGGGGCATCGTGTACAACGACGTCACCGGCCCCACGAGCCGGCTGGGCGTGTACGGCTCCTACGCCTACAACGCCGTGCTCACGCGCACCATCCGCATTGCGCTGGGGGCGTCGCTCGGGATGCAACAGTTTTCGGTCGATGGGCAGCAGCTGCATTTTTACGATCCCACCACCCAGGCGGCCAGCGCGGCCTCGCGGGTGGTCGATGCCTCGGCGGGCCTGTGGCTGTACAGCCCCGATTTCTACGTGGGGCTGTCGGGAGCGCAGCTATTCGGCAATCAGCTTGATTTTTCCTACGGTCCCAGCCAGCTCGGCGTGGGCGCGCCCGGCAACTCGCTGCGGCGGCACTATTTCGCCACGGCCGGGGTGCGGCTCCCGCTGAGCGAAGACCTCTCGCTGGTGCCCTCAGTACTGGTGAAGTCGGTGAGCCCGGCCCCAGTCTCGCTGGATATTAACGCCAAGCTAAAGTATCGCGACCTGCTGTGGGTGGGCGCTTCGTGGCGCGCCTTCGACTCCTTCATCGCGATGGCGGGGCTCAGCTACGAGCAGTTTTCGCTGGGCTACGCCTACGATGCCGGCACCTCGCAGCTGGCGGGCTACAACGGCGGCAGCCACGAGGTACTGCTGGGGCTGCGGCTCAAGAAAAAGGCCCAGGAGGTGTGCATTAATAAGTTTTGGTGAGGAGATCTACGATGTAACACCAAGCTCCAGCTTGGTGATTTGTTAGGGCGCGCTCGCCGAACAAATCACCAAGCTGGAGCTTGGTGTTACATCGTAGAACGTGCCGGGCGCAGCGGCCGCCGCAAGTAGACGAATCTTCCCTACGCCACGGCCACCCGCTCCTGCCGCGCCGCCTGGCGCGGCTTCTTATTTTTCTTCTGGCGATTCCACCAGACGAAGAAGCCTGTGACGGGCAGAGACGCGCACACCAGGCTGGCCAAAAAAGCCAGGATTTTGGTGGGCCAGCCCAGGATGGCGCCCACGTGCAGGTCGTAATTCATTCCCAGAAACTTCTCCCCGGCCGCCTTGTCGCGGTACAGCTCCGCTTTTTGGAAAGCGCCGGTG
>CAJYPK010000023.1 GCA_913776615.1 uncultured Hymenobacter sp.
CGGGCAGACCTGGGCCTTCACCGGCGCGCTCAACAACGGCACCCAGACCCTGACGCTGGCCCGCAACGCCGGGGCCACCGCCGCCGAGGCGGGCCTGAGCCTGGTGGGCAACCCCTACCCCTCGCCCCTGGACTGGCGTCAAGTAGCCAGCACCGGCCTCGCCAACGTGGACGGCGCGCTGTACGTGTTCCAGAGCAACGACCCGAGCAACCCCTACGCCGGCTCCTACGGCGTCTACGCCAACAACGTGGGCACCATCTCCCCCCTCCTGGCCCAGGGCCAGGGCTTCTTCGTACGGGTGACCCAGGGCCAGACCAGCGGCACGCTCACCTTCGCCAACAGCCAGCGTCCGACCACCTACCAGTCCACGACCTACGCCCGCACCGCCGCCGAGACCCGCCCCCTGGTGCAGCTCTCGCTCAAAGCCGCCGGTCGGGCCACGGGTGACGACGCGTTTGTGTATTTTGAGTCGGGCTCCACGGAGGGCTTCGACGCGCAGTACGACGCCCGCAAGCTGCCCAACCCCAGCGGGCTGAACCTGTCGACCAGCGTCGCCGGCGAGCAGTTCAGCATCGACGGCCGCCCGGCCATCAGTACGACGCAGCGCGTCATTCCGCTGGCCGTGGGCGTGCCCGCCGCCGGCGCCTACTCGCTGGCCGCCGCCCAGCTGCTGAACCTGGATGCGACGCCGGTCTACCTGCGCGACCTGCAAGCCGGCACGCTCACCGACCTGCGCCTGACGCCCAGCTACCCGTTCACGGTCACCAACGCCGCGGCGCTCATCACGGGCCGCTTCGAGCTGGTGTTCTCGCCGCAGCAGGCCCTGGCCACGGTGCCCGCTGCCCTGGCGCAGCAGGTAGCCCTCTACCCCAACCCGGCTAAAAAGGCCGCCTTCGTGGAGCTGCCTGCCAGCCTGGGCCGCCAGGCCGTGACGGCTACCCTGGTCGACGCGCTGGGCCGCTCGGTACGCACCGTGAGCCTGCCCGCCCAGGGCGCGCTGGCCCACCAGCTCGACCTGTCGGAGCTGGCCACCGGCGTCTACGCCCTGCGCCTGCGCACGAGTGCCGGCGTGGTAGTGAAGAAGCTCGTCATCGAGTAATACTTCCGCAGGGTGGTCGGCCTACGCCGGCCACCCCTAGGGTATGCCCATTTCTTCTTTCAGCTATTTTAACTTTCTTCTCATGATTCGTTATTCCTTGGCTGCGGCCCTGGTGCTCACCGCCCTGCTGAGCCAGGCCCAGGCACCCGGCACGGGCGGCCCCCAGCCCGCCACGCCCGCCCCGACCGACGTACCCGTCGATGGCGGGGCCTTCTTACTGCTGGCTTCGGGCGTGGCCTACGGCCTCAAGCGCCTGCGCCAGCGTCGCGCTCGCTAGACAAGCTACCCAGCTTGAGGTCATAAAAAAGCCGCTCTTACCATTAGGTAGGGCGGCTTTCTTATTTACAAGCCAACGCTCTTTAAAAAGTAAGCTGGCTTGTTTTCGGTAAACTGGGGCGGAATGACGTAATTTTTCGCCCGTTATTCCCCCCACTTACCCAATTGGCAGGCTAGCCACGGTCATCCGCTACGCAGCTCTGGCAGTTGCCTTCTCCAATGAAAAGCGTTTTTCCCTATGCGCTAGCTGTTGCGCTGCTGACTGCCAGCGGCGCGGCGGCCCAGCAAACTCCCATCGCCAAGCAGGCACCACCGGGCTTCGACCAGCCGCGGGCGGGTATTGCCACCGGCCGCATCGATACCATCGCCTACCCCTCGGCTACCGTGGGCACCGTGCGGAAGGCGCTGGTGTACACGCCGCCGGGCTATTCGAAAAAGAAGAAATACCCGGTACTGTACTTGCTGCACGGCATCGGGGGCGACGAGAAGGAATGGCTGCGCGGCGGCCAGCCGCAGGTGATTCTCGACAACCTCTACGCCGAGGGCAAGCTCCGGCCCATGCTGGTGGTGATGCCCAACGGCCGGGCCATGAAAAACGACCGGGCCGTGGGCAACATCTACGGCCCCGACAAGGTGGCGGCCTTCGCCAACTTCGAGCAGGATTTACTGCGCGACCTCATTCCGTACGTCGAAAAAACCTACAAGCCCCTCACCAACCGCGAGAACCGGGCGTTGGCGGGGCTGTCGATGGGCGGTGGGCAGAGCCTCAACTTTGGGCTGGGCCACCTCGATAAGTTTGCCTGGGTGGGCGAGTTTTCGGCCGCGCCCAATACCAAGCCGCCGGCCGAGCTGCTGCCCGACCCCGAGCAGGCGAAGAAGCAGCTCAAGCTGCTCTGGCTGTCGTGCGGCGACGCCGACGGGCTGCTGTTCGTGACCCAGCGCACCCACGACTACCTCTACCAGCACCGGGTGCCGCACGTGTACTACCTAGAGCCGGGCGGGCACGATTTTAAGGTGTGGAAAAACGGGCTGTACATGTTTTCGCAGTTCCTGTTCAAGCCCGTCGATACGGCGGCGCTGCCCAGCTACACGGTGCTGGGCGCGCCGGCCGCTACCAACGTGCGCAACGCCAAGTACCCGCAGATTCTGCCCGACAACCGGGCGGTTTTCCGCCTCAAGGCCGCCGATGCCCAGCGCGTGCAAATCGACCTGGGCCGCAAGTATGATTTAGTGAAGGACGCCGACGGCTACTGGACCGCCACCACCGATACCCTCAGCGAGGGCCTGCACTATTACTCGCTGCTGCTCGACGGCCTGCCCGTGGCCGACCCCGCCAGCGATACCTTTTATGGCATGGGGCGCATGGCCAGCGGCATCGAGATTCCGTCGCGCAACGGGGCTTTTTACGCCCTGCAAGACGTGCCGCACGGCGAGGTGCGGCAGCGGCGCTATTACTCAAAAATTACTAATTCGTGGCGGCAGCTGTACGTGTACACGCCCCCGGGCTACGACGCCAGTGCGGCCGAAAAATACCCGGTGCTGTACCTGCTGCACGGCGGCGGCGAAGACGAAACCGGCTGGGTCAAGCAAGGCAAGACCGACCTGATCCTCGACAATCTGCTGGCCGCCCAGAAGGCCAGGCCCATGCTGGTGGTGATGATGGACGGCAACATGGGCGGCCCCGGCGGCCTGGCTGGCTTCGGGGAGAATACCCTGCGCACTTTTGAAAATGAGCTGAAGCAGAGCGTACTACCGCTGGTCGAAAGCAATTACCGGGCTATCCCCAACGCCCAAAACCGGGCGCTGGCGGGCCTGTCAATGGGCGGCCTGCAAACGCTGTACGCCGGGGTGCGCAACAGCGACTTGTTCAGCCAGCTGGGCGTATTCAGCTCCGGCTTTTTTGCCAATAATCCGCAGCTTTCCGACCCGCAGTACGCGTTTATGCAGGCCAACGCGGCCACCATCAATGCCAACCTGAAGCCGCTGTGGCTGTCGATGGGCGGGCCGGAGGATATTGCCTACACCAACAATAAAATCATGCGCGCCAAATTCGACGAGCTGGGCATTCGCTACGTGTACAGCGAGTACCCGGGCGGCCATACCTGGCCGGTGTGGCGGCACGATTTGTATTTATTTGCCCAGGGGCTGTTTCGCTAACCGCGGCCGGTTTGGCACCGGCGGCTGCCCGCCGGCCGCGCCGGGTGCCCGGCAGGGCGCTTACCTTCGCGGCCTTACTTTAATGCCAGTGCTTCGGGCCGCCCAGCGCGCCCGGAGCGCACCGTTGGCGCACGGTAAAACCTGCGTAACTACCATGAAGAATTTCCTCTCCTTTGCCGATGCGGGCGACTATAACGCCCTGCTGAAGCAAGCCCTCGACATCAAGAAAAATCCCTACGGCTACCAGCACGTGGGCAAGAATAAAACCGTGGGGCTGATATTTTTCAACCCCAGCCTGCGCACCCGCCTCAGCAGCCTGAAGGCGGCCTACAACCTGGGCGCGCAAGCCTGGGTGCTCAACGCCGGGGCCGATTCGTGGACGCTCGAAATGGCCGACGGGGCCGTGATGAACGGCTCGACGCAGGAGCACATCAAGGACGCCATCGCGGTGATGAGCCAGTACTGCGACGTGCTGGGCGTGCGCACCTTCCCCACGCTGAAGGACAAGGAGGCCGATTATAGCGAGGAGGTGTTGCATAAGATTCTGCAATACGCCACGGTGCCGGTAATCAGCCTCGAAAGCGCCACGCTGCACCCCTTGCAGTCGTTTGCCGACCTCATTACGGTGGCGGAGACGAAGAAAAAGGAGCGCGTAAAAGTGGTGCTGACCTGGGCCCCGCACGTGCGCGCCCTGCCGCAGTGCGTCCCCAACTCGTTTGCCGACTGGTTTTCGGAAATCGACTGGGTGGATTTCGTCATCACCCACCCCCACGGCTACGAGCTGGACCCTAAATTCACGAAGGGCGCCACCATCGAGTACGACCAGCGCAAAGCGTTGGAAGGCGCCGACTACGTGCAGGCCAAAAACTGGAGCAGCTACCGCGACTACGGCCAGGTGCTCAGCAACGACCCCAGCTGGATGCTCACCCCCGAGCACATGCGCCTCACCGACGACGCCAAATTCATTCACTGCCTGCCCGTACGCCGCAACGTGGAGGTATCCGACGCCGTGCTCGATTCGCCCAACTCGCTCATTATTCAGGAAGCCGGCAACCGCACGTTTTCGATGCAGACCGTACTGCACGAGTTGCTGAAGTAATCTTTAGCGGCTATCAGCCGCTACTGGCGCGAGTTTAGCGCAGCGTAACTCGTGCTTACTTATGACGTGGAGGCTGCGCCTCCACTGCCGCAACGCGGCAAGCCACGGCTGGAAAGCTCATTACCTTGCGGCAATAGAGTTGGAAGCCTCGGCATTGACAAGGACTTAGCGCAGTGTAAATCCAACGCGCTTGCCGCGTTGCGGCAGTGGAGGCGCAGCCTCCACGTCATAAGTAAGCACGAGTTACGCTGCGCTAAACTCGCGCCAGTAATCAGTCAGCAAACAGAGTACCAAGCTACTAGGAAGTGTTAACAGTAGTGGTTATGTTTGGGCATGGACTATTTGTTGACGGATGCGCAGTGGGGTCGAATTGCGCCGCTGCTGCCGGGCCGAGAAGGGACCAAAGGTGGGCGCGGGCAGGACAA